>JBLWTG010000004.1:0-412895 GCA_048270225.1 Pusillimonas sp. | reverse complement strand
GATGTGTACGATCCCTGGGTCGATGCCGATGAGGCCGTGCACGAATACGGCATCACGCCCATCGACACGCCTGCCGACGGCGCCTACGACGGCATCATCCTGGCGGTCTCGCACCACCAGTTCGTGGAAATGGGCGCAGCGGCCATCCGCGCGCTGGGCAAGCCCGAGCATGTGCTGTACGACCTGAAGTACGCGCTGGCGCCCACCGACTCCGATCTGCGGCTGTAGTCGCAGTTAGGACGCTCTAACAGCCTCCATGTCACGGCATAAACATACCGAATACTCGCTCAGCTTGGTTTTGACCGAGTATTCTCAACTTATCGCTGAACACTGAGGTATACAGCCATTGCGCTTTTTCCTCGTAAAACTGTAAGCGCCCGCACGACACGCATTGACACGGCCCCGTAAGGGGCCGTTGTATTTTAGTCGGTAGTTTGTGGTTGCCAGTGACGCCAACGCGACATTACCCCGGTAATCCTCCCGAAAAAGGAACGGACTTAAAGGTAGAATTTTCTAACAGCAGTATTTAGGGAATTTTGCATGAAGACCTCACGCTTTACCGACAGTCAAATCATCGCCATCCTGAAGCAAGCCGAAGCGGGTACGCCCGTACCGGAGCTTTGTCGTGAGCACGGGATGAGTAGCGCCTCGTTCTATAAATGGCGCGCCAAGTACGGCGGCATGGATGCAGGGCTCATGTCGCGTATGAAAGAGCTGGAGACGGAGAACGCCAGGCTCAAGAAGATGTATGCCGAAGAACGGCTCAAGGCTGAGGTGCTGAAGGAAGCCATCGAAAAAAAGTGGTGAAGCCATCTCATCGACGTGAGATGGCACAACGAGCAGTACAAGGATTCGGGCTGAGCATCCGTGGCGCGTGCGATGCGTTTAGCATCAGCGAAACCTGCTACCGCTACCAATGCAAGGCAAACAGCGACAATCAGCTGATTGCCGACTGGCTTTTACGGCTGACCCACAACCAACGCAACTGGGGCTTTGGGCTCTGCTATTTGTACCTACGTAATGTCAAAGGCTTTAAATGGAATCACAAGCGCATTTATCGTATTTACCGGGAGTTGGAGCTGAATATGCGTATCAAACCGCGTAAACGCTTGGTACGCGAGCAGCCTGAGCCCTTGGCAGTACCCTACATGCCCAATGAAATCTGGTCCATGGATTTTATGCATGACCAGTTGGCCGATGGTCGCAGTATCCGATTGTTCAATGTCATAGACGACTACAACCGCGAAGGTCTGTGTATCGATGTCGATTTCTCGTTGCCAGCATTGCGAGTGATTCGTTCGCTCGATCAAATCATTGAGTGGCGCGGGCGTCCCAAAATAATTCGCTGTGATAACGGTCCGGAATATGTCAGTTCGGCCTTGATGCAGTGGGCCGAAAAGCGGCACATCAAATTGCAGTTTATCCAACCGGGCAAGCCCCAGCAGAATGCCTATATTGAACGGTATAACCGCACGGTCCGCTATGACTGGCTGGCACACCACCTGTTTGATTCAGTCTCTGATGTCCAGAACTTCGCAACGCGGTGGCTATGGACATACAATCACGAACGGCCAAATATGGCCCTGGGCGGCATTACACCAATTCAGAAAATGGCCTTGGCCGCCTAACCTCTACTTTTAACGACCGTTAAAAATGGGAGGATTACCATGGACAAGATGAGTTGGAATAATCACTATCAATAAAATCTCGTTATAAATACAAACAGATATACCAGGCTCATAAATTATAATAATATTTCTCAGCTCAGCAATCAAATCCTATTTTAAATTTAATTAAAATATTAATTTATCGCAGAGCAAAAAATATATATTACTTACCAATAAGCACGAATTTACTTCCTTTTTTGTATATACCTCGCCACGTTTTCTTCATCGACAAAAGATTTTTATTGCATTTAATTAGTACGTAAGGTATTACATTATTGTTATCTGGAGTTTTTATTGCGGCGCGCAACTCCCTCAAATCCCCGACTACATTAGCGCTTATCGAGATATTGATGGGAACTTCAGAGCATTTTTTTTCTGTAGAAATTTGGGCCCAATAATTAATATCTGGCACCTCACGTAAATCCCTAATTTCTATACTAGCATTAAGCTCACCCTGAATAGAATAAGAATAACTAAATAATGGGATCTTTGAGGATGGGCGGAGATTTATGGATTTAGATTGGCACGGATTTATCGCTAAATTATTTAAGGCAGAGCAGTTTATCAAAACCCCGCCACCTGTACCCAAGGCCACCGCCATTCCAGGAGAATTTATTATTTTATTATTGTCAAAATGGATTTCTTCAAAAATAATTTTATTTTGCTTTCGCGTCGTTACAACTCCAATTGCTGGAGCCGGATTCGAGTAATAAGATATTTTCTCCTCATAATCATATTCAATGCTATTTTCAATAACCTGCACTCTCCGGATTGCCAAATCAGTGGATTGATATATGCCAATCCCAAAAAGTCGGGCAGTATCAAGCATACTTGGATCCGCAGTTAATTGCCGGATACGTATTTTATTTCGTTTTACAAGAACATCCGACAAGCCATCGCCTGATCTGTGTTCTCCGCTTTTAGTTGAGAAGAGCCTGATTCCATTCAGAACAACATCAATAATATTGTTTTCACAAACAATATCTTGAACCACCCCCGACTGCCTAATCCCACACAGGTTTATGGCAACAAAAAATCCCCATATTTTGTTATTTGAAATATTTGTTCTAGTAGAATGAATCTCTATTGCACATCTCGCGCCATTAGCACCATACGACGCAGCATGGAAACTATTTCCAATAACATTTATGTCAGCGCCATTTATATAAATAACGCTAGAATCTGAAATTACTTTATTTGGATCATATCCGAAATCCTGCCATGAATTATCTCTAATATCACCTCTGCATACAGCATTATTCTGGGATCCTTCATTAATAAAAAATGATTGCCTTCCTGTAGATCCAATTATAGTGTTTTTCCGTATAATGAAATCCCTACAGCGAAACATTTTTATTGTATGTCTATAATTTCCATTGTTATTGTTTTTGATATTAACATTCCCTTTTTCATTGTGATCAAACACAATTCCACGAATATCCAATTTAGAAACATCTGCATTCTTATGGGCCCCTATTATTGAAACATAGGGAGCCAATCCATCAGCCACTCTAAATCCACAGTTTTCTCCCGCTGCCCTAATTGATATTCCTCCAATTAGAGTTATTAAATATCCATCTGAATTTATATTATCCAATGTATATATTTTTTTAAGAATAAGCGTTCGTTTTAGAACAAATGCCGCCTTGACTGCCATATTAATGTCGTCACCACAATCCTCTGGAGTGATATATTTTTTATAATCAATCTCAACACTCGAAGATTCATTATTGTTAGAAACAAACAAAGCAATTGCCGCAATTTTTTGTAAAAATTCACGCCTAAAAAAACCTGACGATAAAAATAATTTAAATATATCTCGACGATTCATATATATTAATTAAATACATTAAATTAAACTAATTTAAAATTTACACATATTATTAAAACAATATAGATTAGTTGTAATTATTACGCCATAAGTTATTATATATGCAGACTGAGCACAAATAACACAATCCCTTAATACTGAAACGTCTATACTCAGTGTCTGTCTGTTCTATTTCCTTACATCAAGCCGCTTTTTTTCACGCAATTTTCACGACATGTGCAGTCAAATGAGTATTCTCTCAATCTACCACCCGATAGCCAATACCCAGTAGCAACTCCGGCTATTACCCATAGTATTTTCGGAGCAAGGCATGAAGTCAGTTCAGTGTGTTGTCGCCATGTTGGGCTACACCCACGTCAGGCCACGAGTCGTCAGCTACACCGCTATAGAAATTGGCGATCAGGCGCTTCTCATGTGACCGTGCCCAAGCGGCTGATCAGGTATCTCGTACGGGCATCCCGCACGCAGGATGAGTCGATACTCTACATCCAGGGAAACCGCCTGGTCGGCATACGAGATGGCCAGACGCAAACTTACTATTACCAGAGTAACCGGCTGTTGCTCTCACTATATGTGCTGCTATCGCTGCTGTTGATTCTTGCGTTTGGCCTGAGGATTCTGATGCTTTGGTATGGCTATCGGTATGTAAGCTATGCCGAGGCTGCCGCGATGCTGGCCGAACAAGGCGCCACGAGGGTCAACTAACACCGCGCCAGATCCACGAAACTCCAAGCCGTGTCGCAAAATACGCCTTCCACAGTCGACACTAAATAAAATAATAAATATTTCGAAGTCACTGCATCCAAAGGCCATCCTGGCGGGTATTCAGTACAGCAGCACAGAACTCTGTCGCTGTCCGACTGCCCTTCCTTTGGAGAACGTTTATGACTTCGCAATCGACTGCCCGCCTGTCCCTCCCGCTTCGCACCGGACTCGCCCTACTGCTGGCTGCCGGCACAACCATGGCCCACGCCGGCGGCGCCTTCTCTCAGGATGGCCTGCCCGATTCCATCAAGGTACCGGCAGGCAACAAGATTGCCTGGGAAACGGTGGGTAGCGGCGACATCACCTATGAGTGCCGCGCCAAAGACAAGTCCGCCGACCAGGTAGCATGGGTATTTGCCGGCCCCAAGGCCGTGCTCAAGGACCGTTCGGGCAAACAGGTTGGCACTTACTACGGCCCACCTGCCACCTGGGAAGCGATGGACGGCTCCAAGGTAACGGCAACGCAGCTTGCCGTAGCACCAGCCGGCGACGGCAATATCCCCTATCAACTGGTGAAGGCGAATCCCGCGATGGGCGATGGTAATATGACCGGCGTAAGCTATATCCAGCGTGTCGCAATCAAGGGCGGCGTAGCCCCCAAGACCGAGTGCAGCCCTGCCCGCAAAGGCGAAAAAGAAACCGTCTCCTATCAGGCCGACTATATCTTCTGGAAAGCACAATAAGCGGATGCAGGCGGGGCAGCGAGCTGAACCCGCCTGCATTATTGAGAACACACTTCCGGGGATCAAGCCACTGTGACGCCCGCTTCTGGTGATTTCGATTACGAAGCTGCGCTGGCCGGCTGTGCCGCTGGTCAGCGCGATGCCTTGCTGCAACTCTACAACCACGAAGGCGGACGTCTGCTGGGCGTGGTATTGCGCATTGTGCGCAACGCGGCCATGGCCGAAGATATCGTGCACGATACCTGCATCAAGATATGGACGGGCGCCTCGCGCTTTGACCCTGCCAAAGGGTCAGCCCGCGGCTGGATCTACAGCATCGCCCGCCACCTGGCACTCAATGCCGTGCGCGACGGCGGCCGGCACATCGACGTGGATGAAGACGCGGTCGCCGCCCTGGATGACCATGCCTCGGTCCAGGCCTGGAAAGACATCACCGCCAGCTTGTCTGCAGAAGCCAGCCATGGCCGCATTGCCTTCTGTCTGGAACAGCTTGAACCGGTACGGCGCAACTGTATCCTGCATGCTTATGTCGATGGCTTCTCGCACCGCGAGATCGCCGAACGCCTGAATGCGCCGCTGGGCACGATCAAGGCCTGGATCAGGCGCAGCCTGGCCGCGCTGCGAGAGTGCATGACATGAGCACCACTTCGTCTACCGCCGACGCTGGCGACCTGCATGAACTGGCCGGTGAATATGTATTAGGCACTTTATCAGGCCAACAAAGGCGTGAGGTCGAGCAGCGCCTGGCCACCGAGCCTGCGCTGCGGGCTGCCGTGCAGGCCTGGGAAGCCCGTCTTCTGCCACTGACAGCACTGGTACCGCCCTCACCGCCCTCCGCAAGGCTTTGGCCGCGCATCGTCCGCAGCCTGGATGCGCTGGAGCCTGTCGCCACGCCGGTGCGACACGCATCCCGTGCAGGATGGTCCATGCTCTGGCGCTCGCTGACACTCTGGAGAGGTTTGGCAGCGTCAGGGTTTGCCGCGGCAGCGCTGGTGGTCGTGTTGACGATGAATCCGCTTACGTCACCTGAGACCCGATATATGGTTGTGCTGGTCGCGCCGGGCGACACAGCGCCCGGCTGGGTGGTACACGCGCGTTCCGATCGACAGATAGTGCTGACGCCGTTGGCTGTACTGGACGTGCCCGCCGACAAGGCGCTGCAGTTCTGGACCAAGGCCGACGGCTGGAACGCCCCGGTCTCCCTTGGGCTGGTCCAGCCCGGACAACGTATTACCGTACCGCTGGATACGCTGCCCGCGCTGGAGAACAATCAGTTGTTTGAGCTGACGCTGGAGCCCCGTACGGGTTCGCCGACGGGACGCCCCACCGGGCCGATTCAGTTCATTGGGCGGGCTGTGAAGGTGCTTTAGGTTCAATCGTGCGAATACAAAGGCAAACCAGGCTGCTCAGTCTCTACGCGAGAAATGGCTCCCTTTGATGAATCAACAATAAACAGCGAGCGATTATCCGGGCCACCAAACGCAAGATTGGTGACCGTGCGGCCACCCGACTGCACAAGGTAGCGATGCAATGGCTTCCCATAAGGCGAGAATGACCAGACGCATCCATTTCCTGCATCGGCCACAAACAGATTACCTGCCTGATCAACGGCCAGGCCATCTGCCCCGCTGACGCCTCCGGCCATCTGCACGAATATTCCCACTTTGGAGACGGAGCCGTCACCAAACAGCGGCATGCGCCAGACGGCATTGCCGCGCGTCATCGCGACATAGAGCACATTCTGATCCGGGCTAAGCGCAATGCCGTTAGGGCTTACGCCGTTCGAGAGCAGGCAGTCTAACCGCCCGGTAGACGGATCATAGCGAAATACGCGACCGCTCTGATCATGCATGCCAGTCTGACCCTGGTCGGTAAAATACAGTCGGCCATCATGATCAAAAATCAGATCGTTGATGCCTTTGAAACCCTCACTTCGCCGATGCGTCAACAGCGGGGCAACCTGCCCTGACGCGGGGTCCAGAACCATAATTCCGTGTTTATAGTCGGCAATAAAAATCCGGCCATCGCGGTGTATTTTCAGGCCATTGGGCCATCCGTCATACTGAGCAACCAGCTCCCAGTTTCCCTCCGGATCAATCCGAAAGATTCTTCCGTAGGGAATATCCGTCACATAAAGGTTGCCATGCCGGTCAAAAGACGGCCCTTCAAGAAAGGAATCTACAGCCTGTCCAGGCTTGTTGGCCGCTACCCAGCCAGAATCGCCGTTGCGCACCCGCAGGGCATCAGGCAGGCTGGTAAATCGTTGTGTAGCGACTTCAGTGGGTGGGGCGTACAGGCTCATGCGTCGTCTCCTTCCAGTGAGCGGGCCGGTGTGCCCGTGTAGCGCCAGATGTACTGGCGAGGAATAGGCCCTTTATTGCGGGTTGGTTCCTGCATTTGCTCCCAAGAATGGGCGAGTATTCCGACAGAACGGGAAAGACAGAACAGGCCACGCGCCAGCGCCGGGGCAAAACCCAGCTCAGCATAGATGACAGCCGTCGCGCCATCAATATTCATGGGAATATGACGGCCTTTCTCCTGCTGGATGACCGCTTCAACACATCGGGCGATGTCAGCATAAAGCCCCCGTACGAAACCCTTTTCGCGGGCTTCGTCGACCAGTGCGAGTAAACGTGGCGCACGTGGATCGACGGGGTGAAATCTGTGCCCGAACCCGGGTACGAACTTCTTTCCCCTTGACCAGAAATCCGCCAACACCTCTTCGCATGCCTGCTTCATGGCCATGCCACGCGCTATGCGCTCATAGACTTGCTGATAAAGCTCCACGGCCTGTTCACCCGCACCGCCGTGGACATCGCCCAGGACGTTCAGGCCCGAGGCCATGGCGTTGTTCAGCCCGACACCGCACGTTGCAGCCATGCGAGCAATCGCGATAGAAGGCGCCTGCGGCCCATGGTCCACGCCTGCGACCAGTGCGGCTTCCAGAAGACGGGCCTGCCCTGCTTCAGGCAGATCTCCGCGAACCATCAGCCAGATCATCTGCGGGAAACTCACATTACCGATCAATTCCTTTATCGCGTAACCACGGTACCGGATCGAACCGGGAGACATCTCGATGATGTCTGTACTCCACCAGTCCTGCATGGCCTGTACGGCATCATCGTTGCGATTGTTATCCTGCTGAGTGCTCATATTGCCCCTGCTGCTTCAAGGTTTGAGATCGCTTCTGCGCTGTATCCCAGCGATCCAAGGATATCGTGGGTATCAGCGCCCAGGGATGGAGGAGGTGTTTTCGAAGCAGGATCGCCGCTTGCATATCTAAAGCCTGCCCGCACGACCTGAACATCCTTATCCAAGCCCTGCACATTTTCAAAGCGCTGCAAGAATCCGCGGCTCTGTATCTGCTCGTGTTCCAGGATGGACGGCACATCCAGCACTTCGCCTGCGGGGACATTGTGCTGGTTAAACAGCTTCGCCCAGTAGGCAGCAGAATGGCGCGCCAACGCCAGTTCCAGCTCATCCTTGAGCAAATAACGGTTGCGTTTGCGATCTTCCCTGTCCTTGAATCGCGCGTCCTCAATCAGTTGCTCACATTCCAGTAAAGCGCATAAGGTTTCATACTGCGTCTGCTTGTTGGCAGCGATATTGAGCAGGCCATCTTTGGTTGCAAACGTGCCGGACGGTGCCGCGGTCATGTTCTCGTTGCCGATCGGGCTTGGCCGTACGTTGGCGAGCAGCCAATTCGACACTACCCAGCCCATGGCGACCATGGTGGATTCAAGCATGGACACGTCCACAAACTCTCCCTGCCCGCTGCGCTCGCGTTTGAGCAAGGCAGCGGTGACGGCAAATGCGGCGGTAATACCGCCCATGGTGTCGGCAACAGGATATCCCACACGCAGCGGCGCGGAATGCTCATCGCCGGTAACGCTCATGACGCCTGCCATACCCTGGATAATCTGGTCGTAAGCGGGGTTCTCGCGCAAGGGACCATCGGCGCCATAACCTGATATGGCGCAGTAGACCAGGTCCGGCTTGACTGCCTTCAGTGCGTCATAGCCCAGCCCCAGCCTGTCCATGACACCGGGACGGAAGTTCTCGATGACGGCGTCCGAGGTCTGGACCAGCTTCAGGAAAGCTTCGCGGCCCTCGGCCCGCTTCAGGTTCAGGGTAACGGAACGCTTGCCGGCATTCTGGGCAAGAAAAGAGGTACCCATGAATAGTTTGTTCAGTTCAGGATCTGCGCCGAGTTGTCTAGCCAGATCTCCGGTTCCCGGCATCTCGATCTTGATGACGTCCGCCCCCAGTTGCGCCAGCTGATAGGCGCAGAACGGACCAGCCAGCACATTAGTAAGATCGAGAATACGCAAGCCTTCAAGCTGCTGTGACACGTTTTTTTCCTCTGAACAGAAAGATGAAATAAAGCAGCAGTGCAATGCCAACGGCTACGTTTAACGCCTCATGCGGCAATGCGATCAATACTGCAGCGGCGATGAATCCGATCCGCTCCAAAAGCGTAAGCGGCCGGATCAGATGCCCGGTCTGCCCCGAAGCCAGCGCCACGATGGCCAGGATCACGAATGGCAGATAAATGCCCAGCGCAACCCAATCCGTGTTCGGCGTCACCATGAGCTCTGGGTGATAAACCCACATAATGGGCAGAACGAACCCAACCGCAGCGATGCGCATGGCGGTAATGGCCAGCCCCATGGGTTTGGTTTTGGCGATGGCCGCTGCCGCAAAGACCGCCAGGGCAACAGGCGGCGTAATCGCCGACAGCACCGCGTAATAAAAAACGAACATGTGCGCGGTTAGCTTGGGCACGCCCAGCTCGATGAGCGCCGGGCCTGCGACGAATATCACCATGAGATAAGACGCAGCTGTCGGCAAGCCCATGCCCAGCACGATTGAGCAGGCGGCAGCCAGCAAGAGCGCCAGCAGCATGGAACCCGCGCCCAACGCGGTGATCTCCTGATTGAGCTTGATGCCAAAGCCTGTCGAGGACAGCGCGGCAATGACGATACCGATGGCTGCGCACGACAGCAGCACAGAAAGCGAATCCCTGCCGCTGTCAGTAAACATTTCGACCCACTGCTTGCGCTTCAACCTTGTCTCGGGAAACAGGGTGGCCGCCGCCAGCAGAATACCGGTAGCCACCAGACCGCAATAGGTTGCTGGCAAACCCGAAATCAACATGGCGAGCAGGCTGCCAAAACCCAGCACAAGCAAGCCCAGTCGTATGCTCATGCCGCGATTCCATTTCGGCCCGGCCTCTTCCACCAATGGGGTGATGTTCTGCCGGCCCGCTTCGCACGAAACGGTAATCGACAAGGAAAAGACGTAAAGCAAGGCAGGCAATATTGCCGCTACCATGATGTTGATGTAGGGAACGCCCGCGATGTCGGACATAATAAAAGCGCCGACGCCCATCACTGGCGGCATGATCTGCCCGACACACGATGCAGTTGCTTCCACGGCGCCCGCAAAACGGGGCGAGAAGCCGCTTCGCTTCATCATCGGAATGGTCAACACACCCGTTGCCGCCACGTTGGCGGGCGCCGATCCATTTATCGATCCAAAAAACGTAGACGCGATGATTGCAGTCTGCGCTGGGCCTGACCGCTTGCCCTTGGTCAGCAACAGCGCAAGATCATTGAAAAGATCGCCAACGCCAGTAAGCCTTAATGCCGTACCAAGAATAACGAAGGCGATGACAATATCGACCACTGAAGCCAGGGCCACACCGAATATTCCGCGGTAGCTGTACGACACCTCGAGAATACGGCTTAGGGCAAACGCCCGGTGTTCAAAAATCCCTGGAAGCAGGTGTCCAAATGCGAGATAACCCACGGCCACCATCACCACCGTCGTCAACATCCACCCTTCTGCCTTATGGGCCGCCCAAATGACCAGCAGCGTTCCGATGGCATAGCACCATAAGTCACCGATGCTGGGCAAACCCTCACGGAAATTGGCGATGTCGTCGTACTGATTGGAGAAGTAAGCCCAAGTCAGTACGGAAGCCAGAACAATCAGTACCGCACCGAGCAGCGACGCTACCGAGCGCGGCGCTTGCTCCGTTGCCCCCCTGCGCAAGGACGCAATGGCGACAATAGCCAGCATCAGACAGGTTCCATACTGAATCTGCGATGGAAAGCGGCCAAAGAACTGGGTGAGCACAATGAAAAGGGAGAGTGCCGCGCACGCTGTTATGCCAAGCAGGTGCAATGTTTTATCGAGTTTGAACATGTTCACTGGTCCAAGTGTGGACTAAGAGATGCGGGCGCGCCGGCGCCCGGATACCGACGGTGCCACGCTATTTGATCAGGCCTATTTCTCGGTAGTAGCGTGCTGCGCCAGGATGCAGATCCGCCGAAATACCCTTTAGCGTGTTCTTGATGTTGATCAGAGAAAGCGCTGGGCTTGCCTCGTGAACCTTGTCTATGCCTTCCCATAGTGTCTTGGTCAGCGTGTATACCGTCTGCTCGTCCATATCGGCCCGCACCATGACTTGCCACGGAAACGTCCAGAATCTGGCGGTATCGCCCGTAACCTCTACACGTCCTCCATAGGCTTTCTGTATGACTTTCGCCGGCACTTCCTGCAGGATGTAGAACTGCCCATTGGAAATGGTGCTTTGCAGTTTTTCGAATGTATCGGCGCCCAGGGAAACAAACCGCAACTTGGTGCCACGCGACGCATTATCGATCGACGCATTGGGAATGCTGCCCCATACCAGCGTGCCATCAAGAGAACCCGTTGCGAGCTGCTCCAGCGCAGGGCCGTATTCGAGATGCTGCCCGTCCACCTTGATATTCTGAATTTTGAACAGCTCTTTTGACACCTGGCCTGCATTGCCACCCGGGCGGCCTATCCCTACCTTCTTGCCATCGAAATCCGCAAAATTGTGAATATCGCTCTTCGCATTCACAAGATATTGAGCCATTCCGGAAGGCATACCGAGAATCGCTTTCATATTCTTGTATTGACTGCGCAATGACTCAGGATCACGCGCATAGGCGCCCGATCCATTCACTGCATCCCGATAATGCGGCGCACCAATCGCCACCATATCGGTTTCGTTCATCGCCGTTTTTCTAAGCCCGGCAACGGTGCCGTTCTCCACGACTGTCATGTCTATCCCGGCCTGCCTGGCCAGACCGGACCACACAACGCCAAGAGCGTAGTCGTCAGACGTAGGTGATACACCGCTAAAAACAACCTTAGCGCTTGCAACAGAAGCCACGGCCGTCAGGGCCAATGCCGTGATCAGCTTTGTATAAAAAGTAGTGCGCATGCTGTCCTCCTATTTTCGAACAAATTAGCAACGCTTTGATGGGATAAACGCGGATTTATAGATTAGCCGCTTCTTTGAACAGATAAAGTTTTATCTGATAGAACTGAAGTTCTGTATGATAGACCTTAATATAAATGTTCGTCAAACAATGCAACCCCGTCTACGCGCCTTGCGCAGTGCTGTTTTGTTTTTGACGGACGAACAGAGTGAGATAATCACGCCAAATTTATGGAGAGCCACATGGCAAAAAGCGGTGTTGAGGCTGTTGATCGCGCCTTGTCCCTTCTCGAGGCGTTTAACAGACGGCGTCCGTCAATGACATTGACGGAGCTCGCCGAAGCGACCGGCATGTACAAGAGCACGGTACTGCGCCTGGCTGCATCGCTGGAGCGCTTTCAATTCCTGGTTCGCCGGAAAGACGGCCGATTCACGATCGGCCAGGCCACCTGGCGGCTCGGCTTGCTCTACAGCGCCAGCTTCGACCTTGAAGCCCTCATACGCCCCGAGCTGGTCAAACTGGTGGACGCAATAGATGAAACCGCCTCGCTGTATGTGCGCGAGGGGGACTTGAGAGTATGTCTATACCGGGAAAATTCCCGACGATCGGCGCGACATCATCTGGATGAAGGCATCGCCCTGCCCTTGAGCAGTGGCGCTTCGGGCCATGTGCTTCAGGCTTATCAGACCGATGATGAAAGCGAGCGGCAAGCCTTGCTGCCTCGGGGGTATGCGGTTTCCCTGGGCGAACGAGACCCAGACCTTGCAGCCCTGGCAGTTCCGGTACTGGATCAGGACGGTATGTTTCGAGGTGCGCTGTCGCTCTCGGGGATCATCACGCGTTTTACCGAAGCAAATGTTGAGGTAATGCTCAAAGCGCTAAAGGAATCCGCAGCGAGACTGCGGGAGACGATACCGGGGATAGGCAGAGAAGGCAGCTGATATCTAGTACGACTGGCTGGCGGCTTGGTCTCATTTGTATAAGTTAAGTCTCTACTGAGGTTGGTGCGTAGATGGAGCGGCCGCAATGCGGTCGTCAACAGCCTCAACGCGCGGTACAACCCGTCTCCGCTGCCTGACTATTGCGTACTTGAGTTCGACTGAGTAAGCGCTGGGGACTGTTTAGCGCGTGCGCTGGCTACCCACGCCAGTATCAATGTCACCATAGACCTCTACCCTCGACTTTGTGTGAGTTTGGCTGCCTGTGTCGTCGACGTGACGACCGGCGCAGACAGCCGCAGTGCTAAAGCAGAAAGACGAAAGAAAGCGGACATGAGTAATGTCACCGCCGGCCACGCAAGCTTGACCGTGGGGCAACTACCCTGTCGAGCGTCCGTGCAACGTTAGTCATGGCTGGCGCCTCGCATAAGCACTGGAGCCCGGCGTATCACCCGCCTCGCATATCGATATTCGGCTTTGCCTGCTACGCCTGGAAGGGCAAGGCGCGCCGACGCTCCTTTCTATTCTGGAAATCAAAGCGAATATTGAATCAAAGGAGGCTTACGTGCTAAGAGCATCAGTCTTAGGAACGCACCATATTTGCTACTTACGCCACTCAGACCAGCACAACTTAACGGAAGCATATTAGGCTTTTAGCTTACCTTTCCACAAAATAGTAGAGTATTTTGTTGACTTTTTTGTAGCATAAATTATATAGTCGACTTACCCGCTGACAGGCGAGACAAAAGCAGGAGCCCGCAAGCAGGCCCCGTAGATCGAAAAAATGCTTTTCGCATTGGCCGAACTACCCACTACAAGCGCATTACGACGTCTGAAGGAGGTTGCAGGTGATCGATCAGGACAATGATGCCTATGACAGCACTGAAGGACCGGGGCCTCTGAAAGGCTGCCGCGTCATAGAGCTTGGATCTACCGTGGCGGGCCCTTTCTGTGCTCGGTTACTCGCTGACTTTGGTGCCGATGTAATCAAAGTCGAACAAAAAGAAGGCGATGCCGTCCGTTCGATGGGCAAGATCAAAGATGGTCGATCACTTTATAGTGCTTCAATATTGCGTAATAAGCGTATTATTTCCATAGACTTGCGCCTTCAAGACGGTCGGGCACTCGCCAAACGCCTGTGCGAAAAGGCGGATATTGTCATTGAAAATTTTCGGCCTGGGACACTTGAGCGCTGGGGCCTTGGCTATGAGGAACTCAGCGCTGTCAATCCAGGCCTGATCCTAGTACGCATAAGTGGCTACGGACAGGACGGTCCGTATAGCCAGAGGCCAGGCTACGGAGTAGTTTGCGAAGCATTTAGTGGAATTCGTGAGGTTACAGGAGACCCAGATCGTCCTCCCGCCCGCGTAGCGGTCTCCATGACGGACTACATTACGGGGCTTTACGGCGCATTTGGCGCGACCATGGCCATGGTCGACCGACATCGAACGGGTCGGGGCCAAGTAATTGATGCCGCGCTATACGAGGCGGCATTCAGCTTCATGGAGCCACACATTCCGGCGTTTCAGCAGTTGGGACATATTGCCCAGCGAGCAGGCTCGCGGCTACCGAACCATACCCCCAATTCACTTTATACCAGTGCTGAAGGCCGCTATATACATATTACGGCGGGGTCACAGCCTGTATTCAAACGTCTGGCACAAGCCATGGATAAACCAGAGCTGCTGAACGACCCACGCTTCGCCACACCTGTGGCCAGATCAAAGAATGAAGATGAGATGGATGCGCTAGTAGGCGAGTGGACACGGTCATTACCGCTTGTCACGCTAGAGCAAATGCTAAGCGCAGCTGATGTGCCTGCTTCTCGCATTTTCAATATGCAGGATATCTTCGAAGATCCACATTATCGCGCCCGCAATATGTTGGTAGAGCCAAAAGACCAGGAACTCGGGCCGGTGACGATGGCTAATGTGGTGCCCCGTTTGTCGCGCACGCCTGGTGCTGTCCGTTGGTCTGGTCATGATGTGGGTCAGGACACCTTCGATATCTTGACGGTTGAGCTCGGCCTAAGCCCTGAACAGATTAAAAATCTGGCCGACGCACACATTATTTACGGCACTGTCGGATCTTCGTTCACCAACGCTGCCGAGGTATGAACCATGGCTTTGAAAGAGTTAAATGAAGAGAGCCTGGCAGGTACAGCTAACCACCAGGCAGACGAACTGCAACGCAGGAGAGAACGGGCGCTGGCAATGGGTGGCGAAACGAAGCTAGCTCGCCGAAAGGCTGCCGGTCTGCTGAATGCTCGCGAGCGCATCGATTATTTTGTGGATCAGGGTAGCTACATTGAGACAGGCATGCTGGGTGTCTCATCAGTCGTCCTGAAGGATCGAGAGACAACGCCTGCGGACGGTAAGGTTGCCGGCTTCGCGCGCGTCGATGGCCGACCTGTTGGCGTTGTATCTAATGACTTTACCGTCAAGGGATCGTCCAGCAGTCTGACAAACATGAAAAAAATGGGCCACGTCAAGCGTGTTGCCACAGAGCGAGGCTTTCCGCTGGTTTTTTTTGGTGAGTCCTCAGGCGCACGCATGCCAGACAATATGGGCTCTCGAGGCATGGGCACGCTGCTAGGTAATGACCCACAACAATACGTACGTCATCGTGAAACCCCTTGGGCATCCGCCATTTTGGGCCAGTGTTATGGCTCATCTGCCTGGTACGCCTGCCTATCCGACTTCACTGTGATGCGGAAAGGCTCGACGCTGGCGGTCGCCAGTGCGGCTTTGGCATCCCTGGCCATTGGCCAGAAAGTCGAGCCCGAAGAACTTGGTGGCTGGAAGTTACATAGCGAAATAACGGGCCTGATTGACTGCGTGGTTGACACCGATGAAGAAGCGATTGACATGATAAAGCGCTTCTTGTCGTATCTACCGTCCCATAATCATGAGTCACCGCCTCGCGTGCCAGTACCGGCGGGTTCGCAGGAAGCTGCGGCGAAGCTCCCTCAGATTCTGCCGGAGAACCGCAGGCGGGTCTATGAAGTACGCAAAGTTATCAAAGCGATTGTCGATCAGGAGAGTTTTTTTGAGCTAAAGCCGCGTTTTGGCCAGACTGCCGTCACAGCGCTGGCGCGTCTGGACGGGCGGACGGTCGGCATCGTTGCCAACAATCCCATGGGCAAGGCTGGGGCTCTGGATGTGCCGGGCTGCGAAAAAATCACTCGTTTCCTGGTGATGTGTGATTCATTCAACATCCCCATCATCTTGCTGGTGGATACCCCGGGATTCGTAATCGGTATTGAAGGCGAGCGCATGAAGGCGCCCGGAAAAATCATGAACTTCATGACGGCGCTGCAGATGTGCAGCATACCGAAGCTCTCGGTGATCATGCGTAAGAGCTATGGACAGGCTTATTTGAATATGGGTGGCGGCCGTAATTCGGATGAAGTCGCTGCATGGCCCACAGCAGAAGTCAGCTTCATGGATCCGGCCTATTCGGTTCAGGTGGTGACCTGGGGACGCGAGATCGATCAGGCGGCTCAAGACAAGCTTCGCGCTGAAATGGAGCGAGACAGCGGCGTATGGGGAATGGCCGAAATGTATGCCATACAGGCTGTCATTGCACCGCAGGAAACACGCAATTACCTAGTTCGCATGTTGGAGGTGCATGAATTGCGTAGGAGCGGCGGTGTCGGAAAGCACCACTTAGCCAACTGGCCGACGACCTATTAGCGTACTACGCACCACACACCAAAGGAGAAGGCAAATGGCAAAAACAGAGATAGGCTCACCGGTGACCGGTACCGTATGGAAGATCGAACGCAGCGTGGGCGATAAGGTCAATGACGGCGACGTCATTATGATCCTGGAATCCATGAAAATGGAGATTCCCCTTGAAGCCTCAAGTGCCGGAGTTATAGTCGAGTTGACAGTTGAGCCGGGTGTTTCTGTAGACGAAGACCAGATATTATGCGTGATTGAATCATGATTGCGACAGCCACCTCAGTCGGCGGAGACCAGCAGCAAGACGACCAACTCATCACGGAACTGCAGTTTCGCCGAGCACAGAGCAAACTAATGGGCGGCGAAGCCGCCATTGAGCGCCAGCATCAAGCAGGTCGTTTGACAGTGCGTGAGCGTATCACGGCGCTGATCGATAAGAATAGCTTCCGCGAAGTCGGCAGCCTGGCCGGCACGGGGAAATATGACGCGGACAACCGGCTGCTGGCCGTGACGCCTGCGCCATACGTGAGTGGGCTAGCCAAAATAGATGGGCGACCCGTCGCTGTGGGTGGTGAAGACTTTACTGTCCGCGGTGGTACCACGTTCGGGAGCTCGCGTCGCAAAGGCGGACAGGGCGGCTTCGTCGAAGACCTGGCACATCATTATCGTATCCCCTTAATCAACCTGATCGATGGAGCAGGCGGCAGCGTAACCTCTTTGAAACGCCGTGGTCATAGCGTCTTTCCAGGCGTACATGGGTTCGAACGTTCAGTCGGCCTTTTAGGTACAGTCCCGGTTGTTTCCGCCGTTCTGGGCACGGCGGCAGGCGGACCTGCCGGACGAGCCATTCTGTCGCATTTCTCGGTAATGGTGCGCGGCACCAGTCAGGTTTTCGCCGCAGGTCCTCCAGTAGTAAAGCGTTCACTTGGCCAAGTCATCGACAAAGAGGCCTTGGGCGGATCAAAAGTTGCTGTAGACAAGGCCGGCACGATACACAACTCGGCGACCAGCGAAAAAGATGCCTTCGAGCAAATCCGGCATTTTCTGAGTTTCATGCCATCCAATGTATGGGAACTGCCTCCAGTAATACACAGTTCCGATCCGTTGGATCGGTGCGATGAACGCTTGGCGAGCATCGTGCCAAAAAAACGTACGCAGGCCTACAACATGCACCGCCTGGTACGGATGGTTATAGATGAGGACTCGGGCTTTGAAATCCAACCTACTTACGGCAAGTCCGTGATTACCATGCTAGCGCGCATGGACGGCAAGGCTGTGGGGATTATTGCCAACAACCCCATGATCTATGGCGGCGCCATGGACGTGCACTCGGCCCGCAAACAGATCCACTTCATGGAGCTATGCGACACCTTCCATATCCCTTTAGTGTTTTTCGTCGACGTACCCGGCTTCATGGTTGGCCTGAAGGCCGAAGAAGAAGGAACACTGCGGGAAGGCATGCGCGCTGTCTATATTGCCGGTAACTTACGTGTGCCAACCATTACGCTGGTTATTCGAAAATGTTATGGCATGGCCGGTATGGCCACCTGCAACAAGAACGATATTGACATGAAACTGGCTTGGCCTTCTGCCGAATGGGGCTCGCTGCCAGTCGAAGGGGGTGTAGCAGCGGCATTTCGACGCGAAATCATGACTGCGGATGACCCGATTGCTAAGGAAAAGGAGATCGAAGCCGAGCTCAAACCCTACGCCTCCCCCTTTCGGACTGCAGAAGCGTTTGCCGTAGAAGAAATCATCGACCCGCGTGAAACACGACCAATGCTGTGCGAATGGATTGCGCTAGCCGAGATTCGCCTGCGCGGCGATCTTGGCCTCAAAATGCGTAGTGGGGTGCAACCATGACCGAATACTTGCTGTTGTCGCCCATCCTTTGAATGTAAAAGCAGGGATACAGGGAATATGACAAATAAACTGTTGATCGCCAACCGCGGTGAGATTGCCTGCCGGATCATCGCAAGTTGCAAGGAGCTCGGTATCGAAACCGTAGCGGTCTATTCCGAGGCCGACGCAAATGCCATGCATGTACAAATGGCAGACGAAGCGGTACCAGTTGGAGCGCCACCAGCTCGGGAAAGCTATCTAAGGGCAGACATCATTCTGGATGCGGCTCGTCGCAGCGGGGCACGTCTGATCCACCCCGGCTACGGCTTCCTCTCTGAAAATGCGAGCTTTGCTCAAGCGGTCATAGACGCAGGGATGATCTGGGTGGGGCCGTCTCCGGCATCCATCACGGATATGGGCGACAAAGAGCGAGCGCGCGAAATTGCCCGCCAGGCCGGCGTAGCAATACTTCCGGGTAGTGCCCGATTCGCCCTTGGCGATACGACTGATCTGTCAGACGCCGCCATGCGTGTCGGATACCCGCTACTTGTCAAAGCAGCGGCAGGCGGCGGCGGCATAGGCATGCGCCGTGTCGATGAGCCGGGCCAATTGCAGACCATCGTAGGGGCGACTCAGTCTATGGCTGGCAAGGCGTTTGGAGACAGCAGCATTTACCTGGAGCATTATGTTGCCGCAGCACGGCACATAGAAGTTCAAGTGTTTGGATTTGGTGATGGTTGCGGCGTTCATCTATATGACCGTGATTGCTCAATGCAGCGGCGCTTCCAGAAAGTCATAGAAGAAGCGCCAGCCCCTGCTGTGCCCGACAACGTCCGATCCGAGCTCTATCGTGCCTCACTTGAACTCGTCGCACAGCAACAATATAGCGGAGCAGGCACAGTGGAGTTCATCTACGACAGCGAGCGCAGGCAGGCTTATTTTCTTGAAATGAACACGCGCATCCAGGTCGAACATCCGACCACGGAAATGGTCACAGGCGTAGATCTAGTGGCTTGGCAAATTCGCCTAGCACTTGGAGACCTGACGTCGGTATGCCAGGACTCCATTGCATTGAATGGCCACGCCGTCGAATGCCGTCTCTATGCCGAGCGCCCCGACAAAAACTTCCTGCCGTCTCCAGGCCTGATCAGTACACTGAAATGGCCACCATCGCAGAGTCGTTTGCGCATAGATACAGGAGTACGGGCGGGCGATCGCGTAACACCATACTACGACCCCATGATTGCCAAGCTGGTCGCTCATGGCCCCAACCGCCAGCACGCAATTGCACGGTTGAGTCAGGCCCTGGAAGACTTAACCATTGATGGGCTTTCAACGAATGCCGAGTTTCTCCGGCAGGTACTGTCAGAGCCCGATTTTGCTGCTGGAGCCATCACAACGGGATATATTGGCGACTTTATCGCTCGAAGCACTGAACGATTAAAAGAGGCAGGCTAGGCCATCAAGCTGTCCAGGGCATAGATCAAAGGGTTAGTCTACAAATTAATATTTATTTAATGTACAAAATAGTTGACAATATGGATAACAAATAATATGGTGTACTTGAGCATCTTGCGATACGGAGATACGTATGGCAGCTAATACAAAAAAAGGGGCATCAACCACGACGTCGGCGACTAAGTCTTCGCGTAAGGTGACCACCAAAAAAGCCGACCGGCCTGATGTACTCAACGTTCTACGCGAGCGCATTGCACGTTACGAATTACCGCCTGGATCAAAGTTAAATGAGTACGAGCTAGCCAAAGAGTTTGACGTACCCCGCACACGCATACGCGATGTATTCACGGCGCTGGAGCAGCGCGGCTTAATCGAGCGTATACCCAATCGCGGTGCGATAGTGGCAAGACTTGAGCCTCAACAGGTTTTTCACATCTATGACATGCGCGAAGTACTCGAAGGCCTATGCGCACGGCTAGCCTGCGAGAATACGGACCCAGCATCATGGCAGGATTTGCTCGATCAATTTTCAGGTCCAGTGGAAATCGCTGTGAAAAATGGTGATTTCGAGGCGTATACCGAGATTTATGACAACTTTCGGCGACGCTGTATCGAGGCAGCTGCGAACCCCGTACTGGCGCAGGCCCTAGATAATATTTACGAAAAAACGCAAGTTATTATCCGTCGCATCATCATCTTACCGGGGCGTGGGGAGATCGGTGTACGAGAGCATCGAGCAGTTTTAGAGGCCATGCGGCGGGGAGACGCCGAATCCGCAGAACGCCTTCGCCGAGAAAATATCCGCAATGCCAAGGCCTTCCTCACACGCTATATCAATTACGTCTTTTAGGGATCGAAAGCAAATGCAAGGTTAGTAGTCCTATCAGCAGTCATGCCAGAGCTGCAACAAAAGCAGCGGCATATTCATCCAAAGGAGAACACCATGAAGACAAAACGATGGATACGCTATGCGGCGGGCGCGGTGTGCACGTTCGTAGTGGTCGGAGCCGTGCATGCCGAAACCGATGAAGTCACACTGGCTCGTCAATTTGGCATTGGTTATCTGCCATTGACGGTTATGAATATCAACCAGCTGGTTCAAAAACAGCTGAAAAATGCGGGGATGGAAAAGACGAAGGTAACTTGGTCCCGCTTTGGTAGCGGCTCTGCGGCAAACGACGCATTGCTATCCGGTCATTTGGACTTTGCCTCAGGCGGCACTGGTCCCGCTATTATTCTTTGGGATAAAACACGCACCAACGTGAAGGTACACGGTGTGGCTGCCTTGAGCTCTATGCCAAATATGCTGGTTACCACCGCACCCGAAATCAAAACCATCAAGGACTTTACGGATAAGGACAAAATCGCGATGGCAGGAGCAGGCTCATCGGTGCAGACCGTATACCTGCAGAAGGCAGCAGCCAAAGAATGGGGGATAAAACACTATAAAAAACTTAATCCGCTAATGGTCAACCTGCCTCATCCCGAGGGATTGAATGCGATGTTATCCGGCTCGGCAGGCATCCGATCCACCTTCACGACACCACCCTTCCAGTACATTGCGCTAGAGAAGAAAAATGTGCATGTCGTGTTGAACTCTTATGACATCATGGGGGGCGCCAATACATTCCTGATGGTATGGGGCACGGATAAATTTCGCACTGAAAATCCAAAAACATTCAAAGCCGTCTTGGACGCGTTAAAGGAAGCAACAGATTGGATCAATGCCAATCCTCACGAAGCAGCCGAACTTTATCTCAAGGACACGGGCAGCAAAGAGCCGACAGAGTTTATCGAGAAAATGATCCGCGATCCGCAGATTCACTACACACTTTCACCTGAACTCATCCTGCCTTATGCACAATTCATGAACGATATAGGTACGATCAAAAATCGTCCAAAATCGTGGAAGGATCTGTTCTTCCCCGAAGTGCACGACATGAAGGGAAGCTAAACATGCTCGGGACTCCAGTACCTTCACTGGAGTACTAACAAGGTAAAGGTTGCTAATGAATCCGCATGACGAGCAGAGCGCGCTACTCGATGTTCAGGGCGTCACACTGCAATACAAGACCGTAGAGCATTTAATCACGGCAACATACAAAGTTAGCTTCAAGGTCGAGTCCGGTGACCGTTTTGTTTTGCTGGGACCATCGGGCTGCGGTAAGTCATCATTGCTAAAGGCGGTCGGCGGCTACCTTAAACCTATTGAGGGACGGATCCGCCTTCAAGGCAAGGATGTGGAAAGTCCTGGTCCAGATCGGATGATGGTTTTCCAGGAATTCGACCAATTGCTTCCCTGGAAAACCATACGGCAAAACGTTGCCTTTCCATTGCATGCCAGTGGCAAAATGAGCCATCGTGAGGCAGATGAAAAGGCAATGGAGTACATTGCCAAGGTTAATCTGACTCAGTTTGCCGACAACCACCCTCATATGTTGTCCGGCGGGATGAAACAACGCGTTGCCATCGCTCGTGGTATGGCTATGGAACCGGCGATCTTGTTGATGGATGAACCATTCGCAGCGCTCGACGCATTGACCCGCCGCATGATGCAGGACGAACTCCTGCAACTGTGGGATGACACGAAATTCACCGTGCTATTCGTCACGCACTCTATTCCGGAGGCCATCCGAATCGGAAGTCGCATTCTACTGCTGACACCACACCCTGGTCAGGTAAAGGCCGAGTTAAACAGCATGGCACGAGACGAACATGACCCAGCCTTGCGCCAGGCCTTAGAAGACAAAATCAACAATATGCTGTTTGCTGAAAACTCCGAAAAGGAAGCAAAGGTGCATTATGTGTGAATCGATAAAAGCGACGCAATATCGTCCCGAGATTTATTGTGATCCTATTGCCTCAGAATCCTTCGGTATAGTCGAAAAACCCCTATCCTGGTGGGAGCGTGTTTTTAACATCGGTGGCATACGTAAGCTTTTCATCCTCATCGTGCTCGCGCTTGTTTGGCAGATCTATGCGACCAACTTAAACAATCCATTGATCTTCCCCACATTCGCAGACACCGTAAGAGCTTTGATCGAAGGCGTGGTTTCAGGAGGGCTGCTACTCAAGGCATGGACCTCCATACGCGTATTGCTGGTGGGTTACGCTGCAGGTATAGGATTAGCGGCGTTGCTGACAATACTGGCCATTACTACTCGCATTGGCACGGACATCCTTGAAACGCTGACGGCAATGTTTAATCCATTACCGGCGATTGCGTTACTGCCCTTGTCATTAATCTGGTTTGGGTTGGGCGAAGGCAGCTTAGTTTTTGTATTGATACACTCCGTGTTATGGGCCGTCGCTCTGAACACACACTCTGGATTTCTATCTGTTTCGCTAACGCTACGGATGGTGGGGCGCAATTACGGTCTGCGTGGATTCCCCTATGTTTGGCGAATACTTGTTCCGGCGGCCTTTGGAAGCATTCTTTCTGGCCTGAAAGTTGGCTGGGCGTTTGCCTGGCGCACCCTCATAGCGGCAGAACTCGTCTTTGGTGTGAGTTCGGGCTCCGGCGGACTCGGCTGGTACATTTACGAGAACAAAAACATACTTCAAATTCCGAGCGTTTTTGCCGGATTATTTATGGTCATTCTGATCGGTCTATTTGTTGAAAATGTCATATTCAACGCCCTGGAGAAAGCCACTATCCGTCGTTGGGGCATGCAAAACTAATTAGAGAAGCATACTGCCCCATCAGGTGCTCCAACTATTGTCTCTCTTACCGACATTATTGGTGATGGTTGGCAGTGAGCTAATCCGTAAACGGGGTAACCGTGCTGTAGTGAGATGCGTTAATGCACTACTTCAACCCCCCAGGCAGCTCACCGTCATACACCACAATCCGTTCAATATAAGGCCCCATAAACTGCTTCATCGCCGTGTGGGACGGGCTGGTCTGATAGACGTCATGGGCCTGCGCGTCGACAAAAGCAGAACTGGTCGCGTGCGTATAGCCCTGGGAACGTTCAGCGACGTTCTCGCCAAAGTGATACATCAGCAGGCCATCGCATTCGCGCTTGACCTGCTCGGCATGATGGGCGACTTGCTGGAAAAATGCCTCGTCAGCCTTGTCGCTGAACTGCATGAGTACGATGTGCAGAAACATGCTCACATCCTCGCCAGCAGGCCGCCGTCAATGGCCAGCAAGTGGCCGTTGACGAAGCTGCCCGCCTGCGAAGCCAGGTAGATCACCGCCGGGGCGATGTCTTCAGGCTCGGCCCAGCGCCCGAGCGGCACGGAATCGGCCAGGAATGCATTGAACTGTTCGCGCTCCTGCAGCGCAGCGGTGAAGCTGGTTTTCACAAAGCCCGGCGCCA
Organism: Pusillimonas sp.; assembly: GCA_048270225.1. Lineage (GTDB taxonomy): Bacteria > Pseudomonadota > Gammaproteobacteria > Burkholderiales > Burkholderiaceae_B > Allopusillimonas. The sequence continues at coordinate 388,444 of JBLWTG010000004.1, read as the reverse complement.
GCGCATTGCAGGTGATGCCGTGTCCGCCGTATTCCACGGCCAGTGATCGCGTGAATGCGGCAAGCGCGCCCTTGGCGGCGGCATAGGCGGAGATGCCCGGCATGGTGGCCAGCGCGGCGACCGATGACATAAGAATGATGCGGCCATGCCCTTCTGCCATCATGTGCGGCAGTACGGCACGCGCGCAATTGAACGCGCCGTTCACATGGACATTGAACAGGGACTGCCAGGCCTCAGTCGTCTGCTCGGTGACCGGCATGCGACTCTGGTTGCCCGCGTTACTCACCAGAATATCCGCATACCACCCGTCTGCGGTCAGGCGGTCATACGCTTCTTGCACGGCTGTCGCCTTCGACACATCAAAGGGTGCGGCCTGCGCTGCAACGCCCATATCGGCCAGCCTGGCGACAGCGTCCTGGCATGTGTCCGGTGTCAGATCATTGACGATAATCCGTGCCCCCGCCTTGCCCAGGCTGCAGGCAATCGCATACCCAAGGCCGGCGCCCGCGCCGGTAATCAATGCGGTGCGCCCTTGCAGGCCAAACGTTGTATTCAGATAGTCAGGACTCACTGACAGACTCCATTGAATGATTGGATGTTCGCGGGAGCCACGCCCCCGCTGTGTGCTATGGCTGCGCCTGCGTCACCGCAGAGTCTGCACGCCTGCGCAGATATTCATGCTCTGGCCCGTCACACTGCGCCCTGCCGCAGAGGCCAGAAACAGTGCCGTGTCGGCGATATGATCCATGGGCACCATTCTGTGCAGGGCCACATGCGCCAGCACTTCGGCACGCATGTCGGATTCGTCTATGCCTCTGGCCTGGGCCTTGGCGGCCACCACATCCGTGCTGCGCTGGCTTTCCACAATGCCCGGCAGGATGGCGTTTACGGTGATGTCGTGCTCGCCCAGTTCAATCGCCAGGCTTTGCGTCATGCCGATCACCGCCCATTTTGTGGCGGCGTAGGCCGTGCGCATGGGGTAGCCCATGCGACCCGCGACAGAGCTCAGGTTGATGATGGCGGCGCGGTCAGATGCTTTGAGCGCGTCCAGGGCATGCTGCGTGCACAGAAACTGACTGCGCACATTGACGGCCATGGTACGGTCCCAGTCCTGGACGGATATCTGGCCAATACCGGCTGTCGGACCTGCAATACCCGCATTGTTGACCAGAACGTCCAGCCCGCCCAGGGCATGCAGCGCATGGTCAAACCACGCGCTCACCGCGTCGGCGTCGGAAACGTCGGCCTTGAAGGTGCCCAGGCCAGGCATGGCGGCACGGCATGCCTCCAGCGCTGCGTCGGACACATCGCAGACTTGAACCTTTGCGCCTGCCGCGTCGAACGCGGTGGCAATGGCAAGACCGATGCCCGAGGCACCTGCGGAGATCATGACACGGCACCCGTCGAGCGAAGCGTTCTCTTTCATGGCAATCCTTGATTCATACTTTTCAGGCGACCTCTGCCTTTGAGTTCAGTACAGATGATCAGCGGGCACCGCCACAGTGGCTGTGCCTGGCTTAATGCATAATCCATCGGTAAGGCGTCAGCACGATTTGCGGGAACATCACCAGCAGCAGGAGCGTGATGCACTGCGCCAGCAGAAAGGGCCATATGCCGGCAATCAGCTCCACCATTCTTGCCTTGGTGACGCCGGCCACAACGTTAAGCACCGCGCCAACCGGCGGCGTGATCAGCCCGATGGAGCAGGCCAGCATGAAGACGACACCGAAATAGACGGGATCAATGCCAGCGGCTACGACAGCAGGCAACAGCACCGGCACGAGGATAAGAATGATGGGGATCATGTCCATGGCCGTGCCGATCACGATAATCAGCCCGACGATGACCAGCATCATCAGCGTGGGAGAGCCTTTAAGAGGCTCGACAAGCGCCGTGACCTGCTGCGGGAGACCCGCGATCGTGATCATCCAGCCGGAGACCAGCGCGGCCGCGACCAGGAACATGACCATGGCGCTCATCTTGGCGGATTCAAGAAACACCTCGTATAGCTGCTTGATATGCAGTTCCCGGTAGATGCAGGTCGCAACAAACAGCGCATACACAGCTGCCACCACCCCGGCTTCGGTTGGCGTAAAGACACCGAAGCGCAGGCCCACGATAATGATGACCGGCAGCATGAGCGCCCAGAAGCTCTCCACCAAGGTGCGCATGACCACCTTGCGCTCAACGCGCGGCAGCGGCTGGATGTTCTCTTTACGCGAAACCAGAAACCATGTCGCCGATAAGCACACGCCCATCAGAATGCCTGGGGTAATACCTGCCATGAACAGCCCGGTAATCGAAATATTTCCCGTGACGCCGATCAGGACCAGACCGATAGAGGGCGGAATGACCAGGGCGATAATGCCTGATGAGGCCACCAGCCCGCCCGAGCGCCCTTTCGAATGGCCCGCCTTCATCATCATGGGCACCAGCAGCGCCGACAGCGCGGCGGCATCGGCTGCCGCCGAACCGGAAAGGCTTGCCAGGATGCAGGCGGCAAGAATCGTGACGTAACCCAGTCCGCCTTTGATATGGCCGACCAGTGTCAAGGCCAGGTTGACGATGCGTTGCGACAAACCGCCGGCGTTCATGATCGCGCCAGCCAGCATGAAGAATGGTACGGCCATCAATGGAAAGCTGTCCGCACCGTTGAGCAGATTCTGCGCAACGATCTGGGCATCATAAAAATCCAGGTGATACATCAGGGCCACGCCCGTCAATATCAGGGCATACGCTACAGGCAGCCCGATCGCAAGGCCCGCAAACAATACGAAAACAAATATCGTCAGCGTCATTATTCAACCCCGCTGGTGGTGGAGAGCAGTTCCAGTTGACTGGCCGGCGTTTTGATCAACACAAACAACTGATGCAGCAGGATAAATCCGGTGGACACGGCGAACACCACGCCCACGCCAAAGAACCAGCCCTGGGACAGCCCGGTTGCAGGCGCGCTGGCATCCATGTTCACAATGGTCTGCTCCCAGCTGCCAAGCAGAATCAGCCACGTGGCATAAATCATCAACATTGAAGCAAGAATCAGGCATAGCTTTCTAAGGCCCGGCTTCAACGCCTGAATGACAATGTCGACCCCCAGGTGAGCACGATCATGCAACACCAGTATCGACCCAAGAAAGGTCAGCCAGACAAAACACCAGCGCGCGAGTTCCTCGGACACAGGCAGCCCGGTATTGAACGCATAACGCATGACGACGTTGGCAAATACCATTATGACCATCGCCACGAGGCAGGCAACGATGATGAACTTCAGCAGCGTGAAGTAAGCCTGGACTATTTTCGACATCACGGATGCCCCAGAATGAAAACGCGATAGCGGCGCGGCGTCATTGACTCGATGTCGGCCAGGCGACCCCGATCAATAAGCGTGCAACCACCCCGTCATGAGTTTTACGGATAGCAGCAAAACGGCCGGGTCGCTGTCGCTCACCGACCGCGGCATGTCTTTATTGCTTGTTTCGAACCTGCTGGATGGCGGCAAGCGTCTCGTCGACCAGCCCGGCGCCAAGTTCAGCCTTGTATTTGGCCGTCACGGGAGCGGTAGCTTCGATCATGCGTGCCCGTTCTGCGGGCTCAATGGTATTGAACTGCATCCCTGCTGCGATCAGCTCCTTGACCACGTCTTTTTCCATTTCACGGCTGACCTTGCGGTGGTAAGCCTGCGACTCGGAACACGCTTCGCGCAGAACAGTCTGCTCCTTCGGATCCAGACGATCCCAGAAGCGCTTGCTGGCCATGACCACGGCGGGCAGGTACACGTGCTTGGTTTCCGTCAGATATTTCTGGATTTCCTGATAGCCGCTGCTCTTGGTGACCAGATAGGCGCTTTCCTGTCCGTCAATCGCCTTGCTTTCCAGCGCCGTATAGGTTTCCGGATACGGCAGCGGCAAGGGGTTGGCGCCCAGCGCCTTGAAGGTATCGAGATAAATGCGGTTTTGCAGCGCGCGCAGTTTCAGGCCGTCGAAATCCTCAAGCTTCTTGATGGGGTGCTTGCTGTTGGAGACCTGACGGAAACCGTAATCCCAGTAGCACAGACCGACCAGATTCTTGGTATCAAACTTTTTGAGCAAGCCCTGCCCCACCGGCCCGTCGATCACGGCGTCGGCTTCTTCAACGGTCTGGAACAGGAAAGGCAGGTCGAATATCCCCAGCTCTTTCACGTTGTTCGCCGCGCCTGCTGTGGACACCACCGTCAGCTCGATGATGCCGCCCTGGGCGGAGGACATGGCCTGTAGCTCATTGCCCAGCTGCGCATCGGCGTAGCCGGTGATCTTGAATTTTCCGTCGGTCTTTTTATCGACGATCTCAATGAATTTGTCGGTTGCCATGCCAACAGGATTGCTCTTGCTGACCGGATAGCTGAACTTGGCATGGCGTTCCTTGCCGTCTGCAGCGGCCTGGCTTGAAATGGTGGCGAGCAAAGCCGTCGCTACGCAGGCGACGACGGTTTTCATTTTGAATGACATGGACTGTCTCCTCTTATATAACTTTAAGATGCAAGGCTGAAAAGCGGGAAGGCGGCGTTATTTCAATTCCTGTCCGGCCAGCGAGCCTTCCAGGAACTTGTTGGGCTTGAGAAAGAAGGACAGCACCAGCGCACCTTCGGGTGAGCGGGCAATATGGCGGTTGCCTTTGGGACGCCAGACATAATTGCCGGCGAGCACTTCACCCTCGTCATCGACAATGCTGCCGCTCAGCACATAGGTCTGCTCGATCTCCACATGCTCGTGCAGCGGCAGCACCGTGCCCGGCTGCCACCGGAACAACGCGGTCAGCAAACCGGTTTCGGGAATATCGAGCAGGATTTTCATGTCGATACCTTCGGTAGGCGTCGGCTTCCAGGGAAGTGACTCTACATCGACATAACGGGAAGCGAGCTCGCCGCTCGCAAAGGGCAAAAGGTCTTTTGGTAGGGTCATGAGATGTCTCCTGTATGTCGACTGACGCGCACAGGCGTGGCCGTCAGTCGGATATGGTGTTGGTGAGCGTGCCCACGTGTTGAACCGAGGCTGACACGACATCGCCAACCTTCAGGCAGTTTGGCGGCGTCATCGCATACCCCACGCCTTTGGGCGTACCTGTAGCGATCACATCACCGGGTTCCAGCGTCATGCCTGCAGAGAGCTGTTCAATGATGGTTTCGACACTGAATATCATCGATGACGTGTTGTCCGACTGGCGCAGCTCGCCGTTCAACGTGAGCGACACATCGAGGTTGTTGGCGTTTGCAATGGCCGAGCGATGAACGACCACTGGCCCCATCGGACATGTCGTATCCAGCCCCTTGCCCTTGAGCCATTGCCCATGGCGTTGCTGCAGATTGCGCGCCGTGATGTCGTTCACAATCGTGTAGCCAAAAACATGCTGCAAGGCATCTTCACGGCTGATGTCTTTGCCGCGCTTGCCGATGACAATGGCCAGCTCGACTTCATAATCCAGTGTGTCGGTCAGCTCGGCATACCGGTGAACGGCTGCGCCATGGCCCACCACTGCCGTGGGCGGTTTTGAGAAAAACTCGATGGCTTCCGGAAAGGTGTTGGCCGGGCGGCCGCGCGCCAGATTGCCTTCTATGATGTGCTCGCGATAATTGCGCCCGACACAGAATACGTTTTTGCTCATCTTGAGCGGAGGCAGCACCTGGGCATCGGCCAGGGCTTGCGCCTTGATCCCGTCTACGCCCTTTTCCAGACAGGCCTGAATGCGAGCGATCGCCTGCTCTCCCATGCCGATCAGTTCGTTCATGTCCGCGGGGATCTCGGCCAGACCGTGATCCGGACAGGCGGCAAGCAGCTCAGACAATGCGATGACCTTGTCATCATCCAACAACAAGCCAAGACAGGGCTCGCCCTGGACAACAAAACGCAAGAATTTCATATGAAGCTCAACAAAAACAAGTGTGGGCGGAAAGTGGATTAACCGGCGCTCGCGCTTTGCGTGCCGGCAGGCGCTTGCTTGAAAGCGGTATGAAGATCGCGGACATGCGCACGGGCAAGCTGCTCGGCCAGATCGGCGTCGCGCCGGGCGATGGCATCAATGATGGCCAGGTGATCGCGCAGCGAATCACTGCTGCGATGCAGACGCTTGATGGTCTGCCTGCGGTAGGTGGTCTGACGATGGCCAAAGGCCGCCCACACGCGCTCAAGCAATAGATTGTTGGCCAAGGCCATGATTTCTTTATGAAAAGCCACATTGGCCTGCGCATACGCTTCGGCCGCGTGCTCCGGCCCCTCTTCGCCCAGGAACGGCTCGAACAAGGCATGCAGTCGTTCGACGTCTCGCTGCGATGCGTTCAGGGCAGCTTCGCGCGCGGCAAAACCCTCGAGCACTTCGCGCAGCTGCAGCCACTCCACATACTCATCGTCGGTGACCGGGCTGAGCAATGCCCCCCGCCCCGGTCGCAGGCTGACCAGACCCGTGCTTTCCAGGCGGATCAGCGCTTCGCGCACCGGTGTCCGGCTAACGCCCAATTGATTGGCAAGGTCCTCTTCCCGAACGCGAATGGGTTCGGTGATGTCCTTCATCATGTCGTTCAACAAGGCGCTGACCTCGTCATAGACAGATTGCGCTGTCGGCCTTTTCTGTATGCTATCCATCACTTTGTATGCAAAATAGATTGAATGTGCGCAAAGTGTAGATTTGTATAAACCGGATTGCTACTGGGGTTAGTACGTAGATGGGGCGGCAGCGATCAGGCGCGCCAATCAGGCACGCCTTGCATCCTTTACACGATTCGGGCAGAATTTCATCTATTGCATCCAGAAGTGGCTAACGCCACGCCAACCTGTCATCCCAAACAAGGTGGTTTTATGATGCGGCCCATTCAGGGCAAACAAGTGGGCTTATCGTTTTGTGCCCGCTATTGCGGGCTTTTTTGTGCCTTGTAGCAGCTGTTTTTTGAAATGACGCTGCGATGGCAAGGGGTTTTTTAGTCCAACTTGCTCACCCCGACATGGTGTCAAACGAGCTAAACAGGAGCGCATCATGCCCTACCATTTTTCAATTCGCGGCCAACGCTATTACGCTTGCGCCGTCATCGGCGCTGCACGCATTCGTTTCCACCGTACAAGCGATGCCTCAGTCATTGGGTGCTATGGCCCCGGCGAAGCCGATCCCTGGCCAATCAAAAGCATATGCACAGATGGCACAGACCCCGACGAAACCATCTTCGCCGATCTTCAAATAGTGGGCGATCACATCAACAAGCGCCGCTGCGCAGGTTTTGTACGCAGCGGCAGCAATGCGGTCGTCAACAGCCTCAACGCGCTGTACAACCCGTCTCCGCTGCCTGAGTATTGTGTACTTGAGTTTGACTGAGTCAGTATCTTCGTACTGGCATGAAACGCACCTCGCAATGCTCAAGCACTGTCATCAATCGGAGACTAATCATGCATACTGTTTCCATATTCAAAGACAACGGTCACCAAGCGATCCATATTCCTCGGGATTTGGAGTTCCAGGGAGTTGCGGAACTAGAGATCATCCGCCAGGGTGATACCCTCATTCTGCGGCCTGCAGGTCCATCGTGGGGATCCTTGCGTGACATATCACTGGCTGATGCGGACTTCCTGCTTGAGCGGCAGGATATCGTCCAGGAAAATCGCTTTCCGGACGAGACCAAGTAACCCGGCCACCTATGTCCTCGATATGAGTTATTCGGTCGTCGGAAAGCGTCGCAGCTGAATCACGGTAGTCCTCACCAAAACGATGAGCATCCGGCTGACACAAAGCAAGCCCTATTTACAGCCTAGCGAATACGCTGGCTACCCACGCCGGCGTCGATGTCGCCATAGACCTCAACCCCGGACCTTGTGTGGGTTTGGCTACGTGTGTCGTCAGCGTGACGGCCGGCACAGGCAGACAGCGCAAGCAGCAGTGCTAAAGCGGAAAGACGAAAGAAAGCGGACATGAGTAATGTGGCCTCATGAATTTGATAACAAACTGGCCATTTACGTCGAAAGCGATAACGTTTTAGCGAGCCCATAGGTGAAGCGGGTTGGCCATGGGTTCATTTTCAACTGTCGCTGCGTTTGCACATGAAAAGAGCGCCAAGTTGGCGTCCCAGTGTTCAGTTCAGGCTCAATTAGAAGCCGTAGTCTTGCTCTTTGCTCATAACATCCTCTCCCGTTACGCGTTGAGAATTGATGGGTAAATTTTATCATGTCGATGAGGTAGGCCAAGCATCCAAATAGGTGAGAAACGCTTGGCCTTCGCCGACGCACTAGGCATCCATGTGAACACCTTGCGGCAACAGTAATACCTTTTAGGTATTGAAAACAGACATAATTAATATTGGACGCTGCGCAGAATTGTGACTAACCTTGGCTTAAAACGCTACTAACCAAGGATGAGACATAGTCATGACGAAGGACATTAGCCTGGAGATCAGGCCTCTTACCGGCGCCTGCGGTGCTGAAATTTTCGGGGCGGACATATCACAACCCCTTTCCAAGGGAACAGTTCAAAACGTTCGGCAAGCGCTTCTCGACCATAATGTCATTTTTTTTCGCGACCAAACGCTCACACCCGAACAACACCGGGCCTTCACCAGGCAATTTGGCGAGGTGGTTGTAAATCCGATATACGCCCACGTGGACGGCTATCCCGATATCATGCCCGTGGTTAAGGAAGCGCACGATCAGTACAACATTGGCGACACGTGGCATACCGACATGTCGTACATGGAAGAGCCGCCACTGGGCTCGATACTATATGGACGCGACATCCCCGATTATGGCGGCGACACGCTATTCGCCAATATGTACCTGGTCTATGACACACTCCCCCAGGTTCTGAAAGAAATGATAGAAGGCCGCAAGGCCTATCATTCCGACCGCTACCTGACAGGCCGTATCAATGAACGCAATACCGGACGCTCGACACAGCTAAAAGCTGCCGCCGAGGAAAACCTTGCACTGCACCCGATGGTACGCACACATGACGAAACGGGTCGCAAATGCCTGTACGTGAATTTTCCCTTCACCTGGCAAATAGAGGGCCTGAGTCGCGATGAAAGCCTGCCTCTCCTTCGACAACTATATGAACATGCATCAAGGCCAGAGTTTTCCTGTCGCTTCCGCTGGCATAAAGGGTCAGTAGCATTCTGGGACAACCGATGCGCAATGCATTATGCCTGCAACGATTACCAAGGAAAACGGCGTGAGATGCATCGCATGACCATCGCCGGGAGTCGGCCGCGATGAAGCTATTGCACGGCCACACACTCATTACGGGCGCCACGCGAGGCATAGGCAGAGCCATCGCCGATCTCCTTGCCGCGAAAGGCGAGCCGGTAGTGGGTATTGCCCGGGCGGCTGACCCCAGCTTTCCCGGCACGCTGTTAGTGGCCGATCTGAGCGACGCAGAACAGCGCCGCCAAGCATTGGAAGAGGCCGCTTCGCGTTTTACCCCACTACGTCTGGTCAACAATGCCGGCTTCAACGAGATGCAAGCATTGGGCGACATTACCCATGAAGCCAGGGCAAAGATCCTGGACTTGAACATCATGCTGTCCATTGATGCCGCCCAGGCCGTACTGCCGGGTATGAGTGAAGCCGGCATAGGCCGCATCGTCAATATTTCCAGCCGTTCACTCCTGGCGCGTTCAGGCGGCAGCGTATATTCCGCCGCCAAGGCCGGTCTGGTTGGATTGACACGCTCGTGGGCGCTCGAACTTGCCTGCAAAGGCATCACCGTAAACTGCGTCGCGCCAGGGCCGGTGGCTACCGAGATGTTCCAGCGCAACAACCCGCCCCAACTCGAACGCAGTCAAGCATTGATCAACGCCATACCTGTACAGCGTATGGGCGAACCCATGGAAATCGCACACGCGGTCGATTATTTCCTTTCACCTCATGCAGGCTACACAACCGGGCAGACGCTGTTCGTATGCGGCGGCGCAAGTGTCAGCCAGGCCTGCCTATAGAAGCACCTGCCGCAACACAACTACCTATAAAAAAACTACATCGTTCCAGGAGACAAAAAAATGAGAATAAGCACGCTTCTTACGCAAGCCTGTCTTGCATCAGCACTTGCACTCTATGGTGCTGTCGCCGCATGTGCCGCCACTTATCCCAGCCAGACCATACGCATCATCGTTCCTTACTCCGCAGGCGGAACCACTGACCTGATCGCCCGTCTGGTGGGACAACAGATGGGAACTTTGCTGGGCCAGCCTGTCGTCATAGAAAACAAAGCTGGCGCGGGCGGCAATATCGGCACCGAGCAAGTATCGCTGGCCGCGCCAGACGGCTATACGCTGCTACTGGGAACCGCAGGGAATATGACGATCAATCCCGCCATCTACAAGGATCTTTCTTTCGACCCCATCAAGAGCTTTACACCTGTCTCGTTGATAGCCACATTGCCCAATCTTATGGTCGTCAACAATAAAGTGCCTGCCAAAACGGTAAAGGAATTCGTAGCCTGGGCAAAGGCACAACCCAACAACGTTTTCTTTGCGTCATCGGGCATAGGCGCCACCACACATCTGACAGCCGAGCTTTTCAATATGGCGACAGGCCTGCATATGGATCATGTGCCCTACAAAGGCAGCAGTCCTGCGCTGATAGATGTCATCGGCGGAACGGGCCCCGTCGTGATGTTCGACAACATGCCTTCGGCAATTTCTCAAGTCCGGAACGGCTCATTACGAGCACTTGCTGTCACCGGTCCCACACGTGAAAAAAGCGAACCAAACATCCCCACCATCAAAGAGTCTGGGTATCCGGATTTCGATGTCGTAACCTGGTTTGGGCTGTTTGCGCCTGCTGGCACACCCGATGTCATCATCAAGTCACTGAACAAGGCAGTGGTAAAGGTCGTGAACAGTGAACAGGTCAGCAACAAATTAAGTGAACTAGGTGCGACAGCCAAGACCACAACACCACAAGAGTACGCGGCGATCATGAAAGCAGACACCGCACAGTGGGCGAAAGTGGTCAAGGCTGCGCATATTGTGAAGCCTTAGGCATGTACTGCGGCACGCTAGGGCTTTACCTGCTCGGACAATATCAGGTCCTGCCTGACGTGCTGCACAAAGGCCTCAACACTGTTGCCGCCGGCATGCTGGCGCCAGCATACCGTAGAGGTTACTCGCGTAGTAGGCTCGGAAAATGGCCGCGTCACCACACCATCTATATGCACCATGCTTGAACTCTCGGGAATAATCATCACGCCGACGCCCGCAAGTACCAGCCCCATGCCTGCGTGTATGGTGCCCACCTCCTCGCAGGGTTTTACGGGCACGTCATGCTCACGCAGAAAGGCCGCAATGGTGCCATACAAACCGGCGTCCCCGCGCAGCGCGCGAAACAGTATCAAGGGCTCGTTGCGCAGACTGCTAACCGGAATACGCCGCTTTCTGGCTAGAGGATGGCCGCTTGGCAACGCCAACACAAAACCCTCTTCAAATATGGGGAAACTGACAATTTCAGGATGCTGCACGGGTGGCCTGTAGATACCAATATCGATCTGCCCCGATAGCAAGACGCTTTCTTTGTCGGCAACGGCCACTTCGCGCAATGAGACCGCAATGCCTGGGTGCTTTTCCCGAAAACCGGGCAGTACCTTGGGCAACAGCGAATAAGCCAGGGAATGGACGAATCCTATCGTTATCCGGCCGGTACGCCCCATGCCTGCTTCGCGTGCTTCGAAAATGGCCTCGTCCGATGCGCTCACGATCTGCGCCGCGCGCTGTGCAAAGACCACGCCCGCATCGGTAAGGGCAACCCCGCGGGCGCTACGATGAAACAAGCGCGCTCCCACCTGCTCTTCCAGGCTGTGTATCTGCCGGGACAACGGCGGCTGTGCAATACCCAAGCGACTGGCCGCCCGCCCGAAGTGCAGCGTCTCGGCAAGCATCAAAAAATAGCGCAGATGGCGCAGTTCCATATGAACAGACCCTTATCCAACGAACATAACACCACAATTAACCATCGCCCCCTGAGAAGCAGGGCCCAGTATAACGGAGCACATATATGTCATCTTCCAACAGAACAGCCCTGATTACCGGCGCCGCGCGCGGCATAGGCCTGGCCATTGCCACCCGCCTGGCGCAAGACGGTCATCCCGTGATCATGCTCGACGCCAGCCCGGATATTGTGCAAGCGGCACACGAGCTGTCTGAACAAGGCATGAAAGCCATAGGCATGTGTGTCGACATATCGGACGAACACGCCGTGCGCAGCCTTCCTCATCGTTTGTCGGACTGGTGGAGCACTCTGGCTATTGTGGTGAACAATGCAGGCATTTCACCCAAACACGAAGGACGCAAATATTTGCTGCGGGAAATGCCGCTGGAAGAATGGCGACGCGTGCTGGATGTAAACCTGACCGGTACATTCCTGGTCACCCAAACTTGTCTGCCCGTACTTGAGGCAGCTGGGTGGGGCCGTATCGTCATGATTACGAGCCAGGCTGCACGTACACGCACGCCAGTTCCTGGCGCTCACTACTCCGCCACAAAGTCCGGCATGACCGGTCTGGCCCGCGTGCTGGCGGGCGAAGTGGCAGACCGCGGGATTACCGTAAACTGCGTGGCCCCCGGGCGTATTCAGTCAGCCATGACGGCAGAAGCGGGCAGCGACACCAACGCTCGGCACTCGGCCACCGTGCCTGCTGGCCGCCTGGGTTTACCCGAGGAGGTCGCCGCGACCGTTGCATTCCTGGTATCAGACGGGGCCGGCTATACCACTGGCGCCACCATAGACGTGAACGGCGGCAGCTTTATGCTGTAATGTTGATTGGACTTCTGCGCCGGGCTATGCAACACGCTCAGTTCGGCTTTAAACCCTCGTCTTACACTGGACCGTCAGCTTTCCAGATCAACATCAGCTTTAGACCGAGGAAGCGGCGCGCACTCGGCTGCCATGACGTCTGCCGACGGTGGCTTCATGTGAGCCAGCCGTGCCGCCAAGCCGTCCAACATCGGCTTTAGCCACGGCCACTCCATTTCCCGGGTCTCGTCCACCAGGAAATACACATCCCGCTTGAAATACGGCGTTCCCTCGACGATATACAGTTCCGCCGCCTTGATATGGTTTTCTACCAGACGCCACGGGAGATAGCTGGATCCTCCGTTCTTTAATATGTAATCCAGCGTCATGCGGCTGTCGTTGAATGTGATGGCGGCCTTCTGATCTACCGGGTACGAGATGCTGTGCTGGCGGTGAAAGGCCTCACCCATATCTGTGTAGATATAGTTGAAGTCCCACTCGATGATGCTGCGCTTCTCTTTTGAGACTTGTACCAGCCAGTCATCACCTAAATGCCGCTTTGTATATCCTGGATACTCCTTCTGCAAGTTGAAGGTGAATCCAATATCGATCGCACTGTTGTCGAGCGACAGATTGATATCCTTGTTCCCTCCAGTCTGAAAAGCCAGCGCAATATCGCTTTGGTTTTCTCGCAAGTCCACCACGAAATCCTCAACCAGCATGTTCCACAAACTGGATTCGCAACCTATGGTGCAGGATGAGGTGAAGTTCTTGGGCAAATCAATCTGGCGAAGCGTATGGCTCCATAATGAAAGAATCAAGCGAGCATATCGATAGAATAGCGCCCCATCCTTTGTCAGGACGGATCCATGCTTGCCCTTCATCAGCAGGTCCTTGCCGACGATGCCTTCCAGCTGGTTCAGCCGAGCGGATACCGCTGCACGCGTAATGCAGAGCGAGTCGGCAGCCTCCTCGAGGTTTTTGGAGTCAGCAACTACTATGAAAGTACTCAGAACGTTAAGGCCGATGTTATATGACATGATGCTCGAATTGGCTGTCGGGTTTTAAGCGGCCGCTGTCTATGGAAAGACGCGTATCCACGGGCAGTGGCAACGCTTGACTTTACCACCCAGCGCCAGCCGACAGTGGATCTTTTATCGCACCGTGGCTGGCTTTCATGGAACAAAGTTATATCGCATCCTCTGCAGCCTTCCGCCTGTGCCTTAGTACGCCATTGCGGCCCGCTGATGCTGACGCACTCAGCACCAAAACTCCGGCTGCAGTCCATCCAAAGCATGCCGGACCACAAGTGTAAACACCGATTGCTGTTTACGCTTATTGCTGACCTATACCTTACTCAAGATTCAAAGAGCCTTGCCATTCAAGGCGATTCGCACTGATCAACTCACACCGAAAAATTTTTATCCAAATCAGCAAGTCTTTTTTTCTTGACCCTGATTGAGCCAAACATATACCTTTTGAGCATCGAGGTTGCTTCCCACCACGTTCCATCACGAGGTATCAAAGTGCTCTTCAATCATTTCCTGTCAGCTTATTATCCGGACACCTCATATGGAGGACATCGTCTGTTCAAAGACATGGTTTCACAGGGAATACTGGCGGATAAGCTGGGATATTCCGCCGTGACTATCCCCGAGCATCATCTGATCAACATACTTCTCACACCAGCGCCCTTGCAGATGGCCGTACGCATCGCCGCGGAAACAAAGAATGTTGATCTCGTGACGTCCGTCTCGGTGCTTCCGATACACGACATGAGAATATTCGCTGGCGAAGTTTCCCAGGCAGACAACTTGACCGAAGGACGATTGGTCCTGGGCGTGGGACGCGGTGCGTTTCGCTACGAGCTTGAACGGCTGGGCGTGAACCTTGACCAGACCCGCGATATCTTCGATGAGTCTCTGCTGGTGCTCGAGGAACTCCTGACAAAGGAGAACGTGTCATGGGACGGCGATTACTACAAGTTCGACAGCCTGACGATCATGCCCAGGCCCTACACAAGGCCCATGCCTCGCATCATGATCGCTGCGTTGGCTCCCACCGCGCTGTATCACTGCGCAAGGCGCGGCTTTAATGTACAAACGACCGTCTTGCAACATGACAGCAAGCACCTGCTGGAGCAAGTTCAAGGATTCCAGCAAGGCAAAAGCGAGCGTCAGGACACATCCACGGACATCAAGCTCTCGATGCTGCAGGTCGGCTATCTAGCCAAGAATCAGGCAGATGCCGAAGAGAAGATCGACATGGCCTTCGACTATTACAAGCGCTTTGACAACGTATTTACGGGGCCGGGAGTCGTTTCGAATGGCGCAATCGAGCCGCTGCCCAGAACGCAATCCAGAGAAGAACTGGCGGCCAACCTGCTGATCTGCACCAGGGATGAAATGATCGACCGTCTGTCCCACTACAAGGAAGCGGGAATTGACGAAATCACCTTCAATCCCAATATCGGAGCAAGCCAGGACGAGGTTCTGGAGCAGATGGACAGGATGGCTGTCGAGGTATTCCCGGCGCTCAGTGCCCAAAGACGCACGATCGACAGCGCGATTGCATAGAGATCATATCGCCTGCATTCAGCCGCTGCGGCCATGACCACTCGAATCTACTCGTTTATCCAACTTTCACGCGAACACTTTTGGTGTTCTTACCTGAGGAGCTCATCTTGCCCTATGTAGAAATCAAACTGCTATCCGGCCGCAGCACGGAGCAAAAGCGCGGTCTGGTCGAAGCGGTGACGGATGCCCTGGTGCGGACTTGCGACAGCACCAAGGATTCAGTCCAGATCGTGATCACCGACGTTGACTCATGCAATTGGGGATCAAAAGGCCAGCTCGTGTCGGACAGGGAAAAGCAGTGATGGAAGCGCAAGCAATAAACTATCGCGTCGAGGGTAGCGGTTTCCCCGTGTTTCTCATTCACGGCATAGGCGCCTCACTGGAAACATGGGACGGACTGGTCGCCTTGCTTGCCAAGGACTGTTGCTGCATCCGCTATGACCTTCGGGGCCATGGCAAGACACGCAAAGACCCCAACGGCGACTACTCATTGGATGCTCTGGTCGACGATCTTGAACAGCTGCGCCAGCACCTTGGCCTGGATCAGGCAGGCTTTGTCGGCCATTCGTTGGGTGCGATGATTGCCGCGCGCTATGCCAAGCGGTACCCGCAGCATTGCACGCTGACCGGGCTGGTCAGTACGGCTGCTGGCCGTGAGGCTGACGACACCGAGCGCCTGGAAACACTTATCGCCAAAATGAAGGCTGAAGGCGTGGATAGCCAGTTATCCAATATGGTGAACCGATGGTTTACGGATGATTTTGCCGTCGCTCACGAAGACGTCATTGAGGCGCGCAAGCAGCGCGTGCGGGACACCGACCCGGATGTATTCATCAGCGTGTTCGAAACCTACGCCCGTACCGAGATGATCCATTGGCTGGAGGACGTCTCTGCGCCGTCGCTGATTGTCACCGGCGAGCTAGATGGCGGCTGCCCGCCCAGATTGAACCGCAAGATACGCGCCGCTTTGTCACAAGCTGAACTCTTCATACTGCAGGGTTTGAAACACAACATTCCAATCCAGACGCCTGAGCGATTGAACGACATATTGCAATGGTTTATTGAAGGAAAGAAGCATCTGGCTTTGTAATTCCTTGAGGTTCTCCATGACAAACACCGCCAGTTGGATGCAGCCCATAAGCTCACCGATCTTCAGGGATCTGATGGGGCACTATCCAGCCACCGTCACCATCATCGCCACCGGCAAGCTCGGAACCCGCAGCGGAATGACCGCGACAGCCGTTTGCTCGATGACCGCTGATCCGCCCCAGATCCTGGTTTGCCTGAACAAGGACAGCGGAACATGCCGAGCGCTCATCGATTATCAGGCTTTCAGCGTCAATATTCTGAATGCAACGCATGTGGCCGTCGCCAGGAAGTTTGCAGGCATGGCCGACTCAGCCAAAGGCGAGGAGCGATTCTCAAGCGGATACTGGGAACAAACCTGCAGTCTGGCGGTGCCGGTGCTGCGGGACTCGGTTGCGGCATTGGAGTGTGTTCTTGTCGACCACAAGCCCATTGAAACTCACATGATTCTGGTCGGCAAGGTGGTGAGCGGCGCAGTGGACACGGAACGTAATGCCTTGATCTACAACAATCGAAGCTTCGGGCTCTGGTCTGCCCTGGATGGCAATCTCGAGCGTAAGGAAACCTTCCGCATGATGAGCGCTGGCTGATGCTACTCGGAGCCGATACATGACAAACCAAACACAAGCCCCAATCGCCTCTCACGGGAACGCAGCAGGCGATGAGGTGATCAAGTGCCAGAACCTCTGGAAGATATTTGGCCCTAGCGACAGCGCGCAGAAAATGCTGGCCAAGCTCCGCGATACCGACTGCGCACAACCACATGACCTGAAGGGCTTTGGCTGCTTTGCTGCCATCCGGGACGTCAGCTTTTCGATTGCGCGAGGCGAGACTTTCTGCGTGATGGGCTTGTCAGGCAGCGGCAAATCCACCCTGTTGCGCCATGTCAATGGCCTGATCAGCCCGACCGCCGGCGATATGTGGGTGGATGGAGAGTCGGTATCGAAGATGTCCAGACGCAACCTCAGGGAATTGCGCGGGCACACAGTCGCCATGGTCTTCCAGCACGCGGCGCTGTTGCCGCACCGTACCGTCAAGGAAAATATTCTGCTTTCTCGTGAGTTGCGCGGCGAGAAGCGCCAGAAGCGCGAAGAGCGACTGGATGCGCTTCTGAGTCTGGTTCAATTGGACGGTTGGGGAGACAAGTATCCCAATCAGCTGTCAGGCGGCATGAAGCAGCGGGTCGGCATTGCCCGGGCTCTGGCAAGCGGCGCCGAGATTTTCCTGATGGACGAGCCGTTCAGCGCCTTGGATCCTTTGATTCGAAACAAGCTGCAGGAAGAATATCTGGATCTTGCACGCAAGCTGAATCTGACGACCATGTTCGTGACACACGATCTGGAAGAAGCCATGAAAGTCGGAGATCGTATCGGCATCATGCGCGATGGTCAGATGCTGCAGATCGGTACTCCCGAGGATGTGTTGATAGAGCCCGCAAACGAGTTCGTTGCCGATTTCGTTCGCAACGTGTCGCTTGGAAAAGTGCTGACGGCAGGCGGCCTGATCCGCTACCTGGACACGCTGGGCCATCGGGCATCGCTCGTGGATACGTCGCAATCCATGCCGATCGACTCAATGCCGCAGTTCAATGCGAGTTCCAGCTTGAGCGACCTCGCTCAGCAAATGGCCCACGCAGGCAGTCGCGTATGCATTAAGGAAGGCGGCAGGGTGAAGGGAATCATCAACGTTCATGATCTGGCCCGAGTGATCAGCGGTCTTGGCTAATGGAATTCACATACTTGGGCTCACGATGAAAAATATTACAGATCGATTTGCCAAAACCATGCTGTTTTTGCTGTTTCCGATTACCCGGCAGGACGCGAGCTGCCTCAAATCCCATAGGGCGTTCCTGCTGATCGCCGACATGCTTGCGCTGCTGTTGATTTTTGCCCCTGGCTTCACGGCCTGGGGCGCAGCGTTATTCGTTATTGTCAGATTGCTGTTCTTGCGCAATCTTGGATGCAAGAGGGATGTTGCATCGCAGAACCCGGCGGCCCCTCTCAAGCCAGGCAGAGCCATCACTCATGTCGCGATCGTCCTTGCAGCGTGCTTGATTATGCAGCAGTTTCCCTTCACTGGCACCTTATGGGAGTCTTTCCCGACACAGAGTCATTACTACACAGCGACTGCCGCCGTTCTAGACGCCTGGGTCGAAAACATCGGCTTACTCCTCGCAGGCCCTTTCGTGACCATCACGATTGCCTTGAACAACATCGTAGGCTTTATATTCGCGGCCATCGACATGGTTCCCTGGCCGATATTAATTCTGCTGCTGACGGCGCTGGCCTGGCGCGTAGGCGGTTGGCGCCATGCGCTCTGGTGCGCGGCTTCGCTTTGCTTCATCGGCTTTTTTGGCTTTTGGGAGAAGGCCATCGACACGGCATCGGTAGTGATCGCGTCTATCGTCATCTGTATCCTGATCGGCATTCCGATCGGCATCGCAGCAGCGAAAAACCGCGTTGTCAACGAGGCAGTGGTGCCGGTGCTGGACTTCATGCAGACCATGCCCAGCTTTGTCTATTTACTGCCGGCTGTCGCCTTTTTTTCGCTGGGCAAACCGCCAGCCGTAGTAGCCACAGTTATTTTCGCCATGCCTCCTTTGATCCGGTTGACCTCTCTGGGTATCCGCGAGGTTCCACTGGATGCCAAGGAAGCGATGCTGGCCAATGGCGCCTCAAGCTGGCAATTATTGACAATAGCCGAGGTTCCGCTAGCGTGGTCAACCATACTTGCCGGCATCAACCAATGTGTGATGCTGGCGGTAGCGATGGTCGTCATCGCTTCACTGATCGGCGGCGGTGGTTTGGGATACGACATTCTGTATGCGCTTCAGAATGTGCGTGTGGGTGAAGGCATCCTCGCGGGAACGGCCATTGTCTGCATTGCAATTGTTTTTGACAGGATATTGAAGTCTAGCCGTAAATATAACGAAGACGAAGTCTAAGGAGGAACACATGAAAGCCTGCACAAGTGCCACACCAACGTTAATCAGTCGCCTGCTGCTGACGGGATTGCTCTTCACAAGCGCCGCAGCGTACTCGGCTTCTCAAACCATTACACTGGGTGACTTGTCTTGGGAGGAGCCTCAAGCCGTCAATGCCATATTGAAGAAGCTGCTGGAAGACAACTTCGACGTGAAGGTAGACTCCCTGCGCGCCGAGCAGGGAGCCATTTTCCAGGCGATGTCCAAGGGCGACGGATCTGTGGATGTGCATCCGGCCGTATGGGAAAGCGCTCAAAGCGGCAATATCAAAAAATTTGTGAAAGAGCGCAAAACCGTGCGGCTGAATGCCCACCCATATCAACCCTCGGATGGCTGGTACGTGCCAGCGTATGTCGCCAAGGAGATGGGCATCAAAAGCGTTTCGGACCTTCTGGACAAGAACGTGGCCAAGAAATTCGATCTGAACCACGACGGCAAGGGAGACTATTGGCCTGGCGCGGAAGGCTGGGGCGTGACCAAAATCTACGAGGTCAAAGCGAAATCCCAAGACATCGACCAATACTATAAGAAGCTTGGCGGAGGCGAGGCGCTGTTCAAGGCCCAATTTGAAAAGGCATACAAAGCGAAAGCGCCAGTGCTGTTCTATTGGTACGAACCGACAGCCTTGCCGATGCAGTATGACATGGTAAGACTGAAGGAGCCGGCATTCGACGGATATGCAATGGACTCCAGGAAGGACGATCCTGACTACAACAAGGACGGCTGCTACAACTACTATCCCCCCGAGAGCGGGGCGGATTGGAAGGAAAAAAGCAGTATTACATGCCAGACTCCGAAGACAAACGTATACATCGCCTATAGCGCATCACTGGAAAAACGCGCGCCAAAAATTGCCAGCTTCCTGAACAACGTAGCGTTCACAATCCCCGAAGTTGAGGGCTGGATCTACAAACTGTCCGTGGAAAACATGAAACCTGACCAAGTAGCAGCCGAGTGGGTGCAAGCCAACCAGGACAAAGTGAAAAGCTGGATCAAGTAGCGCTGCATC
Organism: Pusillimonas sp.; assembly: GCA_048270225.1. GTDB lineage: Bacteria > Pseudomonadota > Gammaproteobacteria > Burkholderiales > Burkholderiaceae_B > Allopusillimonas. The sequence continues at coordinate 368,059 of JBLWTG010000004.1, read as the reverse complement.
CGGTCAAGCGCCTACATTCCGCAAACTAACCATGTGCGGGCGCATGCCCCCCAGCAAAAAGGGCCGAGCCTGTTGCGACCTTACGTCCAGCACGAGCCAACCAAAGATAGTTCGGCTCGGCCCTGATAAATATTAGAAGGAAACCCCCAATGCGAAACTCGATATTGACGGTGCTTGCATCGGCAAGCCTGTTGGCTATCTCGGTGAATATCGCGCATGCGGATCAGGTGTATCCATCCAAACCGGTAAGCCTGGTTGTCGGCTATCCGGCCGGTGGAGGCACGGATATCATTGCTCGCATTGTCGCAAAACAGCTAAGCGAAGAATTGGGCCAGCCCGTGGTTGTAGAAAACCGCGCAGGAGCGTCCGGGACTATTGGGGCTAACCATGTCGCTAAAGCCGCACCGGACGGCTATACCTTGTTGCTTTCTGCTGGTTCGGATGTCACGATCACAAAAATCACTGTCCCGTCGCTTCCTTACAATATTTACCATGACTTTGCTCCGATAAGCCGTGTAGCGCGAACGCCTTTTGTCATGGTTACCAATAATAAGATTCCGGCCACGACCGTAAAGGACTTCGTGCAATATGCCAAGCAGCATGCAGCAACGACAAACGTGTCCGCATCTGCGACCTTCTCGTATTTGACCGGCGCACGTTTCAAGAAGATCACCGGTTTGAATCTCATGACGGTACAGTACAAGGGTGCGGCCCAGGCCTTGACAGATCTGATAGGCAATCACGTTCAGCTCGGCTTCGAAACCGTTGCGGTTAGTCTGCCGCAATTGCGCGCGAAGCAGATCAAGGCCTTGGCGGTCGCCTCGGAAGCAAGATCACCCTATCTTCCGGATGTACCAACCTTTTCTGAAAGCGGTATTTCTGATTTTGTAAGCTATGTGCCTTATGGAATACTTGCGCCTAAAGAAACGCCCAAGGAAGTTATTGAGAGGCTGCACGCTGCCGTGAATCGAACCATCGAAAACGTAGAAGTTCAGGACCAGATGAAAGCGCAGGCGATGGAGCCGGTATACGCGGATACGCCCGAGCAATATACCAACGACCTAGCCGAAACCACGCAGGTGTGGACCGAGTTGGCAAAGGAAATCGGGTACGAGCCGGGTAGGCATTGACCTGGTCGCGGAGTCGGATAGAAATGCTGCCGGACTGTTTGCCGTGCTGAACGACAGGTGGTCGTGCGCAAAGATCAAGAAAATTGGCAAAACGGGTCAAGTGGGCAGGGCGATGGGGCGTTCGCGCACCAGTCCTCGCTTGGTTTAATGTGCAGGCTCAGCTCCAACTCCCAGTAGACGCGCTAGGCCTGCTTGTGATTCCATATGGACCCCTTGATGTTGTGCAGATACGCCAAGTACAGCCCAAAACCCCAGTTGCGTTGGGCCATGCTCAGCCGCACCAGCACTCGGCGATGAGCTCGTTCTCTCCAGACAACTTTGGCTGATAGTGGTAGCAACTTTCGCTGATGCCCAGTGCCACGCACACGACGCGGATGCTGACCCGTCGGCGCTCCTGGACTTTCTGCGCCGCCTCTTGAAGAGAGGGGCTGAACTCATGCTGTGCTCCCGGACACAGTTGCGCAATCGGCGCGCCAGCCTCGGCTTGCTTCAGGGTCGCCATGATCTGGCTATCGGTGTAACACGATGTCTTCATTGCAGATTTCCCTAGTGAGGAAACTCTACTCAAACTCGCTGCAATTTAAAGGGACGATTACCCCACTCCTGCGAAGAAGACAAAAAAATACTAGTCAAAACCACGACATATGAGAGTGCGTAGCAAAGAATCCATCGTCTCAAAAAAAGTTTGATTATTTAAAATTGATGGTATACCATAAGATCATCTTACTAACAGATCACATTTTTGAGCCGATTATGAAATCATCCTGCACATTACTGGTGGTCCAATTCATGCGTTGTGCTCGGAGGGCTATAGCCGTCGGCGTGACGCTGCTTACAGCCACTGGCGCTTTTGCCGCATATCCGGAAAAACCTATAACCGTCGTAGTGCCCTACCCTCCAGGCGGCAGCTCAGATATGGTGGCAAGAATATTGATGCCGAAACTGACGGAACGGCTCGGGCAATCATTGGTCGTGGAAAACAGTTCAGGCGCGGGCGGATCCATAGGAACATTGCGCAGCGTTCATGCCGCCCCGGATGGGTACACACTACTGCTCGGATCTGGCTCAGAAGTCTTAATCAACAAGCTGATCAATCCGGAGGTCGCTTACGATGGCCTCAAGGATCTCGCACCTATTGCGATGATTGGCACAGCACCAATGGTTGTACTTGGAAAGGCGGGCCTTCCTGCACAAACAATCTCTGACGTTCTGGCTCTGGCGCGAGCCACGCCCGGTAAACTCAACTATGCATCAGCGGGCCACGGAACAATCATGCATCTCACGGGAGAAATGCTCAAGATGAGAGCAAATGTCCAAATTACGCATGTGCCTTACCGTGGGTCTCCACCGGCGCTCAATGACTTGATGGGTGGACAAGTGGATCTCGCCATCTCAACACTCAGCGCAGCCCAGGGGCCCATGCGCAGCGGCAAGATTAAGGTATTCGCTGTTACCAGCAAAGGGCCATCAGAACTAGCCCCAGGCGTTCCCGCACTGGGAGCTGTACCCGGCCTTGACGGATTTGACGTGAACGTCTGGTTTGCCCTGTTCGCTCCCGCTAAAACGCCCCCGGCAATACTACGAAAACTTGAAGACGCGGCCATACAGGTCATCGATGATCCTGCCGTCAGAAAACAGCTTGTCGACGTAGGCGTCACAGCACGCAGCGTACCGTCTGAGCAAATGCGGGCCTTTCTAGCCCTTGAAGCAGAGAAATATCGCTCCATCGTGAAAGACGCAAACATCACGTCTGACCGTTAATTTCCAAAGCTCATTATCCAATACTTACTTTTGTCCGCTCAAAGCAGAATCATGAAACTAGACAGCATCAGAAAAATAGTCACTTATTGCGAGGACACTTTCATCGAAGGTGGACAGGCTACACCGTCTCCCTTGAGACTTTTCGCGGTAGCCGCCGTCCTGAAGAATCCATGGGCAGGTATTGACTATGTCGAAGACCTAACTCCCGAAATTCATCGCGTTGCGCCTCTTCTCGGTGAAATACTTGTCAATCGCATGATCGAACTGGCAGGGTCAGGCACAGCCATAGAAGCCTTTGGCAAAGCGGCGATTGCCGGCACACAGGGGGAAATCGAACATGCGGCAGCGCTGATTCATACCCTGCACTTCGGGAATGTATATCGGAAAGCCGCTCAAGCGAAAACCTCGCTAAGCTTCACAAACATACGGGGTGGCGTGAATTGCCCCATCACCATTCCGATGATGCATAAAAATGATGCAGCAAAACGATCTCACTATCTGACGATACAGTTCTCGATCCCAGACGCTCCCGCACCTGACGAAATAGTGATTGCAATAGGCGCATCCAACGGTGGACGATCTCATCACCGTATCGGAGATCGCGAACAGGATCTAGCGGAGCTCGGCAACTATGGCTATTGACAAAGCCGCCACAGGCAGCACACCCGACGGCACGGTTTACGATGTCTACGGCAGTGGAGAGCCTGTAGTGCTAATTCATGGCGTAGGCTTAAACAGGGATGTATGGGAAGACCAATTACTTGCCCTCAGCCCACTTCACCAGACTGTTGTCTACGATACGCTTGGACATGGAGACAGCCAGCTGCCACCCACAGATGCTACGCTAGCGGACTACAGCGCTCAATTACTGTCGCTCCTGGATCACTTGCGTATTCCGGCAGCCAATGTCGTTGGACACTCCATGGGTGCCCTGATTGCTCTGGACTTTGCCATGAACCATCCGTCACGCGTGCTGCGTATGGCGGCGCTGAGCGGTGTTTTCATTCGTTCGGAAGAACATAAAGAAAAAGCCTTGCAGCGTGCTCAGCACCTGTTGTCGTCACGGCAGTATGACTTCGTCGATGCTACTATCAGTCGATGGTTTGGCGACCCCGTTCCTCCGGAACTCCAGCCCGCAGCGACGAAGATCAGAGCGATGTTCGGCAGGCTCGACCCCGTCGGATACGCGAGAGCCTATCGGACATTTGCCATTTCAGACAGTGTAAATGCGCTACGCTTCAATGAGTTGATCATGCCTTGCTTGTATATTACCGGTGAACTGGACCACAACTCCTCTCCCTCGATGTCCCTGGCGATGGCGGAGCTCAGCCCGCAAGCTAGCCTCGAAATCATCAAAGACGCCGGTCATATGATCACCATGACACATTCCACTGACATAAATCGCTCTCTTGAAAGCTTTATGGCGCAATCAATCAACAATCCTGTTTTCTCTACGATTTAACACAGTTGTATACGTTCTCATGACCATCTCTTCTGCATCCCCCTCAAACATCTCCCGCGTTGATCGCGGCAAAACCTTGCGAGAATTGACCCTGGAACATATGCGAGAGGCCATTCTCGACGGCCAAATTAAGCCGGGCGAGCGGCTGGTTGAACGTCGTCTATGCGAGCAGCTGGAAGTGAGCCGGTCTGTCGTCAGAGAAGTACTACGTCATCTGGAAACCGAAGGTATTGTGGAATCAATACCCGGACAGGGCCCCGTCGTTGCGACACTCTCTTCGAGTCAGGCTGCGCAAATTTACGAAATCCGTTCATTACTTGAAGGGCATGCAGCATTTCTTTGTGCTCAGAATGCGAGTGATGAGGATATTTCACACCTGATGAATCTCAACATGCGAATCCAGGAAGCATTCGAAAATGGAGATCTGCGGGAGGTCATGGCAAGGACGTCCACATTTTATGAGGCCATGTTCCGATCCAGCGGGTCAGATATTGCCTGGGATGTTGTGCAGTCTCTCAATGCAAGAATCAATCTTCTACGATTTATCACCATCAACGCACCCGGCCGCAAGGCGGAAGCCGCAGCTGAAATGAAGGCCCTGGTGACCGCTCTTCAGGAGAGGAAGCCAGAAGCCGCCCGCAAAGCATCTGAGGATCATATGGCACGCGTCGCGGAGATTGCTAGGCTGCGACTGGCAGGCGACTAGCTTAGTCGCAAACGACACAGATTTACTGGGTTTCACAAGGGAATCCCGCCTGCGCGGGGTTCTCCGGGGGAGTCTTTTCGTCTAATTATGGCGAAGATCCTCAGCGCAGGCCGATTTCAACCTCGCAATAACAAACAACATCACATCATGGAATACCCAAGGAGCAAATCATGGAAATCACAGGTGGAAAAGCGGTCGCACTAGCCCTGAAGGATGAGGGCGTAGACCATGTATTCGGGCTCATAGGCTCCGCAGGAATGGAGCTCTTCGACGCCTTGTATGACGAACCGACCATCAAGTTTATTGGTGTTCGCGACGAAAGAACAGGGACGCACATGGCAGACGGTTTTGCACGCGCCAGCGGCAAAGCAGGCGTAGTCATCGCTGGCCAGAATGGCCCTGGCGCTACGAACCTGGTCACGGGGCTAGCCCAGGCTAACGCTGCCTTCTCCCCTGTAGTCGCGCTGGCCGGATCCTTGTCGTCGGCTCACATCTATCGGGACGCGTTCCAGGAGGTTGACCAACAGGCACTCTTCAAACCGGTTACCAAGAAAACCTGGACGGTGCCTCAGGCTAAACGTTTGCCCGAATTCGTCAACGAAGCTTTTCGCACGGCCACCGCACCAAGGCAAGGCCCTGTAGCCTTGAATTTACCCCGCGACCTGCTTGCAGAATCGGTCGAGGTGGAATGTCATGCTCCCCGCGCCACTGCAGACATAAGCGGAATGTGCGCGCCGACGGGCAGTAGAATCGATGCCATCGCTGATCTTTTGCGGACTGCAAAACGGCCCGTCATTCTTGCGGGTGGTGGCGTCAAGAACGGCCGAAGTCATGCGCAGCTATGCAAGCTAGCAGAGCTATTAAACGCACCTGTCACAACGTCTCCCGGACATGGCGATGCAATATCTTGCGACCATCCACTTTATGCGGGACAGGTTGGCCCCCGTGGCAACGTCGTAGCCACTCGGCTTATGAAAGAAGCAGACGTGATCATTGCCGTCGGCACACGCTTAGGCTTCAACTCAACGTTTTACACCTATGATTACCTTAGCCAGTCCGCAAAAATCGTACAGGTGGAGATCGAATCCACAGCGCTAGGACGCTTCTTTCCGGTGACATATGGAGTGGTAGCAGATGCTGGCGATTTCGCCGATTCGCTGCATTCTGCACTGGGCACCCACGATGCCTCTGGTGTTTCCAAGTGGACCAGCACATTCCAAATGGAACGCACCGCGCTACTTGCCGAGCGCGACACAGCCAGCCTTGTGCCTTCCGAGTTTATTCAGCCTGCGAGGCTGTTCAAGGCCATACGCGAGGTCGCTCCTTTCGATGCAATGTACACCCTGGACGCAGGGACGCTGTGCTTGCAAGCTACCGATGCGTTGAATTACCGCAGGCCGCCAGCATTGTTCTCGCCGTTGGATTTCGGTCTAGTGGGATTTTCGTATGCCTGCGGCCTGGGGGCCCAACTCGCATGCCCTGACCGCAAGGTAATAAGCTTGATTGGAGATGGAGGGTTCGGAATGGCCGGAAGCGAAATCGGCACAGCCGTGGCAAATGGTATCTCCTCCGTATGCGTGGTCATGAACAATGGATGCTGGGGCGCAGAAAAAGCCTATCAACGCGACTTCTTCGATGGACGGTATCTCGGGGCCGACGTCCCCAACCCGCCGTACGACAAGATGGCCGAACTATGGGGAGCACGCGGCTTCAAAATTGTTCGAGCGGACCAACTCGAGAAGACGCTTGACGAAGCAATCCGCTGTGGAACGCATGCCATCATTGATGTATCGATTGACCCCAATGCCTTGTATAGCTTTCGACGAGACGCTTTCAAGCATCGCGCGTCATCGGGAAAATAACCGCCAGGCAAAACGCTGCCGCCACCGCGAGTTGATCTGCACAGAAACGCTGCATGCTCAGCCGCCCTTAACTCGCGGGCGGCCATTCACAGGATATATCAATATGAAATCCGATCCGACTCTCAACACTCCCTACACAGAACAACAGATCGAATCTGGCGACTGGAATCCACTGTGGGACACCATGCGCTCATGGGACCCTGCGTTCATCGAAGCCTATCTGACTTTCCGCAGTATTCCCCACCGTAATGGACCGCTGGACCCCAAGGTTAAGGAATTTATCCTCATCGCCATCAACGCGGCAACAACACACCTGTATGGGCCTGGTGTACGCCGCCATGTTCAGAATGCCCTCAAGCTGGGCGCCACGCGGGAAGAGCTGCTTGAGGTCATTCAGTTGACTACTATCATGGGCATTCATGCTGTGAACCTAGCAGTTCCCATCTTGTCTGAAGAACTGGATAAGCTGGATAGCACAACTAGATCAAACAGTTAGCCGTTCAACATGGGAGAGTTTTCAGGACTGCCTGAACCACCACTCCACTCGAGATCGGCGCATCGGCCACAGTCAGTCCGCGCCCGGCAGCGAGCTGTATCAATCTTTGCGACGCACCTAAGATCATCATATTGATCTTAAATTTCAATACCGATAAAATAAGATCAGTCAAATAATCTTATTTTGATGCCATGCTTGAAATTTCCAAATCAGATATCGTCGCGCGGATGCGGTTTGACAACCCATGGTGGGACGGCGGCGCGAAAGAAGAAACAGCCTTTCAGAATACGCCCCGTCGCCGGTATTTCGCGTCCTTTCATAACGCGCTCACCGATACATCTGTTCATCGCGCGCTTGTACTCATGGGCCCCAGGCGGGTAGGTAAAACCGTCATGCTCTATCACAGCATCAGGGCATTGCTGGATGCAGGGGTCAATCCCACACAGATTCTGTATATATCTCTGGAAACACCGATATACACGGGCCTTTCGCTTGAACTCATGCTCGGCTATTTCAGCGAAATATTCGGGCACAGCCGGCACGCACAATTGTTTATTTACTTTGACGAGGTGCAATACCTGCGCGACTGGGAAGTACACCTGAAGTCCCTGGTCGACTCCTACCCCGCCTATCGCTTTGCTGCAACAGGATCTGCGGCGGCCGCCCTGCGGCTCAAAAGCCACGAGTCAGGCGCCGGGCGATTTTCGGACATCGTCCTTCCGCCCCTGACTTTTGCAGAGTACCTGCAGTTCATCGGTCGCGAACAGGAACTCGTGCAATACACTGAGCTGGAAAGGCCTGGCGTTGAACGCTATGCCTGCAGCACAACCGACATCAGTGCCTTGAACGAAGAGTTCATCAAGTACCTGAACTTTGGCGGTTATCCCGAAGCGGTTTTCTCGGAAACCATCCGGTCTGATCCTGGGCAGTATATAAAGAGCGACATTATCGACAAGGTGCTTCTGCGGGATCTGCCCAGCCTGTATGGCATCAGCGATATCCAGGAGCTGAACCGCCTTTTCACTACGTTGGCCTACAACACCGGAAATGAGGTGAACCTGGAAGGGCTGTCGCAATCCTCTGGCGTGGCAAAGAATACGATACGTCGGTATCTCGAGTACCTGGAAGCCGCCTTCCTGATACGTCGGGTTGAGCGCCTAGACAACAACGCCAAGCGCTTCAAGCGTGCAGTGTGCTTCAAGGTGTACCTGACAAACCCTTCGATGCGCGCTGCGCTTTTTGGCCAGATCGCCCCAGGCTCGGACGCAATGGGCGCGCTCACGGAAACGGCCATCTTCAGCCAATGGGTGCACAGCACCACGACACAGCTGTTCTATGCACGATGGAACAAAGGGGAAGTCGATATCGTCAGCCTGTCCGCCAATGAGCAGCAGCCTCGCTGGGCGGTCGAGGTCAAGTGGACCGACAACCCCACGAAGGTTTTCAGGGAGCTGGAAAACTGTGTCGAGTTCGCGCAAAAGAACCCGAGCCTTGAGCAGCCCATCCTGGTGACGACCCGAACCGTCGCGCAGAAAGACGTTATGTATAAAGGGGTGGGCTTTGAGTTTCGCCCCGCCAGTCTTTATGCATACATGTTGAGCACCAACATACTGCGTGGGATTGAGACTCCGACATAACCGTGATTGCCCTGCCCGGTTACCGACGCCCAACCGCGCAATAGCGCCGCAAAGCAACCGCGACACAGAAGCACGTTACGTACACTCAGCCATTATCCCTGTATATCGCAACGTGCGCCGGCTCGCCGACCACCACGCTGCCACGGTACATGCCTTCGGTATTAAAAGGCATAGTGACGTTGCCGTGCCTGTCGACAGCAATCAGCCCACCCGCGCCATCCAGCGGCGGCAGCTTTTCATATACCACCTTGTGCGCTGCGCGCTCCAGGCTCATGCCGGCGTATTCCATCATGGCCGCCGTATCATAGGCGGCGACCACCCGTATAAAAGTTTCGCCCTTGCCGGTGGTGGACACCGCGCAGCTTGCATTGCTGGCGTAGCAGCCAGCGCCGATGAGAGGACTATCCCCTACCCGGCCCGGCCATTTGTTGGTCATCCCGCCCGTCGACGTAGCGGCGGCCAGATTGCCGTGCGCATCCAGCGCCACGGCGCCGACAGTACCCATTTTCTTGCTCTCGTCCAGCGGCGGCAACGCTGAACGCGCCTGCCCCGCTCCGTCATGATCAAGGACAATCGTATCCGCGCCCGTCTCCTGCGCCTTGATCAGTTGCTCTCGTCGGGCCGGCGTGGAAAAGAAGGACGGATCCACGATTTCCAGGCCTTGCTCGCGGGCAAACTCATCGGCGCCTGAGCCAGCGAACAAAACATGAGGACTGTTCTGCATGACCGCCCGCGCGGCAAGTACCGGATTGCGAACCGTGCGCACATTGGCCACCGCCCCGCAAGACAGCGTGCTGCCATCCATGATGGAGGCATCGAGTTCGTGCTCGGCATCCCGGGTGAAGACGGCGCCATGTCCGGCGTTGAACAAAGGGCACTCCTCCAGCAGTCTTACTGCTTCGGTAACGGCATCCAATGCGGAGCCGCCGTCGGCCAGCACACGTTCGCCGCCAGCGAGAATATCGCGCAGCGCATCTTCGTATGCCTGCTGCATGGCCGGGGTGATTTGCGCGCGGGTGATGGCGCCGGCGCCGCCATGTATGGCGAGTACAGGTTTAATCATGGTAGTTTTTCCAGGACAATCGTTTCAATCAATTCAAATCGGCAGCCAGGTAGGCAGGTTCACGCACTGTCGCGAAGCACGCATGCCATTCGGACAATCCGGCAGATCCAAAGGTTGGGGATGAATTGGCGTCGTGAACCATACGCCGATGTCGCAACCCAGCTTCCGGCTCAGGGCTGCGGTATCTCGTTTGGCCTGCGCATCGACCAGTATGGGAAAGCGTAACCAGGCGGGCTCGGAACCGGCGACGACCTGGCCATGTGCAATGCCGTTCACAGCAGCCCAATCCAGCCAGTATGCCGCCCCTGCCCGACGACGCTCCAGAATGGACGGCAACTGCTGCAATTGTTGCAGCACGATTGCGGCAATGCTGTCCGGCATGCGCAAGCGGTACTGTGCGGTAAACAGACCGCCAAGCTCAGCCGCCTGCATCTGGGGCACGACGGACAGCCCCAACCGCAGAATCTCGCGAAATTCTTCTGGCACGGGCACATCGCGGGCATTTGGCGATTTCAGCCATTCCTGGCATAGCGTATACAGCACTGCGTCTACATAAGTCTGCTCGGGCTCCGGCGTCGCGGCATGCACACGGCTTAATGCTTCGCCGAGAACCGGATCGCGCGTCATTACCCAGCCGCCGTGTACCGAGTTCACGATCTTTGAGCGCTCGCTACTGAAAAACGCGATATCTCCGAACGTACCCAGTAGTTCACCTTGATAAGCGCCGCCGGTGGCGTGGGCGCAATCCTCGATCACATAAAGGCCCTTGCTTTGGGCAAGCACACACAAAGCCTCAGTATCGCGGCAAACCAGACCAAAAGTATGTTGCAGCAATAGCGCCTTGGCGCGCGGCGCCACGGCATTGCGTGCGGCGGCGATATCCATACCGAAGGTGTCCAGCTCAATATCCACAAACACAAGCTGTATGCCGTGGAATGAAAACGCGTTGGCCACTGCCTGACAGGTGAATGCCGGAACCAGCACCTGATCACCGGGCTGCAGGCCCAACGCCTGCACAATCGCATAAAGCGATGCGCGCCCCCCCATAAAGCTGGCCACATAAGGCGCCCGCCAGGCCTGCGCGACGCGCTGATGCAGCCCCGCCACAGCTTCGCGTTGATGATCTGTTTGAGTGATACACCTGGCGGCGAGCAGTGCATCCTTTTCCGTCAGGCTGGCACTCAGAAGTGGAACGTTATAAGGAAACAAAGGCATAGCCAAGCAATATATTAGGGTAGTTACTCATATCATCAGTGATCAGTAACTGTATTAAAATAACATAACACTTTATTGGATTTCACTGTTCACCACAAGAGCCGGCAGTTGTGGTGCAGCATTTTTGGAGGGTGCGCAATGGATATGCGCAGCAACATCTTTGAACGCAGATGGTTTTACATCTTCATGTTCATGTACGTCTTTATCATCATTCCCTTCCCATTTTTCTTCAATACCGAGTATGTGCCGGGATGGATGGGGGTGCCGGTTTTTGTCTACGGATGGCTCATTCACGGCAGCATTGTGCTGTTGTTGATCGTGCTATTTGCGCGGCAATGCCTGCAGCGGCCTGAATACCGGGCCTTTGACGAAAACCAGTCGGAAGGGGACAACCGTGAATGAAGGAATAGCCATGGTGCAACCCAACCCGGGGCCGTTTTACATTACCTTGGGTATATTTTTCCTGATCATGCTGGGAATAGGCGTATATGCACAGCGCCAGACCAAATCACTCAGTGATTTTCTCGTCATGGGCGGCAAGGCCGGCGCGCTGGTGGGCGGGTTTGCCTATTTTGCCAGCCAGTACAGCATGAGCACATTCATGGGCGTGCCGGCGGTCACCTATGGCACCGGTTTTGCAGGCATGAGCATCTCCGTGCCTGGCCTGGCATTCTCCATGATTGTTCCCGCCTTGCTTGTAGGCCGCAAGCTGATGGTGATGGGACGGCGCTATGGTTTCATGACCATGACGGACTACCTGTCCGACCGTTACGAATCAAATGCCATCCGGGGCGTGCACGCCATCATGATGCTGATTTTCGTCATTGCCATGATGGGTGCGCAGACTGTCGGCGCCGGCGTTATCTACAACGTCTTCACCGGCGGCCCGGAATGGGTCGGCGTCCTGGTCATGGGCATTGTGGTCAGTATCTACTGTATTGCAGGCGGCATGCGCGGCGCCATGCTGACGGACGTATTGCAAAGCGCCTTGATGGTTGCGACCGCCATTGTGACGTTTGTTCTGACCATACAGATGGGCGGCGGTATGGAAGCCATCACCAGCAAACTGGCAGCCACCAGTCCCGCGCACCTGACGCATCCCGGCGCCAACAATAACTTCCCCTGGGCAACCTATGCGTCCATGATCGTCATGTGGAGCTTCTTTACCATCGGCCAACCCACGCTGTTCACCAAATTCTTCACCATGAACAGCTTTCGCACCATGTTCAAGGCGGTGATCCTCGGAACATTGGGCATGCTGCTGTCGGCGACGATGATTGAATGGTCGGGAGTGAACGCCTCCACCTTCATTACCGGACTCACCGGCAAGCAAACAGACTTCATCGTACCTCTGGTGCTGCAGCAGGGTCTGCCGTCCTTTGTCGCCGCGCTGCTGATCACTGGCATCGTATCAGCCGGCATGTCGACGATCTCCGCCCTGCTGATCGTGGCAACCGGGGGCGTTACCCGCGATCTGTACCAGAATCTGGTCAATCCGCAGGCTTCTCCGAAATACCTGATGTCCATGTCGCGCTGGATGACCGTCGTGCTGGGCATGCTGGCTGTGCTGATAGGTATTGCAAAACCCGCAGGCATCTTTGCGCTGATACGCTTTGCCTTCGGCGGGCTGGGCATATGGGTCGCGCCAGTCATTCTGGGCATGTACTGGAAGGGTGCCACGCGCACGGGCGCTATCAGCGCAGTCATCCTGGGCGAGATCTTTTATGTCGTGATGGTAATCTGGTACAAGGAGTGGGCTTTTGGATTCGACCCACTGATTGTTTGCTGGCTCGCCACCATGGTGATCATGGTTGTCGTCAGTTGGTGCAGCAAACGCGCATCCCGGCATACGCTGGACCGGCATTTCGACAATTTATTCAAACTTGACACCAAGCCCGACTCGACGCCCAGCAGCTCATGATAAGCATAGATCGTTCCCTGCCTATTTCCCTGCATGTGCAGATTGTGGGCGCCATCGAATACGGCATCATGGCCGGCAAGTTTCGCAATGGCGCCCCCCTGCCTTCGGTACGCGAACTCAGCCGTTCGCTGCAGGTGTCTCCCCTGACGGTAGGCACAGCGTATAAAGAGCTCAAGGACAAAGGCCTGATTGATGCCCGCCAGGGCAAGGGGACGTTTGTCTGCGCCGAAAGCGTGGACTCGTCAATCGAACACAGGCTCGCATCGCTGCGCGCCCGCTTTCAGGCGCTGCTGGACGAAACGGCACAATTGTCCATAGAGCCGTCTTTCTTTATGGACATGATCCAGCAGCAGACCCGACACCATAAAAGCGCGGTCGATGCCACGATTACGATGATGATGGTGGGCAATTCCAACCGCATGAGCCAGGAATACGTTGCCATCATCCGGCAGCTCCTGCCTCAGCGCCAGTTGATTTCAGTGTGCACCTTTGACGAGTTCGCCGCCATGTCTCAAGACCAGGTCGACGCTTGTCATTTTTACCTGACACTGCCGCACTGCGTTAAGCGGATACAGCAGCGGGTGTCGGAAAAAACGATAGTCCTGGCTCCCTACCTGATTCCGGCCGAGACCACGCGCCGCAATCTCGCGAGCCTGCGTGCAGACAGCCGCGTACTGCTGGTATCGCGTTTCCCGACATTCATACCGGCAATGATTGAAGGGGTAAACAGCTTTGCCCCCCACTTGGGCGCCATAGACGTTTTTGCCGTCGGAGATCCCGATCTTGACGCAAAAATTTCGCAATGCCAGACAGTGATCTACAGCACGGGATGCCACCATCTGGTGCAGGACTATCTGGACGCCAAGCCGGCTTTTGAATATATCCATGTGCCCGAACCGCGGTACCTGAGAGAAACACTACTGCCTGCCTATCTCAACTTCACCGAGAGACTGGCAGAAAAGAAACAAGGAAGTGAAGATGTTGATTAAAGAGATGAACTGGTTTCAGGTAGAGGAATATCTGAAACACGATGACCGCGTTATCCTGCCGCTGGGCAGCACTGAACAGCACGCCTATTTAAGCCTGTGCACGGATTTCATTCTGTCGTCCCGCATATCCGAAGAAGCCGGCGAACGCATGGGCATACCTGTTTATCCAGGGCTGCCATTTGGCATGGCTGCGTACTTTACCGACTTTCCGGGCACCATGAACATCCGCCCCGATACATACGGCGCACTGGTCACGGACATTCTCGACAGCTTGTATCAAAGCGGTTTTCGGCGGATATTCCTGGTCAATGGGCATGGCGGCAACAGTCCTGTACAGACATTCATCGGCAACTGGCTGAACCAGCATCAGGACGCGCGCGTTGTGATCCACAACTGGTGGGCAGCGCCTGAAGTGATGAAGCGTGTGCGCGCCATCTCCACGAACGCCTCGCACGCCTCCTGGATGGAAAACTTCCCATGGAACCGTATTGCAGGCGTTGACATGCCTGAGGAAGAAAAGCCGGGCATCAATCCTGTCAAGCTTTCACAACTATCCGCCCGCGCTGTGCGCAAGTATATCGGCGACGGCAATTATGGCGGCGAATACCAACGCTCCGACGAGGAAATGATGGACATCTGGCGCGCCGGTGTCGATGAAACCTGCCAATTGCTGGACAACGCCTGGATGGATGTCTAGCCAAACGGCGAGCCTGGCTCGAGCGCTTGAGTCACGACTCCGTGGGCAAAGAGCTTGAACCAGACAGTACTTTGCCTGGATTCATGATGCCCTGAGGATCCAGCGCCTGCTTGATGCGGCGCATCAGCGACAGCTCGACCGGGTCCTTGTATAGGGCGAGATCCGCCACACGGCGCGAGCCTATGCCCTGCTCAGCGCTGATGGACCCGCCGGCGGCAACGACGCGTTCATGCACCAGCGCCTGGATTGCCTGCTCCCTGGCGGCGACGTCTTCGCGGGCGGCGCCCCCAGGCCCGAGCAGGTTGTAATGGAGATTGCCGTCGCCCAGATGGCCGAATACCATCATTCGCGTGCCTGGATAGATGTCCTGGATGGCAAGGTCCGTTTCCCGCACAAAATCGGGGATCATGGACACGGGCAGTGAAATGTCATGCTTGATGCAGTAACCGCTCTGGGCCAGCGCCAGCGTGATGCTTTCGCGCAGATGCCAGAAGGCATCACTTTGCGCTTGCGACGTTGCAATCACCGCATCCAGGACCAGCCCTGCCTCCATCGCCCGCTCCAGCAGCACTTCGAACTGGTGCGCTGCGTAGGCTTCATCTTCGCTGCTGGATACTTCCAGCAGGATGTACCACCCGGTGTGCTGAGGCGCACTGTGGAAAGGCAGCCGCTGCTGCGGATGAGTCTCGACGACCAGTTCCAGGCAGGCTCGCGACATGACCTCAAACCCAGTGAGCGAAGCCCCCAGCGCGGAACGGGCCAGTTGCAGGAGCCCTGCCGCATCAAACAGGCTTTTCGCCGCGAGTAGCGTAGTGCGCTGGACATTGGGCAGGGGAAACAGCTTGAGGGTGGCCGCGGTGATGATCCCGAGCGTGCCTTCACTGCCTATGTACAAGTCGCGAAGCGCATAGCCTGTGTTGTCCTTGCGCAAGCCGCGCAGCCCATTCCAAATGGCGCCCTCGGCGGTGACGACCTCCAGACCAAGGGCCAGCTCACGCGCGTTGCCATAGCGCAGCACTTGCGTGCCGCCGGCATTTGTGGCGAGATTTCCACCGATGAAACAACTGCCCTCCGCACCCAGAGAAAGCGGAAACAAGCGATCAGCCGATCTGGCTGCTTCCTGGACGGCCTGAAGAACACAACCTGCTTCGACGGTAATGGTGTCGTTCTCCGTATCGATAGCCCGAACGCGATTGAGTCGCTGCAGACTGACAACGATGGCCTGCCCCGTATCGTCTGGCGTGGCGGCAGCAACCTGCCCGGTGTTTCCGCCCTGCGGCACGATCGGCACGCCGTATTCGGCGCACAAGCGTACGGTGTCTGCAACTTCCTGGGTATTGGCTGGCCGCACCACTGCCATCGCCCGTCCGGTGCAGAAGCGGCGCCAGTCGGTCAGATAGGGTTGCGCATCCTCGCCCGTCAATACCTGCGCCGGACCGAGCATGTCTTCAAGCGCCTGCAGAAATGTGCTCATGCAAGCCCTTCCCTGATTGGCGTCAGCAGCCGGCCCGTCGTCAGGAATGACTCGACATTGTCCAGAACCAGCCGGGACATGTCCTGCCGCGTCTCGTGCGTCGCACTGCCGACATGCGGCATGAGCGCGAGCTGATCCATTTCCTTGAAGGGATCGGGTACGGCGGGTTCGTGCTCCAGCACATCCAGGCCCGCCCCGCCAAGCGTCCCGTCCTTCAAGGCACTGAGCAATGCCGCCTGGTCGATCACGGAACCGCGAGCGATGTTGACCAGGATGCCTTGTGGTCCCAGTTGGCGAAGTACATCAGCATCCACGATGTGATGTGTCTGCGGACCGCCGGGGCATGCCAGCACCAGAAAATCAGCCCATTGCGCCAACTGCAGCAACGATGGTTCAAAGGTAAAGGGTGCATCCGGACGTTCGCGCCGATTGTGATAGCGCACCTGCATATTGAAACCCTGGGCGCGCTGGGCGATGGCCATGCCTATCCGGCCCATGCCCAATATGCCCAGACGCTTGCCCCATACCCGCGTGGACAAGGGGAAGGCGCCTATAGTTTTCCATTGCCCCGTCTTGACGTAGCGATCACCGACGTTGGTGCGTCGTGCTGCAGTCAAGAGCAGCGCCCAGGCAAGGTCGGCCACGCAATCATCCAGTACGTCTGGGGTGTTGCTGACCACGATGCCGCGCTCTTTCGTGGCGGCGACATCCAGCGTTTCGTAGCCCACCCCCCAACTGCATACTGCGCGCAGCGCCGGCAGGCGCGAGATGACCTCCCGTGAAAGCCCTCGGCGCACTGAGGTAACGAGGACGCTTGCGGCGCTCGCCGGCGCAAGATGCTCAAGCGCTTGAGGATCGTCCCACAGGGCGAGCACCCGGAATCTGGTCGCCAGGGCCTCATCGAAGTCCTTGCCCAAAGAAGCCAGCTGCACGATGTCATAAACAGGGTGAGGCATGTGTTCAGGACCGGGATGGGATGTAGTTCGCGGCGGCTGCCGCTTCGGCGAAAGGCACGCCTTGTCGAACGGCGCTCTCAACCTGATTATCCGTCGCCAGGGCCTGCTCCGCAGCGGCCAGCACTTCCTCGAGGCGCTTGCGAGGGATCACAACAATACCGGTATCGTCTCCGACGATGAGATCTCCTTCTTCAACGCCGATGCCGCCGAGCATGACCCGTCCGCCCATCTCCTGAAGACGCAGACGCGTTTTGCCGGTCAGGGGCGTTACATGACGGCTGGCCATCCATAACCCGGCAGCCTGGATTTCATCGACGTCGCGGCAGGCGCCGTCGATCATGACGGCGGTGGCGCCGCGCAGGCTTGCCGCGGTCGAAGCGATGCCGCCGAAGGTGGAAATCGCCTGACCGTCGACGTCAATCACCAGAATTCTGTCGGGTCCGGTTGCGGCGACCAATTGTCCAACCGCAAAATCAGCGCGATCAAACTCGCCGAGCGGCCCCCATTGATGACGCGCGGTGATGGCCGCACCCACGACACGCCCCTGCCCGGCACGCTGTGCAATGCCTTGGACCACACCTTGTATGCCCAACGTGTCCAGCGCATCGGCCCAGGTACTGCTGCCGATTGCAGCACAACGCTGCATCAATGCCGGCTCGATTGCTTCCTGCTTCATATTGACTCCTGCCGTATCTGCCCTCTGGGCTGTAATAGGTTTTAGGATGGCGGGCGCTCGATCATCGCTGATGCCCCCGCGCATGGGCATATGATGGCTCAACCGTCTCATAGAAACAAATAGATGTTTGCGCATCATTGATAGATACCAACTATGCATTGCCGCAGGATAGATGCGTTCAGGCCATGGGCATCCGAACTGATAGTCTGAAGCTAATAAACCGTGCCATTTTTCTATTTGCGCCATATCTGTCCAGGAGACACAATTGGCTACAGTAAAGCGTCAGGCATGCGGGCTCAGGCTCGACAGCACTGGCCGCACAATCAAATATAAACAGGAGACAGAAGTGCCAACATATCACCACTCATTGAGCCGTGGCTTGTCTGTCATCGGCGCCGTATTCGCGCTGACGCTGGGCATGACCAGCATTTCATCCGCCGCAGCCACGGTGGTGAAGATCGGATGGCCTACCGCGGACAGCAAGATAGACCCCTACGCCATCACAGCGCATTATTTTGCGGAAGAGCTGGAGAAGGCTGCCCCCGGCAAGTATGACATCCAGTTCTTTGGCAACCACCAGCTTGGCGACGAAACCGAAATGCTGCAGGGATTGCGCCTCGGCACACTCGAATTCGGCGTCTTTACCGGCACTTATGTCGGAAACATCGTGCCGGCTTTCCAGCTGAACGACCTGCCATTTCTCTATGCCAACAGTCAACAGGCGCATGAGACGCTGGATGGCAAAGCGGGCGAGCTGATGCAGGAAAAGCTGGCGAAAAAAGGCATGATCAGCCTGGGTTTTGCTGAAGCAGGATTCCGCGAGGTCATCAACAACAAGCGGCCCATCACCAAGCCGGATGATCTGGGCGGGATCCGCCTGCGCGTACAGCCCAGTGATATTTTTATTTCCAGCTTCCGGGCGCTGGGGGCAAATCCTGTCCCCATGTCATGGAGCGATGTGTTTACGGCGGTGCAGCAGGGAACGATAGATGGGCTTGAGATTCCACTGGCTGTCATTTATGCCAACAAGTACCCCGAAGTCACCAAGTACCTGTCCTTGACCAATCACACCTATAACGCGTTGAGCCTTTTGGCTTCGGGCAGGACCTGGAAAAAAATGAGTGAAGACGAACAGAAGGTTGTTCAGGCTGCTGCCAAAAAAGCAATCGCCCGCCAGCGTAAAACAGTCGCCGACAATAACGTAGAAATGCTGCAGAAGCTTAAGGACGCCGGCATGCAGGTTAACGAAATCCCCGATCTGTCGCAGTTTCGCAAACGCGCTGCCGGCATTTACGATGAGTATCGCAAGACCATAGGCGCAGATGTGGTGGACGCTGCGCTCAAGCAGGTCGCCCAATAAAGGCCATGACTGCGATAGCCTCGCTGTACAGGTGGATTGAACGCCTGCTGACACGCGTTGTCCAGGCGAGCGCAATACTTGCCAGCGCCGTGATGGTGCTCAGCATGCTTATCGGTGTTTTTTTCCGGTACGTCATGCAGGATTCGCTTTCATGGACAGACGAGGTCGCCCTGCTCTGCTTCTCCTGGACTGTGTTTCTCACCGCAGCGCTTGCCGTCAGGGATAACAGCCATGTGCGCGTGGAGGTCCTGGATGGAGTTCTGTCGTCCAGCATGAAATGGCTGCTCAACCAGGCCATCTGGATCGCCATCGCCTGCGTTGGCGCATATATGGTGTGGACGGGCCTGGATTTCGTCGATCTGAATTATGGCGACACCTCGCCGGCGATCCGTTACCCGATCTGGATACGCGATGCGTCTTTGCCGGTGTCCGGCGTACTGATCATCATCTACGCATTGGGAAACCTTCGGCAGATGAAGCGCTTCGGAAAGCATAAAGAGAAGGCCACATGAGCGAACTAGCTGTTTTCCTGAGTGTCGGCCTGATTGTGTTGCTGCTGCTGGGCGTACCTATTGCATTCACGCTGGCAATTCTGACCATCTCAGGTCTTTACATCGCTGATATCAATCCGATCATCTTTGCGCAGCGCGTGCTTGCGGGAACCAATGTGTCGAGTCTGCTGGCGATTCCGGGTTTCATCCTGGCCGGCGACCTCATGGGAGCCGGCGGGCTATCGAAGCGGCTCGTGCGCTTCGCCTCTGCCTTGTTCGGCCACTTTACGGGCGGCCTGAGCATCGCCACCGTAATGGCCGGTACTTTTTTTGGCGCCATCTCGGGATCGGCCCCCGCAACGACTGCGGCAGTCGGCTCCGTCATGATAGACGAGCTTGAGAAGCACGGGTATAAGCGTGACTACGCAGCAGCGCTGTCAACTGCCGTCGGCCCGCTGGGCCAGATGATACCGCCCTCCATACCGATGGTCATTTGGGGTGTGCTGGCCGAGCAGTCCATCTCCAAGCTGTTTCTTGCCGGCGTCATTCCCGGCCTGCTGGCGGCGGCAGGATTCATTTTCATCAGCATCTGGTACGCAAGGCGCAACGGCATCGCGGCAAACCGGCGGGCAACCGGCGCCGAACTGCGTTTTGCCGTACGCGACGGCATCTGGGCCCTGCTGGCGCCCATCATCATCCTGGGCGGCATCTATGGCGGGATTTTCACGCCGACTGAAGCCTCGATGGTCGGTACTTTCTATGGATTGATTGCGGGTGTGTTCATCTACCGTGAACTCAGCCCGAAGCAACTGGTCGCCACCGTACTGAAAAGCATCAAGATGAGCGGCATGATTATGTTCATCATTTCCATGGCCTATGGGTATGCGTATCTCATGGCCAATGAACAGATCCCGCTCCAGATTGCCGATGCAATGCTGTCCCTGACCGATAACCCCATCCTGATTCTTTTGATGCTCAATGTGCTTCTGCTGATACTGGGAGCAGTCATGGACAACGTGTCGGCGATGGTAATCCTGAGCGGCGTTCTGACAGCCATTGGCGCTCAGGTGGGCATGGACCCGATACAGTTGGGCGCCATGGTGGTCATCAACTTTGCCGTGGGCATGGTCACCCCGCCGGTGGGCTATTCAATTTTCGTGGCTTCGGCCATCAGCGGCCTGAAAGTAGAAACCATCGCAAAACGCCTGCTTCCTTTCATGCTTGTCTTCGCCATCTTGATTCTACTTGTCACATACGTTCCGGCCGTTACGCTCTGGCTGCCGGGCTTGTTGGGGTAAATGAAATGAATACCGCGCCTGATATTGCTGGACCCGTCCCGCATCCGAATAAGCCTGCCCATGCCTTACCGCCGCTAAGCTGCGACGCGCATGCCCATGTGTTCGGTCCGCAGGAGCGCTATCCGTATAGCGTTCAGCGGGATTACACACCGCATGATGCCTCGCGCCAGGACTACGCCCGCCTACTCCACACGCTTGGCTTTCAGCGGGCAGTGTTGGTTCAGCCCAGCGTCTATGGCACCGACAACCGGCTTCTTGCCGATGCGCTGACTCAGTCCAGGGACGATTCCCTGGGCATTGAATGGCGCGGCGTCGCGGTTCTGCATGACAGCGTCAGTGATGCCGAGCTGGAACAGCTGGACAAACTGGGCGTTCGCGGCGCGCGACTGAATCTGCTCAATAGCGGTGCCGCACTCAGCTTTGACAATGTATCGCGTCTGGCGCATCGTCTGGAACCATTGGGATGGCATTTGCAGTTTCTGATCGACATCTCTGAGTTCGAGCACTTCCGCCAACGCATGGCGGACCTGCCGGTGGTAAGCGTGATCGATCATATGGGACATTTCCCGGCAAGAATGGGTCCGCAGAGTACCGCCTTTCAGGATCTGCTCGCGCTGATGCGCGAAGGCAGAACCTGGGTGAAATTGAGCGGCCCCAACCGATTTTCGTCTCATGACGTAGCGCCTTTTCCGGACTCGCAGGTATTGGCTCGAGCGCTGATCGAGCATGCTCCGCAAAACCTGGTGTTCGGTACCGACTGGCCGCATGTGAGACTGCCCACCAGCATGCCCGACGACGGCGATCTGATCGATGAGTTCTATCGATGGATAGATAACGATCCACAGTTGGCGCAGCGCATTCTGGTGGACAACCCTGCCCGGCTCTACGCGTTCTGATCATCTCCCGATCCGGCAGCAACGGTCGCAGGCCGTGCTGATCCGGCACTTTGCACTCAGTCATAGGTTTGGACCGATAATATCCATTATTATTGCCAGATTCCTATAAGCTGAGCCCAGGCCATGATTCTGAATATCAAGTACCGCCCCTTGAAGGCATTCTTGCTGGCCATTGAAGCAGGCTCATTCACGCATGCCGCCGATCAGCTGGGCGTCACTCAGCCGTCATTCACGGCACTCATACAAGACCTCGAAAAAACCCTGGATCTGAAGCTGTTCGAGCGGACGACGCGCAGCATTACGCTGACCTCGGCAGGCATCGATCTGCGCGACCGCATACGGCGGCCTGTTGCAGACATGGAAGAAACCTATCGCAGCATGATGGACCTGGCCGCAGTGCGCAGAGGTTCTGTCGTGGTGGGCGCCCTGCCCTCGACCGCGTTGACGCTCATTCCACCGGCGCTCGGGCAACTGCGCAAGGGACATCCGGCCTTGCAGATCAGAGTGGTGGAAGCTCACAACGATGAGCTCATTGCCATGCTGCGCACCAACCAGGTGGAGTTCGCTCTGGCGACCATGCTGGTCGACGTGCCGGATCTGGAATTCATTCCTTTAGCCTCCGACGTATTCTGTGCGGTCTACCCGCCCGACCATGCCATCGCAGCGCTCGAGTCACTGACCTGGAAGGATCTGGTTGCGCTTGACTTGGTGTTGCTGTCTCACGGATCCAGCGCCCGCAGCATGTTTGACCGCTCCATCGCTGCCGATGACAGCGCTACCGGTTTACGTTATGACGTCACTCACATGACGACATCGGTTTTACTTGTAAGGCAGGGATTGGGCATTGCCTTGCTGCCCCGGCTGGCCCTGCCGGCCCTGCACCTGGAGGGCTTGAGGTACAAGCCCATTTCGGACAAATCCGCAAAACGCACCATAGGCGTGATACGTCGCAGGGATCGCCATCTATCGCCCGCCAGCCAGGTGTTCATTGAGCAGCTGCAACGCTGCGCTGCCGAACTCTGACGTCACCACTGCGGCGCTCCAACGAAGACGTAGTCACGCCAGCATCGCGCCAGGACGGCATGCCTGTCAGACAACCTATAGCGCAACGCTATTAATCGGCAAGACATTCCAAATTGACCTGAACAATTGCCGAATGCATGATGAGCGAACTTGTTTTTTGCTCACAAGGCCGCAGCGCCCTTTTCATTCTAATAAATACATCACGGAGACTCGTATGAGATTGCATCACTTGGGCGCCACCGCCCTCCTCGCCCTGGCCGCCATTGGCACGACGGCTGCCTCAGCCGCTGAATTTCCCTCAAAACCGGTGACCATGGTTGTGCCTTATCCCGCGGGCGGGGCAACCGACGTGATTGCGCGCATGGTGTCGGACAAGCTGTCTTCCAAATGGGGGCAGTCAGTCATCGTCACCAATCGTCCCGGCGCCGGCACTGTCATTGCGGCCGAGTCGGTAGCCCGCGCGGCAGGGGACGGCTACACGCTGTATACGACCACAGCGGCACACACCATCAGCAAAAGTCTCTACAAAAAACTCAACTACGATCCCATCAAGGACTTTGCGCCCGTAGACCTGATCTCCACGATACCGCTTGTCCTGGTTGCGACACCATCTCTGCCTGTCGATAACCTGCAAGACTTGATCAAGTACGGAAAAGACGCGAAAGACGGACTGACCCTGGCATCCACCGGCAATGGAACCCCCCAGCACCTGACAGGCGAACTGTTCAAGGCCAAGACACACCTGAACCTGGTTCACATTCCCTATAAGGGCGATGCGCCCATGCTGACCGATCTGCTGGGCGGACAGGTCCAGATTGCCTTCGTCACCCTGTCGGCCGCATTGCCGCATATCATTGCCGGGAAGCTCAAGGCTATTGCCCTGGCACATCCCAACCGAGTCAAGGCCATTGCAGACGTGCCGACCTTCTCGGAATCCGGCATGCCAGGCTTCAATGCCGCCACCTGGTTTGGTGTCTTCGCCCCCGCTTCCACACCGGATGACATCAAACAGAAAATCTACCAGGACATCCATGCGGTCGTTGCTGAACCGGAAATGACCCGCAAGCTTGTTGAAATGGGCGGTGAAGTGAACAACAGCAACCCGAAAGCATTTCAGGCCTTTATTGACGAAGAAGCGGCGAAATGGGCTGAAGCGGTGTCACTGTCCGGCGCCCAGGTCAACTAGTACCAGCCAACTTCAACACGCAATGCCCCGGACATTCAACAGAATGTTCCGGGCAGACGTTATGAGCATCATTAAGGACAAGGCATCATGTCAGGTTTGAGCACCATCGGATTCATCGGCACAGGCGTCATGGGCGAGCCCATTTGCCGTCATCTCGCCAGCAAGAGCGGCCTGAAGGTCATGGCCCACGATAGAGACCCTGCTCCGCTGCTGCGTCTGGCCGAATACGGGGTTCAGCAAGCTGGTCTGCAGGAAATCATGACGCAGGCCGACGTGGTATTTCTTTCGCTGCCATCGGGCGAGATCGTGCGAAAAGTGGTGCTGGGCGACGCCAATAGCCAGGCGGACAGCGTGCTGGGCTACGGGCGAGCAGGACAGCTCATTGTCGACCTGAGCACTTCCCCGGTTGATCTGAGCCGGGCCATTGCGGAAACGCTGTCAGCGCGCAATATGCATTTCGCGGATGCGCCGGTCATGCGCACCCGTGCCGCCGCCGAAGCCGGCACGCTTGCGGTACCGGTGGGCGCCAAAGACGATATTTTCGAACGCATCAAGCCATTGCTGGAGACCTTCGCGTCAGACATAACGCATGTCGGCGGCGTAGGCGCAGGCCAGGTCGTCAAGATACTTAACAACATGGTCCTCTATGAAACCGTGCTGGCCCTGTCAGAGGCGCGCGCCATCGGTGCGCGAGCCGGCGTAGATCCGGACCGCCTGTTCTCGGCCATGTCCACAGGCTCTGCGGACAGCTTCGCCCTGCGCAATCATGGCATGAAAGCGATTGCGCCCCAGCATTTTCCTGAGAAAGCCTTCCCCGTTGCTTACGCGAAGAAGGATTTGCTCTATGCGGTCGGGCTGGCCGAGCAGATGGGCGTCGACGCGACCGGCGCCAGAAACCTGGTAGCCTGTTTCGATAAAGCTATTGCCGCGGGCCACGGCGACAAGTACGCGCCCGCGATTTCGCTGGTATTTGAAGCGGGTTAGTCGATGGCGGCCAGGTTCGGAGAAGGCATGGTGATCCCGCAGGGATGCAGGTCTTTGCCGGGACGAAGCCGTGTATCATCGGCGGATCACGGCGCTTTGATCAAAACACTTCAAATAATCCCGCCGCTCCCATGCCACCACCCACGCACATCGTGACCACCACATATTTGGCACCGCGTGCTTTCCCGGCGAGCAGCGCGTGCCCGACCATACGCGAACCCGACATGCCGAAGGGATGTCCCATGGCGATAGCACCGCCATCTACATTCAAATTCTCGTCGGGAATACCCAATCGATCACGGCAATAGATAACTTGAACGGCAAAGGCTTCGTTCAGCTCCCACAGCCCAACGTCATCCATATTGATGCCGCAACGCTTTAGCAGGCGAGGAATGGCGAATACAGGTCCTATTCCCATCTCGTCGGGCTCGCACCCCGCGACGGCGAACCCTCGATACCGACCTAACGGCGTTAGGTTGCGTTGCTCAGCACAGCGGCCGCTCATGAGTACACAGGCCGATGCGCCATCAGACAGCTGACTCGCATTGCCCGCCGTGATGGTTCCTCCTTCATATACAGGCTTGAGCGCGGCCAGTTGCTCCATGGAGGTTTGACGCAGGCCTTCATCCTCCTGCAGATGAACCTCCTGGCTCTCTCCCGGGACGCCCTGTTTATCAAGGATTCTCTTGCTCACGCTTATGGGCGCTATTTCGTCGACGAATCGACCGGCTGCCCGGGCGGCCAGAGCGCGCTCCTGACTGCGCAGGCCATAGATATCCTGTTGCTCTCTGTCTATTCCATATCGCTGAGCCACGTTTTCTGCCGTGACGATCATAGGCATGTAAACCCCGGGCAGCTCGCGCTCCAGCCAGGGATCCCGCGCACGATAGGTATTGGTGTGCGAGTTCACACTAAGGCTGACGACTTCCAGCCCTCCCGCCACAACGACAGGAACCTGATCAACAATGATGCTTTGCGCAGCCATGGCAATAGTCTGCAGGCCCGAACTACAGAACCGATTAACGGTAACGCCTGATGTCGTTACGGGCAATCCAGCACGCATTGCGCTCATGCGTGCGATATTCATACCCGTAGCGCCTTCCGGCCTCGCGGTGCCCAGCATGACATCCTCGACTTCCTCGGGCGCCACGCCGGCGCGGTCAATGGCATTGCGAATTACATGAGCGCCCAGAACCGCCCCATGGGTGTCATTGAATGCCCCTCTGTATGCTTTTCCGATAGGCGTTCGCGCTGTTGAAACGATGACGACGTCGTCCATGAACCATCCCTTCTTCGTGTTGATGTACCGTTTACGATGTTCAGCGAATGACGCTGTCTCCCAGTAGAGCATCGATCTGTTCAGCAGAATAGCCGTGCCGCTCCATCACTGCGCGCGTTGACTCTCCGATCTGCTGCGGTGCGATGCGATAACTCGCAGGTGTTCTGCTGAGCTTGATGGGCGAGGCGACTGATTTGTGCGCACCGATTTCAGCGATCATTTCCCGATGCGCCGTATGAGGATGATCCAATGCCTCGATCACATTGTTGATCACGCCGCAAGGGACATGAATCTTGATGAGTTGGTCGAAAAGCCCCTGGGCCGTGAACTTGCTGAACGCCGACTCCAGCTCTTTTTTCAGCTCGAACCGATGCGCCGCCCGGGTAGCGTTGGTGACAAAGCGCTCGTCCTGAGGCAGGTCACTGCGCCCTATCGTCTCGCACAACCGGGCGAACTGCTGATTATTGCCAATGGCCAGAAAGATCTTCTCGGTGCCTGTCTGGTAGCTGTCGTAAGGCGCAATATTCGGGTGTCCATTGCCGGAGCGCAGAGGAGGCTTTGACGTGAACAGCGAATTGATTGCGTGCGGATACAACGCGGCCAGAGCATTGTCGAACAACGTGGACTCGATTTGCTGGCCACGGCCGCTCTTCTCTCTTTCCGCCAGCGCGATCAGAATGCCTATCGTTGCATTCAGGCCCGTTGTCACATCCACAATCGGCACGCCGATACGCGTCGCCTGCCCATCGGGTTCGCCGTTGATGCTCATCAATCCCGTCAATGCCTGCACCGCAGCGTCGTATCCAGCCACGCCGCCCAAGGGGCCGTTATCGCCAAACCCGGTAATCCGGCAGTGAATGAGCCGCGGAAACCGGTGTGTGAGGACATCGTGAAATCCCATATTCCACCGTTCCAGCGTGCCCGTCTTGAAATTTTCAATCAGGATATCTGCATCCTCAAGCAAACGCAATACGACGTCGCGGCCCTGTTCCGTGCTCAGATCAACACAGAGCGACTCCTTGTTTCGATTGATGCCGGCATAGTAAGACGCCTGGCCATCCCGAAACGGAGGCCCCCAGGTTCGTGTCTCATCCCCGGAGGGGCCTTCCACCTTGATCACATGAGCCCCATGATCCCCCAGGATCTGGGCGCAGAACGGTCCGCCCAACACACGCGACAAATCTACAACTTTTAATCCGTTTAATGCAGACATGGTATTGAGATCCTGTAATGTTTGAATGCGCCGCAATGGGCGCGAGCAACAGCCTGAATAGTGTTAACGCTGGGCGGCCATATATCCGGCCCAGTCAGGCTTTCTTTTTTCCTTTACTGCCGCGACCCCTTCCACTGCTTCGGTTCTCATCTGCTGCGCGAACAGATGTGACGCCTGATCAAGGTACGAAGACAAATTCTCCGGACTATCATGGATAATACCGAAGCTGCTTCGCAGGAGCTCCTTGGTGCGTGCCAACGCTACGGGGCCGCAGTGCACGATATTTCTGGCAACGCGTTCGACGCAGGCTTCGAGTGTTTCAGGGGAATCCGCCAGATGATCCAGTAAGCCCAGGCGCAAAGCTTCGTCGGCATTGATTCGCTCTCCTGTCAGCATCAATCGCCTGGCGTGCTGTATGCCCAGCCGCCCAACGACAAAAGGAAGTATCTGCGCAGGCACCAGGCCAATACTGGCTTCAGGAAAGCCGAACCTTGCTTGCATGGACCCGATCGCGATATCTGCGGCACACACCAGACCTGCTCCGCCCCCCATCGCGGGCCCCGTCACAACAACCACAGTAGGCTTGGAGCATGCGCTGAACATTTCCAGGAATTTTCCATACTTCCGGTTTCCCAATGCGATGGGGTCCTGCCCGTCTTCTGTTTGCGCAGCAGCCAGCCGATCTTTCATCGAGTTCAGGTTTCCACCAGCGCTGAAGATATCTCCTGCGGCGCGGATCAGAATCACTCTCACCGCATCGTCGCTGATCGCAGCAGAAACGGCCGCGGTAAGGTCCGACACCATGTCGGCGGCCAGGGCGTTGCGCTGATCAGGCCTGTTCAGGACAATTTCACACACACCCTCAATCGAACTGACCAGGATGCATTCAGGTTGTGAGGAGATCAAGGAAGCAATTGATGTAAATGACATGTTGTTCACTCAAGCTTGATTTATCGTTCAATTGATGGATGCGGCGCGACTGTTGTCCGGCACTCTTTGGGTACTTACGATGGAACCGATGGCACGGTCGTGGAGCATTTTTTCTATCACCTCATCTGCGTAGCCTAGTTCACGCAATACCTGCTGAGAATGCTCACCGATGAACGGCGCCCGTTCCGCGCTGGCGGCATACGCACCAGGAAACCCGGCGTACTGAAGATCATGCCGATCAGACTCAATGGCCATCGGATTGATCGGCTGTGAGAACGGCGCGGCCAATTGTTGTTGCACAGTCTGGGAATCGGCAAGAAACTCGACAAGCCGGTTCACCGGCGCGCACAGAATATCTTCCGTACTGAAGATCCGATCCCACTCGCTGCTTGTCTTCCCACGCAGGACATTGCAGACTTCGGCTTGTATTTCATCCGCGACGCTCAGCCGCTGCGACGCCGTCGCCATGCGTGGATCAGTAAGCCAGCACTCCAGCCCCAACGCCTTTGCGATTCTGAAGAACATCGCGTCATTGAGCGCGGCCAGCGCAAGATGACCGTCGGCTGTCTCGAACAGGCCCTGCGGAATGGTCGCCGATCCTCGGCCTGCAGGCTGGTCCTGGCCTGACCACTGGCTATCAACGACAAGATTGTTCTGAAGCGCTGCAAGACTTGCAACCAGGCTGACCTCCACGTGGAGACCCTCGCCGCTTCGTTCCCGGGAAAACAGCGCCGCGGCAATGGCCTGAGAGGCATACATGCCCGAAGAAATATCCGCAATGTAAGGACGCGCAAGCGCGGGAGCGCCATCACTGGCGGCATTGCTCCTGGCCAGCCCGCTGATCGCCTGCGCGATCGAGTCTGTGGCGGGCCTGTCCTTATACGGGCCACTCGACCCAAAGCCACTGATGGATGCATAAACCAGACGAGGGTTTTCCGCGACCAAGGTATCGAAATCCAGCCCCATGCGCCACACGACGCCGGGACGGAAATTCTGAACAATGACATCTGCCTTTGCGGCCAGCGCCTTGATCGCGTCCAGGCCGTCCGGATGGCGATAATTCACCGCAATACTGCGCTTGCCCCGATTGTAGGCAATGGACAGCGCAGACAGCCCGTCTCGCGTGGTACCCATGGCCCGACTCCAATCGCCGGCCAACGGCTCTACCTTGAGGACGCTTGCACCTAGCTGCTGAAGAATCTGCGTGCAGTAGGGACCCGCAACGCCTTGAGATAGATCGAGTACATTGATGCCCGTGTAAGCGTTATGAATCATGATTATTGCTTTTTGGAAGAAAAATTTGTCTTGTCCCGCTGAAGAAAATCTTATCCTTGTACATAGCCGGGAACAAGTTAGATAATAGGCTCGAAGAAGCTGACACTTAAGGATTGCTTATGGGATTGCGAGACCTCGATATGGGACTGCTGCGTACATTTGTTGCGGCTGCAGAGAACGAAAGCTTCGCCGTGGCGGCCGATACGGTGTTCCGTTCCCAGGCGGCAATCTCGCAACAGATGCATCGTCTGGAAACCATGCTGGGCTGCACCTTGTTTGTGCGGATCGGGCGCAACAAGCGGCTTACCGACCATGGCGTGCGCTTGCTGGAGTATGCGCGCAGAATCCTCAGGCTCAACGACGAGGCCTGCCGGGCGATGGTGCAACAGGTTTTTGATCTGCCTGTGAAGATAGGCGCGTGTGTAGACGGCGTTGATACGTTGCTCCCTGAATATCTTGCGCTTTGCGCCGGCACCTACCCTTCTCTCCGGGTCGAAATCAGGGTGGGGCGCAGCCGCTCGCTGGCGGCCGCGCTTCGTCGTGGCGATATCGACCTTATGCTGGACGTGGAGCACCATGATGACTTCCGCCAGATTGTGCTGAGAACCTCTCCCGTTGTCTGGATATCGGGTGCACGGGCCAACTTTCAGCAAAGTACATCCCTTCCCCTGGCATTGATTGATGCCCCCTGCGTGTTTCGTCGCACCGCACTGGAATCGCTTGAGGCGCAAGGCCGAACCTGGCATCCCGCATTTCAGACCCCTACTGTTGCGGGCTTGCGTGCTGCCCTGCGCGCAGGGCTTGGAGTAACCGCCCGCACCATTGAAATGCTTACCCCAGACCTGAAGGTTGTGGACAAGGAGCTGGATCTTCCGCAATTGCCCTCCGTCCAGTTTCAGCTTTACTCGCGGCAAGACGAAAAGTCCGACGCGACACTTAAGTTGTGCGAGCTTTTCGCCTCCACATAATGGACGCCCAATCCATAAACAACGCTTAAGAAAGCGCCACGCACATGTCAATACTGCTGCATGCCCGCCTCAACGATGATTTTTCCCCATGCCTTCGTATCGCGCCTCTGCAATGCGAGCAGTTGCTCCGGACTGCCGGGCATGGGGAGCAGTCCCTTCCCGGTGAGAAAGCTTCTGCCCTGTGCGTTGTCCAGCGCCTCGTTTACCCATACTGCCATCTGCCTGGAAATATTCTCCGGAACCGACTCAGCGCTCCAGGCAGCGATCCAAGACGCAACATCGAAATTCGAAAACCCTGACTCCGCCAGGGTTGGCACGTCCGGCAATGAGGGCAGCCTTCTCGGGGTGGTAACGGCCAACGCAACGATTTTCCCTGAGGTCACCTGCGGAAGCGCAGTCAACGCGTCGCTGAAGTAGTAATCGAAATGCCCGCCAAGCAGATCTGTCATGGCTCTCGGGCTGGATTTATACGGGATATTGACCGCCTCAAACTTACCCATTTTCCGGAACTGTTCCCCCGCAATCCGCCCACCGACGCTGGCACTGGCAAAAGACAGTGATTTCGATCTGGCCAGTGACAAAAATTCCGGAACCGTTCTTGCCTCGGTCTTTTCTGCGTTGACTACCAGCAGATAGGGCGCCAGCGCCAGCGTCGTCAATGGTCGGAAATCCTTTTCCGGATCGAACGGAAGCGATTTATAGATGGAGGCATTTGCCGCATGTGTCGAAGGGCCCGAGACCAACATGGTGTAGCTTCCATCCGCTGAGGATCTGGCCACCGCCTCGGCGGCAATATTGCCATCCGCTCCGGGACGATTTTCGACAATTGCCGGCTGGCCAGACTTCATGCCGACATACTGCGCGACATAACGCGTGATGGTATCGGTAGCACTTCCGGCCGCGTAAGCGACAATGAATCGAGCCTGCTTGGTCAGCGGTTGAGCACGCGACAATGCCGGCAAAGCAAGGAGCGCGGAACTCGCCCCCAACGCCAGTATTCTGCGACGATCAGTATCCATGGTTGTCTCCGTAGGTTGCAGGCGATGTCAAAACTCAGATGGTTGTTTCCGCCTGTTGTTTTTTGATGTGCTTCATGGTGATTTCTGCTACGACTGCTGTTGCTGTTGCTGTTGCTGTTGCTGTTGCTGGTGCTACTGCTGCTGTTCAAGCAGCGATTGCGGACAAAGAATCTCGAGGTCCAGCAGCATCTGGGCATAGGATTTTCCAAGCGGATCCGACCTCAAACTGCAAGAGCCTCCTCCAGCCAGAGCATCAGTCAGGAAAAAATTCATTGCATAAATGCCTGGGAGCTCGAATCTGCGCACGCCTCCGTCAATCAGATGATCGAAATACTGGTGCACTCGTTGCGTCGTCAACTGCTCCTTCAGCACAGGAAGAAACTCCGGCTTGCGTGCAATAACGCCAATGTTGGCGTCATTGCCCTTGTCGCCGCTGCGCGCATAGGCCAAACGGGATAAGGAAACCTTGACCAGGTCGTGATGCACCTGAATCTGATCTGTACCGGCACTGCGCTTTTCATCGGATTGATGAGGCGCGACGTCCTTCTCTGCGCCAGTGGCGGCAAGCTCAAACGGCGTGGCGTTCTGGCCGTCGTCAATGACGATCTTTACGCTCTGCTTGGGCAGATAGAATGAGGCGGTACGGATCACGGCCTGAACCTCGGCCCGGCCTCCAAAATGACTACGAGTGCCCGGCCCCATCGATATTCCCGCGGATGCAACCTCTTTTTGCAGATACTCGAGCGCCTTGCGCTGCTCGTGTTGCACGGCGAGCCTAAGCACAATCTCACGACTCTCCTGCACCTGAGAATATGGGCCGTACATGGATTCTGCGCCCAGGAACTCAACCAGGGTGTTGCTATAGTCGTCGAAGTTGTTGTTCTGCATTTGCCGCCGCGTTCGGTCCAGCAATGCTTCGGCCGTACGCTTGGCCTTGGCTAGCGCCCGCTGTCCCCTGATGGCCATCATGATGGCCAATTGATAACCCTGTTGATACGTGACGGTTACTTTGTAGTTCCGTGGAGGCGCTTTCCCTATCGCGCCTTTCACCGCAACACGATCGGTACCGATTTGTGAAATCTCCACGCCTCTGAAATCACAGATTACGTCCGGCAAGATATAAGCGCCAGGATCGCCTATTTCATAAACCAGCTGCTCCGAAGCCGTTGCGGCAGTGATCAAACCACCTGTATTGGGCGCCTTGTACAGCTCGAAGCTACCATCATCTTCCAGGCTGACAATCGGATATCCGATATTCGCCCAATCCGGAACGGTTTCCCAATCGGTGAACAGGCCCCCGGTGGTTTGGGGCCCGCATTCCAGCAAATGACCGGCCAGGCTGGCCTGCGCCAAACGGTCATAGTCGTCAAATTTCCAGTCATACTCATAGGCGGCTATGCCGACAAGGACAGCGCTGTCTACACAACGCCCGGTAATCACAATATCGGCGCCCCTGCGCAATGCCTCTGCAATAGGCTGAGCGCCCAGATACGCGTTGGCCGACAGCATATCGTCAGGAATTTCCGCGACCGATGGCGCAGCCTCCGCGTCCGCGCCACTGCCGACGAAGGGCGTGAACGCCGTAGTCAGATCCAGAACGTCGTCGCCTTTCACGATGATGATGTTCGGCGTCAGCCCTTGCTCTGCAGCGATGGCGAGAATGGCTTCGCGGCACTTTTCAGGGTTAAGACCGCCTGCGTTGGAGACCAGGCGTATGCCACGCCGCATCAGTTCGCGCAAATTCGGCTTGACCGCAGCGTTGACGAAATCTGTCGCGTAGCCCAACTCTGGATTACGCATACGCGCTCTCTGCAGAATCGACATGGTTGTTTCAGCCAGATAGTCAAAGACAATGTAGTCCAGCTTTTCTGCCGTGAGCAATTGAGGAACCGCTATCTGGGAGTCTCCCCAGAATCCCGATGCACAACCGATCTGCAGCGGATGGTCTGACTTTCGATGTTCGATGACAGTATTCATGACCGTGTGATCTCCATAATGACTTGACCCGCAGAGATTTGTGCTCCGTCATTGGCACTGATGGCGCCGACCACGCCGCCAGACAAAGCGTGAATAGGCATCTCCATTTTCATGGACTCCACCACCACCAATACATCCTGAGCCCGGATCTCCTGTCCTGGTTGCACAGGTATTGAAATTACCTTCCCGGTCATCGGCGCCCGTACCTGATATACGCCGGCCTGGTCACCACTGTTCGCAGAATCTATGACCGTGCGTTCGAAGCTCCAGGTCGACGCACCGTCCTGAACCCAGACCCGACCAGTCTCCGTGCTGACCGTCGCCAGACTGCAATACAGGCCGTCAACGGCAAAAGACATGCGCCCCGCCTCGATGGAGATGTTCGAAATATCAAGGGGTTCCTCTGTTTCACCTACGGCAACTGTATAGCCGCCATTTTTGGGCCGGATATGTACCGATACTGACTCTTCCGACGCCGCACCGACTGCGGAAACATCCGTCAATGCCACGGAAAAAGCCTGTGCCAGGCTGACAGGTTCCGACGCGGGGCTGTACCCTGCCTGACCGCTCATTGCAAAAGCGGCGGCGATGGTTGCGTGCGCGGAGCGCACCCGCTGCCAGTCAGGTGATGTAAAGTCCTCCTGGCTCAGAAATCCCGTTGTCACGGCGCCTTGCTGAAAGACGGGATGGCGCAGGCAACGGTCCAGAAACGCAACATTGCTTTTTATTCCAAGCAGCACCGTCTGCTCGCACGCCATGATCAGCTTCTGTATGCAGGCGTCACGATCTGGCGCCCATGCCAGATACTTCGCTATCATCGAATCGTAGTATTGGCTGACTACACCTCTGCTTCTCAGTGCGCTGTCAACCCTGATCTGCGAGGGCGCCACCCACTTTTCTATGGACCCTGCCTGAGGAACGAATCCTGCCTCGGGATCCTCAGCACATATCCGCAGTTCTATCGCATGCCCCTTCATCGTTACGGCTTCCTGCCCGAACGTGAGGGGGTGGCCAAGCGCTACCAGCAATTGCTGCTCGACAAGATCAAGCCCCGTTACCAGCTCGGTAACGCCGTGTTCCACCTGGAGACGCGTGTTCATTTCCATGAAGTAGAACGACCCATTGGCATCCAGCAGAAACTCCAGCGTGCCCACACCTACGTAATTGATGGCTGCGCATGCCTGAGTGGCCACCTCTCCCATGGCACGACGCAAGTCCGGTGTAACGGCCGGCGAAGGCGCCTCCTCAATAATCTTCTGAAACCGTCGCTGCATGGAACAATCGCGCTCCCCAAGATGGAGCTGATGTCCGTGCTCATCGCACAACACCTGGATTTCGATATGCCGCGCATGCTCGACAGCCTTCTCTATGATGATCTCGTTCGAACCAAACGCTCCCAATGCCTCAGACTCGGCCTGCCGAAACTGCGACAGCAACGATTCCGCGTCGCGAACGATGCGCATGCCGCGCCCGCCTCCTCCCGCCGCTGCCTTGAATATCAATGGATAACCTATCCTGTCCGCGACCGCGAGCAGGTCCGCTTCAGAGGTACAGTCCGTTGCCCCGGGCACCACCGGCACGCCCGCAGCCTGCATCGCGACCTTGGCCTGAGCCTTGTTGCCCATTAGCGCAATGACCTCTGGAGAAGGGCCTATGAAGGTCAGGCCTGCATCGACAACGGCCTGCGCAAACTCCGGGTTCTCCGAAAGAAAGCCGTAACCCGGATGGACAGCCTGGGCGCCCGTCCTGGCGCAGGCCTGCAAAATGGCCGGAATATTCCGGTAACTCTGCGCGGAGTCGGCAGGACCTATATGAACAGCAAGGTCGGCTGCGTGCACATGCGACGCATCGACGTCTGCATCGGAATAGATCGCTACGGTTCGTAGCCCCATCTTTCGTGCCGATCTGATGATGCGTAACGCAATTTCACCGCGATTGGCTATTAGTACGGTATTGAATCTCATGTGCCGGCTGCTCCGAAGGCTTAGCGTGGAGAGTATTAAGTTGAGCGCTTGGGGAGAATCCCCATATGCTTGCTGATAATGGTGAGCATGATTTCGTCTGCACCCCCGCCTATAGAGATCAATCTCAAATCCCGCCAGGCACGCGATACTGAGTTCTCCCAGGTGAATCCCATCCCGCCCCAGTACTGCAGGCAGGAATCGGGCACCTCACGGCAGAGCCTTCCGGCCTTCAGTTTGGCCATGGAGGCCAGTTCGGTCATGTCTCCGCCTTTCATATGCACCTCGGCAGCCCGGTAGATCAAAGACCGCAGCATTTCCACTTCTGTCTTCAATTCAGCGAGACGGAAATGCACCGCCTGATTGTCCAGAATCGACTTGCCAAATGCCTTGCGCTGCCGCGTGTAGTCTATGGTGTCGTTGATCACGTTGGTCAGTGCGGACACGCGCCGCGTCGCGCCGCTCAGGCGCTCCTCCTGAAACTGGCGCATCTGATAGGTAAAGCCCATTCCTTCGTCGCCGATGCGATAGCGTTGCGGAACCCGCACATCATCGAAGAACACCTGAGCGGTGTCTGAGGAGCGCATGCCCACTTTTTTGATTTTCTGCATTGTGATGCCCGGCCGTAGCTTGCCGTTTTCACGCAAGGGCATGCAGATCAGGGATTTATTGCGATGGGGGTCGCCGTCGCTCGTATTGGCCAACAGGCACATCCAGTCAGCCTGTGTCGCATTGGTAATCCACATCTTGGATCCATTGACGACGTAATCGTCCCCGTCTTTTCGCGCATTGGTCTTCAAGGAGGCGACATCGGATCCCGCCCCGGACTCCGAGACGCCAAGACACACGACAAAGTCTCCCGCTATGGAAGGCTTAAGAAAGGTTTCTCTGAGCTCATCGGAACCAAAGCGCGTCAACGCAGGTGTAGCCATATCGGTCTGCACGGCAATGGCCATGCCGACGCCACCAGCGCTTATCGACCCGACAGCCTCACAGAATGCGATCTCGTAGCTGTAATCAAGCCCCATTCCGCCGTACTCTACCGGCTTGTTGACACCCAAAAACCCGGCACTGCCCAGCTTCTTGAAAACATCATGCGCGGGAAATATTTCCGCCTCTTCCCATTCATCGAGATGCGGCTCTATTTCTTTTGTGATCAGCTGTCGGACGCTATCTTGAAGCGCAATGTGTTCGTGAGTAAACATAGTTCCTCCTGTCACCGGCAAATTGGCGGTAAATATATGGACAGAAAACGTAGAAAAACGGGTTGACTGTGTCGGCAGGCCTAAGGAATTGCTCCCTAGCGCTCTCTGGATTCAGGCTTGCCGTCCCAGTCGTAAGTCAGTGGACGTTTGTTCATAAAATCGTCCACAGCTTGCTTGTGATAAGTAGAGTGAAAAAAGATAGCCTGTGCAGCCGCTTCCATCTCTACCAGCGCCCGCGCATCCAGGTGAAAAGACTGATTGAGAATTCGTTTGCTTGCACCGATGGCAGCAGTGGGCGCCGCCCCGAAACGCTGAGCCAATTCCATGGCTTCCGGCAACAGCCGGTCGGCGGAATGGACCGCCATGGCGATTTTTAGCGATTTTGCTTCCTCTGCACTCACCGTACGCCCTGTGTAAATGATCTCCTTGGCCACCTGCAGGCCTACCATTCTCGGAAGCGTAAAAAAGATGCCGGTGTCCGGCACCAATCCGATGCGGCTGAATGGTGCCCGGAAGTAAGCGTTTTCGGAACAAAGAATGAAGTCAGCCGCGAGCGCGAGTCCGAATCCTGCCCCGATGGCGGGACCGTTGACGGCAGCGATAACGGGCATTTCCAGATTCATCAATAACTGGACCCAATCATGAAGCTGGTAGATGCGACGCCTGTCCCAGTCTGCCGTGCGCTGCGTCTGGTTCAGAAAGCTCAAATCGCCTCCGCTGCAGAATATCCCATCCACGCCGGTGATGACCAACGCCTTGAGCTCCCGATCATTGATCAGCTCACGCAACAACGAGGAAAAGTCCGCCTTGAATTGATCCGAGATGGTATTGCGGCGCTCTGGCCGGCACAGCGTGATGACACCTGTACCGTCCTGGATTTCGAACCGCAGCGCCTGATTTGCATCCGACATGATTGTCCCTTCCGTCAGTGTTATTTTGTTGGTATGCCAGAAGCCTTGATGACTTTTCCCCAACGCTCGGTTTCACTGCGCTGAAGACTGCGCAATGCCTCGGGAGAACCGTGGTAGGGCAACAGCCCATTGCTCGCCAGAAACTTCTGCCCTGCTTCCGAGTCCATGGCGGTGTTGATGAGCGAACTCAAGCGGTGCACGATGTCCGAAGGTGTTGCAGCAGGCGCCCAAACAGCCAGCCAGGAGAAAAAGTTGTAATCAGGAAAACCCGACTCGGCAATCGTCGGAATCTCCGGTGCGGCATCCAGTCTCTTATCCACCGTTACGGCAAGCGCTACCAGGCGACCGGATCGCGCTTGGGGAAGCCCGTTTGCCGCGTCCGCGATGTAAAAATCTATATGCCCGCCCAACAGGTCCGTCATGGCCTGCGCACCCGACTTGTAGTTGATGTTGGTGGCATTGAAATCGCCGCTCATCTTCAGTTGCTCAACACCGACTCTACTGGCAATCGCGGCGCTGGCGTATGTCAGCTTGCCCGGATTTGCCTTGGCATAGGCGACAAAGTCTTTGAGCGTGCGTGCCGCTACCCGATCTGGATTGACCAGCAGAACGTATGGCACACGTGCGTAGGTAGTCACCGGTTCAAAATCCTTGTCCGGGTCAAAGGAAAGGCTTTTGTAAAGATGGATATTCGCCGCATGCGTATTGTTGCCGGTCACGAGAACGGTGTATCCGTCCGGCGCTGCATGCGCGACATGGTTTGCCGCAATATTGCCATCTGCGCCCGGCTTGTTCTCGACTATCCCTGCCTGACCGGTCTCATCGTGTATTTTTTCCGCAAAGAAGCGGGTGGCTGCGTCGGAGGCCGAGCCGCCGGCGGCGGCGCCCACCACGAACTTAATGGGCTTTTCCGGCCACTCGGCAGCATATGCCGTGACTGAACCCGACAGCGCGATGAGCGCCAGTGCGCCGGCCAACTTACCCATGCTTTTGATATTCACAATGTCTCCTCCTGTGGTCTTATGTCTTTTTTATAAGCGTGCTACGCCAAACTGTATTGGAGAGGGGTGGCGCTCCCTCGCCTCGGCGATCGTGTCGAGCACGATACCCAGTACATCGCGGGTATGCCGGGGATCAATCACGCCATCGTCAAGCAACAGGCTGCTGGTATAGATTGCCGAGGACTGCGCATCAAAATTCTCGGTAATCCGGACGCTCTCTTCCTCCACGGCCTTCAGATCCACGTCTTTGCCGCTGCGCCGGGCAGCCGCCTCGGCAACGATGCGCATGGTGATCGCCGCCTGCTCTCCTCCCATGACGGCCGTTTTTGCGTTGGGCCAGGAGAAGAGAAAGTCCGGCTTGAACGCGCGCCCGCACATGCCGTAGTTGCCGGCGCCATAAGAAGCGCCGCACAGTATCGTGATGCGGGGCACCGGCGCATTGGAGAGCGCCTGGATGAGTTTCGCCCCGTGCTTGATCATGCCGCCCTCTTCATGCGCTTTCCCGACGATGAAACCCGTGATGTTCTGCAGGAACAGAATGGGACGGTTCAGCTGGACGCATAGCTGTATGAATTGAGCGGCCTTTGTCGCCCCAAGGTTATCCAAAGGTCCGTTGTTGGTAAGAATGCCAATCTGCTCGCCGCGGATCGCGGCATAGCCACATACCGTATGCATGCCATACATTTGCTTGAACTCGTGAAACTCGGAGTTGTCGACGATACGAGCGATGACATTCCGCATGTCCAGAGGCGTTCTGGCGTCTGACGGAATCAGACCCAGTATTTCGTCCGGCTCACACTGGGGCGCCTTCCAGTCCTCGTCTTTGCAGGCACGCTGCCATCCAAAAATGCCAATGATTTCACGTAGCTTCTGAATCGCCTGATGGTCGTTGTCTGCTACGTAGTCCGCCAGACCGGACTTGCCCGAATGCATGTCTGCACCACCCAGCTCCTCCTCAGTAGCGACCTCTCCTGTCGCCGCCTGAAGCAGCGCGGGGCCAGCCAGAAAGGCGCGGGCCTGGTTTCTCACCATGACAACGTAATCGGAAAGCCCCGGCAGGTATGCGCCACCCGCCGCTGACGAACCGTGTATCAACGAGAGCACCGGCAGCCCTGCCGCAGACAAACGGGCCAGGTTATAAAACATCCCTCCCCCATTGATGAAGCGCTCGACACGATATTTTTTGAGATTTCCGCCCGCACTCTCGACCAGTTGGACAAATGGAAGTTTTTGGGCCAGCGCGATTTCCTGGCACCGCATCACCTTCTGGGCAGTCAGCGCCTGCATGGCGCCGGCGCTGATCCCCGCATCATTGATGACAATCATGCAGCTGACACCCGATATTTTGCCGATTCCCGCTATGATTGCGCTGCCTGGAACGCTAGTGGCCGGGTCGGGGTTCTCCAATCCGCAATACCCTGCGAGCGTCATCAGCTCAAGAAAGGATGCGCCGGGATCAAGCAAATGAGACAAGCGTTCACGCGGCAGAAGTTTGCCCCGTTTCCGGAATGTCTCACCTGCCCTGGCGGATCTGGCGACGGCTCTTTGTTCGAGCGCACGAACATGTTCAATTAAATTGAGCATGTTCTGTTCATTTCTGACGTAAGTCGGATCGGTCCTGGAGCACGATGATTGAAGTACGGGCATTTTTCTCGCTCAATACAGAGTTGTTGCAAACATGATGTTGCTCGTTGATGTTGGTTTGCTGTTTTTTCCCTTAACCGCTTCAGAGCTATTATCAGTGTGCAGACCTGTATTGACTAATCAGTTTTTTACACGGCACATAAGCATTGCTTAAGTATTTCGGGAAAGAGATTTTAAGCACAGCGTTACCCACACGTGAAAGGGAGTCAGCCAGTATTTTTGTGTTTACAGCATCGAAGACTGGATTCTGTTCTTGTCCTGGTATGGTGGCCTCTTCGTCCGAAGGAAAATATACTCATACCTTTGCCGCCCGAGGCAACTGAGCGCTGATGCTCTCGAGCACATTGGTCGAGCAAATGCTCTTTACGGATCCTCGGGTAGAACATAACGAACGGACTCACCCGATCTCAAGCCCGGTACAAGTGATCGGTGGATCCAAAGTAATGGCCATTGACGAGTAGATGCTGAGAAACACCCCCACGTGCGTGGGGAAGACTGAGCCGACCACTGTCGGACAATACGCCCTGCAGAAACACCCCCACGTGCGTGGGGAAGACCCCCAGGTATGCCGCAGATCGTGGAACCTGAAGGAAACACCCCCACGTGCGTGGGGAAGACTAAGAACGCTTCCGCTTTGCGAAAATCTTTTTAGAAACACCCCCACGTGCGTGGGGAAGACTGCGCGGACAGATCAGAGACGATCATGGCGTAGGAAACACCCCCACGTGCGTGGGGAAGACCGCACCGTCCCGTAAATGTCGGGGATGCGGCCAGAAACACCCCCACGTGCGTGGGGAAGACATCAAGAGACTAGGCGTGCGTGACAGCCAAATAGAAACACCCCCACGTGCGTGGGGAAGACTCGAACGAATCGGTGATGATGTATCCGGTGCGGGAAACACCCCCACGTGCGTGGGGAAGACCGCGGCATCGTGAGCCGCTCCGAGCGTAACGGAGAAACACCCCCACGTGCGTGGGGAAGACATCGCCATTCTCGTCGACGGCCACAGCCTGTAGGAAACACCCCCACGTGCGTGGGGAAGACAGGCAGATGGCAGAGAGGATATCGGCAACACTGGAAACACCCCCACGTGCGTGGGGAAGACGGCTTAACCACCACCTCATAGGCAGGCTTGCCAGAAACACCCCCACGTGCGTGGGGAAGACCGCAGCGCCCAGGTCGCGTTTACCGAAGTTGAGGAAACACCCCCACGTGCGTGGGGAAGACGCCCCGGCTACCATGGCCTCGAAAGCTTCGTCAGAAACACCCCCACGTGCGTGGGGAAGACGCGTTCACCCGGCGCTCAGCGGATATCAACAGAGAAACACCCCCACGTGCGTGGGGAAGACTTGAGCAGCCATCTTGCCCAGCATATCCACCCAGAAACACCCCCACGTGCGTGGGGAAGACCGAAAGATAGCCAAAGATCGGGCAGCTGGGCGAGAAACACCCCCACGTGCGTGGGGAAGACAGCTACGCACGCTCTTTCGCGCATACCGGCGCGGAAACACCCCCACGTGCGTGGGGAAGACCCACTCCCTGAACTGCTAGGGGGCTTGACGATGGAAACACCCCCACGTGCGTGGGGAAGACCCAGACACCCAAGCGTCGCCATACACCCGAGCGGAAACACCCCCACGTGCGTGGGGAAGACGCTTGAGGACGGCGCGCCTATCTACTACGACTAGAAACACCCCCACGTGCGTGGGGAAGACCCGCGAAGATTTCCAGAAGTTTTACAACATCAGGAAACACCCCCACGTGCGTGGGGAAGACGTAATTCCCATAGCAGCCTCGACGCGCCTTGTAGAAACACCCCCACGTGCGTGGGGAAGACATCCCAACATGAACCTCGGCCCTGACTGGCTGAGAAACACCCCCACGTGCGTGGGGAAGACAGGATCGTGCCAGACGGGCGCGTGAGCGTCGGGGAAACACCCCCACGTGCGTGGGGAAGACAAGTCGATGCCGCTATCCATGCTGCGGATCAGGGAAACACCCCCACGTGCGTGGGGAAGACCCTGGAACGCAGTCCACGAGCCGGTAACCGCACCTCACAACACGAAGAACTTTCTCTCTATACAACTTCGGCAATACCATTGGACAAGATCACAGCACCGCCCCCATCAACAACGCTAAAACAAATGCCATCGACGCCCGATTCGTTGCCGGGCATCGCTTTGTAGCGCAGGTAAAGACGCGCCCCGACCAGTGCCTTTCCGGTCATGCGGGCTCCCAGCCGCCTGAGTCGCGCCGGGTCACCCTCGCCACACAGACGTGTAATCGCCAGGCCAGCCGCGCCCCATGTGCATGTGCCGTGCAACAGGGTGTCGGCCAGCCCGGCATCGCGTGCCGCGCTACGCTCGGTGTGTATGGGATTCCAGATGTCTGCCGCTTCGGTGTAAAGGTGTGGAAGCGCGCGAGTCACAGTCATTATCGGTTCGTCGACCGACGTCCATCCGTCCAGATTTTTGTCTGAAGGCAGTGCCGGCGGCTCGGCGATCGATTTGTCAGGACCATCGATCTGGTCATCCAGGAATATGCCGCAAAACCAGCTCTGCGCCACCAATACACCCGTATCCTGGCATGTTGTATCCAGTCGCACCGCAATATAGACGCCTATGCGCGTCTGTCGCATTGCGCACACCGTGCCTTGCGTCTGCACCATTTGACCCGGTCGTAGCGGCGACAGCACACGCGTATCCTGCTGTACATGGATGCACCGCCACATTCTGGAATCATCGGCGCCCAGCAATTCCCGATACGGCCGACCGTTCATGATCTGCCACTCCGGAACCACGATAAAGCTGGCCGGTCCGACAATACCGTCGGGGCGCAGGTCGTTAAGGTAGACATCTTCCGTGGCGCCCAACGCCGAGGCATAGCTCATGAGACGTCGCCTCGATAGTTCAAATGCGATAGCGGGCAATGTTGTACCAACCGCAGCAACGGGGAGCGCACCATGTTTGCTCATCACTTTCTCACAATATAGTTGACGTCTTCGCGATCACCCTGTCCTTTCTGGAACTGAGTACGCAGCACATTCTTGCGGATTTTTCCGGTATCCGTTCTGGGCAAGGGATCTGCGCTGAAGGCAACGTAGCGCGGCAGGCAAAAGCCGGGCAGCCTCGGGTGAAGAAAGTCCAGTAGCTCTGTAATTGACAGCGATGTACCCGGACGTAGCACCACAATGGCTTGAACCTCTTGCTCACCGTCCTGCGCTGCGACGCCGATGGCGGCCGCTTCCATGACCGCTGGATGCAGCTGTATCTGAGACTCCACCTCATGCGACGAAATATTTTCCCCGCGTCGCCTGATGCTGTCCTTGAGGCGGTCGACAAAGAAAAATGATCCCGCCTCATCCTGGACGCAGATATCGCCCGTGTGAAACCACAGATTGCGCCACGCTGAGACCGTCGCCTCGGGCTGGTTGAGGTATCCCGGGCTGATCGTCCATGGCTGTGCATCGCGCACAACCAGCTCACCAGGTCTTCCCCGCGCAACTTCCTGATCATGTC
Organism: Pusillimonas sp.; assembly: GCA_048270225.1. GTDB lineage: Bacteria > Pseudomonadota > Gammaproteobacteria > Burkholderiales > Burkholderiaceae_B > Allopusillimonas. The sequence goes on along the minus strand of JBLWTG010000004.1, from coordinate 323,874 downwards.
CGTCAACCACGCGGGCCGAAACGCCAGGCCGCGGTTTTCCGCAACTGCCGTCAGGATGCGTCGAGAATCCCCCTGTATCCAGGGGCACGCTCAATTCCGTCATATTGAACCAGCTCATGACCGAAACACCAAAGCGCTCGCAGAACGCAGGTGCATTTTTTAGCACCGGCACCATCAGCACTTTGCGCAAAGTGTGTCGACGATCATCGGCCAGAGGCTGGGCGGCGTTCAGAAAGGTAGCCACTGACCCCAGCATCATGGTGGCGGTAACGCCGAATTCGCGCACATCCGGCCAGAATGCACTAGCCGAAAACCGTTTTCGCACCACGCAACTTGCACCTGCCAACAGCGCTGCACCCAGGCAATGAGGCATCGCGACATGGCACATTGGGCTCGTCATGTAAAAAACGTCGTCTTCCGTCAGGTATGGCGCCACGCTCTGCGCTGTTTGCCAAGCCTGCATGTGCGTATACAGTACGCCCTTGGAAGGGCCGGTGGTTCCCGATGTGTAGAAGATCGATACGCAATCGTAAGACTGCGGATATGGCAGTTCGGATAGAACCGGATACGGTGCTTGTCTGCCTACCGGGGAATCAGCCTCCTCCTTCCAAAGGTCGATCAGGCTCGTGGAGATATGACAGGAAGCATCGCGGCCGCCGTCGAATATCAAGGAAAACCCCGGAATTTCTTCCTTCAGCTCCTCGATGCGTGCCCAATGCCCACAATCCGTGATCAGAACCTCGGCCTGAACATCATTGATCTGGTGAGCCAGGATGGGCCCGCGATAAGCCTGATTCAACGGAACGGAAACCGCCCCAAGACGCGACAGTGCGAGCCAAATCAGCGCGTAATCCAACCCGTTTTCCATCCACAGAATACAACGCATTCCGGGCTGGACGCCGCCTTTGACAAAGCGCAGTACCAGACGTTCGACTTCTCTATGCGCCTGGCCGAAGGTCAACGTGCGGGATGCCTCTTTAAGGAATACCCTGTCAGGACATGACTGCGCCAACAGCGCGAGATGTCGGCAATATAAATGCGAATGAGGCATATCGGAAATCAGATACAAGGAGCGAAGAAAGCGTCACAAACGAAACGGCGAAAAGCGCTCATGTGTGCTTGAAGAAAGCGTCCAGGGCAGCCTTGTGCGCATCGGTGGACTGGCAAGCCACGTACTGCTCCAGATCCATATAGCTCACGGCGTGGTTCAAGGCGTTGGCTGCGACGCTGATGGCCTGCTTGGTCATGCGCAACGGCGCGGGCGACACAGACAGGAGACGCTCAGCCAGCTGCAATGCTTCATCCCTTGCACCCCGGGCATCGGTCAGCACATCAACCAGTCCCCACTGCTCGGCAAGTGGCGCATCGACGTTCTGCGCCAGCATGACCAGCTTTCTCGTGCGTGCTGGACCAATCAGTGAAACCAGACGAGGCAGGCTCTGCCAGCTCATGTTCATTCCGTTGAGCAATTCCGGCGCGCCGAATACCGCGTCCATGGCGGCAACGCGAAAATCGCAGGCGAGCGAGAAAGCCAGACCGCCACCAAGACAATAGCCTTCAATCGCGCAGATCGTGACGGCGTCCAGACTCTCCCACGTCGCGCAGGCACGCGCACCGATTGCATGCACAGCAAGACGCTCTTCCGTTGACAGCGATTGGTAATCGCGTACCTCGGTTTGCTTAAGATTCATCCCCGCCGAGAAGTCCGCTTCGCCGCCGTTCACCACTACCACTCTGACAGCAGGATCTCCTTGTACCGTATTGGCGGTCTCCCACAGCTCATGCAACATGGCGTAGGACATCAGGTTGTAGCGCCCTGCTCCCTTGAGCGTGACCATGGCCAGATGGGGTTGTGGTCGCGTTATCTCTATATGTTGCATCAGTCAATCCCAGGTTACAACGGCGTTCAGCTAAATCGTGTGTTCGTTCTTCAGTACGCGAAGCGCAAAGGCTTCAAGGTATTCAAACAGTTCCTGGACGGCCGCATCGGCGGCGTCCTCATCCCCTTTGGCGACAGCCTCCATGACCTTGAGATGCCGTTCAATGGCCAGCTCAGCTTCCTGGCTGCTCCACTGGTTTCGGTGGTAGTACCAGAAGCGGCGAGAGTGCGCATGCATAGGGGCGATGATTCCGCCGATGAAGGGATTCCCCGTAGCCTCAACGATCAGGTCTTTGTACGCCTTATCCGAATATACGAAGACCGCCTGATCTGGAGCTGAACTACCCTCTCGCAGCTCTCGAATCAGGTCTCTCATGTGCTGGGCCTGCTCATCTGTACGCCGCTTGGCTGCACGCGTCGCCGCAAAACGCTCGATCTGATGGCGCAGATCCAGCAAATGCAGGTATTGCTTGATCTCGACATGGGTAACGAAGGCGCCTTTGCGCGGCAAAATCTGAATCAGCTTATCTATGGCAAGCCGCCGCAATGCCTCTCGAATCGGAGTCCGGCTGATGCCGAGCTCCTTGCCCAACTGCTGTTCGGACAACATGTAGTCCGGAGGGTATTTGATCTGAACAATACGTGCCTCAATCACATGGTATGCATGATCAGCTGCGTTCTGCGAGTCAATCTCAGCGCTGGGAACAGCGATTCCATTGGCCTCGCCTGGGGAATGCATTTCTTTTGCTGCTGGTGTCGTCATCTGAATAAATTCCTGAAACCAAGTCTCATGAAGGGTGGACAAGCCATTGAATTATCGCTCATTGCCCATCGCCTCCCTGGCCACCGCATTGGCTACGGCCCTGCGATCGACCTTGCCGGTTGCGTTCCGTGGCAGCCCCTCAAGGCAGGAAACATATTTCGGAATCTTGTAGCCGGCTATATGTCGCCGGCAATGATCAAGGATCTCACGCACGCTGATGTTGTCCCTCTCGGCGGGTACAACCACAGCATGGCCCACTTCTCCCCATTTATCGTCGGGAACCGCAATAACAGCCACTTCTCGTACTGCAGGCATTTTTTCTATCACGCGCTCGACCTCGGCCGGATAAACGTTTTCACCGCCCGAGATGTACATATTTTTGCAGCGATCGACAACGTAAAAATAGCCATCTTCGTCCTGCCTGACCATATCTCCGGTTCGAAACCAGTCGTCGACAAAGGACTTGCGTGTTTCCTCCGGACGGTTCCAGTAGCCTTGCGTGATGGATGGCCCACGAACCCACAGTTCACCGATTTCGCCCTGGGACACCACTTCGCCGTGCTCATCGGCCACACGAACCTCCATCTGCGCAACCGGCAGGCCCGCCGAGCCTTGCTTGTCAAAAGCGCGATGGGTACTCAGGATGGTCACGGTCGGACCAGTCTCGGTCATGCCGAATGTCTGCTGCATGGCGGCGCCTTTTTCCGCGTAGGCCTGCAACAAGGCGATAGGCATGGGCGCACCCCCTACCCCTATGCTGCGTATGGAAGACAGGTCAGCGGACTCAAAAGCAGGCAACTGCCGCATGAACAGATAATTGGCCGGAACGCCGAATACATGAGTGCAGTGAGTCAGCAGTTCCAACGCACGCGCTGGGTCAAACCTTCGCATCACCGTTACACACCCGCCAGCCAACAGGCAGGGATTTGCGGCCAGATTCAGACCGCTTGTATGAAACATTGGTAAAAACGTCAAGCCGTGGCTATCAGATGCCACTCCTGTCTCAAACCCATAATTCAATGCATGAAAAACCACCATACGATAGGAGATCATCACGCCTTTCGGCATACCCGTAGTGCCTGATGTATAGATGAGTGTCCATGTATCCCCTTGCAGATTGTCGTGAGGTGCGCCGAGCGGGATACCTTCGGCAATCGCAGTTTCGTATTCGCAAGCGTCGCCGCGCTCACTCATCGACATGAGGCGCAAATCGCCCATGGCCTGAGCTACCTCCGTTGCGGTCCGCGAAAATTCGGTATCGTAAAGCAGTATTCGTGCGCTGCAATCCTCGAGAATATCCTTCAACTCGCCGGGCGCCAATCGTACGTTCAAGGGCACGAATACTGCGCCCAGTCGCTGACATGCGAATTGAACCTCAAGGATATTCGTAGAATTGTGCGCCAGTGTTACAACGCTATCGCCAGCTGCAAGATCGTATTGAGCTCTCAGGGCCCCTGCCAGCGCCTCGACACGCCGATCAAGGTCGGCATAGGTAAAAGTTCGCGAAGAATAATCATCGATGAGCGCGACTGTCTCCGGGTGACTGCGAGCGTGCGTAGCAATCCAGTCGTAGATCCTGATATCTGGCATGATGGGTTTCAATGTATGTAATACGGGCAGGCCAGCGATGGGAAAACCATCCCCGCCGCTGCCCTGGCAGGTTGATGCTTATTTCTTTTCACCCGAGAGCACACCCTTGCGCGCGCTATCCGGCACCACAATGTCAGCCCCCTTGGCAACCGACACCAGGTCGTAGATATCACCCGGCTCGGCGCTATCCGCAGTGGCTTTGGTCTTGTAGATAAAGAAATCCTGCACCCACTGATGATCCGAGGCGCGAATCATGGTGGGAGAAGGCTTGAGGGAATCCTTGATCGAGTAGCCTTCCAGCGCGGCCACCAGCTTGTCGCTGTCCACACTGCCGGCACGCTTGATCGCCTCCAGCGTTTCGCGCACACCGATATAGGCGTTCACGACATTCGTGGTGGGAACAGGATATTGCGCTTTCGGATACGTTTCCTGATAGCGCTGCTTGAATTTCTGGGCGGATTCATTCGGAACGTTGTAATGCCACTCAACGCCGCCCAGCGCGATCAGTGTGTTCTTCTCCGCGCCAAGTGCCCAGCTGTCTTCGAAGTCGAGCAATGGAACGACGATCTTGGTTTGCTTGTACAAACCAAATTCCCAGATTTGCTTCAGTAGCGCCGTTGAGTCCACTCCAGCGACATTGACCACCAACATGTCGGGCTTGGCATTGCGAACAGCGATAATCTGCGAGCTGAAGTCACGCGTATTCAACGGAATCTTGATTTCGCCCAGGTCTTTGACTTCGGGAAATTTTTTGAGTGCGCGCCGCTGCTCAGAGGTTTGCGTATGGCCAAACGAATAGTCATGCGTCAGAAAAAATACGCTCTTGCCCAGTTTGGCCATTTCCGGTACGACTGCGTTGGCAATCATGCTGCTCGGAGGCGGCACCAGAAACGAATAGTGATTGGCCTTGGAGGTGACCAATTCCTCAGCGTTGGGATCGATCGCCAGATTGACGACCTTGTTGCGTTGCGCGAATTCGAACATCGCCGCGCTGACCGCACTCCCTCCACCATTCACAAAGAACGCAACTTTATTGGACTCGAGCAATTGCGTTGCTTTGCGCACAGCCTGCGCGGGTGCTCCCGCATCTTCATACAGGACCTCAACTTTTTTCCCGAGAACGCCGCCTTCTGCATTGACATCTTCAACAGCCATGTCGATGCCCATTCGCTCCGTGATACCCAGAAACCCGTAGTTTCCAGATAGAGGGAGCAGCGCCCCGATTTTCAATGTGTCCTGTGCCTGGCTTACGCCAGCCAACAGCATGCTGGTCGCAACCGCAAGCTGGCCTAATACTCTTAGATTCTTCATGTCTGCCTCTTTTAGTGATGATGGAAAGACTCTTTTCGGACCTTCAACTGCATGACAACGCTCAGCCGATGTTGATCCACACGGTTTTGAGTTGCGTATATTTGTCGAAAGCGTGCGGCGAGCGGTCTCGCCCAAAGCCGGTTTGTTTCACCCCGCCGAAAGGAATGGTCATGTCGCCGGCGTCGTAGGTGTTCACCCACACCACCCCAGCCCGTATCTGCCGCGACATGCGATGCGCGCGCGACAGGTTGCGGGTCCATATGCCTGCGGCAAGCCCATACATCGAATCATTGGCGATGCGCACTGCATCGGCCTCATCCTCAAATGGAATGATCGCCAGTACGGGACCAAAAACCTCTTCCTGCGCCAGGCGCATATCATTTGTTATGCCGGAGAACAGGGTCGGCGCCATGTAGCTGCCCCCCTGCACCGGCGAGACCGGAGTGCCACCCACTTCAAGCTTGCCGCCGCCGTCCTGAGCCGCTCTGACATGCGACATGATCGAATCCAGGTGCGACTCGCTCACAACCGAGCCAAGAACGGTCTTGGGATTCAAGGGATCTCCCGGCACCATCTTCGCGGCAAACGCCTTGAGCTTTTCGACGAACTCATCATGTACGTCGCGCTGCACCAGCAAGCGTGAGCCCGCGTTGCAGACCTGCCCGGAGTTGAAAAATATACCCATCCCCACGGCCTTCACAGCCGCATCCAGATCGTAGGCGTCGCCGAATACGATGTGGGGACTTTTTCCGCCGCATTCCAGCCACACTTGCTTCATGTTGGACTGCCCTGCGTAGCTCAGGAAGTATTTGCCGACTTCAGTCGAGCCGGTAAAGGCGAGCATATCCACATCAGGGTGCAGTCCCAGCGCCTTGCCCGCCGTGTGTCCATAACCTGGAACCACGTTGAACACGCCGGCAGGGATACCCGCCTCGGTGGCGAGCTCGGCGACACGAAGCGCAGTCAAAGGCGACTGCTCCGCAGGCTTGAGCACCACACTGTTGCCAGCAGCCAGGGCCGGCGCAAACTTCCACGACGCCATGAGCAAAGGGAAATTCCAGGGCACCACCATGCCCACCACGCCCACCGGCTCGCGTCGTATCGTCGCCTGCACATTGGACGCCGTTGGCGCGACCTCGTCATACATTTTGTCGATCAGTTCGGCATTCCACGCGACGCAGTCGGCCGACAGTGGAATGTCCACAATGCGGGTGAACCGGATGGGCTTGCCCACATCCAGCGTTTCAAGCAGAGCCAGCTCATCGAGGTTGCGCCTGATCAAATCCGCGAACTTCAGCATAATACGCTTGCGCTTGACCGGGTCGAGCGAAGACCAGACTCCGCTCTCGAAGGCGGCCCGCCCACTGGCGACCGCTCTATTTATGTCAGCCTCGTCGCCTTCCGCAATATCGGCCAGGTGACGCCCGTCAATGGGGCTTATGCATGCAAACGTTGCACCAGAAGCGGCCTCGCAGAAAGCGCCATCTATATAGGCTCCCTTACGGATATCCAGGCTCTCACTGCGGGACTGCCAGTCGTCGCGCGTCAGCGGTGCTGCTGTCTTGTCACTCATCTCGTATTCCTTGTCATCTATGAAATCAGACACCGAGCAAATCGTGTCTGAGTTGATCATTCGCACGTATCATTTCGGCACTTCCTTCCATGACCACGCTGCCGTGATCCAGGACGTAGCATCGGTCAGCCAGTTCTAGGGCGACGTTCAGATTCTGCTCAACCAGCAGCACCGTCATCTTCTCCTGCTTGAGCGTATGGATCGCGGCAACCAGGTCCTCGACGACAATTGGCGCAAGGCCTTCGGTCGGTTCGTCCAGCAGCAGCAAGTCCGGGCTGCCCATGATGGCGCGGCCGATTGAAAGCAGTTGTTGCTCTCCGCCGCTCAGGTTGCCGCCGCTGCGATCTCTGAGCTCGCGCAGCTTGGGGAAGGTTTCATAAACGCGTTCGAGCGGCCACGGAACCTGGCCCTTGAGGCCTTTCTTTTTGCCCAGAACAAGGTTCTCTTCCACAGAAAGCGTGGGAAAAATCCTTCTGTCTTCGGGAACAAACGCGATGCCGGCCTGCGCCACTTGATAGGGCATCAGCCCCTCCAGCGGCCGACTGCCGAACGAGACTGTGCCACTGCGCGCGGGCGTCAGATTCATGATGCTGCGCAACGTAGTCGTCTTGCCGGCGCCATTTCGGCCCAACAGCGAAACACACTCGCCATCATTGACTTGAATGCTGACATCGAACAACACGTGTGCATTGCCGTAAAAGGTGTTAATACCTTGCACTTCAAGCATGGGAAACCTCGCTTGCCTGAATATCAAATCGACGCGTACCCAGGTAGGCTTCCTGCACCTCTACGCTGGCCTGGATTTCGTCTGGTGTTCCTTGCGCAATCAAACTGCCACGACTCAAGACAAGTATTGTGTCCGAGATCGACAGGACGACAGGCATGTGATGTTCTACCAGGACTATCGTCAACTCCTCCGACAAGCTGCGGATAAACTCGGCCATCACGGAGCTTTCGTACATGCCCAGACCGCTCATGGGCTCATCCAGCAGCAGGACGCGAGGCTGAGAGGCCAACGAAAGCCCGATCTCAAGGTGACGCCGATGCCCGTGCGACAGGTCGCCCGCGACGGTGTTGCTCATGTCCTTGAGCCGTACCCGCTCGACAATGTGCGCGACGGTATCTTCTACTTCTCCATTTGCATCAGCTCCGGCAAACAGCTTCCATTGGCGCCCAAATCTTCGCTGCACGGCGACACGAATGTTCTGCGCCACAGTCAGGTCGTCAAACACGTTCAGTATCTGAAATGTCCTGGTCAGCCCCCGATTTACCTTCTCATAGATCGGCAAGTCGGTAATATCCTGCCCGTCGAAGAACACCTTTCCACGTGTCGGGGCATACAAGCCGGTCAACAAATTAAAGAAAGAGGTCTTTCCCGCCCCATTCGGACCGATGATGGAGGTGAGCTTGCCCTGTTCAATATTCACCGAGACGTTGTCGACCGGCTTGATCATGCCGAACTGGACAGAGAGATTTTCTGTACGAAGAATTTCCACCTTAACCTCCCATCCTGGCTTGCGCTACAGGCGCCTGACGTTTACGGCTGCACTTGGCGTATAGCTGCGCAAAGGCCTCCGGCAAGCCGTTGGGGAACGCGGTGACGACCAGAATGAACAACAGTCCGAAGAAAAACATCCAGTGCTCGGTGTAGCTGCTGATAAGATCCTGAGCACCGACGAAAACGGCGGCCCCCAGCACCGGCCCCAGAAAGCTGGTCAAGCCTCCACCCAAAAGCGTCATGATGACGATATTGCCCGACTCGACCCAGAACATGGTCTGAGGATATGCAGCGTACTGATGCCAGGCAAAAAGCCCTCCGGCCAGGCCGGCAAATGCACCTGAAATCATGAACGCAATGAGCTTGAAGTAAGTAGTGTTGTATCCAAGATACTGGGTACGGATTTCATTGCCTTTGATCGCCGTCAACATGCTGCCAAAAGGAGAATGCGTGATCTTCCATAGCAGAACGACGCTCACAGCGAAGATCAGCAAGGTTATCCAGTAGAACGTCATCGGCTGGTTAAGATCCAGCCCCATGAATTCAGGCCTTTTGATGCCGGTCAGGCCCGTTTCTCCGCCCGTTACCTCATCCCAGCGCAGTGCAACGATGTAAAACATCTGCCCGAAGGCCAGGGTCAACAGTCCAAAGTAGATGCCGCGTTTCTTCATGACCAGCAGCCCCACAAAGAACGCCGCCACCATGCCTGCCAGCGTGGCGCCAACCAGGCTGAATACAAAACTGCCGTAGCCATGCTCACCCATTACACCTACCGCGTAGGCGCCTGTGCCGAAGAAGGCGGCATGTCCGAATGACGGCAACCCCGTGGTACCGAGCAAAAGGTTATATCCCATTGCAAACAGCGCGATGATCAGCACCTCGGCGCCCAGACTCAAACTCATACCAAACGTCTGCAGCAAAAACGGCAAGGCGACGAAGGCGAGAAACAGCACCAGGAACTTGCGCAATGGAAGTGCACTGATCATTGCGGATCCGGAAGATGATTTCGTTTGCATGGCTTACTCCAGCACGCTGCGAGTGCCAAGCAGGCCTCGGGGACGATAAAGAAGAATGACTACCGCCAGTACATACATCATCAGATCGGAAAATCTGGGTATGAACATAACGGCGACCGAGTTCGAGATGCCGACGAGCAAGCCGCCGAGCACACTGCCCCAGAAGCTGCCCATCCCGCCGATGACAACGATGAGAAAAGCGGGAAGCAGTGCGTCCAGTCCCATCTGCGGACGCACGCTCCACAAAGGCGCCGCGATGATGCCTGCCAGTGCCGCCATTGCCGCGGCCAGGCCAAATACCATGGAGCGAACCCGAGGCAAGTTCTTGCCCAGCACACCCACCATTTCGCTATCATGAGAGCCTGCGCGAATGATGGCTCCATATGGCGTCCTGGACATGAAGAGCCACACAACAAAAATGGAGGCCAGCGCAAACAACCCCATGAATACCCTGTACTTGGAATACACCATGAACCCAAGGTCAAGCGCGCCCTGCACCATGGCAGGAGGGTCAATGGAATAGGAGAGCTTGCCCCAGATCATCTGTATGGCGTCTTCGCCCGCCATGGCGATGCCGAAGGTCAGCAAAAGGACGAATAACGGATCCTTTCCGTAGAGCCGGCGTATGAAGATGTTTTCAAGCAGGATACCCAATATCCCGACCAGTACAGGTGCGATAATCAGTGCAGGCCAGTAGCCGGTTACCTTGTAGATGGTCAGGGCAAAGTACGCCCCCAGGGCAAAAAGCAATCCATGTGCAAAATTCAGTATCCCCATCACCCCCAGAACCATGGTGAAACCGGTGGCCACAAGCGCAAGAATAAGCCCCAGAATCAGACCATTGGTCAGTTGGCTGAGCACCTCTGCAATGCCAGGCATGTTGTCTCCTTCTTAACTCGATGATTTTTATGTTCGCGCTGCCCTGCTTCGCTATGAACCGCTGAACCTGGCCTGGCGCTTTTCCTTGAAATGAGCCACGCCTTCTTTGAAATCGTCGCTGAGTATGCTGTGGTACATCTCGTGATTGGCCTGTGCAATGGCCTCACCCAGGGTTTCGAACGGCGTCTCCCAAAGCTGGCGCTTCATGACCCGGACAGAGCGCGGAGACACGTCCTCGGATAACGTCACGGCCAACTCGCGCGCCTGGTCGATCAATGCATCTGGCTCGACCACGCGGTGAAGCATCCCCATGGACAATGCCTCGCTCGCCTCGACTTTGCGCGACGTCAATAGCAAATCCATGGCGTTTGCATGGCCAACGATGCGCGGAAGAATCCAGGCGATGCCGTGCTCGGCAATCAGGCCGCGCTTTGCGAATGCCGTGGCAAACACTGCTTTACTGGATGCAATGCGAAAGTCGCTGTACAACGCAAAAATCAGGCCCAGACCGGCCGCAGCGCCATTGATGGCGGAGATGACCGGCTTGGAAATGGCAGGAAAGTAAGCATAGCGAGCCTGGTAGTCGCTTCTGCGATTCATGTCGTAGGGACGCATCCATTCGCGGGCGCTGATGTCGCCCGGCGGCAAGACCTCCAACTCGTCCATGTCCATACCGGCGCAAAACGCCCTGCCCGCGCCCGTCAATATGACCGCACGGACGCTATCGTCTGCATTGGCGGATTGCATGGCGTCATACAGCTCGCTCTCCAGGACCTTGGTCAGCGCATTCATTCGTTCCGGCCGATTCAGCGTAATCGTGGCGACGGCGGCATCTATTTCGTAAGTAATTTGTGTGTACATCGTGCTTCCTGCGATGGGATAGGAGCGGTTAGCGATGCGCCCCGGCATTTAATTTATTAGAAGGATACTACTTGTACATCAGTAGTACGTCAATAAATCGCGCAGCCATAAAGATCAGGGTTTTCACTAGTTTGAGGACGTTTTATTCCTGCGTCGAAGCCGTTTCAGGCATTGCGCAGGGAAGAGATGGGTAAACCTGATACACCTTCCGTCTGCGCGCCGATACGAGGCTTGAATCAGATATTGACAGAGATACCGCGGTATCAGTCCAGTGACGAATTTTCACTCAATTTTCACATCTTCTGCTGTTAAATAGACCCGAACTACCCTTTACCCCTATAAGCCATAGCGGCACCAGGATGAACGTCCAGGCGCCGCTATTGCGCAGCGTATGATTGGAGCAAAGCATGAAGTCAGTTCAGGGTGTGGTCGCGATGCTGGGGTACACCCGCGTCAGGCCAAGAGTCGTGACCTACAGTGTCGTGGAGATCGGCGATCAGGCACTGCTGGATGTGGCGGTGCCCAAGCCGCTCATCAGATACCTGGTGCGCGCCTCACGCACTCAGGAGGAGTCGGTGCTGTATATCGAAGGCAAACGCCTGGTCGGTATCAGGGTGGGTGACACGCAAACCTACTATTACCAGAGCAACCGTTTTCTGCTGGCAATATTTGTGCTGCTGTCGCTGCTGATGATCCCCGCAATGGGGCTGGGGATCCTGATGCTGTGGTATGGCTACCGGTATATAAGCTACGCCAAGGCTGCCGGCATGCTGGCCGAGCAAGGCGCAACCAGGGTCGGTTAGCACGGACGATTACGCCACCCCGCAAACACCTGATGCGCAACGGGGCACTCAAACGTCGGCCGGCACCCTTTGTCGCATCAAGGCCGCCATGCCCAACACAAGCACCGCCAAAGCCAATGGCACAAAAGAGACCATCAATACTGTGCTCCATCCGTATGCCGACAACAGGCCGCCCGATGCAAAGGAACCAATGGCCATGATTCCGAATATCATGAAGTCATTGAAGGACTGCACGCGAGTTTTTTCTTCGGGACGGTGAGTTTCCAGCACCAGCGCAGAAGCCCCCACGAAGCCAAAATTCCACCCCAGGCCGAGCAGGATGAGGGTGAGCCAGAAATGCGCAACATCGATGCCAGCCAGGCCCACCACGGCAGCCGCCCCCGTAAGCAACAGGCCGGCTGTCACCACACGACCGGCTCCAAAGCGCGCAATCAGACGTCCGGTAAAAAAGCTGGGGCCATACATGGCAATGACATGCCACTGCAGTCCCAGATTGGCGCTTTCCTGAGACAGGCCGCACATCTTCATGGCAAGCGGCGCGGCAGTCATCAGAAAATTCATGAGCAGGTATGAAACTGCGCCACAGATGACCGCTGTCACGAAGCGCGGCTGACGCATGATGACTGAAAGCGGACGGCCGCCCTGCACTTCCGCGGCGGTCGGCGCCGGAAGCCGCACACCCAGCAGAACCAGCGCCGATACTGCGGCCACGACCGCCTGTGCCAGAAACGTGGCGACAAACATATGCGCCGGCAACATATACATGGTGTAGTTGACCAGTTGCGGACCAATGACGCCCGCGACAACACCGCCTCCCATCACGAATGACAATGCGCGGGCGCGCATGGCCGGGGCTACTCCGTCCGCCGCAGCAAAGCGGAATGACAGCACCACTGCCGCGTAGGCGCCACCGAAAAATGTCGCCAGGCAAAACAGCCAGAAGGAACCGAGCATCACGGCCAGCGCGGCGATCAATCCGACCAGCACTCCGCACCCAGTTCCCGCCAGAAAAGCCGCTCGCCGCCCATAACGGCGCGCAATTGCGCCGCTGGGCAGAATACAGGCGGCCATCCCCACCACGAAGATGGAAATCGGCAAGGTCGCCAGCGCCTTGTCGGGCGCAAGCGTGTTGCCGATGATGGCGCCCGTGGCATAGACTACGACGGCATTGGCGCCTGCCAGCGCCTGCGCCACGGTGAGACGGATGATGTTTCCCCGCTGGTCGCGCTCAGACAGCACGGCGGAGGAGTCGATTTGAGGCGAGGCGGAAGCAGCAGACACAGGACATCTCGGTGTTATGTTGGACAGGGTGCACTCATCTTTTGTGCCGGCTGACAGGCGCCAGGCGTTACTGCACTGGCGCTTTGTAGGGACATATACCGTGTAGCTTATACCAACGATCCGGGGTGTTGGGAAGCGGGTTGTTGTTGGGGAGAATCAATTTCCCCACAGTGACGACAACGGTGCAGCCCAGAGCCCGTCTCCGAGCGGGAGCGTCTCTGTGCCGTCGTACAGCAGTATGCCCATCTTGAACTGGCGCCCAGCGATGCCAGCCAGCTTTCTGAGGCCACGCAGATCGCCATCCTTGACTGTGGCGGCGGCTTTTACTTCCACACAGATCAGGTGCCCAGCCGCGTTCTCGATCACGACATCGACCTCAACCTTCTCAGTGTCCCGATAATACATGAGGTGATAATCGCCTTCTGCCGTGGTCGTGTGTTTGAGTAGTTCGCCGAAAACAAAACTCTCCAGCACATTGCCTAACCGCGTTCGATCTCGCTCAATTTCTTCGCTATTCAAGTCGAGTAGTGTGGCCAGCAGGCCGGAATCGATAAACTGTAATTTCGGTGTTTTAACGACCCGACTCAGCCGATTACGGGCCCAGACCTCAACGCGTTTGAGCAGGTACATATGTTCAAATACGCTGATATACCGGGAAGCCGTCTTTCCATCCAGCCCTGTCTGACCACCGAGTTGAGCGTAATTGCACATCTGCCCGGCGGTTTGAGCCAGAGCCCGAAGAAATCGTGGCAATTGATCCAGCTTATCAACACCGGCCACGTCTCGAACGTCTCTCTGGATAAGTGCGTTGATATATTGACGTGACCATGCAGCCCTACGCCTGCTTGTCGTTCTGGAAATCGCTTCCGGATAGCCGCCGCGCAGCACGCGCTCAACGAGATCACTACCAATGGCAGGTTGTGCCGAGTGAAGGATCTTGCCTGCAAAAGCACTATCTATCCAGTTTGCCGATTGCGATGCAATCTCGCTCTGCGACAACGGTAACAACGATACAGTCTCCATCCGACCTGCCAGCGAATCGGCAACGGTTGGAAGCGCCATAAGATTGGCCGAGCCAGTCAACAGAAAGCGGCCGGGGCGCCGGTCTTCGTCCACACTTTTCTTGATGGCAAGCAGTAACTGTGGCGCGCGCTGAATTTCATCGATCACTACTTTATCCAGGGTACGAACCATACCCGCCGGATCCTGCTGTGCTGATAGCCGTGTAAGCGCATCATCCATCGTCAAATACTCCAGCTCGCGCTGCGCTGCAATCTGACGAACGAGCGTAGTCTTTCCCGCTTGACGAGGCCCTGCCACCAGGACTACGGGTGTGTCCGATAAGGCTTCAGCGATACGAGACTCAATGCCTCGCTGGTACAAAGGCGTCGTATTCATGGATGCAGTATAACGTAAATTACGGAATCCGGCCTCGTAAATTACGGAATCTAGCTTCGTAAATTACGGAATTTAAGCTCGTAAATTACGGAAATTACAATAAACCATTGCACTGGAATCAGCGGTTTCGACCGTTCAAATATACATCGAGCATCATGACTCGCGCCTTCTGTTGTTCAAGGCCAGCAAGGCATTCTCGGCATAGACATCTTCCAGGGTGGGCGGCTTGCGCCGGACTGGAGTTGCCTGGATATCCATATCCAGCACATGAAACAACCGGCGCAAGGTCGATAGCGTGCAATCGCCCCCGCCTTCGATCGCGACCAACGCGCGCCGACTGAGCCCGGCGGATTCTGATAGCTCAGCCTGTGTAAGCCGTTGCGCTTTCCGGGTAGATGGGATGATAGGCCTGGGGTCTTCCATACCGCCCAGGCCTCTAAAGACGACAGAAAAACCTCCAGGCTCAGACTTCTGAGAGCAGGCCTTATTTTCTTTGACTTTTAATGCAGAATGCATTATTTTTGTCATCAGGATGAGAATCCTCAGCCCTCTCCGTTGCCTTTCTCCTATATAAATTAAAAAGCGCCTCGTAAGCACTCGGGCGGCAGGTCTGATTTATCTAAATAAAAATGCATTCTGCATTAATTTAGACGGTTCACTATTCCAAAGGAGGAATGACATGAACAGTCCTTTTCGCTCGTTGGCAAAATTTGCTGCGCTGGCGTTGGCCGCTTGCGTTTCCACGGCGACATCTGCCAATACCGCCACGGCCTATCCCAGTATGCCCATCCGCCTGATTGTTCCTGTTGCACCTGGCGGCGGCACGGATTTTACGGCTCGGCTGCTTGCTGAGGAAATGGCGAAACGTCTGGGCCAAAGCATTGTGGTCGAGAACCAGCCCGGAGGCTCAGGCAATATCGGTGTCCACAATGCCGTCCGGGCTCAAGCTGACGGTTACACGCTTGTCATGCCTATCACTTCGTTTCCGATCAATGCCACGCTGCACAAGCGCCTGCCTTTTGATACGCGCAAGGATCTCGCCCCCATTGCGCTGGCGGCATCATTGCCACTGATCCTGGTTGTGAATCCAGCGTTGCCCGCCAACTCTGTAGCGGAGCTGATCGCACTCGCAAAGCAAAAGCCGGGGCAGTTGAATTTTGCCAATTCTGGCGTGGGAACAACGGCGCATCTTTCAGGAGAACTATTCGAGCGCCTGACAGGCACTGACTTGACGAGCGTGGCCTACAAAGGCGGCGGTCCAGCGGTAACGGATCTGCTGGGCGGCCATGTGCAAATGTATTTCTCCACGCCTTCAGCTGTACTCCCGCTCATCGAGGCAGGGAAATTGCGCGCTCTGGCAGTCACCAGCAAGCACCGCCTGGCAGAACTGCCCAATGTACCTACTTTTATTGAGTCTGGCTTGCCCGATCTGCAAGTGACGGCATGGTTCGGCCTGTTTGCTCCTGCTGGTACCCCACCCGAGGTCATCGCCAAACTCAATAAGGCAGCCAACCAGACTTTGCAGGAACCCAAAATACGCCAGCAGATGGCAACACACAGCTTTCATGCTGAAGGATCGATGACGCCTGCTGAGCTCGGGGTTTTTCTGAACTCGGAAATTGAAAGATGGGGAGCCGTGATCAGAGAGCTGAACCTCAGCGTAAGCTGAGGCATCGCCCCTCCTTCCGGCGCGGGGAGGGGCTTGCAGACTGCCAGGATGAACGGCAGAACCATGGCGGTAGCGCAATGCACCGCTTGCACTACCCGAAGCAGGCTCAGGGCGTGGCGGGCTCTGGTTCCTTGGCTTTCAGCACGGACCACCCGGACTCGATATGGCGCCGCATGGCCAACATGGCTGCAGAAGCATCGCCGGCCGCAAACGCCGCGAGTATTTCTTCGTGCTCGTCCACGGCTTCTTGGCCCCGCCCTGTTGCCGCATTGATGAGGTCGAAGGGATAGCGGGCCCAGAGTATCTGCACAAAATGCAGGGTTTGGGGTAATTCCGCGATGTCATACAAACGACGGTGAAAGCGGTAATTGATACCGCGCGCCACTGCACGGTCGCCTGTCTGGAATTGCTGGGCGAATTCATTGGCCAGCTCATGGAGCTCGGCAATATCTTTTACGGTGATTTTCTCTATGGCTGCCCGCACCAACTGGGATTCGAGCGTCAGGCGCAGCTGGAGGATTTCGTTCGATGCAGAGGAGTCAAAGGGCACGACCCGGGCACCTTTGTAAGACCCGCCCTCGACGTAGCCCTCGGCTTCCAGCAGCTTGAGCGCCTCGCGCACGGGTGTAATGCTCAACTGCAGTTGCTCTGCAATTTCTGCCTGCTTCAGGCGCGAACCCCGGGGGTATACGCCTGAAATAATGCGCTCTCGCAGATAATCTGCGACCTGTTCTTCTTTAGTGCGGTATTCCATCGATATAGTCCCCGCGGAAACCGCATGGAGGATGCTCTGCGGATTCTGCACCTAGGGCGGAAGTTTATACATTCTATATTCTACATTTTAAGCCGAAACCAGTGTGCCGGTTTCGGCGATTATCAGCCGAGCACGTTCCATGACGGGTTTATCTATCATTTTTCCGTCGACAGCCGTTGCACCGCCACCACTGGCAGAAAATGCATCAATTACCCGGTGCGCCCAGGTGATGTCTGCCTCCGAGGGCTGAAACGCCTGGTTCACGGACACGACCTGCCTGGGGTGTATGCATAACTTACCGCCAAAGCCCAGCTGTTTCGAGCGCAGGGCTTCAGCCTGCATGACCTGTTCATCAACGAACTCTTGGCTGACGCCGTCAATCGGCGCTCCCAACCCGGCGTAACGGGAGGCGAGTGCGATCTGCGCACGGACAGACGTCAGCCCTTCTCCTTCGTCTGCGATGCCGCTATCAAGGGCAAAATCAATACTGCCAAAGGCGATTCGGGCCACACCGGGAACTGCGCACATCGCCTGCAGCGTCATTAACCCCTGCACCGTTTCAAGCAGAGCAATGATAGGCCGACCGGGCAGGGCGCCCGCGGTGAGGTTGACCGAATCCGCATCGGCCTTGGGCAGCATGATGCAGGCGGCGGGCGCCGCGCGCATCATCTTGAGATCTTGTTCGTACCACGCGGTGTCCGCCGCATTGATACGCACGATGGCACGGTAGCCCTTGGCGAGCCAGCCGGCGACTGCCATTCTGGCCTCGTCTTTTGCGGCTGGCGCCACGGCGTCTTCGAGATCGAGTACTACTTCATGCGCGCCGCTGGCTGCCGCCTTATCGAATCGCTCGGGCCGGGCTCCAGGTACAAACAATAAACTTCGGGCTATGGGGTTCATGGCCGCATCACTCAAAGACAACGTCTTGAGACGTTGTCGTCGTACAAAAACGCTGCAGGCCTTTCATGGCGTTTTCGTGTTCCTCGGCGGTGATGCCGCAACAGCAGTCTTCGAGCACGATCATTTCGTAATCCCGGTCATGTCCTTCTCGAACCGTAGCCTGCACCACGGCGTTGGTGGAAATGCCAGAGCAATAGATCCGCTTGATGCCTTTGGCACGCAGAATCGATTCGAGGCTGGTACTGTAGAACGGACTGACGCGATGCTTGACGATATCGAAATCGCCGGCTTGCTGGCCAAGATCAGGATGCACTTCGGTGCCCCACTCGCCCAGCTTGAATATCCCGTTCTTGCGTGCGCCGGAGAATATCGGGGAATTCGGGGGGCATTCACGATAGTCCGGCGAGAATCCAACGCGCACAAAGCCAATGTGCAGCCCCGCTGCCCGTGCTTTCTCGATGGCTTTCCGGGTGTGCTCGACAATACAGCGGCCCTGTACCTGCTCCGCGTAGCCGGCCTTGCCGTTGGGGCCGTCGGCATGCACCAGGTCGTTCTCCATGTCCAGCACAAGATAAATAGAAGTAGCGTCGCTCATAGGGCAAATCCTTGCTTGAATAACTGTTCTTGAATGTTTCGATATCGCGATCAGAGAATGACTTCCCGGGCTTGCAGGTCCGCCCGCTGCGCGTCCGTCAGGCCCAGTAACTCACCAAAGACATAATCTTCATCTTGACCCAGGGTAGGCGTCAAGCGGCGAATGCCCACGTCGCTGGTGCAGCTGAAGCGACCAGGCGCGCCGACCGCCAATCGCGGCGGGATGTCGGGAGCACTCACCTCGACTACCGCCTTGCGCTCCCGAAGATGGACATCGTCCGCGATGTCTTGCATATTCCAGGAGACATGTGCGCTGATACCGGCCTGCTGCAAACGCTCGGCCATGTCACTGGCGTTGCTGTCAGCCAGCCAGGCGGTCACTGTTTGATCAAGTGCGGCGCTATGCCTGACGCGCAGGACTGTGGTGGCAAAACGCGCATCGCTGTCATCGCGACCGAGGATTCGGAGGAAAGCCCGCCATTGGGCATCGTCCCTGATGGCCAGGGTGAGCCACTGGTCGGCGCCGGCGGTGGCGTAGACGCCATGAGGCGCCATGGCCGGATCGCCATTGCCGGTTCTGACCGGCGTCTGCCCCAGACTTGCCAGCGCAAGCGCGTCGCCGATCATGGCCGAAGCGACTTCACGGGCAGCAAGATCCACGTATTGAGCCTTGCCGGTGCGCCGCTGCTGATGCAGGGCAGCCATCACTGCCAGCGCGGCGTGCGCGCCCGCAGCATGATCCATCACATGGCGCATTTCCACAGGAGGGCCGTCTGGATATCCTGTCATCCAGCCCAGGCCGCCCCATGCGCCAAACAACGGCGCGTAGCCGGCAAAATGCGAATCCGGGCCACTTTGGCCGCAGGACGAAAGCGACAGCAGCACAATATTGGGTTTGGCCTCGCGCAGCGCGTCGAAATCCAGACCGAGCCGCTTCATCACGCCAGGCCGAAAACTCTCCGCCGCGACATCCGATATGGACACAAGCCGCTTGGCCAGCGCGATGGCTTCTGCTTTCTTGAGGTTAAGCCGTATGGACAGCTTGTTGGCGGAAACCTGATCGAAGGTTGCCGCAGACATCCGGCCGTAGACCGCATGCGGTTTTCGGAATGCGTCCGGACGCGTCTGGCTTTCTATCTTGATGCACTCTGCGCCAAGCTGCGACCACAAATGAGTACAGAATGGGCCGGCTGCGTGTATCGTGAAATCAGCAATTCTTACGCCGGCAAGTGGTGCCTGGGGCCCCATCATGCAATCTCCTCCTGTGCCATCTCATCCAATGCGGGCACTTGTCTGTCGCCCTGCGCAGGCGAGCAACGAAACTGAAAGGGCGCCACCAGTATGTCGGCCTGTCTTCCGCTTTGCAGAAGGGCTGGCGCAAACAAGCCGCGCGCGCGCTCATGCTCGCCATGTATCACTTCTTCGGGTTGCCGGTATTTGGCAATCGGCACGCCCAGTTGCTGGGCGCGCTGCACGATGTCATCTGCCTTGTTGCGTGCCATCCAGGCACGGATATGCCTATTTAACTCCGCCCCTTTGCGGCTGCGTTCCAGAGGATCCCGCAATGCTTCATCCATCGCCCATTCCGGCTTGCCCAGCAGCTCGACCAGCGAAGACCACTGCCGGTCTTCAAGCGTCAGCAATTCTATAAAGCCGTCCTCCGTCTGGAATACGCCGCCATAGCGGAAGCTACGGCTCGCGCGATGCTCCAGCGACCCGTCGCCCAGACGCTGCAGTGCAAAGGCGCCTACAGAAAGCACCGCCTCCTGCACCGAAACGTCGACGAACTGTCCGCCGACCTGAGGCGCCGCCCACCAGGCGGACAGCGCGCAGAAGGTGGCCATGGCCCCCCCCTGATAACTGCCGAAATGGCCGTATATCTTGAGTGGCGCCCGGTCGGGGAACAGCTCCGTGGACAGTCCATTGGGAAGCAAATACCCTTCGCCGCCCGCGTGCAGCAGATTGACTTCTTCGCCATCCCAGTGAGCCTTGGGGCCTGTGGCCCCAAACGGAAGCACACTGACATGCACCAACTGCGGAAAGCGTTGAGAAATCGTTTCCGGATCCAGCCTCTGAGCCTTGCGATCAGCCACCCGCGTGTCATCGATGAAGATATCGGCCGCGGCAAGCTCGCGCTCCAGCAGGGCTTGGCCTGACGGTGAGTCCAGGTCGCACACCAGGCTGCGCTTGCCGACGGCCAGGTAGGCAAACTGGGCGCTCTCCCCTGTTTCATCGAACAGCGGCGAGGCAAGTCGCAATGGCGAGCCGCCAGGAGGTTCCAGCATAATGACCTGTGCCCCCATTGCCGCAAGCAGGCGGCCTGCATACGCGGCTGCCGCCGTGCGCGAGCGCTCGACGACGCGGCATCCGGTAAGAGGCTGATCGGCGACATGTGACGATTCGTTTGCCTGCATTTGACTATCCCGCAAGGTTTCAGAAAATCGTCCGTTAGCGGACGACAGGCAGTTCGAGGTCGACGCAAGAGCCATCGTAGAACGCTGGCCGGCTCACATCACGCGAAGGCAGGGCAACTGTTGCCATGCCCGGGGTCGTGATTTCGCCGCGCTGATTGACCGCAGCGAGCTCAATGTCGACCAGGCCGATGTTGTCCTTGACGTACTTGCGCACGACTTTGCCTTTGCAGAACGTGGTATCGCCCATGATGTTGAAACGGCGCATTTCCGTACGAACCCGCTTGATGACACCGGCATCGCCCATCCAGTTCGTCACCAGCGAGCACATCCACGAAGAACGCTGTGGACCGTAGTCGTAAGTGCCCGGTACGCCTACCTCTTTGGCGACCGACTCGCGATGGTGACCGATACCGGTATATTCCACGCCGCCGCCAGCTTCCGGATTACGGAAGAAGTGACCCGGATGCTTGACGGCTGCCTGCAGCACGACGCCGTGCGTGTGGCCGCGGCCGCAACCGACCAGAAAGCCCATCGTATCCATCAAGGACAAGGGGCCGCGCGCGATGGTGGGCAGCTCTTCGCCCTCTTGCACTTCTTCCCAGTAACGCACGGAGGAGCCGCGGATATTGTTGACTTCGTCCAATATCATGTGGTCGATGCTGTCGCGCTCTTCGTTGGTGTACTCGTGTTGCGTGATTTCTTTGTATTTGCCAGTATCGCGCGCTGCCTTGCGCTCGTGGCGGGTGCACGTGCCCAGAGCACGCGCCAGAAGATCACCGGTCTGATTAAAGTAAGACGCTTCAACATATTGCAGCACCAGACGGCCCGAGAATTTGCTTTCTTTCTCTTCCACTCCGACCACACGCTCAATGGCAGTGATGCGGTCGCCCGGACGCACGGGACGGAACAGTTCCCAATCGTTGCCGGCATAGAAACCATGAACGCCTGGCAGACCCCAGCGCGTACGACCCAGCCAGCCAAAGGCCATGGGGAACATGGGATGGCCAAGAATGGTGCCGTAGCGTGTGGAGGCGCCATAGCCGACATCGCGATACAGAGGGTTCAAATCGCCGATGCCGTTGCACCAGTTGCGCAATGTATCCGCCGTAGCATCCTGCAGATAAGGGCCCTCAGGACGCAGATGCAAGCCAATCATGGCCCGCGCTGCCGCAATCGCTTCGTCGGTAATGCGACCTTCGGCGGGCGCGCTTCCCACCAACTCAGATTGAGCTTCTTTCACGACCGTGTTCATTTTTCACTTCTCCTTTCAGTTTATTCAGATTACTTAAAATGCATAATGCATTCTTTTTAAAGACAGGTCAAGGCATGGATAGAACAAATCTACCCAGACCTTGGTTTACCCTAAGTGAATTCCCGCCAGCTTGATGATGCCACCCCATTTATCCCGTTCTTTCGAGACAAAGTCGCCCATTTGCTGGGATTTCAGAGGAAAAGGCTCTACGCCGATCTGTTGCAGCTTGCGCTGGATTTCGGGTTTCTGGAGTGCTTGATGTATGTGTTTGCTCATCGTATCGATGGCTTGCTGCGGCGTGCCTTTTGGTGCAAATAATGCATCCCAGGCCACCACATCAAAGCCTGGCACGCCCTGTTCCGACACAGGCTTTACGCCGGGAAGCATGTCGCTCGCCTTGAGCGAGGTGATGCCCAGGGCATGCAGCTTGCCACTTTCGATAAGAGGACGCGACGCGGTAACGGTATCTATCACCAGGGGAATCCGGCCACCCATTGCATCGGTCATGGACTGGCCCGAGGCTTTGTACCGGACGGCAAACATAGGCGCTTGCGCCGATCGGACAAACTCGGAAAAAACTACCTGCGCAGTGGTGCTCGGCAGCCCCACATTCAGCGTATCCGGCGCAGCCTTTGCCTGTTTGATCAGTTCCTGAATCCCATTGACGGGAAACTCCGTTCCCGCCGTACTGATCACCATCGGCAAAAGGCCGATCATGCCAACTGGTACAAAATCCGTAGACGCGCGATAGCCGGGATCAGCGTAGAGAAACTCATTCGCCGCATTCGTGGCGTTGGTACCCAGCAGAAAGGTATAGCCATCGGCAGGCGCCCTGGCAGCGGACGCCGCGCCGATGTTGCCACCCGCCCCCGCCTTGTTTTCAACCACGATGGGTTGTTTCAGTGTTCTGGCAAGCTCATCGGCCATCACACGCGCCAGAATGTCAGCGCCCTGCCCCGCCGCATACGGCACGATGATGCGGATCGGCTTGTCCGGCCAGTTCTGCGCCCTGGCTTGATGAGGCATCATGCCCATCGCAGCGACGGCAAGCACCGCGGCAGTGCATACAAAATGGCGGCGCCCGCCGAGATAACGGTTTTTCATAGAGGTTTCCTTTAGAGGAAGGACAGGCGGCAGCTTTGATCCGCCAGGACCAGGCCCGGTCTGGGCCACCGGGCAGCAAAGAGCTGTCCATAACCCGAAAGCGTGATAAACGCCGTCTGTCTGTCCGGGCCGCCAAAACAGATGTTGGTGCAATAGGTTTCAGGCGCTTCGTGGAACTCCAGCCATTCCCCGGAAGGTGAAAACACGCTGATACCGCCACGCACGAGCGTGGCCACGCAGATATTTCCGTTCTCCTCTACCGCCAGAGAGTCAAAGCGCTGAAATCCAGGCAGGCCGTGCACAAGACGCCCGCCATTCGGTGAAGGCCAGGGTTGCTGCGCCAGCGTCCCCCTCCCTTCAATCGGATAGGCCCACAAGCGGCTGGTTTCGGTTTCCGTCACATAGAGCGTTTGACCGTCTGGAGAAAGCCCTACGCCGTTGGTGGTAATGAGATGGCGGGCCGCGCGGCGAATGAAAGATCCGTCTGTGGCTGCGTAATACACAGAGCCGCGCATCATGCGGTCATCGAATGTCTTGCCGAAATCACTGAACCAGAAGCCGCCATTGGCATCGAACACAATATCGTTCGGCCCATACAAGGGAACGCCATCGCAATGGGTATAAAGCGTTTCCACCTTGCCCGTCGATATGTTCACGCGTTGAATGGACCCACCCGCATATTCCGCCGCTGCGCCTGTGGGGCGTGTAAAGCCGTTGTCGGTTCGCCAGCTGAATCCGCCGTTATTGCAAAGGTAGCAATGCCCATCCGGCCCCAATGCCGCACCGTTGGGGCCGCCACCCACTGTCGCAACCACCTCCAACACACCTTCCGGCGTCACCCTGGTGAGGCGGCCAGCAGCCAACTCCACCACCAGCACGCTGCCATCGGGCAATGCGATCGGGCCTTCCGGAAAAGCCAGGCCTGTGGCCATGACCTCGCCCTGCAATGCGAACTGTTCCATCTTTGCTTTCTCCTTTGCTGTTACGCGGCTTCCTGGCGCGACCCCAGATAGGCATCCACCGCCTGCTGCCGGCCTTCCCGGCTGCGCAGCGCGTGCTCATCCAGCGCACCGACGATATGGCCATGACGCATCACCCAGGCGCAGGCCGCCAGCTTGGCGGCGACATGAAAGCTCTGCTCAACCAGCAGCGCTGTCAGTTTCTGTTCTTTCTGAATGGCGCCGAGCCGTTCATAGACGCGGGACACCAAAAGCGGGGCAAGGCCCAGTGATGGTTCGTCCAGCAGCAGCAATCGCGGCGCGGACATCAAGCCACGGCCAATTGCCAACATCTGCTGCTCGCCACCGCTGAGCAGACCAGCCGGCGCTTTCAGACGATTGGCGATCTCCGGAAAAAACTCCAGTACGGTCTGCTGTCGCCGCGCACGCGTTCGCGCGTCCACATAATAAGATCCCAGCGTGAGGTTTTCTGCCACCGTCAGATCCGTGACAATGGCGCGACCCTCCGGCACGTACACGACGCCCAGCTTGAAGCGTTTGGCCGCAGAGAGTTTGCTGATGTCCTGTCCATCCAGGGTAATGGTTCCCTGCGCCGGCTCGAGTCCTGCGATGGCGCGCAGTGTGCTGGATTTTCCGGCGCCATTAGCACCCAGCATCGCCGCGACCAGACCGCGCTCGAGCTTGAGGTCTATTCCGTGCACAACAGGCCCTGCGCCGTAGCGCACCGTCAGGCCGCTGACTTGAAGCAATGGCGAAGCCGCTTCACTCATCCTCGTCTCCCAGGTAGACCCGGACAACATCCGGATTCGACTGTATGTCGCCCGGCCTGCCCGAGGCCAACACGCTGCCAACATTGAGCACATGTATCGTGTCGCAAACGTCCATGATCAGATCCATATCGTGCTCGACCACTACCAGCACCAGATCTTCTGAACGCAGCTTTTTCAACGCAGAGGCGAGATCACCGGTTTCCACCGCGTTCAGCCCCGCCGCCGGCTCATCAAGCAACAGCACTCGCGGGCTGCCGACGATCGCACGGGCAATTTCGGACAACCTCAACACGCCTGGCGGCAGTTGAGAGGGCGTCATATCGGCGACTTCCGCGATGCCGAGCCTGTCGAGTGCCTCCACGGCGCGCTCACGATTGCGCCTGCGCTCATCCCGGCCAGACTGCAACGGCAGGAACGCATTCATCCAACCGGCCATGGACAGACGGTCCAGACCGATCATGACGTTCTCCGCTATGCTCAGCTCGGGACACAAGGCCACATGCTGAAAGCTGCGCGAAAAACCCAGCGCTGCGCGCGCGGAAGGCGCGATACCTTCAATACGCCGGGCGCCCATCGTGATGGTGCCCTGCTGCGGCCTGTACAGGCCTGTCAGGCAATTGAAGAAACTGGTCTTGCCGGCGCCATTGGGTCCAATAAGTCCTGTGATCTCGCCAGGTTCAAATCGCAGATCGATGTCCCGCAACACCTGAATACCACCGAAGGATAAAGAAAGACGCAAGACAGCAAGCGCGTCTCTGTGCATGACGGCGACATCGCTCATACCCGGCTCCCTTCCAGCCGGGCTCGCAGCGACTCGGGCAAGGCATTCACGCCCAGCACCACGGCCAGCAAGGCGGCGCCGTACAGGATAGGCACCCAGTCTCCCGCCCCCGCCATCAGCAAGGGAATCAAGGTCAGAAACAGGCCCCCGATAATGGCGCCAACGAGAGACATTGAATACAGGCTCACCACGGACCCTACCAACAGGAAAATCGACGTCCAGAGCGTGAAGCTGTTGGGCGACACGGTGGAAGAACTGAAGGACAGGAAGGCACCCGCGACAGCAGCGATGGCGCCACTCAAGGCCATGCAGGACAGGCGCGCCCAGCTGCGTTTTATGCCGAAGGACTCTGCGGCATAGGCCGAGGTTCGGATCAACAGCAAGCCCATCGCCTGGCGCGACTGACGAAAGTGCCTGAGCAGCAAGACGACAGCGACCAGACCGGCAAGCGGCAGGTAATACCGTTGTATCTCCTTGGACACGCCGCTGATCGCATCAAGGTTTACATACAATCCACCATAGCCTCCCGTCACTTCCGAAAAATGGAGCAGCACCTCGGGCAAGGCCAGGGCCAGGGCCATAGTGGCCACAGCCAGATAGATACCTGTCAGATGCCGTGAAGGAAATGCGAAGATCAGGCCCAGCACGCCGCCTACCACGGCAGCAATGGGCAGGGCTGGCAACAGCGAAAGCGCAAAGTACTTTTCCATGAGCGCAACGGTATATGCACCCGACGCGACGAACACGCCATGCCCGATGGACACCTCGCCGCCGTAGCGCACGAGAAAGCTGACAGAGACGATTGCTATGGCATTGGCAAAGCACAAACCCAGCGTAAACGTCCAGTATCCTCCCATGACCATGGGCAGCACCAGCAAGAGAGCGAGCCCCGCTGCGCTTACCCCGGTCGACAGGCGACGCCTGCCCGGCGCGGCGGCCTGCTGTCCGGCCAGCCCTGGCTCGTCAGACAACGCATTGACCGATATGCTGACATTAGACA
The DNA here is from genome assembly GCA_048270225.1 of Pusillimonas sp. Taxonomy (GTDB): domain Bacteria; phylum Pseudomonadota; class Gammaproteobacteria; order Burkholderiales; family Burkholderiaceae_B; genus Allopusillimonas. Next base: position 296,825 of record JBLWTG010000004.1, on the reverse strand, counting down.
CGGGCACCTCCACGTATGGCCAGAACCCCTTTGGGAAAGATGTTCAGGACCATCAGAATAATTAATAAAAGATAGGTGTTGCTGAATTCCGCCGCGACGTAGAAAGACAGCAGATTCATGATGACGCCGATGAAAATTCCGCCCAGCACAGCCCCGGGCAGACTGCTGAAGCCGCCCACGACCGCTGCGCCAAAGGCCTGCAGCATGAATGAGGAAACGCTGGTGGACGAGAGAAAGGTCGTCGGCACAATAAGCAGTGAGGCGATGAGCCCGAGCAGGCCCGCAACCAGCCACGAAAACAGATGAATGCGGCGAAGATTCAGTCCGCACACCCTGCTGGCAAAGGGATTGGCGGAAACGGCACGAAACGCGATGCCAATCCGCGTGCGTTCGATCAGGAGATACAACAAGCCGATCGCGAGGGCAGTAACACCCAGTACCGCAATGTCGTATCCCCCGATGCGCAACAGGCCTATCTCGGTCCGCCAGTCTGGCAAGGGAAGATCCAGCGATACGATGTTCGATCCGAAGATGCGTTGGGTTGCACCCTGGGCAATCAGGCCGACACCCAGGGTCGCAATCGTGCTCGTAAGATCCGACTTGAAGACCAGCGGCGCGATGAGCAGGTAGCTGACCCCCATGACTGCGACCATGATGATCAGGCTCAACAGCACCGCAGCGCCCCAGCTCATCTCCGCGAAGATGCCTGCGGTAAACCCGAAGACCAGAAACGCCGCAAGCCCGGCCAGATTCCCATGCGCGAAATTCACCACGTTGGAGCTTTTGTAGATGAGCACAATACCAATCGCGCCCATCGCATACAGGCAGCCGCTGATGACGCCGGCCCAGACTAATCCTATGAGATCCGCCATACCTCAGTCCCTTTATTTTGACGCGACAGGCGCAGGGCCGATGTCCTGGGCGATCATGTCTATGACCGCAGGAAAATAACGGCCGCCCCAGCCTGCGCCGGCTGATGCTTCGTAGTAACGCCGTGCAAGATCGGCGACAGGCGTGGCCAGGCCTGTTTGAGAAGCCAGTTCAAGGACATAGCTCAGATCCTTGAGCACGTACTCCGGCGGAAACGATTTCTCGGGAAACTCGCGCGGCAACATGGCCTTGCGGCCATGATTGCGCAGCACAAAGCTATCGCCGGACCCTTTGGATACCGCATCCAGCAAGACCTCCGGCTCGACGCCGGCGCGTTCGCCCAGTACCATCATCTCGGCAAGCGCTACGGTGTTTTCGAACACAAGCGCGTTATTGATCAGTTTGACCGCCTGCCCGCACCCCACCGCACCGCAATGGGTGACGTCCGAGCCGATGTAACGCAGAAAGGGCTCAACCCGCGCAAAGAGTTCCTCGCTGGCGCCGGCCATGATACTGAGTTCACCTCGCTGCGCGGCCTCACGCGTGCGAGCCACGGGCGCATCGACAAACTCAATGCCCAGCGACGCCAGCCTCTGATTGAGGCTGCGTGCCGATGACACCGTGGTGGTGCTTAAGTCCACAATGACGGCAGGCTTACGCCCCGCGCTGGCGATTCCTTGCGGGCCCATGCATACCTGCTCAACCTGGGGCCCGCCCGGCAAAGACAGGAAAACGATGTCGGCCTGCTCTGCCAGGGCCTGTACTGCCTCGACGCGCCTGGCCTTGGTGTCCTTCAGGATTATGAAAGCATCGGCGTTCAGATCAAACGCAATAACCTCCCCCGCATGCTTTTCGGCCATGTTACGGCACATTGGGCCACCCATGACGCCCAGACCGATAAACCCGATCACTAGCTCATTTTCTTGATTCATGTATCGCTCCTGGCTCAGTTCATCCACATCCCGCCGCTGATATCCAACGACGTACCCGTGATCCAGTTTGATGCAGGCGAACAAAGAAATAGGGCAGCCTGGGCAATGTCATCGGGATTACCGTAACGGCCAAGAGGAACTGTGCCATTGGCAGAAGGCGCACCGCTGGTTGTGACGCTGGCCCACATGGCCGTTTCAACCGGTCCGGGGGCCAGCGTATTGGCATACACCCCGTGCGGCGCACCTGCCTTCGCCATCCAACGCATCATGCCGTGAACCGCAGATTTAGCGGCTACATAGGCAGGCCCGGAAGCCACACCGCCATTCTTGGCGGCGATAGAGCCGGCTGCCAGAATCTTGCCAAAACCCCGATCGCACATCAACGGGAAAAGCTTGCGCGTGGGATTCACCACACCGCGCACATTCACATTCATAATCGCGTCCCACTCTTCATCAGTGCTGTCTGCCAGAGGAGTACGAGCGATGATTCCGGCACATAACACCAGGATATCGACCTTGCCATGCTGCTTGACGATGTCACCGATCACTGCGTCGGTCTGCGCTCGCGATGTGACGTCGTACTGGCGGTATTCAATACCCTCTCCGATATCTTCATGCTCGGCCATGTCCGTCGCAATGACATGCGCACCCGCGTTCTTGAAGGCCACTGATATCGCACGCCCCATGGCGCCCGCGCCTCCGGTTATCAGTGCAACTTGTCCTTCCAGGTTTGCCGGTCCGCTTAAATGTTGTGCCACGTTATGTCTCCTGTGCGTTGTTGTCTGCAAAAAATTCAATTAATCAGCGAAAGGATGCCGTTGCCGATACGGCCAGCGCGTCGTCCGGCCCACGCGCCCATAAGGACAGCGTGCCATCCTCGGCCTTGCTCGCTTCAAGGCGAAAACTGCGGGAAACGAACAAGGGGCTGACACCCCGAAACTCAAATCGATCCAGTTTCCTGCCTCCGCCTTGTTCAAGCGCAAACTGCTGCAGCATGGTGGCGGTGAGCGGGCCGTGAACCACAAGATCGGGGTAGCCTTCCTCGTTGCGCGCATATGCCTGGTCATAGTGGATACGATGGCCGTTGAAGGTCAGCGCCGAGTACCGAAACAGCAGCGTAGTGTCGGGGTCGACGCCTTTGCTCCATTGCGCCTGTCCTTCGTAAGGCTGTGGCCTGACTGCCGCAGCGCTCGCCGGACTCGCCGGGCTCGCATCCCGATAGACAATGTCCTGCTCCTCGATAATGCATGTCTTGCCATCGCTCGTCGTCGTGTGCTCAACAGTCACAAACCACAACGATCCACGCTTGCCGACTTTATTGGCAATGTTGGCGATCCGGCTGCGACGCGTGGCCTCCGCACCTACGAGCACGTCGGCGCTATAACGTAGGCGACTGCCCGCCCACATGCGCCGGGGCAGTTCAATTGGCGGAAGGAAGCCGCCTCGCTTAGGATGCCCGTCCTCACCCAAACCCCGTCTGGACACGACCGGGTTGAAAAACAGCCACTGCCAGCCTGGCGGCAAAGGTTCTCCTGCCGCCGGGCTGTGGTCCAGGTCCAGCGTCGCCGCCATCGCCTGGACAGTCGACTCGTGGATCCGCTCAGTGCGCTCTTCCTCGCGGCCGAGCCACGCATCATATGTACTGCTCATGTATTACCTCTATGCCAACTTTGCGTTGAAAACCTGTTCTGGATAAGGCTTGAAACCGCGCACCATCTCGAACTTGCCGCCTGCCGTCGCCCGGATAATGGCTTCCTGCCGTGCACCTCTGTGATCACCCTTCGTGAAACTGACCCCGCGCGCGCCGCCCACGTTCTGGTCCGTCAATGTTTCCATCACGTCGACCAGACTGGCGCGTGTCAGCGGCTTGCCGCTTGCAATCAAGGCTTTGAACCCATTCAGGAACAAAGACGCATTGCTCCATCCATTCAGGCCAAACACACCAACCGGATCGCTCGCGTAGTGCTTTTTGATACTCTCGCGATAGGCTTGAATCTGCGGATCCTCGGAGGTGACCGGCACCAGCCATGACGAGAAATACACGCCATCCAGCAGCTTGCCCGCAAGTTTGTAGGTAGTAGGATCTGCGGTAAAAAAGGGCGCCATCCAGTTCGCCTGGAAGCCCAGACGGTCAGCAGCCTTGAGCGCTGCAGCCAGATTCGCATTGGAACCGAACAGAATCACGGTTTCCGCCTTCGCGTTTGCAATCCGCCTCAGATGCGGCGTGAAATCCGTACTGCGAACTTCAAATGGAATGGATTCAGCAGCTTCGCGATTGAGCGTCTTCAGATACAGATCAAACCCTCGCTTGCCCGAACGACCCAGCTCGTCGTTTTCCCATAACAGGGCCACACGGCCAGACTTCAAATCGTTGAGGGCATAGTCCAGATTCGACGCAGCCGACCAGCCGTAGTCCGGTAACAAGGGAAAAATCAGGCGCTCGGAAAACAGAGCAGTAGCGCCGCCAATAGGCCCTATCATCGGCAGGCCCACTTCCTTCGCATAGGGAATGACCGCCACCGACTGTGCCGTCCCGACCGGAGCAGTCAGCGCAAAGATCTTGTTCTCTTCAACCAGACGACGCGTCACGGCCACGCTGCGTGCTGGCTCATAACCGTCGTCGTACGTCACGAACTTGATTTTCCAGCCATCCAGCGCGTTGGTCTCGTTGGCCCATTTAAAGCAGGCATCGGCCGCGTGAGTCAGAATGGCGTAGAACGGAACTGGCCCCGTCACGGGTGTGAAAGCACCCACCGTAACCGTTTTGCTGGCCAGATCGATACCGGGACTGGCTTCCTGCGCGCGCGCCCAACCGGGGATGGCAAGTGCGGTTGCTGCACCGGCGCAGCCGGTAAGAAATGATCTTCTGTGCACGACGTTGTCTCCTGGAATTATTGTGAGATGTGTTTTTCCTGGCTATTTAATGCATTGTATATCCTTAACAGGAAAGAAAAATACGGGATCACCCTAATAAAACTATAAGAAAACCGTAGATTTTAAACATATATAATGCATTCTTTTAATTGTCTTTCCATCAGACTGCAGGAGTCCCTATGTCGCAATCCCCTCTCAGCGGGCGCCGTGTGATTGAACTGGGCACGATGTTGGCCGCCCCCTTCGCCTCCCATATCCTTTCTCAACTGGGCGCCGAGGTCATCAAAGTGGAGCCCCCCCGCGGCGATCCAACCCGCGCCCTGGTGCGCGGTGGTCCCAGCGGCACCTTTATTGCATACAGCCATGGCAAGAAAAGCGTTTGCATCGACTTGAGCAAACCGGAAGGCCACGAGGCGTTTTGCGCTCTGCTCAAAACCGCCGATGCGCTGGTACACAATCTGGCGCCCAAAGCAGCCCGCAAGCTGCAGCTCACGGAGGCGGAGTGCAAATTGGTTAATCCGCAGCTGATTTATTGCCACATCCGTGGCTATGCGGCCGGCCCGCAGGAAGACGACCTGGCTTCCAATCCGGTTGCCGAAGCGTCAACCGGTGTCATGGAGGGCAACCGCATCAACGGTCGGCCTGGACGCCTGGGACCTTCCTATCATGATCAGTTCGCAGGCGCCTACGCCGTGATCGGCATTCTTGCTGCATTGCTGCAACCCAACACCCGCGAAGACGGCGCCAATGTGGAAATCGGCCTTTATGAAACCGGCCTGCACGTAGCATCGCGGGACCTGGTCGGCGTACAGCTCAAAACACAATTGCTGGGCCGGCCCGAGCGAGAGCCGCACGGAGAGTTCAGCATGCCCGGCTATGGCGCCTATCTCACCTCCGACGACCGCTGGCTCTACTTGCTGATGCTGACCGATGGTCATTGGCTGAAATTCTGCCAGGCAATGGAATTGCCTGAAGCCGACGACGAAAACCTTGCCACCTTGCGCAACCGCAAAAAGGAACGCGAACGCGTTGAGGATATTGTCAGGCAGGCCATGAGTGCGCGCAGCTTTGAGGACGTGACCACTCGGCTTAAAGCGGCCGGTGTAGGCGTGACTGAAGTGCTGCCTCTGGAACGTGTGCTCGAACCGGAACAGGCCCGGCAACCCGGCAAGCTGCGTGAGGTGCAATATCGTGGCCTGGATTTCGAGGTACCCGAGTTTCCGCGTCTACATGCCGGCGCCGACCAGCTCGACACCCTGCCGCCTCCAGAGCTTGGCGCACACACATTGGACTTGTTGCGTAGCGCCGGCGTTGACGAGCAGGCCTGCGAACAATGGTTGAAAGCGGGCGCCATTGCCGGGAGCAAGCCTACTGATTTCGCGTGGGCCCCGGTCAGGCGGTGAATTACCTCCCTTGCCTCGGATTTCATCCAATCGCGGCAACAGATCGGCGGTTCAGCAACTTGGCAATTTCACTCGCCTCCCGATGCAGGATGGCCAGCAGGCCGGATTCCCGTTCTGCTGTCATCCGCATGGCGATCGCAGCAACGCTGAGGGCCGCCACTGGCCGGCCTGTACCAGTGGTAATTGCTACGCCGACCGTGCGCGCACCAGGCACATCAACTACATCCATGACTACGTGGCCCTGCTGGCGCACTTTGTGCATCATTGCACGCAACTGCTCCACCGTCATGTCGCCATAAGCGCCGATACGCGGCGCATTGTGGGCGATCACAAGCTCCGCAACATCATCTGGCAGGGCGCTGAGCATAGCCAGACTACCAGCGCCGACGCCCAATGGCCGACGCGTTCCCACCTCCACAATAAAGGTTTTGATCGGATACGCCCCCGCGGCGCGATCTGCACAAACAGCTTCATCTCCGCTGCGAATCATGAGGAATACGGTATCCCCCGTGTCGTCGGCAATGCGCGCAAGCGCTGGCTTGCAAAGTTGCGGCAAATCGAGTCGCTCCGATGCTGCCAGGCCAATGTCGTAAGCGAGATGGGCAAAGTGATAACGACGAGTCTCGTCATCAAAAGCAAGTAAACCCTCATCAACCAGACATTGCAACATGCGACGGCCAGTACTGCGGTCCAGGCCCGCACGCGTTGATAGCTCTGACGCAGATGCGCCGCGACGGTTGAGCTCGAGAAGCTCGCGCAACAGGCGCACTGTTCGGCGAATGCTTTGCGTGCCATCGCGCGCACTGCCATCAGCGACAACATTTTCATTACCACCTGGCGCTTTAATGATCATATTGTGATCCTTAATTTTAATTCATGTCTTTATTATCAATTTTATATCAGATAATCTTTGTGTGAAGTTAATTATTAATACGTAAAAACATTAGTTTATATACATTTCATAAAAGATCACAATATGATCAGATAGGGCATTGAATCCATAAGAATTACCACTTGTCCATCCGTCATTTCAAAGAGGAGCACATATGAGACTGAACACCTTGGCTCGCCTGAGCGTGGCGACCGCGATGACTATAGGCATCCTTATTGGGGAAATCGCACAGGCACAAGACTATCCCTTGCGCCCAATCCGTATCGTGGTTCCGTTCGCCGCCGGTGGCACCAGTGATCTGGTGGCACGTACATTGGGCCAGGCGCTGGGCACCGAACTGAAGACTGCAGTTGTCGTGGACAACCGCCCCGGCGCGGGAGGCAACATCGGCTCAGAACTCGTTGCGCACTCCAGTCCAGACGGCTACACATTGCTGATGGGTACAGTGGCGACCCATGGCATCAACGCTTCACTGTATAAAACTATGCTCTTCGACCCCGTCAAGGACTTCGCCCCCATCAGCCTTGTCGCCTCGACCCCCAGCGTCCTGGAAGTCAATCCATCACTACCGGTCAAGTCCGTAAAGGACCTGATCGCCTATGCAAAGAAGCACCCTGAGAAACTTTATTTCGGTTCTGCGGGAAATGGCAGTTCCCACCACCTGGCTGGCGAACTATTCGACACCATGGCCAACATACAGATGACACACGTACCCTACCGCGGTACAGCTGCGGCGGTCACGGACACCATTTCCGGCCAAGTACAGGTAATTTTCGATACGCTGCCCTCCGCCATGCCGTTCATCAAATCAGGGCAGTTAAAGGCCCTGGCAGTCACCAGTCTGCAGCGCGATCCGTCTCTACCCAATCTGCCCACACTCGCCGAATCCGGGCTACCAGGATATGAGGTCGGCTCATGGTACGGCCTGTTGGCTCCCGCAGGAACGCCTCCAGTCATCATCGACAAGCTCAGCAAACTGGTCGCGCAACTTGTGCATCGCCCTGACATCAAACAGAAGCTGCTCGAACGAGGCGCCGCGCCAATAGGCAATACGCCAGCAGAATTCGCCTCTTACATTTCAAACGAGTTGAAAAAATGGGCCCCCATCGTACGCGCATCCGGTGCCCAGGTTGATTGACGAGTACCTCATCAATCATTTTGGAGAAACAGTAATGAATGAAAAAAAGCAGCCCGTGGGTGTGATAGGCCTAGGTAATGCAGGCCTGGCCCTTGCCACGCCACTACTGCGGAAATTCGACGTCGTTGGATATGACCGTGACCCGGAACGTGCAAGATTGGCGCAGGAGATCGGTTTGCGCGTAGCGGAAAACGCGATCAATATCTCTAGAGACTGCGAGATCATCCTGCTGTCCCTTCCTACGCCAGCAGCGTCGCTGGCTGCTGCCCGAGAGCTCGCGCAAGGTGACCTGCAAGGTCGGCTAGTGATAGAAACAAGCACGGTGGGACCACATGATGTGGACGCCTTAGGTGCCCTGCTCGCCCCATACGGCGCCGCCCTGGTTGATTCGGCGATCATTGGAGGCATCCACAAACTGGCCGAAGGAAAGACAACCTTCCTTGTTGGCGCATCCGCCCGCGACTATAAGCGAGCACAGCCCGTACTGAAGACGGCTGCCGAAGATATCTTCCATCTCGGTGAGGTGGGCAGCGGTATGAGAGCGAAACTGGTCAATAATGCGATCGCTCACACGACGATGGTAATGCTTATGGAGGGCGCAGCGCTTGCTGCAAAAGCAGGTGTACCCATCGACGTCTTCTACACGCTAATGCGTCGCGAGTCTGGTCTGATGCGACCGCTTACCCATCGTTTTGGAGAACGAATACGCCAGCAGAATTTTGAAGGAGGTATGCCGACGGCAAATGCACGCAAGGACTCCTCCCTGGCGCTGGAGCTTGGGCGCGACCTCGGTGTACCGTTATTCACCTTGCAAGCATCCCATGCCGTGTACGAAATTGCGTGCAGTCATGGCCTAGGCCGGTATGATTACTCTTCTATTTCAAAACTGTGGGAAGGTTGGCTGGACATCGATTTCGGGTCAACAAAGGATGAATAACCCCCTCATCGCACCGGCAGATAACCCGTGGTACTACGATTATCTGGACCGTATTGCCAATCTGGAGTTGAAAAACAGGCCGGCCCAACAGGGAGGCACAGCGCTACGCTATAACATGGCACGGGAGCAACAAGGAGGCACTCCTCTATGCCAGCAGGTTGCTCAGAAACTCCTGCATATCCCGGCAAACAGCACAGTCATTCTGGTCACCGGCACCGGCAACCCGATATGGCTACCTCACGGAGAAACCGACGGCCCGTCAGGGGTATCGGTACTGGCCCAGGTATTCGCTACTCTTGGCGTACGCACCTGCGTACTATCGGAAGACCGCTTTCTACCAGGCATTACTGCCTCGGTACAAGCGGGCGGCACCCCGTTACTGCCCGAAGCATCATGGCGGCAGCGCACCAATACGGCAATGGCACTACCCTTTCCCACCAGCGCTCAGGCAGCCGGGCCGTTCATACAGGAACTTTTGGATAGACTCCCCAACGTGGTGGCCGGCTTTTTCATCGAGAAACCCGGCCCTAACGCCAACACCATCTTCCATAACAGCTCTGGCAAGCCAAAAGACAGCGACTGGCTGGCCCATGCGCACCTGCTTGTGAGGGAATTGCGTGAACGCGGGGCGCTGACTGTCGGTGTGGGTGACGGCGGTAATGAAATAGGATTTGGCAATATTCTCAAGCAACTCCTACGCACACATGCTTATGACTGCCAATGCGAGCCTCCGTGCGACGGCGGCCTGCTTGACTCCACGGTAGTCGACATACTGATGCCCGCCTCGGTATCTAACTGGGGCAGCTACGCCATCGCAGCTGCGATAGCGCTGATCAATGGCCGGCCCGCGCTACTTCCCGATTGGGCAGACGTGTATCGTAGCATTGCTGCCCCGCTGTCATATGGCGCCTTTGATGGCTACAGCGGAATGGCCAGGGACACCGTCGACAACACCTCTCATGCAGCCAACGCAGCAATCTATCAATTAATGGCTGAGGTCCTGCGCTTGGCCGGAGAACAACCATAACTATGAATACCAAATTAACTTGCAACATGCTTGATGGGGTGCGCCCCATGTTAATCAACGGAGAATGGATCACGGATTCCGATGCCTGCATAGAGACCACTAATCCCGCTACAGGAGTTCCCCACCCACCCACATGCGCCGCCACGGCCACCCATGTCGACGCCGCCGTGGACGCTGCAACGCAGGCCGCTGCCTCTCCAGCCTGGCGAGACGCTCTACCACATCAACGGGCAAGGATACTATCGGCCATCGCCGACGGCATGGAACAGAATGCCGATACGCTTGCACGCTTGCAGATGAACGAGAACGGTAAAGTATGGCGGGAGTGCCGCGCTCAGGTAATCAGCGCTGTAGCCACGTTCAGATACTATGCCTCCGTCTGCGAAACCCTCGGGTCGGAAATTACACCTTCGCGCGGAAACTATATTTCCATGACAAGCTATGAACCTTTCGGGGTTGTCGCGGCAATCACTCCATGGAACTCACCCTTGACCATGGAGGCCCAGAAGATAGCACCAGCTCTGGCCGCCGGCAACGCTGTCATATTGAAGCCGTCGGAAGTCACGCCTTCCACCGGTCTGGAGCTGGGTCGCCTCGCGCTGGCTGCTGGCCTACCGGCGGGGCTGCTCAATGTCCTGCCTGGTACCGGTAGCCAGGCTGGCGCCGCCCTGGTAGCACATAAAGGCGTTCGCATGATTTCCTTTACAGGAGGCACCCAAAGTGGGCGCGTCATAGCGCAACAAGCAGCACAACACCTGATCCCTGCCGCGTTGGAGCTGGGCGGAAAATCACCCCATATTCTGTTCAACGACGCCAATCTTGACTCCGCGATTAAAGAAGTCGCAAGTGGGATTTTTGAGGGAAGCGGACAATCTTGCGTAGCTGGATCCAGACTGTTCGTGCAACGAGGCATTCTTGGTACTTTCATTGATCGACTCATTGTACATACGCGCGGCATCCGGGTCGATATGCCAGACGCCGAAGACGCCCAGATGGGTCCCATTGCCACCTTCGCACATCGCGAAAAAATCCGGACGATGGTTGCCCAGGCCATCATAGAGGGCGGCGAAGTATTGACCGGCAACGAACAGGTTGACGGACATCTGGCCGCGGGCGCGTTCTACCGCCCTACCATCATAGTGGGACTGAATAACAAGTCATCACTAGCTCAACAGGAAGTGTTTGGCCCCGTTCTATGCGTCCTGCCCTTCGACAACGAGGATGACTTGATCGCGCAAGCCAACGACTCAGCTTTCGGGCTGGCTGCGGGTATCTGGACACGAGATTTCCCACGTGCGTGGCGTGTAGGAAAAGCCTTGCAAGCAGGCGTGGTATGGGTCAATACCTACAAACAGCTATCCATATCCACGCCATTCGGCGGTTTTAAGGAAAGTGGCGTCGGTCGGGAAAAAGGAATTACCGGCATGCGTTTATACCAGCAATCCAAGGCCTTCTATCTTGGACTTGGTGAATAACAGTTCGTCACAGTCCGTCGCTCATTCCTGGTGATAAGCGCCAGCACACTGAAGGACTTCAAAGCATGAAAATATTCGTTTCGGGCAGAACCTCGGTATATATGGTCGGAGGCGGAGGTGTCGGGCTGTCCCATCCATGCGACTCACACGTCTATGTCATCCAAAATAGCGGCGAGGCCGCACTAATAGATGCCGGAAGCGGCATCGCACCACGACAAATCCGCGACCGCATCATCGCCGATGGTATTGAGCTATCAACCATCAAGACTATCATCCTGACGCACTCGCACTGGGACCACGGCCGGGGCGCTGCATGGTGGGTTGGTCAAACTGGCGCGCAACTCGCCGTGCATAGGCTGGGAGTTTCGACGCTGGAAGAAAAACTATGGCCTGCGTCCCACATCGAGCGCCATGGCACGGTATCAACGATCGTAAATGTGAATCGACCGCTGGAGGATGGTGATGACATCCGAGTCGGCGATGTCATATTGAAAGTGATTCATACGCCCGGGCACAGCGACGATTCAATTTCTCTGTATGCAAAGCTGGACGGCCAATCCATATTGTTCGGCGGAGACACCTGCTTTGCCGAAGGCGGCCACGGTACGGTCAATGCTGATACTGATTTCCGCGCCTACCGCACATCCGTGCGTCGGCTTGATGCAATGAAGATAGACGTGCTTTTCCCAGGGCACAAACATTTCGTTCTGTCGCGCGCCTTCGCCCATATCGCGCTACTGGAACGAAAATTATCCGGGGGCTGGACAGACGTCGTGGCAAATCGAGTGCCCTTCTTCCCAACGTGGTGGCTGGAGTACGATTCGTCCTTGTATGACGACGCTCGCGAATGACACGGAAACAGCCTTCGATGGCACATTAATCTCAAGCAAGGGAGCATGCTGCTGCGCACCATACACATCCGTGTCACCTATTCTTCCCGAAACAATCTTGCGGGGGGATGGTTGCCTTAATCCTTTGACGGCTTATGCCCGGGCTTGTGTTTCGTCTTGGTATCGGCGAAGTCGTGCAGTTCCTTCTTGCTCATGGATTCATACATGGACTTGGACGCCCCTTTGAGCTCGCTGACTTTTTTCTCGCCACGCTTGGCCGCGAGTGCAATCCCGGCGGCCTGTTGCTGGGCTTTGGATTTAGCTGGCATGAAAACACCTCCTGTCGTAATGTCGTTTCACTACTCGGGGTCCAGGTGCAGCAAATCCCGTGCCGTCCGCGCGTTAGCGACGAAACCAGTACACTGATTCGAGCAGACAGAAACAATGGATCGGCAGGAGTAAGTTTCGTATGACACATCCTTATAACCAAGTAGTCACACTCGCCAGAAAGCCGCAAGGCCAGCCGGAACGGGCGGATTTTGAGCTGATCGAGATCGGGATTCCGGAGCCGGGTGAAGGCGAGATACTCATCCAGACGTTGTTCTTGTCCGTAGACCCCGGCATGCGCGGCATGATGGAAAAAGCCACGTCGTACTCTTCCGGCTTCCAGGTCGGGCAGCCGCTCACCGGCCGCTCCGTGGGGCGTGTCGTCAAATCGCGTCACCCGGAATTCGCAGAAGGCGATTTCGTCTATGAACGACTTGCCTGGCAGCATTACTCCGTATCAGACGGCAGCAAGGCAACGATAGTGGATCCCACGGTTGCGCCGCTGTCTGCCTATCTGGGTGTGGTTGGCGTCCCGGGGTTCTGTGCCTATTTCGGGCTCAAAGAGATCGGCAAGCCGCGCGCGGGCGAGACGGTGGTTGTTTCGGGCGCCTCGGGTGCGGTCGGGATGACAGCAGTGCAACTGGCCAAGCTGGAAAGCTGCCGTGTCGTCGGCATCGCCGGCAGCCCCGAAAAGGTGGCTTATCTACGCGACGAACTGGGACTGGACGCGGTCGTCGATTACCGCGCAGCCGACGATTTGCGCGCCGCGCTTGCTCAGGCATGCCCGGACGGCATCGATGTGTACTTTGATAATGTCGGCGGCGATGCCACGCAGGCCGCGCTGTCGCTGATCAATTACCATGCGCGCATTGTCATCTGCGGGCAGACCTCACAATACAACGCCTCCTCCGACAGCGGAACGTTTGCACCGGAGCTGTTGATCCAGAAAAGCGCGCTGATGCAGGGCTTTGTGGTGTACGACTATGCGGATCGCAACGGCGAAGCCATCGCGCGATTGGGGCAGCTCATCAGGGACGGCAGGCTGCACTACCGGGAAAACATTATCGAAGGACTGGACAATGCGCCGCAGGCGTTTATTGATCTGTTCGAAGGAAAGAGTTTCGGCAAACAGCTTGTTCGGCTTGCATAAGCCTCACCTCAGGGCATTACCCTCACAATTCAGGTAATGTATTATATTTAAGACATATACATCGTATTTGATCTTTATTTGATACATTATGGCATCCCAAAAAAACGGGCCTCTGCTTTCCTTTCAGACCGAGTCTGCGCTGATACAGGTGGGCGGGTGTATTCGCATTGCCCGCCTTCGGCGCGGCGAGTCGGAAGACATGGCCTGCGAACGCGTGAATGTTTCCAGGCAAACCTGGCGCAGGCTGGAACAAGGCCACCCAGGGGTATCCATAGGCTTGCTCTTCGAAGCGCTGCTCATCTATGGTTTTACCGAGCAGCTTTTCGAACTTGGCCATCCCGATCATGATGCCGAAGGCAAGACGCGCGATGCGGCCCGTATTCCGAAATATGGCCGTCGAAGCTCACCGGGCAAGGCACTCGCATGACAAGTCGCCCTATCGTGCCGCCACGACGCGCTGCGCACACTGGTGGCAGCAAGCACATCGAACCACAGCTGGACGTATGCATACAAATTTCAATAAGCGCAGTATGGATGATCCATATGGCGCGAGCATCTTCTCATATGTGCGCATCGCCGACCTTATCCGACGCGTCAGCAGCAACGTGGCGCATGATGTGCAAGAGCTGTATGCCCGAATGATCCTGAATGTACTGTCCCACAATACCGATGATCATCTGAAGAACACTGGCTTTCTGATGGATGGCAGCGGGGCCGATTTCCGCTATCGGCTTTCCCCGCTCTTTGACGTGGTCACTCAGGAAGGCAACACCAAACACATGTTGCACATTGGCCCCATGGCCGGACATGCCGGCACGCTGGAAAATGCGCTGTCAGGCGCTGCCCGCTGGGGCTTGAAGGCGCAAGCCGCTCACGCGATCATTGACCAGGCGCAGCGTGTTTTTCAACATCGGCGCGCCTACTATATGCGCGCCGGCATGCGACCAGAGGAAATAGACTTACTGGAGCGCTGGCTACCCACACATTCATAGATGCCCTTGGAGTTGCACTATGATTCAACGCAGCGAATCGTTGTTATCAGAGATCCGAGAACTGGAGCAGCTACTTGACGGAATCCCCGCGACAGCTGTCATCCAACGACTTTCATTCGAGAATCGTCTGAAATCAGTTCGACAGGCGCTCGAACGGGAGCTCACCACACCCAGACCGTCACGCTCCAGGGAAGGCCACGCTTTACCCTGAACACCCTACCAACTGGCGAACCCTCAACGTAAACGTCTGGCCGGCGCACCCAACGCTATACAGGCATCGGCTCCAGCCACGGCGGCACTCCTTCCGCCAACTTGCGGTATTCGCCCAGTTGCCTGCCGCCCACCACAAACCCTGTGGCTTCGTTCGCTGCATTGAAGTATGTGGCCTTGACGTCTGTCGTGGTCGCGGACTCGATCTCCCAGTCTCCGTCCTGCATCATCGGAGGCGAGATGGCGACCGGAAATGCAGGCGTTTTCACAATGATAGGCATGGCAGCGTAATTGACCGGCGTGCGCTGGCCGCTCAGCGTCCTGGCCAGCGCCCTGGCGCATTGCATGATGGGCATGACATAAGGAAGCAGCGTGCCGGATACCTGGGCGCAATCTCCCAGGGCATAGATATCCGCAACGCTTGTTTCCAGATAGCGGTTGACGACGATGCCCTTGTCGATGGCAAGGCCGGCCTGCCGGGCCAGGCCGGTGCGGGGAAGCAGGCCGACTGCGCTGATCACGACATCCGCATCCTGCAGCATACCGTCGGAGAGTTCAAGCTGAAGTCCACCATCAACATGATTAACGCTTTCGCAGACTTTGCCGCAATGCATGGTCACGCCGATACCGGCCAGCGCTTCTCCCATCTGTGCGCCAATCGGCAAGGGCAGCAGGCGGCTCAGGGGGCAGGGCCCGGGGTCAATCAACGATACCGTATGCCCGGCACTCACCAGATCGTTGGCAAATTCACAACCTATCAGGCCCGCACCCAGTATGGCGATGTGCTTGGGACCGTCCAGCCGCGCAAACAGCGCGCTGTAGTCGTCCAGGTTGTTGATGGATACAACACTGTCCGCAGCGTTGCCCTTCAAGGGTATGCGTAGGGGTTCGGCGCCGACCGCCAACACCAGCTTGTCATAGAGCACGGGTCTGCCGGCGACGACGATATGATGCAGCGACGGAACAATGGCTTCTATGGCTGAGCCCGCATGCACTTTCGCGTTCAGCTGCTCGCGCATGCGATCCACGGCCTGCCCTTGCAATCTGGCGGCATCCTTGCCCGCAGAGATGCCGTTCGACAGCATGGGCTTGGAGTAAAAATGCCCCTCGTCCAGCGTGAACAGGGATATTTCGGCCTGCTCGTCGAGGCGGCGCAATTCTCGCGCTACCGCGTAGCCTGCCAGGCCGGTACCGACGATCACGATGGATGGGGCATTCATGCGTACTCTCCTTACTCGGGTAGTGTCATGCGCAATGCTGCATCGCGAATCTGCTCGCTGCCGGGAATCACGGCGTTCTGCAGATGAGGCGCCGCGGGCATGCGCACGTCTGGCGCACCCAGACGCTTCACCGGTGCGGACAGATTCAGAAAATGGCGCTCTTGCGTGCGCGCAGCGATTTCCGCGCCAAAGCCGCCCGTCACGTTGGCTTCGTGCACGATCAGCAGGCGCTTGGTCTTGGCCACGCTTTCGTCCAGCGTTGCCCAGTCGAACGGCGCAACCCAGCGGGCGTTGATCACTTCGGCCGAAATGCCTTGTTCTGCCAGTTGTTCGGCGGCGGCCAATGCCTGCGACAGCATGGAGCCCCATGTGACGATAGTGATGTCCTTGCCGGCGCGAGCGATGCGCGCGCCCTGCGCCGCTTCGATTTCGCCATCGAGTTCCACCGACTGCGCCGCGCCGTAATACAGGCCGCGATTCTCAATGACCAGCGTGGGGTCGTCGCATTTGACTGCAGCCAGCGTCATGGAATAGGCATCCTGGGCCGTGGCCGGCAGGCCAACGCGCAGACCCGGCACGTGGGCATAGAAGGCTTCCAGATTCTGGGAATGCTGGGCACACGAGCCAGGCAAGGCGCCCTGCTGGGTGCGAATGGTCAGCGGCGCGCCCAGACGGCCTGCGGACACATAGCGCACGTTGGCTGCCTGGTTGACGATCTGGTCCATGGCGACGAGGCTGAAGTCTATCCACATGATCTCGACAATGGGACGCAGGCCGGTCATGGCTGCGCCCACGGCGGTGCCCAGCATGGCGGTTTCGCTGATAGGCGTATCGAACACGCGGTCGGCGCCGAAGGTGGTCTGCAAATCCTTGGTGATGCCGAACACGCCGCCCGGCTTGCCTGCGTCTTCGCCATAGAGGATGGTTTCGGGAAAGGCCGACAAGGCCCGCTGCAAGGCAGCATTGATTGCCTTGCCGTAGCTCAGTTCCACCACTGAGGCTTGAATATCGTTATGCATACAGATGCTCCAAAATGGTGTTGGTATCCGCCAGAGGGGCGTCCAGCGCTTGCTGCGCCGCTGCCTCTATCGCGCCGCGTGCGTCGGTCTCGCATTCATCCAGTTGCGCGGCGGACACGCCCAGGCCAAGCAGCTTCTCGCGCAGTCGGACAATGGGTTCATGTTTCTTCGCCTCGGCAAGTTCGCCGCGAGGACGGTAGCTTTGCATGTCGCCGTAGTAGTGGCCGACAAGACGCTGCGTCATCATTTCGATCAGCACGGGACCCTTTCCGTCGCGGGCTGCCTGGGCCTGCTCGGCAACGCAATCGCGCACGGCCTCAAGGTCATTGCCGTCAATCCGCATGCCGGGGATGCCGTATGCCTGGGCGCGCTTGTACAGATTGGTATCGCGCGTCATTTCAGCAATGGGTGTGAGCTCCGAATAGATGTTGTTTTCACAGACAAAGATCACCGGCAGATCAAGATAGGCTGCAAAGTTCATGGCCTCATGGATGCCGCCCTGGTTCATTGCGCCGTCGCCAAACGCCGTCAACGCAACCGCGCCATTGCGTGTGAGCTTGTTGGTGAGCGCAGCGCCGCAGGCAATGGGAGCCCCTGCGCCGACGATGGAGTTTTCTCCATAGAATCCCCAGTCGGCGGCGCTGAAGTACGCGGAGCCGCCCCGGCCCTGGTTCACGCCGGTCTGGCGACCGAGCAGTTCGGCCAGTATCGCTTCCGGCGGCACGCCGCAGGCCAGCGCCCAGCCATGGCCTCGATAGGTTGAAAACACCTGGTCACCTTCCTGCAAGGCTTGCAGAGCGCCGGTATAGATGGACTCCTGTCCAATGCACAAGTGCACCGACCCCTGAATGATCTGTTGCTTGCGCAGCTCGGTTATCTTTTCTTCAAGAAAGCGAATTCTCTGCATCATGCCAAGCCCCGCTATCGCGGTCTCGGTGTTCTTGATGGGCAAATCACTGACTGTCATAGCCACCCCTTAGTTGAAACTGTTGATTGAAGGACTGCATGCGGCCCTATGTCTAAAACATTCCTTTGTAGGCGCCACCGTCGACGAGCAGATGCTGGCCCGTCAGATAGCTGGCGCCCTCGCTGCACAAGAATGCGCAGACGTGGCCGATTTCTTCGGGCGCACCAAGCCGTCCCATGGGAATGGCCGCCGACACCTGCTGCTCGTGTACTTCGCGCGTCACGCCGGTACGGCGCGCATCGCGCTCCAGCGCATTGATTTGCCGTGCGGTACGTATTCTTCCCGGCAATATCGAATTGACCGTGACGCCGCGCGCTGCGGCCTGTGCGGCCCTGGCGCTGACCAGGCTGGCCAGGCCGGTCCGGAATACGCCCGAAACCATGAGATTGGGAATGGGCTGTTTGACCGCCACGGAAGAAATCATCACGACCCTTCCCCAGCCCCGCTGCATCATGCCAGGCAACGCCTGGTCCAGGATGTCGGCCATGGGAAGGAAGACTGTTTCAAACGCACCCTGCCAGTCGTCCAGGCTCAAGTCCTGCGTCGTGGCAGCGGGACCGCCTATATTGAGCACCAGCACATCGATGTCTCCTGCCTGCTCGAGCAGGTGCTGGCGGTCCTCACGCTGGTTCAGGTCGGCAACGCATGATGAGAGCCGAGCTTCGGGATGGCGGTCCAGAATGCTGTGCTCCGCATGCTGCAGACGCGCCGCATCCCTGCCATTCAGGCAAACAGAAAGGCCGTTTCCGGCCAGTGCGGTCGCACAGGCATGGCCGATGCCAGCGCTGGAGGCCAGCACCAGCGCTCGCCGCTGCTCAGGCTTGTTCACGGCTGAGCCTCCCCGTGCTGCTGGCGGACGCGCTGCTGCAGGCTGTCCGCGCCGGCCACCATAATGCCGATCTCCGAACCGAGGGCTACCATGCCAGCACCTGCCGACAGATAGGCGCCACAGGCGTTTTCGTTGGCGAGCACTGCGGCGACTTTGCCGGCGGCCTTTACCTGTTCGATGCCATGGGTAATCAATGCCACCACATCCGGATGTCCCGGCTGGCCCAGCAAACCCATGTCTGCCGCCAGGTCATTGGGGCCAAAAAACACGACATCAACACCATCGACCGCGCAGATGTGTGTCAGATTCTCCATTGCGAGGCGGCTTTCGGCCTGCACCATCAGCACGCTCTGTACTGGCGAGGAGCTGGCGGTGACTTTATCGCGGCCGTAGCGCGAGGCACGCACACTGCCTCCCACCCCGCGCTGTCCGGCGGGCGCGTGGCGGCAATAGCTGACGGCGGCCCGGGCCTGCTCCGCCGTGTCGACATTGGGCACCATGATGGCGTGGGCGCCCAGATCCAGGCATTGTTTGATCTGCCCGGCATCCAGCCCCCCGACGCGTACAACCGCCGCCGTATCGGTGGACGATATGGCGAGCAGCTGACCGTGCAGAGTGGTCAGGCTGCCCGGGCAATGTTCGGTATCGAAAATCAGGAAGTCATAGCCGCTGTGAGCGATAGCCTCTGCCGCCTGCATGCTGTAGGAGCAGCAGAACAGACCGAACAGCCTTTGCTGTTCGGCGATGCGCGAACGCAGCAGGTCCAGCCTCATGATTGCACCGTTTCGGCGGCCTGATTCTGATCCGCGCCAACATACCCATAAGGATGGCCAAAGCGCTCGATCATGACCTGCTCGAGCTTTTTGCTTGAGTCGGCTACCCAGCCGCCGGAGCGAACGGCGTACTGTGCTGCGCAGCCAGGCTCGGCCGGCTCCACGCCTTCGTTGGCCAATGCCTTGGCGCGTGTCAGCATGTACTGGCGGAACTTGACGAGCCCGATGTCCGTCGCGCCGAGATGCTCGCGGCTGCGATCCACAATGCCGCCCATGCTGTTCTGGATGGCGGCATCCTGTTCCGATACACCCTGAATGCCGGTAAAACTGCCCTGCCGCTGAGCTTCGCGATCGATCAGGTAGTCGTTGTGAGGGCCGCGCAATGGATGATAGTGCTCGTCCACTTCGGCATGCACTGTGAGGCCTTTGCGGCAGGCGGCGCGTTCTTCTTCGGTCAGCGGCCGGTCCGGATTCCAGGTGTAGTTGTAGATCCAGCACGATGTTTCGCTGGCGGGGACCCAGGTCTGTCCGTGGTAGTTCTCGCCGGGAAAAGCGCTGGGCACGAGCGCATGATTGGGCGCCAGGAACTGGGCAATGCGCCAGTAGAGATCCTGTTCTCCGGCAAGACGCGCGCCGCCTATGGTCAGGCCGGCGGGAAACTCATTGATCTCGAATTTGGGACGCGGATCTTCCTGCACCCAGCGGATGCGTTCATTCTTGACGCTCTGGGATCCGATGGCGGCGTGCTGCATAAGACTGGCCACGTCTTCACCCTCTTTGGGAATCACCATGTGCAGAAAGGAAAAATGCGCGGTATCGATGGCGCCTTCCACACATTGCACCCAGTTGCAGTCCTGCCACTTCTTGGAAACGAACACATGCGACGCAGGCAGCAGCGTGAATTCCATCTGCGGGAGCTCGGGCATTTTCTCCGCCGGTCCCATGTACGCCCAGATAAAGCCGCCTGCTTCACGCGTTGGGTATGTCTTGATCTTGATGCGGTCTTTGTAATTGGAGTTACAGGGCGCGGTGGGCAGGTCCACGCAGTTGCCGTCCACGTCGAATTTCCATCCGTGGAATACGCAGCGCAGGCCGCCTTCTTCGTTGCGGCCATAATAAAGATTGGCGCCCCGGTGCGGACAAACCGGCTCAACCAGGCCGACGCGGCCGTTCGTATCGCGAAATGCGAGCAGGTCTTCGCCGAGCACCGTCACCCGCTTCTGCGTACCGCCCGGCGCCGCAAGCTCTTCGCTCAGCAGAATCGGCAGCCAGAAGCGGCGCAGCAGCTCACCCATCGGCGTGCCGGCGCTGGTGTGGGTCAGGATCTCGTTGTCTTCTTTGCTTAGCATGTCATGCTTCCTTGTTGTATGCGCTCGCGCCGATATGGGTCGCGTCTGTCAAACCTGCACCATGGTGAATTCGGACTTGCCGACGCCGCAGTCGGGGCATAGCCAGGAGTCGGGCACATCTTCCCAGCGCGTGCCGGGCGGCAATCCGCTCGCCGGGTCTCCCTGTGCTTCGTCGTAAATCCAGCCGCACAGCACACACATCCATGCGTTCATCGATGCGTCCTGAGCGTCGCCGCAGACCCCGCCGGCTTCCGGAAAAGCCATCGCTGTGTTTTCCATGTGTGTCTCTTTGGGATGTTGGGGATTTGAATATCCGATACGTGATAATCTACCGACAATCGGTTTTCATTCACACTGTTGTTTCGAATAACGAAACAAACTGAGGCGCCATGACATATCTTTCCGCCATTCAACAAGGCGCCACCCAACTGGAAGACTACGACGGCGATCCCCAGTTCGCCATGACGCTGGCCAAGGGGCTGGAGCTGCTGTCCGCGTTTACGCCGGAGCGTCCCATACTGAGCAACAAGGAATTGTCCGATCTTCTCGGCATGTCCAAGTCGACGGTTTCGCGCTTCACCTATACGCTGACGCGCTTGGGCTACATGACCACAGAAAAAAGCTCGGGCAAGTTCCAGCTTGGCTCGGCAGTGCTGCCCATCGGCTATCCCCTGCTGGCCAACATGGCGATACGCCAGATCGCCCGACCGCTGATGAGCGAACTGGCAGAGACCATTCAGGGTTCGGTGTCCATGGGGGTGCTGGACCGGCTGCACATCACCTATGTCGAGACCAGCCGACATCGCTCCATATTCAACACGCGGATGTCCGATATCGGGCTGTCGGTATCGCTGGCGGGCAGCGCCATTGGCCGGGCCTATCTGTGCGGCTCAAGCCCGGAGGCCCGGGACATGCTGCTCAATACGCTGCGCATCAAGAAGCCCAGGGAATGGGCGCAGCACAAAGACGCGCTGGACAAAAGCATGCAAGACTACAAACGGCATGGCTTCTGCATGGCGACGGGCGATATACTTCCGGACGTTTACGGGGTGGGCATCCCTTTTGCCGGACTGCGACAGGGCGAGCTGCTAGTGTTCAACTGCGTAGTGCATTCCTACCAAGGGAAAAACGGCGCCCTGGAAAATGAGATAGGCCCGCGTCTTCTGGCCATGATCAAGAACCTCGAAGGCTTTATGAGGCCGCACCGAAACACATAAGCCGGATGCGCAGGCGACGCCTGCGCATCCGGTCAGCGTGTCGCGGCCGCCCCCAGGATAGCCGTGACCTGACTGGCGAGTACGCCGCCATTCCCGTGGCATAACACGGTTTCAGCGCCCGGCACCTGGCGTTCGCCAGCCGCGCCCCTGAGCTGCCTGACTGCCTCGATCACCGTAAACACGCCATACATGCCAGGATGCGTGCACGATAAGCCTCCACCGTTGGTATTGACGGGCAACCGCCCCCCCGGCTCAATGGCGCCGCTCTGTACGAACGCCCCGCCCTCTCCCTTCGGACAAAAACCCAGGTCCTCCAGAAACAGGATCACGTTAATGGTGAATGCGTCGTACAGCTGCAGGACATCAACTTCAGAGGGCTGCATGCCAGCCATGGCATAGGCTTTACGACCTGATTCCACCGCTGCCGTTGTCGTCAGATCCGGCATGGACGAAATCTGTCTGTGCGTCTGCGACGCACCAGCGCCCAATAGATAGACCGGCTTTGCCGGTGCGGACGCGGCACGATCGGCACGCGTCATCACAAAAGCCCCTGCCCCGTCCGTCAGCAGACAGCAATCGCGCACCGTCAAAGGATCGCTGATCATTCTGGATGACAGCACGTCCTGGACTGACAGCGGATCACGCATGAATGCCTCAGGGTTCAATTGCGCCCACTTACGTGCCGACACCGCTACCTGAGCAAGCTGCTCGCGTGTCGTGCCGAATTCATGCATATGACGGGCGGCGGCCAGCGCATAGGAAGTGGCGGGATTGAAAGGCTTGTATGGCGCCTCGTAGGGCTGCGGCTCCAGTTGTCCGCGCGCACGGATGTGTTCACGGAAGTCTCGCTGGGTGCGCGCAGTACTGCCGTAAACCACCAGTACGGCATTGCACAGTCCAGCATTCAGCGCCAGCGCGGCAGTCAGCAGATAGTTGACGTAGGAGGATCCCCCCACGTTGCTGCTGTCCATGAAGGCCGGCTGTATGCCCAGATACTCGGCCACTGACAGGCCGGGCAGGAACCGGCTGAAACTGGCGGTCATGAGACCGTCGATGTCTTTCATGTTCAGGCCGGCGTCTGCCACGGCAACCTGCGCGGCGTGCGCCAGGATTTCCAGTTCGGTGTAGCCCCTGGCCTCGCCCAGTCCGGCAATACCCACGCCGGTCACGGCTACCGAGGCCCTCATCTCATCATGTTTCATGCTACCCACCACGCACCGATGCAAATAAAATGCGGCTTTCCGCTTCGCTGTTGTCCAGCCGTGCCGAAACACGTGCGCCTATCGCCAGGTTCTCATCGCTACCATCGACAGCACCGCCCATGATGCGCACGCCTTCGTCCAGATCCACCAGCAGAATCATGGGCCCGTTGCCATCCTTGGACGCAACCCGGCTCATCGAATACACCGTACCCAGGCCGCATGGCTCCTGCCATGTCAGCTCAGGCGATTGACAGTGCGGACAGTATTCGCGGGGATAGAAAACCCATTGGCTGCACGCTGTGCACTGCTGGATTTTCCATACGCCAGCCCGCAGAAAGCCGAAATAGCTTTCCTCTGCGCCAGCAGCAGGCATCGCACCCTGATGTGCGCTCATGCCATTTCCCCAGCTTCTATTGCAACCATGCGCATGTCCGCGGCGGGCGTAATTGTGGCCTGAGTCCATTGCGCAAGCGTATCGAAAGAGATCGAGTCCACCATTTCGCGCACCAGCAGGCCTTCGTCCGTCACATCGATCACCGCAAGATTGGTATAGATGCGGTCGACGACTTTTTTGCCGGTCAACGGATAGGTGCATTCGCTGACGATTTTGGGCTCACCTTTCTTGCTGACATGATCCATCATCACATAGAGCCGGCGCGCACCGGTGACCAGATCCATGGCACCGCCAACGGCCGGCATTTCAGCCTGCCCGCCCGTCCACCAGTTGGCCAGATCGCCCTGCGACGATACCTGATAGGCGCCCAGCAGACACAAATCCAGGTGGCCGCCGCGCATCATGCTGAATGAGGTGACATGATCGAAAAACGATCCACCCTGGCGCAGTGCGATAGGCCGCTTGCCGGCGTTGATCAGGTCCCAGTCGGCCTGCAGGGGATCGGCGACGGTTTCCCCCATGCCCAGGATGCCATTCTCGCTGTGAAGAATGATTTCCTTGTCGCTGGGAATATAGTTGGCCACCTTCTCGGGCGTACCTATCCCCAGGTTTACATACCAGCCGTCTTCGATGTCGCGGGCCACGCGGGCGGCAAGCTGTGTGCGGCTATACCCTTGAATTAAGGTCGGGGACATGCTCAGCTCCTTGCTTCCGGCGTGATCTGCACGACGCGATGAACAAAAATACCAGGGGTGACAATGTGCTCGGGATCGAGCTCGCCAAGCGCCACGACTTCGCTGACCTGGGCGATGGTGGTCTTTGCAGCCATGGCCATTACCGGGTTGAAGTTGCGTGCGGCCTTCCGATAAAGGAGGTTGCCCCAGCGGTCCGCACGCAGACCCTTGATCAGGGCAAAGTCGCCATGCAGCGGCTGCTCAAGGACATATTCCTGGCCGTTGATCTCCCGCACTTCCTTGCCTTGTGCCATGACCGTGCCTGCGCCGACACGGGTATAAAACCCACCGATGCCGGCGCCTGCGGCACGCAGCCGTTCGACAATAGTCCCCTGAGGCACCACTTCAAGCTCGACTTTTCCGGCCTGATACCAGCGCTGGAAAATATTCGGATCGCTGCGAGGATCAGCCGCCCGGGGAAAGGAGCAGATCATTTTGCTGACGCGACCCGCGTCCACCAGCGCCGCCAGCCCGTCCGTGCCCGTACCGGAGTTATTGTTCACAATGGTAAGGTTCCTGGCTCCCTGGTCGATCAGGGCGTGAACCAGCTCGAATGGAAGACCGGCGCCGCCGAATCCCCCGACGAGTATGGTCGCCCCGTCGTGTATGCCCTCGAGGGCCTGCCCGACGGAGGCGTGTATACGATTCAGCATTGCTCTACCTTACTGGGGCACCACGCCGATATGACGCATGAACTCGGGCCAGCGCTTTGCTTCGCTCTGCATGAACACGCCAAATTCCTCGGGCGTGCTGCCATGGATCTCTATGCCTGTGCTGCTCAGCGAGTTGATGAAGGCAGGATCCGAGATGACGGCATTCACTGCTTTGGAGAGACGCTCCACAATGGGCTCAGGCGTACCTGAGCGCACGGCCAGGCCCCACCACACCCCGACATCGACGGACGGATAGCCGGCTTCTGCCATGCTGGGCACATCTTGCAATCCATCAATGGAGGAGCGCTTGTCTCCGGTGACGGCAAGCGCGCGCAGTTTGCCTGCCTTCACTTGCGGAGCCACTGTGGAGCCGCCGTCGAAAATCATGGTGACAACGCCGCTCATGACATCGGTGATGGCAGGTACGCTGCCTTTGTAGGGAACATGCAGCAAGCTGATGTCCGCGGCCTTGGAAAACAGTTCCCCGGCCAGGTGCAGGCTGCCGCCCAGCCCCAGCGAAGCGTAGGACAGATCGCCCGGCTTGGCTTTGGCCATGTCGACCAGTTCCTTGACGGTTTTTGCGGGCATCTCGGCATTGACTGCCAGATAGAGCGGCGTGGAGAACAGGCGGCTGACGGGCGCGAAATCCTTGAGCGGATCGTAGGACAGCTTCTTGTAGGAGCCCAGGTTTGTTGCAAGGCTGGTCATGGAGCCAAGAAAGAGCGTGTATCCATCGGCGGGCGAACGCAGCACCTGCTCCGCGCCAATGAGCTGGCTGGCACCCGGCTTGTTCTCGACAATAATGGGCTGCCCGAGCTTGTCATTCAAACCGCGTGCCAGCGCACGAGAAAATGTGTCGCCCAGTCCGCCAGGAGGATAAGGCACGACAAACTTGATAGGTTTATCGGGATACGATGATGCTGCCTGGTCTGCCGCCTGCGATGCAAAAGGAAGCGTGAGGCTACAGGCCAATGCCAGGCTCAGGAAATGCCGCATTTGATGTCTCCGGGGAAAATTCTGGGAAGAGATGACAATCTATACCTGCCATGAATATGGTCAACGACTGTTTCGATATTCAGAACGCGCGGGGGCAAAAGATCAGATTTGTGGCAACCCCACAGGCCCGACTGCCATCAGGCGAGAGATGAAAGCGTTGCGGGCCGCTTCACCTATACTAGTGTGCTTGGATCAACTATTAGAATATTTTTGCACTTGAGACAGCACCATGATCACGTTTACCGCCATTTTATTGTATGAATGACTTTGAGGAATTCAAGGGCGATCCCAATTTCATGCGATCCCTGGCGCGCGGACTGCTGGTCATCTCGGCGTTCTCCGACCGCAAGATACCCATGACCATCGCTGATCTGTCCAGGCTTACCAAACTGGACAAGTCCGTCGTCCGGCGATGTCTTTATACCCTGTCACGGCTTGGCATGGTCAATGCAGATCAAAACAGATTTGCGCTCGACCCCACCATTCTTCAGCTGGGACATGCTTATTTTTCGTCATCCAGCATGGTGGAAAGAAGCCAGCCGTACCTGGATCAGCTAGGCAATACGATCTATACGAATTGCGCCCTGGGCATCCTGAGCGACAGAGAGGTGGTCTATCTTGCCCGCTTTCAAAGCAAGCGTTTGATCCAGAAAACCATAGGCCTGGGCAGCCGGCTGCCGGCATACTGCACCTCGATCGGACGCGTGCTGCTTGCCGGACTCAGCGCCGAACAACAGGATGATTATCTGCAAAAATATGCGCTACGCCCTTTCACGCAGTTCACGATAACGGACAAGGAAGAAATCCGGGAAATTCTTGCACGGGTGAAAGAAGACGGTTATGCGGTGGTTGACCAGGAGCTGGACCTTGGCCTTTCGGCCATTGCCATACCGGTAGACATGGGAGCCGCCCACCCCCCTGCGGCGCTCAGCGTGACGGTCAACTCAAAATATGTTTCCGCCGACGAACTGCCTGCCATGTACCTGGATATCATGAAGGAACTGGCAAAAAAGCTGTCGACAATGCTGTAGGGCCCTGGCCGGATCCGGCCGAAGCCCTGCTTTGAAACTCAGTGACAGCGCGTCGGGCTTCAGGCGCCCTGCTCCGCCACCGCCTGCACCAGTTCAGGCTTGCCCGACCATCCCCAGGCCAGGGAACTGCGTGAAACCCCCATCAGCACACCATTCAGGGCACTGGGATTGATCCACAGGCCATCCTGTTCCACAGGCGTATCGGTACGCCGCGTCCAGCGGTGGCCGTGACGTTCCAGGCGGGCGATGATGTCGGCCAGGTCGTCGGTTTGAACGTAGCACATATAAAACGCATCGCCGCGCTTGGCGGAAAAACGCCCCATGGGAAAAGCGGGGTCATGCGCTTCGGATAGCTCAATGCGGTCGAGATGGTCTGGATGGAACTTCATCAGCGTACCCTCATAGCCAAAACGCGCGAACGTGATATCGACTTCGTTCTTCCGATCAAGCCCCAAAGAGTCAGCGTAGCACTGCGCAACGTCCCGCCAGTTTGATTTCAGTACCATGGTCAATTCATAAAGAAACTCCACCGGCCCGCCTGCGCGGACAGGTGGCGACACAGGTGAGGCGCTGACGGCCAGCGGCAGGCCATAGAGTTTGTCTTGATCAGGGTAGATGCGGCCATCAGCCTCTACATAGGCTATGCCCTTGCTGTCCAGCAATGCAGCGAAGCCATCCAGGTTGCCGGTGGTGACGCCTCCAAACAACAGGCCCTCGCCAAACTGATCCAGCCGCGTCTGCACAAGCCCTGGCCCCAAGGGCGTGCATAGCTCGACTTCGCTCACGCCCACCGCCATGCGGCGAATGCGGCAGTTCAGATGAGCGCTGTCAACATCGCCGACAACCGTCGCGCCCAATACATTGCGATAATTGGCTTCCGCATTATCCAGATCGCGCACGGCGACCAGAATACGATCCACAGCATTGAACATAAATAATCCTATATTTTCATGAAAGATGAGCTGCGAACAAGGCGCGTTGCGCCTTGCACCATCAGTTCTTGAATTTCGACCTCGAGGCGCGCGCCTCGGGCCCCTGGCTGCACATCAGCACCTGATCCAGATCCATATAGCTGGCCACTTGACTCAAGGCGTGGTTATGCGCGTTGACCGCCTGCTTGGTCATCTTCACGATGGCGTCGGTTGTCTTGCCCACGCTACGCGCGACTTCCATCGCCTTTTCCACGGCGCATCCGTCTTCCGCGACCCAATCGGCCAGGCCCCAGTCCAGCGCGGTCTGGCTGTCGATTTTCTGGCCCAGCAGGATGATCTGCTTGGTGCGTGAGCCACCCACCAGCGTATTGAGGCGCGGAATGGTTTGCCATCCCATAGGTATGCCTATCTGTGCCTCCGGCACAAGAAAGTATCCGCTGCGCCCCACGACGCGCCAGTCACAGCTCACCGCAAGCGCCACACCTCCTCCTATATTCAGCCCCTCTACTGCGGCAATGGTGAGCTGAGGAATTTCTTCCCAGGCCTTGCACATACGAGGCCCCCAGGAAGAAAGAATGCGCAGCTCGTCAAGGTTAAGATGATCGATGTCCCATCTGGCCGGCTCTTTCAGGTCGACGCCCGCAGAGAACTCGGTTTTACTGCCAGTCAGTATGACGCAGGAAACATTGGCCACATCCTTGAAGGATTGAGCGATACGGGTCAGTTCCTTGATGGCGCCCAGCGACAAGGCATTGCGACTGCCTTTGCGGTTGTATGTAACGACCGCGACCTGGCCTATGGTTTCAACGGTGATTGCCTCGGTTGGGTCTATAGACATAAGTAATGTTGTTTCTTCAATTGATTGACACATTTTTTCAAGCAGGAATGGGTCCAGGCGCTGTGGTCTAGCGGCTGCGCATTGCCTGAATCTGGGCTTGGGTTTCCTCAGTGGCGAGACATCTGGCATACATGGCCACCTCGTCATCGAATGCGTCCTGCAATTCGGGCTCGGACCATTTCTTCATCATCGCTTTTGTGAGTTTGATGGAGCCCTTGGGCAGTTTGGCCAGGGACGCCGCCGTTTCGCGCGCCTTGGCCAGTGTTTCTCCAGGCTGCGCCAGTTCCGTAATGAACCCGGCCTCGAAGGCTTCCTGGCCATTGAAGAACCTGCAGGACAACAGCCAATCCGTGGCCTTGCGGCGGCCTACCAGCCGCTCCAGCAGCAAGGAGGAACCGCCTTCCGGGCACAAGCCCAGCGCGATGAAGGGCAAACGGAATCGCGTAGCGGGCGTTGCGTAGACAAAATCGAAATGCTGGAGCAGTGTGGTGCCTATGCCGATGGCAAATCCCTCCACCGCAGCCACCAGAGGTACCTGCACAGCGCTGAGCGCACGCAGAAACTTGACGGCAGGCGAATCGCCGGGCCCGCGCTTTTTCTGAAAATCCTTGAGGTCGGCGCCGGCCGTGAAGCAGTCGCCCGCGCCATAGAAAACGATAGCCTTGCATGTCTCGCCCGTGCCATGCTGACGTAATAGCTCAGCCAGCTCGTCGTACATGCTGTGGCTCAGCGCGTTCTTGCTTTCCGGCCGATTTATGCGAATCTCAAGAATGTCGTGTTCGAGTGTTGAATCAATCATATATATACCTGTATCGCAGTGTTCACTATTGTTGAGCGGTAGCCGCCAGGCCGTCGCAGATCACTTTGCGCTGGCCTAGCGCTTCAATGTCGGCATCGGACAATCCCAACATCTCCATCAATGTTTCCCTCGTGTGACGCCCAAGCCGGGGAGGTGCGTGCCTGTACTGCACAGGAGTGCGGCTGAACTTGATGGGATTGGCAATCAAGGTGACCGATGCATCGTCGTCTTCATTTTTGACATCCACCGCCATCTGGCGATGCACGATCTGAGGATGCCTGAATACCTCTTCGTAGTTGTTGATCTTGCCGTGAGGAATATTCAGCTCGGTAAACAACTCCATCCAGTGCTCGAACGATCCCTCGCGTATGGTTGCCTCAGACTCGGCCAGCAAGGCGTCGCGATGGTTTATGCGGCCCGTGGCGGTTTTGAATCGAGGGTCCTGGGCAAGATCGTCGCGCTTCATCGCCACGCAAAAGCGCTGCCATTGCCCATCATTGGCAATCGCCACAACAATCTGCCCGTTCTTGGTGTCGAAGGTCTGATAAGGCACCAAAGAAGGATGGCCATTGCCCCAACGGCGGGGGGTGATCTTGTTGACCAGATGGTAGGTACCCTGGTTTGAGCCCAGTGCCGCCACGCAGTCCAGCAAGGACATATCGATATATTGTCCTAACCCCGTCACGTTTCGATAGTTGAGCGCGGCGAGTATGGCCGTGGAGGCATACAGGCCTGTTGTCAGATCCACCAGAGGTATGCCCGCCTTCTGAGGCCCTCCGCCCGGCCGATCGTCGCGCTCGCCCGTGATGCTCATCAAACCGCCTTCGGCCTGGAACACAAAGTCGTAGCCCGGACGGCTTGCATAGGGTCCGGTTTGTCCATATCCGGTGATGGAGCAATAAATTATCTCCCGATTCACCTCCCGAATGCTTTCGTAATCAAGGCCGTATTTCGCCAGGCCGCCAACCATGAAGTTTTCTATGAAAACATCACATTTGGCAGCCAGCTCCTTGATCAGGCCAGCGCCCTCGGGATTGGAAATATCAATACCCAGCGACTTCTTGCTGCGGTTGGTTGACGCAAAGTAAGTTGCGTCGGGCCCCTGCTCGCCGCTTGTATCGGTCGTCCAGGGAGGCCCGAGATGGCGCGTATCGTCTCCTTTATCTGGATGCTCGATCTTGATGACGTCCGCGCCCATATCCGCAAGCAGCTGTGTGCACCAGGGACCTGCAAGAATCCTGGACAGGTCCAGCACTTTAATGCCTTGCAATGCTTCGTTCATAAAATCACTCTAAGGTTTTTGGATCGATCTTCTTCACTACACCGGCCCATTTGCTTATCTCATTCTTGATGAAATCCCCAAATTTGTCGGTAGTCATATAGACGGGTACGGTACCCAACTGAACCAGCCGCTCCCGGGTTTCCGGATCAGCAAGAATCTCCTTCATCGCGAGGTTGATTTTTTTGACTATGGGCGCCGGCGTACCCGCTGGCGCGACAATGCTGGTCCATGAATAGGCTTCGAACCCCGGGTATCCGGACTCGTCAAACGTCGGAACGTCCGGCAGCGCGGGAGTACGCTCCAGCGTTGCAACGGCCAGAGGGCGTACCTTTCCGCCGCGAATCTGTGCCAAAGCCGTCGGCAGGTTGTCGAACATCGAACCGATTCTGCCGCTGATCAGATCAGTGACGGCCGCACTGCTGCCTCGGTAGGGCACGTGCCTCATTTCGGATCCGGTAACCTGCTGAAAGAGTTCGCCCGCAAGATGCACGGATGAACCAATGCCTGGCGAGCCGAACGTCATGCTTCCGGGATGCTGTTTTACATACTCGGCGTATTGCTTGAGTGTCTTGATAGGCGGATCAAGCGGTACCACGAGAATGTCCGGAACACTGCAAATGAACGAAACCGGCTCAAAGCTTTTTTCCAGGCTGTAGCGCGCCTTGGTAGGCAGGCTGGGATTGATGGCGTTGGACGCAGTGGCAACCAACAGGGTATAGCCGTCGGGCTTTGCACGTGCTGCGTAATCCGCGGCAATATTGCTGTTCGCACCCGCCTTGTTTTCGACGACGACGGCCTGTCCCAGCTTCGCCGTTAACTGCTCGGCGACGATGCGCGCCGTGCTGTCTGTGGTGCCGCCGGGCACATAACCGACCAGCAGGCTGATGGGCCTTTGCGGCCAGTCATCAACGCTTTCTGCAAGCGCCTGGCTACCGAACAAACCCACCAGCGACATCGCCAGACACGATAGAACAGTCCGTTGTTTTCTGCGCTGCTCCAGTTTATTTATGTATGTCATTTTGTTCCTCCTATATGTTCAAAGAGCGGAAGCAAAGTGTACGGAGTAGCGTTTTGACGGTCTATATTTCGCACCGCTTTGCAGCCTTCCCGATATGAAGAAAAACACGGAATGGGGCGATAAACGCACACAATCATCGGATATATCGCCGGCGTCGGTGTGCAATTTTTTTGTGTGCGATTACTGAGCATTTCCGGCAAAAACCGCTGCGACAAGGCGACCATGAGCCGCCGTTTTGATTGACCCTTTTGGATCGGACTATCAAACTTCATCTTCTGCATCACCCGCTGTATAACGGGCCGGGCTCAGTCAATTTGCGATCGATTTCAAGGATAAATAAACAACGTTATGAATGGCTGCACCGAAGTACTGAAATGGAATAGAGAAGGCGACACCCTCGTCGTTACTGTAGACAATCCTCCAGTCAATGCACTGTCTCAGGGTGTACGGCAAGGTCTGATGGACGCCATCTCGGCAGCCGAAGCAGACAGGCAGGTCAAGGCTGTGCTGATGGTGGGCGCGGGCAGCCATTTCATTGCAGGCGCTGACATAAGGGAATTCGGGAGGCCGGCCCAGCCCCCCACCCTCTCTGAGGTCTGTCAACGCCTGGAAAGCTGCAGCAAAATCGTCATTGCAGCCATTCAGGGCGTGGCCCTGGGAGGCGGACTGGAGGTAGCGCTCAGCGCACATTACCGGCTCGCCATGAACGGCGCTTCGCTCGGACTGCCCGAGGTAAAACTGGGCCTGTTGCCCGGCGCCGGCGGAACGCAGCGTACACCACGGCTGATCGGCGCGGGGCCTGCGCTGGACATCATGCTTTCTGGACGGCACGTGGGCGCCCAGGAAGCGCTGGACATGGGTTTGCTCGATCGCATTGGCAACGATGGCGACGCACGGGCCTGCGGCCTGGCCTATGCGCAAGAACTCATCGGCGCCAACGCACCAGTTCGGCCTACCAGAAACGCACAGGCGCTGGCCGACCAGAAAAAAAGCCGTGAGGAAATCCAGGCCGCAAGCACAGCCATCGCCAAAAAGAACCAAGGCCTGCTCTCCCCGATGAAAATCGTCGAAGCCGTATCGGCCGCGATCAGCATGCCGTTTGACGAGGGCAAGGCAATAGAAACAGCGCTCTTTCATGAATGCCTGAACAGCCCTCAGCGTGCCGGACTCGTACATTCATTTTTTTCGGAACGCGAAACTGCCAAGATCCCCGAGGCCAGGACAGTCGCCCCGCGCAGAATCTCCAATGTCGCAGTCATCGGTGGCGGCACCATGGGAGTGGGCATCGCCGTATCGGCCCTGAATGCCGGCTTTCCCGTGATCATGCTTGAGCGCGACGAACAGGCGCTTGCCACCGGACGCAACAGGATCGAAGCAATTTATGCCAGAGATGTATCCAAGGGCAGAATGACCCAGGACGACAGAAACCTGATATTGAGCCGCTTCAGCGGCAGCATCACGTACAGGAATATTGCGGACACCGACCTGGTGATTGAAGCGGTTTTTGAAGACCTTCAGGTCAAACAGGATGTATTCAGGGAACTGGACGTCGTATGCAAACCTGGCGCGATTCTGGCCACCAATACATCGACGCTTGACGTCAACGCTATCGCAGCGGTTACCACGCGCCCGCAGGATGTCATCGGCCTGCATTTTTTCAGCCCGGCCCATATCATGAAGCTGCTGGAGATTGTCGTGACAGAACAGGCCAGCGCGGATGTCGTGGCCGCAGTGTTCGAGTTTGCCAAGCGCATAAAGAAGATCCCGGTGCGAGCGGGCGTTTGCGACGGTTTCATCGGAAACCGTATTCTGGCGGCTTACAAGCGGGCGGCAGACTATCTGATGGAAGACGGCGCCTCGCCCTATGACATCGACAACGCTGTGCGCGCATTCGGCTTTGCTATGGGGCCTTTTCAAGTGACTGACCTGGCAGGCGGGGATATCGGCTGGGCAATTCGCAAACGGCGCGCTGCAACGCGCAGCCCGCAGGAGCGATATGTCGGGATTGCCGACCGCATCTGCGAGCGCGGTTGGTTTGGACAGAAGACAGGCCGAGGATTTTATCTTTACCCGGAGGGTGAACGGTCCGGCGTGCCGGATCCGGATGTGCTGGCAATCGTCGACGACGAGCGCCTGCGCGCCGGAATTTCGGGCCGCAGTTTCAGCGAAGACGAAATCATGGAACGCTACCTGGCGGCAATGGTCAACGAGGGCGCGAACGTCGTCAACGAAGGCATCGCCCTGCGCCCCCTGGACGTAGATGTGACCTTCACATCGGGCTATGGCTTCCCGAGGCACAAGGGCGGCCCCATGCATTGGGCAGATTCCGTGGGCCTTGACAGAATTCTTGAGAACATACAGCGGTTCGCCCTGGAAGACCCTCAATTCTGGGCGCCCTCCCCCCTGCTCATCAGGCTGGTTGCCGAAGGCCAACGTTTCAGCAGTCTGAATCAGCAACAGCGTTGACCATAAACCGACCTGCGTCCCTCTTCACCCAATCATAGGCATACCATCATGCGCGAAGCCGTCATTGTTTCCACAGCACGCACTCCCTTGACCAAATCTCATCGCGGCGAGTTCAACGCGACACCCGGCGCCCAACTGGCTGCGTTTTCAGTAAGCGCCGCAGTCGAACGCTCGGGACTCGACCCTAGCATCATTGACGATCTGATTCTGGGTTGCGGCTACCCCGAAGGCGTAACGGGAAAGAACATCGCCCGCCAAACAGCGATTCGGGCGGGGCTACCCGTAACCGTCGCCGGCGCAACCGTCAACCGGTTCTGCGCCTCAGGCCTGCAGGCCATCGCCACGGCGGCGCATAACATTATTTCCGAAGGGGTACCCGCCGTGGTCGCCGGCGGCGTGGAAAGCATTTCAGGCATTCGTCCAGGAAACACCTTGCCCACGGACATCGACCCCTGGCTCATGGCGCACAAACCCGATCTGCATATGACCATGATTGATACCGCGGATATCGTCGCACAGCGCTACGGCATCACACGGGAAGATCAGGACCGCTACGCCCTCGAAAGCCAGCGCCGGACCGCGGCAGCCCAGGCCAACGGCGCCTTCGACAAGGAAATCGTGGAATGCGCCACGCGCATGATGGACAAGAACAAGGAAACCGGCGAAGTCACCATGCGCGAGGTGATCGCCACCCGAGACAACTGCAACCGGGCCAACACCACGCTTGAAGGACTGGCTGCGCTGCAGCCAGTGCGTGGCGAGGGCAAGTTCATCACGGCAGGGAATGCTTCTCAACTGTCGGATGGGTCCTCAGCGAGCGTACTAGTCGAAGCCAGGCAGGCAGAGCGGCTTGGACTGCAGCCGCTGGGTGCTTTCCGCGGCTTCGCCGTGGCCGGCTGCGAGCCTGACGAAATGGGCATTGGCCCTGTTTACGCCGTTCCCAAACTGCTCAAGCGCTATGGACTGACAGTTGCCGACATTGGTCTATGGGAACTGAACGAGGCGTTCGCCTGCCAGGTTCTGTATTGCCAGCGCATCCTCGATATTCCAATGGACCGGCTGAATGTCAATGGAGGCGCGATCTCCATCGGGCATCCATTCGGCATGACCGGCGCCCGTCAGACCGGACACGTCCTGCTGGAAGGCAAGCGGCGCGGCGCAAAGTACGCGGTGGTCACCATGTGCGTAGGCGCCGGCATGGGTGCGGCCGGATTGTTCGAGATTTACTGAGGTTCACATGGACTTGACATTCACCCCAGAGGAAATAATTTTTCGCGACGAAGTTCGCGCGTTCCTCACTGAAAAACTGCCGCCCGAGCTGAAGAAAAAGGTTGCCAGCGGATGGCCGCTTTCCAAGGCAGAGATGCAGCAATGGTGGCGCATTCAGAATGAGCAGGGATGGCTGGCGCCCAACTGGCCTGAACAGTATGGCGGCCCGGGCTGGAACGCCGTGAAGCGATTTATCTACGATAACGAACTGGCGCTGGCGCAGGCGCCCAGCAGCACTCCTTTTGGCGTGACACTGCTCGGACCCGTGCTTATCAAGTACGGCACCACTGCACAGAAAAACCATTGGCTGCCTCGCATTCTGGATGGTTCGGACTGGTGGTGTCAGGGCTATTCCGAACCCGGTTCGGGCTCTGACCTGGCTTCGCTCAAAACATCGGCCATACGCCAGCAGGACGAGCATGGCGAGCACTATATCGTCAATGGCCAGAAAACCTGGACCAGTTATGCGCAGTACGCCAACATGATGTTCTGCCTGGTGCGCACCAGCACGGGCAAAAAACCCCAGGAAGGCATCAGCTTTCTGCTGATCGACATGAATACACCGGGAATTGAGGTACGTCCCATCATCACCATGGAGGGCGATCATGAAGTCAACGAGGTGTTCCTCAATGATGTACGCGTTCCGGCAGAAAATCTGGTGGGAGAAGAAGGAAAGGGATGGGACTGCGCCAAGTACCTGCTGACCTACGAGCGCACCGGCGGCGCTCGCGTTGGCCTGGCCTCCGCCGAGTTCGAACAGTTGAAGTCATTGTCGGTCCGCCGCTGCAAAGGAGGCATCCCGCTGTCGGAAGATCCGATGTTTGCCGCGAGAATGGCCCACATAGAGATCGCGCTTGAAAACCTGAAAATCACCAACCTGAGGGTCGTTTCGGCCGTTTCGGACGGTGGCGCCCCTGGCGCCGAGAGCTCTATTCTGAAGCTGTGCGGCAGTGAGATTCGCCAGGAGATTTCATCGCTGACGCGGCGCGCAATGGGCATGCATGCACGCGCGCTCATTCAGACACCCGAGGCGGACGAACGGGATGCCGCATTCCATGCAAGCTCGGCCGCCGCGCAGTATTTCAACAAACGCAAACTGGCGATTTACGGCGGATCGACCGAGATACAGAAAAACATCATCGCCAAGATGATTCTGGGCCTGTAGGAGCCTTAGTCAATGAATTTCAATCATACGGACGAACGGCGCATGCTCGCCGACAGCCTGAACCGCTTTATTGCCGACAAGTACGCGTTCAATACCCGCAACGAGATAGCCTATTCGCCCCGGGGCTTCTGCTCGGACATCTGGAGAGATTTTGCGGGGCTTGGCGTCATCGGCGCACTGTTTCGTGAGGCCGACGGCGGATTCGGCGGCGAGGGCTTCGACATTGCCGTCGTGTTCGAGGCTCTGGGGCGCGGACTGGTGGTGGAGCCGTTTCTGGGCGCGCTGATGGCCGGCCAGGCCATTGCGGCCACAGGCGGCGTCAGGGCTCAGGCACTATTGAATCAGATCATTGAAGGCAGTGTGATCGCTGCGTTTGCCCATGAAGAGACAGACTCTGGACCTGATCAGATATGCGTGCGAACGCGTGCCGAACGGCATGCAGACCAATGGAAAATCAACGGCGCCAAGTCCATGGTTCCGCAGGGCGACCATTCCGATGTATTTATTGTGTCCGCCCGGACAGCTGGGGACGATGACGATGCACGCGGCATTTCCCTGTTTTGCGTTCCGGCCGGCACGCCGGGACTGGAAGTCCGCGGCTGCCAGACGATAGATGGAGGACGCGCCGCCGAGCTGTTCCTGAACGACGTGATGCTTGACGAAACGTCTCAACTGGGCGTTACGGGAGATGCGGGCGCGGCGATACAGAGCGCGATTGACGCAGGCATACTTGCTCTGAGCGCGGAAAGCCTGGGCGCCATGGAAGCAGCCCAGCGCGAAACGCTGGAATATCTGAAAACACGCAAACAGTTCGGCGTTGTGCTGGGCAGCTTTCAAGCGCTGCAACACCGCATGGTGCAGCTCTATGTGGAAATCGAACAAACGCGCTCGGCTGTCATCCGCGCGGCCGCTGCCTTCGATGACAGGCATTGCACACAACGGACACGTACGCTGTCGGCGGCCAAGTATACCGCCGGCCGGGTAGGCGCCCTGGTCTCCGAAGAATCCGTGCAGATGCATGGCGGCATGGGCATGACATGGGAACTGCCGCTCGCTCACTATGCCAAGCGGCTGATTCTTATTGACCATCAACTGGGCGATCAGGACGTTCATTTGCGCCGCTTTATTGCCGCAGACGCTCACTGAGCCATGGGAGCGGCAAGCCGGCCCACGCGTGTCGCTCCACTTACCCACCAACGCAGGTTACAACATGAATAACGAACCATCTCTCCCTTTGTCCGGCGTACGCGTACTTGATTTGTCTCGCATCCTGGCAGGCCCATGGTGCGGCATGGCCCTGGCTGATATGGGTGCTGAAGTAATCAAGGTCGAGCATCCGACGCGCGGGGACGATACCCGGGATTGGGGCATACAGATCGGAGACACGGAAACTGCGTATTACAACTGCGCCAATCGCAACAAGCGTTCTGTCACACTCGATCTCAAGAAAAAGGAAGGCCAGGCGCTTGCGCTGGAACTGATCAGGCAATCCGATGTTGTCATACAGAATTTCAAATTCGGCGATGTAGAGGCAATGGGGCTGGGCTATGAGCAGCTATGCAAGGAGTTGCCAGAGCTGATCTATTGTTCCGTGTCGGGATATGACCGTAAAGGCCCGGAAGCAGCGCGCCCCGGCTATGACGTAGTGATACAAGGCGAGGCAGGACTCGTCGCCATAAACGGCGACGCCGATCAGCCGCCCTTGAAGTTCGGTGTGGCCGTTGCAGACCTGTTTACAGGCATGTATTCCGCCCAGGCGGTGCTGGCCGCATTGTACGAACGGAACCGCACAGGCCTGGGCCAGCACGTGGAACTGGCCCTGTACGACTGCGGCTTGATGCTCTCGTCGTACTACGGGCTCGAGGCGCTGCGGGTCGGCGAGAACCCTCAGCGGTTCGGTAATGTGCATCCTTCGGTCATTCCCTATGGGGTATATAACGCACAGGATGGACAGATATCCATCGCCGTCGGAAACAATGCACAGTTCAAGCGCTTCTGCAACGATGTGATAGACCGTCCGGACCTGGCCGAGGATGAACGCTACACCACCAATCTGCTGCGTCGGGAAAATCGCATCACGCTTTCGGTCGAGGTCAACCGGGAAATTGCCGGCCGACCTCGCGATATGCTGCTCGACCGTCTCGAGAAGGCCGGCATTCCCGCCGGCGAAGTCCTGGGCCTGCATGAAGCGCTGACATCCGAACGTTCGGTGCGAGGCGGCCTGGTCTCCACCATGCCGCACTCAAAAGCCGGCAAGGTCGATGTGTTCGCCCCTCCCTATCGTTTCAAGGGAGAGCGTCTTCCCCTACGCATGACGCCGCCCGAACTGGGCGAGGCCAATAACGAAATACTCAAGGAACGACTGGGACTTTCCGAGGATCGTATTCACGCCTTGAAGGCCAGCGGCATCATTTGACCGCCCCTGTTCAGTCATCAGCAATAGAGTCGATATGAATTCCCCATTCTCACCCAGCATTCAAATTCGTTCTTACGAAGATGTTTTGAGTCTCGAAAAGACGCCGCTTGACGCCGCAGTGCCTGTCCAGAGCACGTATGAGCTGTTCTGCAACTCGGCGCGCGCCTTCGGCGATAAGACCGCTCTGACGTTTCTGCGCACGACCGATGCCTCCGAGATGCCGTTGCGCATGTCGTATGCCGAACTGCTGGCCGGCATCCACCAGACCGCCAATGCCATCTCCGGCCTTGGCCTGGGTTCGACGGATGTAGTGTCCATCCTGTTGCCGGCCTGCCTGGAATACCACCTGGCGCTGTGGGGAGGAGAGGCCGCGGCCATTGTCCAACCCTTGAACCCCTTGCTCAGCACAGAAAAGATGGCCTCGCTCATGAATGCGGCAGAATCAAAAGCGCTGATCGCCTGGGGGTCGGACGAGGATGCGGAAATGTGGACCAAAGCACTGCAGCTGCAGGACTTGGTTCCAACCCTGCACACCATTTTACGGGTCGCGCCTTATGAAGCGTCCATACCTGAGGCCGCGCAGATGCCAAAAGGCGTCCTGGACTTCAATGCCTTGGTTGAGCAGCAGCCCCGAGAGCATCTGGTCAGTGGCCGAACGATAGCCCCGACAGATATCGCCGCCTATTTTCATACCGGCGGCACGACAGGAGCGCCGAAGCTCGCGAAACATAGTCATGGCGCGCAGGTGTTCACAGCCTGGGCCTTCGTTCAGATGCAGGGCATGCAGCATACGGATGTAACCATCAATGGATACCCGCTGTTCCATGTGGCGGGCGCCATCACAGGCTCGCTGTCATGCCTTTCATCGGGTATTGAAATCGTGATCCCCACGCATACCCTGTTCCGAAACAAATCCGTCATCAAGGACTACTGGAGACTGGTTGAACGGCACAAATCAACCTATCTTTCAGTCGTGCCAACCGTCCTGGCAGCCTTGACAACGGTTCCGCTGAACGGGTGCGATATCTCCTCGCTCAAGAACTGCCGAACCGGCGCGGCGATACTCGAACCCGAACTGGCTGCGCGCTTCAAGCGCATGTTTGGCCTGCATATCCACGAAAGCCTGGGCATGACCGAAATGGCCGGGATATCTACCGTAACACCGCCAGCCCATGAGGCAGAAGCAGGCTGCGTCGGCTTCAGGCTCCCTTATTCTCAGCTGCGCATCGCCCGATTGGACGAACAAGGGCAGCATACCAACGAAGCTTCCTCGACCGGCGAGCAGGGAATGATACTGTTCAAGGCGCCGAATCTGTTTTCCGGATTTCTGGATCCCGCCGACAACGCCGCAGCATTTACCGAGGACGGCTGGCTGATAACAGGAGACCTCGGGCATCTTGACGCGCAACACAGGCTGCATCTTTCCGGCCGCGCAAAAGATCTGATCATACGCAGCGGACACAACATCGATCCCAGCGTCATTGAAGATGCGCTGGGCACTCATCCTGCGGTACATATGTGCGCGGCAGTCGGCGCCCCCGACGCGTATGCGGGAGAACTGCCTGTTGCGTTCGCAACACTGTTGCCTGGCGCCCATGCTGCGTCTGAAGAGCTGCTGGATCATACATGCGCGCGCGTCGACGAGGCGCCCGCCAGGCCCAAGGCTATCTATGTCATAGAAAGCATGCCGTTGACCAATGTCGGAAAGATCTACAAGCCCGCGCTGCGGCTGCTGGCGGCGCTCGAAGTCACGCGAGCACTGGTCGAGCAGGTCTCGGACCATCTTGATATCCCTGTTGCCGCACGCCCCCAGGCCGCTGTTCGTGAGGAAGACACTATCCACATCACGCTTGGCCACCAGGGCCTGATACCGGCAGCAGGCCTTGCCGAGCTGCAGGCGGCCATAGAAAACGGGCTTCGCCCTCTACCCATCAAAGCCGTGCTCACGCACCCATTGGAATAAACAGCTCGCTATACCGTTTGACGACAGATATAAAACACAGGAGACATCATGAATCTGCACGCTTCGGCTCGCCCTATTCTTTTTGGCGCATTGGCAGCCGCCGCATGTTTCGCCGGCCCCCTGGCGGCGGCACAAGGCTATCCCGATCACCCCGTGCGCCTGGTTGTGCCCTTTACGCCAGGCGGCGGCACAGATGCCGTAGCACGCGTGTTCGCCGAGAAACTATCCGACGAGCTGGGAGCAACTGTTATTGTCGAGAACAAGCCGGGAGCAGCATCCATCATCGGCGCCAGTGCCGTTGCCAAGGCCAAGGGAGACGGATATACGCTACTGCTCGCCGCCAGCAATGCGTTCATCACCAATCAGTTCTTCTACAAGAATGTCCCTTACGAAACCGAAAGGGATTTCAAGCTCCTGTATCAGCTGGCGACAATACCGCAGGTTCTGGTGGTCAATGCCGACGTGCCGGTCAGTACGGCGCCAGAACTGCTGGATTATGCGGCAAAACACAAGGGCAAGGTCAACTACGGCTCGTATGGTATCGGCTCATACCCGCACCTGGCCGGGTCATATATGAGCGGGAAGCTGGGCGCGGACATGAGCCACGTGGCATACAAGGGCGAAGCACCCATTCTGCAGGACTTGCTCGGCAAATACATCCACTTCACGTTTGCCAGCGCCATGGGCGTACAGCCGCATGTGGAAGCCGGAAACATGAAGGCAATAGGTGTTACCGGGCAGCACAGAATCAGCGTTTTTCCAGATCTGCCGACGCTGTCGGAACAAGGCCTGACAGACGACGCCTACACAGTTACCGGTTGGCTGGCGATCGCGGCACCGTCCTCCATACCGAGTGATGTATCAAACCGAATATCCGCTGCGATTCTGAAGGCTGCACAGCAACCGGATGTACAGCAGCGGATAGGAAACATGGGCTTCAGCATCGTCACGGATAGCAACCCAGAACAAGCCTTGAAGGCTTATAGACGCGACCTGCCTATCTGGACCAGACTGATCCAGGAATCCGGCGCCAAGGTTGAGTGACCTCCACACGACAAGTTGCATAAACAACATACAAAAGGGATTCATATGCATTCCGTAAAAACAACTGGACTCATGATTGCCGCAGCATGCGCATTCTCATTGGGCATCGCGTCAGTCTCAATGGCTGAGGATTTTTCCGACAAACCCGTCAAGATCGTCGTGCAGTTTTCACCCGGCGGAGCGACCGACACTCTGGCTCGTTTGATCGCCGACAAACTGACCAAACCCCTGGGCACGCCCGTCATTGTCGAAAACAAGCCTGGCGCGGGCGGCATTATTGCGCTGGACACCACTGCCAAGGCGGTTCCAGATGGCCACACGCTGACCTTGATCTCCGGCAGCGCCCTGATGACAAACGAATATCTGCATGCCAAGCTTCCCTACAACCGGGAACGGGATTTAACCATGGTGTATCAGACCGTGGAAGCGCCTCTGGCGCTGGTGGTTGTACCCACCATCACCGCCAATACCGCCCCCGAGCTGCTGGACTATATTCGTTCCCACAAAGGCACGCTTACCTACGGCTCCTATGGCATTGGGTCTTACCCACACTTAATGGGCTCGCACATGAGCCGAGAGCAGGATGCCGACATGACACACGTACCCTACAAAGGCGAATCGGACGTCATGCTGGCATTGCTGCGCGGCGAGATCCAAATGGAATACTCCAGCGCCCTGCTCGCCAAGCCCTATATTGAGTCCGGAAAAATCAAGGCAATCGGTGTGAGCGGACTGCGGCGCATGCCCGCGCTGCCCGACGTTCCGACGCTGACCGAACAGGGGATGAAGGACGAAACATATCAAATATCAGGCTGGCTGGGCTTTGTGACCTCGTCCAAAGCACCGAAGGCCGCCGTGGACAGAATGGCAAAAGAGCTTCATGCGGTCATGCAGCTGCCTGAAATCCAGAAACGGGCCTCCGACATGGGCTATGTACCCATTACGGACAGCTCTCCCGAGGTTTTCAATAAGGTCGTACAGACTGAAGCGCCGATCTGGAAGCGACTGATAGAGCAAAGCGGAAGCGCACTCAACAATTAAATCGGGCGCAGTACAACCGGCCTGCCCGGGATAAGCGATTTTCAACTGTCCGGATTACATGAAGCCGTCCGGACAGTATGCATACAACATAGGTATTCTTATGACTGACAGTTCACCCGCCACCTTGACACGAGAAGACTGGCAAGCACGCAGCGAAACCCTGAACATCCGTACCGGGCTGTTTATCGACGGGAGCTTCCGCCCCGCGGCATCGGGCCAGACCTTTGCATGCATCAGCCCTATTGATGGCCGCCATCTGGCCGATATTGCCGCTGCTGACCAGCCCGATGTCGATTTGGCTGTTAAAAGCGCAAGGTCCGCATTCGAAAGCGGCGTGTGGTCAGACATGGCCCCGGCGAAGCGCAAGCGCATTATGCTCAAATTTGCAGAGCTGATCCGCCGCAATCTCGACGAACTGGCATTGCTGGAGACGCTGGACGTGGGCAAGCCGATCCGGTTTACCCGTATTGTCGACATTCCCTTGTCGGCGGATTGCGTCGCCTGGAATGCGGAGTTGATCGACAAGATGTATGACGAGGTCGCCCCTACCGATTGCAGTGTTCAGGCCACCATACGACGCGAGCCCGTAGGCGTGGTTGGCCTGGTTGTGCCATGGAATTTTCCATTGTTGATGGCCGCCTGGAAATTCGGCCCTGCACTGGCTGCGGGCAACAGTGTGGTGCTGAAGCCCGCCGAGCAGTCGCCCCTGACTGCCTTGCGGGTTGCCGAGTTGGCCTGCGAAGCAGGTATTCCTGATGGTGTATTCAATGTGGTGCCGGGCTATGGCCACACGGCAGGAAAGGCGCTGGGGCTGCATGCCGGCGTGACTATGCTGGCCTTTACGGGCTCGACTGAAGTCGGCAAACTGTTCCTTACTTATGCAGGCCAGTCCAACATGAAGCAGGTATGGCTGGAGTGCGGAGGCAAGAGCCCTCATATTGTCTTTGACGACGCATATGACCTGGATACCGCAGTGAAAGCCGTAGGCATGGGAATCTTCTTCAATTCC
This sequence comes from Pusillimonas sp., assembly GCA_048270225.1. GTDB lineage: Bacteria > Pseudomonadota > Gammaproteobacteria > Burkholderiales > Burkholderiaceae_B > Allopusillimonas. The sequence goes on along the minus strand of JBLWTG010000004.1, from coordinate 252,142 downwards.
GGACAGGTCTGCAATGCGGGATCGCGTCTGCTGGTACAGCGCAGCATCCACGACGAATTCGTGGAAAAGCTGAAGGCCTTCGCAGCCAGGATGGTGCCCGGCGACCCGCTGAACCCCAAAACGGTGCTTGGCGCAGTCGCAAGCCAGGAGCAGCTGGACAATATCCTGAAACACGTGGAGACGGCCAAGGCCGACGGTCTGACAATAGAGGCCGGGGGGCAGTCCGTCGCACCCGTGCAAGGCGGCTGCTATATGCAGCCTACAATCGTTAGCGGGGTGCAGAGTTCCACGCGTCTTGCCCAGAACGAAGTCTTCGGACCCGTACTGGCAGTCATTCCATTTGACGACGAGGATGACGCGGTTCGCATCGCCAATGACTCGATGTACGGACTGGCGGCCGGCATATGGACCCGCGATCTGTCACGCGCACACAGGATGTCCAGAAAGGTGCAGGCAGGTCTGGTATGGGTGAATACCTATGATGCTGGCGACATGACCACGCCATTTGGCGGAAACAAACAGTCCGGCTTTGGACGCGACCGGTCGCCGCATGCCTTCGATAAATATACGCAAATCAAAACCGTCTGGATCAATATCGGATGAAGCCTCGGGCTGCGCACCGACGCAAACGCGATACGTCGGTGCCATGCCTGGCCAATCCTGCAAGAACTGTCCCTTAACCCGGAGCCGTTATGTCCGCCACATCCTGTATTCCACCTGTTCTGCAGAATCTGTCCCTGCCTGTTATTTCGGCCCCCATGTTCACCGTCAGCTATCCAGAACTGGTACTGGCTCAATGCAAGGCGGGTATTGTCGGCTCCATGCCCGCACTCAACGCACGCCAGCCCGAGCTTCTGGACGACTGGCTGACCCAGATCGGGGAAGCGCTCGCCGAGCACAAGCGCAGTTACCCGGATGCGGTCGTCGGGCCGCTGGCCATCAACCAGATTGTGCACACGTCCAACAAGCGGCTCGAGCGCGACATGGAAACCTGCATCAAACACCAGGTTCCGATTCTGATCAGCAGTCTGCGCTCACCGGTACGCGATGTGATCGAGGCTGTGCATGCCTACGGCGGGATCGTTCTGCACGATGTCATTAACCTTCGGCATGCGGAAAAGGCGATCGAGGCCGGCGTGGACGGCCTGATTCTGGTTGCCGCTGGTGCGGGCGGACACGCCGGCACGCTCTCGCCCATGGCGCTGGTCAGCGAAGTCCGGCGCATGTTCAAGGGGCCGCTGGCCTTATCGGGCGCGATCTCGACCGGCGATGGCATTCTGGCAGCCCAAGCCATGGGCGCTGACCTGGCCTATATCGGCACGCGCTTCATCGCCAGTCAGGAAGCCAATGCAACCAGCGAATACAAGCAATCACTGGTTGACGCCGCGGCATCGGACATTATCTATAGCAATCTATTCACCGGCGTGCATGGGAATTACGTGCGCGCCAGCATTGAGCGGGCCGGGCTGGATCCCGCTAACCTTTCCAGCTCAGACAAAAGCGCGATGAATTTCGGTGACCGGGCATCCCGCCCCAAGGCGTGGAAGGAAATCTGGGGCGCCGGACAAGGCGTGGGGCTGATAAACGATATCCCTTCCACTGCCGAGATCATCAAGCGCCTTCATGAGGGTTACCACGGGGCGCGGGCCCGGCTAGCCTTGTAGGCAAGGGTCAGTCCTGGCCGGAGAACACGGCACTGCGTTTTTCCTTAAAGGCGCTGACCGCCTCCGCATGATCTCTGGTTTTGGTGAGGACAGGCACAAAGTCCACTTCTGCCCTTAATGCCTGGTCCAGGCTATCGGTCGTTCCGTCGGCGAACGACGCCTTTGTCAATGCGAATGCGAGCGGCGCCGCTGCGGCGTAGCGCCGGGCGACTTCCATCGCAACGCTCAGCGCCATGTGCGGCACGACAGCCTTGTTGACCAATCCCAGCTTTTCAGCTGTTTTGCCATCGATCTCCTCGGCAAGCGTAATGAGCTCCTTCGCCTTGGCCGACCCTACACGCCTGGGCAGGCTCCACAACATGCCGACGTCAGGAAACAAGCCCAGACGCGCGAACGCGGCACAGAACCGGGCATTCGACGCGGCGACAACATAATCACACGCCGCCGCCAGGGACATCCCCAGGCCAAAGGCATGCCCCTCTACGGCGGCAATGACGGGTTTCGGCCCTTCCGCGATAAGCCTGACAATTTTATGGTACTCCGCCATCCGGGCTCGGGACTGAAGCATGGTTCGCGGCTCCCCCATTCCGGAAACATCCCCGCCCGAGCAGAATGATTTTCCTGCACCAGTGAGCACAATGGCGCGGATAGCGCTGTCGTTGACCGCTTCCGTCAAGGCCTGGGTCAATCGATCGCGCATGCTGACGGAAAACGCATTGAGGCGGCTCGGGTTATTCAATGTAATCAGCAGAATACTCTGGTCTCGTTGCAGCTGAATGCAATCAGGGGAGGAATCTGTCACTTGTCTGTCCTTTAGGAAAAATTCGAAATCGATTCTCGGCCAGGTGGCGCAAGCCTGAACAACACGTCGCAAAACACGAAGGCATCCGGGAACGTTCGGCATCCGGCGCGCCGGGCCTTCTCCACCACCTCGTCTGGCGCATGCACTGACATTCTGACCACGGACAGCGCCGGCGTGCCGGGAGCATCGATGTTCAGAAACCGCAATGCTCCATGATCAAGATTGATTCTGTAGAGGCCATCGTCCATGGCGAAATCCCGCTCCAGAATCCGGGCCCATCGCCGCACTACACTGTCTGGATCCGTGAACCGCAGATCCACGCCCAGCATGTCCACGGTCACATCGGTTCTGACATGCTCGCGCCAGTTCGGCCCTGCCCATTCAAAATGTCCAAATCGCGTTTCATCGCCGTTGGCGTGCTGGTCGATTTCGAGCATGACGCCGCCCATATCGCGTGGATGCAACTGGATATTGCGTGCCCCCGGGTACTGGGCCGCATGTGCGATTCGCACCTGTTCGCGCGCAGCGCCGGCACTGAGCTTATCCAGGTCTGCGCAATCAACAATGACAATGTAAAGGCCATTTTCCTGTGCTTTCGAAAGAAAACGCGATACCGACGTCCCTTCGCGCAACGGAGCAATGATTTCTATAAAGCTGCCGTTAACGGGGAAGACTACGTTCTCCAGCCCGAACTCTTCTTCGAGTTCCGGCGCCCGGTGCGACGGTTCAATACCAAGTATCTCAGCCAGCACCTCCTCGGCTGGAGCAAGCTCTGGCGCGGCCAGACATATCTGACGCAAACGAACATATTCATGCATGCACGGCCTTTTTCACGATAAGGGCATCCACCGCAATCACAACATCTCCTGCACATATCAAGGGGTTCACGTCGAGCTCTTCGATACCGTGGCGTTGATCGGCTGCCAGCTCCGAAATGCGGCAGATGGTTTCCGCCAGGGCGTCCAGATCGACCGGTTCTGATCCCCGAAAGCCTGTTAGCGTGGCATATCCCTTTAAGCGCCTCAACATTGCCAACGCCTCCGGCTGCGTAACGGGCGCCAGCCCGACGACAGTATCCTTGATGAGTTCAACAAAAACGCCACCGAGCGCCACCATAATCAAGGGCCCGAACAGCGGATCAATCCTGGCTCCCACCATGACCTCCACCCCTGCCGGGACCATGGGCTGCACCAGGACCCCGTTCAGGCGTGGCGCCGGACTGATGCAGCCCACATTCGACAGGATTTCGTCGAAAGCCGCATGCAAGCGGGACGGATTCTCTATATTCAGGCGGATTACATCCGCTTCTGTTTTGTGCAGAATATCCGGGGATTCCGCTTTCATCGCAACAGGAAAGCCGAAATCGGTCGCTGCGGACAAGGCCTCCTGTACTGTATTCACCAGACGCTCGCCAACAACCCGCACGCCGTAATGCGAAAGAACCCGCTTGGCCTGGCTTTCTGTCAATGCCGCAGTCTGGCTCTTCTCCAGGATAAGTTCCGTGTCATCAGCCGCATGCTCAGGAGCAATTCGCATCTCCACACGCACGCCTTCGCTGCGCAATGCCTCGCGCTCGTGCCAAAGGGCAAGCGTCTCGAAGCAGCGGTCCATAGAACGGAACAATGACGTATCGCGCGAGCGGGCCGCTTCTTCAAAACCTGGACCTCCCAGCCACCCGTTGCCCCAAGCAATACATACCGGCTTGTTATACTGGCGACCAATTTTGCTGGCAAGCGCCACCCGATCCGGAATGGCTTCATATGCATAGTGGATAGGCAACACAAGCGCGCCGTAGGCTGGGCTGCTCATGAATGCCCCCGCACAGGCGAGCAAGGACTCCGGGTTGTTGGTCACCTGTGCAGTGACGTCGCATGGATTGCCTGCCGCGCCAAAATCAGGCACGTGCTGAGCGAGTACCTGAGCAACCTTTGCATCGGGCGCGGGCAACGGCACCTTATGATTTTCCGCCGCGTCGGCACCGATAATGGCCAGCCCTCCCGAGGCGGCCACCACTGCAGTTCCCCGTGCTGATGGCCGCGAGGCCTTGGAGAAGAATGCTGCGGTCTCCGCCAAGGCGTCCAGATGATGCACCATAACGACGCCATAGCGGCGAAATGCAGCTCGATAAGCTGCGTCTGTACCCGACAGCGAGCCAGTGTGAGACATGGCCGATGCCGCACCCCGTTCACTGGTAGCCAGCTTGCATACGACTAACGGCTTGTCCGCCTGCCAAGCGCGCCGCGCCGCTTCCAGAAAACGCTCCGGCTGCGCCATTCCTTCAAATACACATGCTATGGCGGCACAGCTGTCATCGTCAACAAGATAGTTCACCAGATCCGCCACATCGACATCGCACGAGTTCCCTGCGTTCAGTATGTGGCTGATCTGCGTGCCCAGCCTGGCGCCCTGCCCAAGCCCAAGGCCGATTGCGCCCGACTGGCTCACTATACCTATGGCGGGCCCTTCTGGCGCAGGCACGGACAAGTCTCCCATAAATGTGAGCGAACGGCCGCCGCTGGTGTTCAAAAATCCGATGCAGTTTGGCCCCAGGATGCGCATGCCCGAAGCGCGCGAGATTGCCGTCAGGCGAGCTTGGGCATCCAGGGCGTCCTGCATACCTGTTTCCGCATAACCCGAGGCATATAGAATTGCCCCGCCCACACCAATGGACGCGCATTCTTTGACAATCTGTTCGACAGCGCCGCCAGGCGTAGCGACGACCACGCAGTCAGGAACCTCGGGCAGCGCGGATACGGACGGATAGCAGGGCTCATTGCCAAGCTCTGTGTAGTTCGCATTTACCAGGTAAAGGGATCCGTCAAACGACTGCAATCCAGCGACCGTTCTGCTTCCAAAGGATTTCTGATTGGCAGAAGCGCCTACAACGGCAATGCTCCTGGGCTCAATCAAGCGCACGAGATCAGCGCGCCTGTAGACATCACGACTTTCTAAGTACATGGTTATAGCTCGCTTATAGCCGCCATGGCGATACGTTTTATCGATGGGTCGACCGACAGCCCCGTGTTCAGCCTGATGATGCGCTTTTGATATAGATGGGCGTTATGTTCCCAGGTATAGGCAATTGCACCATGCAGCTGAATGATGTCGTTTCTGACCCTTGCTGTTGCCTGCTCTACCGATACAAGAGCGAAATCGACTGCAAGCTGCACTTCGCTGACAGGGGCGCTCTCACTGTGCTTGGTGGCGGCATCCCATACTGCAAGACTAGCGACCTCGAGCGCCATTGCCGTGTCCGCGAGCCGGTGTTTTATTGCCTGAAATCGTCCGACCGTACTACCGAACTGAACCCGCTCCTTAACGTAATCACAGGTCATGTCAAAGCCAGCCCGTGCAACCCCGAGAATATCCGCGAGGCGAAACAGGCACCACCCAGACTGAACATACCTGGCCGCGGCGCTGGGCAATGTGACGGCAACGCTGTCGAGACGTTCCCGCTCCTGCGCGTGAGGCTCCCATTGCGCGAGCGTGCATGCTGGATCAAGCGCCGGATACGCTTTCAGGGTCAGTTCATCGACAGGCAATACCGCTACGTCGATGGTTTCATCCGAGCCGCGGCGTGTCACCAGGACATGAGAACACTGGGCCGCGTAATCAACCATCGCATGCGCGCCATCCGACCCGATATCCAGCCAGGACAGGGAAGCCTCACCGCTGCATATCTGCTCCGCGGGCAAACTGAACGCCGGTTCAACACGCCTTACGAGCCCGCCCAGAACGGCCGTCTCGCCCAATGGCAGAGGAAAGAGATTCCGTCCTGATTGCTCCGCGATGATCACAGCTTCCTGCATGGTCAGATCGAGGCCGCCATCCGATTCCGAAAAAAGAAGCCCGAGCCAACCCAGATCGGCAATGTCGGACCAGATTTTTTGAGTCTCCGGGTCGTCCCAGCGCGGTGCGGTGCGCACCCACCTCACATCGCATCGCCGTGCCAGAAAATCTTGAGCGGAATCCGAAAGCATCCTGTGCTCTGGATTAGTAATGGGTAGCATAGTCATCATGTGTCTCAGCGCGGAAGCCCAAGCGTCCGTTCAGCAATAATATTTCTATGAATTTCCGACGTTCCAGCTGCTATTGTCATGCAGCGGGACCACAGAAATTGTCGGATCCAGTTTGTTTCCGGATCGCGAGGATCGCCCACGGGGCTCAGCCTGGCCCGATCCCCCAGCAGCTCAAGCGCATAGTCGTATAGACACTGCAGCGCTTCGCTGCCCATCAGCTTGGTGTATGAACTCTCGGGCCCAGGCGCCTGTCCAGCCAGCGTTTGCTCCAGCGTCCGTTTCAGAATGAGCCCCAAACCGTGCACGGTGACGGCCAGACGCGCCAGGCGTTCGTGCCATCGCGCTATGATCTCGGGCGATGCGTCCCGAGTTGCCAGCTCGCAAAGCGCCCACACACGCTTTAGCTCTTCAACAATACGAACCTGATGGGGAATGTAGTAACTGCTGCGCTCAAAGTTGGCCGCGCTCATCGCTACTCTCCAGCCATCATTCTCGGCGCCCACGATATTCTCAACTGGCACCTTGACATCTTCGAAGAAAATTTCGCAGAACTCGTCTTCGCCAGTTATCTGAGGAATCTGTTCAACGCGCACTCCCGGGCTTTTCAGGTCGACCAGCAGAAAGCTGATTCCTTGATGACGTGCCGCTTGCGGATCCGTACGCGCCAGCAGAAAACACCAATCCGCGATATGAGCCCCGGTGGTCCATATCTTGTGGCCGTTCACCACGTAATGATTTCCCTCGCGCCGCGCCCTGGTCTTGAGCGCCGCGAGATCCGAGCCGGCGCCGGGTTCCGAATAACCCTGGCACCATATGTCCTGGTTCAGTGCCACCCGCGGAATGAATCTCCGTTTCTGCGCTTCGGTACCGTAGTGCAGCAGGGTAGGCGCCAGGATGCTGTGTCCGATGCCATTGGACGGCTGCGGGCAATCGTGCCTGGCATATTCCTGCAGAAATACGACAAGGCGGGTAAGCGGCAGGTTTTTCCCACCGTACTCCTCGGGCCAGGTCAGTGCCGACCAGCCGGCCGCGCACACCATGTTCTCCCACTCCCGCCGGGTTTCCATGTCGTGCGGATTGAACGGTTGACGTGAACACGTCACTTGAAACCTGGGATAATTTTCACGGAGCCACGACCGTAACTCCGTGCGAAAGCTCTCATCTTCTGCGCTGTAATTGATCATCTTTGCTCAGTCAAGTTGTATGTTGGCCTTGCGGGCAATCTCCGACCATTTGCTAAACTCATTGTCGTAGAATTTCCCAAATTCCTCGGGACCATCTGCAATTACTTCCAGTCCCATGCCAAGCAGCTTTTCCCTGATCTTGGGCTCTGCAAGTATGGCGGAAACCTCATTGCTGATGAGCTCGATATCTGCCTTAGGCGTCCCGGCAGGCGCCAATAATCCCAGCCAAGGCACAGCCTCGTAGCCAGGCAATCCGGCCTCTGCCAGCGTAGGGACATCAGGCAGCGCGATGGATCGGCTTGCAGTCGTTACCCCCAGCACCTTCAACTCACCGGACTTGATATAGGGCATAGAGCTCGAAATATTGTCGAACATGACCTGTACTCTGCCGGGCAACAAATCGAGCAATGCCGGAGCACTGCCCTTGTACGCGACGGGTACGAGCCTGGTTCCCGCCAGGGAATTGAATAGCTCACCCTCAAGATGCATGATGCTGCCCATGCCCACCGTGCCATACATGATGTCCGGGTGCGTTTTGGCGTAGGCGATAAACGCTTTGAGGTTATTGGCGGGAACCGAGGGATGCACAACCAGAATGTGCGGCGCCACAACCATCATATTCACCGGCTCAAGGCGCTTTAACGGTTCCAGATCCGCCCGCGAATAGACACTTACATAAACTGGCAAGGAGGATCCATTGACCAGAAAGGTATAGCCATCCGGCGCGGCACTGGCCACATGCTGGCTCGCCAGCATCGTCCCGCCGCCTGGCTTGTTGTCGACAATGACCTGCTGTCCCAGCCGGCTGGACAGTTCAGTGGCGACAATCCGCGCCATCGCGTCCGTTGTTCCTCCGGCGCTATAGGGCACAATCAATCGGATCATCTTATTGGGATACTTCGCATAGGCTGTCGGCGAGCATCCAATGAATGCAAAGAAAAGCAGGAACATCACACGAAGATGTTTCATAATTCGTCCCGTATCGAAAGTGAATAACCGGAAATACTGCGACGTCACAGGGGCCCGAATCAAACGTTCAATGATTTGTTGATCCGGGCGGCCCGCATGACGTCAATCCGACGCATGCAAAATGGTCATGACGCAGCGGCGCTCACAGGAAACTCCCGTTTTGGCGGCCCGTCATATTCGACGTCGTCCGGTCTTGCGGCAATCCGCCAGCCTTTTTCCCGAACAACTTCCTCGACGGCATGCGCCGCAATTCCTGCGGCGCGAGGCAGAAAAACAAATACCCGGGTCAAGCGCCAGTCAAAGCCCAGATCCATCAAAATGCCTGCCATAGCTCCATCAATATTGAGGGGAATCCGGTGGCCAGACTGGCGCTCGATTTCGCTTTCTATGGCCAGAGACAGCTCCAGATGGGCGCCAAGTAAGCCCAGCTCTTTCGCCATACCAACCATTGCATCAACACGCGCATCGCGCCCGGGATGCAAGGGATGTCCATATCCCTCGATACGCTCCTTGTTGGCACGCGCGTTCTCAACGACAAGTCGGGCGTACTCGGCGATGGAGATCCCCTGTGATGCTGCCGCGGCAACCGAGTCCTGCAGATTCTTTGCGGTCTGCTCTCCCGCCCCTCCGTGCACATCTCCAAATGAAGTGATGCCGGCAGCGACACTGGCCTGCAAGGGTACTCCCGACGCAGCAATCATTCTTGATATTGCCGAAGGAACAACAATGCCATGGTCAACAGGTGCGATCAGAACCGCGTTCAATAGTTTTGATTCTTCAGCCGACGGTATCCGTTGCTGGTACAACACGAACAATCCTGCCGCAAAATCCAGATTGCGCATCATATCGCTCACCTTGTAGCCCGCGATATATACGTTCTCCTGATCGCTGCTCGAGATACTCGTGCGCCATAATTTCTTTTCGCTCACTCCACCCTCCTCCAAACCGCATTCACATTATTTATTTGATGCCGACCGGACTGCCGATCCGTTTTTTCGAGATCTTCCGACAGACATCTCAGCCATTAGATATCTCGTACATCCTCTATTTAATTAACATGCAAACTATTTATCCGAACATCTCCGCTTTTAAGAAAGTTTATTTTTTTATAGGGGTCAGGCGGGGCTCAGGAATGAACCCGCTCTATTTTTTCAATCATCGTATCGATATTGCCGTACAGCGATGACAGCAGACTCGGCCCAATCGCGGTTTCCAGGACACGATAGACAGCTTCGACCTGAGGGCTGAGCTGAACAACGGTGGCGCGTCCTTTGGCGCTAAGCCGTATGACCTGCCGGCGCATATCCTCGGGATCAGGGCCTCGCTCGATTAAAGATGTCTCGGCCAGCACCCGCAGCATGCGCGTCAGACTGGGCGATAGCACCTGAGCACGATGAGCCAGGGTTGCGGCGTTAAGATCATTGCTGTCATACAGAACTCGCAACACACGCCACTGTTGCTCGGTGATGCCTGCCTCATTCAAAATTGGCCGGAAATGTTGCATCAGCGTCTCTCGCGCAGAGAGAAGGAGATGCGGCAAATTGCGATGGCTGAATAACGGACGATTGGTCATGCGCGCTTGCCTGTCTGAATGTAGCGGGGAAAGCATTATATTACCCATCCAAATGCGCATGAATTCGGTATATCCCGGCCTATGCGTTCCATAACCCAATTGATTTCATGTCTCGATTCACGCTAATCAACCCGCACTTGTGCGATTATTCTTGCCTAAAGACACAGATATCTATAGCTTTCTATATTAATTAACATGTTAATTTAATGAAAAATATGCGTCAATAAGGGTAAGCACGTAAAGGCCGAACTTGCGTGCAAGCTCGGCGGCCAAGCATCCCTACTCAGTCGCGCAACGCCAACGCATCCATCACCTTGTCCGCAATCAGTTCACACACCCGTTCCTCGGAGTCCTGGGTGACACCCGCGATATGAGGGGTGAGAATGAGATTGGGCGGCGCGTTTGCGAAGCAATTGTCCGGCCCTAGGGGTTCATCACTGAACACATCCAGCGCGGCGCCGCCGAGCGTGCCGTCTCGCACTGCGCCCACCACGGCCCGCTCATCCACGATGCCGCCTCGGGCGGTATTGACCAGTATGCTTCCCGCCTTCATTCCTGCGATGGCTCGGCGGTCCAGCATTCCCCTTGTGTTATCCGTATAAGGCACGTGCAAGGTGACGACATCGCTCTGCGCCAGCAAGGCCTCCATGGACATGAACGTCACCGGTTGTCGGGCCGGATCGAGTTGCTGGCCGCCGCCTGTGCCAGGACAGGCGATCACCCGCATTCCCATCTGCTGCGCCAGGCCTGCAACCGTCTGCCCGATAGACCCAAAACCCACGATGCCCAGCGTCGCGCCATAGAGTTCGCGACCCTGCGCCATTTCATGCTTGGGCCATTTTCCCGCCGCGACATCGCTGGTGGATAAATAGGCTCCTCGCCGCAGCATCATCGCCGAAGCGATTACATACTCGGCAACAGATCGCGCGTTTGCACCGATGGCTGGGATGACGGTGATGCCGCGCGCCTTGCACACTGCAGTATCGATGTTATCCAGGCCTACGCCCAGCCGGCCGATGACGCGGCATCGGACCATGGCATCGAGCAGGAGCCCTCTGACCTGAAGCACGTTTCTGACAATCAGCGCATCCGCGTCCCGCACAAGCTCGATCAACGCCTCGGGATGGTTGAACAGCGCTGGATCGTAATGAACGCTATGAGCCTTCCTGAGCCTGTTCAGGGGTGCCTCAAGAAACGGATTGGGAATGATGATTCGCATAAATCTTCTTTTCTTCTCGCGATAGTTGCGATATTATGCCATAAATCCAATATAAAGGATTTCAATCCTATTATTTGGGATAAAACAGGAGAGACAATTTGACTGCCCAGACGTCCACGAGCACCGCCACAGCCCATGCAAACAGGCCAGACGCCCTTGATTCCCGGGTGTCCGGTATCACCATCACGCAGGTCGAGACCTTGTGCTGCGATGCAGGCTGGCGCAACTACCATTTCCTGAAAATCACCACAGACGCAGGCATAACCGGCTGGAGCGAGTACGACGAAGGGTTCGGATCGCCAGGCGTGACAGCCGTCATCGAGCAGCTGTCGAAACTGCTGGTCAATCGCCCGGTACCAGGCGCCGAGCGCTTTTATGCCGAAGCGTATTGCCGTACGCGCCCCGCAGCGGGTGGAGTGGTTGCCGAAGGGATAGGTGCGCTGGAAAACGCGCTGCTGGATGTCAGGGCAAAGGCCCTGAATGTGCCGTGCTACGAACTGCTGGGCGGAAAAGTCCGCGACTCCCTACGTGTGTATTGGTCGCACTGCCCTGCCTGGCGCATCAACCACCCTCAGTTCTTCAAGCCGGCGGTCACCGATCTGGATGGTGTCAGGGCCATGGGGGCCGAGGCGCGCGAGCGCGGCTTTACCGGGCTCAAGACCAATACCTTTATTTTTGACGAAGGGCCGGCCTATGCCTGGCGCCCAGGCTTTGCTGCGCCGTTCTTCCCGGAACTGAACGCGGAGCGCAAGCTGATACGCAATCTGCGCGACAACATCGAAGCCTTGCGCGACGGCGCGGGCCCGGACATGGACATCCTGCTCGACCTGAACTTCAATGCCAAGACCGAGGGCTATCTGAAACTGCTGCGCGGCATCGCGGATCAGGATATTTTCTGGGTGGAGATCGACAGCTACAGCGCCGATGCGCTGGCCTATATCCGGAACCACAGCCCTCATCCCATCAGCTCTTGCGAAACCTTGTTTGGCGGCCGCGAGTTCCTGCCGTATTTTCAGAAGCAGGCCGTCGACGTGGCCATTGTGGACGTAGTGTGGAATGGCGCATGGCAATCCATGAAAATCGCCAATCTGGCTGAGATCCACGAAGTGAATGTGGCCCCCCACAATTTCTACGGCCATCTGTGCACCATGATGAATGCACATTTCGCCTGCGCGGTACCCAATTTCAGGATCATGGAAACAGATGTAGACCGGCTGGAATGGGACGATGAGCTGTTCACCCATGCTCCCGAGTACAAGGACGGCCACCTCATTGTTCCCGACCGGCCAGGCTGGGGTACCGATCCGATAGAAGACGCACTACGCGCCCATCCTCCCAAATCAGGCGGCGGCCTGATTCAACCTCGCCCGCGTTCCTAGCCCTTCGCAGAAAGGCAGGCCGGGCTTACACATTTCCAGGAGATTACATGTTGAATAATTGGCTTGACACACTGACCAATCTGAAAAAAGCAGGCGGTGCGCTGGCGGAAAGCAATCCCGGCGTTATTGCCGCCTATCGCGGCCTGAACGAAGCCGTCGGACAGGGCAAGGCGCTGGATGCCAAAACACGTGAACTGATTTCGCTTGCCGTGGCGGTCACCACCCGCTGCGACGGCTGCATTTCATCGCACGCCGCTGCCGCACGCAAAGCAGGCGCCACAGCCGAAGAAGTGAGCGAAGCACTGGGTACTGCCATTGCATTGAATGCGGGCGCAGCCTTTGTGTACTCCGCCAGGGCCATGGAGGCATTTGGCCAGTTCGAGAAGTAAAGCACGCGCAGCCTCAAGCCACTACTACTACATACGCTGAGGCTGCGGCGGTTCCAACAACGAGGAGACAACTCATGAAAAGCACAGCAGTATGGAAAGCTGCCGCAAGCGCAGTCACGATGCTGGCCGCCGCCACAATGCCTGCGCTTAGCCACGCAGCGGACACCTGGCCCAATGCCAAGCCGATACGCATGATCATCCCGTACGCACCCGGCGGCGCCACCGACATCCTGGGCCGTGTAGTATCCAACGCATTATCGAAAAACCTGAAACAGACCGTGGTGGTCGAGAACAAACCGGGCGCAGGCAGCATGATCGGCTCCGAATTTGTTGCCCGTGCCGATCCGGACGGCTACACACTGGTGCTGGGCAGTATCTCGAATGTGCTCAATGCCTATTTCTACAGCAAGCCGCTCTACGACATCCGCACCGACCTGAAGCCGGTGACGCAAATCGTGACCGTGCCTAATTTTCTGGGCGTGAACAAAGAGGTACCCGCCAAATCCGTGGCCGAGCTGATTGCTCTGGCCAAGGAGAAGCCCGGCGAGCTCAGTTGCGCAGTGTCCGGCGTAGGTTCCTCTCCGCATTTGTCGTGCGAGCTGTTCAAGGTACTGGCAGGCGTGAACATCATGACCGTGCCGTTCAAGGGCGGCGCTCCGGCCATACAGTCCACCATCGCCGGACAGACCACGATGTTCTTCGCCAATGAGGCCATGCCGTATATCACCTCAGGACAGGTGCGCGCACTGGGCGTCACAACCGCGAAACGCTCTCCTTATTCCCCGGATATACCGGCCATTTCGGAGACCTTGCCTACCTACGATGTGACGGCCTGGTATGGAATATGGGCGCCGCCCAAGACGCCTGACGCGCTGGTCCAGCGCATCAGCACAGAGGTCGGCAAAGTGCTCAAGGATCCCAAAGTGCTCGAGGTATTCAAGACACTAGGGGCCTCTGCGGTTGAAAGCAATCCTCAGGCTTTTACCAGCTACGTGAATGCGGAGCTGGATCGCTGGGGCAAGATCACCAAGCAGATGGGCGTCAAACCACAATAAGGGAACACCATGCAACGTCTGGCAGATTGCTTTTCTCGCTGGGTCAAGGAAACGCCTGATCATCCCGCCGTGTCTGACGAGCATGCCAGTTGGACCTATGGCATGCTCGCGGAGCAGGTTGAGCAGGCCGCTGCCTATCTGAAAACGCAGGGCATCCGGCCAGGCGACCGCGTAGTGCTGGTTGGCGAGAACGGCACGGCCCTGGCAGCGCTTATTCTGGCCGCCGGGCGTATCGACGCCTGGGCCGTGCTGGAGAATGCCCGATGCGCAGCTCAGGAAGTCGCTCGCATCTGCGGACATGCCCAGGCGCGACGCGTGGTGTATGTCGTCGGGAACTCGCCCTCGGCTCGAGAGCATGCGGAACTGGCGCAAGCCACCCCTGCCATGACGTCTTTTGGCGAAATCGCCTGCGGCGCCCTGAACGAACACTGCGAACCCGAAGCAGTGTTCGAGGATCCGGGCAAACAGGTCGCCGCCCTGATCTACACCACTGGAAGTACCGGCACGCCCAAAGGCGTGATGCTGACTCATGCCAACCTGCTGCATATAGGCGGGCTCATGAAGGACATGCGGCGCCTCACGCCGGCAGACAGGGTGTACGGCATATTGCCGATCACCCATGTCATGGGGCTGTCGTCGGGACTGATAGGCACCCTATCCTCGGGCGCGCATATTACCCTGGTACCGCGGTTCTCCACACAATCCTGCCTGGATGTGCTCAATGGAGAAAAGATAAGCATTCTGCAGGGCGCGCCTATGATGTTTGCGCGCCTGGCCAAGGCAATCGAGCAGTACAAAGGGTTCAAGTCATCGCTGCGTTTTATCGCCGTAGGCGGCGCACCGCTGGATCCCGCCCTGAAGGCGCAGGTGGAAGCCGTCTTCGGCATAACCCTGCACAATGGCTATGGCCTGACGGAAGCCTCCGGCACCTGCTGGACGCGCGCAGACCAAGAGAACCCCGATTGCGCGGTGGGACCGCCCAACCCAGGGATGGAAGCCCGCATTCTCGGCCCGGACAATCAGCCCGTTGTCCAGGGCGAGGAGGGAGAACTGTGGATACGCGGCCCCTGCGTGATGAAGGGCTATTACCGCATGCCCGAACGCACCAGCGAGGTGCTGACGTCCGACGGCTGGTTCAATACACAAGACCTGGCGCGCATCACGCCCGATGGGCGTATCCATATCACGGGGCGCACCAAAGACCTGATCATTCGCTCAGGATTCAATGTATCGCCGCTGGAAGTCGAAACCGCGCTGAACGCGCACGCTTCGGTGCAATACTCGGCCGTGTTGGGGATTTCCATCGAAGGCAACGAGGAAATCGTCGCCGTCGTTGAACCAGGCGCAGACAAATCCATCAGCGAAGACGAGCTGCGACAGTTCCTGCATCCCCGGCTTTCGCCCTATAAGCGCCCGACACGGATTATCTTCATGCAGGCTTTGCCCGTTGCGCCCAACGGCAAAGTCCTGAAACAGCAACTGCTGCAAAAACTGGGAGACATGTTGTGAACAATGCTGTGACCTATGAATCGGCCGATGGTATCGCCGTCATCTCCATCAACCGCCCCGACCGCCTGAACGCGATCGGCCCGGAAGTGGAGGCGGGTTTGGCCCAGGCCTGGCGCCGCCTGAATGACAGTGACGAGGACCGTGTCGGCATATTGACCGGCGTGGGTAACAAGGCGTTCTCGGCAGGCAAGGACATGGCGTCGACCGCGCCGCCGGACTACCGCAGCTTCACCCCTGGTGTTGGGGTCGTTGTGGAAAAGCCCCTGATTGCCGCCGTCAGCGGATGGTGTATCGGCGGCGCCAATGTGCTGGTGCAAATGTGCGATTTATGCGTGGCCACGGAAGACGCGAAATTCACCTATCCCGAAGCAAAGATGGGGTTTGCCGGGGGGATGATCGCCTCGATGGCCTCCCGCATCCCGGTCAAGATTGCCATGGAGCTGATGCTGCTGGGCGAGGTGATCGACGCCCGACGCGCTTATGAAGTCGGTATGGTCAACCGCCTGGCGCCGGCCGGACAGCATATGGAAGAAGCCATGAAGCTGGCGCGCCGCTTGGCGGACAATGCCCCCCTGGTCATGAGCATGCTCAAGCGCCTGGCCTACGCGACCGTGCCCAAAAGCCCGGTCGAAATAGCCGGACATGCATGGCGGGAAAATGAGCGGGTATTCCAGAGCGCGGACTTCCAGGAAGGTTTGGCCAGCTTCGCTGAAAAACGGACCCCTGAATTCAAGGGCCGCTGACCGGCCTCAGCCTTTATTGGCCGGGATTCGGTGCCGTTTTTTGCCCCGCCATGGCTTGTCTCGCTCGCAGCCCATGGCGGCAGCGGCTTCATGGTATCTTGTCCGCTTTCCTCATGGAACTCTATTCGATGGACAAAACACTATTGAAGGGACTCATGGTCCTCGAAGCGGTCACGGATATGAATAATCCACCGCGCACGATCGACGAGCTGGCCGCTCTGGTTGGCCTGACGCGCAGCAATACGCATCGCACCTTGCAAACGCTCATGCATGCCGGCTACGTGACCAAGGACGAACAGGGCGGAGGCTATCGCGGCACGATACGTCTTTTTGAGCTGGGCGCGCGCCAACTGGCTCAGCTGGATGTACGCAAGCTTGCAGCCACGGCCATGCGTACACTGGCTGACAAAACCGGGGAAACCGTTCACCTGTCCGTGCTCGACGGCTTTGATGTCGTGTACATCGAAAAAATTGATTCACCCCAGCCCATCCGCGCCTATTCCATGGTGGGCGGACGCGCACCGGCCTATGCCGTGGCAACCGGCAAAGCCTTGCTGGCGTATCAGTCTGAATCCTATATAGACCGGTATGCAGACGCCTTGGTGAAGAACACCCGAGCTACGCTGGCTTCCATCACCGCCCTGAAAAAAGATCTGGCCAAGGCCGAAAAAACGGGCTATGCGGTCAATCGCGGTGAATGGCGCGAGGGTGTGGGCGGCGTAGCCACCGCGATCTTCAACAACCATGGAGATCCTGTTGCTGCAGTTGGCATATCAGGCCCGTTGGACCGCCTGACGCCCTCCTTCGTAAAAAAATTTGCACCCGAAGTGGTCAAGTGCGCGCAGTCCATCTCGCATGATATGGGGTATCGGGTGGGTAAGGGTTAGTGCGCAAGCATTTCCCGCAACTTCTTCTTGTCTATCTTGCCCACGGAATTTTCCGGCAAGGACTCCACGACAAACGCCTCATCCAGCCAGTAGGTACGAGATAACATCTGCGCAACACGTTGCGTGATCGCTTGTGGCGCCAGTTGTTCTCCCGAGACCGCGACAACAAAGGCTACGGGCACTTCTCCCAGATCGTGGTGAGGTTTTCCCAAGACACAACTTGCCTTGACAGCGGGGTCCTGGTTGATGACTTTTTCTATAAGCCCCGGAGAGATATTCTCTCCCCCGCGGATGATCACGTCCTTGAGACGGCCAGTGATGAAAAAGTATCCCTCTTCATCGAAATAGGCCACATCCCCAGACCGCAGCACAGGTCCTTGTCCGGTTAACTCGCCATCTTGCTCTACGCCCAGGTAGCCAAGCATAAGGCTATCGCCCTCTATGCATATTTCGCCATCTGTATGTGGGGTGTTGATTACTTTTCCATCTGCACCACGTAGATAAACCTTCTGATACGGTAACGCCTGCCCGATTGCGCCGATCTTGCGCGCTTCAGGCGGATTGAGTGTAGAGGTGCACGTTGCCTCGGACAGGCCATACGAAACAATCAACGGGCATCTGAGGTGTTGCTCTATTTTTTGATGCAGCTCCGGAGTGATCGGAGCGGACCCACAGCGGGCCAAGCGCAAGCTATGCAAGGACTCGGGGGGGAATTCATGATCCAGCATACGAGAGTACATGGTCGGCACGCCCGTAATGATGGTCGGCTTGAATTCCTGCATCAGCGCCGCTACCCGCTCAGCCTTGAAACGTTCAGCCAGCGCGACCTGAGCGCCCGCCAGAAAAGGGGTAAAAAGCTGATTGTTCAAACCGTTGGTGTGATACAGCGGCATCAGATGCAGCAACCTGTCATCAAAGGCAAGCTGCGTGATCTGTTGTACGCCACGCGCGTTATTCAACAAGCCCGCGTGACTGATCATGACACCCTTGGGGCGTCCCGTGCTTCCCGAGGTAAACAACAGTAATCCCGCAGCGTCTGGTCGGATATCACTCGACCAGAATGATTCAGACTCGGGGAGTTGTTCTACATTCAGTACCCGCACGCTCTCCAATTCAGCCATGGTTTCCATATTGGCTGCATCAGCCAATACCAGGCTGACCGCTACCGTGTCTCGGCGAGCCCTAAGCTCGGCAAGCGTCAGCCGCGGCTCCAGCGGACAGGGGCAAGCCCCCATTGCCATGAGTCCAAGCATCGACAGCACAGCGTCAATAGATCGCTCCATGGCCAGGGCGACGAGCTGTCCATCCTGAACGCCGGCCTCCCTAAACTGCCCGGCCTTACATGACACCTTTTCGTATAACTCCCGGTAGCTGAGAACCTGGCCGTGGTTCATTAGCGCCGGTCGGTCAGCAAAATCGTTGGAAGTCCACCGTTCCCGGTAGACATGCATCAGTGTCTGGGCTGTGTTCATCGCGTCCATTTACCGAAGCGTCACGTTGGCGTCATGCTCAAATTCCTGGGCCGGATCCAGTTCGAAGAGGGCCTGCCGTTCGCGCTCGGAAGGGGGTTCGGCGGGGTGGGCGTCAGAGGCATCGAAGGCAAAACCCGTCCGCTGGACGATCTCGTCTACGCTGGATTCCGGATGCCAACTGTGCAGGGCCAGGCGATCCGCCTTCTTGACGAAAACCGCAATCGGCGTGACAACGCCATGAAAGCCACCCGCGGACGTACGAAAATCCAGCTTCTCTACAAATGTCCGCGTTGAGTGTTCTGTGCGCCAGGTGCAGGCCCGCCGCGCGGTGGGTAACATGACGGCTCCGCCGCCGCCGCCCGGAAGTCTTACCTTCGGACGATGCCAGTTTCCTATCACCGAGTTATTTGCATTGCCGTCGCCGTCTATCTGGGCCGCCCCGAGAAAGGTCAGGTCCATACGACCGCGCGTGCACAAATCGTAAAAATCTTCGTTCGAGAAAATAGACGCAGTATGCTCAGCCAGCACGGGATCGGAGCTGGACTGAGGAATCTTGGAAGGAGACGGGTCGACACCTCCCGCCACGTTGATGTAGACAAAATCCCAGTCATATGCTTTTTTCGCCATCAAACATGCGAGCATAGGCATGGTCGAGTTGACGCCGCTGAAAGTAATTTCATCCGGCCGGATGAATCTGGCGAGGTTGGTGACGATAAAAGAAAAAGGAGACCATTGCGAACGCATCTAGATCAGTTCCTTGATGTTGGTTTCGGGCGCAGCGGCCAAATGATTCTGGAGCGCGTCGTTGTCTTCTGAAAGATAGCTTTCCACGGCGGGGTAGTCGATTTCGTAGTGAGGCCAGCACGAACCAGGCCAGGCGCCCTGAGGCACGACTGCGTAGGCCTGAACCATGAAGTATGGAATGAGGGTGACCTCCGGTTGCTCGGTGAACACTTCGCTCTTCACAACACGCTCCGCAACAACAAGCACGCGCTTGGCCGCGCGGCTCATGATGCGATCCCAGTGCGAGGTGCCAAGTACACGCACATTTCCCCTCGCATCGACTTCGTTGGCATGGATGACAGCCACATCAGGCTGGATGGCTGGAATCAGGTATACCTGTTCGCCACTGCCATAGGGGTCTTCGAGTTTTTTCCAACCATTCAGCTCGGCGAGGTCGCTGCCATGTATTCCGCCACAGGGCAGAAATGGAACGCCAAATGCTGCCGCCCTCAGTCCTGCGGTCAGCGTTGCGCAGGCGTGCTCTTCAAGCACCACGGCGCCTGTCTGCACCGCTTTGCGGTAATACGGCGCAAGGCCAAAGTTACCTTCCATCGCAACAATACCTGCACGTACCCGCGACGCTACGCCCGCACGACAGAGCAGGTCAATGTCATAGCCAGGCGACTGCTTGACGATTTCCAGATTTTTTCGCTGTTGCCGTACCAGTTCGCGCACCAGGGCAAATGGTCCGCGATGAAGAAAGCTTCCGCCCAGCGCGACGGACGCGCCATCGGGAATAAGGGCGGCCAGTTCATTGATGGAGACTTCCTTCTGCTTTTGATTGAATCCGGATGACATGCTGACGTGCTCCATCGTGTTGGTTCAAAAACTGCTTGTCCTGGATATGTGAAGATCAGGGCTGTGGGCGCCAAAAGCAGCACTCATCGCCACGACATCCATAAGCATGAACTATCAGTATATGCCTGCACTACTGGGCCACGAATCGCCAGTAGTGCAGGACTGTAAATAGTTATTGACGGTCCAAAGTGTATATGCCAAGCTAGAAAAAATCAATTTATAACACTTACTTCCTAAATTATAGGATATAAGCTTATGGAGACTTATATGGATAAGCCGAACAAAGGTGTTTGCAGATTAATTGCCGGCGTATTGCTCGCCATCACCACTCTCGCGGCCTCTGCCCAGAGCTGGCCGACTCAACCAATCCGTATGGTGGTTCCATACCCTCCCGGCGGCGCATCAGACTTCACCGGCCGGCTCTACGCAGACCGGCTCGGCGCGCTTCTGGGCCAGCCGGTGATCGTCGAGAACAAGGCAGGCGCCGGCGGCGACATAGGGGCTCAGTTCGTTGCCTCATCAGCACCGGACGGTTACACGCTTCTGATGGGCGCTGTGGGCAGCCACGCCATCAACTCCAAGCTGCCTGGTCGTAATCCAAAGTACAAGTTTCCGGATGATTTCGCGGGAATCTCCATGGGGACATCGACGCCGCTCGCGGTGGTTGTACGCTCCTCATTACCCGTAAAGAGCATCAAGGAACTCATTGCGCTGGCCAAGAAGGAACCGGGCACGCTCACCTTCGGCTCGGCGGGGGTCGGATCTTCGCAGCACATGGTCGGCGAAAAGTTTCAACTCGAAACGGGTACAAAGTTTCTGCATGTGCCATATAAAGGCAGTGGCCCGGCCATGACTGATCTGTTGGGAGGACAGGTGGACATTGTGTTTGAAACGATGCCCACGCTCCTGCCGCATGCGAAAAGCAACAAAGTCCGCTTTCTTGCCGTTACGACGGCCAGCCGAGTCGCGCAATTACCGGACGTGCCTACACTGATGGAGTCAGGCGTAAAGAATTTCGATTTAAGTACCCGCTATGCGCTTATGGCGCCCAAAGGCACACCCCCGGCCATACTTACACAGATATCTGACGCCATGAAACGCATCGCCGCAAGTGACGAAGTAAAGAAGTCGCTCGCGGTCCAGGGCGCCATAGCGCAGCCTACTTCACCAGCGGAGACGGATAAGGAGCTGGCCAATGAGGTATCAATATGGGGAGATGTGATCGATCGCGCCGGCATTAATTAATTACCGGACGGAACAGCCATGGATACGAATGCGGACATAGCGATTATCGGCGGCGGGTCGGTCGGCGTTTCGTTTCTGGCTCAGCTGGTAAATTGCCTGCAGCAGGAAGGAGATCGAATAAAACATCCCGCAACGATTCTGCTGTTCGAGCCGCGCCAGCGTCCGGGTGCGGGGGATGCCTACCATGATGACTTGCCCAGCAACCTCCTGAACATACCCGTCAGGAACATGAGCGCGTTCGCCAACGACAAGGCTCATTTTCACCGCTGGCTGTCAGCACAGCCGGCATCGGTTCTGTCTCGTTTCATGGTCGAGCATTTCGACGATAGCGCTTTTCTGCCCAGGCCATTGTTCGGGCTTTACATGGAAAGCGTCTTTGAAGAGGCGGTTGCGGAATGCAGGAAAAGCGGCTTCATCATCCAGCATGTCGCGCAGCGCGTCGTAGGCTTGTGCGAATCCGAAAACGGTGACTGGCGTGTATTGGTCGACGGCAGCCGACGCTACACGGCCAAGCGCGTCGTGCTGTGCAACGGCAATCTGCCTTCTACGGCGTTCCCGACACTGGACGGCCTTGCCCGCTATTTCAATGCCCCCTACCCTGTCAGTAAGCTGGCTCATGAAATAGAACAGAGTGCGTCGGTTGGTATTATTGGATCAAGCCTGAGCGCTGTGGACGCCATTGTCGCCCTCCGGGAATCCGGGCATCGCGGCGAAATCATCTGTGTTTCCAGAAATGGGCGCCTGCCCTCCGTGCGCAGCAAGCTGAATCGTACAAAGCTGGAGCGCAGACTGACGGCCGAAGATGTGGAAGATCACGTGCAGGCTAACGGCGGCGAGCTGACCCTGGAAAGCTTTTTTTCGCTGCTGGTGTCCCACCTGGAGGCCCTGGGAGGACGGCTGGACATGGCTGACGTCCTGGGTCCCGACTTACCAGCGCACAGCGCGCTTGATCACGAGATAGCAGTATCGCAGGAGCAGGAGCGGCTCTGGCAGGTGGTATGCAGCGCCAGCAACGATGTCATCGATATCGTATGGCAACGCCTGTCCGAAGAACAGCGTCTTGACTACCACAGAAAGTGGCGTTCCTTATGGATGGCGCGACGCGCTACTTTTCCACTCATGAACGCCTTGAAACTTCAGGCCTATTTCCGGCAGCATACCTTGAAGGTGCTACCTGGCTTTACAGCTTGCAGCCATGATCCGCGCGCTCAGGCGTTCTTTATCCATCGGAGCAAGACGGGACTCGCAGATACGCGGCAACACAATCATGAATCATTGAAGGTGGATTATGTGATCAATGCCACCAGTTTCTCCCTGGACCCGTCGAACACGAGAGACGGTTTGATCGCCCAGTTGCTTGAAGCGGGATACATTTCTTCCGATCCATCTGGCGGCGCCCGACTTGATTACAACACCGGGTGTGTGATGGATACTTCGGGCAAAGTACAGCGCAATCTGTCTTTACTCGGCAGCCTTGCCGCGGGCACTTACTTTTGGACGCTTTCCATGGACATCAACGCCCGGCTTGCACAGGCGCAGGCGCAGCGCATTTCGATAGAGATGGCCCGGGAGGCGGTGCCGGTGCGGGATATTGATAATTTCGATATGCTGGCCCAAAAATAATTAGTTTGGCCTCGCGGGACTATAAGAAATAGACTGGAATCTCCCCATGACTTCCTATGCAAAGGAGAGTGTGATGCTAAGACAGAACGGCATTCTTGAGCAGGATCCAAGCAATCCGGGCGCGGCGATACCCAAAAACGAGCTTGCGGGACAAATCGCCTGGACCAATGCCAAGTTGGCTCCAAGCGATGGCATCGTATCTCTCGACGCAGAGGCTTTAGCGGAAATCAACGACGTTGTTCATGTATTGCGGGAAAATCCGCTGCCGATCGAGTTTCTTGAACCTGCCATGTTCGAACTGCCAACATGCAGTGCGCTCATGAAGCAATGCCGTGCGATCCTGGATGACGGCGTGGGCTTTGTCATCATCGACCGTCTGCCCATGGATGACTACACCAGAGATGAGGCAAAGAAAATCTACTGGACGTTGATGCAGCTTATATCCCGCCCCGTCGCCCAAAGCTGGGACGGAAAGCTGGTCTACGATGTGAGGGATTCGGGAGTGGCGCCGGGCAACGGCGTCCGGCCAGACGTGACCAGCCTGGAACAGAACTTCCATACTGATAACAGCTATAACGTGTGTCCACCCGATTACGTGTCGCTGTTATGTCTTCAGAAAGCGAAGGAAGGCGGTGTGAGCAGCATTATCAGTTTTCAGGCGGTATTCAATGAAATGCTCAAACGGCATCCGGAACTTGTTGACCGCCTGTTTGAACCCTATCTGTTCAACCGCCAGATGGAGCACAGCGCGCAGTCGCCCCGTCTTATAAGCCACCCTTTGCTTGAGGTGGTTGACGGCAAGCTGATATGCCGGCTGTCCTACCGACATATCATTAATGGATATAGCATGGCGGGCCAGGAGCTGGACAAGAAGGGACAGGAAGCACTGGATACGTTCGAGGCAATCATGCGCGGGCCCGCTTTCTTTCGGGAATTTTATTTCGAACCAGGGCAAATCCAGATCATCGACAACAAGCGGCTAGGACATCGACGCACCGGCTTCACGGATTATCCAGAGGAAGAGCGTCGAAGACACCTGGTTCGTCTGTGGCTGCGCGGCGAAGGCAAGCGCTTCTACAACGGATAGACTGGCTTTTCAGGATGAACATTCGCCAACTGGAAGCATTTATCCAGATCGTCGACGGAGGCTCGTTTGCCGCCGCCGCGGAACAGCTTCACCTTACCCAATCGACCATTTCTGCGCGCATCAAGGAGCTGGAAGCGTTTTTCGGGGTATCTCTCTTTGTTCGAAGCAGGATGCAGAAAGCCGAGTTAACGCCCAAGGGGCATGACCTTCTGGAGGGTGCCCGTCAGCTTGTTTCGTTCGCACAGTATTTGCAGCACCAGATAAGCGATAAAGAAAAGTTGACGGGATTATTCCGACTGGGCGTGGCCGGCCACCTGGCCGCAACCTCTATGCCGCAAGCAGTATCCAGGATAAGGGCGGAGTACCCGGGGATAAAGCTTGCCCTGCATGTCGACCTGACCGACAACCTACTCGAATTGCTGCGCGCCAGGAAACTGGATGCAGCGATTGTCGCTGGTCTTCCCACCGAGGAGTATCTGAACTGCACCCCGTTGGGAAAGGATAAGTTTGTCTGGATGGCCAGCCCCGCGCTTGATATACCCAAAAAAGACATTGTGCCATCTGAGTTGCTGGCGTGGCCGATACTTTCTTTCAGCGAAAAGTCCCATCATTACCCGGTCATCAGACAATGGTTCGCGCAGGCGAGAACACCGTTTTCTGCAACGGTATCTTCCAACAACATGGAACTTCTGGCCAGACTGGCCATGCTTGGCGAGGGTGTCGCGCTCTTGCCCAGGTCGCGCTATACGAAAGAGGTGGCGGCAGGCGCCCTGGAGGAAATCAATACAAAGCCAGCATCGCCCGATGTCGACTTCTACTTCGTCTACCCGCACGACGCAGGAGACAGGGCCACCTGGTTTTCGCGATCTGTTCTGGACGTTTGCGTTTCGGTGATCGGCGCCGGGCGTTCGCACGCCGCGCAGACTGAACATCACCCCAAACCCAGCCACCCCAATACCTGTCGATGATCCACCATCAACAGTTCGCTGGTCTCATCCCGCATATACGCCCCCCGATCAATGAACATGTGAGAAGCATGCATCATCATGCTGGGCATCGGCGTATGGCCCACATAGGTGAGCGACAGGCCGGGATAATAGGCGTTCTGGCTTAGCAGCAGTGGGCCCTGAGGCGTGGCGAGCGTCTTGCACGTGGCGGCATCGACCTGCTGCACAAGCCTGCGGCCCCACATGACCGGCTCTGTCATGCCGGACAACAGCGCATCATTGAGCATGGCATCCGTGACGACTCGCCGGGCGTCCGGTTTCTTGCTGCCTGATCCGGCAAGACGGCGCCAGAAGCCCGGCTTGTCTTCCTTGCCGCCGAGCGTCATGAGCTCGGCATGGGCCACGTTGAACCTGGCCTCCCCCTGCCCTACCGTGATGACATAAGGCAGCGCGGCAATCTTGGGCAGGAGGGTGTCCCTGATTTCCATCATCTCGTCGATACTCAGTGCGTCTACCCATGCGCCGCCGTTGCGCATGAGCAGCGCGCCGGCGCCGGGGCTGGGCTTGATCGACGATCCCGAGGGCGGCAGATACCCCAGCAGCATGTCTTCGTGGTTGCCGCGTACCGCATAGAACCATGGCTGGTTCAATAAGCGCAGACAGCCCATGGCGTCGGGGCCCCTGTCGGCCAGATCGCCGACAGAAAACATTCGATCCACGGAAGGGTCGAATTGATGGCGGGCCATTTCTGCTTCAAGCAGGTCCAGGCAGCCATGGAGGTCGCCAATGATGAAGTCTCGCCCTCGCTCGTTGGCGGGAATCTGTGTGTGCAATGTGCTCATGAAGGACAGGCTGCTGTCTTTATTACTGCGCGTCAAGCGCCGCAACGCCGGCATCATGTAAATGGCGTGCAGCGACCGAACGCCGATGCTGTGATGTTCGGCGTATTGTAACAATGGATTCAATCCAGCATTGCAACGCTTCGTTAAGCACCTGTCATGGCTCGACAGCCCCGTCCTATTGTTTCTTCGCGCCCCCAGCTGCGCGCGTCACCATCGAGCATGTGCTCTGCGACAAAGGCATGGCGGTCTTGTCGGAAGGGATGGTGCGCACGATCTTGAAGTAATCCCAGGGATATTTGGACTCCGCCGGGGTCTTTACCTTGGCCAGGTACATGTCCCTGAGCACACGGCCGTCTTCGCGTATCCGCGCATTGTGCGTAAACGCGTCATTGATGGGCAAGGCGCGCATTTTTGCGGCCACTTGGTCGGCATCGTCGGTGCCTGCCGCCTTGACTGCCTTGAGATAGTGCAACACCGACCCATATACGCCGGCCTGGAGCATGGACGGCATGGCGCCTGTCTTTTCCATGAACGCCTTGGACCATTTCCGCGTCTGCTCGTCCATGTCCCAATAGGATGCCGTTGTCAGGTAGGTGCCCTGCGCCTTCTCCAGGCCCAGGCTGTGCACGTCGTTGATCATGAGAATCATGGCCGCCAGGCTCTGGCCGGCCTGTGTAATGCCGAACTCGCCTGCCTGCTTGATCGCGTTGATGGTGTCATTGCCTGCGTTGGCGATGCCAATCACCTGAGCGCCTGAAGACTGCGCCTGCAACAGAAAGGACGCAAAATCCGCAACGTTGAGCGGATGCCGGACCGTGCCCAGCACCTTGCCGCCCTCTGCGAGCACAACCTCGCTGGTATCTTTGGCCAACTGCGCACCAAAGGCGTAGTCAGACGCGAGGATGAACCAGGATTTTCCGCCATCTTCGACCACGGCCGATGCGGTGCCGTGCGCCATCGCATAGGTATCGTAGGTCCAGTGAAAGCCATAGGGAGAACACTGTTCGTTGGTGAGTGCCGTCGTGCCCGCACCCGAGAAAATCACCAGCTTTTTACTGTTGCGCGCGATGCGCTGCACGGCAAGAGCGATCGACGAATTGGGAATATCGACGATAACATCGACGCCCCCGGTGTCATACCATTGCCTGGCGATGGATGCCCCCAGGTCGGTCTTGTGTTGATGGTCGGCAGAAATGATTTCAACAGGCTTGCCAAGTACGGTATTGCCGAACTCCTGTACCGCCATCTGGGCAGCCACCAGTGACCCTTTCCCCGTCACGTCGGCCGTGACGCCGGCCATATCGGTCAGCACGCCTATCCTGACCACATCGTCGGTGACCTGTGCGTTGACGCTCATACAGAGCGTTGCACCGCCCAGCGCGGCAAGCAGTTTGAGTCTATTGAACATGTTGGTCTCCAGGTATTGAGTTGTTTTTCTGAATGACTGGTGCTGCGCCGTCATGTCTGGCCTGCGCAGACACCAGTATTACGCCCGGCCTTTTACAGGCCCTTGTCATCCATCCAACCGGCGATCCGGCTGGCGATTTCGTCGCTGTTCTGTTCCAGCATGAGCATGTGGCCATTGCCCTGTATGCCTACATCGGCCAGCCAGAGATGCTGCCCGTTCAGATACTGCGCCAGTTTTTCGTCAACATGCCGGGGGTGGCGAGGGTCGCTGTCCCCCGTAACGATCAGAATGGGGCGCTGCGCAACAGTCTGCGGACTGGACAGCGCCAGGCCGCCGCTGCCGATATTGAATCGCTCATTCAGGACCACCGGACTTTCTGCGACGATGGATCCGGCATATGCGTCTATGCCCCCCTGAGGGAACTGCGCGGAATTGGCCCAGAAATCCTGAATGAACTGGATATCGACATACACAGGTGCATCAAGCGGTGAGTACACAGGGCACCCGGCGGCTTCATCAAACTTGAGCGCTTCGATCGCAGCGCGGTCATCCGGCAATTCGGCCTGGATATTCGAGGGCGGCCCGGGCGCAATGCCAACCACGGCGGCGACCTTGTCAGGATGGCTCTCGCACACAGACCAGGCTATCGGCCCGCCGGCCGAATGCGCCAGGATGATGGCGGGCCCGGTCAGCTCCAGCAGTCTGGCAATAGCGGGGACGACATCACGCATCGACAGCTTGTGAAAATCGGGGCCGGCAGGCGACCGGCCATGACCTGGCCAGTCTACCGCCAATACATGATGGCCGCGACGCGCGAAATACGGCGCCCAGCCTTCGCGCCCATCAGGCGTGGCGATATAGCCCGAGCCGGTATGAAAAGCGCCGTGCAACATGATGATGGGAAGCCTGCCACTGCCCTCGTTGAGCGGCGCCAGGTGATCCACATATACCGGATGCGATGCCGTACCTGAATAAAAGCATCGCGGGAGCGCCGCCGCACCTGCTGAAATGCCGACTGCGGCAGTAGCGTCTGCAATCACCTTGCCTCCTTGCGCCAACCCAGGGCCTGTTTAATTATTGATATCAGTGTATCGGCAGATAGTCTCATATGCAACTAATTTAACAGTAACAATACGATGCGCCCCGCGGTGCCGCTATACTTGCTGGGGACAATCCTGAGAACGATGAACCATGACGCAGCATTTGAGCGATATCCTGGACGGCGTGGCGATCCCGATGGCCTACAAGCTGGGCTATATGATCAACAGCTATCGCGAGCCGTCTTTCCGGGCGATCGAATCCGAGTTTGGGCTGACGCGCCCGGAAATCCTTTCACTGATTTTTCTTTACTTTCGGGACGGGATTGCCGCGACGGATATCTGCGATTTTTCGGGGCACCTGAAGACCAATATCAGCCGCGCAGTTACCGCACTGGAAAAAAAGGGCCTGATTGTCCGCAAGCCGCATCCCGAAGACCAGCGCCGACAACTTCTGTACATCACAAAAGCAGGCCGCAGGCAGCATGACCGTTTCATGCCGGGGCTGGTGCTGCGCGAACGCGACATGACGGCATGCCTGACGCCAAAAGAGCGTGCTCAGTTCGAAAAACTGTTGCGCAAGCTCTGCGCCTATGCCCCGACATGGAATGCGCTGCCTCTGGCCGCCGCAGCATCCCGCCCACCGGAACCAGACGCCAGCGCCTGAAACCCGCTATGCTCGAACAAGGCCTGCTTTCCAGGCCATCACCAACCAGGAATTCATGATGCCCGCCTCCTCTCTTCCCGTATGGTTTATCACAGGCTGCTCCACAGGTTTCGGCCGCGTTCTGGCCGCGCACGTACTGGCGCAGGGCAACTGCGCCGTGGTCACGGCGCGTGACCCGGACACGCTGCGCGACATCATTCACGATGCGGGCGACCGCGCGCTGGCGCTGCCGCTCGACGTTACCGATGCTGGCCAGATCAAAGCGGCGGTTTCCGAGGCCATCGCGCGCTTTGGCCGCATAGATGTGCTGGTGAACAATGCAGGCTACGGCTACCAGGCTTCGGTGGAGGAAGGCGAGGAGGACGAGATCCGCGCCCAGTTCGAGGCCAATACCTTTGGCCTGTTCGCCCTCACGCGCGCAGTGCTGCCGGGAATGCGCAGCCAGCGGCAAGGCCACATCATGAATATCACCTCCGTAGCCGGCTTGATTGGCGCGGATGGCTCGGGCTATTACGCGGCCAGCAAGCATGCGGTGGAGGGATGGTCGGATGCCCTGGCGTCTGAAGTCGCGCCGCTGGGACTGAAAGTCACTTGCATAGAACCCGGCCCCTTCCGAACGGACTGGGCCGGCCGGTCATTGCATCAGACGATCACTGCAATCGATGATTACCAGAAAACGGTAGGCGTGCGCATGCAGGCCACAGCCGCGCACAGCGGCAGGCAGCCCGGAGATCCGGCGCGCGCCGCAGCGATTATGTACGACATTGCGCTGTCGGCGGACGCGCCGCGACACCTGCCCCTGGGCTCGTCCGGCTATGACCGGATTGTGAAAAAGCTCCAGGAACGCCTGACGCAGATTCAGGCCTGGGAAGACACGATACGCTCGGCAGACTTCGCGCAATGACTCAACCCCAATGGATGATACTGGGCATTCTGGCTGCCACGCTATGCCTGTTCCTGTACGGCCGCTGGCGGCATGATCTCGTTGCTGCGGCAGCACTGCTGGCCAGCGTCATCGTGGGCCTGGTACCCGCCGAGGATGCGTTTGCGGGATTCTCTCATCCCGCGGTGATCACGGTTGCCTGTGTATTGATTCTTAGCAGCGCCCTGTTGCATACCGGCGTGGTGGACCTGCTGGCGCAGCGGGTGCTGCCCACCGAGGCCGGCCCTACTGCAACGATTGCGGCTCTGGTCGCCTTGTCCGCCGTACTGTCCAGTTTCATGAACAATGTGGGCGCCCTGGCCCTGCTCATGCCCATCGCCTTGCAGATCGCGCAGCGCCAGAAGCTGGCGCCGGGAAAGGTGCTGATGCCGCTGGCGTTCGGCACAATTCTGGGTGGCATGACCACGCTGATCGGCACGCCGTCCAACCTGATTGTGTCCGGCTTTCGCCGCCAGCTCGGAGAGGGCGGCTTCCATATGTTCGACTTCACGCCGGTCGGCGTCGCCGTCGCAGCTGGCGGCATACTGTTCATCGCGCTGGCCGGCTGGCGTATTGTGCCTGCGCGGGAGCGCGCCGACGCAGAATCGTTCGACACAGGCGCTTATCTGACTGAAGCGCGTATCGCCTCCGGGTCCAAGGCGATTGGCATGACGCTGCATGAAGCCGAAGCTGAGCTGGAAGGCGCCGATGCCCAGATCATCAGCCTGGTGCGCAACGATATCCGGCTGACGGCGCCTCGTTCGGCCGGGCCTTTGCGTGAAGGCGATGTAGTGCTGATCGAGGCCGATCCGGAAGCCCTGGCCGGCGCACTGGACAGCCTGGGTCTGGTATTTGGCGAGGAAAAGCCTGCGGTCAAGCAGGAAGACGGCGCCGAGGAAGACGGGTCGCTGGACAATGACGCCTTGAATGGCCAGAACAAGAACGATCCAGCGGACCTGGGCAAGGGCGAAAAGGAAGAGACTGACGCAGAGAAAGAACCGGACAAGAAGAAAACAGACCGGCCCAGTCAGCTCGAGGATACCGAACTTGTGGAGCTCGTCATCCTTCCCGGATCAGGTTTACTGGGCCGCAGCGCCAGTGATATCGAATTGCGCGAGCGGTATGGGGTCAATCTGCTGGCCATCTCCCGGCAGGGATCGCGCATCCGCAGCCGCGTGCGGCACACGGCATTGCGCCATGGCGATGTGCTGCTGATGCAAGGATCAGGAGACCTGATCTCGGAGTTCGCCTCGAATGCGGGCTGCGCGCCGTTGGCCGCGCGTGCGCTGCGTACGCCGGATCGCAGGAAAATGATCATGGCAGGCGCCATCATGGCGCTGGCCGTTGCGACGACGGCCCTGAATATACTGCCGGCATCGATCAGCTTTATGCTGGGCGTGCTGTTGCTGATGACGTTGCGCGTGCTGCCGCTGCGTAAAATGTACGAAGCGGTAGACTGGCCGGTTATCGTGCTGCTGGGCGCCCTGCTGCCCGTTGCGCAGGCCATTGAAAGCACCGGCACCGCCAAGCTGATCGCCGTGTTCCTGCTGGACAGCGTTGCGCAAGGCAATGCGATTGTTGCGCTGACCCTGGTGCTGCTGGTGACCATGTTCATGTCCGATGTCATCAACAATGCGGCCACTGCCGCCATCATGTGTCCGATTGCCATCGGCTCGGCCGCACAGCTCAATGCGAATGCGGATCCTTTTTTGATGGCAGTGGCCATTGGCGCTTCGGCGGCATTCCTGACGCCCATCGGGCACCAGAACAATACGCTGATCCTCGGGCCGGGGGGGTTCCGTTTTGGGGATTACTGGCGCATGGGGCTTCCACTGGAAGTTGTGGTGAGCCTTATCGCGGTGCCGATGATACTGGTGGTATGGCCGCTGTGAGGCGGCATCCATCACGCGCTGCGCAGTTCATGAACAAGGTGGAGTGATTGGGTGGCGCGGCAAAAAAAGACAAATGCCCGCCCCCCCACTCAATTGTCCCTGAACTCCGGCGACCAGTGCAGCAGGCGCCGCTCTATCAGCGTAATGCCGTACACCAGCACAATGCCCACGATCGAAAGCAATACGACAGCAGCGAACATGTCTGTGGCGTTGAGCGTGGCCAGGGCGGTAATCATGAGATAGCCCATGCCGGTGGTTGATCCCACGAATTCGGCCAGCACAACGCCGATCAGTGCAAAGCTGATGGCATTGGGCAAGGCGGCAAACGTCCAGGCGGCGGCGGTGGGAATGCGCACCCGCCACAAAATCTGCCTGGGCGAACCGCCCAGCGTCTGGCAGAACTGCAGCAGTTCGCGCTCCACGCTGCGACCACCCTTATAGGTATTGAAGAACACAAGGAAAAACACCACAAACCAGGACGTCACGACCTTGGAAGCAATGCCCAGGCCAAAAAACATGGTGATCAGCGGTACAAAGGCAATGCGCGGCATGGAGTTGAAAGCCACGATAAAGGGATTGAGGACATCGGCCATGAAGCGGTTGCGGCTGAGCGCTACGCCAACGATAAAGCCGCTGCCCACGCCGACGAACAGGCCCAGAAAGGTCGCTCGCAGCGTCAGCCACAGATGCGGCCATACCGAGTCGGGGCCGGGCTGCACCCATTCCCACAAGCGGAGCGCAATCCTGGATGGCTGGCTGATAAAGAAGGGGTCGAACACCGTATTCGCAACAAACCATGGAATGCGCGTCAGAATCTCCCAGGCCCCCAGGATGACGGCAAGAATGCCAATCTGCCAGAGCGTGATGCGAAACCGCCTGTGCGCCGCGGCACGACGCGCCTGAGCAAGGTGCCTGTCCCCGCCTTGAGGCGCATCTGAAAATTCTGTGCTCATCGGGTGACCTCGGGCTTCACAGGGGCTCCTCCTTCTGTGGCACTGACAAACGAACGCATGCCGGGGCGGCATTCTTGACGCGCGCTCATGCAGCCGTCCTGAACTGCTGACCCAGCACGCTCCAGATGCTCTGGAAATGCGCCACAAACTGCGGACTTTCGCGCACCGAGAAGACATCACGGGGATGAGGAATGTTGATACGCTCGTCGAGCAGCACCCCGCTGGGCGGCGACGACAGCACCACGACACGATCAGACAAGGTGATGGCCTCGTCCAGATCATGCGTCACCATCACCACGGTCTGGCCGAGTTTTCGCCAGATCTCCATCAGTTCCCGGTGTAAATGCGTTTTGGTGTGCGTGTCCAGCGCACCGAAGGGTTCATCGAGCATCAGTAGGCGCGGTTCGACAGCCAGGCTCATCAGCAAGGCCACGCGCCGCCGCATGCCTCCCGACAGTTGATGCGGATAGGCATGCTCGAATCCGGTGAGATGTCCCAACTCCAGCAACTGCGCCACCTTGGCCTTGACCTTGTCTTCCGGCACGCCATGAAAGCGCAGGCCCAGGGCCACGTTCTTGTAGACGTTGTACCAGGGCAGCAGCGTGTCTTTCTGGAAGATATAGCCCAGCGTCGGATGCAGCGTGCCCTTGACCGGCTCGTTATCGATTTCTATCGTGCCCGCCGTCGGCTCCAGGAAGCCGGCAATCAGATTCAGCAAGGTGCTCTTACCGCAGCCTGAAGGCCCGACGATGGACACGAATTCCCCCTGCGCGATGCTGAGCGACACATTGCCGATCGCCCAGGTGTCCCCCTTGTCGGTCTGGAATGCCTTGGAGACCTCGCGCAGCTCGATCACGACGCCATGCCTCTGGCCTTGCGCACAAATGACATGTTCACGCATTTTTCGTAGGGCACGGTTTTCATCTGCTCATTGGAAAACTGCCGTCCGTCGCCCATGATGGCGGCCATGCGGTTATAGGCATCCTCAGTGATGATATTGTCTTTGAGCCAGACATTGGCCTGGTAGTCCGTTACCGCCTTGAGCACCGAGGGGCGGCTGAGGGCCTTGAGATAGTCCTTGTAGACGACGTCGGTAATCTCTTCGGGGGTATGCCCATTGATGTAGTCCTGGGCCTTGACCATCCCGTCGACAAAATGCTGGATGTCTTCAGGACGCTTTTCGATGTCGTCCACCAGCGCATAGGCGGCGATGCCGGGGACATCTCCCTTCATGTATTGGTTCCAGACTTCGCTGTCTATGCCATTGAAAATGGGCGTGCCCCAGCCTTCTGCTACCGCCTGCTCCATCATCGATGCCGTTGCCATGGTCGCCGCTACAGATCCTGTCTTGAGCGCCGCCAGCATGGTGGCCAGATCGCCGAGCGGCCGGATGTCCACCTTGTTGCCTATGCCTGCCTGCTGCATCAGGTAGATCGCCATCAGCGCCGTCACGGAGCCCGGCTGCGTGGCGCCTATTTTCTGGCCGTCCAGATCCTTGAGCGTGCGGAATTTACCGCTGTCGTAGTCGCTCTTGCGCACCAGTACATTGGCGTAGGTCATGCGTCGGTCGAAACCGAATATCAGCGCAGCCGGCTTGCCGGCGATGGTCAGGGCGGGGGCTGCCGTCGCAGCGGTTGCACCCACAAGGATCTGGCGCGCCGCCAGCAATTGATTGGTGCGCGGGCCGCTTTGCGTGTTCAGATACTTGACGTTCAATCCCGCGTCAGCGAAATAGCCCTGCGCCAGTGCTACATAGCCTGCCGTGAAGATGGGATCGATGCTGCCTTGCCCGTAACTGACCTCTTTGGCATCGGCAGCCTGCGCCAGCTTGCTGCCGAACACGCCCAGGCACGACATGGCGCCGGAGGCCAGCAGGAGCTGCCGGCGCTTTACCTGTATGAAATTGCTTTGATCAGCCATATGCGTTCATGGCGCTGTCACGCTGCGTGCGGACTGCAAATTGCGGCCCGCCTGGCCCTGCGCTGCGCCCTGTCTCCTGGATATGATTATTATGCCGATGCTGTATGCGCAATGGCAGGGACAATACCGGAATGAACTGCGGGCCGGAACCGCGCAGCGTTATCCGAAAGTATAAACAGACAGAGGGCCTATGTCTTTGTCCCCGCGGATGGCGCATCTTCTGCGAACAGGACCCGCTCGCAATCCCACCGCCCCTGCCGGACCTCTTCCGCAATGAGGCTGAGCGCAAGCTGCTTGACGACTTCTACGGCGCGCGAGGGCGGCTTGTCTGCGTGTTCGCACAGATACAGCGTGCGCAGCAGCTTGGGCTTGACGATATCCCGGTAGGCCACCGCACCGGACTGCAGCTGCTTGCGCAGATACGATTTCGAGCCGATCACACAGCCATAGCCCTCTTCGACGAAGAGAATAGCCGCGTTGACGTTGTCGGTTTGTACGCGGGCGCTTTGCTCGAACTGCTTCTGCAGGCGGGGGTCGTCCATGATGGAACGCCCCGAAGTGCCGCGGCGCAACAGCACAAAAGGCAGCGTCAGCAGCTTCTTGACGGTGATAGGCGTTTCGGTATCGCCGATGATTTCCTTTTTACCGATGCAGATCATGCGCTCTTCGAGCAGCGGCGTGACGCGCAGCGCGGGATTCTGCGTGGCGTTGTAGGCCAGCGCAAGGTCGACATGCGCGTCCGTCAACTGCGCAATCGTGCTGCCGGACAAGGTTTCAGCCAGCATCAGGGAAAGCCTGGGATATTCCTGCAGCACGATGCGCATCAGGTTCTTGCCTATACCCTCCAGGGCGGTATAGGCCATACCGATGGCTACCGAGCCGCTGATCTCGCCCGACATATTGTTCATGTCTTCCTTGGCCAGTTGCAACGCACGCAGTATTTGCACTGCGTGTGCATACAGGCGCTGCCCATACTCGGTCGGCAGCAGACCTCGCGGATTGCGCACAAAGAGCGGCTTGGGGAACTGCGCCTCCAGGTTGGCCAGATGATGGCTGAGTACGGAGGGGGCCGTGCGCTCGATTTCCGCCGCCCGCGAAATACCGCCCGACTCGTAGATGGCAAGAAAGGTGCGCAATTGCCTGATATCCATATTCTCAACTTTTTAGAATGCAGCCATTGAAACAATATAATTTTCTGATTCAAATATCAATGATATTCTGCCCTCAGATTGGAGGAGTATCGGAATGGACAAGGCATTTTCACCACTTGCAGGCCTTAGGGTTGTAGAGATGAGTCACATGATCATGGGACCATCCTGCGGCATGTTTCTGGGGTATCTGGGTGCGGAAGTCATCAAGGTGGAACCACCGGGCGGCGACAAGACTCGTTATCTTTCAGGCATGGGCCGCCCCATGTTTCCACTGTTCAATCGAGGCAAGAAATCCGTTCAGCTAGATCTGAAAACCGATGAAGGCAGAGCTGCACTCAATCACCTGCTCGCCACGGCCGATGTGTTTGTCGAGAACTTCCGGGATGCATCGCTTGCCAAGGCCGGCGCCGATCCAGAACAGCTCAAGCGCCAGTTTCCCAAGCTGATCATTGCATCGTGCAAAGGCTTTCTCTCAGGACCATATCAGAACCGGACCGCGCTGGACGAGGTTGTGCAGATGATGACAGGCCTTGCCTATATGACAGGCCCAACGGGCACGCCGCTTCGCGTGGGCTCGTCCGCCAATGACATCATGGGCGGGTTGTTTGCCGCGTTTTCGGTGCTGGCGGCGCTGATAGAGCGCAAGGAAAGCGGCAAGGGTCATGAAATGCGAATAGGGTTGTTCGAGAACTGTCTGCTGCTGGTCGCACAGCATATGGTGCAGTTCGAGCTGGAAGGCAAGAATCCGCCCCCCATGCCGGAGCGCGAGTTCTCGTGGCCTATTTATGACATTTTCTCCGACCGGCACGGCAAGCAACTGTTTGTCGGCGCCGTCACGGAAGGCCAGTGGGCCACCGTCTGCAAGATACTCGGACTGGACGCCCTGCTGTCGGATCCGCGCCTGTCGACCAGAATGCAGCAGATCGAAGCGCGAAGCTGGACGATCCCGCTGGTGGCGGAGAAAATCGCGTCCCTCGATGCCGAAACACTGAGCACGCAGTTCGAAGCGAATGGCATTCCTTTCTCGCCCATCGCCCGCCCCTGCGACATGTACCAGGATCCTCATGTGATGCGCCCAGGCGGGATAGCGGTATCGCAGTGCGCGGACGGCACGAGCTTCCGGGCGCCTGCCCTGCCTTTTGAGGTAGACCGTCAGTTGATGAGCGGCGGCGGCGATGTGCCGGCCTCGGGGCAGGACACCGAGGCCATCCTGGCCTCGCTGGGTTTCGACAGTAAAGCCATTGCGCTTGCGCGCGGCATTGAAGGGGTACCGACATGAGCCGGTTGAAGACGATTTATCCAGATGCCCGGATAACACTGCGCGAAGTGGGCTTGCGCGATGGCTTGCAGCTTGTCCGACGCTTCCCTGACACGGCTGCCAAGCTGGAATGGCTGAGGCAGGAATATGCCGCGGGAGTCAGGATGTTTGAAGTCGGCTCGTTTCTCCCGGCCAGCAGGTTTCCCCAGTTCTCCGATGTGCGGGAAATGGTCGGGGCCGCCAGAGCACTGCCCGGCGCTCATGTGGCCGCCCTCACGTTGAACGAACGCGGCGCAGAGGATGCCTTGCAGGCCAATGTCGATGAAATGGTCTTTGTCCTGTCGGCCACCGAGGGACATAGCCAGGCCAATACGCGACGCTCTCGCGAGCAGGCGCTCGCGCTGGCTGGCAAGATTGCAGCCATGCGCGATGCAGCAGGCCCCGAGGCGCCGATTCTGACAGTAGGCATTGCGATGGCGTTTGGCTGCTCCATCGAAGGCGATGTGCAAGCCGCCGAGGTCCTGAGGCTGGTCGAGGCCAGCCTGGCGGCCGGCGCCGATGTGATTTCACTGGCCGACACGGTGGGATATGCCGGTCCGCAAGAGGTGGCCGCATTGATGACTGCCGCGCGCAAACTGACGGGCGATGTTCCGTTGGCTGCGCATTTCCACGATACGCGAGGCATGGCGATTGCCAACGCAGCCGCAGCCTTGGGTGCCGGCGTTCGGATTCTCGATGGCTCGCTGGGCGGACTGGGCGGTTGCCCTTTTGCGCCAGGTGCCAGCGGCAACGTGGTGTTCGAAGACATGGTGTTTCTATGCGAATCGATGGGACTGCACACCGGCATAGACATCGACAGGCTGGTCGCCGTGCGCGAGATCCTTGTACGCGACATGCCAGAAGAGGAATTATTCGGCGGGCTGGCCCGATCAGGCCTGCCCAAAACCCAGCGCTGGCGCGCTCAGCAAGCCAGCGCATAGGCGCAGGACCTGCACCCAAGAACCAGGGCCTTACAACCAAAAGGCCCGACAGGAGGACGACATGAAGCATTATCTGAAAAAAATTAGCCTCGTTGCGGCAACGCTGATGCTATCTGCCGGGCTGGCTCAGGCGGCCGAGTATACGATGCGTATCAGCCATCAGTTCCCGCCTTCGCACCATACCGCCAAGCTGATGGAACAGTTCGCCAAGAACGTGGCTGCAGAAACCAAGGGCAAGGCCGAGGTACAGCTGTTCGGCGCGGCCCAGTTGTTCAAGCCCCAGCAGCAGCATGCCGCCGTGGCCAGCGGCCAGGTCGAAGCCGCGCTCATACTATCCATTCAATGGGGCGGCACCATCCCCGAGATGGCGGTTACCCAGATTCCGTTTCTCATGAGCACGCCCGCCAAGCAGAAAGCCTTTATCGGCTCCAAGCCCGCGCAGATACTCGATGAAAAAATGGCCGAAAAAGGCGTCAAGAATATCGGCTGGATCGTCGATACCAACGACCTGATCTTCACCTCGTCGAATCACCTGCTGGATGCGCCCGAAAAATTCAAGGGCGTCAAGATTCGTGGTCTGAACAAACTGTTCGACGCGGGCTTGATCGCCATGGGGGCTGTGCCGGTTTCCATGCCGGGCTCCGAGGTCTATCAGGCGCTGCAGACACGCGTGGTCGATGCAGGCCTGACTGGCGTGCAGGCCGCCAGCGCCCGCCGCTACTATGAGGTACAGCCTTATGGGGCAGCAACGGCAATCTTCCTGGTATTCGACAATCTGGTGGTCAATCCAGCCTGGTGGGATGGCTTGCCCAAAGACGTCCAGGCAGGCATACAGCGGGCGGCCGATGAAGCGGTACAGGCCTCACTGATTACTCACGACGGCGTGAACCCCGCAGACATGAAGAAGCTGACCGATGCAGGCATGGATGCAGTCGTGCTTACACCGGATCAGATCCAGGCCCTGAAGGCTGTCATGCAGCCCGCGGTTCGCGACGCCTTCCTCAAGTCAACAGGAGACGAGGGACGCGAGCTGATCAAGCTCATCGACGGGCTGTAAGCGCATGAGGGGAAAACATGTCCAATGACACCCTATCTCAGGCGCT
The DNA here is from genome assembly GCA_048270225.1 of Pusillimonas sp. Classification (GTDB taxonomy): domain Bacteria; phylum Pseudomonadota; class Gammaproteobacteria; order Burkholderiales; family Burkholderiaceae_B; genus Allopusillimonas. Next base: position 212,662 of record JBLWTG010000004.1, on the reverse strand, counting down.
GCCCGATGACGGCGCCCTACTGCTTGCTTACGGGCGATTCGTCAAAGCGCTGTGCGGCTTCACCATGGCCATCGCGACCCTCCTGGTGATCCTGGACCTGCTCATCGTGGGTGCAGCGGTACTGCTGCGTTATCTGTTTTCAACGCCGGTGCTGGGCGGCGACGAAGTGGTCGCCTTCTCGCTGACGGCAATCGTCATGTTCGCGGCTCCTGACGTATTGCGCAGGAATGGGCATATCGGTGTCGATATCCTGATCGACCTGCTGCCCGCCCGGGTCTTGCCCTGGACCCGGATATGGGCCTGCCTGGCGGTACTCGCCACCTCCGCCCTGTTGATCATCAATGGGTGGAAAGCCGTGGCGCTATCGCGCATGATAGGCAGTCTGACCGACGGACAGCTGGAGCTGCCGATCTGGATGCTGCAATTGCTCCTGCCTGTTGGCGGTGTGTTGCTTGCCCTGGTCGCCATCGAAATACTATGGCGCAGCATTATCCGCATTGCCCGCCCCCCAGTTGTTGCAGGAGGCGCTCCATGATCATGATAGTCATCATCCTGGGCCTGCTGACGCTGCTGTTTACCGGCATTCCGATTTTTGCGGGGCTGACGCTTTTCGGCGGCGGTCTGCTGTTGCTGGTGCAGGGGAACATGGGATCCGTCGTCGACATCATTTTCGGCGAACTGAACCGTTATCTTCTGGTTGCCATCCCGCTATTCGCCTTTATGGCCCACGTCATGATACGCGGCAAAGTCGTCGATGACCTGTACGACGCCGCCTATACCTTTACACGCCATTTGCCTGGCGGGCTGGGTATCGCCACTATTCTGGCCTGTACGGTATTTGCGGCGATCTCAGGCTCCAGCGTCGCCACCGCGCTGACCATAGGATCGGTTGCGATTCCCCAGATGCTGCGCTACGGATATGAACCCAAAATGGCCTACGGCATCGTCGCGGCAGGCGGCACGCTCGGGATTCTGATTCCTCCGTCAGGCCCCATGATTCTGTACGGCATCACAACCGACACATCCATCGGGGGATTGTTCATTGCTGGGGTATTGCCTGGCGTGCTGATGGCAGGCATCTTTATCGCCTGGTCGATTTTCAAGTGCTCGACGGCGCAGCGGCATATCCAGCGTGATGCCCGGGCCACCCTGAAGGAAATGCGCGCCGCACTGCGCAAATCGATCTGGGCAATTACCCTGCCTGTGTTCGTGCTGGGCGGCATGTATCTGGGTATTTTTACCGCCACCGAAGCTGCAGCAGCCGGCGTCTGGCTTGCGCTCTTTGTGACGGTCGTGATCTACAAAACCGTGGGCTGGCGTGAAATATGGACGTCTGCCCAGGATGCCTGCCGCCTGTCAGCCATGCTGTTCATGATACTGGCCGGCGCAGGCGTATTCAGCCATGTATTGACCAAGATGCGGGTTCCGCAGCAGATTGTAGAATCGCTGGTAGCCATGAATATCGGCGCTATCGGTTTCATTCTGGTCATGATGTTGCTGGTCATGGTGCTGGGCATGTTCCTGGAATCCATTGCCATTATTCTGATCACCATGCCCGTCATATTGCCCGCCATGGCGCACCTGGGCATCAACCCGATCTGGTACGGGGTGCTGCTGGTGATCAATCTTGAAATCGCCATGATCACCCCGCCGGTGGGAATGAATCTGTTTACCATCAAGGCCATCACCGATGCCAAGCTGGGGCCCATCATTCGCGGCTCGGCGCCTTATGTGGGCCTGATGATCGCCGTTCTGCTGGTGATTATGTTCGTACCGTCGATTGCGCTCTGGCTACCAGAGACGATGATGGGAAAATAGGCCGCCGGGCCAGCCCCGGCCTACCTGGGGTGGCCTCGCGGGTTCAGGGCACGATGACAATGGCACCGGTAGTGGCCCGGCTCTCGGCCGCGATATGCGCCTGCGCAACGTCAGCCAAGGGAAAGCGGGCGCCGATCTGCGCGCGCACGACGCCTTGCCGGCAGGCATCGAACACCATCCCGGCATTGGCGCGAAAGGTCGCCAGATCTGCGTTGTGAGGAAAAACAGAGGGGCGCGTGAGGTGAAGACAACCCTTCTTGTTCAGCAACTCAACGTCAAATGGCGCAATCGGGCCCGAGGCAGCGCCAAAGACGACCACGTGTCCGAATGGCCTGGTGCAATCGAGCGAGCCCAGAAACGTATGCTGGCCCACCGAGTCGTAGACGACTGAGGCCTTCTTGCCTTCCGTTGCGGCAACCACCTGCGCGACCCAGTCCGACTGTGAATAATCGACGGCAACGTCGCAGCCGGCAGTGCGGGCAATAGCGCACTTTTCGGGCGATCCGGCCGTGCCGATCACGGTGGCGCCCAATGCTTTGGCCCAGCCGCTCAGGATCTGCCCCACGCCGCCAGCGGCGGCGTGCACCAGCACGATGTCATCCTTGCCGACAGGGTAAGTTTTGGTGAGCAGATACTGGGCCGTCATGGCCTTGAAAAACATTGCCGCGGCTTCGTCATCATTGATGCCTTCTGGCAGTTTGACCAGGCGATCTGCCGCCACATTCCGGTGCGTGGCGTAGGCGCCTATGCCTGCATTCATATAGACAACGCGGTCGCCTGCCTGCAGGTCTGTTACGCCCTCGCCAAGCGCGACAATGACGCCAGCCGCTTCGTGCCCCAGGCCAGTGGGCGTCGGCAAGGGATATTTGCCGCTGCGCTGGTACACGTCAATATAATTGAAGCCTATGGCGGTTTGCCTGATCTGTACCTGGCCAGGGCCGGGATCGGGCAGATCCGTCGGTACCAGACGCATGACGTCGGGCGCGCCAAACTCCGTCAGCTGCACGGCAAGGGTTTCTGTCATGGAAATTTTGCTCCTCTCTGTCTTTAGGTATGGAACATAGTAAAGCAATCCAATCACGCTACTATCAAGAGAATGACGGCAGGCGGGAAGGCGCCCCTGGCCAGCAAAAGCCGCAGCAGGCGATACGCGAATGTATATGGAGCATGCATGACCATCGATGACGACACCTTGCGCAGGATCAGCGAATTGACGCTGGCGCATTACAACGACAACGCCGTGAGTTTTCGCGCCGGCACGGCAGACCACGACGTCAGCCAGAATATCGCTGCGCTGTTGCGCCATATTGAAGGCGCGCCACCGTATACCCTGCTGGATGTCGGCTGCGGGCCTGGCCGCGATCTGAAAACCTTCAGCGCCCTGGGACATCGCGCCATCGGCCTGGATGGTTCGGAACGCTTTGTGGAAATGGCCCGGGCAGACTCAGGCTGCGAGGTGTGGCAGCAGAATTTGTTCAAGCTGACACTGCCCGCGTGCTTCTTCGATGGCATCTTCGCCAATGCCGTGCTGTTTCATGTACCCGCCCAGATACTGCCGGGCACGCTCGCAGCGCTGTGCGCAGCGCTCAAGCCGCGCGGCGTGCTGTTCAGTTCAAATCCGCACGGACAGAACCAGGAAGGCTGGCAAGGCGCCCGCTATGGGTCCTATCACGACCTGGAAAGCTGGCGCGTGCTGATGCAGGCAGCCGGATTCGAGGAGCTGGAGCACTATTACCGACCGGCCGGGCTGCCGCGCGCGCAACAGCCCTGGCTGGCCAGCGTGTGGCGGCGGGCTGAGTAACACTCCACTCACCTGTCAATTTAAGTAACGACATTACGGCAACGCACCCCATACAATAAGTGCACAAACGCTAAAAACCAACGACAAGGGAGACACACCATGAAAGCCCCGATACTCTCGGCAATTTGCCTGAGCCTGCTCGCCCATTCCGCGGCAGGAGCCGCAGAAGCACCGAAAAGAGACGAGTTCTTCTGGCTGGGCGAGATCAATAAGGCCAGCCTGGTCATCAACTCTGAGCAGGGCCTGATCGACAAGGCGGAAGCACCCGGCTTTGCGGCAGGCATAGAAAAAGTCATCGATGCCGGCAACAAGGAGGGCGGCAAGCGCCCGTCGACCGTGATCACTTTTGAGCCGCTTATGATAGACGCGGCTGGGCCTGAGATCACTCTGCTGCATGCTGGCCGCTCAAGCCAGGACATGCATGCCACCTTCCGCTCCGCCATTTTGCGCGACGACCTGCTCGCGCTGGCGCAACGTCTGCAGAAGACATCGACCACGCTGGTAGACCTGGCGGAGAAGAACGCGGGCACCATCGTGCCGAACTATACGAATGGCGTTGCGGCGCAGCCCAACAGCTACGGCCATTATCTGCTCGGTCACGCAGCAGGACTGCAGCGCGATGCCCAGCGCATCCGCGAAGCCTATGTCCGCATCGACCGCTCCTCCATGGGTACGACGGTGCTCAATGGCACGAGCTGGCCGCTGAATCGCGAGCGCATGGCACACTATCTGGGTTTTCCCCGCATCGTCGACAATGCCTATGACGCGAGCCAGATTTCGTCCATGGAGGAACCCGTCGAAGCGGCTTCCATCGTCACGAGCATCGCGCTGCATACCGGCAACTTCGTTGAAGACCTGATGACGCAGTATGCGCAGTCGCGCCCGTGGATTCTGCTGCGCGAAGGCGGCGACAACACCTATGTGTCCAGCGCCATGCCACAAAAGCGCAATCCCGGTTTGCTGAACCGCACCCGCAGCAGTGCTTCCACGGCCTTGACGCTGGCGTTCGGCCCCGTCCTCCAGACGCACAACATCACGCCGGGAATGCCCGATCCAAAAAGCGCCAAGACCAATAGCGCCATGGTGGCCAGTGCAGTCAAGGCGCTGAAGAACTGGGACGATGTCATGAAGGCGCTGGTGGTCGATCCCAAACGCGCCCTGGAAGAACTGAACAGCGACTGGACGGCATCCCAGGAGCTGGCCGATTCGCTGATGCGCAACCACAAGCTGCCCTTCCGCATCGGGCATCACTTCGCCTCGGAAGTGGTCGAATATGCCAGGAACCACGATATCAAGCCGCTGGACTTCCCTTATGCACAAGCCCAGCGCATCTATACAGAAGTTGTGCATGGCACGCCGTATCCTCAGGAACTGCCCATGAGCGAGGCAGACTTCAAGACCACGCTGGACCCTGTCGCCATTGTCAATCACCGCGCAACCACGGGCGGGCCTCAGCCTGCGGAGATGAAGCGCATGCTTGCCGAAGCCAGAAAAAACCTGGCCGCCCAGCAGGCCTGGATCGATGAACGGCACCAGGCCATTGATGATTCGCTCAAGCAGCTGGACAGCGACTTCAGCAAGCTGCTGGATCAAAAGCAGGATGCGGGTCAGACCAAGCAGCCGAGCTAAGCGTTATGCGCAAGGACCTGGCGTGAAGCGCAAGAAGGCGCCCGCGGGCGCCGGCGTGGCTCGGAAACCATAGTCGGATACCTGCCACGCACGGTTCAGGCCACCTGCTTGGAGAAGGCGGGTGCAGCCTGCGTTGCGTCCGCCGGCAGCACCGGAACACTTTCGTCTTGCGCATCATCGTCCGGCGCATCCAGATCGACAGTTATTACGCCGTTGAGCACATCGTGCGCACGAACGCGGTCAATATCGCGTTCCCATGCGCCGATGACTACGGTGCCCACGCAATTGCCCACCATATTGGTCAGCGCACGGGCCATGCCCATAAACCAGTCTACCGACAGCACCAGGACCAGCCCGATGGCGGGGATTGCAGGAATGGCGCTCAGCGTGGCGGCGAGAATGACGATCGCGGAGCCAGGCACACCATGCGCGCCCTTGGATGTCAGCAGGGAAATCGCCAGAATCGTCATGAGGTCGACAAAAGACAGCGGCGTATCGGTTGCCTGCGCGATGAACACTGCCGCCAGTGTCAGGTAGATTGAAAATCCGTCCAGGTTGAAGGAGTATCCCGTTGGGATCACCAGGCCGACCGTCGACTTCTTGACGCCCATCAGTTCAAGCTTGCGCATGACCTGCGGCAGGACTGCATCGGAAGACGCAGTACCCAACACCACCAGAAGCTCTTCGCGCAGATAGCGCAGCAGTTTGAAGATGTTGAACCCGGCCAGGCGCAGAATAAAGCCCAGCACCACGGCCACAAAGATAAAGCAGGTAACGTAGAACAGCGCCACCAGTTGACCCAACTGGCCCAGCGTACTTACGCCATATTTTCCAACGGTAAAGGCAATCGCGCCCAGGACGCCGAGCGGCGCCAGCTTGACGATGAAGCCGATGAGTTTGAAGAACACCTGCGTCAGGCCATCCAGCATGTTGACGACGGGCCGTCCTCTATCGCCCAGCAGCGCAAGCGCGAAGCCGAACATGACGGCGATCAGCAGGACTTGCAGAATGTCTCCGCCGGCAAATGCATCGACAAAAGTGCTTGGAATGATGCGCATGAGAAAGCCCACGGTGTCCGTGGCCTGGGACGCGCGGCCCGTATAAGCCGACAGGGCGGCTCCATCCAGCGATGCGGGATCCACATGCATGCCATGGCCCGGCGAAAATATATAGGCCAATATCACGCCCAGGGCAAGCGCAAAGGTGGTGACCACTTCAAAGTAGACCAACGCCTTGATGCCGACGCGCCCTACTTTGCGAATGTCGCTGGTGCTGCAGATGCCATGCACCACTACGCAGAATACCAATGGCGCAATAATCATCTTGATCAGCTTGATGAAGCCATCGCCGAACGGCTTGAGCTGCACGGCGAACTCGGGCCAGACGACGCCTACGATGATGCCCAGTACGAGTGCAATGACGACCTGGCCGAATAATGTTTTATACACGCGTTTCATATGCTGTCCTTTCAAATGACATGCTGTCGCCGGAAATAGGACGCCTCTCCCCCCCTTCCCGGCCGTTTCAATGAACGTTAACTCCTTTGACATTTCATCTAACATTTCAGGTAACATGTCATTTGGAATTTTTGACTATCGTACGCGCCTGAGCCCGCTGCATAAACAGGGATTACCCTGCCCCATTGGATTTATTTCAGTAGCGGAAAACATTGATCCTGAATCGGCAACTGCGCTGCCGACTGCTAGCGAGGCATAATCAGTACCATGGATACTCAACATCTCTCACTCACAGACCAGGCCTTTCAGGCATTTCGAAGCCTACTGTCTCAAGGGCACGTACGCGCCGGCCAGCTTGTTTCCATGCCTGAACTCGTCGCGCAAACGCATCTGCCCATGGCCCCGGTGCGCGAGGCTGTCAAAAGGGCCGAAGCCATCGGACTTGTGGAGATTCTTCCAAAGCGCGGTGTGCTGGTACTGGAGGCCACCTCCGATATCGTGCAATCGTGCTTTCATCTGCGCTATCTCTTTGACCAGGAGGGCGCGCGGATGCTGGCCTCCCGTCCGCCGACAGCGTCGCTGCGCGAACTGCGCGCCGTACACGAAGATGTTCGCCAGGCCGCCCTGGCCGGCATCACGCCTGCCCTGCAGCGCAGGGCCATGGATGTCGACTGGCAACTGCATATGGCCTTGGCCAATGCACTAAGCAACCCGCGGGCGCGGCGCAGCTATGACGAAAATATCGACCGAATCTCCATCATGCAGCATTCACGGCCGCTTCTGCCTGATCGCATTGTGCCGGCCATGCAAGAGCATTTGCAGATCATCGATGCGATTCTAGAAGGCTCGGCCAACGACGCCATGCTGGCGGTACGCAAGCACCTCAGGCAAACACTGGGCTGGTGGGGGATTGTGATTGAGGACGCCGCCTAAGCTCACCGGACCATTTTCGCAGTCTATGGAGTGATCTGCCGTCAAACAAGGCGTCCGTGCGCGATGCGCTGCGCTTAAAATGCTCACAATCCGTTCACAGGCTTCCTGGTCCCATGTCACCCTCCCTGATCGCCTCCAAAGCCATTTCCATGGCGCTGCTTTTTCCGGGCAATCTTCTGCTCCTGCTGGTGTTAAGCTGCCTGCTGATCTGGCGCGGCTATCGCCGCACAGGCATCGGCATCATTCTCGCCAGCGTCGTTGTCGTTTTTGTCATCTCCATGCCGGCGGTGTCCCACAAAATGCTGAGCGCGCTCGAGGATGTGCCAGCGCTCACACCCGCCGCGCTGGACCGGGGCGCCGCGCGCGACGCGCAAGCCATTGTTGTGCTGGCTGGCGGGATTCTGTATAACCAGCCCGAATTTGGCGGCGCCAATACCACGGCCGAGTCCAGCCTACTCAGAATCCGTTACGGCGCCTATCTGCACAAGCGCACAGGCTTGCCCATTCTGGTATCCGGCGGCGTGCCGGTCGATGGCGAATCGTCGGGACAAACCATGGCCAACGATCTGCAGGAATTTTTTGATACGCCGGTGCAATGGGTGGAGGGCCGCTCAGAAAATACGGCCGAGAACGCGCAGTACTCCTGGGACATGCTCAACCCCGAAGGCATACACACGATATTGCTGGTCTCGAGCGCCTCGCACATGAAGCGCGCCATTGCCAGTTACCGGCGCGTTGGCTTCACGGTGATTCCGGCGCCGACGGCCTTTCAGCCGCCGCCGCTGGACAATCTGCTGCAGTACCTTCCCAAGATGGATGGCATGACCGAAGCGAACACTGTGTTGCATGAATGGATAGGCGCGCTGTGGTACCGCATCGCTGACTGATCACGACCTCAGGGCGTATCGTTCTGACTCATGCCAAACAGATCGTTCTCGTTCAGCATCTCGAAGACGATGTCCAGGTTGGCTTCCAGGCAGCGCCTTATGGCTGTAGGAATCGATTTGCGTACCTTGCGGCACAGACCGGGCCGTTCCTCGACCTCGATCTGCAGGCCCATGACGGTGCGCACTTCGTTGGGCCCCGGCTGCACATGCAGGACCACGCCCAACTGATCGTAAAGCCGGGCCTGCATATGCCGCAAATCGGCGAGTGAGGATATACGCTCCAACCTGGACAGCAGTTTTTGCTCTTCTTCGCGCGTCAGCAACAGCACCCGCGTGTCGCCACCCTCTTGAGAGAGCAGCTGTTCACGGGCGCATATACAGGCGCCCGGAGGGCATTCCTTGCGAATCGGCGGCATGGCGGGGCATCATCTTTGCATTGAGTACGTCGCTGTATTGTAGCGACCTCAGCCCCGTCCAGGCCAGAACCCGCTTACGCCGCAATCGGCGCATCGCCCATGATGGTCGTGCGGTAGAGCTCCCGCTCAAAGCCCTTGTAGTCGTTCATGGCCAGATGCTGCGTACAGCGGTTATCCCAGAGCGCCACGGCGCCAGGTGTCCACCTGAACCTGCAGGTGAATTCGGGTCTTGCGCAGTGGCTGTACAGAAAGCTGAGCAGCGGCGCACTTTCTTCGTCCGTCATCCCTTCGAAACGGAGCGTGTAGGTGCTGTTGACATACAGTGCCTTGCGCCCCGTTTCAGGATGAACACGCACGACAGGATGCGCCACTTCCGCGTCCGCGCCGGTGCCGGTGTGGATATCCATGGCATGCGCCGGATCAGTATTGTTCACCAGGGCGCCCTGGGCACCATAGGATTTCATGGGACTGTGAACCGCCCTGAGCCCTTCGAGCATCGTCTGCATGGCGGGGGACAGGCTTTCGTAGGCCAGATACATGCTGGCCCACATGGTGTCCCCTCCGGTGGGCGGAATGACTTTGCTGTACAGGACGGATCCCAGCGGAGGTGTTCTGGAATAGCTCATGTCCGAGTGCCAGAGTCCGCCAAAGTTGCGTTTGCTGGTTTCGGAGGCGGCCCGCTTGACGGGCAGTATTTCCGGATGGCCCTCCAGGGCCTTGACGAAAGGCACCTGAAGCAGCTCGCCGAACCGACGGCTGAAGTTCTTGTGCGCTTCGGGCGTCAGATCCTGGCCCCTGAAGAACACAACAGAGTGCGCATGAAAGGCCTGCCTGATCTCGGCGAAGACCTCGTCCGGCAAATCATCCGAAAGGCAGACGTTGCCGATTTCTGCCCCGATGGAACCTGCGATGGGGGACACATTGATGGTTTTGTAATGTGATTGGCTCATTATTTGGTCTCCTAGTTGAGCGTGAGATTCGATGACTTGATCAGCGATGCCCATTTATTCGTTTCATCGCGGATGAATCGCCGGAACGCATCCGGCCCGGTTTCAGGCACCATACCGCCCAGGCTTTCTATTCTTTGCCTGACGGCAGGATCAGCAAGCACGGTGCGAAAGACGGCGCTAAGCTTATGGACGATTGCCGGCGGCGTGTCCCTGGGAACCAGCACGCCGAACCATCCGGTGACGTCATAGCCTGGGATACAGGATTCATCGACGGTGGGCACATCCGGCAAGAGAGCCGAGCGCGTCTTGCTCGTAATGGCGATCGCTTTCAGCTTTCCGCTCTGCACCAGCGGCAAGGCGGAAGGCATGTTGTCGAACATAATGGGGACTTGATCGCCCATCACGGCGACCAGACCAGGAGAGCTTCCCTTATAGGGAATCTGGGTCATGGCGATATCGGCCTGGGAGGCGAACAGCTCGCCGGCCAGATGCAGTGATGTTCCCGTGCCTGGTGTCGCAAAGTTCAGCGGCGCCTCGGCGTGCGCCTTGGCATACTGAATCACTTCCTTTCCTGTACTGGGCGCGAAAGAAGGATTTGCCACGATAAGATTGGGCACCTTCATCAACAGGCTTACCGGCGCCAGATCTTTCTGGGGATCAAAAGAAAGATTCCTGTACAGCGATGGATTGATGGATATGGGGCCCACATTGCCCATGATCCAGGTGTACCCGTCAGGCTTGGCCGAAGCAACATACTGTGTGCCGATGTTTCCGCCCGCACCTTCCTTGTTCTCTACCACAATAGTCTGCTTGAGCTGCGATTCCAGTTCCTTTGCCAACAGGCGCGCAAGCACATCTGTCGAACCGCCCGGCGAATACGGCACTATCCAGCGGATGGGCTGCGAAGGCCAATCCACGTCAGCGGCGGCCGGGCTGCAATAGAACACAGACAGCCCCACGGCAAGCGACACCAGATATTTGTTCATTTGTCTCCCTTACTCATTGTTATTTGCTCTTGTTCATCTTATAATTGTTCATCTAATGAACATTTTATCCGCCTAATGAACAATTCAAATAATAACCGTTCGGTACAACGGTGTCTATCGCTGCTCAAGGCATTTCGCCATGGATCGGGGAAAACGCTTACCGAGCTCTCCAGGTCGGTGGACTTGCCGCATTCAACAGTGCTGCGCTTTCTGCATACGCTGGCTGAAGAGGGCTATGTCAAAAAAGATGACACCCGCTGGCGCCTGACGCCCCAAATGCTGGAACTGGGCTTTGCAGCGATAGAGAGCATGGGCGTAACGGACGCCGTGCAGGAAGCCTTGCAGACGCTTGCCAATTTCTGCTCCGGCACGGCAAACCTGGGTGCCGCCGCCGGCGATCATGTCACCATACTCAGTCGTGCGGTGGCGGCGGAAGAGCGCCGAAAACTCATCATCATGAACTTACGGGTCGGCAGTACATTGCCATCAGACAGTGCGCTCTATACCGCATTGACAGTGGGGCGCGACCAATGGACAACGGCCCAGTATCCTGCGGGCAATCACATCTCGGTCGCCGTACCCATCACAACGCATAGCGAAAACACCATGACGCTCGGGGTGTCCATGAGCCTGGCAGACTTTCCGCAAGCCCGGATCGAGCATGACATCATTCCCATGCTGCGCAAGTCCAGAGACACGATAGAACCACTGCTCAGGCTGGGCGCGTGATGGAAAACCAGCTACCCGCCCAGGCGAGCGGGTAATCAGACTTTCTACACCTGCTCGTGCGCCGGCAACAGTTTTTCCAGCGCCTGCGCAACGCTGGCTGGCACATTCTGATGCTTGATGCCGATATAAACGAGTTCGTTCAGTTGCGCATCCGCGGCCGCAGGTCGGGGGCTTGACGACTGTTCGAAGCGTACCCTGCGCCCGGCCAGGTGCACGATCACCGGCCCATGTCTGTCGGTCACTACCCAACCCTTCAGCCGGATCACGGCGCGCGGCAACTGCTTCAGCGTCTGGATGAGCTGATCGGCGTTCAACACGCCTGTGCCAGTCCAGCTGCCGCCTTCGAACGGATGGTCAGGCGCGTCGGCATCATCATGGACTGCGATGTGGCCATGTTCGTCGGCGTGCGCATGCACATGCTCGCCGTCGTGTTGCGCCCCATGCCTGCGCATTTCATCCAGGCATGCCATCTGACCGGACAGCACCTCGACGGGGACTCTTGCGTGTTGCGTCTCGAACACCGGGATAGGCCCGAACTGCTCGCTCAGCCGGCGCTTGAGCGCTTGCAGCGCCGACGCCGTCACCAGATCTGTTTTGTTCAATACCAACAATCCGGCGCCATCGATCTGACGGCGCAAGGTATCGGAGAGCAATGGATCATCCAGCTGCTCAGGCGCCTGATCGGTGTCGACCATGACCACCACCGCCTCCAGCTGCAGCATGGGATCCGACAAGCCTACCTGTGCAATCCTGCCTGGATCCGATACGCCGCTGGCCTCGATCACGATGAGCTCGGGCGCAGGGTCGCGTTCCAGCACCTGTATCAGGGCAGCATCCAGACCTGAGCCTATGGAGCAGCAAATGCATCCATTGGTCAGGCTGAGGGTTTCGCCGTCGTGGTCGGCAATCAACTGGGCATCGACGTTGATCGGGCCGAAATCGTTGACCAGCACAGCGATGCGCCGGCCGTGCGCTTCGGTAAGCATATGATTGAGCAGTGTGGTCTTGCCCGCACCGAGAAAGCCGCCCAGCACAATCAGAGGTATGCGCTTCATGACGACATCAGCCCCCAACAGGTGATGCCAGCGGTTGGCCGCCGATCACCGTCCCTTGAACCGCAACGTCCTTGAGTGCTTCGGGCTCAGCCTCGCTCGGGTCACTGTCCAATACGCAGAAATCAGCGTATTTGCCGATTTCAATGGATCCGATACGGTCGTCCATGTGCAAGGTGTAGGCTGCCCCCAGGGTGATAGCACGCAACGCGCTGGCCACACTGATCCGTTCGCTCTCGCCCAGCACCCGGCCCGAGGCGGTACGACGATTGACCGCGCACCAGGCGGTGAACAGCGGGCCGATAGGCGTAATGGGCGCGTCGGAATGCACGGCAAAGGGAACGCCAAGGCTTTGGGCCGTAGCGCATGCATTCATGCGATTGGCTCGGTCCGGACCCATGGTCATCTCATAATGGGCGTCGCCCCAATAGAAAATATGATTGGAGAAGAGATTGGCGCACATACCCAGTTTGGCCATGCGGCGGAACTGAGCGGGATCGGCCATCTGGCAATGCTGGAGCGTGTGCCGGTGATCGAAACGGGGGTGCAGGGTCAGCGCACGCTCGACCGCGTTCAGCGCGGCGTCGGTCGCTTCGTCGCCATTGGTATGGATGTGCAGTTGCACGCCGGCGCGGTGATACTGCTCGACGACATAATCCAGGTCTTGCGGCGCAGTAACCCATATGCCGTTAGGAGCGCCATTGTAGTAGCCAGGCCAGCGCACGCGCGCCGTGAAGCCCTGGATGGACCCGTCCACCACAAGCTTCACAATACCCAGATTCAACTTGTCGTGATTGAGCGACTTGAGTGCATTGAGCTTGGTCAGGCATGCATCGACATCGCGTCCGAACAGCATGCCCGATGCAGCGGGCACAATACGCACCGGAAAGTCCGCTGCGCTGGTGATGCGGGACAGCCGTTCGATGCCGTCATCGTGCAGTTCGTTAACCAGATCGGTCGCAGTCGTGACGCCCGCCGCCTGCGCGACCTGCCCGAACATGGTCAGGCACTCGGGACTTTGACCACGTGTGCGCATGGGGTTGCCTATCATGCGCGTGACGGGGAACATGGCGGCAAACTCCAGCAACTCGCCTGTCGGCTCGCCGTTGCCGAATTTGACCACGCCCTCGATATCCGTGTCGCGGTCTATGCCGGCCGCCGCCAGGGCGCGCGAGTTCACATTCATCAAGTGCATGCTGGCGTGCATGACCACCACGGCGCGCTCGCCCGGGATTTTGTCCAGGTGCTGTACCGACATGCGCTCGGATCCGAAATAGATGGGATCAAAGCCCCAGCCCATGAGGATTTCTCCGTCTTTGAGCGACTTGCTCGCCTCGGCCAGCCGTTCGACCACCTGATCGATGGTCTTGAGGCCTGACCATATCTTGCCGTCGGGGCCGCGGCGGTCATAGAAGCCCACATAGGTGTATAGCCAGACCACGCCTTCGTGCAGATGGCAGTGTCCCTCGACCAGACCGGGCATCAGGACCTGGTCCGCATAACGGTCATCCACGCGGGCGGGGCCCCAGGCAGCGACCTGCTCGCTCGTTCCGACGGCGAGAATACGCCCCTCTCTGACCGCAACGTGCGTGGCCGTGGGTTGTGCCGGATTCATGGTCAGAATCCTGCGTGCCTGGAAAACGGTCAACTCCTGCTCTGCTGCTTTGCTGCTCATGCCATCTGCTCCACATTTTCAACGACGTTGTGCCCGTCCAGGGGCGCGCTGAGGCGACCATCTTCGACACGGACGAAATGACAGGCCACCTTGTGGCCGGGAATTACTTCACGCAAGGCCGGCGGCTCCTGCTCGCACACTGCCTGAACCGCCGGGCAGCGGCCGGCAAACCGGCAGCCCTTGGGCGGGTTGATGGGGCTGGGCGGATCGCCCACCAGCTTGATGCGATTGGCCGCCTTCTCGCGCCCGCCAGACACCGTGGGCACTGCCGACATCAGCGCCACGCTGTAGGGATGCAATGGCCGGGAAAAGAAGGCCACGCGCGAGCCCTGCTCCACGATCTGGCCCAGATACATTACGGCGATGTCGTCGCAGATATGCTCGACGACCGCCATGTCGTGGCTGATGAACAGGAACGACTGGCCACGCTCGGCCTGGATGCGCCGCAGCAAATTGAGAATCTGCGCGCGAATGGCAATGTCCAGTGCGGAAACCGGCTCATCGCACACCACAAGCTGCGGATCTGTCGCCAGGGCGCGTGCAATATTCAAACGCTGTCGCTGGCCGCCCGAAAACTGATGGGGAAACAGCATCTGCTGATCTTCGCGCAGGCCGACCAGGCGGAACAGCTCGATCACTTTTTCGCGCTGCTGGGCCGGCGTCCCCAAGCCGAGCAGCATGAGCGGCATACGGACGATGTCGCCGGCGCGCTGCCTGGGATTCAGCGATGAATAAGGATCCTGGAACACCAGCTGGAAATGTTGTCTCTGCGTGCGCAGCGCCTCGCCCTCAAGATGGGTGAGGTCAGTGCCATCGAACACAATACTGCCTTCCGTGACGGGCGCCAGCCGCATGACGGACAATGCCGTGGTGGTCTTGCCCGATCCCGACTCGCCGACAATGGCCATGGTCCGTCCGCGCTGGACATCGAAACTGACGCCGTCCACGGCGTGCACTTTATCTCTTGCCCCGCCTGGGCGCGCGCGGCCGATCTGAAAATGAACCTTCAGATCGCGCACGGACAGCAGGGGCTGCGATATGACTGTGTTGCTCATCGCTGCTCCTCATATAGCCAGCAGGCTACTTTCTGTGTGGGTCCGGTCTGATATGCAGGCGGGAAGGACTCCCGGCATTTGGCCATGACATGCGAACAGCGATCAGCGAAAGGACAGCCCGCACCGCGGTTCCATACGGAGGGCACCACGCCAGGTATTTCGGCCAGCTCAGGCCTGTCTTCGGTCGGCGCCGTGTCGAGCTCAGGCAGACAGGCGATCAGGCCCTGGGTATAGGGATGTCCGGGACGCTCAAGGATTTCCGCGGTCAGTCCTTCTTCAACCACGCGCCCGCCATACATGACGACCACGCGATCCGACATCTCCGACACCGCCCCCATATCATGGGTGATCATGACAATGGCGGTGCCGCGACGCTTTTGTTGCTCACGCAGCAGATCGAAGATCTGCGCCTGCACCGTCACGTCCAGCGCAGTGGTCGGCTCGTCGGCGATGAGTACATCGGGATCACAGGCCAGCGCCATGGCAATCATCACGCGCTGACGCATACCGCCGGACATCTGATGCGGATAGTCATCGATACGGCGCTCAGGAACCGGTATGCCCACGGACTGCAATATCTCCAGCGCCTTCTGCCTGGCCTGCGTTGCGTTCAGGCCCTGATGCCGGCGCAGCGGCTCGCAGATCTGGTCACCCACGGTGTAGACGGGGTTGAGCGCCGTCATGGGTTCCTGGAAGATCATGGAAATCTTGTTGCCGCGTATGCGGCGCATCTCGGCCTGGCTGGCGGTGGTCAGCTCGATGTCCCGCAGCGTCACCTTGCCGGTATTGATGCGGCCAGGATCCGGAATCAGCCTCATGATGGCCAAGGCCGTCATGCTTTTTCCGCAACCGGACTCCCCGACCAGACAGACTGTTTCGCCATGCGCGACGTCGAAGCTGATTTCGTTCAGGATATAAGCTGTACCGGCGCGGGACTTGAGCTCCACGCCCAGACCGCGCACTTTGAGCATGGGCTCGGTCAGCTGTGCTGATGTCAGGGGCGCGTTCATGTCCGTTCCCTCAGGCGTGGATTGAAGGCGTCGTTCAGCCCGTCGCCAATCAGGCTGACGGACAGAACCGTCAGGAAAATCGCCACGCCGGGCAAGGTCACCGCCCACCAGGCCACCAGGATGTAGGGACGGTTGTCGCCTATCATCAGACCCCAGCTCATCATATTGGGATCGCCCAGGCCAAGAAAGGACAGGCCTGCCTCAAAGAGAATGGCCGACCCCACGGCCAGCGTGGCCGAAACGATGAGCGGCGCCACCGCATTGGGCAGAATCACCTTCCAGATGATGCGGCCATTGCGTGAACCGATCACGCGCTCGGCCAGAATGTAATCCAGTTGCTTTAAGCGCAGAAACTCGCCACGCGCCAGCCTGGCCGTGCCGGTCCAGCTGACGACCCCGATGGCAATGGAAATCGTCCACAAGGAAGGCGAGAACAGCGTCACCAGCACCATGGCGAACAACAAAGTGGGCAGCACCTGGAAAAACTCGGTCACGCGCATCAGCGCTTCGTCGACCCAGCCACCGTAGTAGCCCGCCAGCGCGCCAACGACCACCCCGATGAACACCGACAGAAACGCTGCCACGATGCCCACGAGCAAGGTGGCGCGGCCGCCGAAAATCAGGCCGGTCAGCAGATCACGTCCAAGATAGTCGGTGCCCGCAAGGCCAAAACCTTCGCCCGGAGGCATCATGGGCGGGCCCACCAGCTCGAAGGGATCCGCCTTCATGATCATGGGACCGAACACCGTAATACAGACAATGGTCAGCAACAGCAGGAAACCGAATACAGCGGAGGGGTTGCGACAGAAGACCCGCAAGGCCTCGCGCCACTGCCCGGGTGGCTTCTGGAGGGCGGGCTGCGCCGGCCGTCCCGGCGTGGCGGGCGTAGCAGCAATAGAGGATTGATTCATGCTTTTATCCTTGGATCGATGATGCGGTAGGCCAGATCGGTCAACTGATTCATGATCACTACGAGCATGGATGCGAAAAACAGGATGCCCAACAAGGTCGGATAATCGCGCCGGAGCACGGAGTCAAACGCCAGGCGTCCCAGCCCCGGCCAGTTGAAGACGGTCTCCACCAGGATGGCCCCCGCCAGCACATTGCCGAACTGCATGCCCAGCATCGTGATGACAGGCAGCACGGCGTTCCTGAGTGCATGCTTGTAGAGCACAATGGTTTCGGACAGCCCTTTGGCCCGCGCCGTGCGGATATAGTCTGCCGACAGGGCCTCCATCATGCTGGCCCGCGCCAGACGGCTGTACTGCGCAATGTAGACAAAGGCGAGCGTGAACGCAGGCAGCACCAAATGCTCGAGCACATCGACAATGCCCGCCCAGCCGCCGTCATCCATGCCGGCCGTGCGCATGTCCGACACCGGAAAAATCGGAAACACGGATGCGAACAGAATAATGAGCACGATGCCGGTCCAGAAGACCGGTGCCGAATAACCCACCATCGCCAGTACCGTGACAATCTGGGACAGCGGCCCGTTGGGACGGCGCGCAGCCAGTGAGCCCATGAACGTGCCAATCAGAAAGGCCAGCAGCACGGCCACCACGACCAGCAGCAGCGTCGCGGGCAGACGCTCGAGAATGAGCGATGTCACGGGCGCGTTGAAGAAATAGGATTGCCCGAAATCGCCCTGCAGGATATGGCCCAGATAAATACCCAACTGCACGATAAAGGGTTTGTCCAGGCCGAATTGAATGCGCAGCGCCGCCCGCATCTCCTCCGTCATCCCGCCCATGGATCCGGCGATGGTCTCCACCGGGTCGCCCGGGGAGATATGGATGAGCAGAAAGTTCAGCGTGATGACCGCCAGCAGCAGGATCACTGCATAGGCCAGGCGCTTGAAAATGAAACGTAGCATAGCCACCACCGCAGGTTATTTCAGGTAAACGTTATCCAATGGAGACAACGGGCCCCAGATGCTGGTCGGAGGATTGCCGATTTTCTTGGACACCAGCGTGTGATACGGCACCTCGGCAACATAAATAATGGGTGCATCTTCCGTGACGATTTTTTCAAATTTGGCATACAGCGCCTTGCGCTTTGCCGTATCGCCTTCCTTGCCGGCCTCTTCCATCAGCTTGTCCACTTCTGGATTGGAATAGGACTGTGTGTTGGTCCATATGATGGGGCGGATATTGGCGCTTGAATAGGTACGGTGCACGCCGATGACGGGGTCCCCCCAGTTCCAGACGATGTCCGTGGTCATGTCGAAGTCGTGCGCCGCGATACGCTTGGCCCAGGAAGGAAAGTCGGCGGATGCGCGCAGGTCGGCCACGATGCCTATTTTCTTCAACTGGGCGCGGCTGTATTCGGCAAGATTCTTGCTCAGGGCAGCAGTGCCGGGCAGCATGTCTATCGACATTTTGAAGCGCACGCCGTCGGCGTCTGGCTTATAGCCCGCCTCGTCAAGCAGCGCTTTCGCCTTCTCAAGATTGAGTGCGTATTTTTGAACGTCCTGCGAGGCATAGGGACTGGACTCGACAATGGGACCATATGAAGGTTTGGCGAAACCCATGGTCAAGGCCTTGATGATGAAGTTCTTGTCCAGCGAATAGGCAATTGCCTGGCGCACCCGCTTGTCGTTGAACGGCTTGCGTTCGGTGTTGAACGCCAGCCAGGCCAGCGATCCTATGCCTTCGTATCCCTTGTCCAGCATGACAATGTTCTTGTCTGCCTTGGCCATGCGCAATTGCACAGGGTCGCCCATGAAGGGCAGCATCTGCAGATCGCCGCGCTGCAGGCCTATCAGCAGCGTGGTCTGGTCCTGATTGATCTGATACACAATGCGGTCCAGATAGGGCTTGCCCTTGAGGAAAAACTTGTCGAAGCGCTCGAGCACGACTTCCTTGCCGGGCACGAACTCCTTGAGCTTGAACGGGCCCGAACCGACCACGTCCTTGGAGTTGTGCGTGCTGGACTTCAGATCCTGGCCATCGCCGTAAATGTGCTTGGGCATGATGGGCGCCAGCGCCGGGGACAAGGCGACCAGCAGAGCGGGATGCGGTTGGGACAGGCGGAAGATGGCCGTGTAAGGATCGGGGGTCTCGACCTTCTCGACGACATCGAACATGGCCTTGAAGGGATGATTGGCCTTGATCGCCATGATGGAAAAGGCGACATCTTCGGAGGTGATGGGCTTGCCATCATGAAACACCGCATCGTGCCGCAGATTCACGGTCAGCGATTTCTTGTCGTCGGACCATTTCCATGACTCGGCCAGATAAGGCTGAGGGTTCCATTTGTCATCGAAACGCACCAGGCTGGCAAACAGCTGCGTGCTGGGCAGTGCTGTCGCCATGCCCGACTGCACGGCGCCGTTCAAATGCCGGGGCGCCTGATACTGGCCGATCACCAGCGTGCCGCCGCGTTTGGGTTGATCTTCAGCGTGCGCTGTCCCGGTGCTAATGAGCGCGGTCAAGCCTATTGCTGCCGCCAGATTGAACATCTTATGCAGAGTGCGCATGTTGTGTACCCCTTCCATATTTGAATACGAGAGCCCGCGTCATCCATCAACGCAACGGTGGTCCAGACTAGCATCGCACTGCGTCAACCCATAGGTCCAAGCGCGGGCTTTTGATGGGTCCAGACTCTTCAAAAGCCAGGCAGGGCAAGGGTTTTCACCCATTAAGGCTACACAAGGGGGCACGGCTGGCGCCCCATGTTGGGGCGAAAAAAAAGACCAGGGATCGCCTGGCCTTCTGGGTGTTGTCTGCAACGAAGAGCGTCAAATCCCGCCCATGCACAGATATTTGACGACCAGGTAGTCGTCCAGCCCATAGTGCGAGCCTTCGCGGCCAACGCCCGATTGCTTCACGCCGCCAAACGGTGCAGCTTCGTTGGACACGATGCCGGTGTTGATGCCGACCATGCCATATTCCAGTGCTTCGGCGACGCGCCAAACTCGACCAATATCCCGGCTGTAAAAATAAGCGGCAAGACCGAACTCAGTGTCGTTGGAGAGCTTGATGACTTCGTCGTCGGACGAAAATCTGAACAATGGCGCCAGCGGACCGAAGGTTTCTTCGCGTGCCACCTTCATATCCGTGGTGACACCCGCAATGATGGTCGGCTCGAAGAATGACTGACCCAATGCATGTGGCTTGCCGCCGGCCAGCAGCTTGCCGCCCTTGCTCAGCGCGTCCTCGATATGCTCCTTGACCTTCTCCACTGCCGCATTGTCGATCAACGGCCCCTGCGTGACGCCCTCTTCCATGCCGTTGCCTATCTTCAGCTTGGACACTGCCGCAACCAGTTTCTGGGAAAACGCATCGTAGACTTTGTCGTGCACATAGATGCGATTGGCGCAGACGCAGGTTTGTCCGGTGTTGCGATACTTGCTGGCCATGGCGCCTTCGACGGCCTCGTCCAGATCCGCGTCGTCGAACACGATGAACGGCGCATTGCCGCCCAACTCCATCGACACTTTCTTGATCGAGCTGGCGCTTTGCTGCATCAACAGGCGACCCACTTCCGTTGAGCCGGTGAAAGTGACCTTGCGCACCAGCGCATTGCTGGTCATTTCGCCGCCGATGGCGCTCGCCGAGCCGGTCAGAATGGAAAATACGCCTGCAGGCACGCCCGCTTCTTCGGCCAGCACGGCCAGGGCCAGCGCCGAGTAAGGCGTTTGCGTGGCAGGCTTGACCACCATGGGGCAACCTGCGCCCAGCGCCGCACCTGCCTTGCGCGTAATCATGGAGGAAGGGAAATTCCATGGGGTGATGGCAGCGCAGACGCCGATAGGCTCCTTGACCACCACAATGCGCTTGTCGGGCGCGGAGGTGGGGATGGTGTCCCCATAAGCGCGCTTGCCTTCTTCCGCATACCATTCGAAATAGGACGCGCCGTAAGCGATCTCACCCTTGGATTCGGCCAGCGGCTTGCCCTGCTCGGCCGTCATGATCAATGCGAGGTCGTCGGTGTTGGCGATCATCAGGTCGAACCAGCGGCGCAGAATCGCAGCACGCTGCTTCGCAGTCATCTTGCGCCAGCCCGCCCACGCTTCGTTAGCGGCCTCGATGGCCCGGCGGGTTTCTTCAGCGCCCATTTTGGGGATCGTCCCCAGGACTTCGCCCGTGGCGGGGTTGGTGACATCGATGGTGGCTCCGCTGTCCGCGTCGCACCACTTGCCGTTGATATAGCACTGCTGCCGGAAAAGGTCCGGTCTGTTCAACTTCAACATATTGCTACCCCTACTCGATTGATGTGTGTTGGAGACTGCATACTATTTATAGTACTTGAACGCGTCATGGCGGGCATTCAATGCCCGCAAGCCCATGGGCACTGGGCCATCAATAGCCGACCGTCCAGCAAAAACCCGCGATGCCGGCGCAGCATGCGGGTTGAGGTATTTGCCGTGTTGTGGCAACTGCAACGGTGGCGTCCCCGGCAGGAATCGAACCTGCAATCTTCCCTTAGGAGGGGAAAGTTATATCCATTTAACTACGGAGACAGGAGAGAACTCGCAAGTATAACCTGCCCGCCCGTAAGATACAGCACCCGGCGTTTCCGGCGCAACCTCATACGCCGTCCGCCTGCCGTCGCTATGCCGCCGCCGCAACCCCCTCGCCCAGGATCAGCCTGTCGAGTTCGCGCTTGGAGGTTTTCAGATAGCTTTGCCCTATCGCTGCATAAAACACCAGCCCCAGCGCAAGCCAGCAAAGCAGGGCCGCCCACGCTGGGCCCTCCAGAAAGCCGGGAGATCCGGGAATCAGCAGCAGCGCAAGAAAACCTATGCTGCACAGCATGCCGAGCAACGCTACGAACTTCTTGCATGGCGCCACTTCTTTGCAGAACGAGGACCCTGCGTGACGGGGCGACCACTTGAACAGCCGGTAGGCCGCCGCGCAGTAGTAGATGAACGCCACGGATATGCCCACGGCAGACATATCAACGATCCAGAGCAGGACGGAGCGACCGAACCACGGTGCGACCAGGCAGATCACACATACAAAAAGGATGCTCACGTACGGCGTGCAGTGCTTGTCGTGCAGGCGCGAGAAGGCGGGCGGCAAGGCTTTGGCCCGGCTCATGGCGAACATCAGCCGGCTGCAGGAAATATAGAAACCGATGAGGCCGGTGAAAATCCCCATGCACAATGCGACGGCCAGCGCCCCCAGTCCGACATGGCCCAGCACACCGAGGACTGCCTGGCCTGTACCCCACAGATAATGATGCTCCACCAGCTCCATCCAGGGCATGGCCAGGGCGGAAGCAATAATCATGATCGAATAGTGAGAAGCCGAGACCACCAGGGCTGCCAGAATCAGAAAGGTTGCCTTGCCGGGGGAAAAACTGAACTCTTCCGCGGCCTGCGGTACCGTATCAAAGCCTACATACGCCCAGGGGGAAATCGCAACAATCGCCCCAATGGCAGACCACGATGGTATGCCAGGCTGGAACAACGGCGTCATGTTCTTGAACGACGTCCCGGGCGCGGCAATCATGGCAACCGTCACACCCACCGCCGCTGCGATGAGCAGCATGCAAAAATAAAACTGTGTCTGCGCCGTCGCGTCTGCGCCGCGAATATTGATCCAGGCAAAGATGATCAGCACCGCACTGGCGATCACGACTTCCGAGAGATAGACATTCCAGCCCGCAACGCTGTAGAGCAAGCCCTGCTTGGCGACCTGCGGGAGCAGGAATTTGATCATCAGCGCAAAGGCCGAGGCATTGAGCGCCACAATGGCCACATACCCCAGGATGAGAAACCAGCCGCAGAGAAACGCATGCCTTCGGCCAAAGGCCAGGTAGGCATAGGTGAAGGCGCCGCCGGTTACAGGATAGGCTTTCACCAGAAAGCCCATGCTCAAACCAACCAGGCCAAGAAGCAGCGCTCCAATCCAAAGGCCGATAATAACTCCAAGCGGTCCGGCCATCTTCATCCACTCGACCGGCAGCACAAAGCTGCCCCAGCCGATTGCAGAGCCAAAGGCGATGGCCCAGACCCAATGTGGCTTGAAGGACTTTTCCAGGGTAATGCGTTCTGGCACTGTCTCCTCCTCGTTATGTTTAATACCTGTCCGCAAGCGTCGATCAGGGCGCCGTTTGTGACCGGTCTATGATGTTCGGAGGAGTGTAGCGATTCGATGTCCTGCCGCGTAGGACCAAATCAAGATTGTCGTAGGAACCAGATCCGCCTGAGCCGGAATGAGCGTCGTGGCGCTCATCCCCTCAAACCAAGCGCCCGCAGCCAGGCATCGACCTGTCCGAAAGCATCCTGCTGCCATTGCTCCGGACTGCGGTCCCCAAGCACGTTCGTTTCTTCGACGAAGCGGCGCACGCATGTCGGCCCAAAACCATCAGTGGTATCGAACTTACCAGCAATGAAACCGTATCCCGCCGCACCACTAGCATGCGCGAGCAACGGTCGACATTCCTCTGCGAGCACCTCTGGGCCGCCGGGATAGTTCCGGATGCAGTAATAAATGTCGTAGGCATCCTTCTGTTTATAACGTCCCTTAATCGCATGCCCCTTCATAGCCAAAAGGGCCGGAATCGAACACACCGCGATCTCAACGCGGTTCGTACCACCAGCGGGCATCGGACCGCTAATCGCAACCAATTGGTAAAAGCGCAGCGCCAAATCGGCTCCATCCGCTCTTTGCACGGCAAAGTCACTGATCAGCGGCGGCACGTTTTTAACGATCTCAGCGTCGCGAGGCATCAGGAAATCGACAATGATGTCAATCGGCGCGCCGCCGTCTTTGGTCGGAATCTGACGAACGAGCTGAAAGCGGCGAAGTTCTCGACGCTGCTGGTAGCCATGTCCTTGTAGCGCTTCAATGAGCGTTGCGTATTCCCCGTCGCCCAAAGCCTCCGCATCTAGACCAAGGTCCACGTCGAGCGTGCCGACGTGTGGCATATCTGCGTTGCCTAGCAGCAGCCACGGTACGGCGCCGCCAACGATGGCGAATTTCCCCTTAAAACTTCCGAGAATCTGGCCGATTTCGATCAGCACCGTTTTTACAGCCGTGGTCGTGCGGTCATCGTAATCGGCGGCGGACTGCGGATCGCCGGGTGTTATTTCGGCCATGTCAACCTTTCTTGTCGTAAATGATCTGCGGCCTCTCGTCCGCGCTCGCCAGCGTTGGCAAGATCAAGATAGGTTTGAACCGGGCTTGTACAAATTGCGCCAGGCTCCGGTTCCTCCGTATCGAGCAACAAGCCAGAATCCTTGAGTAGCGATACCACTACGTTTTCGCCTTTGGAACTCACGGACAACTTCAAGGCTGACTGCAGTCGTTCAAGTCCTGCCTCGTCTGCATAGAAATACTGTGTACCTGTCCTGCCATATGGAGCGAGCCAATGCGCCGCCGAGAAGGATGCAAATGCCGCTAGACTGGGCTCGTCACCTGAACGCAGTGCTTGCCGTGCCGCTTCCTCAAATGCGCTGCCGTGCAGGGTTGTATAGAAGGCCAAGCGCTTCGCAACCGGAGGTTCATAGGCATCGCGCCATTCATCCAGCAGTGTGTCGGGCTCAGATAAAAACAGACCTTCTTCGGATACTTGCGCCCACTCTCTATCGAGCAGGCCGACGCGAACGTTGCTAACCTGACCAAGGCTGACGGCGGCGGCTTGCGCGAGATCTATGACGCGCCATGCTTGGCGGGGATTATGAAGCATCACGCGCAATATCTGCGCGGACTTCGGCTTGAATAGCGACCTGAGTTGACGCCGATCTGCAACGGGTTTACTCGCGACCTGGCGTTCAATAAAGACGCTGCCGAAGACTAGGCGTGCATTGCCTTCGAGGTCGAGAAAACCTACACCTTGCTCACGGCACAGTGCTTGAGCGTCGGATGACAGATAAGGCGCAATGAAAACGGGCGTAGCATCTTGCGCATAGTGTGCCATGTAGTCGCGCAGTTGGAGCAATGCCATCCGCACATGGCGCGGCTGGCCCGTGGACTTCACTTCGCAGATGAGTACGTGGCGCCTGCCAGACACGTTGATACGTGCCACGATATCTGCGTCTTGGGCAAGCCCAGGCACCTCCTGCTGAATGTCCAAAAGCCTTATGGCAGGCACTTGTTCCAACAGTAAGCGAAGCGCCTGCGTAGCTTGGCCTTCGATGTTTTTCATTGAATGATCAGATTTCAGCATTTGTTGAAAATAGCATTTTTAATGAAAAAGTCAAGTTGAATTTCACTAAAAATATAATTTTCAGCGTTTGCTGAAATAGCGCTCTACACTGAAATTTCCTCACCTGGATTGTCATCCCAGCCTTAGCGTAGTCCAGCAAAGTTCGGCGCTGCAGTCATGCCGAAATAAAAAACCCTCCGCCCGTGAACGGCATCCCATCAGCCGGCGCGTGGTCCTGGCGATATCGTGCAGTTCAATGGCGGAGGGTGGATTCCCCTGGGGCAGGCATCTGCCCCGGAGGTCATAACGCGGACTTATTCCAGCGTGATATTGCCCTTGGCAACAACCTCGCGGGCCCAGTCGTACTGCTCTTTGATTTCCTTGGCAAACTCTTGCGAGGTATTGCCGGAAGGCGCAGCGCCCTGTTTTTCGAGCGTGGCAATCACTTTGGGATCCTTCAGCGCCACCACGGCCGCGTCACGCAGCGTCTTGATGACTTCATCCGGCGTGCCCGCAGGTGCCAGCAGGCCATACCACGCAGGCCGGTTCAATTGAGGATAGCCTTCTTCGGCCAGTGTCGGCACGTTTGGCAGGGATTTCAGACGCTCTGGCCACGCAATCGCCAGCGGACGCAGATTGCCGGCCTGGATTTGCCCGAGGGAAGAAGGCAGGTTGTCGAACATGCTGTCGATCTGGCCTGCGACCGCATCGGTGACGGCAGGGCCCGAGCCCTTATAGGGCACGTGCACGGCATCGGTACCGGTAGCCTGCTTGAAGGCCTCGCCGAACAGATGAAGCACCGAGCATGTTCCCGAGCTGCCATGAGTGAACTTGCCGGGATTGTCCTTGAGCGCCTTGACGAATTCCTTGAATGTCTTGGCGGGGAACTTGGGATTGACTTCGATCACGTTAGGCACGTTGGCGAAGTTGGTGACCGGCGCAAAGTCCTTGATCGGATCGTAAGGCAAGTCTTTGGGACGGCAAGCGGAGTTCACGGCCATGGTGGACACCGTGGCGATGGACAATACGTAACCGTCCGGCTTGGCGCGCGCAGCCTGTGCCGCACCGATGGCGCCGCCGGCGCCGCCCTTGTTTTCCACGACCATAGGCTGGCCGAGCACTTCGCTCATGCGTTGAGTCACGATACGCGCCACGATATCCGTGGAACCGCCAGGTGCGAAGGGGACGATCACGCGTATGGGCTGACTTGGATAGTCAGCCGCGCAAGCAGCGCCTGCGCCGAACAGCGAAGCTACGCCAGCAGCCAGGGTAAAGACTGCAAGTTTCGTATGGAGTTTTTTCATTCTTTAGATGCTCCGGAATGAGTTACTGAAAAACAGCCAGGATCAGCCGGCTGGTTTGTGGCCAGCCGCAGAATAACAGTAAACTAGCTGATTCGATGTGGTTTTACGGAAAAGCCATACACAATCACCGGTACTTATCGTACCGACCCGTACAGCAACGCCCGCCTATATGTCTGTCATCCAGCTTGTACTGCCAGATTTTCTTTTGATCGCACTTGGTTGGGTACTGTATAACAAGCTGAAATACTCCGACGAGTTTTTCCAATACGCCGAAAAACTGGTTTATTTCATACTTTTTCCAGCACTGCTTTTCCGTTCGATTATACAAACCCCGCTCAGCCCCTCCACCGCCTGGCAGTTGCTGCAGGCGGTGCTGGCGCTGCTGGCCTTTGGTCTGACAGCCATGTGGCTGGCTGTGCCGATACTCAAACCTGACCCCAGATCGCATGCGTCTGTCGCCCAGTGCGGCTATCGCTTCAACACCTATATTGGCCTGTCGCTGGCGGCAGCCATGGCCGGCGCCCAGGGCCAGACCGTTATGGCAGTACTGGTGGGCCTGTCGGTGCCGTTTGTCAATGTTGCCGCCGTGCATGCGCTGGCGCGCCAGCAGCCAGGCAGCAGCCTGCTGCGGGAAATCGTGCGCAATCCACTGATCATTGCGACAGTGCTGGCGCTGGTCGGCAATTTTCTGCATTTTTCCCTGCCCCACGTCCTCGATGTCACACTGGCCCGCCTGGGCGCCTGCGCCATTGCCATCGGGTTGGTCTGTGTCGGCGCAACACTGTCGATAGAAGGCGGACGCGGCGCGGGCAAGCTCATGAGCTGGGTGATAGCGGTGCGCTTGCTGGCCATGCCGCTGGCGGCGCTGACCATAGGCTGGCTGCTGGGGCTTTCTCTTATAGAGCGCCAGATGTTGTTGTTATTTGGCTCATTGCCCACGGCTTCATCGACCTATGTACTGGCCTCCAGAATGGGCGGCAATGGCCCGCTGGTGGCCGTCACCATGTCGATTTCAACGGTGCTGGCGGTGGTGACGATTCCGTTCTGGCTGACGGTAAGCCCGGTTTCCTAGTTCTGAGGATAATCTCCATGTCTTACAGCAAAAACCAGGAATTGCCGCAAATTAACATATATTTACCAGACGAAGACGCCACCATTGCGCTGGCCCAGTCGCTCGAACCCATGCTGAGCGGCCGGCACCCCGAGCTTGCTGGCCAGCCCGCAGGCGGCCGCATCCATCTGCGCGGCGACCTGGGCGCAGGTAAAACCAGCTTTGTCCGCGCGCTATTAAGAGCCGCAGGAATCACCGGCAGAATAAAAAGTCCCAGCTACGCCCTGCTTGAAAGCTATAATGTTTCTAACTTATACTTCTATCACCTTGATTTTTATAGATTTAGCAATACGCGCGAATGGGTGGATGCAGGTTTTCGAGAAATCCTGCGGGACGACTCGGTGGTTTTGATCGAATGGCCGGACCAGGCAGGGGGCATGCTCCCGCCGCCGGATCTCGATATTACGTTCGCTTACGCAGATAGCGGACGCAACGCCAGCCTCCACGCTCAGAGCGAAAAAGGACGACTATGGCTGACGACACTTGTTCCGCCCCGACAGCAACCTCCGCGGCAGATTTCTCCCGACGCAGACTCATCGTAACTGCCGGCTCCCTGCTGATCATTCCGGTCATCCCCACCCTTGCGCATGCGGCAACCATTGTGGCGGTACGCACCTGGCCCGCCGATGAATACACCCGTGTCACCCTTGAGCTGGACAGGGAACTGAAGGCCGAGCACTTCATGCTGGAAGGCCCAGACCGCCTGGTGCTGGATATCGACGGCCTGTCCATGAGCCCGGCCATCAATGAGCTGGTTTCCAAGATCAAGCCGAACGATCCTTATATCCGTTCCGTACGCGTAGGACAGAATCGTCCCGGCGTACTGCGGCTGGTGCTGGACCTGAAGCAGCCTGTTGCACCCCAGGTATTCACCCTCAAGCCTATCGGCGAGTACAAATACCGGCTGGTGCTGGATTTATATCCAAAAATAGCGCAGGACCCCCTGCTGGCCATTCTGAACAATGCGCAGGACGATCCGCTGGCGGACGTGCTCGAAAACCTCGCACAGAACTCACCGCAAGCAGCGCCCGTGCCGTCGGTTCCGGGGCAGGAACTGCCCCCCATCGCCAAGCAGCCCAAAGCGCCGGCCCCGTTGCCGCCGCAAATTGCAGAGCCGCGCACGCGTCCTTTGCTGGTGGCGCTGGATCCTGGCCACGGCGGCGAAGACCCGGGCGCCACGGGCCGTCATGGCACCCATGAAAAAGACGTCGTGCTCAGCATCGCCCGCCGTCTGAAGAAACTGATCGACGCGCAGCCCAATATGCGCGCCTACCTGACGCGCGACAACGATTATTTTGTACCGCTGCATGTGCGCGTGCAAAAGGCCAGGCGGGTCAAGGCCGATCTCTTTATTTCCATCCATGCAGACGCCTGGATCAAGCCGAGCGCGCGCGGCGCGTCGGTATTTGCGCTGTCCCAGCACGGTGCAACCAGTGCCGCTGCCCGTATCATGGCCAAGCGCGAGAATGATGCCGATCTGATCGGCGGCGTCAATCTGGGCTCGCACGACAAGCAGGTGGCCAAGGTGCTGCTTGATCTTTCCACAACGGCACAGATCAATGATTCGATCCAGGTCGGGCAGAAGGTGCTGGGCGAAATCGCAAAAATCAATACCTTGCACAAAAAAGGGGTGGAGCGCGCGGGTTTTGCGGTACTGAAGGCCCCGGACATTCCGTCCATTCTGGTTGAAACCGCCTTCATCAGCAATCCTGAAGAAGAACGGCGCCTGCGCAGCCCGAAATACCAGGGGCAGATGGCCGAGGCGCTGCTGGCGGGGATTTCGGGGTATTTCGATTCCAGCCCTGCGCTCGCCCGCCGGGCCTAGGTCCGGCCTCTTGCCGGTAACGGCAAGGCCTGCGAGGCAGGCCTGCCGGATCAACCCGCCAGCCTAGGGCTGCGCGGGTTTTCTTTTGAACAGCTTCCACAAAAAGCCGAAGGCCACCGGGACGACTGCGGCGCCAACGCCGATCAGGACGATGGTGTTCAGGTGTTCCTTGATGATGGGGACATTGCCGAAGAAATAGCCCAGGGTCACCAGGCCGGTCACCCAGAGCAGGGCGCCGATCACGTTGAATATCTGGAAACGGATAATGCTCATCATGCCGACCCCGGCCACAAACGGCGCAAAAGTCCGGATGACAGGCAGAAAGCGCGACAGAATGATGGTTTTGCCGCCGTGCTTCTCGTAGAACACATGGGTGCGCAGCAACGCGCGCTGATCCAGGAAGCGGACCCGGCTGGTAAAGACTTTGGGGCCGATGTAGCGGCCCACATGGTAATTGACGGTATTGCCCAGCACGGCAGCCAGCACCAGCAGGCCGCCCAGCATCACGGGATCCAGCATGCCGCTGGCGCCAAAGGCGCCGGCGATGAACAGCAGCGAGTCGCCGGGCAGAAAAGGCAGCACCACCAGCCCGGTTTCCCCGAAAATAATCAGAAAAAGCACCAGGTAGATCCATTCTCCATACTGAACGACCCACTCCCCCAGGAACTGGTCGATATGGAGAATCATATTTACAAGATCAAGCATAGTTTTCCAATATGGTGCGAGGGCACAGGCCCGAAAAAATCCTAGTGTATGCCAGACATCTGCCTGCCGGACGCATGAGGCTAAAATCATTACATGACCCACCGGATTGACACTATGCCAGAACGACGTTCCATCAGCCCCCTGCCCGACCTGCTGGTCAGCCAGATCGCCGCCGGCGAGGTGATCGAGCGCCCGGCCTCGGTACTGAAAGAGCTGATGGAAAACGCCATCGACGCCGGTGCGCGCGCGGTCGAGGTCCGCCTGGATGGCGGCGGCATACGCCGCATCTGCATCAGCGATGACGGCAGCGGCATTCCCGCCGACGAGCTCACCCTGGCGCTTACCCGGCACGCCACCAGCAAGATCGCATCGCTGGGCGAGCTTGAGTCCGTGGGCTCGATGGGGTTCCGGGGTGAAGCCCTGGCTTCGGTCGCCTCGGTCTCCCGCCTGACGCTTACCTCGCGCACGGCCGACGCGCCGCATGCATGGCAGATCGGCTCGGCGTCCGATACGCCCAGTCCGGCTTCCGGCTCAGTAGGCACTACCGTCGATGTGCGCCAGTTGTTCGACGAGGTGCCTGCGCGCCGCAAGTTTCTGCGATCGGAAGCCACCGAATACGGACACTGCGTGGACGCGTTCGAACGGATTGCGCTGGCACACCCTCATATCGCCTTTCGGCTTTTTCATAATGACAAAGCGCAGCGCAACTGGCGCGCCTGCGAAGTCGGGCAACGGGTCCGCGAGGTGCTTGGGGTTGAATTTGTGGAGCAATGCCTGGGCGTGCAGCGCGAGCATGGCCTGATTTCGCTGGAAGGGGTCATCGGCCGCCCGACCTTCGCCAGGGCGCGGGCCGACAAACAGTATCTCTATGTGAATGGCCGCTTCGTGAAGGACCGCAGCGTTTCGCATGCGGTGCGTCAGGCGTATGCAGACGTGCTGCATGGCGACCGGCAGCCGGCTTATGTCCTGTTTCTGTCGGTAGACCCGGCAACCGTCGACGTCAATGTCCATCCAGCCAAACACGAAGTTCGTTTTCGCGATAGCGGCGCAGTGCACCGCTTTGTCAGCCAGACGCTGGGCCAGGCGCTGGCCGCTGCAGGAGGACAGGCGCTTGCTGCAGGCGGGGCAGGCGCAGTGCCAGGGTCGGCGGACGGGCAGGCCGCGGCGCCTGTGGATACCCCCGATGCGCCTGGCGGACCGGCGCCACTGCCCGGGCATCCGGCAAACGGCAGCAATCCCGGCCACCGCCCGCATACCGGTCCCGGTCCTGACCTGTACCGCTCCCAGCAGCCCCTGAACCTGCGCGGCGAAGGCGGCGGCGTGGACTGGAAATCGTTCTACCGTCCACTGGAGAGCGCCGGGAAGCTCGAAGATGCCTGGACACCATACGGCGGCCAGGGTGACACGGCAGTGTCCCAAGGAGACGGCGCCCTGGCCGCTACGGCGCCCTCGCCTTTTGGCGCGCCGCCCGCACCATTGTCGACACCGGCACCGGGAACGGCGGAATTTCCGCTGGGCATGGCCCTGGGCCAACTTCATGGCATCTACATTCTGGCGCAGAACCAGCAAGGGCTGGTGCTGGTCGACATGCATGCGGCCCACGAACGCGTGGTCTACGAGCAGCTCAAGCGCGCCATGGACGCGCGCGAACTGCCGCGCCAGGAATTGCTGGTGCCTGTGGTCTTCAATGTCAGCGAAAAAGACATCGGCCTTATCGAAGAATATGAAGCAACCCTGACCGAGCTTGGCCTGAGCATACGCCCCGCGGGGCCGGCATCGGTGGCCGTCAGGGCCGTGCCCGCGCTGTTGGCCGGCGGCGATATTGAATCGCTGGCGCGCGGCGTGCTGCGCGATCTGGCCCAGGTAGGGATGTCGCCCCGCCTGACCGAGCAGCGCAACGAACTGCTGTCGACCATGGCCTGCCACGGCTCTGTGCGCGCCAACCGCCGCCTGACGCTGGATGAGATGAACGGCCTGCTGCGCAAGATGGAAGCCACCGAGCGGGCAGACCAGTGCAATCACGGTCGCCCGACCTGGATGCAATGGCGTATCAGCGAACTCGACAAGCTGTTCATGCGCGGCCAATGAGCATACCTGTCCTCTGTCTGGCTGGACCGACGGCCGCCGGCAAATCAGCATCCTCCTATGCCCTGGCGGCACGCTGGCCGGTTGAGATCATTACTGTGGACTCGGCCACTGTCTACCGGGGCATGGATATCGGCACGGCCAAGCCCAGCCTGCAGGAACAGGCCAGGGTGCCCCAGCATCTGCTGGATATCCGCGATCCGGCGCAAAGCTACTCCGCCGCAGAGTTCGAGCGGGATGCCTCGGCGCTGATTGCCGAAATCCGTGCCCGGGGCAAACTGCCGCTGCTGTGCGGCGGCACCATGCTGTATTACAAGGCGCTGCGCGAAGGCCTGAATGCGCTGCCGCAAGCCAATCCAGCAGTGCGCGCGCAGATAGACCAGGAGGCCGCCGAAACGGGATGGCCCGGCCTGCACCGCCAGCTGGCGGGATACGACCCTGTCACCGCAGCACGTCTGTCTCCCAACGACAGCCAGCGCCTGCAGCGCGCCATCGAAATCTATCGGATCAGCGGCAAGCCCATGTCGGCCTGGCTGCAGGAGGCGCGCCCCCGCGCCGCACAGACTGACCAGGACTACGATTACATTACGATCAGCCTGGAGCCGTCGAACCGGCTGACGCTGCATGCGCGCATTGCGCAGCGCTATCGAACGATGCTGGAACAGGGGCTGGTGGAGGAAGTGGCGCGCTTGCACGCACGGCCAGACCTGCACCCCGGCCTGCCCTCAGTGCGCTGCGTGGGCTATCGCCAGCTGTGGGACTATCTGGATGGCGCGGCGAGCCTGGAACTGGCGGTGGAGCGCGCCATCGCGGCGACCCGTCAATTGGCCAAGCGGCAATTGACCTGGCTGCGCGCGCAGCCGGACCGGGTGACGGTGGATTGCCTGGCCGGCGATGCGGCGGCGCAGGTGGTGGACCAAGCCGCGCGGTACTGGGATTGAGCCGGGCCGGACCCTCACGGCCGGCCCGTGCGTGTCTTACACCACAACAGTCTGCGGCGCGTCCGCGTTTTCCTGGGGCACGATTTCTCCCAGGCGGCTGACCTGCTCACCCTGGGCGGTCAGTGTGGCGGCGACGGCATCAGCGGCCTGAGCAGCCACCACGATGACCATGCCGATGCCGCAGTTAAAGACGCGGTGCATTTCCTGGTCCTGCACGCTGCCATTGCGCTGCAGCCAGGAAAACAGCTCGGGCATTTCCCAGGCATCGCGATGCAGGCGCGCGGAAAAGCCCGGCTGCAGGATGCGGGGCACGTTCTCGAGCAGACCGCCGCCGGTGATGTGCGCCAGCCCCTTGATGGCCGCGCCATGCTCGGCCAGCGCCGCCAGCACGGGCTTGACATAGATGCGCGTGGGCGCCATGACGACTTCCTCGATAGGGCGGCCGCCGAGCTCCTGTCCGGGACGGGCATTGGCGTGGGTGAGAATTTTGCGCAGCAGCGAATAGCCGTTGGAGTGGGCGCCGCTGGACGCCAGGCCCAGCACGACATCGCCCTCGGCGATGGACTTGCCGTCGATGATGCGGGATTTTTCGACCGCACCGACCGCAAAGCCGGCCAGATCGTATTCGCCATCCGGATACATGCCGGGCATTTCGGCTGTTTCGCCGCCGATGAGCGCACAGCCTGCCAGCTCGCACCCCTTGGCGATGCCGCCGACCACGCTGGCCGCGGTGTCGACCGACAGCTTGCCGCAGGCGAAGTAATCAAGAAAATACAACGGCTCTGCGCCCTGGACCAGGATGTCGTTGACGCTCATGGCGACCAGATCGATGCCGACGGTGTCGTGGCGGTTCCACTCGAAAGCCAGGCGCAGCTTGGTGCCCACGCCGTCGGTGCCGGAAACCAGCACAGGCTCCTTGAGGTGGCGCGGCACTTCGAACAGGGCGCCGAACCCGCCTATGCCCGCCATGACGCCGGCCCGCATGGTGCGGGCCGCAAGCGGCTTGATGCGATCGACCAGGGCATCCCCGGCGTCGATATCGACCCCGGCGTCGCGGTAGGTCATGGAAGCGGATTGTTTGTTTGTCATGAGAAAAGCCGTGGGATGTGCAAGAATTGCATGTTTAATTGAACCAGAGGGTAGATTTTACGATGAACGCGGCAATTTCACCCGCGCGCCGTGCCGCTCCAAGATAATCATGACTCAGCAACTCATACTGGACCTTCTGCCGCCCTCTCCTCCATCGCTGGAAAACTTCGTGGCGGGACAGAATGCCGCCGCCCTCGATGCGCTGGCCAACTGCGCGCCCGGCCATGCGGTCTACCTCTGGGGCGCGCCTGGCGCAGGCCGCAGCCACCTGCTGCAGGCGGTGGCGCAACAGCCCGACACCCTGTATGTCGGCCCGGGCGCCGCAGCAGCGACGCTGTCCGCCCTGGCCGTCGCCGACGCCTGTCCCTACCGCCTGATCTCCATCGATAACGTCGAGCGCATGGATGAGCCCGACCAGGCCGCTCTGTTTGCCCTGTACAATCGCTGGCGCGAAGTTGCTGCCACGGCCCAGGCCTTTGCCATGGTGCTGGCCGGCGATCGCGCGCCGCTGGCCATGCCGCTGCGCGAAGACTTGCGCACCCGCCTTGGATGGGACCTGGTCTACCGGCTCGAGCTGCTGTCGGACCAGGATCGCGCACAGGCCCTGGAAACCCGGGCAGCTGAACGCGGGCTGCGCCTGGCCCCGGAGGTCGTCAGCTGGATACTGACCCATTATTCGCGCGACATGCGGCTGCTGAGCGCGCTGCTCGATGCCCTGGACCGCTACTCCATTGAAAAAAAACGGGCCATTACGGTTCACCTGCTCAAAGACCTGCTCGCGTCCGGCCAGGCGGACCGCGACACCGCGTCCGACCAACCTGAGCCCGATCAACCCTAAGCCAATACCCCACAACAGATACTCATGACCACTACGCAAAGCCTGGCCCTTTTTGATCTGGACCATACCCTGCTGCCGCTCGACAGCGACTATCAATGGGCCGATTTCCTGGCCCGCACGGGCCGGGCCGGCGACCCGGTCCAGGCACAGCGCCGCAACGAAGCCCTGATGGAGCGCTACAACGCTGGCGATCTCACGGCGGAACAATCCGCCGAGTTCATGCTCGGCCTGCTGGCCCGGGCCACGCCCGAGGAGCTGGACAGCTGGCACTCGGTGTTCATGGATGAGGTCATACGGCCCGCATTGCTGCCCAGCGCCCAGGCGCTGGTTCAGCATCACATGCAGCGCGGCGACCTGTGCGCCATCGTCACGGCCACCAATGCGTTCGTGACCGCGCCGATAGCCGAAGCCCTGGGCATACCCCAGCTTATCGCCACCGTTCCCGAAATGCGCGAGGGCCGCTATACAGGCCGTATTTCGGGCGTGCCAAGCTTCCAGGCCGGCAAAGTCGTGCGCGTCAACCAGTGGCTGGCCGACCAGGACCGTACCCTGGAGGACTTCGACGCCTCCTATTTCTACAGTGATTCACACAACGATCTGCCCCTGCTTGAAGTCGTCACGCATCCGGTCGCAACCAACCCCAGTCCGACGCTGCGCAGCCTTGCATTGGAGCGCGATTGGAAAATTCTGGACCTGTTCGAGGACATGCAGGACACAAAGTCCTAAAATACCGCCATGCTCAAGCAAACAATAAAAAATTTCGTGGAACGCCTGTTTTCGTCGGCGCCACGCGGCCCTGAACGCTTCTCGCGCGACAAACACGGCATCGACCGCCGCAATGTATCGAGACACGCCATCAAGGTATGTGAGGTCTTGCGCCATGAAGGCTACGAAGCCTATATCGTGGGCGGCGCAGTGCGCGACCTGATCGTCGGGCTGGTGCCCAAGGATTTCGATGTGGCCACCAACGCCACGCCCGAGCAGGTGCGGCCGCTGTTTCGTCGCGCCCGCATCATCGGCCGGCGTTTCCAGCTCGTGCATGTGGTGTTCGGCCAGGAAATCATCGAAACCTCCACGTTCCGGGCCATGGCCAACGGCGACGAGTACACCGATGAGCACGGCCGCATCCTGCGCGACAATCTGTTCGGCACCCAGGCCGAAGACGCCGCACGGCGCGACTTCACGCTCAATGCCCTGTACTACGACCCGCTCACCGAAGAGGTGATCGACTATCACCATGGCGTGGCCGACCTCAAAAAACGGGTGGTACGCATGATAGGCGAGCCCGAGGCACGCTACCGCGAAGATCCGGTACGCATGCTGCGGGCCATACGCTTTGCCGCCAAGCTGGACGGGACCATCGATGCCGCATCGGCCGAACCCATCGCCCGCATGGCCGAGCTGATCGAACATGTGCCGTCATCGCGGCTGTTCGACGAAACCCTCAAGCTGCTGACCTGCGGCCATGCCATGGAATGCCTGCGCCAGTTGCGCAAGGCTGGCCTGGATCGCGGCCTGCTGCCGCTGATCGACCAGATCTTCGCCGAAGAAGGCGGTGAGGAATTCGTGGCCCTGGCCCTGGCCCGCACCGATGCCCGCATCCGCTCCGGCAAATCGGTGAGCCCCAGCTTTCTGTTCGCCGCCCTGCTCTGGAAACTGGTGTACAAGCGCTGGCAGGAAATCTGCGCCAATGGCGAACATGTCGCCCAGGCGCTGGTCCAGGCGGCCGATTCCGTCATGGACGAGCAAACCCGCAAGCTTTCCATCCAGCGGCGTTTTCAGGCAGACATGCGGGAAATCTGGTTCATGCAGGCGCGTTTCGAACACGTCAATGTCCGGGCCATCTGGCGCATGACGGAACAGCCGCGGTTCCGCGCGGCAGTGGATTTCCTGCAGTTGCGCGCCGAAGCCCGCGAAGTGGACAGCGTGCAGGCGCAATGGTGGATGGACCTGGCCAACGCCGACGATGGCAAACGGGCCGAGATGGTCGACGCCTACCAAACCACGCAGCGCCCGCGCGGCACAGGCTCGAAGCGCCGGCGCAGCCGCGGGCGC
Organism: Pusillimonas sp.; assembly: GCA_048270225.1. Taxonomy (GTDB): domain Bacteria; phylum Pseudomonadota; class Gammaproteobacteria; order Burkholderiales; family Burkholderiaceae_B; genus Allopusillimonas. Next base: position 175,212 of record JBLWTG010000004.1, on the reverse strand, counting down.
AAACGCGCTTCCAGCTCGGGAGAACAACCGTCGTCGACCTCCACACCTGCTTCAGACGGCTGAAAACATGCGCCCTGCGGATCTGGCTCCACTGAGCAAGGCGACATGCCCATGACCCGCTGCTATATCGGCCTGGGCGCCAATCTGGGCGATGCGCACGCCGCCCTGATGCAAGCCGCCCTGCAACTGAAGAGGGCTCCGGGTACAGAAGCGCTGCGCCTCTCCCCGCTATACCGCAGCGCCCCGGTGGACTCGTCGGGGCCGGACTATCTCAATGCCGTCGCGGAGCTGGACACACAGCTCGATCCGCACGCCCTGCTCGCCGTACTGCAGGATATCGAACAGGCGCACGGCCGCGAACGCCCCTACCGGAACGCGCCCCGCACACTGGATCTGGATTTGCTGCTGTTCGGCGAACAGCTGATTGACGACAGCACGCTGACGGTGCCCCACCCGCGCATGCATCAGCGCGCTTTTGTGCTCAAGCCTCTGGCAGACCTGGCGCCCGGGCTCATACTGAGCCAGGGATCCCTGCCCGAGCTGATTGCAGCCAGTGCGAGCCAGATGGTTGAGCGTCTGCCCGATATGGGCTTTCGGCGCGATCCGGGACAACATTAAGCGGCCGCCGGATCGAGCGCCGGCCGCTGTAGCGACCGGCACTGCAGGCACTAGATGATGCCGGCTGCGCCGAACTCCTGAATCTGCGCGTCGCTATAGCCCAGCTCGGCCAGGATCGCGCTTGCATTCTCGCCCAGCGCCGGAATGCGGTCCATACGCGCCTGGAAGGCGGAACTGGTCGCCGGCGGTATCAGTGCCGGCAGCACGCCCGCCTCGCTCCCTACTTCGCTCCAGCGCCCGCGCTGCGCCAGCTGCGGATGCTGCCAGACGTCGGCCATGGTGTTCACGCTGGCGTTGGCAATGGCGGCCTCTTCCAGCCGCTCGATCACCTGCTCCCGCGTCAGCCCGGCAAAGACCGTCACGATCAGCACGCGCAGGGTTTCCTTGTTGGCCACACGGCGGGAATTGGCGTTGAACCGCTCATCGGTCGCCAGCTCCGGCTGCTGCAGCACTGTCTTGCAGAAAGCGGCCCATTCGCGCTCGTTCTGCAGACCCAGCATGACTTCGCTGCCGTCGCCCACCGGGAAGGGGCCATAAGGATAGATCGTGGCATGGAAGGCGCCCGCACGCTGCGGCGGCGGCGCACCGTTAAAGGCGTAGTACATGGGAAAGCCCATCCACTCCACCATGCTTTCCAGCATCGAGACATCCAGCCTGCAGCCCTGCCCTGTGCGTTCGCGCAGCAGCAGCGACGACAGAATGCTGCTGTAGGCATACATGCCGGCGGCAATGTCGGAAATGGAGCAGCCTGCCTTGGCCGGCTGGTCTGGCGATCCGGTGACGGACAAAAAGCCGCTCTCGCTCTGGATGAGCAGGTCGTAAGCCTTTTTGTCCTGATAGGACCCGCCTTCGCCATAGCCGGAAATATCGCACACGATCAGGCGGGGGTGTTCTGGGGCCAGCGCCTCGTACGACAGCCCAAGGCGGGCCGCGGCGCCTGGCGCCAGATTCTGGACCAGCACATCGGCCTGTTCCAGCAGCTTGCCGAGGATTTCGCGCGCCTCGGGACGCTTGAGATTGAGCGTGAGGCTTTCCTTGGACCGGTTGGTCCACACAAAATGCGAAGACAGGCCATTGACGCGTTCGTCGTAGCCGCGCGCAAAATCGCCGACCCCGGGCCGCTCGATCTTGATTACGCGCGCGCCCAGATCAGCCAGCTGGCGCGTGCAGAACGGCGCCGCAATTGCATGCTCCATACTGATGACGGTAATGCCGTCGAGCGGGCGTGCGCCCTGCGCCGATGGCGTGTGCTGCGGTTGATTACTCATTGCTTGAACTCCAATTCGGCCCGATGCGCCAATGTGCCATCCTGCGCCACCCACAGACTCGCCTTGCCGGCTTCGTCGATGCGGCCCGACGCCAGGAAGGATGCAGGCGAAATCACGGGACGCAGGCCGCGATACGACAGCGATAGCGGCGTCTTGTCCGGATTGGCGCGCGTGAAGGCACGGCACATCAGTGTTGCCAGCATGGGACCATGCACGACCAGGCCGGGATAGCCTTCGGTTTCGGTCACATAAGGATAATCGTAATGGATGCGGTGGCCGTTGAAGGTGACGGCGGAGTAGCGAAACAGCATGAGTGGCTGCGGCTCTACCGTCTCGGACCACTGCGCCTCGGGCGCTGCTTCGCTGCCTTGCAGCTTGGGCGGGCTGGGCTCACGGTAGACGATGTCCTGTTCTTCGTCTATGCACAGGCGATCATTCTGGATGTATTGATGGCCTACCGTCACGAACAGCAGCTTGCCGCTGCGGCCTGATTTTTCCTTGATGCCCAGGATGGTGGACTCCCTGCGCGCAGGCGTTCCCACCCGCAGCGGCTCGAAAAACCGGACACGACCTCCCGCCCACATGCGGTTGCGGTCATCGGCGGGCGGCAGAAAGCCGCCGCGCCTGGGATGGCCATCGGTACCGGTTTCAGCGTAAGGCACACCTTTCACAAAAAAACACCACTGCCAGAGCAGCGGCAATGGGTCGCCCAGCGACGGCGCGGGCTCATCCAGGGTCAGCGCGACTTTCTCGGCATGGCCGAGATCGAGGTTGTCGTCACAGGTCTCGCTGCGGCCCAGCCAGGCGTCGAGGTCTTGCGTTGTCATGTTTTCTTCCCAGAAACGGGTTGGATAATGGGAATAGCATGCCTGCAAATGACTGATTTTTGAATTCGCTTTTTTGCAAGGGGTGGTTTACGAGATATGAATAGGCCCGAACAGCACCGCGCACGGACATCCGTCGGGCATACGGGCGCGGCGCCGGATACAGGCTGACCAGGCAGCCCGGCCCGGTCCAACCCAGATCAGATCAGTTCAGTTCAGTTCAGCTCAGCCCGGCCTTGCCCAGCCCGTAGACGTCATCCATGGAGCCCGGCTCCTTCTGAAACGCCACCGAAAGCCGGTTCCAGCCGTTGATTGCCACGATCATCAGGGACAGCTCGGACAGTTCCTGGTCGGAAAATGCCTGGCGGGCCTGCTGGTAGATATCGTCCGGCACGCCATGAGCAGGCAGTTGGGTAAGGGCTTCGGTCCATGCCAGCGCAGCGCGCTCGCGTGGCGTGAACAAGGGAGATTCGCGCCAGACCGCAACATGATGCAGGCGCAGTTCACGCTCGCCGTGGATTTTGGCCTCTTTGACATGCATGTCCACGCAGAAGGCGCAGCCATTGAGCTGCGAGGCGCGAAGATCGACCAGGTGCTGCAACTCTTTGGCCAGCGCCGTGCCGGCAAGTGCCGCGCTGAACGCCTGGAGCTTCTTGACTGGGACGGGCGCGGCATTGAAATAATCCAGGCGCTGGGTCATGTTGATTCCTTTGCGGTGAAAAGTGCCGGTCGTTCCGGCGGAATGGCTCATCCGTCATGATGAAGGATTCCGGGCCATAGCCAAAGAGCCAAAAACCGTTCTTTTTAATAGGCCATGATGCGCGGCGGCCGATGCACGACAAAAGACTGCCCACGACCGGGCCGCCGACGGTGGATTGGCCGGATTCCACCCGGCCCACACAGCGCAGGTCCAAGCAAAACGCCCCCGTGCGAGATGAATATCTCGCACGGGGGCGTCCTTTACCTGAGCGTCATGCTTCAATCCAGGCCTGAAGCGACTACGCCACCGGCATCAGCGGAATTTCCGCGATGCGCGCCTTCCATGCCTTGGGCCCGGTGTCATGCACCGACACCCCCTGGGCATCGACAGCGACCGTCACCGGCATATCCTTGACGTCGAACTCATAGATTGCTTCCATGCCCAGGTCTTCGAACGCCACGACGCGCGCCCCGCGTATCGCCTTGGACACGAGGTAGGCCGAGCCCCCGACCGCCATCAGGTAAGCCGATTTGTGCTTGCGGATGGATTCGATGGCGACAGGCCCGCGCTCGGCCTTGCCTATCATGGAAATCAGGCCGGTCTGCTCGAGCATCATGTCGGTGAACTTGTCCATGCGGGTGGAGGTGGTGGGGCCTGCGGGGCCGACCACTTCTTCACGCACCGGATCGACCGGACCCACGTAGTAAATAACGCGGTTGGTAAAGTCCACGGGCAGCGATTCGCCATTGGCCAGCATTTCCTGGATGCGCTTGTGCGCCGCATCGCGGCCCGTCAGCATTTTGCCGGACAGCAGCAAGGTCTGGCCGGGCTTCCAGCCGGCAACCTGCTCGGGCGTGAGCGTGTTCAGATCCACCTGCAGAGACTTGTTGTAGTCAGGCGCCCAGTGCACATCCGGCCAGTCCGACAGCGCAGGCGGCGTCAGCTGGGCCGGGCCCGAGCCGTCCAACACAAAATGGACGTGGCGCGTGGCCGCGCAGTTGGGGATCATGGCCACGGGCTTGGACGCCGCATGCGTGGGAAACGTATTGATCTTGACGTCAAGCACCGTGGTCAGGCCGCCCAGACCCTGGGCGCCGATACCCAGCGCATTGACCTTGTTGTACAGCTCGATGCGCAGCTCTTCGACCTTGTTCTGCGGACCGCGCTGCAGCAGTTCATACATGTCGATATCTTCCATGAGCGACTGCTTGGCCATCAGCATGGCTTTTTCAGCCGTGCCGCCCACGCCTATGCCCAGCATGCCAGGGGGACACCAGCCCGCGCCCATGGTGGGCACCGTCTTGAGCACCCAGTCGATCAGCGAATCGCTGGGATTGAGCATCACGAACTTGGATTTGTTTTCCGATCCGCCGCCCTTGGCCGCGACCTGGACGTCGACCTTGTCGCCCTGGACAAGCTCGACGGAGACAATACAGGGTGTGTTGTCACGGGTATTCTTGCGGGTGAACAGCGGGTCAGTCAGGATGGAGGCGCGCAGGGGGTTGTCAGGGTTCAGATAACCGCGGCGCACCCCCTCGTCACAGATCTCCTGCATGCTGCGGCGGGAGTCAAAGCGCACGTCCATGCCTATCTTGAGAAACACATTGACCACGCCCGTGTCCTGGCAGATGGGGCGCTTACCCTCGGCGCACATGCGCGAATTGGTCAGTATCTGCGCGATGGCGTCCTTGGCCGCCGGGCTTTCTTCGCGCTCGTAGGCGCGCGCCAGGTGCTGGATGTAGTCTGCAGGATGGTAGTAGCTGATGAACTGCACGGCGTCGGCGACCGACTGGATCAGGTCATCTTCGCGGATGGTGGTTGTCATGGATATGCTCGATCGTGAAAATGGCGGGCTTGCGGCCCGCCAGGTGCTTGGGACGGACAGGCGTTATTTGCCGGTCCAGACAGGCTTGCGTTTCTCGGCAAAGGCCGTGGCGCCTTCCTTGGCATCGGCCGAGGTGAAAATATGCGCGACACGCGGGCGCTGCAGGTCGAACATGTCGGCCTGGCGCCAGTCGCGCGACTGGGTAACAATGGATTTGGCCGTGCGCACGGCCAGCGGACCATTCGCGGCCACGACTGCGGCAAGCTCGAGCGCCGCATCCAGCGCCTGCCCGGGCTCGACCAGGCGATTGATCAGACCAAAGCTGTTGGCGCGCTCGGCCGTGAACATTTCGCCGGTGAGTATGGCTTCCATGGCCAGATGATAAGGAATCCGGCTGGGCAGGCGCATCATGCCCCCGGCGCCGGCGACAATGCCGCGCTTGACCTCGGGAAGTCCGAACTTGGCGCTGCTGGCTGCCACGATCAGGTCGCAGGACAGGGCCATTTCGAAACCGCCGGCCAGGGCGTAGCCCTCCACCGCCGCAATCAGGGGTTTGGCGGGCGGCTTTTCGCACAGACCGGCAAAGCCACGATCGCCCGCATAAGGACGCTGGCCTGACTGGGCGAAGGCCTTCAGGTCCATGCCGGAGCAGAACGTGCCGCCTGCGCCGGTCAATACGCCCAGAACGATGTCGTCCCGGGCATCGAACTCCTCAAACACGGCCAGCAGCGCCTGCGCCGCTTCATAATTGATCGCGTTTTTGGCTTGCGGCCTGTTCAGGGTAATGATCAGGACGCCATCTTTAACGTCGGTTTGAACCAGGTCAGACATGCAGTTTCCTCATAGCCCCGCCGTGGCAGGTAGTTCTAGTTTCGATTATGGAAAGAGTAAATGAAACAACGGAACATGGCCAACCAGCCTCTCTTGCGGAACCAGTTAAAATTGAGAACTTTTGCGGCATCTCGCTTACTGGCCAATCGCTCATGCTCACTTTTCAACAGATCATTTTAACGCTTCAGCAATACTGGGACCGCCAAGGCTGCGCGCTGCTGCAACCGTATGACATGGAAGTGGGCGCAGGCACCTCGCATACCGCGACATTCCTGCGCTCCATCGGGCCCGAGCCCTGGCGCGCGGCCTATGTCCAGCCCTCCCGCCGGCCCAAAGACGGCCGCTATGGCAACAACCCCAACCGTTTGCAGCACTATTACCAGTACCAGGTGGTGCTCAAGCCCGCACCTCCTGAAATCCTGGATCTCTATATCGGTTCGCTCGTCGCGCTGGGCATAGACCCCAAGGAGCACGATATCCGTTTCGTGGAAGACGACTGGGAAAACCCCACGCTGGGCGCCTGGGGCCTGGGCTGGGAAGTCTGGCTCAACGGCATGGAAGTCACCCAGTTCACGTATTTCCAGCAGGTGGGCGGGCTGGACTGCTCGCCCACCACCGGCGAAATCACCTACGGGCTGGAACGCCTGGCCATGTATCTGCAGGATGTCGAAAGCGTGTACGACCTGGTCTGGACTCAAGCACCCGACGGCCGCCAGGTACTGTATCGCGATGTGTTCCACCAGAACGAGGTGGAGCAGTCCACGTACAACTTCGAGCACGCCTCCACCACCATGCTGTTCTCCCACTTCAATGACTATGAAGCCGAGGCGGGACGCCTGATCGAAGTGCCCCTGGCCCTGCCGGCCTACGAGGCCACGCTCAAGGCGGCGCACACCTTCAACATGCTGGATGCCCGGGGCGCGATCAGCGTTACCGAGCGGGCCGCCTATATCGGCCGCATCCGCAATCTGTCGCGCGCCGTCGCGCAGGCCTATTACGATTCACGCGAAAAACTAGGATTCCCCATGCTGGCCCAGTCCACAGCGGAGGCCGCCCTATGAGCGCCGCCAACACCCAACCCCTGCTGGTCGAACTCTTTACCGAAGAACTGCCGCCCAAGGCGCTGAAAAAACTCGGCCTGGCCTTTGCGCAAGGCATAGAGAAAGTGCTGGCCCAGCATCATCTGCTGGCCGAAGGCTGCAGCATCACGGACTTTGCCACGCCGCGCCGCCTGGCCGTGCGGCTGGACGCAGTCATGGAACACGCACCAGACCTGCCTTATACCGAAAAGCTCATGCCCGCGAAGATTGGGCTGACCGAAGCCGGCGAGATCACGCCAGCCCTGGCCAAGAAGCTGGCCGCCAAAGGCCTGCAGCACCTGACCGCTGGCGATCTGCTGCACGAATCCGACGGCAAGCAGGACTACCTGCTGGCCCGTGGCGTCGCCCAGGGCAAGAGCCTGGCCGAAGGCCTGCAAGAGGCCCTGGACTTCGCCCTGAACAACCTGCCTATCCCCAAGGTCATGCGCTATCAGCTGGCCGACGGCGTCACCAGCGTCAAGTTCGTGCGGCCGGCGCACCGGCTGGCTGCCCTGTGGGGCGATACGGTCGTCAATATCAGCGCCCTGGGCCTGACGGCCGGCCGCAGCACGCTGGGCCACCGCTTCATGTGCGACGGCGAGATCGTCCTGGACAGCGCCAGGAGCTACGAGGATCAACTGGCGAAACAAGGCATGGTGGTTGCCTCTTATGATGTCCGCCGCGCTCAGATCAGCGAACAGCTGGCGGCCAGGGCCGGCGAGCTCGATGCATCGCTGGGCAACGACCCCGAGGTTGAAGCCCTGCTGGACGAGGTCACCGCACTGGTGGAGCATCCCACGGTCTACGTGGGCCAGTTCGACGAGCAGTTCCTCAAGGTGCCGCAGGAGTGCCTGATCCTCACCATGCGGCTGAACCAGAAGTACTTTCCCCTGTTCGAGAAGCAAGGCGGCAAACTGACCAACCGCTTTCTGATCGTCAGCAATATGCGGGTGGATGATCCTTCCAACATCATCCAGGGCAACGAGCGCGTGGTGCGGCCCCGCCTGGCCGATGCGCAGTTCTTCTTTGAAACAGATCTCAAGATATCCCTGGCGGATCGCATCACCACGCTGGCGACCACGGTCTACCACAACAAGCTGGGCTCGCAGCTGGACCGCGTCGAGCGCCTGCGCCGCATCACGCGCCACGTGGCCGAACAACTGGGCGTCAGCCCCCTCTTTGCCGCCCGTGCAGCCCTGCTGGCCAAAGGCGATCTGGTCAGCCTGATGGTGGGTGAATTCCCCGAGCTGCAGGGCATCATAGGCTCCTACTATGCCGCCGCCGATGACGAACCCCCCGAAGTCGTGCGCGCCATCCGCGACCAGTATCGCATCCGCCTGGATGAAGCCATTACGCCGGAGACACTGGTCAGCGCCATCCTGTTTATCGCCGAACGGGCCGAAACCCTGGTCGGCATCTGGGGCATAGGCCTGGCGCCCACCGGCGAGCGCGACCCCTTTGGCCTGCGCCGCGCCGCACTGGGCCTGATCAGCGCCTACGAACAGCTGCTGGCCGGCGGCCGCCTGAAGATCAGCGACGGCAGCATCCTGGACCTGCCTACCTTGCTGGAATACAGCGCCAATACCTTCAAGGCCGGCATCGTGAAGGACGGCACCTGCGCAGAAATCGTCGCCTTCATCAACGAACGCTATCGCAACCAGCTCGCCCACGTCGCCGACCGCAATGTGGTGGACGCAGTGCTGGCGCTGTCCCCGCCCCTGCATCAGGTGCAGGCCCGGGTACTGGCCTGCGCGCAGTTTGCCCAGCGCCCCGAGGCCGCCAGCCTGGCCGCCGCCAACAAGCGGATCTCCAACCTGCTCAAGAAAGCCGATGCCGCACCCGGCGAGCTTGACCCTGCCCTGCTGCAGGAGCCCGCAGAACAGGCCCTGGCCGCCGTGATCGGCAAGCTCGGCCCTCAGGCCCGCGCGCAGTTCGAGCAGGGCGAGTTCGCCGAGAGCCTGGCCACCATGGCCCAGGCCCGCGATGCGGTGGACGCCTTTTTCAATGACGTCATGGTCATGGCCGAGGATCCAGCGGTACGCGCCAACCGCCTTGCGCTGCTGGCCCAGTTGCACAGCCTGATGAACCAGGTCGCCGACATTTCCGGACTGGCGCGATGAAACTCGCTATCCTAGATCGCGACGGCGTCATCAATCAGGATAGCGACGCCTTCATCAAGACGCCGGACGAGTGGATCGCCCTGCCCGGCAGTCTGGATGCCATTGCGCGCCTCACCCATGCCGGCTGGCGGGTCGTCATCGCCAGCAACCAGTCCGGTATCGCACGCGGCCTGTTCTCCATGGACAAGCTGAATGCCATTCACGCCAAAATGCGTCGCGAGGTTGCTCAGGCCGGCGGCAGCATAGACGCCATTTTCGTCTGTCCGCACGGACCCGACGACGGCTGCAGCTGCCGCAAGCCCAGCGCGGGCCTGTTCCTGGACATCGGCCGCCGCTACGACCTCGACCTGAGCCAGGTGCAGGCCGTAGGCGACTCCCTGCGCGACCTGCAGGCAGCCCACAAGGCAGGCTGTCATCCCTGGCTGGTACTGACCGGCAATGGCCGCAAAACCCTGGACCAGGGCGAGCTGCCCGCCGGCACACGGGTATGCGATGATCTGGCCGCGGTGGTCGACGCCTGGCTGGAGGCAAATCCCGCATGATCAGCGTTTTGCGCGCCGCGCTGTACCAGTTGTTCCTGATCGTTACCGTCATCCCCTATGCGTTCGCCTGCATCCTGTGGGCGCCGCTGCCACGGCCGTGGCGCTACCGGCTCACCGTCGGCTGGCCGCGCCTGGCCGTGTGGGGCGCCAAGGTTTTCCTGGGCATACGCTGGCAGGTCAAGGGCTGGGACAATCTTCCCGATGGCCCCGGCATCGTGCTCTCCAAGCACCAGTCGGCATGGGAAACCCTGTTCTTCCCCGCCTACATGCCCCGCGAACTGTGCTTTGTCTACAAACGCGAGCTGCATTATGTGCCGTTTTTCGGCTGGGGTCTGGCGCTGCTGGACATGATACCCATCAACCGCTCAAAAGGACGCGACGCGTTCGAGCAGGTCATACGAACCGGCCAGAAACGCATCGATGAAGGACGCTGGCCCATACTGTTTCCGGAAGGCACGCGCATCGCCGCCGGCAAGACCGGGCGCTACAAGATGGGCGGCGCGCTGCTCGCCTCGCGCACCAACACTCCCATCATTCCTGTCGCCCACAACGCCGGCGAACTCTGGCCGCGCAAGGCCTTCATCAAGCGAGCCGGCCTGGTTACGGTGTCCATCGGCCCGTTGATCGACCCCACAGGCCTTACGCCTGATGAAGTCAACGAAAAGGTCAAAACCTGGATCGAAGGCGAAATGCGGGTGCTCAATCCTGAACGATATGGGCTCAAGTGAACAACTGGATCTGTTCGCCGGCCTGATGCCGGCCCAGCCCCATGCAGCCACGCAAGGGCCATCTCCTGTCGACCACCGCCCCACCCCCGCGCCTCCTCTCCCGCCCAAACGCCCGCCCCCGGCGGGCGGTCACAGCCGTGTCACCGTTCCCACCCCCCGACCCGCCACCTTGCCGCTGAACGCCCGCTGGCGCGAGGTGGCGACATCCGAACAGACCATAGGCTTCATCTTGCGGCGCTCGCGCCGCAAAAGCATAGGCCTGACCATCGACGACAGCGGACTCATCATCACCGCGCCGAACTGGGTCACCCTGGCCCAGATCGATGCCGCCGTCATCGAAAAATCGCGCTGGATACTCGGCAAACTGCGCGTACGCCACGCACGCCAGGCGCAACAGGCAACCGCCGATACCCAGTGGCAGCATGGCGGCACCTTGCCTTACCTGGGTACACGCATCACCCTGGCGCTGGACGACACCAGCAAAACTCCCTCCTTCACCGGACAGGCCTTTGCACCCGAAACAGGAGACCGCCTCATCCTGGCCCTGCCGCGCAACGCCGACCAGTCCCGCGTGCGCGACAGCGCGCACGGCTGGCTGCAGCAGCAGGCCCAGGCATGGTTCGGCCAGCGCCTGCAATACTTCCTGCAAGCCCAGCAACTGACCATACGCCGCTGGCGGCTGTCGTCCGCCGCCACCCGCTGGGGTTCATGCAGCAGCGACGGCAACATCATGCTCAACTGGCGGCTGATACACTTTGACCATGCCGTCATCGACTATGTGATCGTCCACGAGATCGCTCACCTGCGCCACATGAATCACAGCAGCGCCTTCTGGCAGGAAGTAGGACGCATCCTGCCAGGCTTTGAACAGGCGCGCGATGCGATCAAACAGCACGATCCGAGATCTTTGCCGCTCATCTGAACCGCTACGTCCACACAGGCGCTACGCAACCCCGCGCACGCCGGCCCATATCAACCAGGAGAACTCCATGCGTTTACTTCACACCATGCTGCGCGTCGGCGACCTCGACCGCTCACTCGCCTTCTACACCGACGTCCTGGGCATGCGCCTGCTGCGCCGCAAAGACTACCCCGACGGCAAATTCACCCTGGCCTTCGTGGGCTATCAGGACGAAGAAGACGGCGCCGTCATTGAACTGACGCATAACTGGGACACCAACAGCTACGACCTGGGCAACGCCTACGGCCATGTGGCGCTCGAAGTCGACGACGCTTATGCAGCCTGTGCGCGCATCAAGGAAAAAGGCGGCAACGTCGTGCGCGAAGCAGGGCCGATGAAGCACGGCACCACCGTTATTGCGTTTGTGGAAGATCCCGATGGCTACAAGATTGAGCTGATCCAGCACAAGGGACGTACAGACTGAGCGTCCCGCCCATGGCATCCGGCCTGTGCACCGACGTCGCGACGCAAGAAACCTGAAAACAGGCACAGCAAAACATCGCCAACGCAGCGCGAGAAACCTGCACCACCCCAATAGCCAGAAGAACCCGCACCCCGCCCATGGCATCCGCCGTAAGCGGCGGCGGTGCGCAGGGCAGCCCGGACATATCGTGCAGGCGCCGTGCTGAGGGCCTGGAGCGGGGAGGCAAGGCCGCAACTGATCGAGCGCGACGCTTGTCCACAGTCCGGGGGACTGTGGACCGCGCGAGTTTTGCGGACGCCCCGATCCTGGTCCGCTGCGCGGGCAGTCCCGCAGGGACCGCCGGAACTATGCCGGCCTGCCCTGCGCACCGGCGTCGCGACTTAAGAAACCTGCATCCTTCCAACAGCCAGAAGAATCTGCGCCCATCCAAGGGCATCCACCAACGTCGCGACGCAAGAAACCTGAAAAGCAAGCGCCGCAACGCAGACTACCGCGCCAGTTCCTCGCCAGCGAAATCATCCACCTCAATCACCGCCGCCACAGCCTCCTCGGCCGCCTTCAGCACCGCTGCCTGCTCATCCGTAATCGCACCGTGCTCATGCGCAAGCCGCCAATCCTCCAGCCCCGCCTGGCGGATCCGATCCAGCACCGGCTGCGCATCCACCACCAGCTCGAAGGCCCGCTCAAGCTGCTCCACACTCGCACTATCGTGCCCTTCCCATACCGCCCCCACCAGGCGATCACGCGCCGTAGACGGCGTCAGCAGAATCTCCGCACATGCCGCCGTCACCCGGTCCAGCGGGCGCCGCGCCCGCGACCAGGGCGGCAACAACAACAGCCTCAACAGCCAGGACACCCCGCGCGACGGAAGATTCGCCAGTACATCATCAAGACGCCGATCTATCGTCGCAAACCCCTGCAATGCACACTGCCGCACCAAAGGCAGATCCGCCTCGTGGCAGCCCTCGTCATGCCAGCGCTTGAGCACCGCCGACAACAGAAACAGCTCAGCCAGCACATCCCCCAAGCGCGCAGACAGCATCTCCTTGCGCTTGAGCGAACCGCCCAGCGTCAGCAGCGCAAGTTCCGACACCAGGGAAAAAGCCGCCGTCCAGCGTGCCATGCCTCGATAGTAAGGCGCCACTGCCCCCACCCCTGACGGCGCGCGTGCAAACACCCCCATGGTCCAGGCCATGCCCGTCGCGCGCAAAGCATTGACCGTGCTATGCGCCAGATGCTTCCAGATCACCGCGTCGAAATCATCTTCGCCCTGCGCCTGATCCGTATTGTTGATCGCCTGAATCTCCTGCATGAGATAGGGATGGGCACGGATTGCCCCCTGGCCGAACACAATAAGATTGCGCGTGAGGATATTGGCGCCCTCGACCGTAATCGCCACTGGCAGCGCGCGATACAGATTGCCCAGATAATTGCGCGGCCCGTCGATCACCGCCTTGCCCGCGTGAATATCCATCGCGTCGTTGACCGACTGACGCATACGCTCGGTGGCATGCAGCTTCATGATGGCAGAGACAACCGCCGGCTTGATGCCCGTGGCCAGGCCCGCGCAGGTAAAGCGGCGAGCGGCCTCGACCAGATACGCATTCGCGGCCAGATGCCCGAGTTTTTCCTGTACACCCTCGAACTTGCCGATGGAAATGCCGAACTGCGAACGTACGCGCGCATAAGCACCCGCCGTATGAGCCGTGAACGTGCACGCTGCCGCCGACAGAGAAGGCAGGGAAATACCGCGCCCCGCCGCCAGCGCACTCATCAGCATCTGCCACCCCTTGCCCGCCTGCCCAGGGCCGCCGATCAGGGCATCGATGGGTACAAAGACATCGTGCCCTTCCGTCGGCCCGTTCTGAAAGGCCTGCAGCGCAGGCAAGTGCCGGCGCCCCGTGACGACACCGGGCAAATGCGTAGGCACCAGCGCGACCGAAATGCCAGGTTCGCGCTCAGGCCCAAGCAGATTGTCCGGATCGGACAGCTTGAATGCCAGGCCCAGCACCGTGGCCACCGGCGAGAGCGTGATATAGCGCTTGCGCCAGTTCAGCCGGATGCCCAGCGTGTCGACACCATCGACCTGCTGACGGCACACCACCCCGGTGTCCACCATGGATGCCGCATCCGAGCCCGCTTCCGGACTGGTGAGCCCGAAGCAGGGAATCTCTTCGCCCCTGGCCAGGCGCGGTAGCCAGTACTGCTGCTGTTCCGGCGTGCCGAACTGCAGCAGCAGCTCGCCCGGCCCCAGGGAATTGGGCACCATCACCGTAACGGCCGCCGTGACCGAGCGCACCGAAAGCTGGCGCACCACCTCGGAATGGGCGTAAGGCGAAAAACCAAGCCCGCCGAACTCCTCGGGGATAATCATGCCAAAGAAACCGTGCTGCTTCAGGAAATCCCAGACCTGCGGCGGCAGATCGGCGTCTTTCCAGGTAATGCGCCAGTCGTCCAGCTGACGGCAGACCTCGGCGACAGGACCGTCCAGAAAGGCCTGCTCCTGCGCCGACAGCTGCGCCGGCGGCAGATCCAGCATCGCGCGCCAGTCGGGTGATCCCGAAAAGAGTTGGGCATCCCACCAGACATCGCCGGCGTCGATGGCCTCTTGCTCCGTAGAGGAAAGTCGCGGCATGGCCTTGCGGCCCATGCGATACAAAGGTTCAGTCAGCCAGCGGCGGCGCCAGGCTCTCCAGTCCATGGTATCCCTCTTGTACAAAACATCGTAAGAAGCCCATTATCTCCCAAAAGTCGCGGCCTGGACCAGCCACCGCCCCGGCGGCGCGGCCCCTGCCTATCCCCATTAGTGCATGCAGCGCATTGTCTGCGACAATCATGGCTTGCGCACACCGGACCCATCGTCCCGCGGAATCTATGCTCAATACGCTCTGGCTCGCCTTTTTTGTCGTCGCGTCCCTGTCTGGACTTTATCAATGGCTTGCACTGCACGATGCAGACGTATTCTCGCGCATCGTCCTCAGCCTCTTCGACATGGCCAAGCTGTCGGTCGAGGTCATGATTCTGCTGTTCGGTACGCTCACACTGTGGCTCGGTTTTCTGAAGATCGCCGAAACCGCCGGCCTGGTCGACAGGCTGGGACGACTGCTCGCGCCCCTGTTCAGCCGCCTGATGCCCGAGGTGCCGCGCGGACACCCCGCGCTGGGCCTGATTACCCTCAATGTCGCGGCCAACGGGCTGGGCCTGGACAATGCCGCCACCCCCATCGGCCTGCGCGCCATGCGCGAACTGCAAACGCTGAACCCCGACCCCAAGACGGCCACCAATGCGCAGATTCTGTTCCTGGTGCTCAACTCATCATCGCTGACGCTGCTGCCTGTCACCATCTTCATGTATCGCGCGCAACAGGGCGCACCCGACCCCACGATGGTGTTTCTGCCCATCCTGCTAGCCACCACAGTGTCCTCGCTCGTCGGCTTGCTGTCCGTCGCAGCCATGCAGCGCCTGCGGCTGCACGATCCGGTCGTGCTGGCCTGGATGGGCGGTCTGATACTGCTGATGGGCGGCTTTGTGGCGGGCCTGGCCACGCTCAGCAGCGCTGCCATCGCCGCCACCTCCTCCCTGCTGGGCAACCTGACCATGTTCGGCATCATCATGCTGTTCCTGATCGCCGGCGCCCGCAAGAAGGTGCCCGTCTATGAATGCTTTGTCGAGGGCGCCAAGGAAGGCTTCAATATTGCGCGGGACCTGCTGCCCTATCTGGTGGCCATGCTGTGCGCAATCGGCGTGCTCAGGGGTTCAGGCGCGCTGGATATTATGCTGGATGGTGTGCGCTGGGCCGTGCACGGGCTGGGGCTGGACACCCGGTTTGTCGACGCCCTGCCCACGGCGCTGGTCAAGCCGTTTTCGGGCAGCGCGGCGCGCGCCATGCTGATCGAAACCATGCAGCATTCGGGGGTGGACAGCTTTCCGGCCCTGCTGGCCGCCACCGTACAGGGCAGCACCGAAACCACTTTCTATGTGCTGGCAGTCTACTTTGGCGCGGTGGGCATACAGCGCGCGCGCCATGCGGTGGGCTGCGCTGTGCTGGCCGACCTGGCCGGCGTACTGGCCTCGATCGCCATCTGCTACTGGTTCTTCGGCTAGTCCCTGTCAGGGCGGCAAGAGAGACGTGGCTCTGGATTCCGCTTCATGCATGCCGCTGCTCAGGCGGCGTCTTCGGCATCCAGCTTGAACATATTCGTGACATCCATATCCAGCACTTCCTGGTCGTCCTGGTTGATCAGGCGCCAGGACCAGCGCACAATGCCCAGATCGCTGCGCGAGGAAGATACGCGCTTGGACGTCACACTGGCCTCCAGGCGCAGGGCGTCGCCGGCACGCACCGGCCGCAACCAGCGCAGCTTCTCCAGGCCTGGCGAACCGAACGACTCCGAATCGCACAATATGGTATCGACCACCATGCGCATGGCAATACCGCAGGTAAACCAGCCGCTGGCGATCAAGCCGCCCCAGCGGCCATCTTCCGCCTGCGCCTTGTCCACATGAAACCACTGGGGATCATAGCGCTTGGCGAAATCCACCATTTCGTCCTCCTGGACCACAATGGGCGGGTGCTTGATGACGACGCCTACCTTCAGCTCGTTGTATTTCATGGTGTGTGCAATGCATCTGAATGGGTAATACCAGCAGTGTAAAGCATTGGCCACCATTGCCAGCCGGCCGCACAGCCGGCAGACGCCTGTTCTGCGGGATCAGGCCGCCTGCGCCAGGCGGTTTACATGCGACGAAATCCGATCCGCATCGATGCCATAGACATGAATGGAGATGGCAGGCGCTGTGCCGACATTGGCAAGACGATGCATGACTTCCATGCCGGCATGACCGCAGCCGGTGTCGCCGCAAGCCCGCGCCACGGTTTCATTGAGCACCACCTGTCGCTGGCCGGCGTCCCAGCTGTAACGCTCCTCCTGCAAGCTGCCTTCGGCGACACGATAGGCGCACCAGGTGTAATGGGCATGCACAGGCGTCTGCTGACTGGGCGACCATACCAGCGCCACGATGGTAAAGCGGCCCTTGCTGTCGCCATGCAGCAGATGGCGGGTATAGCCCGATGCGCTTCCCATGCGCTGATGGGGCAGGAGCAGATTCTCGATATCGCCATGCTCGCAGAGGATATCCCTGACCGTCTGCGGCAAGGTGTCGGCGCGCCCCTCGCAGGCATCCGAAATCTGATGCACCAGCGACGCCAGACGGGCCGGAAACTGCCGATTCTCCGAATTCATGATGCGCCTCCGCATAGCCAACCAAGAGGTTTCATTATAAAAACCGGACCGGCCAATTTAATTTTCTATTCAATGCATATTCGCTCTCGAAATAGAAAATTATTCACTGTTTATGCTTAAATGTAGAATATATTCACCACTACGCTTAAATTCAGCAAAAGGCATACCTCTATGGGCATGGATGCAAAAGACAAGCAACTGCTCGAACTGATGCAGCAGGATGCCTCCTTATCCGTCAACGACCTGGCTGAACGCATCAATCTTTCTGCCACGCCCACCTGGAAACGCATGCAGCGGCTGGCCCGCGAGGGCCCCATCAAAAAGCAGGTATGCCTGCTGGACCGCAAGGCGCTGAACGTAGACATCACGGTGTTCGTGGCCATCAAGACCAATCAGCACGATCCGGCCTGGCTGGAGCAATTCGCCACGCATGTCTGCGACCTGCCCGAGGTCATGGAGTTCTATCGCATGAGCGGCAATATCGACTATCTGCTCAAGATCGTCGTGCCTGATATCGAAGGCTACGACCGCATCTACAAAAAACTGATCAGCGCCGCGGCGCTGTACGATGTAAGCTCCAGCTTCGCAATGGAAGAGATCAAGCACACCACTGTGCTGCCGCTCGATTACTGCTGACGAGACCCCTGCACCGCAAACATGGACCAGACCCTTCCTCATACCCAGGCCGGACAGGCCGCACTGCAACGCGATGGCCGCGACATCGCCATCGAATATCAATGGATATCCCCGGAAAAACAGCATCGTCCGCTGATCGTGTTTCTGCATGAGGGGCTGGGCTGTATTGCCATGTGGAAAGACTGGCCGGCCCAGGCCTGCGCCGCGCTCGATTGCCGGGGCCTGGTGTATTCACGTTACGGCTATGGCCAAAGCACGCCGCGCGCCGCCGAGGAGCAGCGCACCCTCGCCTATCTTCATGAAGAAGCACTGCAGGACCTGCCCGCCGTGCTCGACGCCCTCGGTCTCAAGGACGAGCAGCTCATGCTCTTTGGCCACAGCGACGGAGGCTCCATTGCGCTGCTGTTCGCCGCCGGATATCCGGAACGCGTGCGCGCCATCGCGGTTGCCGCGCCCCATATTTTTGTCGAAGACATCACCATCGCCGGCATCGAGCAGGCCCGTCAGGCTTATCGCACGACCGACCTCAGAGAAAAGCTGGGACGCTATCACCGCGATGTCGACACCGTATTTCATGCATGGAACGACACCTGGCTGACCCCCGCGTTTCGCCAGTGGAATATCGAAGACGAGGTCCGCCGCATCCAGTGCCCTGTGCTGGCCATGCAGGGGGTGGGCGACGAATATGCGACCCTGGCGCAGATCGAAGGCATCAAGCGCCTGCTGCCGCAAACCCGGCTTACTGTGCTGCAGGACTGTGGACATACGCCGCAGCGCGATCAGCCCGACGCGGTGATCGCCGCGCTGGACAGCTTCATCGCCACCTTGTCCTGATCAAGCGCATCAAGCGCGTCAGGAACACGCGATCCCTGCCCACCCGCTTGGACACGCCGCGGGCCAGCCATGGCGACCTGTCATGGCGCTTTACTGCATCATGGATTCAGTCGGGCAACCGTATCCGCATTTATGCAAACGCCGCGGCGGCCCGCCCGATGCGGTCGTTGACAGCGCGCCAGGCTTCGCTGTCCGGCGGCGCTTCCAGATAGATATGGGAATAACCCTGCGCATCCAGTTCGCGCAGCACGGCGTACAGTTCGCGCGCGTAGGCATCAGGATCCGAAGGACAAATCCGCCAGTCCAGCACTGTGGCGCCGGATGCGTTCACCCCGCCCGGACCGCCAGACGCGCCGGCAAGCGGCTCAAAGACCAGCGCTACCGCCCGGCCTGGCAGGGGATACTTTCCCTGCCGTCCGGACTCGCCTGCACCGCCGCCCTGCGCCCGCGCCACGTGCAGGCCTCCGGCCAGCGCCGCGAGCACCTTGCGCGTCACGATGGACAAGGGCGTGCTGGGCGCATAGTGCGCCTTCAAGGAACCGGACACCCTGGGCGCGGCCACGTCAGGGCGCCTCAGCGCCATGCCCAGCACCTCTGCGGCCTGCTCGGCCGTGATATGTCCCGGCCGCAGCAGAACAGGACCCACGCCCTGATCCAGCCGCGACACATCGATAATCGTGGATTCGATGCCGACCTGGGACGGACCGCCCTCCAGCACCATGAGTTCGTCTTCATTCAACTCGGCAAACTCTTGCCGCACATGGCTGGCATGTGTCGGCGATACCTGGCCGAACTTGTTCGCAGACGGCGCAGCGACGCCGCCCTGGCCCGAGGGCTTGATGCGCGCAAAAGCCCGCAACAAGGCCTGGGCAACCGGATGCGAAGGGCAGCGCAGGCCCACGCTGGACTGGCCGCCGCTGACCGCCGCAGGAATGTGGGCAGCACGCGGCAGAATCAGCGTCAGCGGTCCGGGCCAGAATGCCTGGATCAGTGCCCGCGCCTCGGGCGGCACCGAGGCGGCCCAGTATGAAAGGTCTGCCTCGGGCGCAACGTGCACAATGACAGGATGGTTGGAGGGACGGCCCTTGGCCGCATAGATCGCCGCCACGGCCGCCGGATTCTCGGCGTCGGCGCCCAGGCCATAGACGGTCTCGGTAGGAAAGGCCACCAGCCGGCCATCGGCCAGGCGCTGCGCACCCTCGGCCAGCAGGCGCGCCATATCGGAAGCAGTGCGTGTCATGTGTTCAAGTGCCCGGTTGGACAGGCCAGCACCAGACGCGCCAGCCCGTCGGAAAAGTCTATCAGGCCTGATAGTCCATACCCAGCGCGCGGGCAACCTGCGCCGCGCCCTGCTGCGCCTGGGCAAGCGTACTGCCCACAATATTGACATGCCCCATCTTGCGGCCGCGACGCGCCTGCGCCTTGCCATACAGATGCAGGCTTGCGCCCGGCACGGCCAGCACGGACTGCCAGTCGGGTTCGCGCTGCGCGCCCGTGGCCGGATCAAACCAGACATCGCCAAGTATATTGAGCATGACCACCGACACCAGGCAGCGGGTATCGCCCAAAGGCAGGCCGGCCATGACGCGCGCCTGCTGCTCGAACTGGCTGCAGGCGCAGGCGTCCATGGTGTAGTGTCCGCTGTTGTGCGGGCGCGGCGCAATCTCGTTGGCCACCAGGCGCCCATCTTCCAGCACAAAGAACTCAACGCACATGACGCCGACATAATCCAGTGTTGCCGCAATCGCCACAGCGGCCCTGGCCGCCTCGGTCTCGACATCATCGCCCGCCGCCCTGCCTGCGTCCACCGTCGACACGGCCAGGATGCCATCGCGATGTTCATTGCGCGCAGACGGATACAGCGCTGTGCTGCCGTCGCGGCTGCGCGCCATCACCACAGACAGTTCGTACGCCAGCGGCAACATGGCTTCAAGCACGCAGTCTGCGCCATCAAAGCCGCGCCATGCTGCCAGCGCTTCTTCCCGGCTCTTGACGCGCGCCTGGCCTTTGCCATCGTAGCCCAGCCGGGCCACTTTCAGGATACCGGGAAACAGCGCATCGGGCGCCGCGGCAATATCGCCTTCGGACACAATCGCCGCATAGGGCGCCACGGGCACACCCGCCTGCCGGATGAAGGACTTTTCCTTGATGCGGTCCTGCACAATCGCCACCGCATGAGCCGCAGGACTGACCGCAGCGGTGCGGGCAAGTGTTTCCAGACTGCGCGCCGGCACGTTTTCGAACTCGGTGCTGATCGCGCTGCAACGGGCAGACAGCTGCGCCAGCCCGTCTGCGTCTTCGTAGCCGGCGCGGATATGCAGCTCGGCCACGGCCCCGGCCGGACTGTCCGGATCAGGATCCAGCACGGCCACTTTGTAGCCCATGGACTGTGCGGCGTGGCAGAACATGCGGCCCAGTTGACCGCCGCCCAGCATGCCCAGCCAGTTGCCGGGCGCAAGCAAATCCGGCGCAGTGACATCAGGCATGGGCGGATCCTGTCGTTGGCGGTGGAACCACCATGGCCCGCGCGGCATCGGTTTGCCGCGAACGATAGGCCATGAGCTTTTGCTGGAGGGCGGCATCCGTGACGGCCAGGCAGGCCACCAGATGCAGCGCCGCATTGGCCGCGCCAGCCTCGCCAATGGCAAAAGTGGCCACGGGCACGCCGCGCGGCATCTGCACGATGGACAGCAGGGAGTCTTCACCACGCAGGTAACGCGAAGGCACCGGCACACCATAGACCGGCACGGGGGTCAGGGCCGCCATCATGCCCGGCAGGTGCGCTGCGCCGCCCGCGCCGGCGATAATGCCGCGCAGGCCGCGCTCGGCCGCAGCGTGTCCGTATTCGACCATGTCCAGGGGCATGCGATGGGCGGAGACAACCCGGATTTCGTGGGCAACGCCGAACTCTTCCAGGACGGCGGCGGCATGCTTCATGATGTCCCAGTCGCTGGAGGAACCCATGATGATGCCGGCCAGGGGACTGGAACCGGCTGCGCTGTCTGCGCTGGGAGTGTGTTCGCTCATGGCATCAGTCCGCGGTCAGGCGGGTGAGCGCCTCGCGGTACTTGGCCGCGGTTTTTTCCAGCACCTCGGCCGGCAGGCGCGGCGCGGGAGGCGTTTTATCCCAGACCTGGGTTTCGAGCCAGTCGCGCACGAACTGCTTGTCGAAAGACGGGGGGCTGGTGCCTTCGGCATACTCCGACGCAGGCCAGAAGCGTGAAGAGTCGGGGGTCAGCACTTCGTCCATCAGGTGCAGTTGGCCCGCCTCATCAAGCCCGAACTCGAACTTGGTATCGGCAATAATGATGTCCTTGCTCAGGGCAAAGCTAGCCGCTTCGTCGTAAAGCCTGAGCGTCACCGCGCGAATCTGCTCGGCCAGCTCGGCGCCGACTTCCTTGACCACGTGATCGAAATCCACGTTCTCGTCATGCGTGCCGAATTCGGCCTTGGCCGCCGGCGTAAAAATGGGCTCGGGCAAACGACCTGCCTGCTTCAGGCCAGCGGGCAGCGTGACGCCGCAGATGCTGCCGGAGGCCTGATAATCCTTCCAGCCCGAACCGATCAGATAGCCCCGCGCAACCGCTTCGACCAGGATGGGCTTGAGCCGCTTGACGACCACGGCGCGCCCTTTGACCTGCTCGCGCTCGGCTTCGGTGACCACGTCTTCCGGGGCGATGCCTGTGGAATGATTGGGCAGCACATGCGAGAGCCTGTCCAGCCAGAAGTCGGTGAGCTCGGTCAGCACCTGGCCTTTGCCGGGGATGGGATCATCGAGGATGACATCGAAGGCGGAAATACGGTCGGACGCAACAATAAGCAGCTTGTCGTCGCCGACGGCGTACATGTCGCGCACCTTGCCGCGGCCTAGCAGCGGAAGCGAAGTGATGGTGGATTGATGTAAGGCCTGCGCCACAATGGATCCTCGTAAAGGAAAAATCCCGCCGGTACGGAGCCGCGCGGGATGGGGTCGGTAATTAAACGCGCAACATTTACTGCACGACTTGGGCGAGCTCTCCTGCCGCATAGCGGCGGGCCATTTCCGTCAGGGCGATCGGCTTGATCTTGCTGGCGTTGCCGGCGGTGCCGAATTCCTGGTAGCGCTGCAGACAGATGCGCTTGGCGGCTGCACGGGCGGGCTTGAGATACTCGCGCGGATCGAACTTGGCGGGATTCTCGCCCATGAAGCGACGGATCGCGCCGGTCATGGCCAGGCGGATATCGGTGTCGATATTGACCTTGCGCACGCCGAACTTGATGGCTTCCTGGATCTCTTCGACAGGCACGCCATAGGTTTCGTTCATGTCGCCGCCAAACTCGCGGATTTCTGCGAGCAGGTCTTGCGGCACACTGGAGCTGCCGTGCATGACAAGGTGGGTATTGGGCAAACGCTTGTGGATTTCCTTGATGCGGGAAATCGACAGGATGTCGCCCGTGGGCTTGCGCGTGAACTTGTAGGCGCCGTGGCTGGTGCCGATGGCGATGGCCAGCGCGTCCAGTTGCGTTGCCCGCACGAACTCGGCAGCCTCTTCGGGATCAGTAAGCAGCTGCTCCATGGTCATGGTGCCTTCGGCGCCGTGACCATCTTCCTTGTCGCCCTTCATGGTTTCAAGCGAACCCAGACAGCCCAGTTCGCCTTCGACCGTGACGCCGACCTTGTGGGCCATTTCGACTACGCGGCGGGTCACATCCGTGTTGTATTCGAAGTCGGCGATGGACTTGCCGTCTTCCTTGAGCGAGCCGTCCATCATGACGCTGGAAAAGCCCAGATCGATGGCGCCCTGGCAGATGGCAGGCGACTGGCCGTGATCCTGATGCATCACGACGGGAATATGGGGGTAGGACTCTACGGCGGCCTGGATCAGGTACTTGAGGAAGCCCTCGCCGGCATATTTGCGGGCGCCGGCGGAAGCCTGCATGATGACCGGGCTGTCGGTTTCAGCTGCGGCTTCCATGATGGCCTGGACCTGTTCGAGATTGTTCACGTTGAACGCGGGGATGCCGTAGCCGTGCTCGGCGGCATGGTCGAGCAACTGGCGCATGGAAACAAGGGCCATGTAGAGACTCCTGATATCAATAGTGGGGATGAAGGAATAGCGCCATTTTACCGGAATTGCAGGGACGCTACCGCGACTGGCCAAAAGGCTGGAAACAATGAGAAACACAGCGCCGGCAGGACCGGCGCATCCGGTGCCGCACGCGCTAGGGGCGAATGGCTGACTTCGGCCTGAACGCCTTGACCACGCGCTCGTGCGTCTCGATATAGGGCCCGCCGATCAGATCGATGCAGTAAGGCACGGCGGCAAAGATGCCCGGCACGGTTACCTTGCCAGCGTCGTCCCGCAACCCTTCCAGGGTTTCGCGTATCGCTTTGGGCTGGCCCGGCAGGTTGATAATGAGCGCGGCATGGCCAGCGGCGGTTTCACGGATGACAGCCACCTGGCGCGACAGAATGGCGGTGGGCACGAAGTTCAGGCTGATCTGGCGCATCTGCTCGCCAAAGCCCGGCATCTGCTTGGTGGCAACGGCCAGCGTGGCTTCGGGGGTAAGGTCGCGCCGGGCCGGGCCGGTCCCCCCCGTGGTCAGGACCAGGTCGCAACCGACCTGATCCGTCAGCTCGATCAGGGCTGCGGAGATGCTGTCCGGCTCGTCGGGAATCAGGCGCTGCGCATACTGCGGCGTCATGGTCAGCGCGCCATCCAGCCACTCGCGCAGGGCCGGAATGCCCTGGTCCTGGTACACGCCGGCGGAAGCCCGGTCAGAAACAGACACCAGGCCCACCAGCAACTGGTCGGGATGATTGCGGGCCAGACGGGATACGTTCGGCATGTTACCTCTCGAAATGTAATGAAGCGTGAGCGGCCTGCGCGGGTCAGTGCCTGATGGCGATGGTTTTGAGCGTGGTGAAACCATACAGGGCTTCAAAGCCTTTTTCACGCCCATAGCCCGACTGGCCGGTGCCGCCAAAAGGCAGCTCCACACCGCCGCCCGCGCCGTAGTTGTTGACAAAGACCTGGCCGGAACGCACCTTGCGGGCAAAACGCATCTGGCGCGCGCCGTCAGCCGTCCACAGGCCGGCAGCCAGGCCAAACGGCGTGCCGTTGGCAATGTGCAGCGCCTCGTCCTCGGTGTCAAAGGGAATGGCGGCCAGCACCGGACCGAAGATTTCTTCCTGGGCCAGCGCATGGCCCGGCGGCACATCGCGCAGCAGCGTGGGTACCTGGTAAAACCCGCCCTTGGGCGCATTGGCGTCCAGCCTGCCCTGCGCGGCGACCGTGATGCCGGCGCTGTCGGCCATGCCCAGATAGCCCTGCACCCGTTCAAGCTGGCGCGCACTGATCAGCGGGCCGCAATCGGGGTCGTCGCCCGCCGGACCCGTGCGGGTTGCCTCGAACAGGGCGGACAGGCGCGCCAGCACATCCGTGTACACAGCGCGCTGCACCAGCAGGCGGCTGCCGGCCGAGCAGGTCTGCCCCGCATTCTGGAGGATGGCATTCAGCCACACCGGCAGCGCCGACTCGATGTCCGCATCCGAAAACACAATCTGCGGCGACTTGCCGCCCAGCTCAAGCGTGACGGGCGCATAATGCGCCGCCGCCGCCATCGCCACCTGCTTGCCCGTCTGGGGCGAGCCGGTAAAGGAAATATGGTCGATGCCAGGATGCGCCGACAGCGCCGCGCCCGCCTCCATGCCCAGGCCCGTGCAGATATTGAGTACGCCTGCCGGCAGGCCGACGTCCATGGCAATTTCCGCCACTCTCAGCAAGGACACGCAGGCATCCTCGGCCGGCTTGACCACGCAGGCATTGCCCGCCGCCAGCGCGGCGCCGACACTGCGCCCGAAGATCTGCAGCGGATAGTTCCAGGGCACGATGTGACCTGTAACACCATGCGGTTCGCGCACAGTGAGTACCGTAAAATTATCCGGATAGGGAATGGTCGCGCCGTGCAGCTTGTCCACTGCCCCGGCGTAGAACTCGAAGTAACGCGCCAGCGCCGCGGCATCGGCACTGGCCTGCCGCATCGGCTTGCCGGTGTCGCGCGATTCCAGCCTGGCCAGTTCGTCCTTGTGCTCGAGAATGGCCGCACTCAGGCGCCACAGCAGGCGGCTGCGCTCGGCCGGCGCCATCCGGCCCCAGGCGCCGTCATAGGCGCCACGCGCCGCGCGCACGGCGGCGTCGATATCCACATCGCCCGATCGTGCAATCTCGCCGTACAGCTTTCCGTCGGATGGATCCAGCACCGCCAGCGTCTGGCCGGACATGGCGCTTACCCACTGGTTGCCGATGAAGTTCTTGTAAATCATAGCCCTGTCTCCTCCTGGATACGCCCTGTCGTCGGGTGACTCGCAGGTGTGAATGCGCACCGCGCAAACGGCAGGTGGCCGGAGCCTGCCTCAACCCCGGCCACCCTGCCGCGCCAGCCCCGCAATCAGGCCTGGGCGCGCTGCTGAAGAATATCCACCGCAGGCAGCGTGCGGCCTTCGAGAAATTCCAGGAAAGCCCCGCCGCCGGTTGAGATATATCCGATTTTGTCTTCGATATGATACTTGGCAATGGCCGCAAGCGTATCGCCGCCGCCTGCAATCGAAAATCCCTGCGAATCGGCAATGGCCCGGGACACCACCTGGGTGCCCTGCGCAAACGCGTCGAACTCGAACACGCCCACCGGGCCGTTCCAGACAATCGTGCCCGCCTTGGCGAGAATCCCGGCCAACTGTTGCGCCGTCTTGGGGCCGATATCCAGAATCATGTCGTCCTCGGCCACTTCGTCTGCCGCCTTGACGGTCGCCTCGGCATCCGCGCTGAACGATTTGGCGCATACCACGTCCACCGGAATCGGCACCCCGGCGCCGCGCTTGCTCATGATATCGATGACGGCGCGCGCCTGGTCGACCTGATCGGCCTCCGCCAGAGACTTGCCGATCGACAGGCCTGCCGCCAGCATGAATGTGTTGGCAATGCCGCCGCCCACCACCAACTGGTCGACCTTGTCGGCCAGCGCCTGCAGAATGGACAGTTTGGTCGACACCTTGGAGCCGCCCACGATCGCCACCAGAGGGCGCTTGGGCTCGTGCAGGGCACGGCCCAGCGCGTCCAGCTCTGCCTCGAGCAAGGGGCCCGCGCATGCGACGGGCGCATATTGCGCAATACCGTATGTGGTTGCCTCAGCCCGATGCGCGGTGCCGAAGGCATCATTCACATAGACGTCGCACAGCGCCGCCATTTTTTTGGAAAGCTCGGGGTCGTTTTTCTTTTCGCCCACATTGCAGCGGCAGTTCTCCAGCAGGACAACCTGGCCAGGCGAGGTAGTGACGCCATCCACCCAGTCAGCAACCAGCGTGACCGGCTGGCCCAGCAGCTCGGACAGACGCCGGCCCACAGGCGCCAGCGTGTCTTCAGGGCCGACCGTGCCCTCGGTGGGTCGCCCAAGATGCGAGGTCACCATCACCGAGGCGCCGGCGTTCAACGCCATGCGGATGGCGGGCACTGACGCGCGCACACGGGTGTCTTCCGTGATCTTGCCGTCTTTGAGCGGCACGTTCAGGTCGGAGCGGATGAAAACGCGTTTGCCTGCCAGGGCATCGGACTTGGCCAGGGAGGTGAGAGTTTTTACAGTAGTCATAAGCGGGAGCTTCCAGTCTGTACAGATAAGCGCCGACAACCCGGCCGCCACACCGGATAAGCCCAGCATCCCGCGCAGTCCGGCTGGCGGGAGATGCAGCCATGCGGGGCTGCCGGCACACGAAACAGATACGTCAAGGGCGGGATGCACCCGCCCTTGATCTTGCAACAATACGGCTTACTTGGCCGCCATCAACGCAACCGTGGTATCCAGCATACGGTTGGAGAAGCCCCACTCGTTGTCGTACCAGGAGGACACCTTCACCAGAGAGCCAGACACTTTGGTCAGCGCGGCATCGACAGTGCTGGAGGCAGGGTCGTGGTTGTAGTCGACCGACACCAGCGGCTCTTCGTTGAAGTTCAGAATGCCCTTGAGCGCACCCTCGGATGCCGCCTTGAGGATGCCGTTGACTTCCTCGACCGTGGTCTCACGGGCCGACACGAAGGAAAGGTCGACGATGGAAACGTTGATGGTCGGAACACGGATGGAATAGCCATCGAGCTTGCCGTTGAGCTCAGGCAGCACCAGGCCTACCGCCGCAGCAGCACCGGTCTTGGTGGGAATCATGCTGTGCGTTGCCGAACGCGCGCGACGCAGGTCGGAGTGATAAACGTCGGTCAGCACCTGATCGTTGGTGTAGGCGTGGACCGTCGTCATCAGGCCGTTGAGCACGCCCAGCTCCTGATGCAGGGGCTGGACCAGCGGCGCCAGGCAGTTGGTGGTGCACGATGCGTTCGAGATCACCGTGTCGCTGGACTTGAGCACGTTGTGGTTCACGCCGTACACGATGGTGGCATCGACGTCTTTGCCGCCCGGTGCGGAGATAATGACTTTCTTGGCGCCGCCTTGCAGGTGGGCGCTGGCTTTTTCCTTGCTGGCGAAAAAGCCGGTGCACTCGAGCACGACGTCCACGTTAAGCTCGCCCCAGGGCAACGCTGCCGGGTTGCGATCGGCCAGCACGCGAATGCGGTCGCCATTGACAACCATGTAGTCGCCGTCGACCGTGACGGTGCCGGGGAACTTGCCATGGGCCGTATCAAAGCGGGTGAGGTGTGCGTTGGTCTTGGGATCGCCAAGATCGTTGATCGCCACAATTTCGATATCGTGCTTCTTGCCGTCTTCATAGTGCGCACGCAAGATATTGCGGCCAATGCGGCCGTACCCGTTGATCGCTACGCGAATAGTCATTACTTCACTCCTGTTTTATAGAACCTTTTCCACTGCCTCGGCGACATGGCCGGCAGTAAACCCGAAATACTCGAAGAGCTCGCCGCCGGGGGCCGACTCGCCGTAGCGGTCCAGGCCCACCACCGCGCCGTCCACACCCACGTACTTGTACCAGCCCCAGGTAACGCCGGCCTCGACCGCCACGCGCGGCAGCCCCTTGGGCAGCACGGCGTCGCGCCAGGCCTGGTCCTGCTCATCGAATACATTGGCGCACGGCATGGACACCACACGCACGGCGATGCCTTTGTCGGCCAGCTGTTTTTGCGCAGCCAGCGCAATCCCTACCTCGGAACCGGTGGCGATGATCACCGCCTTGGGATTTTTGGCGTCGCGCAGCACGTAACCGCCGCGGTTGATGTCGGCAATGGCCTGCTCGTCGCGCGGCACGAACTCGAGGTTCTGGCGCGACAGCAGCAATGCGCTGGGGCCGCCTTCGCGCACAGTCATGCCGATGCTGACCGGACGACGGATTGCGTAGGCCCAGGCGGCCGCGGTTTCGGTGGTGTCGCAGGGACGCCAGACATGGAGATTGGGGATCAGGCGCAGGCTGGCCGCATGCTCGACGGACTGGTGGGTAGGGCCGTCTTCGCCCAGCCCGATGGAATCATGGGTAAACACATGCACGACGCGCTGTTTCATGAGCGCCGCCATGCGGATGGCGTTGCGGGAGTAATCCGAGAAGGTCAGGAAGGTGCCGCCAAATGGCAGGTAACCGCCATGCAGGGCGATGCCGTTCATGATGGCAGCCATGCCGAATTCGCGTACGCCGTAGTTGATGTGACGACCGAAACGCAGGTGCAGGTCGCCTGCACGCACGGGCTCCACACCCTTCCAGTTGGTCAGATTGGAGCCGGTCAGGTCGGCCGACCCGCCCAGCATTTCGGGCAGCATCTCGACCAGAGCCGTGATGGCCTGTTGCGATGCCTTGCGGGTGGCAACGGTTTCGGCCTTGTCGTTGGTTTGCTGTATGAAGGCGCGCACGCGCTCAGTAAAATCGGCCGGCAGTTCGCCGTGCATGCGGCGCTGCAGTTCGGCGGCTTCCTGCGGGTAGGCCTGAGCATAGGCGTCAAGGCCTTGCTGCCATTGCGCCTGCAGCTGGCCGCCCTTTTGCTTGCCATCCCAGTAGCTGTAGATTTCTTTCGGAATGTCGAACGGCGGATAGGGCCAGTTGAGCGCTTCGCGCGTGGCTTCGATTTCTTTTTCGCCCAGCGCCGCGCCGTGCACTTTTTCGGTGCCGGCCATGGTGGGCGCACCCTTGCCGATCACGGTACGGCAGCAGATGATGGTCGGCCCCTTGGCCTGGGCGGCGAACTGATGCGCCTGCTCGATGGCCGCTTCGATGGAGGCGGCGTCGTGCCCATCCACGTTGGGAATCACATTCCAGCCATAGGCCGCGAAGCGTTCCGGAGTGTTGTCGCCGAACCAGCTTTCGACGTGGCCGTCGATGGAAATGCCGTTGTCGTCGTAAAACAGGATAAGCTTGGACAGCTTGAGCGTGCCGGCCAGAGAGCAGGCCTCGTGCGAAATGCCTTCCATCAGGCAGCCGTCGCCGGCAAATGCGTAGGTGTAGTGATCGACGACCTTGTGGCCTTCGCGGTTGAATTCCTGCGCGAGCAGGGCTTCGGCCAGCGCCATGCCGACTGCGTTGCCTATGCCCTGGCCCAGGGGGCCTGTGGTGGTTTCGACACCGGGGGTCATGCCGACTTCGGGGTGGCCGGGGGTGCGCGAGTGCAATTGCCGGAAGTTGCGCAGTTCGTCGATGGGCAGATCGTAGCCGGTCAGATGCAACAAGGCATACAGCAGCATGGAGCCGTGGCCGTTGGACAGTACGAAGCGGTCGCGATCCAGCCATGCAGGGTCGGCGGGGTTGTGGCGCAGATGGCGGGTCCAGAGGACTTCGGCGATGTCGGCCATGCCCATGGGGGCGCCGGGATGTCCCGAGTTGGCTTGTTGGACTGCGTCCATGGCCAGGGCGCGGATTGCATTGGCCATGGAGGTATCTTGGGCAGGGGTAAGGCTCATCGGAACACTCGCAAAAGGCGCCGTCCCGGTAAGCAGGCCGGCCCCTCGATATTGAAGGATATGCAAAGCAATCGATTTTACCATTGGGGCGGGTATGGGGTTTTGGGACGCGGGGTGCAGGGGTTGCGTATGCTTTCTGTTGACGGTCGATGCGCAGCTTCCCTGTCTTGCGGCACAAGCTGAGCCGGTTCGGCGCCCACGCGCCGAACATCGCATCGGCTTGCTCGTCCGGGCCGTTCGGCCCTCCCTTCGCCTCCGCCTCGCTCGGCTCAGATAGTGCCTTCAGACAGGAAAGCTGCACACCGCCCTGCGGTGAATGATGGCGGGGCGCCGTTGGGACGGTCTGTTTGCTTGGCCTTTTTGCGTTGCTTTAGCTCCTGGCGGAAGACTTCTTGCGCTGGTGAAGACGGCCCCCACTATCTGGGGCCGTCTTCACGTCGGGGCGTGGGAGGGCGAAAGGCTGGGTTTTCACGGCGGGGCGCCTGCTACGGCAAGGCCGTGCACGTGTTTGGCTGGGCGCGCAGATGGACGGCTTCAAAGCGCTGCGCGCCCCCAACAGCCAGCGCTGCACAAGGACATCCCTCAGCAACCAACGCTCCGACGTGAACATGGGCCCAGATAGTGGGGCCCATGTTCACGAGCGCAAGAAGTCTTTCGCACAGGCACAGCACACCGCAAGAAGGCCAAGCACGCTGGCCGCCCCGGCGGCGTCCCGTCAATATTCACCGCAGGGCGGTGTGCAGCTTCCCTGTCTGAAGGCACTATCTGAGCCGAGCAAGGCGCTCGCGAAGGGAGGGCCGCAGGGCCCGGACGAGCAAGCCGATGCGATGTTCGGCGCGTGGGCGCCGAACCGGCTCAGCTTGTGCCGCAAGACAGGGAAGCTGCGCATCGACCGTCAATAGACAGCACACAGCCCAAGCCACGCTCAACACACGAGCACCGCACCGGCACAGCGTGCACCGGAAGACAGGAGATGCGCGCGCCGCCCGTCAACAGAAAGCATGCAAAGCCGCACCACCCTGCGGTACAGTATGCTTGACGCACGACAGCCGCAACCCCGCTGGCTGCACTCACGCCATATCAACCACAGCACTCCGTTTTCCGTCGCCGCCCCTGTTGCCATGACCCTGCCCCGATTCTTCCATCCCGGCCCGCTGACGGCCGACAGCACCGTGGCCCTGCCCGACGCCCTCGCCCACCACGCCATTCGCGTGCTGCGGCTCAAGCCCGACGCGCCGCTTGTCCTGTTCGACGGCCAGGGAGGCCAATACCCAGGCCACTTGATCATCGACGGCAAACAGGGCTATGCCAGGCTGGGCGCGCACGCCCCCATCGAAACCGAACTGGGCGGGCGCATCGTCCTCGTGCAAGGCATACCTTCAGGCGACAAAATGGACTGGATCATCGAAAAAGCGGTAGAGCTGGGCGCTGCCGAGGTACAGCCTGTGTTCGCCCACCGCAGCGTGCTGCAGCTGTCCGGAGACCGCCTGCGCAAGCGGCTGGCTCACTGGCGCCGCATCGCGCTGTCCGCCAGCGAGCAGTGCGGACGCAATCGGCTGATGGACATCCACGAACCCTGCACCCTGCAAGCCTACCTGGAAAACAGCACACCTGACCCCGCAACGACACTGTTCTGCCACCCCGGCGCGCAGCGCACCCTGGCCCAGGCGCTCGACCAGGTCGAGGCCTCATTGACATTGCTGGTAGGCCCAGAGGGAGGATGGTCCGACGACGAACTGCGGCTCACGCAGCAGCACAGCCTGACGCCGGTCAGTTTCGGGCGCAGCGTGCTGCGCACGGAAACAGCAGGGCTGGCGCTGATCGCGGCATCCAGCGCGCTGCTGGCGTGGACATAGAATCAGTCGCCTTCGCCGCCGGGGTATGAAGCAGGCTCATGTCCTGGTTCCGGTTCCGGGTGCTTGCCCGCATGCTCGACGATATAGCTGAACAGCCGTTCGTTATTGCCGGCGAAATCGGCAACATCGTCGCATACGGCAATAATCGACCGGGCGTCTTCCTCAAGCGCGGGATCGCCGGAGTGCAGTTTGCGAAACCATAGAAACAGGCCGTTTTTATGGTCCAGCACGGTATCGCACAGGCAATCGTAGAGCGCGTCCAGATTGCCGCCGAAATACTCGGGGAAATCCACGGCCTTGACCACCGCACGCAAGACGGCAGAACGACTGCGCGCACGATCGCAATCGACGACAAAGGCCGTCATGCCCGCTTCACGGGCGCCCGCTAGGGCTTGTTCCTGGGACACGGCAGGCAGATCGATCAAACCGCCTTTTTGCAATTTTTTTTGCAACGACTGCGCTTGGCTCATTACTGCGTCTCCTTGAAAAACGCTTTCACTTCTTCAACACGGCTCATGCTGTCAGCCCGCCCGAGACGGAGGAGCTCTTGAGTAAAACTGGCCTCAAACAACAAATAGGAAATCAGTGCACCGCCGGTTGTTGGCCCGGAAGTCGACGATACACCAAGAACACGAAAAAGGGTACGGGCAGCGTGAGGCAACTGTTCGATATGCTCAAGCGCCAGCTCATCCAGAGAGCGACTGGGCGTAATCACGAAGGTACTGACTGGACGCAGCGATTGGCTTTGTAATGCATTTGGCGGCAACAAGGCAAGCAGATCATTAATGCGTTGCATCCGCTCCACATCCATGGACAGGCTGTCCAGGAAAATATTGGACAAGGCATGGCCGCCGATCTGCGCCAGCGAGGGATACAGCGGCCTGGCCTGCTGCTCTTCCGGGTGGGTATCGTCGCGGTGCCCCGTACCGATCACGCAGATCTTGCTCGCTCCCAGATGAATGGCCGGACTCATGGGCGCAAGCTGGCGCATGGAGCCATCGCCGCACCATTGCGTCAAGCCCCGCACAGACAGCGCCTGCGCCGGAAAGATAAAAGGGATGGAGCTGGACGCCAGGAGGTGGTCGACACCGATATTGCAGGGAATGGCCTGTCGCAGCGAGCGCGACCAGGGCTCGATGGTATTGGTGGACTGGTAAAAGGTCAGATGCTCGCCAGTGGTATAGCCGGCAGCGGTAATGGCCAGCGACTGCAGATTGCCTTCATCCAGATTGCGCTGCAGCCGGGCAAAATCGAGCGTGGCATCAAGCAGCGTGCGCAAGGGCGCGTTGTCCAGCAGCGAGCGGGGACGCCGGTGGCCGGTCTTGGGCATCGCCCAGCCCATCATCAGCAGGCCCAGCCAGCGCAAACCCGTGTACAGCAGGCGCGGCGCATCGGCGTGGTAAACCATGCCGGTATGCAGCCCGCCCCACAGCGCCTCCAGGTGATCGCAGGCTTCGTGTACGTCATTGGCACGGCAACCCAACGCGGCCGCATTGACCGCGCCGGCCGAGGAGCCGCAGATAATGCCGAAGGGATTGCGGAAATCTGGCGAGCGGTCCGGATCCAGGATATCGAGCAAACCCGCCAGCACCCCGGCCTGATAGGCGGCGCGTGCGCCGCCCCCCATCAACACCAGGCCCAGGGAATTTGTTGCGGGCAGATCAGGACGGCCGGTTTGCATCGAGCACAGTCAGTGCCGCCATGTTGACAATGCGCCGCACCGTTGAACTGGAGGTCAGGATATGCACCGGCGCATTGGCGCCAAGCAGGAAGGGGCCGACGGCCACATTGCCGCCCGCCGCTGTCTTGAGCAGGTTGTACGCGATATTGCCCGAATCCACATTGGGACAGATCAGCAAATTGGCCTCGCCCTTGAGCGTGGTGGACGGCAGGATGCGCTGGCGCAATGCTTCGTCCAGCGCGCAGTCGCCATGCATCTCGCCGTCGACCTCGAGCTCGGGATCGCGTTCGCGCACCATGGCCAGCGCCTCCTGCATCTTGGCGCCCGAGGACGAGCTGCCTGTGCCGAAGTTGGACCGCGACAGCAAGGCCACTTTGGGTTCCATGTTCAGGCGGCGCATTTCAGCGGCGGCGGCCAGCGTGATCTCGGCAATCTGCTCGGCATTCGGATCATCGTTCACGTGCGTATCGGCCATGGCGATCGTACGCTCGGCCAGCAGCAGAATATTCATGGCGGCGTAGGTGCAGGTGCCCGGCTGCTTGCCGATGACCTGGTCGATGAACTGCAGGTGGTTGGCATAGCTGCCCACCGTGCCGCACACCATGCCGTCCGCGTCGCCCAAGTGCACCATCATCGCGCCGATCAGCGTCAGGCGCCGGCGCATTTCGACCCGCGCCATTTCCTTGCTGATGCCCCGGCGGCACATGATTTCCCAGTAGGTAGTCCAGTAGCGATGGAAGCGTTCGTCGTAGTCGGGATTGGTGACCTCGACATCCTTGCCCAGCTCCAGGCGCAGGCCGAAGCGCTTGATGCGATCCGCCAAGACCGAGGGGCGGCCCACCAGGATAGGCCGCGCCAGTTTTTCGTCGACCACGATCTGCACCGCGCGCAGCACGCGCTCTTCCTCGCCTTCCGTGAAGACGATGCGTGACTTGCCGCCATCGCGCACCAGCTTCTTGACCGACGAAAACAGCGGCTTCATGAAAGAACCGGAACGATAGACGAACTGCTGCAACTGATCGGCATAGCTGTCGATATCGGCCAGCGGACGCGTGGCCACGCCGTCTTCCATGGCAGCGCGGGCCACTGCAACGCCGATGCGCACGATCAGGCGGGGATCGAAGGGCTTGGGAATGAAATACTCAGCCCCGAAGGAAACCCCATAGGTGCCGTAGGCTGCCGCCACGACATCGTTCTGCTCTTCGCGGGCCAGCTTGCAAATGGCCAGGACCGCCGCCTTTTCCATGCCGCGCGTAATGGTGGTGGCGCCGACATCCAGCGCACCGCGGAAAATGTAGGGAAAGCACAGGACATTGTTGACCTGGTTGGGATAATCGGAGCGCCCGGTCGCCATGACCACATCGTCGCGCACCGCCAGCGCGTCTTCGGGCAGGATTTCGGGATTGGGATTGGCCAGGGCCAGGATCAGCGGGCGCGCCGCCATTTGCTTGACCATGTCGGGCTTGAGCACGCCGCCGGCGGACAGCCCCAGGAAGACGTCGGCGCCGCCGATGATGTCGCCCAGCGTGCGCGCCTCGGTATCCTGCGCAAAACGGGCCTTGTCCGGGTCCATCAGCACCGTGCGGCCCTTGTAGACCACGCCCTCGATGTCGGAAACCCAGATATTTTCCAGCGGCAGGCCAAGGTCGACCATGAGATCCAGGCAGGCCAGCGCGGCGGCGCCGGCGCCCGACACCACGACCTTGACCTCGGAGATACGCTTGCCCACCACCTCGATGCCGTTGATGAAGGCCGAGGACACACAGATGGCCGTGCCATGCTGGTCGTCATGAAAGACCGGGATGTTCATGCGTTCGCGCAGCTTGCGCTCCACGGTAAAACACTCCGGCGCCTTGATGTCTTCGAGGTTGATGCCGCCAAAGGTGGGCTCCAGCCCCGCGATGATGTCGACCAGCTTGTCCGGATCCGTTTCGTTGATCTCGATATCGAACACGTCGATGCCCGCGAACTTCTTGAACAGCACCGCCTTGCCTTCCATCACCGGCTTGGAGGCCAGCGCGCCGATGTTGCCCAGCCCCAGCACCGCTGTGCCGTTGGTGATGACGCCCACCAGATTGCCACGCGCGGTATAGCGCACGGCGCTGTTCGGATCGTTGACGATTTCCTCGCAAGCCGCTGCCACGCCGGGGGAATAGGCCAGCGCCAGATCGCGCTGGTTGGACAATTGCTTGGTGGGCGTGACAGAAATTTTGCCGGGACGGCCGGATTCGTGATATTCCAGCGCGGCTTTGCGTAGCGTTTCTTCCATGGCGACGTTTTGAACGTAAGATAAGTGAACGAGACGCTCATTCTAGCGTTTTGCCGCCGTTAGGAATATGCCTGTGCCAATATGGCCTGAATCAGCCCCTGCACATCATGCCCGCACAGCGGATTTCAGAGCTCCTGGCCTGGATGGGGAAAGCTGCCCTCAGGGTCGAACAAGGCCTTGACCCCGGCATCGAGCTCGCCCGCCTGCGCCGCCAGCCCCTGATCCGCCGCGCGCGCCTGGGTGTAACGGGTAGCGTAAGGCGGCTCGGCCATGGGCTGCGCCAGGCGCTCGTCGATCACAATCCACTCCACCCAACCCAGATCGCCGCCATGCCCCAGCAGCAGATGCGCCAGATTGACGGTCTGCCCCTCGACAGGCGCCAGCGCATCCAGGCGGTAGCGGGCCGGCCAGCTCGGCAGTTGCCGGCAGGCGGCGCCGGCCGCGCTGGCCGAGAGCTGAAACAGCGCGGGAACAAGCTGCTGCAGACGCGCACCTTCCAGCGGCTTGCGATTATGCTCGCCAAACGGCCCCAGATTGACAGGCTGGCCATTTGCCAGCAGCAGGGAAGCATGCACGACGCCGCTGCGGAAGGTTTCGCCCGCCGGCCAGTCGCACAGACGGCGGTCGGCCAGCCAGGCCGCCACCGTGATATGGCAGGGAAGATCGGCAAACGCCGTCAGCCCGGCGGACTCGAGCTCGCCGAGCAGGCACCCAGGCTGCACAAACCACTGCGAGCTGCCGGGCTCCAGCCGCTCGCAGCGGCCCAGACTGCGGCCGGGATCCACCCACAGCACAGGCATATCCTCGATGCGGGCCGCCCCCGGGATATCGTCCAGCGCAAACAATACGCCATGCTCTTCGCACAGGCTCCGGGCCTTGTGCACCTCTGAGGCCTGCTTGGGCGTCAGCCGCGCGGCGCCCAGGCCGTCGGCTGTCTCGAATTCGTAAAACGTTCCTTCCATAGACCTGCGCATGGCCTGGCAAAAAGCCTGCCAGGGGTCCGTGGGGATGCGCCGGCCAGTGAGAAAAGCTCGGCGTGAAGTCGACTGCATGGTTGGTTTCCTCGAATCAATGATGGCGTACGCAGGAAGGCTACAATCCCTTCTTTTACCTGAGATTTGCGCATCATGTCCCGCCTCGCCAAGCGTACCGAACAAGTCGTGCCATTCTACGCTGTGGAGCTTTTCAAACAAGCCAGCGCCCTGCAGGCGCAAGGCCGCGACATCATCAGCCTGGGCATAGGCGAACCAGACTTCACCGCCCCGCCCCAGGTCGTCGAGACGCTGAACCGGGCAGCGCAGGCCGGACTGAGCGGCTATACCTCGCCGGCAGGCCTGCCGCTGCTGCGAGACGCCATCGCGCACTACTACGCGAATACATTCGGCGCGCCGATCGATCCATCGCGCATCGTTGTCACCTCGGGCGCTTCCGGCGCCCTGCTGCTGGCCACCATGGCCCTGATCAACCCTGGCGACGAAATCCTGATGCCGGATCCGTCCTACCCCGCAAACCAGAACTTCATCATGGCCGCCGGCGGCGTCCCGCGGCTGATTCCCGCCACCGCCGCGCAACGCTTTCACCTGAGCGCGCAGGACATCCGCGAACACTGGGGCCCGGCCACGCGCGGCGTACTGATCGCCTCGCCCAGCAATCCCACCGGCGCAAGCATCGCACGCGAAGATCTGCGCGAACTCATCGCCGAGGTACGCCAGCGCAAGGGCTTCATCATCATGGATGAAATCTACCTGGGCCTGTATTACGACGAGGCCCCGCAAAGCGCCCTGACACTGGACGACGACCTCATCGTCATCAACAGTTTTTCCAAATACTTTCACATGACGGGCTGGCGGCTGGGCTGGCTGGTGGCGCCGCCCGACATGTTGCCTGCCATCGAAAAACTGGCCGCAAGCCTGGCCATCTGCGCCCCTTCGCTGGCCCAGCATGCCGCCATCAGCTGTTTCGAGCCCGATGTCATGCAGGTGTACGAAAACCGCCGGCTGTCATTCAAGCAGCGGCGCGATTACCTGCTGCCCGAACTCGAAAAGCTGGGCCTGCATGTGCCGGTGACGCCCGACGGCGCGTTTTACATCTATGCCGATATCAGCCGGCACAGCCAGGACAGCATGGCCTTCTCGCACCGGCTGCTGCACGAGGCAGGCGTAGCCGCCGTGCCCGGCCTGGATTTCGGCCCCGCCCACGCGGCGCACTCATTACGGCTTTCCTATGCCACCGGCCTGGACCGGCTGCAGGAAGCCGTGCAGCGGCTGCAGCGTTTCCTGGGATAAGCGCTAGCCGCGCCTGACCGGAATGCCCGAGGCCAGCGCAATGCGGCGCCGCTCGGCCAGCACCTTCTCGCCATAGCCGCCATCGCTGGGGCCGATCGCGCCCACATAACAGGCCAGGCCGCCCTCCACCGAACCGCGGCGCTTGATGCAGTCGTAGAGAATCTGGGTGCCCACGCGGATATTGGCGATGGGATTGAGCGCAGCGATGGGCCCATCGATAAAGACCTCGAACTTATCCTTGTGCACCTTGGTCATCACCTGCATCAGGCCCTGCGCGCCCACATGGCTTTCCGCATAAGGGTTGTAGCGGGACTCGATCGCGATGACCGCCAGGATCAGCTGAGGATCCATGTCGCGCTCACGGGCAACCACAAACACAGTATTGACCAGCGCGCCGGCCACGCTGTAGGCGATACGGTATTTACGCGCAATATAGCTGCGCAGCGCCTGGGCCTGGGCATTGGTGAGGTCCGGCACATGCTGGCCGGCCTCCGACGCCCTGAGCGCCTGGGCAAAGCTGAGCTGGGTGCCCGCGGGCGGCCGCGAAGCCTGCTCGGCCTGATCCGAGGCCCGTTCGTCTTCGGCCGGCACCTCGGTATCGGCGGCCTTGCCGGGCAGATACAGATCACTGCCGACCTGGCCCAGCGTGGCAAGGTCGTGATCCTGGAAATCGTCCGGCTTGAGCGCCGCGATCAGGGCCTCATGGATTTCGCGGGCCTGCTCGCGCAAAGAAGGCACAATGACGGCCAGCGCGCCGCTGACCAGCACGGCAATCCCCAGGTATACCGCACACACATGGACAAGCTCGCTCAGCCGATAGGATGTGCCTCGCAACGAACGGGCGACCAGCGAATCGGAATCTGCCACAGCCATGAAGCCCCTTAAAGATAAAATGAAGAAAGTCGATGTTAACCTCCCGACTTCCCGCAAATGTAACCTGATCGGCGCAACCTGTGAAATATCGTGACCTGAGAGACTTTATCGCGCAACTCGAACGCGCTGGCGAGCTGAAGAGGCTGGCCCCGCCCGTGTCGACAGATCTCGACATGACCGAGATCAGCGACCGCGTGCTGCGTGCGCAGGGCCCCGCCCTGCTGTTCGAGCAGCCCATGCATCGCGACGCGCCTGCGCAGATGCCTGTATTGACCA
This sequence comes from Pusillimonas sp., assembly GCA_048270225.1. Lineage (GTDB taxonomy): Bacteria > Pseudomonadota > Gammaproteobacteria > Burkholderiales > Burkholderiaceae_B > Allopusillimonas. The sequence goes on along the minus strand of JBLWTG010000004.1, from coordinate 135,465 downwards.
ATCTCTTTGGCACACCCAAGCGCGTGGCCTGGGGCATGGGCGCAGAAGACGTCAGCGCCCTGCGCGACGTCGGAGAGCTGCTGGCCTCGCTGCGCGAGCCCGAAGCGCCGCGCGGGCTGCGCGATGCCCTGGCCACTGTCGGCAAGCTCAAGGCCGCGCTGTGGGACATGAGCCCCAAGACCATCAAGGGCGCCCCCTGCCAGGACATCGTGCTCGAAGGCCAGGATGTCGACCTGAACAACATCCCCCTGCAGCGCTGCTGGCCGGGCGATGTCGCCCCGCTGCTGACATGGGGGCTGGTCGTTACGCGCGGCCCCAAAGCCAAACGCCAGAACCTGGGCATCTACCGCCAGCAGCTCATCGGCCGCAACAAGCTCATCATGCGCTGGCTGTCCCACCGGGGCGGCGCGCTGGACTTCCGCGACCATTGCCTGGCGCATCCCGGGCAGCCTTTTCCCATCGCCGTCGCGCTGGGCGCCGATCCGGCCACCATACTGGGGGCGGTCACGCCGGTGCCCGACAGCCTGTCCGAATATCAGTTCGCCGGCCTGCTGCGCGGCTCGCGCACCGAGCTCACCAAGACGCTGGGCAGCGACCTTTCCGTGCCCGCCTATGCGGAAATCGTGCTCGAAGGCCATATTCTGCCCGTCAGCGATCCACGGGCGCGCCCGCCGTACACGCCGGGAGACAGCACAGCGAAGCCGGCCGCAGCCGGACCCGGCGGCATCCATGCGCCGCCTCCGCCCCCCGATACTGGCTACGAAATGGCGCTCGAAGGCCCCTATGGCGACCATACCGGGTATTACAACGAGCAGGACTGGTTCCCGGTCTTCACGGTGGATCGCATCACCATGCGCCGCAATCCGCTCTATCACAGCACCTACACCGGCAAACCGCCGGACGAACCCGCCGTGCTGGGCGTGGCGCTCAACGAGGTATTCGTGCCGCTGCTCAAGCGCCAGCTGCCCGAAATCGTGGACTTCTACCTTCCCCCCGAAGGCTGCAGCTACCGCATGGCCGTGGTCTCCATGCGCAAGCAGTATCCCGGCCATGCCAAGCGGGTGATGTTCGGACTATGGAGCGTGCTGCGCCAGTTCATGTACACAAAATTCATCGTCGTCGTCGATCACGATATCGATGTACGCAACTGGCAGGAGGTGATCTGGGCCATGACCACGCGCATGGATCCCGTGCGCGATACCGTACTGGTCGAAAACACCCCCATCGACTACCTGGACTTTGCCTCACCCGTCTCGGGCCTGGGCGGCAAAATGGGCATGGATGCAACGAACAAATGGCCGGGCGAAACCCAGCGCGAATGGGGCCGGCCCATAGAAATGGACGCCGACGTCAAGGCGCGCGTGGACGCGCTCTGGCAAACGCTGGGGCTATAGATACGCACGGGCTATAGACATGCCGCCTGGGGCAATAGGTACATGCCGGGAAAGCAGGCAAATGCCGGCGACGCCATGATGGCAGTGCCGGAGAACATGGCCCGCTAGCGATCTGCGTCGTGCTTGTGACTCATGTTGCGGGCCAACTGCCAGCTAAGCAGCAAACCTGCGCCTATGCGCCACCAGCGTCGCTTGCCCTTGCCTTTGCCGAGTCCGGAGAGCAGCGCCGAAGCGCTGGACGCCAGCAGAGGATAGCGACGGGTCAGGGTAATGGCTTCCAGCAGCCACTGCGATGGCGAGCGAGACGACAAACGCGGAAATGCGCTGTGTGCCAGCGCGCCAGGCCGCAGCGAGGCCGCCAACACCCTGGCATCGCGGGCAATCGCCTGACGCTCGAGCGCAGCACGGGCACGCGCCAGCTCGATGCGCACCGCCCGCTCGCGGGCGCTGTTACGATTGTCTTGCGTCATGGCAGCTCTCTTCCGGGCATATCGCCCGGAGACACCGCAGAAGCCGGCTCGCGCAGGCGCTCCGCAAGGGCGAGATCGCGTCGCAGCTCATCGACTGTCGCCGAAAACGGCATCGGCGAATAGAGCAGGCGGTGCCGGATCGCCAGGAACAGGCCTGCGCCAACCAGGCCGTAGATCAGCGCAAGCAATCCCAACGCCAGATAGCGCTGCTCCGTCGGCCAGAAATACAGGGCCACTGCAATGGAAAACACCAACAGGGCAAGGGTGAGGAACAGCAATGCCCCGAACGCCATGCCCAGAAGCGTGATCAATTGCGATTTCTGCTCTGACGCTTCGAGTGAGAACAGCTCTATTCTGGTGCGCACGATGGACAGCAGCGTGCAGGCCAGATCGCCTACCGATTGTCTAAGGGCCATATTCCGCCTTCTTGCCGGTATTGATGGGAGCCCGGGGCCGTAGCAATGCCCCGGCCGCTCAGCGACGGCAGATCAGGGCGCCAAGCAGCACGCCGGCCAGGCCAGCCAGGCCTATTGCCTGCCAGGGGTTGTCGTGCACATAGTCGTCGGTGGCGCGCGCAGCATGACGGCCGCGTTCGATCAGGGCATCCTGCGTATCGTACAGGGCTTCGCGCGTGCGCTTGAGCGAGAGCAGCGCACTCTCGCGCAGCTCGGCCGCCTTGTCGCCGGTTGCCTCGGCGGCTTCGCGCAGCAGCTTCTCGGCATCATCCAGGCTGGTCTTGACGCTGTCGATGAATTCTTCTTCGCTGGTCTGAACAGATTTCTTTGTTGCCATGATCCACTCCTAATCAAACTCGATTGAAACAATAATGGGGCTGACCTCTATTGCACCACAGCCACCCCCACAGCAGCGACAGCGCATCTCAAATCATAAATTATTATCAAGCAATAAATAATTTACGTCAAAACCCGTTAATCAGCTGCAAAAAATCATTAACTGACGGCAAAACTATTTTACCAGCGTCACCTCAACCACCGAAGACACCCCGCTTTGCACGCTATCCTGCTTCATCACCATGCTGACATCCGGGCAATACCAGTCCGTGACAGCAGATGTCATGCCTGGCACCGGCAGCACCAGCCCATTGAAGGACGCCTGGGTAGGCTCGCTGACCCGCGTATAGCGCACCGGCCAGCAGGATTGCTCGCCCGCCGCCGTGCGGATGCGTTGGCGCTCGCCCACCGTGCGCTCACCCGTGCGGATGACGACGGGCTTGGCATTCCCCTTTTTGTCTATCTGAAGTTGAAACTGCTGAGCCGGAAAGGTCTGCCCCGCCCTGGTAATGGGCGTAGCGTAGGAAAACAGCCCCAGCATGCGCAGATCGAATTTGCCCTGCACCGGCACGCGCCGGCCATTGCCGTCGTCGCGCTCGAAGCTGGCCTGGCCGTTGCTGACCCTCATCCAGTAATCCACTTTGGACTTGCCGCCCGGCAGGCCGGCCAGGCCGTAGGTGGCGGTACCCTGCACGCGCGCCTGGCAGGCGTTGTCACCCTGCTTCTTGACCTCGGAAAAACCCAGGTCGGCGCCGAGCGTCATGACACCCGAGCCAGCGATCTGAACGCGGCCACCGTCATGCATAAAGGGTGTCTGGCACATGCCTGCCATGGCGGGGCCGGCCGCCAGGCCAATAAGACATCCAGCCAGATTTCTAGACCAGGAACGCATAGGCACCCTCTGATAAAAGCCATCGAGGTTTCATACTAACCGATTTGCCATCGGTGCCAAGCGCCCTCGCCCCAGGTAATAGTTAAGCAATTATGATCGATGTTACAAACACCGGGAACATCAGGTTTCTTTCTGCCGCGTTCCGAAAATCCGGTCGCCCGCATCGCCCAGGCCGGGAATGATATAGCCGTCTTCATTCAGATGACTGTCTATGGATGCCGTGTAGATATCGACATCGGGATGCCTGGCCTGCACAGCGGCAATACCCTCGGGAGCCGCCACCAGCACCAGGGCGCGGATGGAAAGAGAACCTGCCTTCTTGAGCAGATCTATCGTGGCAACCATGGAGCCGCCCGTGGCCAGCATCGGGTCCACGATCAGCGCCATGCGCTGGTCCATCTGTCCCGCCAGGCGCTCCAGGTAAGTCTGCGCCTCCAGCGTTTCCTCGTTGCGCGCAATGCCTACCGCACTCACGCGCGCCCCGGGGATGAGGCTGAGCACGCCATCCAGCATGCCTATACCGGCGCGCAGGATGGGCACCACGGTTACTTTCTTGCCGGCAAGCTTTTCGACATCCAGCGGCCCCGCCCAGCCTGCGATGCGCACGGGCTCCAGCGGCAGGTCCTTCATCGCCTCGTAGGTGAGCAAGGCGGCGATCTCCTGAGACATTTCGCGAAAATTCTTGGTGCTGAGGTCTGCGCGGCGCATCAGGCCAAGCTTGTGGCGGATCAGCGGATGACGTATTTCGTGGATAGGCATGGTGTTCCCTGGCTCGAGAGCCTGCGATGTTGTTTGATGACAGCGATAGCTGCTATTTTATTGCCTGACGCAAGCCCGGCCAGATGATCGACTGCAGCCGTCCGCTCAACGCGCCGCCAGCCAGGCCACCAGGGCGTCATCGAAGGGGCGCACCGCAGCCGAGCGATCGTCGTTCACCAGGCTGACCAGAATATAGCGCTTGCCGCTGGCGCCCAGCACATAGCCCGCCAACGCCCGCGAGGCGCGCAGCGTACCTGTTTTCAGATGCGCCATGCCCTTGACCTCGTCATCGCGCATGCGCCGCCTGACCGTGCCGTCCACGCCTGCGATAGCCAGAGACGAAATGAACTCCGGCATGAGCGGGGAACGCCAGGCCGCATCCAGCATGCCGCCCAGTCCCTGGGCCGTCAGGCGGCTGTCGCGCGACAGGCCTGCGCCATTATCGATCACCCAACCACGCGTATCGACACCCTGCGCGCCCAGAATGCGCAACGCCGCGGAAGCGCCGGACTGCGGCGTTGCGCCCGGCCCGGACAGCTCGGCGCCCAGTGTCAGCAGCAGGGTGCGCGCCATGACATTGTTGCTGTGCTTGTTGATATAGCGGATGGTGTCGCCCAGGGACTGGGAATCATGCCAGGCCAGCACCGTGGCGTTGCCCGGTACACGCCCCGCCCTGACACCGCGCGCCAGCGTGCCGCCGAGTTCGCGCCACAGCATCGCGAACAGCGAGGAAAAATAGGCCTGCTGCGGCAACGCCACCCGATACACACTGAACTCGCCGCAGGAGCCGGCCGCCGCGCCGCCCAGACGCACCACGAACTCTCCGTCCACGGGCAATACCTGGGTGGAGATGGAGGGAGACCCGGGGCATACCGCGTCGGTCCACTTGACCTCGCCCTCTACCCGGATACCGCGAAAAGGCGGATCAATGACCGGTATCCATTTACGCGCCGCCACGTCAGGCTGGAACAGCAGACGCACGGCTCCCAGACCTATCATCATGGCGTCGGGACTGGCGTTGTAGGGGCGGTCGGGCGCATCGTCGAAAGCGCCCGGGTCCGTCTGCACAGCGCCGAAGATGGAACGGTCCACCACCACGTCGGTCAGGTTCTTGACGCCGCGCATGCGCAGCTCGCGCAGCAGCACCCAAAGATCCTGCATGGTGAAAAAGGGATCGCCGCCCGCCTTGATGTACAGCGGCCCCGACAAGGTGCCCTGGGCATCGATGCGCCCCTGGCCCTGGGCCAGCGCCGTGGTGCGCCATACGTAGTCGGGCCCGAGCCCTGACAGGCCCGTCCAGGTAGTCACCATTTTCATGACCGAGGCCGGATTGCGCGGCACGGTCGGATTGACGGCCATCAGCGGCGGGCCGCCGATTTCCTGCACATAGAGCGAGAGCGCACTGTCGGGCAGCCGGGTGGCGCGCCAGAGCTTGTCCAGCTCGGGAGGCAAACCCTGCGCCTGAGCCAACTGCCCCGCCAGACAGGCCAGCAGCGCGATCAGCCACCCCGCATGGAGGATACGCCGGGCCAGAGCGCCTGGAATCATGCGTCCGCGGTGATGTGGCGCCTGCTGCAGTACCATGGGGCGATCTTCCCTTAAAAAGCACCAGCATAACCAAAGATGCCGGGGCCGGGACAGCATATAAACAATTTTTTGCCATCGCAGCTTAAAATACCGCCAGCCCGCCCTTCCGGCGCGCCTGTTCCACCGTACAACTTGCCGGCGCCCAGCCATGCGCCGGCCATCAAAGATTTTCCGTGAATCCTGCTCTTGAATTGTCTCAGTTCGACTACGAACTGCCTCCCGAACTCATCGCCCAGACCCCCGCGGCGCATCGCGTCGAAAGCCGCCTGCTGCACCTGGACGCCCAGGGCGCCCTGCATGATCGCCAGTTCATCGACCTGCCGGCGCTGCTGCGTCCCAATGACCTGCTCGTCTTCAACGACACCCGCGTGATCAAGGCGCGCCTGTCAGGGCAAAAGGAAAGCGGCGGCAAGGTCGAGGTGCTGGTGGAACGCATTACCGCGCCGAACCGCGCCCTGGCCCATGTGCGCGCCAGCAAATCGCCCAAGCCGGGCGCGCGGCTGACGCTGGCCCAGGCCTTTACCGCCACCGTGCTGGGCCGCGAGGGCGAACTGTTCGACATCGAGTTTCCCGAACGCGTACTGGACCTGCTGGATCGCCACGGCGCCACGCCGCTGCCGCCCTATATTGAACACAGCGCCGACCAGATGGACGAAGACCGCTACCAGACGGTGTACGCCCGCGAACCCGGGGCGGTCGCCGCGCCCACAGCGGGCCTGCACTTCGACCAGGCCATGCTGCAGACACTGCGCGACCAGGGCGTGGACCAGGCTTTCGTCACCCTGCACGTCGGCGCCGGCACCTTCCAGCCGGTGCGGGTACAGAAACTCTCCGAGCACATCATGCATTCGGAGCGTTATTCCGTGCCGGCGGAAACCATCAACAAAGTAAACGCCACGCGCGCCAGGGGCGGACGCGTCGTGGCCGTGGGCACCACCAGCGTGCGGGCGCTGGAGTCCGCTGCGGCACAGCTGTCACAGACGCAGGCATCCGGCGCGCACAAACCGGCAACCATCGAGGGCGACACGCGGCTGTTCATCACGCCCGGCTACACCTACGCCTGGGTCGACGCCCTGATCACCAATTTTCACCTGCCGCAGTCCACGCTCCTGATGCTCGTGTCCGCCCTGGCAGGCACGGAACCCATCCGGCGTGCCTACGCGCATGCTGTCCAGTCCCGGTATCGCTTCTTCAGTTACGGCGATGCCATGTTCATCGAATCTGCTCAATGACCGGTTTACAGTTCCAGCTCCTGGCCACCGACGGCGCCGCAAGGCGCGGCCGGATCACCCTGAATCACGGCGTGGTCGAAACCCCCATCTTCATGCCCGTGGGCACCTACGGCAGCGTCAAGGCCATGCTGCCGCACGAACTGGAGGACATCGGCGCCCAGATCGTGCTGGGCAATACCTTCCACCTGTGGCTGCGGCCAGGCACCGAGGTCATGGAAAAGCACGGCGGCCTGCATGGCTTCATGCAATGGCCCCGCCCCATTCTGACCGACTCGGGCGGCTTCCAGGTTTTCAGCCTGAACGGCCTGCGCAAAATCACCGAGGAAGGCGTCAAGTTCGCCTCGCCCATAGACGGCGCCCGCCTGTTCCTGACGCCCGAGGAATCCATGCGCATACAGCGCGCGCTGAACTCGGACATCGCCATGGTGTTCGATGAATGCACGCCCTACGAGATCGACGGCCGCCCCGCCACCGTTGAGGAAGCCGCCCGGTCCATGCGCATGTCGCTGCGCTGGGCCCAACGCTCGCGTACGGCCTTCCATCAGCTCGAAAACCCCAACGCCCTGTTCGGCATCGTCCAGGGCGGCATGTACGAGCACCTGCGCGACGAGTCGCTGGCCGGCCTGGTGGACATCGGCTTCGAAGGCTATGCCATCGGCGGGCTGTCGGTGGGCGAGCCCAAAGAAGACATGATGCGCGTGCTGTCGCATGTCGCACCGCGCCTGCCCGCGCAGGCGCCGCGCTACCTCATGGGTGTCGGTACGCCCGAAGACCTGGTCGAGGGTGTGGCGCGCGGCGTAGACATGTTCGACTGCGTCATGCCCACCCGCAATGCGCGCAACGGCTGGCTCTTTACCCGCTTTGGCGATATCAAGATACGCAATGCGCGCTACCGCGACGATACCCGCCCCCTGGACCCCAGCTGCACCTGTCATACCTGCCAGCATTTCAGCCGTTCGTACCTGCATCATCTGCAACGTGCCAACGAGATCACCGGATCACGCCTGAATACCTTGCACAACCTGCATTTTTACCTCGCCATCATGGGCGAAATGCGCGAAGCCATCGCGGCGGGCCGGTTCGACCCATGGCGCGAGCAGTTCCACCGCGACCGCGCCCGCGGCATCGAATAAAAAATATCCCGCTACAATACAGAGTTAACCAAAAATCTTTCAGGAGAAAGTATCCATGGCAGTCACCGACACCTTGACGACGATTACGGCCCAGGCAGCCGCCGGCGGAAGCGAAAACGCGCTGATGGGCATGCTGCCCATCATCCTGATGTTCGTGATCCTCTACTTCCTGATGATCCGCCCCCAGATGAAACGCCAGAAAGAGCACCGCAACCTGGTCGCCAACCTGGCCAAGGGCGACGAAATCATCACTACCGGCGGTCTGCTGGGCAAGGTCACCAAGATCAGCGACAACTACATCACCGTGGAAATCAGCACCCTGGCCGAAAAGCCTGTCGAGACGCTCATCCAGCGCACGGCAGTCACTTCCGTCCTGCCCAAGGGCACGATCAAGGCCCTCTGATCCGTCAGTCTCCAGGCGCCCCAGGCGCCTTTTCCTGCTCCAGCTTCTGATCTACCATGAACCGCTACCCACTCTGGAAGTACCTCACCGTACTGGTGGCCCTGATCCTGGGCCTGCTGTACACACTGCCTAACTTCTTCGGGGAATCCCCCGCAGTCCAGGTGGCCGGCGCCAAGGCTACAGTCAAGGTAGACAACAGCACGCTGGAGCGGGTCGAAAGCCTGCTTCACAGCAACAACATCCCCTACACCGCCAGCCGCTTCGACATGAACGGCCCTGTGGGCACGGTGCGTGTGCGTTTTCAAAACACCGACACCCAGCTCAAGGCCAAGGACCTGATCGAAAAAACCCTGAATCCCGACGCCTCGGATCCGGGCTACACGGTCGCGCTGAATCTGCTGCCGGCTTCGCCCAACTGGCTGTCCGCGCTCAACGCCCATCCCATGTACCTGGGCCTTGACCTGCGCGGCGGCGTGCACTTCCTGCTCCAGGTCGACATGAAGGGCGCCCTCACCGGCCGCTACGACTCCATGGCCAACGACGTGCGCAGCACCCTGCGCAACGCCAAGGTGCCTGTGTCGGATGTCGAGCGCGACAACATGTCCATTGTGTCCACCTTCGCCAGCACGGAAGACCGCGACGCAGCCATCTCCGAGCTGCGCCGCACCATGCCCGAAATGGTCTCCACCAGCTCAGGCGAGAACGGCGGCAAGTATGTGCTGACCAGCCGCCTGACCGACGCCGCAGTCACCCAGGTCCAGACCAACGCCCTCAAGCAGAACATCACCACGCTGCACAACCGCATCAACGAGCTCGGCGTCGCCGAGCCCGTCATCCAGCAGCAAGGCGCCGACCGCATCATTGTGCAACTGCCGGGCGTCCAGGATGTCGCCAAAGCCAAGGAAATCCTTGGGCGCACAGCCACGCTTGAAATCCGCCTGGTCGACGACTCGCCGGCCGCGCAGGCCGCGCTCGCCGCCGGCACGGTGCCGTTCGGCCTGGAACGCTACGAAGACCGCGACGGCCGCCCCCTGCTGCTGCGCCGCCAGGTCATCCTGACCGGCGAAAACCTGCAGGATGCCCAGCCGGGCCGCGATCACCAGACACAACAGCCGTCGGTCAACCTCACCCTGGATTCCAAGGGTGCGCGCATCTTCCGCGACGTCACCCGCGACAACATCAACAAGCGCATGGCCATCCTGCTGTTCGAGCAAGGCAAGGGCCAGGTCGTCACCGCGCCTGTCATCCGCAGCGAAATCCCGGGCGGCCAGGTGCAGATCACCGGCAGCATGTCGCCGCAGGAAGCCGCCGACACCGCCCTGCTGCTGCGCGCCGGATCGCTGGCCGCACCGATGGAAATCATCGAAGAACGCACCATCGGCCCCAGCCTGGGCGCCGACAACATCGCCAAGGGCTTTTACTCCACCCTGTATGGCTTTATCGCGATCGCCATCTTCATCATCGCCTACTACCGCCTGTTCGGCGTCTTTTCGACGCTGGGCCTGGCGTTCAACGTGCTTCTGCTGCTGGCTGTGCTGTCCATGCTGCAGGCCACGCTCACGCTGCCGGGCATTGCCGCCATCGCGCTCACACTGGGCATGGCGATCGACTCGAACGTGCTGATCAACGAGCGAATACGCGAAGAGCTGCGCGCGGGCCTGCCGCCGCAACAGGCCATCCATCTTGGTTTCGAGCGCGCATGGGGCACCATTCTCGACTCCAACCTCACCACGCTTATCGTCGGCCTGTCGCTGCTGGCGTTCGGCACGGGGCCCATACGCGGTTTCGCGGTCGTACACTGCATCGGCATCCTGACCTCGATGTTCTCTTCCATCGTCGGTGTTCGCGCACTGGTCAACCTGTGGTACGGAAGCAAGCGCAAGCTGCGCACCATCTCCATCGGCCAGATCTGGAAACCCAAGCAGGATTGAACCTGAGCACGGCGCGGCGCAACAGCGCCACGCCTTCGTCACCCACAGGCAAGACAAAACATGGAATTTTTCCGCATTCATCGCACCATCCCCTTCATGCGCCACGCGCTGGTGCTGAACCTGATCAGTCTGGTTACCTTCGTGCTGGCGATATTCTTTATCGCAACGCGCGGCTTCCACCTGTCGATCGAGTTCACCGGCGGCACGGTCATGGAAGTGCACTATGAACAGACCGTCCAGCTCGACAAGGTCCGCACCGCCATCGACGGCCTGGGCTATTCCGACTTCCAGGTGCAGAATTTCGGCACCTCCCAAGACGTCCTGATCCGTCTGCCGCTGCGCACCGGCGAGAGCTCCGCAGCCCAGAGCGATGCCGTACTGGGCGCCCTGCACAAGCAGGACGCCTCGGTAACGCTGCGCCGCGTCGAATTCGTCGGCCCCCAGGTGGGTCAGGAACTGGTCCACAATGGTCTGATGGCGCTGCTGTGCGTCGTGATCGGCATCATGATCTACCTGGCCATCCGTTTCGAATGGAAATTCGCCGTGGCCGGCGTACTCGCCAACCTGCACGATGTGGTGATCATTCTGGGCTTTTTCGCCTTCTTCCAGTGGGAGTTCTCGCTCTCCGTACTGGCGGGCGTGCTGGCGGTGCTGGGCTATTCGGTCAACGAATCGGTCGTCATCATGGACCGGATCCGCGAAAACTTCCGCAAACAGCGCAAGTCGTCCGTTCGAGAGGTCATCAACAGCGCCATCACGCAAACCATCTCCCGCACCATCATCACCCACGGCTCCACTCAGATGATGGTGCTGTCCATGCTGTTCTTCGGCGGCCCCACCCTGCACTACTTTGCACTGGCGCTGACGATAGGCATCTGGTTCGGCATTTATTCCTCGGTGTTCGTCGCCGCGGCCCTGGCCATGTGGCTGGGCGTCAAGCGCGAAGACATGGTCAAGCCCCCACCCAAGAAAGACGACCCGGGCGCGGAAATCGCCTGAGCTTCCTGTCCCACCGTCCTGTGTGTAAGCCCCCCCACGGCATGCTGCCTGGGGGCTACACACCATTGAATATTGCTATTTTTATTTGTTTTTGCGATAATTCAACATGCATGTCATCTCCAAGCGGCCGCTGCGTGCATTCTGGACAACACACCCCGCGGCCACCAGCGCGCTGCTTCATTGGCACACAACGCTGGAGCACGCCCAGGCAACTGATTTCCCGGCGCTCAAAGCGGTGTTCAACACGGTAGACTGGGTAGATGGTTATGCTGTCTTTAACGTAGGCGGCAACAAATACCGCATCATTGCCGATGTGGTGTTCCGATCGCAGACCGTCTTTATCAAGCATGTCTTTACGCACAAGGAATACGACTCATGGAAGCCGTAACCTACAACCTTGCCGAAGTGGCCCGCAGCTATGGCGAGTTCCGCGCGGTGGCCGGCGTGGGTGCGATCCGCAGCGAGGCGGACTACCGCCGCGCCCTGGCGCTGATCGAAGCGATACTGGACGAAACCCGCAACACATCCGCACGAGAAGACGCCTCGCATCCTCTGGCTGATTTGCTGGACCTGCTGACGGCGGCAGTGCATGAATACGAAGCCGGCCATCATGCCATCCCCGCTTCATCCCCCCGCGATGTGCTGCGTTTTCTGATGGACCAGCACGGGCTGACCCAGTCCGATCTGCCTGAAGTAGGCAGCCAGAGCGTGATGTCCGAGATTCTCGCAGGCCGCCGGATGCTCAACACCCGTCAGATTGCAGCGCTGGTCGAGCGCTTTCACGTTGGTGCAGGCGCCTTCATAGAAGCTACCCGGGCCCCTTGAGGGAAGCCACTACTGTACCGGAGCTTCGGTACAGTAGTCATGGCGAACCTATATAGCGGCGAACTTATTCGCCGCCGCCCGTCACATGCGACACATAAGTCGCCACGGCATCGATGGACGCTTCGTCCAGGGTTTCGGCAAACGAGGGCATGGTGCCGGCGCCTTCCATCACCATCTTCCTGACATGCTCATAGCCAGGCTTCAGCTCGTCCAAATTGGGCCCAATCGCCCCTGTCGCGCCGGCATCTTCCAGCGTATGGCAGACCGCACAGGCCGGCACCGCCTCGGTCATGAAAACAGCCTTGCCTTTTTCCAGCTTGGCCGCGTCGGGCTCGGCCGCCAGGCTTGGGCTGGCCAGACAGGCCAGGAATACACCAGCCAGCCGCAGCGATACGGAATACGTCATGCTTACATCCTTGTTGCTTACAAATTGGGTTCGCGCCCCGGACCGAGGCGAAAAGCGCGCCCGGGCGGGCGCGCTGTCTCGATGCGCCGGCACAAGGCCGGCAGGCGGCGTCAGGCTGCCTTGATGGCCACCATGTGGTCGCGCCAGCTATTGTTGAGATAGCCGCGGTTATTTTCCAGCCGCTCCTCAGGCTGGACGTCGCCTTTGGCATTGGTGGCACGGCTGGCCAGCTCGTGCGTGCCCGCCGCCAGCGTCGTGGACAGAACAAACTCGCGCCACGCATAAGGCCCCAGATCGGGTCCCACGAATTCAGCCTGCTGCCAGTCCTTGCCGCCGTTGACAGACACTTCGATCTTGTCGGCAGCGCTCATGCCGCCCATGGCAACGCCGCGGATCTGCACCTTGCCGGCCTTGACGGCCTGGTCAGGCTCGGCCGGATAAGTGATCCACGACTTGACGGGCATTTCCCAGATGGAGGCATGTACCGGCGCACCCTTCTCGCCCACCGGCGCGAAACGATAGCCGGTCTGCTGGATCTTGGCGGGTGACTGCTCTTTGGTGAAGGCCACCTGCTTGACATACTTGACGTTATTCACGCCGGTATAGCCCGGAATGATGACGCGCAGCGGGCCGCCATGGGCCAGCGGCAGCGGTTCGCCATTGACTTCCCAGGCAAGAATGGCATCATCCAATGCCTTGAGCGGCACGGAACGCTCAACCATGATGGTATTGGGATCCAGGCCGGCCGGCATTTCTTCGCCGCCGGTGCTCGTCATGTAGACCATGCCATCCTCAATGCCGCCCACTGCCTCAATCAGCGCCTTCACAGGCACGCCACTGAAGATCACGCAGCCGGCGGCGCCGACCGACCACTGGGTGCCACTGGGCTTGCTCGGAAACCATGCCCGCCCGTTGCCCGAGCATTGCAGCACGACCGGCACGGACGCCAGGCCGAGCGTCTTGAGCTCTGCCACGGTAAAGCTGCGCGGCTTGCCAACACCCTTTACTTCCAGTGTCCAGGCATCCGGGTTCTTGACGATTTCTTCCGAAGGCGGATTGACGTTATTGCGCACGAACAAGCGATTCAGCGGCGTAATCGCCCCCGAACCGAGCGCGGAACGCCGCAGCTCTATGGTGTTGGCGCTGTGGACAATCATGCTGTCCAGGTCTTTCCAGTCTGCATAGGCCGGCAGCGGCTTGGCCGCGGCCGCGCCTTCTGCGGCCTTTTGCGCGGAAGCCAGGCCAGGCATACTGCCCAGACCAGCAAAGGCCATTAGCCCGCCCGTGGTGGCCAGCATGCGCCGGCGGCTGATATCTTGCAATTCACTCATGATCGCCCCTTTCTGATTTTCGACATACATGGGGGCGCGGCCCGCGGCGAGCACCGCAGGCAAATCCCCCATCCTTAACATTTATATACATGCTCTTGTACCGTCATTGTATACACATAAAACGTGTATTCATATAACCCAGATGCATATGATGTGAGGGTCCAGCAGAACGCCCTGGACCTGTCCGGCGACGCAAGCCGGTACAATACTGCTTTTATTCTGCGCCCCCGGGATATACACCCGTCACGGCAATCACTCATGCAAGAAACCAACATCAAACGCGATGCGGGCCAGACCTCGGCCGCCGCTCTCCCCGCCTCCGGCAGCAACGCCTCTCGCGAAGGCGCACAGCGCAAGCTTTTCATCCGCACCTTCGGCTGTCAGATGAATGAATACGACTCCGACAAAATGGCGGACATCCTGCGCGAAGACCAGGGCGTGCAAATCACCCAAAACCCCGAAGAAGCCGACATCATTCTTTTCAATACCTGTTCCGTGCGGGAAAAGGCACAGGAAAAAGTCTTCTCCGACCTGGGCCGGGTACAGCATCTGCGCCAGGCCAAGCCTGATCTCATCATCGGCGTGGGCGGCTGCGTGGCCAGCCAGGAGGGCGAGGCCATCGTCAAGCGGGCCCCTTATGTCGACGTGGTGTTCGGGCCGCAAACCCTGCACCGTCTGCCCGAGCTCATCGCGCGGCGCCGCGCCTCGGGCCGTTCGCAGGTGGACATCAGCTTTCCCGAAATCGAAAAGTTCGACGCCCTGCCGCCGGCCCGCATAGACGGGCCCACCGCCTTTGTTTCCATCATGGAAGGCTGCAGCAAGTATTGCAGCTTCTGTGTCGTGCCCTACACGCGCGGCGCCGAAGTATCGCGCCCCTTTGACGACGTGCTGGTCGAGATCGCCGACCTGGCCGACCAGGGCGTAAAAGAAGTCACGCTGCTGGGCCAGAACGTCAATGCCTACCGCGGCCCCATGGGCGACAGCCATGAAATCGCCGATTTCGCCATGCTGCTCGAGTACGTGCACGAAATCCCGGGGATAGAGCGCATCCGCTACACCACCTCGCATCCCAAGGAAATGACCACGCGCCTGATCGACGCCCACGGCGCCCTGCCCAAGCTCGTGCCCTTTCTGCACCTGCCCGTGCAGGCCGGCAGCGACGCTACGCTGGCCGCCATGAAACGCGGCTACACCACGCTGGAGTTCAAATCCATCGTGCGCCGTCTGCGCGCCGCCAGGCCGGGACTGACGCTGTCTTCCGACTTCATCATCGGCTTTCCGGGGGAAACCGAAGCCGACTTCGAAAAAACCATGAAGCTCATCAGCGATGTGGGCTTCGACCAATCGTTTTCTTTTGTCTATTCGCGCCGTCCCGGCACCCCGGCCGCCGATCTCGAAGACGACACCCCAAAACAGGTCAAGCTAGAACGGCTGCACCGGCTGCAGGCCCTGATCAATGAACAGGCTTCGGCCATCAGCAACGCCATGGTCGGCACGACCCAGCGCATCCTGGTCGAGCGCCCCTCCCGGCGCGATCCCGGCGAACTGGCCGGCCGCACTGAAAACAATCGCATGGTCAACTTTGTGGGCCAGCCGCGCCTGATCGGCCAGATGATCGACGTTCGCATCACCCAGGCGCTCAGCAATTCGCTGCGCGGCGAAATCCTGACCCGCGACTCACTCGAGGAAACCGCATGACGGCGGCGGCCAAACCCAAAAAGCCCATCATCGTCACGCTGGACGGCGACAATACCCATCTGGCCAATCTGTGCGGCCCGCTGGACACCAATCTGCGCCAGATCGCCGACGGCTGGAACGTGGGCATCAGCCGCCGCGGCGACCGCCTCTCGATCACCGGCGACCAGGCCAGGGCTGCTGCCAAGGCCATTGAGCTCTTTCACCGGCGCGCAGTACACAAGGCCTTGTCCGTAGACGATATCCAGTTGGGCATGGTCGAACTGGGCGCCGGACTCACCGAGACACAGGGCAAGCCCGAAGCCGTCATGGCTGCACCACTGCCGGAACTGCCGCCCGTCGACGACCTGAGCCTGAATCTGCGCACCCGCAAATCCGACCTGCGCCCGCGCACGCCGCGCCAGCGCGACTATCTCAATCAGATTCTGCGCCACGACATCACCTTCGGCATAGGGCCGGCAGGCACCGGCAAGACCTGGCTGGCGGTGGCCTGCGCCATCGACGCCCTGGAACGCGAAACCGTACAGCGCCTGGTGCTCACCCGCCCGGCGGTCGAGGCCGGCGAGCGCCTGGGCTTTCTGCCCGGCGACCTGGTGCAGAAAGTGGACCCCTATCTGCGCCCGCTCTACGACGCCCTGTACGATCTCATGGGCATAGAACGCGTGCAGCGCCTGTTCGAAAAACAGACCATCGAGATCGCTCCCCTGGCCTATATGCGCGGGCGCACGCTCAATCATGCCTTCGTCATCCTGGACGAAGCCCAGAACACGACGCCAGAGCAAATGAAAATGTTCCTGACGCGCATCGGCTTCGGCAGCAAGGCCGTCATCAACGGCGATCCTTCCCAGGTCGACCTGCCGCGCGGACAGGCCAGCGGCCTGGTACACGCCGTAGACGTACTGCGCAATGTCCAGGGCATCGCCACCACGCAATTCACCAGCCGGGATGTCGTCCGGCACCCGCTGGTGGCGCGTATCGTGGATGCCTACGAACAGGCCGGCGATCATGTCGCGTAACGCCGGTCCGGCCAGTGGCAGGCCCTCCGGGCGCAGCGCCAGCAGCGGCAAGGCCGGCGCACGCGCCCCCGCGCCGGATACGCCCCCCACGCTGTCACTCTCCATACAATATGGCGTCCCGGCGGATGAGCTGCCGCGCTGGCGCCTACGCCGCTGGGTGCGCCGCGCCGTCGACGGCGTAGCGCAGGCGGCACGCGCAGCCTCAGGCAGCGCACCCTCCACCGCCCGCAAGCCTTTCAAGGACGTCACACTGGGCCTGCGCCTGGTCGACGACAGCGAAGGACGGACGCTCAATCACAGCTTTCGCGGCAAAGACTACGCCACCAATGTGCTCACCTTCGAGTATGGCCAGGACCCGCAGGGCTGTGCCAGCGGCGACATCGTGCTGTGCCTGCCTGTGCTCTACCGCGAGGCGGCCGAGCAAGGCAAGCCATTGCTGCATCATGCAGCCCACCTTGTCGTGCATGGCGTACTGCACGCCCTGGGCTACGACCATATCGACGAGGACGAGGCCCAGGAAATGGAATCCCTGGAAATTTCCATCCTCAAGGGCATGGGCCTTCCCGATCCCTATCAGTCCTGAGCCCGCAACACAGCCCCAGCCCGCCCTAGCACAAACCAAGGGTAAAAACTATTGCCCGAACGAGCCCACTTAACCTGTGCCGGCATAATCGGTTATCCTAAAGATTCGTGTATTCAGTCCCCTGGACAATGTCAGACCCTAGCTCTCCCGACGCCGAGCCCCGCCCGGCAAAAACCAGTAGCAAGTCCCTGTTCAAACGGCTAACTTCGTTCATGCGGCCCTCCGAGCCGGCCGACCGCGATGACATCAAGGCAGTGCTGGAAGCCGCGCATGACCGTCAGGTCCTGGATGGCGAAGCCTATGCCATGATCTCGGGCGCGCTGGATGTCGCCGAACAGACCGTGGCCGATATCATGGTGCCGCGCTCCAAGATGGATATGCTGGACATCAGCAAGCCACTGGCCGAAATCCTGCCCGAGATCATCGAAACCGGCCACTCGCGCTTTCCCGTGTACGAAGACGACCGCGACAACATCGTGGGCATACTGCTCGCCAAGGACCTGCTGCTGTCCGTCAGCAACCCGTCCATTGCGCTGCGTCCGCTGGTGCGGCCCGCCGTCTTCATCCCCGAAACCAAACGCCTGAACGTGCTGCTGCACGACTTTCGCATCAGCCGCAATCACCTGGCCATCGTGGTCGACGAGCACGGCGGCATCTCAGGCCTGGTTTCCATGGAAGACGTGCTGGAGCAGATCGTCGGCGACATCGAAGACGAATACGACGAAGACGCGGAAAAAACCATTTTCCAGACCGGCACCAACAGCTGGCGGGCCATGGGCATTACCGAGATCGACGTCTTCAACGAAAATTTCGGCACCCGCCTGCCCGACGACGACTACGACACCCTGGGCGGCTGGCTGGCCGCCGAACTGGGCCGCATCCCCAGGCGCGGCGACAGCATCAATCACGAAGGCATGAACATCACCGTCGTGGGCGCAGATACGCGGCGCGCGCTCTGGCTGCATATCCAGCATAACGCCCCCGCACCCATGGCCCCGCCGCATACCGACGACTGACCTCTTGCAAAACACTCTGCACCGCCCCTGGATCCCCTCGCCCGCCGTGATCGCCCTGCTTGCCCTGGGCGCGGCGCATGCCCTGTCCTTCGCCCCCGGGCCGCTGCCTCACTGGGCCCTGCCGTTTGTGCAGGTGTTCACCCTGGCAGCCATGGCCTGGCACGCCATGCGCGCCGCCAGCCTCAGGCAGGCCCTCATCGCCGGCTACGCATTCAGCTTCAGCAATTTCGGCATCGGCCTGTACTGGCTGTTTATCAGCCTGCATCGCTACGGCGACCTGGCCTCGCCCCTGGCCGTTGGCGCGGTGGTCCTGCTGGCCGCCTGGCTGGCGCTCTACGGCGCATTGGCCACAGGACTGGCCTTCTACCTGGGCGCGCGCTACCTGCCCGACATGCCCAGCTACCAGCGCCAACTGCTTTCCGCCGCCATCTGGGCCTCCTGCTGGACGGCTTGCGAATGGCTGCGCGGCACGCTCTTCACCGGCCTGCCGTGGCTGAACATCGGCTACGCTCATGTAGAAGGCGTGCTGGCCGGCTGGGCGCCTATTGTCGGCGTGTACGGCGTGGCCTGGCTCGCCGCCTTCGCCTCGGCTGCCATTGCACTGCTGGCCTGCGCCAAGGACACACAGAACGATGCCCGCGCCGCCGTCGGCGTGGGCGTTGCCGTGCTGATCGGACTGGTCGGCATCTTTCTGGCGCACGTCGGCTGGTCGACGCCTCACGGCAAGCCCATGATCATCCGGCTGGTCCAGGGCAATGTGCCGCAATCGGACAAGTTCGAGCCATCGATGTTCGTCCAGGGCCAGCTCAACTATCTCGAACTGGCCGCCCTCCCGCCCCGCAGCCCCGACGGCAAGCCTGACCTGATCGTCATGCCTGAAACCGTCGTCCCGCTCTTTCAGGACGAGGTCGCGCCCAGCCTGTGGGATCGCTGGCTGGACGTCGCGCGCAACCGCGACGCCAGCATCATCATGGGCATGCCTTTGCACGAGCGGCGGCTCGCCGAAGACCGCTACACCAACAGCGCCATCGGCTTCGACGCCACGACGCCGCCTGCCGACTTCACCGACGCACACACTCCCATGCGCTACGACAAACACCATCTGGTGCCTTTCGGCGAGTTCGTTCCGCCCGGCTTCAGGTGGTTTGTCGACGCGCTCAACATTCCTCTGGGTGACTTCAACCGCGGCGCGGTGCGCCAGGCCCTGTTTCCGATCCGCGATCAGATGATTGCGCCCAATATCTGCTACGAAGATCTGTTCGGCGAGGAAATCATCCAGTCGGTGCGGCCGCTCGACGGATCCGATCCCGGCGCCTCCATTCTGCTGAATCTCAGCAATCTGGGCTGGTTCGGAGACTCCTGGGCGCTGCGTCAGCACCTGCAGATATCACGCATGCGCGCCCTGGAAACCGCACGCCCCATGGTGCGCGCCACCAATACCGGCATGACGGCAGCCATCGATCCCGACGGCACGGTGCGCGCCGTGCTTGATCCCTTGAGCAAAGGCGTGCTGGATGTGGAAGTACAGGGCATGACAGGCCTCACGCCCTATGTCCGCTGGGGCGACAAACTTGTGCTCGGTTGGCTGGGCCTGTTTCTGGTATTGGGTGTGATGCTGAAGCTGAAAGGAATTTCGAGGTCGACTTGCACACGATAAAAAAATCGTGCATAATCTCGCTTCTTCGCTAGACATCCAAGTACGGGGGTATAGCTCAGCTGGGAGAGCGCTTGCATGGCATGCAAGAGGTCAGCGGTTCGATCCCGCTTACCTCCACCAGGTTTAACGAAGAACGCCTTAGGGCAACGCAGTATCGTCGCATTTAATATGCTAAAATGCGCAGCTTGTTTAAGTCCTGTCCCCTTCGTCTAGAGGCCTAGGACACCACCCTTTCACGGTGGGTACAGGGGTTCGAATCCCCTAGGGGACGCCAGGTTTTCCTGGCTTTGTTTTTAAGTGGTACACCGCTGCGGAGCGGTAGTTCAGTTGGTTAGAATACCGGCCTGTCACGCCGGGGGTCGCGGGTTCGAGTCCCGTCCGCTCCGCCAAAGAATTCAGAAAAAAAGCACTTACGGTATGTAAGTGCTTTTTTTGTATGCTAGCCGCGTGCAATCACAGTGCCGTTACGGCGCGTTTTACCGATGCAGCACTGCCCGCGGACTATAGCACTTCCCGTTCGCTTGGCGGCACGCCAGAAATGGCTCTGCATGGCGGATCAGGCTTCCTGCCGAGCAAACAGAAGGTTGCCTCCGCTTACACGCGCACGCATTTATGCCGGGTTGACGCGTTATGATGTCACGCGTACCAGCGGAGCTTTCTCCTCCTTCCTGCTCCGCCACCATAACATCACGCATCCGGCATCTGCTCATGGATGCCATGGGCCGATGATCAGAACCATTTTTTCAGCTATCTTTATTCAACCAGGCTGTCGCACAGCACTCCTTACACACCGCAGCGGTTTCCTTGCCTGTCTTTGTCTGGCGGCCAGCCTGCTGGCCTCCACTGCGGCCTGGGCCGGAAAACTCAGCACCGACAGCGACATGACAAGCAGCTTAAGCATATCGCTGCAACAGTGGGCTGAGCCTCCCGACTCTGCGCCCTATCTGCTTGAACGCCTGGACCAGCACAGTCTGGATTCAATCGCTGACGAAGCCAGCAAGCAGGCCCAGGCCGAATATCTGGCCAAGAAATTCCGCAAATCGCTGACCGTGATGCGCAACTACGTGGATCTTGCCTGGAACGAAGCCCAGGCAAGCGACGGGCTGACACCGGAGCTGCTCATTGCCATCATGCAAAAGGAAAGCTCATTAAGACCGAAAATTCAAAGTCGATACGGCGCACAGGGCTTGATGCAGGTGGTCAGGCGCTGGCATCGTGACAAACTGCACCCATCTGAATCGCTGTTCGATCCGCAAGTGAATGTGCGCGTGGGCACGGATGTGTTGCAAGAGTATCTGGATGCAGCCAATGGAAACCTGAACAAGGCGCTGCGCAAGTATTCCGGCAACACGCCGGGCTACGCCGGCAAAGTCCTTAAGGCATCGCGGGAACTGGCCCACATTGCGGCAATAGCGGTTGCCCAGGCGGATGAAGAGCAGGATGGCGTCGTAGGCAAAGGCTAGCCCGCGTCCTGCCCGCTATCGCATGTCAGGTCCTGTTCAGGCCATACCTGCTGCGCATTTTTATCGAGCACGGCAACCTGGCCGCAGCGTTCGACGAATCTGGCCACCGTGCCGCCCTCTGTATCGATAAAGCGGGGCCCATCGCCGCCCATAACCAGGGCGCGCCCTTCGCTGAACGACGTGACCCATTGATATTCAGGCCGGATGACGAAACGGCCGCTGTCATCAATAAAGCCATAGGCTTCTCCGCCTTGCTGCATCCGCACGGCGTACGCCCTGCCGTCCTGCATGGGACCCAACTGATCGAAATATGCGCCGATCACACGCTTGCCCTGCTCATCGATAAATCCGTATTTGCCGTCTTCGCCATAGACAGCCAGCCCATTGGCGGCGCCGTCCTGCTCAATGGCAAACTGACCCTTGAGCCGCGCGACCTCCTCACCCTGCAAATCGGCCAGAATCGTCTCGTTGTCTGCGTCGTCGTTGTAGACCAGGCGCTGCATCCCGGCCACAGGCGCCGCATCGCCCACCGGCTCCGGCAAGACCTTCCCCTGTTCGTTGAGCAACACATAAGCGCTGCCCGTATAGGCGCGCGCCAGCCCCTCCGGCTGCACGAAGGAAAGCGCCGAATCGTAAACCGGCGGCACGCGCCAGGCGCCCTCGCCGTCAATGGCGCCATAGGCATCCTCAAAATGCAAGGCCAGCCAATCGCCCGAGACCTCCCGGGCCTGGAGCCTGCCGTCAAAGCCTATCCATTTTTTGCCGCGCCGATCAACGACCTCGCTGCCCCCCGACAAGGGTTGCACCAGAAACCGGCCCTTGGCCAGTCTGACGGGTTTTTCCAGCAACGGCCCCGCAATCTCCTTGCCGGCGGCCGCGCTGATAAGCCGATATAGGGTGGTTTGCTCGGCGCCGGGCCACAAGGGCCTGGTTATCGATGTCAGATAAAGCCCCTCATCCAGCAATTCGGGAGGTCCCATATCGGAAAACTGCGGTGTAATTGCCCAATGGCCCCGCCTGTCCAGCACGCCCCATTTATCGTCTTGTTGCGCCAGCGCATAGGAACCGTGAAATGCCTTGATCTGCTGCATGTCGCGCTTGACCAGCATGCTGCCCTGCTTGATATCCCACACTCCCCATCGCTCCTGCCCATGCTTGTCCTGTGATGAGAAGGTGAGCAATGCGCCTGAAATCGACTGTGCATGTTCCGCGATGCGGGCAGGCACGCCTGCTTCGCGCCCCTGCTGGTCCACGACAACGCGCCGCAGATTCGGAAGCGGCCCTTCAACCCCCATGGTGTAGGGCCCCGCAAATGATTTCAAACGATAGAACGTGGGCTTGATAGCCCAGTTGCCCTGGGCGTCGATCGCGCCGCGGCGTTCGTCCTTGGCCTCTACGATCACCGGCGCCTGTGCGTCCTGCTCCCCGCGTACTATTCCCCACTGCGCGTTGGTGACGATTTTGCCGGCGGGTGTCAGAATGGCCGAATTATTGTGATAATCGGCGGGCAAGAGATTTGCTATCGGGATCTGCCCGGCCGTGCCCCCGGGCGGCGTCTGGTTATACACGATAGGGTAGGCGCTGTATTCGGTCAGCGCCTGGCGCGTCTCGCTGTCAAGCAGGGCGTGCCCCCCGGCATCCACGATCTGGCTCAATGGCGCATCGTCCTGCGCGCTCAGGAAGGCGCCTTCGGGCATGGCGCGTATCCACAGATAGTCGCCATTGAAGGATATGTCAGGAGATGTCACGTCGAATTTTTTGATCTGCGCATCCGCCCCGATCAAAAACACGGCCTCCTTGTTTTTTGCAACAGTCCAAGCGCCCAGATGCTGCGCGTTCA
This sequence comes from Pusillimonas sp., assembly GCA_048270225.1. Classification (GTDB taxonomy): domain Bacteria; phylum Pseudomonadota; class Gammaproteobacteria; order Burkholderiales; family Burkholderiaceae_B; genus Allopusillimonas. The sequence continues at coordinate 112,042 of JBLWTG010000004.1, read as the reverse complement.
CCTGGCCCTCAGCACCCAGGTCCAGGACGACATGCGCCTGCTTATCCAGAATCTGCGCATGCCGGCCTGGCGTCGTGACCAGCCAGGATCCTCGATCCAGCAATTGAACATTGGCATAACCCTGGCTCGACAACACCTTGCCGGTCAGATCCACCAACATCCATTGATCATCGCGCTGGACGGCGATCAGGCTATGATCTGAAATCGGGGACGCCTGCGATTGCAGGACATCGGGCTTGACGATCCATTGAGCGTTGCCGTTCAGGTATCCCCATTGTCCGCGAAAAACCGACAAACGCCGCTGAGCCGGAATCCAGCCATTCTGCGGTGTGCCCACATCCATGACATCCTGCGGCAACCTGACCTGGCGTCCGGTCCGCAGATTCCAGAGCATCGGCGGCACTGGCACCTGAAGCGGGGCAAGCGCATTACCAGGCGTGAACCCGTCCAGTCCCAGCCGCGTACCCAGCGGGAAGGTCTTGACGGCATGGCCCTGTCTGTCGATCAGCTCGATCAGTTCCCCCGCCTGGACCACGGCGGTACCCTGGCGATTGAACGCTGTGGCCTCTGCAAAGCGCGGCGACAGCACCCACGTTCCTTGCGTGTCGATATACCCCCATGAGTCTCCCTGCCGCACCGCTGCCACGCCATTGGAGAACGGCTGGACGCGATCATAGGCCGGTTTGATGGCCATCTTGCCGGACTTGTCCAGATAGCCCCACAGCGGGTGATTCTCGTCTTTCGACCCCGTCCGCAACGCGGCCAGACCTTCGCGATAGGACTGGTAACAGGACGATACCCGCCGCGGCTGCGTGCATTCATAAAACCATTGCCCGGCGGCCTGGGCGCCGTGACTATATGCGGCACATAGAAAAAGGCCGATGCTTATGGCTGCCAGCGGATGTCTGTATTTCTTTGGCAAATGGGTCATTTGTTCCAGTAATATTTTCATTCTGCCTCTATCCAGGTAACGGACTTCTGGCGGCTAACAGGCCGTGCTAGCCGGCGCATCCTTCCGGCATGGCTGCCGGCCACGCGCGTCTGTTGTCAGCGTCATACAGCACCATGACACCGCACTCCTGTACGACACGCGCCAGCGGCCTGCCCTGCTTATCAATCATCATTGAACTCAGCGGCGTGGAAACGACCGCCCGCCCCTCCGAAAAAGGCGACACGGCGCTGTACACAGGCGGAATGACGAAACGCCCCTTGTCGTCCACAAAACCATAGAGCCCGGCCGTCTGGGCGTAGGCGAGCCCATCGGCGAGCACGCCCAGATCGTCGAACGAGGACCATCCGACCGCCCTGCCCTGTTTATCCACCCAGCGAAACGTCACTCCGCGCGGGGCAAGCGTGACGGCGCGACCAGCTTCGAAAACCCCGGCGTTGCCATCCAGCTCAAGCACGGTGTGTCCGCTCGCATCGGCATAGAGCGTGTGCTGGCGGGCGCCATCACGAACATGTCTGACCGCCCAAGCGGATGCGGACGGCCAGTCCCACCCTGTTCCCGGCAGCGAAGCCACGGTTTTGCCATGACCGTCGATGATGCGTGAAGTCTCGCCCAGAAACCACAGGGCGTGACCCGAAGCCTGATCAAATTCGGAGCCCCAGCCGCCCGGGGTCGGCGCGATGGCCCAGCCGCCCTTCGGGTTCACGTAACCCAGTGCGTCCGACTTGAAGACGCTTATCCATGCCCCCGTGCGGCTGAGCTGGATATCGTCTCCGCCAACAACGAGCCGGCCGTCCGGCCTGAACAACCATCCGCCTGTACCTGTACGCTTGCGCGCAGTCACCCAGTGATCCGCAGCCACATCAATGGACAGATCTGACGTGAACGGCACGATCTGCTGTCCGGCGCGGTCCATGATCGCCGTCGGAGCATCGCCGTCCGCCCCGGCGTCGGCCTGAACCTTCCACAAGTCGGGCGTCAGCGGCCGCAGGGCAGCATAGTCGGCGGGAATAGCCCAATGCCCGGCCGCATCAATCACCCCTTTCTTGCCCGATGCATCGGTCGCCACCGCCAGACCGTTCTGGAAATCGCCGATACTGGACAAGGCAGGGGCCAGCACCACTTTCTTGTCCGTTATGTCGTACAGCCCCCAGGGCGCATCCGCGGCGGCGGTTTCACGAAAGCGCAGCAAGGCCGGCCCGGCGATCTGCGCAGCAAAAAAATCCGGCAAAGGAGCAAGCGCGCCGGCTGAATCGAGCACGTGCGGGACGCCCTGCCTGTAGACCAGCGCATAGCCATCTTTGAACGGACCGATATGGTCCGGACCAAACGGCAGTATCTGCTGACCGTCGGGGCCTACCATGGCCGTCCCTTGCGCTGTCGTGATCGCAAAGCGCTGGGCGGGCGCAACGCCGGACGATGACGCGATGTCGTCGCCGGACAGCGCGGCGACTGCCGTCCAGTCGGCATGAATGTTCAGGCGCCCGTCAGACAGCAGCAACCCGGCCCCCGGCGCATCGCAGCCGCAATAGCCCGGCCCCTGTTCCACTATGGCGATCACGGCAGGCGTGGGGCCGTCTGTTGCCGGATGCTCGAGCGGCTCGCTGCGGTAGTTGGCCAGCGTCTTGACGGTCGAGGGATCAAGCAGCATGTGTCCCTTCCGATCGATGATATTCAGCACCGTGCCCTGATTCGTGTAGAGCCATATGCGCTGCCCGAGGACACGAGCCTGATCGATCTGCGCCAGACCATACGCACCCGACGCATCATCGATATACGCGCCATCGGATGTGACCAGTCCTGTCACGGTTCCCGCAGCATTGCGCAACACCAGGACATCGGGCGAGGACAGCAGCGAGCCCGCAACTGCCCCGGGCACGCTGACCGGCGCGTGACCAGGTGCATAGACGACCATCCCTTCCTTGACAACTTGCAGCACGAATGGATTCTCGAAGCGCAGATCCGCTACCGTGTTGCGGTCAAAAGTCTGAACAGGCTTGCCTGCCGCATCAAGCAGGCTGTAATCGTTGCGATCGCGCTGGACCAGCCAGAAGTCCCTGCCCAGCGCACGAATATTGTCGGCATGGCTGACAACAAGCTTGCCATCAGGGGCGATCAAGGCCATTTCATCACTGCCTTCGGCAATGGTCAGGCTCTCCGGCGTAGCCGCCGTATCGATGTCACGGTATCTGGCCGGAACAATCCATTGCCATGTGTCATCCATCAAGCCGTAGCGACGGTGGCCGTCCGACACGACGAACAGGCCCTGGTCGCTGAAAATCCCCACAACCTGCACATCGGGCGGCGCATAGAAATGCCTGCCCTGCGGCGATATATATTGGTTCTTGTAGGCCATGGCCAGCCGCGCAGGCTTGCCATCCCCAAGGTAGGCGTTCTGCACGTCGCTGCTCAAAGGACTTCCTACGGCATCGCCCTTGCGATCAATGAACGACAGGCGCTCGTCCTCACGCACCAGAGCCAGGCCAACCGATGTGAATGCACCGGCAAGATCGAAACGCGGCTGCACCGCCCAGCGGCCCTGCCTGTCGACATAGCCCCATTTATCCCCGTCGCGCGCGGCAGCCAGACCATGATGGAACGCCTCCACACGCTCAAAGACAGGCTTGATCGCCAAGTGCCCATCGCTGTCGAGAAACCCCCAGCGATGCGTCTGCAGATCATGGGTGGCGACCACATCGTCAATATTCTGGCCTGCAGGCGGCAGGCGAACGGCGGCACGCCCCTCGTGCATATCCCGTATGCACAGATTCGGCCTGCTTGATCCCGCCGGATCAAGCAGACGCTGCGAGGGTTCGCCATACTGCGCCGTGCCGGTGCACTGTGTTGCGGCAAATGCCTGCGGCATGCCAAGAAACAGCGCCATCAGCAGCGCGGGCAGGCGCCATGCGGCGCGCGAAGCTACGGGAGATTGGGCGAGGAGGCAATGCGGCCGCAGCAAAGCGCGTGCACGAGGGAGGTAGAAGAAGCGCATATGACTGGGAATTGTAAATGAGCAAGCAAAACATTCATCAGTTTTTTCAACACACCGCTGAGCAGTGATACACGACCCAGGTGCAAAACACCGACGCGCGCATCTCATTGACCTATACTCATCCCTACTATGGATGATAGGGCGAGGCCTGTCCGATGCGCGTCTGCGACATGGCGCATCACGACGCCTGGCATCACGATGAAATCGATACTACCGCTGAAACTCATCTCCACCGGCAAAGCCCTGCCCGCCCGGAAGGTATCGTCAGCCGAGCTGGATGCCTGGCTCGGCAAGCCTGCGGGGTATGCCGAAAAAATATCCGGCGTCGCCTGCCGCTATCTTGCCGGGCCGCACGAAACGCAATCAGAACTGGCGGCGGCGGCGCTGCGCGACGCCATGGCCCGCAGCCATGTCACACCCGATTCCATCGACCTGGTCCTGTCGGCCGCAGCCATTCCGGAGCAGGCCTTACCCTGCACGGGCGCACGCCTGCTCGAACCTGCGGGCCTGCCCTCCGGCACCCCCGCCTTCGACGTCAACGCAAGCTGTCTGAGCTTTCTGGCTGCCCTGCAGATCGCCGCCTCGCTGCTGCTGGCCGGCAGCTATCAGCGTATCGCCATCGTCGCCTCCGACCTCGCATCGCGCGGGGTGAACTGGTCGCACCCTGAAAGCTCGCTCATTTTCGGCGACGGCGCAGCTGCTGTCATCGTTGAACAGGGCGATGGCTCGTCGGGCATCCAGGCATATCGGATGGAAACCTATCCCGCCGGAAAAAGTCTTTGCGAGATCCATGCCGGCGGAACACGCTGCACACCACGCAATGGCGCACAGGCATCGGACTTCCTGTTCCACATGGAAGGCAGCCGCCTGTTCAGGCAAACCCTGCTGGTCATCGATGACTTCATTCAGGCTCTGTTCAGAAACCAGGCCCCGCTATCGCAGATCGATGTCATCGTTCCGCACCAGGCCAGCCTGCAAGCCATGCAGCACTTGAGCCGGCACCTGGGCCTGGCGCCCGGGCGCATTGTCGACATCTACCGCTTGCATGGAAATCAGGTGGCCGCATCACTGCCGACCGCGCTGCACGAGGCCATGCAAAGCGGGCGACTGGCGGTTGGCTCGCGCGCCCTGCTGCTCGGTACTGGCGCAGGCCTGACACTGGGCGGCATCGTGCTACAGCTATGACGATACTCGTCACGGGCGCCACCAGCGGACTGGGCCGCAATGCCGTCGATATCCTGTGCGTCCAAGGCGCATCCTTGCGCGCCACCGGTAGAAACACCGAAGTGGGCCAGGCCCTCAAAAAACAAGGCGCTCAGTTTTTCGCTGCCGATCTGACCGCCCTGTCCGCCGCCGACATGAAACCGCTCCTGCGCGGCGTAACCACGGTTTGGCATTGCGCCGCGCTCTCCGCGCCCTGGGGCGCGCCAGCCAATTTCAAAGCCATCAATGCCACTGCGACCGAAAAACTGATACAGGCCGCCGTGGCTGCCGGTGTCAGCCACTTCGTGCACGTATCCACCCCTTCGCTTTATTTTGATTACCGGCATCAGCGAAATGTGCCGGAGCACTATCGAGCTCGACACTATGCCAACGATTATGTGCGCAGCAAGGCGATGGCCGAAACAATACTGAGCCGCTACGCCCGCCAGCATCCCGACACCGTGTTTGTCATTCTGCGTCCGCGCGCCTTGTTCGGCGCCCATGACCGTGTCCTCATGCCCAGGGTGCTGAAGATGATCCAAGGTCGTGGGCAGTTATCCCTGCCCCGCGGCGGCCAGGCATTCATGGACATGACCTTCACCCCCAATGCCGTCCTGGCTATGCAACTGGCGAGCCGCTGCCCGGCACACCTCTCCGGCCAGGCTTTCAATATCACCAATCACGAACCGCGCCCCCTTGGCCAGGTCCTGGACCAGCTCTTTCGTCGGGAGCTTGGCCGGCCGCTACACCTGCGCAGCGTCCCCTACCGACTGGCCAGCCTGGCGGCGCGCGGCATGACGTGCTGGTCCGGACTCACCGGACGCGAACCGGCGTATACGCGCTACAGCGTGGGCGCGCTCAATTACGACATGACCCTGGACAATGCCAGAGCCATCGAGACGCTGGGTTACCGGCCCGCCTATACGATGGATGAGGGCATCCGGCAGACTGCACAATGGGTACACGAGCATGGCCAGTATTAAAACCTTTGACACCGGATACTGCACGCATCGCGCCTGCGTCGCGCTCAAGGGTGCGGGCTGGAAGCGCTGCCGCTTTCCTGCAAGGGCCTATCTCATTGAAGCAGGCCAGGGAAAATGGCTATGGGATACCGGCTACGCCTCGCACTTTCTCACGCACAGCCAGGCCGGCCTGTTCGCCCTGTACCGCCTGGCCACGCCGGTCCATCTCGAAAACTCGCAAGACGCCGCCAGCCAGTTGCAGGCAATCGGACTGCGCCCGCACGATCTGGACGGCATCATTCTTTCCCATTTCCACGGCGACCATATCGCCGGACTGCACGACTTTCCCGGCACCGCGCTGTACTGCGCCAAAGACGGCTGGAACCGGACCCGCCGCTTGCGCGGCATCGCCGCCCTGCGCCGCGGTTTCATTCCCGGTCTGATGCCTGCCGATGTCGAACAGCGACTGCGGTTTGTGGAGTCCTTCGAACAACGCCCCCTGCCGGCGGAGCTGGCGCCCTTCACGCATGGCTACGCACTGCCCGGCGCCGAAGATCAGGTGCTGCTGGTACCGCTGCCCGGACACGCCGCCGGCCACCTGGGCGCATTCATTCACGCTGGCGATCACTGGATACTGCTGGCGTCCGATGCCGCGTGGTCGCCCGCCAGCTATCGCAAACTGATCGGACCCTCGGCCCTGGCCAGCCTCATCACCGACGATGCCGGCGCCTATCTTGCCACCTTGCGCAAACTGAACCAGCTGCACCAAGGCGGCCATGTGCAGATCCGCCTGACGCATGAGGGCGAACTCGAATGAGACCGGCCCGCATCGCCCATGCATGGTGGCGCGCCAGGCGTCTGAACTTCACCGACAGGGACGCGCTGCAAAGCCATCAGGCGCGCCAGCTCGAGCGCTTCCGGCAGCGCGTGCTGACACGCAGCCCCTATTTCGCGCCATGGCTGTCAGAGCCCCTATCCGCATGGCCGCTGATGGACAAGGCAACCATGATGCAGCATTTCGACCGGATCAACACCGCCGGCCTGCGATTGAACGAGGTCTTGTCCTGCGCCATGCAGGCGGAACACTCGCGCGACTTCAGTCCCACGCTGCATGGCTATAGCGTGGGACTGTCTTCGGGCACGTCGGGATCGCGCGGCGTCTTTGTCACCAGTGCGCGCGAACAGGCACAATGGGCCGGCACCATGCTGGCCAAGCTGCTGCCGCATGGCCTGCGGCGCAAAGAGCGGGTCGCCTTGCTGCTGCGCTCGGGCAACAGGCTTTACAACTCCGTGCACAATCCCTGCCTCGCGTTTTCCTTCTTCGACCTGTTTGCGCCATTCGAGCGCCAGCTCGACCTGCTTGCCGACTATGCGCCCACCATTGTTGTTGCGCCGGCACAGGTGCTATGCGCCCTGGCGCTGGCGCAGCAGTCCGGACGAGTAGACCTGGCGCCGGTCAGAGCCATCTCGGTGGCCGAAGTCCTGCAGCCACAGGACCGCGCATTGATTGCCGCGGCCTTTGGCGATCCGGGCGAAATCTACCAGGCCACCGAGGGCTTTCTGGCCGTAAGCTGCCCGTACGGCACCCTGCATCTGAACGAAGCATTCCTGCAGGTCGAGCCTGAATGGATAGACGAGCACCGCTTCGTCCCCATCATCACGGACTTTACGCGCAGCACCCAGCCCATCGTGCGCTATCGGTTGGACGACATACTGGTCCGGCGCGCACAGGACTGCCCTTGCGGCAGCGCCGCCCTGGCCCTGGATCGCATCGAAGGACGCTGCGACGACACGCTCAGGCTGCCTGCTGCGGACGGCCGCCTGATCACCGTGTTTGCCGATGTACTGTCGCGTGCATTTGCGCAGGTATTGCCGCTGGCCGCAGACTACCGGCTGATTCAGACCGGCCCGCGGGCACTGAGCCTGCATGTGGAAAGCACTGCCCTGGCGGCGCAATGCCAACGGCGACTTCAAGCCGTGCTGAACCAGCTGGGCGTTGACGCAACGTTGACATGGACCCTGCATAACCGTCTGCCAGACAGCCACATTGCCACCAAGCGGCGGCGTATCATACGCATGCAATACACTGGGAAACGGCCATGAGACGACCAAGCCCGCCAGGCGCAAACTATCCATTCCGGCTCTGGCAGATGCTGCTGGGCTGGGGCACGGTCGGCCTGGCATACACGGCGGCAGGGGTATTGCATGGGCCTGCCGCCGTATTGCACGAAAGCGCGCTGGACCGCTATGTGCCATTCTCCGCCACCGGCGTCTGGCTATACCTTTCTTTTTTTGCCCTGCTTCCGTTTGCCTTCCTGTCGGCCGACCTCGCCCGGCTGGTCTGGCTACGCCGCGCGATGCAGATCAGCGCACTATTCTGTTGCGCGGTGTTTCTGGCATGGCCCACGCAACTGGTCAACCCGCCCCCGGCCGGCGACGGCGTGAGCGCCACCGTGCTTGGCTGGCTGACCCATCTGGATACACGACAAAACTGCCTGCCCTCCCTGCACGGCGCTCTGACCCTGCTCAGCGTCATGGCCCTGCTCGAGCGCGCGCGCCCCTGGCGTTCGCTGCTGGTCGGCGTCTGGGGCCTGGCCATCTGCATTTCAGTCATCCAGATACGCCAGCACGTCGCCCTGGACCTGGCGGCCGGACTGCTGACCGGCCTTGCCACCGGCCTGCTTGCATGTCGTCCTGCCCTTATGACGGCCCAGCGGCCGCAACACTTATGAACACGCTTGCCATTCCTCTGGCAGCAATGCTGCTGTGCGTGCTGGGCGAGCTGCTGATCCGCAAGCGGAGGCGTGCCGAACCCATTCCCTGGCGCGAGCTTGCCTTGAACCTGGATTCCGGCCACCTGGTGATGTGGTATTTCCGGGGACTGGAAATCGCGGCCTTCGGACTGGTGCTCGAGCACGCCAACCTGCATTGGGTGGATCAATGGAGCCCGCCATGGCAATGGGTCTTCGCGTTCGTTGCCTGGGACTTCTGCTTTTACTGGATGCATCGCCTGCATCATCGGATTCCGCTGTTGTGGGCGATCCATGTTCTGCATCATCAGGGCGAGCACTTCAACCTGTCGCTAGGCATACGCAACTCCTGGTATTCCTCGCTGAGCAACCTGCCATTCATCATCGGACTGGCGGTACTTGGCGTGCCGCTCGATGTCTTCATCATCGTATCGTCCATCCACTACGCCATCCAGTTCTACAACCACAACGGACTGGTGGGGGACTCCGGGTTGCTGGAGCGCTGGATGGTCACGCCTATGCATCACCGCGTGCATCATGGCCTGGCGCCCGCCTATGTGAACCGCAACTTCGGCGGCACCTTTCTGCTGTGGGACAAACTGTTCGGCTCCTTCCAGCGCGCCCTGCCCGATGTGCCACTACGTTATGGCACGGCAGAGCCTGCGGGAAGCAACAACCCGCTGATCGCCAACAACGCTCCCTTGCTGCGCCTGCTGGCGTTCTCCCAACAGCCTGTTCAGCGCACCAGTGCCTTTCGCGCCAGCGATATCCTGATCGGCCTGGGCAGCGTGCTGTTGTTTGCCGTGGTCATTCATTACATCTCCGCAGGACAAGGCGGCATCGCAAGCGGCGCAGCCGACAGCCGGGCAGATCCTGCATGGGCGCATTTTGCGCTCATCGTGCTGGCCACGCTGGCCCTGGGGGCCGTGGCTGACGGCCGGCGCTGGGCCGCACCGGGCTGGACTGTCGTCACCGCCACGCTGCTATGCCTGTTTCTCGCCACGCCTGACAATAATGCATTCCGCTACTGGACCGGGCTGATCGCCTACACGGCGCTGGGCGTCCACGGCATCCTGACATGCTGCCTGTCCATCATGGCACACCAGCAACAACGCCGCGCAGGCGCCTCCTCACCGACAACATGAGCCAACCAATGCTGCCGCGCCGCCCAAGCCCTGCGCACAAATCGTTTTTCCGCCTGCTGCTGAACCTGACGCTCACGCTGGTCCAACTGCTGCTGCCGCTTGCGCTGGCGACCGCAGCGCCGACGACCTGGACGGTCTGCGTGATGGCCATCATGCTGATTGCCATCGGCGCGACCGCCAAAACAGGCAGGCGGACAAGCGCCCTGCATATAAGCCGGTGGCTGACCGGCGTGATTCTCGGGCTGGCCTGCCGCATGCTCCTGGTATTTCCCGCCTACTGGAACATCGCCGTATGCCTGCTGGTCATCCTGGCAGGATTCAGCATGCAGGCCAGCTACGAACGCCGCCTGCGCCTGTCTCCCGCGTCTCGCAACGGCGGCGGGCAAGACCGCAACGAGTGGCCAGCCATGACGCCGGAAGGCCAGTCCATACGCCAGCTTGGCAGCCTTGGCGAAATCGCCATGGGCGGCCCGGCCTACGGCGACTTTCTGTTTCCCGACGGCGTTGTGCTGCAAGGCGTGGGCGCCGGCGCCCGCTTTTCCAGAGATGGCCGTTATTTCGCCGCCGCATTGCCATCGCGCCAGCGCTTCGGACTGCTGGTGCTGGACCGGCTGGCCCACCGTCTCCATCATGGCAGCGACGATCCCGCGTTCTGGGATATAGACGAATTTTCCGGCACGACAGCACGGGAAGCCGGCGTCCCGTCGGGCCAGGATACGCCCCTCTCCGCCGGGCTGAGCCAGTTCCTGGCCGGGGCCAATGTCGTCGACCTGCAACCTGTGCGCGATCTCTGGATAGCGCCTGGTCCCTGGCAGGAGCGAATATCGGTCCCGACGCGCGAATTCCCCGCACCCGACGGCAGCCTGGCGCTGACCGCACACCTGCAGATTCCCGATACACTGCAAGCCCTGCAGGACCCGCTGGCGCCACTGTACGACCCGCGCTACAGGCTACGCATCAATGGGCAGGACACCCCCTTGCTGATCACCGGTCAGACGCCCGTCGCGTGGCGGGAGGATGGGCAGGCCCTGGCCATCCAGGCAGACTCCCTGGATGGCGATCCCGGGAAATCCGGCTTCTGGCTATGGCAGTCCGACGCAGGCTGGCGACAGCTGCCTGCCCCGTGGCAGCCAGGTGAAAACGAACCTTCGCTGACCTGGTACGACCCATGCGCACTGGACGGCCACGCCCTGCAGATCGAAGCCAAGCTCGACTTTCCCGGCCTGTCCAGCCAAAGCCACGGCGACCAGCTCTACAGCATCCACAGCGACATGCAGGTATTGATCGGACATGCGCCGGACGGGCGGATGATCCTGGGCGAATGCCCGCGCACATCCTTGCGTCTATCCCTGCCGCTCGACAGCCGGGGCGAACGCGGAGAAACAGACGTGTCATCCGCATTGCTGGCCTGCGGATTGCGCGCCCGGCTGCAATGGCTGCGCGACGGCCGAAACGGCCTGGGCGCCTACCGCTGCCACATCGGGACGTGGGAATTGCCGGGCGAATGGCTGCTGGATCACCGGGTCAGCGACGATGGCCGCAGCCTGGCCTTGATCTCCTTCGCCGATGCGCCCCAGGCTCCCGGTCAGCTTGTACTTGCCGACACCGACCAGCGCCGTCTGCTGGCCGGCCCCAGTCTATTGTTCATGCGTCTGCAAGACTTCCGGGCCGGACGGATCAGCCTCATCGAAATAGTGGGGCGACTCGAAAAAGAAACCCCTCACGCGCCGGCATTCGGTACGGCACTACGCCGCTTCCAGGAGCCCGCGCCATCCCCGACGCAGGCCGCCGCCTTTCTTGCGCCGCGCGAAAACAGCCGACTTTGTTTCCAGTTGCGTTATGCCGTGCATACGACGCATGGCCTGAGTCTGCTGCCCAGCTGGCGCATCGTCGATCAACCGCAAGCGGCCAATGCCGACGGCGATTTCGTCTTGCCGGCGCCTGGCCTGGCTGACGCAGCCTGGCTGTTTGGCGCCCAGACGGATTACGGCAGCAGCTCGCCCATGCCCGACGAACCACGGCAAGACGGCTACCTGCTCACGGCAACGGGCTGCGCCTTGTCGGGGCTGGGCCCCGCCATGATCTGGTCCCATGACGGCCGCTATCTCGCGCTGACCCGCATCCTGCCCGAACGCGGCAGCAATGGACAACGCCTGTGGCAACTGCTGTTGCTCGAGCCGGGCGCCGGCAGCCTGCGCATCCGCACCCAGCCCCTGGGCTGCATGCCGCTATTCGAATATTTCGACGATGCCGGACTAAGCCTGCGCGTGTTCGATCAAAGCTGGCATGTTCAAGGCGATACCGGCAAGCCTTTGTTTCTCTCGCAGCAAGAACTCGCCGACTTGCCCGCTACCGCCCTGATTCAGGCAACTGGGCTGTGTCTGCAGAAAGATCAGCTCGACACGGTGAACGACTGGCTGGCGCTGGATACGTCGGCAGTGTTTTCATGTGTTCAACCGAAGCCGGCCAGTCAAACGCCTCGGCCGCCTCATTGAACGCAGTGCGAGCCTGCGTGTCCCCGGGCGCCCATTCGCCACGCAATACAAGCTGGGCGCCGGCGATACGCGAGATCCAGAATCCCATCATGCGGGGCCCCGTAGGCCAGGCGTCGGCGCCGATATTCATCACGCCAGGCCGGGACCCGGGACGCATAACATGAAACAGTACGAAATCGCCCTGGGCCTTGCCATACGAGGCCGGCGCAAATACCGTATGCGTCACGCCCGACACCTCCAGACCCATGCGGTCCTGCATCCAGTGACGCAGCCGAATGATGGTGTCGTCCAGGCCTGCCGTCGGATCCGGCGCAAGAATGGTCACGCCCAGGCGCTGCACTGGATGCGTTCGTACGTAATAAGCGGTGTGATCCGTAAACGACTCCCGCAGGAACACGCCCAGGCGCGGCGGCAGCGATATGCTGGTGGTCCGATGCTGCATGACCCCGGTATCGCGGTCCAGATGCCAGCTACCGTCAATGCTGATGCCGGCGATTTCGTTCATCCAGCGTATCGCCCGCTTGGTTTCGCCCTGGCGAAAGGCAGCGTCGGCCGCGTGTAGCACCGTCTGGTCGAATAAATCCTCATCGTTGCGCGCCATCACGCTGTAGCGCCAGTCGAAAAGCGCACTTTGCAGCAATGACAGCGCCTGTGCCGCCTTGCCGCGCTCGCTCGCCGCAATGCCCTGGGCGGAATACAGTCTGGCCCGCTCATCGGGAAACATGGCCAGCGGCAAGGCAGCCTCGGCCGCTTGCGCGGCCTGCGTCCAGTCTCTGGCGTCAATCGCCTGTACGGCCTGCGCCTGCAGTGCCTCAAAACGGGCACTGTCTTCAGGCGCCAGCGCATCCTCTGCACGCCATGTGATGGCGGCAAAAAACCCCGCCATGGCGTGCTGCGCCCTCTGGTCCTCGCCCGCCGTCCAGGTGGCATCTATTTCCACCTGCCAACTGCCGAGACGGGCTATCCATAGCCCCAGTCGGGTCGGTCCCTGGTCTTTGTCGGTATACCCGGTAATCCTGGCCGCATGCTGACTGCCGACCGGCGCGAACTGCGCAACGACAGGCACTCCGGGCTCCTCTTGCCTGCCCGACTGATCTCCTGCCCCTGACAAGCGGCGGATTTGTTCCGATGCGTCCAGCGCCTCATTGAGCGTCGCTTCCTTTGCCGCATCGCCCCGCAAGCCAATGCGAACGCGCAACGTCCTCAGAGGCGCTTGCTCCAGCCCGTCGACATAATCCAGATAGGCCGCGCTCCCCCGGCGCCCTGCATCAAGCAAGCTGACAATGCGCGTGTCCGCAAGCGTAGGCAGTGCTATTCCCGCCAGACGATAACGCAAGACATGCCCGCCGTCCTGAACCAGCCAGTCCCTGGGATCTACCTGTCCCCACGGATCCGTATCGCGCTGGACTTCCTTTATCGCCTGTGTAATGAACTGATAACCTTGCTCCGGATTCCGGTCCAGAAAGGAAAAATGTGCGGACAAGCTCAGCAAGCGGGACGCCTCGCGAACACCGTCGGCGCAGCGTACTTGCGGCAGCAGCATCCTGAATGTATCGAGCACGCCAGGAATATCACCCTGCTGCTGTTGCAGGCGACCGATCATATAGCCCGCCTCAATCCGGCCGTAATCATTGTCCGCGGCGCCGTATGCGCGCCGCGCGGCGTCGATGGCCGGCACCCACTGATGCTGATGGGCGAAATCCTGCGCTTCGGATATGCTTCTGGAATACGGCTTTGCGCCAGCCTGCGCCTTCACAGCATAGCCAGTGGCGCACAGGCCCAGGCTCAGTAAAAGGGCCCCGCTGCAGCGTAAGGCGTTAAGGGACATTGAACACATCCTTGCGTGAGCGCGTGCCGGAACGTCATATTGCAATGAAGAACACCCAAAAATTACTAAACATCTGTTGTATCACACTGGGCTTGCTCGCCCTCTCCTCTGCAGGCCTGGCGGCCAATCCGCCTGCATCCAGGCCTGTGAGTATCGATACAACAAACCCCCAGTCATTGCCCTCAGGGCAGATCGAGTCTGCGCTCTACGACAAGGACAACAATCGCTACGCATTGCGTTATGTACCAGAGGCTGGCGTGCTGGAAATCTTAGCGCCGTCGACTCAGCTCATCGTCAACAATATCCCCGAGGGCTATAGCCCGGTTTTGGTGGGTGCTGAAAAGCGCATTCGTTTTCTGCCCATCGGACTCCAACCTTATCTTGAGCGCGGATTTGGTTTGTTCATTACGGCAATCAGGACAAGCGGCGGTAGCGGCTCAGGATTCTGTGGGGCGGGAGTGGAAGTTTATCTGAACGTTTTAAAGATGGATGCTGCAACGCCACGCCTGGTTTCCTCCAACCTGATTGAAAGTTGTGCCAAAGACATTGAGCTGGCATCTCAAGACTCGGATAGGCTCGATCCCGATAAACTTGCCGCCTTTTCGGTAGCCGGAAAGCGCTTAACGTTGCACTTCCTCTCTTACGGAAATCTGGCCGGAAGTCAATCAGCCTGCTTATCCCGCGATATGAAAACGCTTCAGTTTGCACCACGCTGCGATCAGACGACTAAAAGCAAGGGGTAAACCGGCCTGATGCGGTGGCGCTGTATCGATGATGCGTAGCACGAACAAGTGGCGCCGGATGACGCACTGTTTGCGTCAGTGCGCGCTCTTTTCCGGATCAGGATCGCCGTCGCAAAACAAGACCGGATCGTCCTGATCGTAGCGCTGGGTGCAGGACATCAGGGTTTGATAGTGCTGGCCGTCAAACGCGTAATAATTGACGGTATGCTCGCAGCAGCTGGCGTGCTGCTGCGTGCGCAGAACCGGCATGCCGTGCCGCGATTTATCCGTACCCTCCAGTGGTCGCAGATAGCCCGCGTAATCCTGGAGGATCGTCTGCCATCGCCCGGCGCTGTCGGGCGAGAACAGCCAGAACGGACCATTGGGCGCCGTGCCGGGCGCGGCCAGCAAGATGGCTTCGCGCCCACCCATTTTCAGCCGTGTGTAATCCATGGCGCCGGGTGCCAGCGCAGAACCGTCTGACGATACCATCTCAAGCTCGCCGCTACGCTCGGCCTGTTTGAACAAAGTCCTTTGCAACGAGGCGGAAATGGGCCGCGATGACGTGCCTAGGGGCGCGACGCCGGAAACGCACTCGCTGCTCGTTCTGGCAATGGCCTGCTCAAAGTCCAGCATGGCCTGCTTCAGGCAGGACTCGTCCCCGCAATGTGCAATGGCTTTGTCGTAGGGCTGGCGCAAGGGCCAGTAATCCGAAGGCAGGCATGATTGCGCTTGCGCGGCAAAATACTCCTTTTCGGTCTGCCGCGACAGCCTGGCCAAAGTCGGGTCAGCGCAGATAAGCCGGTCGCTACCCGATTGGGCAGCGAGCTCATCAGGCTCAGCGCTGGGATCTACCACGTAGCAACGATCCAGGTTGCGTTCGACAATGGAGTCGCCATCGCGGTGCGCATACTGCGGAAACAAAGCGCCGTAGCTGGCCAATTGCCTGCCCGCCTTGTCGATAAGTACCGCATCGCCATTTTTGCGCGCCGTCGCAGCACCCTTCATAAAGCGGGAGATGTCCGAGTAAGGCTGCAGCGCCGTCAGCAACCGGCCTGCGCTATCGTAGACCAGATCATTTTCCGCACCATGCTTATTCTGAATGCTCACCTTCCACAGCCCTTCTCCCACGTAGGCGACATCGCGCACGTCTGGCAGCAGCGGCGCGATGACCCTGCCATCGAGAGCAACCAGCCCTATTTCATGCTGGGGGCCGAAAATCTTCAGTACGGATCGCTTTCCGTCCGCGAACAGATAGTTCGGCACATACAGGCTGGTATAAGGCAATGCCGTGCCATCGGAGGTATAGAAGGCATAGCCAACGCTATTGCCGTATGCGCCATGCATGGAAAAGGCGACGAGGTCTGGCGACACCCTTTCGCCACCGCCAAACCTGGGCGATACTCGCCATTTCCCGTCAAGGCCGATCAGCCCTGTACCTGCGTGGGTTGCGGCGACGAAGGTGCCCCTCGGCCCTACCCCCAACGAGGTATATTGCGCAGGCAGCACCACTCTCCCCTGCCGGTCCAGAATCCCCTTGAATGCATCCTCGCCAGGTTTGTCGGCATAGATCAGGTAGTTGCGGTCTATGCCTTTCAGCAAGGGATACTGCGGCGCGATCAGGACAACACCATCCTGGTCGACGGTGCCCAGGCCATGAGGACCGTTGATCAGCGCGTAGCCGAACTTGCGGGTGCCATCGGTCAGCACTGAAGGACATATGCCCTCCGGCAATGCCACTACTGAACCGTCGGCGCGCACATACGTGCCGCAGCGGCGATCATTCTTCGCATAGGCCGTGATGAAGAGCGCGCTGTCATCCGGAAAAATATCGTTGTAGCGCCCCGGCTCAATCACCGCATCACCCTGCGCATCGAGCAGGCCGGAGCCCTGGTCTGTAGAAACAACGGCGTAACCATCACTGTATGGGCGAGCCCCGGTAAACGTCGGCGGCACGACAAACCTCAGCGAGGTATCCACATAGCCATAATGGACGCCATCCGTGCTTGCCGCAACCAGCGGGTCCTTGCCGTTTTCAAGAAAATCGGAGAACCTGATTTCGTCGCGCCCCTGATCATCGACAAAGACCATAGCGCAATGGGAATCGGAAGAGAGAGGCGCCGCGCACGCGGTGTAGTATGGATGGTTCAGCCAGGCGCCGACCATACTGTCCTTCCTTGGCTTCTGGATGATCACCTGCCCGTCCATACCGTAAAGCGTGCTCATGGCTGGCATGCCGACATCCTCGCCGGAATCGTCATTGGACGCAAAGAACGGACTGTCGTCCAACCGATACAACGAGGTATGCACGGGCTTGATGATTGTGCGACCCCGCTTATCGACCGCACCGAGCTTGCCGTCGTGCTTGTACACCGTCGCCGGGCCGTTGAAACTTGTAATCGACTCGAACACACGCGGCGCCACCAGGGCTCCATTGCGGTCAACCAAGGCGCAGTAATCATTGCACAACGCGAACCGGGGTCCGGAAGCAGAAGATGCGTCCGCTGTGTTCAAGAAAAGTGTGGGCCCGCCTCGCGCGTTCGTGACTGGCGAACTTGCGGCGGACACGTCCGCGCTGGCATTCGTACAGATCATCAGCAACCCTATCAGGCCTGCAGTACCGGCGCATATTGTTTTTGACTTCTTTGACTTCTTTGACGTCTGTAGCGCCTTTGATTTTCTTGATTTCTTTGACCCTGGCCTGTATCGTGAATATGGCATATCTGCATTCAACCTGTCATTGCAACGCGTCGTCATCGCTTGTTTAATCATATCGCCCATATACGATCAACGCAGCGAGTATCAGGCGGACGCCAAGACGGGTATTGCCGATGAGTTCAACCAGGCCCAAGGCATAGCACCGGGTCTTGGATTGTGTGGAGAGCGTAACTGCCCTCAAGTTGCGATGCCCGCTCCCAACGGAGATGCGCCCGCGCATAGTCCACGAATACTCGCACTTTGGGAGCGAGGACGCGGCTTTGCGGAAGCAGGGCATGTACAACCTGCGCAGGCCCCGACCAATCCGGAAGCAAAGCCTTTAAGCGACCAGAGGAGGTATCGGCCTCCATGCTGGCGTGTGTGGCGAGCGTAATACCCTCGTCGGCATAGAGCGCCTGCCGGAGGAGTTCGAGGTCGCTCACCACCATGACAGGCGCCACGGGAAAATGCTGCGCCGGCCCACCAAGGCGGCTCAAGGGCCAGGCATAGCCAGCGGCGGTACGCGCCTGAGACAGCGCCAGTATATGGTGCCCGACTAGCTCATCTGGATGGATAGGTTCGCCATGGCGCGCAAGATAGCCTGGGCTGGCATACAAACCTGTCGGGAGGGCGCCGAGCTGGACAACCACCAGATTGGATTCGGGCAAGGCTCCCAGATACAAGGCAATATCCCTTTTCTGCTCAATAAGGTTCAAAGGTGAACGAGAAGCCTGGATGTCGAGGCATATCTCAGGATACTGCGCGCGGAACCCAGCCAGTATCGTCGAGATCAGGCAGAAACCCAAAGAATAGGACGTGCTGATGCGCAGCCATCCTCGAGGACCGCTCTGCAGCTGGCTGACAGCGGACTCGGCGTCCTGCAGGCCGGATATGAGATTTTTGCAATGCTCGTAGTACAGGGCGCCCGCCTCTGTCAGACTCAGGCTGCGTGTGGTCCGATGCAGCAGTTTCATGCCCAACCGCGCCTCCAGCGCACGCACGCGTTTGCTCAGCGTAGTTTTGGGCTGCTGCAGGACGCGGGCCGCTGCGGTGAAGCTGCCTTCGTATACAACATGCAGGAACGCGAGGGTGTCATTCAGATCGACGGGCATCAAACATTCCGGCAAACAAATCAATGCCCGCCGATCCGCAGGCGATATCCATAGCGACAGGATCAGTGACCACGAACCAGCAGGCAATATGCATAGCGATGGGGTCAGCGTCCACGAATCGGCGAGGAATAAACATAGCAACAGGGGCAGTGTCCGCAGGCCCACAGGCAATAAACACGGCGAGAGGGATAGAGACACATGGGGGTCTAAATTCGATTGTGCATAGAGATGCACAATCTTGGTCAAAACGCCTGACGAATCAGTAACTACGCCGTTTATTATGCGTTCAAACAATCACAATCGGAATGAGACATGGCATTAATCGCGCGCACCATCGATGACACGGAAACTCATGGCATCGCTATGGATGTCTTCGCTGCTAATGCCTTCGCTGCTAATGCCTTCGCTGCTGACGCCCTCGCTGCTGATGCCCTCGCTGCTGATGCCCTCGCTGCTGATGCCCGCGCAACGAATAATATGCGGCCAATGAGGCAGCAACCGACGACGCAGCGAACCATAGCCTCGGACTTCGTCCGTGAACTATTTACTGCGCCCGCCCTTCCTGGCCCCCGCTGCCCGCTGACCATCCTTGCCCATGTCTGCGCCACCGCCCTTCATCTGCTCCATCCACGACAACGCATCCAGATGAGACAGAAAATGCTGAAGATATCCGGGCGACAGTTCCCCCATCAACGCAAGCGAGCGATGCACAAGACTGCTGGAGTTTAGCGGGCCTGCGTTCTTGGGTACCTGCTCCAGCGATTGACGCAATTGTCGATGGGTATTGAAGCGGGACCATGCTTTTCGGAAATACTCGATCACCGAAAGCTCAGGGTAAGTAATGCGGAGTCGGGTCAGGTCCTGATCAGCCAGTCCAGAGAAATCGCCAGCAGGCCGCTGCTCAATATAGTCGAGCAGGGCCGCAAGCGAATCGGAGGCAGGCGCCGCAGCAACAGACATCCCGCCACGCAACCCTCCTCGCGCCTCTTCTCGCACCTCGCAGTCCACATCCCCACGCTGAATACCGCCCGCCTGACCATCGTCCGTCTGATCATCGCCTGTCTGATCATCGCCTGTCTGACCATCGCCTGTCTGACCATCGCCTGTCTGGCCATCTCCCGTCTGACCGCTTCCCGCCTCACCATGCGCGTCACGACGCATCTCACCGCGTATCTCTGCGCCACCGCCTTCCAGCACTACGCGCCGCTCGTCAAGCCGCAACAACTGCGCCAACCGCCTGTCCAGCAGCGCCCTCGCCTGCCCCGTCTGGCCAGCAGCACGTCGCGCCAGTGCCTCGATGAAATAACGCCGAACGGCATCCGTCCCATGAGCATCGCGCTCACGCCAGGCCTGCATCATCGCCTCGAGATCAGGTGCGCCTTCGTTACTCACGCGGCATCATCACGTCTGTATGAGGCTTAGGCACAGGCGCAATCTCAACACGCCTATTCTTCGCGCGTCCTGCCTCATCGGCATTCGAACTCACCGGCCGTTCGGCGCCGAACGCCGCGGCAAACACCGAAGATGCAGGAATACCTTCGTCGATCAGGGCGCGTGTAACGGTCAGTGCGCGCTCAGCCGACAGCTCCCAGTTATCTGCGAAACGGCGGTTGGTTTCCCTCACCTGCTGATCGTCGGTAAAGCCGCTGACCATCAAGACCTCGTCGTGCGATTGCAGGTACTCAGCCAACGGCTCGACCAGGGTTTTAAGAACTTCACGGCCCTCGGCCTGCAACTGATCCGAATTCAGTGCAAACAATACACTGCCACTGATCCCGATACGCCCATCCACCAGCGTGACGCGCCCCTCGGCCAGCGGCCGCGCAAGCGCCTGCTCAAGCGTCTTGCGACGCTGCGTTTCCTCGTGCCGCTGCTTGACCTCCTCGTTCAGCCTGGCCGACAGCTCAATCTGCACGCCAATGACGCCAACAAGGATCAGCACAAAGACCCCCAGCAGCACCGACATCAAATCGCCGAAGACCGCCCAGACAGGAACAGTCGGCTCCACGCCGGCATCTATCTCCTCGTTCATGTCGCGTCGGTGTCCACGGAGGCCCGCTGCAAGGCCAATTGCTGCAGCTCTTCCATGATCTGCTTTTGCGACATCATGCTCAGATCGACCACTTCACGCGCCTGGGCCACGTAATAAGCCAGTTGCTCGTCACTGCGTGCGATGGATTTATCAAGCGTTGCCTCCAGCCGCTGCAAATGCTCCACCAGCGCCGCATTCGACTCACTGAACAGCTGCACTGCCATCCCGAACGCCTCGCCCAGGCTAGCCACCTCCACAGCGCTGCCGGTAACCTGTGCGGCGATACCGCTGAGCCGGTTGGTTTCTGTTTCGACGCTGCCCGCAAGCTTGCTGGTTTCGGCCTCGACCATATCGGCAAACCTGCCGGTTCCCGCCGCAACCAGCTCGGCAAGCCTGGACGTTTCGACGTCGACCTGCGCGGACAGTTTGCCGCTGACAGCCTCAACGCTATCGGTGAACTGCCCGCCAACGCGCTCCAGCATGTTCGCCGAGGTTGTGACTAGTGCATCGACTGCCTCACGCTGCTGGGTCGAGGCGCGGTTCACGGCATCGAGCAAGGTCCCCAGCGTTTCAAGCAAACGGCTGCGCTCTTCGAGCATCGCGTTGTCGCGCGCCATGCTGTCGGAGAGCTTCTGACGTACTTCGGTGACCACGTCAGCGGCCGCCCGTGGTGCTTCCGATGCGGCCTGCACCAGCCGCTCGATCTCTGCAATCGTAGCGCTGGCGTGCGCCTGCGTCTCGGACGAAATAGCGCCCGCAGTGTGCGCCAGGGCATCGCAGATGGCCTGCTGCTGGCCAGCGGCCTGCGTGTTCGCCTGCTCCAGCTCCTGGCGCAGGGCAACCGCCATGGCCCCCAGCGACTCAGTCCAGGTCGTCAGACGCTGGGCATCCTGAGCCAGCAGCGCAGCCCGCAGTTCTTCCTGAGATTGATCCATGGCGCCCACCAGCGAAGCGGCATGCTGCTCGAAGGCCGCCACCGTGGCAGTAAGCGCCAGTTGGTTCTCGCCCGCGAGCTTTTCACTGCTGCGCTCCTGCCTGTCCAGCGCCTCGCCCCAAGCCTGCGACAGTGCATCCACGGTACTCTCCAGGCGGACCGTCACATCATCGACGAGACGGGCCGAACGCTGCGCAAAGGTTTCGGAGCATCCGTCGAGCGAAGCCCGCAACTCCCTCGAGAGCGACTCATTCGCCGCCTGATGCCCTGCCAGTGCCTTGTCCCATACGCCTGCCATCGTCGTGACGGTATGCTCGACATGCGTGGACAGTCCGTCCATCTGCTGCCTCACTGCCTGCCCGACGGTATCGTGCAACGCAGCCGCCTCGCGTGCGAGACTGGCCATGGTGTCTTCCACCACAGGCTGGATGGCCGCGCCTGCCGTGCGGGCGCCTTCGGCGATGCCTTCCCGCAGCGACTGTCCCACGGAATCAGCCAGACTGGAGTACACCGCCTCGGTCTTGTCATGAAACGCGCTCTGGCTGGCCAGCAACTGTTCGCTCAAGGCCTGGCTTTGCGCCTGCATGCGCTCGTTCAAGGCCTGACTGTATCGCTCCATGCTCTCGCTCAGCGCTCGGCCCTGCTGCTCCATGCGCTCATTGATCGCCTGACTTTGCTGCGCCGTGCGCTCGCTCAAGGTCAGGTTCTGCCGCTCCATACGTTCAGACAGGGCCTGGCTGTGCCGCTCCATGGCGGTCATCATTTCCTGCAGCCGGTCGACCACCGCAGGCATGGCATCGGCCTGCCGCTGCAACAGCCTGAGCTGCTCTTCGCGTTGATGGGCCAGCGAATAAGGGCGCAGCGCCGTTGCGATCCTGGCGTCCAGCTGCTGCGCCGCGCGCACCCGCTCCCGGCGGCACAAGGCGGACAGAAGCCCCAGCATCGCCGAGGTTGCAACACCGGCAACCGAGGTGCCGAACGCAAACCCCAAGCCCTTGACTGGCGCAGCCAGGGATGCCTGGATGGCGTGCAGGTCAGTCGCCCCCTCCAGCGCGAGCCCTGTGCCACGCAAGGTAGCCACCATGCCCAGAAAGGTGCCCAGCATGCCCAGCAATACCAGCAGGCCGACCAGATAGGGAGTCAGGGAAGGGCCAGGCAAGCCCACACGTTCACCCGCGATGCGCAACCGTACGGCGTTGCGCAGGCTGGGGTGCAGGCGGGCCAGCCACTCATCCAGGCTGCTCATGGGCTGATCCAGGCTTTCCAGCGCCTGGACTAACGATGAAGTCGCCTGCTGGTAGCGATAAAGCTCCAGCGCGCCTACCAGGTAAACAACACCCACCAGCGTGGTAACCGACAGCGCCAGGGGATTGGACGCCACATAGTGGGCGCCTATCCAGCATGTAACGGCCAGTCCCGCGACAAACACAACAAAATGAAGAAATCGGGTCATAGAGTCCTGGGTTGGCAGGCACGAAGGGCAGACAGCAGTCCTTCGACAGGTTGTAAACGAATATCCAGTTCAGCGAGCAGGACGCTTTGCAAGTCCTTGGCAAAGGTCTCCAGCCAGTCGCCTGGCCTGGACAAGGGCTGGGAGGGCGGATCCTCGGCCAACGCGTCCTGCTCAGCCTGACGCAGCCGCTGGAAATGCCCCTCCAGCATTGCCGGTACGCCAGCCAGCAGATATTGCTCGCGTTCGCCCAGCGCTTGCTCCATCGCTGCATCCACTACGGCGAGCCTGGCCATTTCCGGCGTCGTGGCGGCCAGCATTGTGCGCAGGCGCCCACGCAGATTGCTTATGCTGGTCTCCATCGTCTGCTGCAACGAGACATAGCGCCGGCGATAGGTCGAGAACTCGACATCCGCAGGCGTGCCCGGCTTGAGCGCCGCCCTGCGCGGTGCCCGCTGTCTTGCGGCAACGGGCGCATTATGGCCGGCGATGGCGTTCTCAAGCATGGCGCGCACGCGGGCGAAATCCTTCTGCGGATCGTCGCCAGACGTCCGCAGACTTGCGGGCATCGCAGGCGGCGCGCCGTTCAGGGCGCCGGACAGTGCGATCGCGTCGGCCCAACCCAGCCATTGGCTCAGTCGATCCGAGAGCAATTGCCTGGGCTCGGGCACGTCGGCATCTGTCAGGCGGGCAAGCAGGCGAACCAGCGCCGGCCCGCGCACGCCTGTGTGCCGGGGCAGTTCTTGCACCATACCTTCAGGCTCAAAAAGCAGTGATTTTACACGCTGGCGGGCCCAGGGCCCGCCATGTCAGGCCGCCGGCCGCCACGCTATGACTCAACCAGCGCCGGGGTCGGCGCGGCGCCGAATACCGCCTCCATTTCCCTGCGCAGCGCATAGGCCGGCGTCGAAACATCCATGTCCACGTCGTCCCAACTCAGGCATTGTCCTGTTTTCACCGGACGCCGCAGCTTGACGTTATGCGCCAGACCCAATGGCAGCCCGCCCAGCGCGAGCGAACGCTCGGCGGGCAGGAGCTTGCCCCAGACGGTGTAGCCACCCTCGCCGTCCAGCAATTCACCGGGCTGCAGATCGCGCTTGGCGGTTGCCACGACATCGGCCTGCCAGCAGGTGGCGACCCCTGTGGCCTCGCCGCGCAGCGCCACGCTGGCGACAGACATGCCCACTTCGAGCCCAATCAGGTGCCAGCGCTTGTATAAGGTGAAGTAGCGTCCGGTGGGATCGGTATGCGCGTTGTACTCTTCGAAGCAGTTGCGGATGTACTCCGTTTCTCCTTCCACGGTCACCCACACACCCATGCGGATGTCGTAATCGATCAGGCGGCCGTCCGTTTCCAGCGAGGAGACGACTTCCACCATGCCTTTGCGCTCCAGCACGCCTCCCTCGCTCACCGGTCGCGTCACGAACGGGATGTCCTTGACACTGGCCGGAGGATAACGCAGGCCGTCGGAGGGTACGCCCAGGCCGGTTGCGTTGGCAACGGCCGCGCTCTCGATCGAGGGTTTGGATCCGTCCAGAAAACTATTGAACATCTTCGGATTCAGGCCGCCGCGCCGCGCCTGCTCGGGGGTCAGGCCATAGTGGCCCCACACGGTTTCGGGCGTCGATTCGGAAAAATGCGGCAGCCATTTATGGCCCCGGCCAGCGGCAACCACGGGAAAGCCGCAGGTGCGCGCCCAGTCGACCAGGTCGCAGATCAGGGCGGGCTGATCACCAAATGCCAGCGAGTAGACGACGCCAGCCTGGGCTGCGCGACGGGCCAGGAGCGGTCCGCAGAATGCGTCGGCCTCAACGGTCACGTTGACGACATGCTTGCCGTGTTCAATGGCGGCCAGCACATGGCTGACTGCGGCCACGGGATTGCCGGTGCATTCGACGATGATATCGATTGCTTCCTCGCGCAGCAGGGCCTGCCAGTCGTCGGTCACCCAGGTGCTGCCCTGCTCCAGGGCCTGCCGCATCGACGCCGCCCGCGTCCGTTCATCCTTCCAGCCCACGCGGGCCAGACTGGCGCGGGCATTGTCCGGCGACAGATCGGCTATCGCCGCAAGATGCACGCCCGGGGTCTGCGGCACCTGGGCCAGATACATGGCGCCGAATTTTCCTGCGCCGATCAGGCCTACGCGTATGGGACGGCCCTCGGCCGCGCGCTGCATCAGTTTTCGGTACAAACTCATTGGTCATCTCCCTGGCTCAATATGCCGGCTCAATAGTCACACTGAACTCAATCCCACGGTCATGCCGCCGCAAACGTACAGCGTCTGCCCGGTCGTAAAGCCAGCGCGGTCGTCCAGAAAGAAGGCAACGGCATGCGCCACGTCTTCCGGCTGCCCCACCCTGCGTACAGGAATGGCCTCGATGATGCGCCGGGTACGCGGCGCATCGGGCGGATTACCCTGCTGGAACAGCTCGGTGGCGATCGGCCCGGGGCCGATGGCATTGACCGTAATGCCGTAGCCTGCCAGTTCCAGGGCCCAGGTCCGCGTCATGCCTAGCAGCCCTGCTTTCGATGCGGCGTAGGCGGTGCGCAGCTCCTTGCCCAGCGCGGCGCGCGAGGCCATGTTCACGATGCGCCCAAAACCCGCCCGCTTCATCGCAGGCAACAGAGCTTGCACCAACTGCAGGGGCGCCTCTGCATTCAGGCGGCTGACTGCCCGAAAGTCTTCCAGACTGCTCTCTTCCACGCCCGCCGGCCGTATCGTGCCGGCATTGTTGACCAGGTAAAGAATGTCGCGGCCGCGCGTGGCCTCGCTCACGGCCGCCTCGACGGCCGCGCTGTCGCACAGATCCACCTGCAGAAAGCACTCTCCTTCCAGCGTCCGGGCGGGCGCCTTGATGTCCAGGTTCACGACCTCAAAACCATCGTCCAGCAGGCGTATCACCACGGCTCTGCCTATGCCCGAGCTGCCGCCCGTCACGATTGCACTCTTCATGCGTATCCTCTCCTCTCTCTTGTAAGCCGCCCCGCTATACTGACGGCAATCCACACATACTACTATCTCGAGGGCTTTACCATGTCTACCGTCTTCGCCTGGCGCTCCATGCTGTTCGTGCCAGCGGTCAACGACCGTTTTATCCAGAGTGCATTGCGACAGCCTTGCGACGCCATACAACTTGACCTTGAAGACAGCGTTGCGCTGGAGCTCAAGGCTCAGGCGCGCGAGCGGATTGCCGACGTAGCCAGGCAATGCAGCGAACAGGGCAAGGATGTCATCGTGCGGGTCAACCGCCCCTGGCGCCTGCTGGTGCGCGACCTGGAAGCCTGCATCTGCGAGCACGTCAAGGCCATCACCCTGCCCAAGGTTTCCAATGCCGGCTTCCTGCTGGGCGTCGCGGAAATCATCGACGAGCTTGAACTCGAGCGGGGCATGACGCCAGGCTCGACACGGCTGATCGCCATGGTCGAGGATGCGGAAGGGCTGCGCAATATGGACGACATCGCGGCCGCGCACCCAAGGGTTTGCGGCATGACCATCGGCGCGGAAGACCTGGCTGTCTCCATGCAGATGCAGGTATCGGCCGACACCCTGTATATGCCCAATGTCATGGCCGTTGCGGCCTGCCGCCGCGCAGGCATCGCGCCGATAGGCTTTGTAGGTTCGGTTGCGGACTTTGCCGACCGCGAAGCATTCAGGCATACGGTCGAGCGCGGCGCAGCCCTGGGCTTCGAAGGCGCTTTCTGCATCCACCCGGCCCAGGTGGCCATTGCCAATGCGGCCTATGCTCCCACACAGGAAGCCGTGACCCGTGCGCGCGCCCTGATTGCCGTGTTCAGGGAAGAGGAATCCAAAGGCCGCTCGGCCTGCACATTTGAAGGCAGGATGGTGGATGCTCCTGTCGTCAAACAGGCGGAAAGAGTGGTCGAAAAAGGACAGGCTTTCGGTTTATGAAGCGCGGGCCCGGCCGTTTTCTGGGCTGCCGGCCTTCGCTCTCCTTATTGTTATGCCAGCCGCCCCGCCTGTACCTGCCGCGCTCGCGCATGCCTTTGCCACGGCCCGCTATGTGATTCATGCACCCACGGGCGCCATCACGCTGTCCATCGGCCAGGCCTGCCCTGAACTGGACGCACTCATGCGGGAGTACCGCGCATCGACCCTGGCCATCCTCACCGCCTTCAACCCCGGCGCCCGGGCCTGCAAGGAGGCGGCCAATCAGGCGGCCCAGGCAGCGCTGCTGCATGCCGCCCAGGCACTGGGCCTGCCCATGCTCATCGGACACAATGCGGCGGGAACATCGCCCCCGCGTCACGGAGAATCCCGCACAGACCTGCAGGCCCAGCCCACCCCAGCACCGACATCAACACCAGCACCGGCGCCAGTATCGACACCGGCACCACAAGACCATATCGAACCCACGGTCGCCATCCTGGGCATATCGCGCCGCCAGGCCAGTGCACTGGCCCATGCATATGGACAGCGGGCCTGGGTATTCGCCGGATCCGACGCCGTTCCGCGGCTGATGTGGGAATACTGAAGTTACATAAAGAAACAAATATCCAGCCCGGCAAGATTGCCGGATTTTGCCCGCACAATCCGCAGGAAACCCGATAAGTTGCGCCAATATACGATTTTGGCGGCATGTTGAGCGATTTTATTGAATTTTTGATGCTTGCCGGCCCTCTCGCCCGCTCCTAAGATACGCAGCATTGCTATATGGAGTATCAAATGGAAGTGGTCAGCCTCACGCGGCGCCCGGCCGGCGCCGTCCAGTCTACAAACACCTCTCGCCAAGCGCAGACATCAAGCCCCTGGACTGTCGCCGATATCATCGGGCTCTACGAGCTGCCGTTGATGGATCTGCTTTTTCGCGCCCAGACCGAACACCGCAGGCATCACGAAGCCAACGCCGTGCAATTGTCCAGCCTGCTGTCCATCAAGACTGGCGCCTGTCCCGAGGACTGCGCATACTGCCCTCAGTCCTCGCGTTATGACACCGATACACCCAAGGAAGCCCTGCTGCCTGTGCAGGAGGTGCTCGAGGCGGCACGCAAGGCCAAGGAAAACGGCGCCCAGCGCTTTTGCATGGGCGCGGCATGGCGCTCGCCCACGGCAAGACAGGTCGATGCCGTGGCCGAACTGGTCGGCGCGGTCAAGGCCTTGGGGCTGGAAACCTGCGTCACGCTGGGCATGCTCAAGGAGGGCCAGGCCGAGCAGCTGCGCGATGCGGGCCTGGATTACTACAACCACAACCTGGACACCTCGCCCGAGTATTACCGCAGCATCATCACCACCCGCAGCTACCAGGATCGCCTGGATACGCTGCAGCGCGTCCGCAATGCCGGCATCAATGTATGCTGCGGCGGCATCGTCGGCATGGGCGAGTCGCGCCGCGACCGGGCCGGACTGATTGTCGAGCTTGCCAACATGGCGCCCTACCCGGAGTCGGTGCCCATCAACAACCTGGTCAAGGTGCCGGGCACACCGCTGGCGGGCGAAGCAGACATCGATCCCTTCGAGTTTGTCCGCACCATCGCCGTCGCCCGCATCACCATGCCGCGCACGGTGGTACGCCTGTCGGCGGGCCGCGAGCAGATGGACGACACCCTGCAGGCCCTGTGCTTCATGGCCGGCGCCAACTCCATCTTCTACGGCGACCAACTGCTGACCACCGCCAACCCCCAGGTCGAGCGCGACCGCGCGCTGTTCCAGCGTCTTGGGCTGGTGCCGGTCGGCACCGCCTCGGCCCGCATGCCACTCGACGACAACACTCCGGCGCCGGCCCAAAGCCTGTCGGCCTCGGCCTGACGGCCCTCCAGCAGCCTGCATCCCCCATGATCATTCTTTTCATCAGTATTGCCTGCAGCGTCGCAGTGTCGGTACTGCTCAAGATGGCGCGCCGCCGTGCCATCGACATCGACCAGGCCATCGCGGTCAACTACCTGGTTGCCGCGCTGCTGTGCCTGCTCGTGCTGCGCCCGCATCCGGCCGCGCTGCTCGCCCCGGCAACGCCCTGGTGGATACTGGCCTTGCTTGGCGTGCTGCTGCCGGCGATTTTCCTGATCATGGCGGGCGCGGTTCGCCATGCGGGGATCGTGCTCAGCGACGCGGCGCAGCGCCTATCGCTCTTCATCCCACTGATAGCCTCCTTTCTGCTGTTCAATGAGCAGGCGTCCGCAGGCAAGCTGACGGGCATTGCCATGGCGCTGGTCGCCCTGGTCTGTCTGCTGATGCGCAAGCGCGACAGCGCCGCCGTGGCGGGCGAAACCTCCAGGACGGCGGGCCTGCTGCTTGCCGTCTGGGTGGGCTACGGCACCATCGACATCCTGTTCAAGCAGCTTGCCAAGGCCGGCGCCGCCTTCTCCAGCAGCCTGTTTGCGGCCTTTGTGCTGTCCGGCATCCTGATTTTTCTTTATCTGATCGTCCGCCGCACGACCTGGCGGCGCCGCAATATCGTGGCCGGCCTGCTGCTGGGGCTGCTCAATTTCGGCAATATCTATTTCTACATCCGCGCCCACCAGGTGTTCCCGCAGAACCCGACACTGGTTTTTTCCGCCATGAACATAGGCGTGATTTCGCTGGGCACCGTGATCGGCGCAGGCATTTTCCGCGAGAAGCTATCGCTTGTGAATGTCCTGGGCATCCTGCTGGCCATCGGCGCCATCCTCATTCTGATTCCGCGCTGATCCGGCCTGTCCGGCAACGCCGGGCGTGGGCGTGCCTGCCCGCTGCGGCGCTGTTTCCGGCACCGCAGGAGCGGCAGACAGGCCCGGGTCTGCGCCAGAAGCCGCCGGGTCTTCCGCCGCCGGCGAGGCATCCTCCGGCGGGAAGGGCATGGGCTGCGTCGAATCCGTCTGCGGCGCGCCGCCTTCTTCTTCCGGCGTCACAAAAGACACGTCGCTGTCGACATCGACGCGCGGATCGAGATTGGCCACCACATTGGAGGTCTGCAGACTGTCGGACATGGGCACGAACTGCGTGGGCGCATCCTGGCTGAGGTTGGCCCCCGTAATGCGTTGTGGGCGTACAAATCCGACCAGCACCAGCGCGCAGACGGACAGGAACACAAAATACATGGACGTGCCCAGTTCACGCATCAGCAGGCCGGCGACCAGCGGGCCGACACAGGCGCCCAGGCCGTAGATCATGTACAGAATGGCGCTCAGGCCCACCCGCCGGTCCGGATCGATGTTGTCATTGGCGAAGGCTGCGCCAAGCGGATACAGCGTGAACTGCAGGGCGCCCAGCAGACAGGAAAAAATCACCAGCGCCCAGTACGGAAACGACCACCATCCCCACAAGGGAATGGCGATGAGCACCAGCACCAGCGCGCTCATGCGTATCATGCCGGCGCGATTCACGCGATCGGCCAGCCAGCCCAGCGGCCACTGCGCCAGCAGCCCGGCTGCCACGCCCGCCGCCAGGAAAACCGCCACCTGGCTGTTGTCCAGACCCTGCTTCAAGGCATAGACAGGCGCCAGGCCGTAGAAGGCCCCGGTGAGTATGCCCGCCACAAACAGCACCAGCAGCGACAGGGGCACCCGCGCAAAATAGTAACGGGCGTGGATAGGCGCCGGCATTTGCAGCGCCGGGTGCAGGCGGCGCGTGAGCGCGACGGGCACCAGACACAGGGCCGAGCACATGGCCGCAAAAATAAGCGGCTGATAATTAAGATTGGTAAACAGGGTGAGCGAGAGCTGGCCCAGCACCGTGCCGCAGCTGGAGCACACCATGTAGAACCCGAAAACCCGGCCGCGCTGGCTGTTTTCGGTTTGCTCGTTGAGCCAGCTTTCCAGCACGATGAACTGCGTCACCATGGCAATGCCGGCCACGAACCGGAACCCCAGCCAGATCCAGAGATTGTCCAGCAGCGCCAGGACGAGAATGGTGATCGTGACGATGGCGGCGGTTGCCGCATAGGCGCGTATATGGCCCACACGCATAATCACCCGATGGCCCATCCGCGCACCGAACACCAGGCCCAGGTAGTACACCGCAATGAGGCCGCCGACCCAGAGCTCTGACACATGCTCGGCGGTCAGCCGCAGCCCCATGTAGGTATTGAACAGCCCCGAACCGACCAACAGCAGCAGCGTCGCCAGATAAAGGGAAAAAAACGAGGCAATCATCTGCACCATGGCAATACCGGAGCGTGTTCAGCTTTCAAACAAAGATAAAAAATTCAGCCCAGTTGGGCCAGCATGGTCTGGGCGTCGCTGACTTCGAACTTGCCGCCTTCTTCGACATTGAGCTGCTTGACGACGCCGTCGTCCAGCAGGGCGGAATAGCGTTGCGACCGCACGCCCATGCCGCGGGCGGTAAGGTCCAGCTCAAGGCCGAGCGCGGCAGTCCAGGCGGCGCTGCCATCGGCCAGCATGCGCACGCGTCCGGCCACGCCCTGGTCACGGCCCCAGGCGCCCATCACGAAGGGATCGTTGACGGCGATGCACCAGATTTCGTCCACGCCCTTGGCCTTGAGCTGCTCGGCCAGCTCGATATAGCCAGGCAGATGCTTTTGCGAGCAGGTGGGCGTAAACGCGCCAGGCACCGCGAACAGCGCGATTTTCTTGCCCTTGACCAGATCGGCGACCTGAAAATTGTTGGGGCCTACCGCGCAGGTGTCGGTTGCCGTCTCGATGAATTCACCCAAGGTACCGTCTGGAACGCGATCGCCGATATTGATAGCCATGTTGTACTCCGCATGCAAGAGAAGTTGTAGACCGCAGCACAAAATGCGGCGCGGCAGCCGTAATCATACGACGAGGACCGGGCCTGCGTACAACGCCGCAGCACGCCGCGGGCCCGCGGACGGCGACCCGGATGATTTACGCCCGCGCCATGGAGCGCCATGCCCGATTGCGTATATCATAGGCCGCATTACTTTCCATCACTTCATTGCGGCCGGCACAGTCCGGCCCTTTATGTCAGGCCATGAGCAACCCTTCCCCATCCCCACACACCCATCGCCCCGAAAGCACCGACGCCGCCGGCGCGCCTCGCCTCACACACCTGGACGATGCCGGCAAGGCCAGCATGGTCGATGTCGGCGACAAGCCGTCCACCCAGCGCACCGCCGTCGCGCAAGGCCGCGTGCGCATGGGCGCTGCGGCCTTCGAACTGCTGTCGGCCAGCAGGAATGCCAAGGGCGAGGTCCTGAACACAGCGCGCATTGCCGGCATTCTCGCTGCCAAGCGCTGCGCCGAGTTGATCCCCATGTGCCACAGCCTGCCGCTCAGCTATGTCGGCATCGACTTCGAAACCGATCCCGACACCCACAGCATTACCGTGCTGGCCACCTGCCGCAGCGACTACAAGACAGGCGTCGAAATGGAAGCCATGACCGCATGCAGCATCGCGGCGCTCACGATTTACGATATGTGCAAGGCAGCGGACAAGGGCATTGTGATCGAGCAGGTGCGCTTGCGCTCCAAGACAGGCGGCAAAAGCGGCGACTGGCACGCTGCGGAACGCTAATCGCACATGCTGTCCAACTCGGTATTGAACACAGCCCACCTGCTGCCCGCCGCGCTGGCGGCCCTGGCCGGCGTACTGCTGGGCATCTGGAGCGCGCGTCTGGCACAGGCCTACGAGCAGGCGCTGGCAAACGGATGCCCGGCCAATGCCGCTACCCTGCGCCTGGCTTTCAAGGCATCCCTGCGCACCCGTGCGCGGGCCGCAGTACCCAGCGCCTTCATACTGGCCATCATCCTCTTTCTGGCCAACCTGCAGCATGGCTGGTCGCCCTATTTTCTGGCGCTGTGCCTGGCCTCATTCGTGCTGTGCAGCCTGGCCCTGATCGACTGGCGCACCGGCCTGTTGCCCGACGCCCTGAACTACCCCCTGCTGGCAGCGGGACTGCTGATCGCCGCCCTGCCCATCCACTACGTCGAACTGTATTCCGCCATTCTGGGCGCGGCACTGGGCTTCGGGTTTCTGTGGCTGCTGACCTGGGTGTTCAGGCAGATCCGGCAGGTGGACGGCATGGGGCAAGGCGACTTCAAGCTGGCTGCCGCGCTGGGCGCCTGGTGCGGCGCCTATAACCTGCTGACGGTGCTCTTTCTGGCCAGCCTGGGCGGCGTACTGTTCAGCATGTGGCACCAGCGCACCCTGCGCCCTACCGGCGCCTACCCCTTCGGTCCCTTTCTGGCCGGCGCAGGCCTGCTCGTCTTGCTGGCAGCGGGTTGAACCGCCGCCATCCTCATCCGTGGCACAGGCATGAGGCGCGGGCATAAGGCGCTGGCGATCCCTCCCCCGTCCGCCGCCACCAGGCATACGACAACATAAAAGCGGGGGCCCTCAGGCCCCCGCAGTCTCCATGCCGTCAAGCTGTCGGTCTTAGCGACGACCGCCCAGCAGGCCGCCCAACAAGCCGCCGGGCTTGGCAGCATCCTTGTCACCGCCGCCGGCGATGCCGCCGGTCAAACCGCCCAGCAGACCGGTCACCGGCGCCAGCAGGCCACCCTTGCCTGATGTATCGCCGCCCGTTGCACCACCGGTCAGGCCGCCCAGCAGACCCGTCACCGGCGCCAGCAGACCACCGGCACCACCCGTACCGCCCGATGCGCCGCCGGCGACACCGCCCGTCACGCCGGCGACCAGGTTGGTGACTGGCGCCAGCAGGCCACCGCCCGCGCCGCTACCACCCGCCGCACCACCCGTGACGCCGCCAAGCAGACCCGTCACAGGCGCCAACAGGCCGCCGCCAGATGCACCGCCCGTCACACCACCAAGCAGGCCGGTCACAGGCGCCAGCAAGCCGCCTGCGCCGCCGCCGGTAGCGCCACCGCCAAGCAGACCGCCTGTCACAGGCGCCAACAGGCCGTCAACGCCCAGGCCCTTGGTCAGGTCGGACACCGCAGTGGTCGCGCTGGCCAGCGTCGCACCCAATGGGTTGGCTGCGTTGCCATGCACCAGGCCGCCTGCGTTGATCAGCGTATTGCCCAGGTCTGCCACGACATTGCCCAGACCCAGCGGCGCATTACCGCCCAGGCCGCCCAGCGATGTGCCCACCGACGTCAGCAGGCCATTAATGGGCGCGCCAACGCCCAAGCCGTCGCCAAGCTGCTGTGTAACACCGGTGACCGTGCCTGTGACCGGCGAAACAATGCCGTCCAGTGTGTGGCCGACGCTGCCCAGCGGCTCGGAAAGCCCGGCCGGAATCAGGTTATCGACTGCCTGACCGACATTGGCCAGCGTTGGCTCCAGCACCGGCGCGACATTCGCGCCGCCGCCCAGGGCGCCGCCCAGCACGCCGGTGAGCGGCTGCAGCAACCCACCCTCGCCGCCCAGCGCGCCCGTCAGGCTGCCGATCGCACCCGTGGCATTGCCCAGCACATTCGTAAGCGGATTGCTGCCGTCGGCAGGCGCGTTAAGCAGGCCGCCAAGGCTGGCCACCGTATTGCCCAGTCCATCGACCAGTCCGCCTACACCCGTTCCCAGATTGCCTGGCAAGCCCGTGCCCGAGATGGTTTGTCCCAGATCGGAAACCGTGCCCCCGACCTGCGTCAGCAGGCTGTCGACAGGCGCCCCAAGTCCGGTGGTTGCGCCCACCTGCTGGGTCAGACCCGTGACCGTATCCACAACCGGGTCGACAACCGTATCCAGTTGTCCGCCTACGCTGCCCAGCGTGTCGCCCACACCCAGGGGAAGGATATTGTCGACCGCTTTGCCGGCATTACCCAGCGTGGTTTCCAGCGTGCCTGATTGACCCGTTGGCGTGCCCGGATTATTGGGATCGTCAGGGTTGTTCGGATTGTTGGGGTCGTCGGGATTATTGGGGTTGTTGGGGTCGTCCGGATTATTCGGATTATTGGGGTTGTTCGGATCATCCGGGTTGTTCGGATTGTTCGGGTTATTGGGGTTGTTGGGATCGTCAGGATTGTTGGGGTTATTGGGATTGTTCGGGTTGTTCGGGTTGGTCGGCGGCGTAAGCTCGCCATAGCCGGTCGAACCGCAACCAGCCAGCGCCAGGCTGCCGGCGAGCATGCCGGCCAGCACGGTCAGCTTCATGACTCGCAGGGTAGAAGGCTTGATTTTGTTGTGGATGGTGTTCATAGAGTTCTCCTGATTCAAGATGTACTTTTGTTTTTCGTGCTGTATGCGTTTGCTAACGCAACATCCATGCCAACTTGAAAAACAGCCATCCAGAAAACCCTGAACCGTTCGCTTAGTTTATTATTTCTTCTTTTAAATCAATATGTTAAACACACAAAAACCACCGCCTTTAAACAGTATTTTCTAAATTTGCTATAGCATCAAATTTGCGAATGTTACAAATGGGGCGGCTTCTGTCATGGTGTTACGTAACGAAACGTAGAGTGAAACGCGTAAAAAAAACGGCAGGCGCAATGCCTGCCGTAAATCCGTGAGCATGCTGCGTTTATCTGGCCAGCTCCCTGGTCGCCAGCCATTGCAAGGTGTCTTGCCTGAGCACCTTGACGCAACGCGTCAGGAAATCTGCCATACCCATAAGCTCCGACGCGCTGGAACGATGGGCCAGTTCTGCAATATTCTCAACCAAGTCCTGATCCGGACGCATCAAGGCATCGCAACGCTCTGCCACGGGGCGCAGCACCACCACCCGACGATCATTGTCGCAACGGCTGCGCAGGATAAACCCTGCGGATTCGAGCCGATTGATCTGCGACGTCACGCCGCCGTGGCTCAGGCCCATCAACTGCCCGAGATGCCCCGTAGAAAGCGGCTCGAATTCGATAATGAACGCAAGCGCCCTCAAGTCCTGTTGAGACAGCCCCGCCTCATCAGCAAGGCAGGACAGATGCGCTTCCGTATATACCGACAGCCGCCGGCTGATCACCATCGCCATTTCATCCAGCATATGATCGGCCGGCAGCGCAGAGCTTGTCTTGTAGCGCTCTCTCTGCGTGTAGGACGATTTCGTCAGAAGCTGTAGCGTCATGATCTTCCCTTTGTATTGATCAACGGCCGCCGAGCAGGCCGCCGAGCAGACCGTTGTTGCCGGCCGTCTCGCCGCCACCGCCGGTCAAACCGTTCACGAGCCCCGTCACGGGAGCCAGTAGACCGCCGTTGTTCTGGCCCTGGCTGCCACCGAGGCCACCCGTCAGGCCGCCGACCAGATCCGTCACCGGCGCCAGCAGACCGCCGCTGCCCTGACCACCGCCCAGGCCGCCTGTCAGACCCGCAACCAGGTTGGTCACAGGGGCCAGCAAACCGCCATTGCTCTGACCGCCGCCCAGACCACCCGTCAGACCGCCAACCAGATCGGTCACGGGGGCCAGCAAGCCGCCGCTGCCCTGACCACCGCCAAGGCCGCCCGTCAGGCCGCCGACCAGATCCGTCACCGGAGCCAGCAGACCACCGCTGCTCTGACCACCACCCAGTCCACCGGTCAGTCCAGCAACCAGATCCGTGACAGGTGAAAGCAGACCGCCGCTGCCCTCGCCACCGCCCAGACCGCCCGTCAGGCCGCCAACCAGATCCGTCACCGGGGACAGCAAGCCGCCACCGCCTTCGCCGCCGGTCAGACCGCCGGTCAAGCCGCCCAGCGCGCTGGTCACAGGCTGCAGCAGACCTCCTTCGCCCGCCAGTGCACCGGTCAGCGCGCCGACCGCCGACGTGGCGTTATCCAGTACATTGGTCAGGGCAGCGCTGCCGTCCTCGGGCTTGTTCAGCAGTCCGCCGACACTGGCGACCGTATCGCCCAGCCCGCTGACCAGGCCGCCGACGCCTTTGTCGAGATTGCCCGGCAGGCCTGTGCCTGAAATCGTGTCGCCCAGCCCCGAGACGGTGCCGCCCACTTCCACCAGCAGGCCATCCACCGGCTGGCCCAGCCCGGTTGCTGCGCCCACGGTCTGCGTCAGATCCGTTACCGTGCCCGCAACCGGCGCGACGATGGTGTCGAGCTGTTTGCCTACCGTGCCCAGCGTCTTGCCGGCATCCAGAGGCAGCAGATTGTCCACGGCGCCGCCGGTATTGGTCAGCGTGGTTTCCAGCGGACCGTTCTGAGCGGACGGCGTGCCAGGACCGCCGGGGTCACCAGGGCCGCCGGGGTTGCCAGGACCGCCGGGGCCACCGGGGCCGCCGGGATTTCCCGGTCCGGGCCCATCGGTCGGAGGCGTCAGCGCGCCAACCCCTGTCGAACCGCAGCCAGCGAGCGCCAGCATGCCGGTGAACAGAGAGGCCATCAAGGTAAGCCTGAACGAGGCACGGTTTTTCAGTGTGGTTTTGCTCTGAGCGCTCATGGCGCACTCCTTTATGCGGAAAGTTTTTGAAGTATTCAGTACCAATTCATTTGGTTTACATTCCACTTACGCAATATGCATGCCACTCTGGACGGATATGGCTAAAAATATCTTCCGCCATCGCCAGTTTTATTATTTATTCATTTAAATCAAACCATTAACAGACACCAACATTCCTCATCAGGTCCAGCCACATTTCGCACTATCTACTTCCACATCTGCGAATGTTACAAATGGGGCGGCTTTATCAGACATGTTACGTAACGAAACACACGCCCAGACCCCCCATACGTCCGCCCGGATCAGCCGCTATTTGGCAGACGGGCCTTCCGCCAGCCATTTGGCCGTATCCTTTTTGAAAAATGCCGTACAGCGCGCCAGAAAATCATAGGTATCCACGACATCGCCTGCACTGACTTGCCGCGCAATATGGCTCAGACGGCCCAGGACATACAGCTCGGGTTCCAGCAAGGCTTCGCAACGCTCAGGCACCGCGCGCAGTATCACCACGCGGCGATCGTTCTCATCGCGCTCCCGCTGCAGAAAACCCGCATCTTCCAGACGATCAATCATGGCCGTCGCGCCGCCGTGGCTGATGCCGAGCAACTGGGCCAGATGCCCAGTGGACAAGGCATCGAACTCCATGATGAAGACCAGCGCCCGGATATCCGTCTGCGGCAGCTCGACCTCGATGGCCAGGCGTGCAAGCGCCGCCTCGTAGTAAAGCGGCAGTTTCCGGCTAAGCACCACGACAAGTTCTCGCAGCAGTGCTTCGTCTGCCCTGTCAGACACGCCGGACGCGCCTGGCGCAGCGACGGAGTGACCGTCTTGCGCCAGGACGCTGAGCGAGGGCCTGCTATCTGGCCGCCACATAGCTCACACTCATTTAACGGCGTCCGCCGAGCAGGGAGCCCAGCAGGCCACCGGACTGCTCGCTGCCCGACACACCGCCCGTCAAGCCGTTGAGCAGACCAGTCACAGGAGCCAGCAGACCGCCTGTGGCATTGCCGCCGTTGCCCGCATTACCGGCATTGCCAGTGACTGCACCGGTCACACCGCCAACCAGGTTGGTGACTGGCGCCAGCAAGCCGCCGCCGGCGCCGCCGGTCGCGCCGCCCGTCAGGCCACTGACCAGATCGGTCACCGGAGACAGCAGGCCACCGTTGCCGGCACCACCGCCCAGACCACCTGTCAGGCCGCCGACCAGATCAGTCACCGGAGACAGCAGACCGCCGTTACCGGCACCACCGCCCAGACCACCGGTCAGGCCGCTGACCAGATCGGTCACCGGAGACAGCAGGCCACCGTTGCCGGTACCACCGCCCAGACCACCTGTCAGGCCGCCGACCAGATCAGTCACCGGAGACAGCAGACCACCGTTGCCTTCGCCGCCGCCCAGACCGCCCGTCAGGCCGCTGACCAGATCAGTGACCGGAGACAGCAAGCCACCGTTGCCTTCGCCGCCGCCCAGGCCGCCCGTCAAACCGGTGACAAGATCCGTCACTGGCGTCAACAGGCTGCTGACAGGTTGCAGCAAGCCGCCTTCGGCCGTCAGCGCACCGGTCAGTGCACCCACTGCGCCGGTCGCGTTGCCCAGCACAATCGTCAGCGGATTGGCGCCGTCAGGCCTTGCATTGAGCAAGCCGCCTACACTGGCCACCGTGTCGCCCAGGCCAGAGACCAGTCCGCCCAGGCCCACGCTCAGATTGCCCGGCAAACCGGTGCCGGAAATCGTATCGCCCAGATTGATGGCAACGTCGCCCACCTTGACCAGCAAGCCATCCACCGGCACACCCAGGCCTGTTGCATCGCCTATGGTTTGCGTCAGATTCGTGGCGGTATCCAGAACAGGCTGAACAACAACGTCCAGTTGCTTGCCTACACCACCCAGCGTATCGCCCGCATTGATCGGCAGCACGTTATCCACGGCATCACCCGTTCCACCCAGCGTAGTTTCCAGGGTGCCCGCAGGCTTTCCTGGGTCGCCTGGGTCGCCTGGGTCGCCTGGGTCGCCTGGATCACCCGGATCACCCGGATCCCCCGGATCGCCTGGATCGCCTGGATCGCCTGGATCGCCTGGATCGCCTGGATCGCCTGGGTCGCCTGGGTCGCCTGGGTCGCCTGGGTCGCCCGGATCGCCTGGATCGCCTGGATCGCCTGGGTCGCCTGGGTCGCCTGGGTCGCCTGGATCACCCGGATCGCCTGGATCGCCTGGATCGCCTGGATCGCCTGGATCGCCTGGATCGCCTGGATCACCCGGGTCGCCTGGATCACCCGGATCGCCTGGATCACCCGGATCGCCTGGATTGCCCGGGTCACCTGGATCGCCTGGATCGCCTGGATCACCGGGATTGCCTGGATCACCGGGATTGCCTGGATCACCGGGATTGCCTGGATCACCGGGATTGCCTGGATCACCTGGGTTACCCGGATCATCGGGATTACCCGGGTCGCCTGGACTACCTGGGCCGCCAGGACCTCCCGGACCGGAAGGATCCGTTGGCGGAGTCAGTTGCGACACACCCGTTGAGCCGCAGCCATGCAGCACCAGCGTGCTGCTGAATATGCTGGCAAGCAGGGCCAGCCTGAGCGTTCTTGCGGATATCCGGCGACGCTTTGTTGTAGTAATCCCCATGACTTCTCCTGATGGAATGTTTTAGCGTGTTACGACGCATGGAGAAGTCAACGCAAGAACCGGGCCAATTCAGCCATCATCAGGCAAAAAAAATTGGCAGCGCCGAAGCACTGCCAATTTTCTCTTATAAATCAAATAAATATCTGACGCCAAATATCACTAGCTCAAATTAATGCCGAATTTAAACAAGCATCAAATCTGCGAAAGTTACAAATGGGCGGTTTTCGATTCATGTGTTACGTAACAGAAAACACATTCTAAAAGCCGTCATACACCAGGGAATAGTTGGCATTGAACCGCCAGTCGCGATCGCTCTCGTTCAGAGGCTTGTCGCCCACCGGCTTGGCCATATTGAAATCGAAAACGTAATTGCGGTCATCCGTAATGCGCAAGCCCAGCACGGCCGAAGCCAGCTTGCGGCCGTTGTAGGACGACAAATTGCTGTCGTTGTACCAGGCCCGCGCATGGTCATACATCACATAAGGCTGCACAGCCGCCAGATAACGCCAGCCCGTCGGAATGCGGCGATTGAGCTCTACCGACATGCCATAGCCCTTGTCTCCGGCCAGCTCGCCCTGCTCGTAACCCAGGCCATAGCGCCAGGCGCCGAACGACACCTGTTCCATATTCGGCAGCACATTGGAGCTGTACTGCCCTGTCGCCGAGAGCGTGGTGCCGAACCCCGCCGGCAACTTGAATGTCTGCTTCACATCCGCGGTAAAACGCGTAAAGTCCAGGTCGTAAACGGGGTCCGCGAAGGCGGCATAATTGCTGGTCAGGCTCTTGGAAGCCCCCATGCCGTCTATGCCCTTGTAAACCCCCAGCTTGATGTCCCGCGACTGAGTCAGCCCCACATCGCGATACTGCAGCTCGGCGCGCGCCACCCGCAGATTGGCCTTTTGCAGCAGCCAGGCGTTATCCAGCTCGCGGTGATACTGGTCATTGGTTTGCGCCGCATAAAAACCCAGCGACCCTTTCAGCAGGCGCTGATTGTCGAGGATAAACGGATAGCTCACCCCGGCCCCGATGCGGTGATTGACCACCTCGCGGTCCCAGCCCTGGGACTGCAGCAAGGCATCCTGCGGCTCGGCGTCGTAATAGTAGCCATCCAGCTCAACGGCCAACCCCTTATTGCCCACCGGGATGGTCATTTTGCCGCCGAAGTACTTCACATCGCCCTTCTCCAGCGGCACCGCAGCGGTCAGGCGGGTTTGCTCGCCCAACGGTGTGAGACTGTTGGCCGTAATGCCCACCACGCCCTGCATGCCGGTGCCCATATCGGACACGCCTGCCGACACACCAAAGCGCTGGCGCGTGGCATCGATCACAAACTCCGTCGCCCCATCCGCGCGTTTGGGCATATCCAGCGTGGGCGTAAACTGCACGCCGGGCACCATGCGCATCAGGTTCAACTGGCGCTCAAAAGTCTTGCGGGTAAGCGGCTTTTCTTCGATCACCGGCCGAGCCAGCGCCTGCAGGCGCTCGCCCGCATTGCCGACATCGCCTTCGATACGCAGATTCGACACATGGCCTTCCACCACGGTCACACGCACATTGCCTTGCGAAAAATCCTGATTCTGCAACAGCGCAAACGACAAGGCATAACCACGCGACTGATACAGGGCCGTGATTTTATTGACCTCTTGCACCAGTTGCGCCACCGTCATCTGCTTGCCGGCCAGCGGCTCCAGTATCGGTGCGATCTCGCTGATCGGAATCACGGTATTGCCCGCCACCTCGAAATGGCTGGGGATGACACGCTGCTCCAGGCGGCGCTGCACCTCTGCCTGCGCATCCCGCTGCTGCATTTGCAACTGCGGCGCAGGCTGCTGCTGCCTGGCTGCCGGTACTTCTATCTGAGGCAGGCTGTTAAGCGGATTGCCGCGCACCAATCCATCTGCTAACGCGCCTGATGCGTACGGCATCGATAAAGCCAGCATGCAGAAAGACAGGCCGCGCACCCTGATTCCAAATTGCGGCAGATGGCAGGAGTTATTGAAATTAGGCATATCTTCGCGACAAATTGGAAGGGGGTACGGCATGCAACCCGGGATATAAAAAGCATGGCGCGAGGTGCAAAACCTGGGCTCAGCGGCTTTCAGCCTGATAAGCCACGCAATAGGCGCTGATAATAAACCAGTTACCGATTTGCTACAAAAGTTTGAGAAATATCGCTAAGGTATTAATTTGATAATACTTTTGGTTTAAATACAAGGGTTTACCTGTACACCTGATTATTTTCAAAATTGTTACATTGTGTATAAAAAACCACACAAATTTGCGAACATTTGATTTCTATCAATACTAAAAATGTAGAATTGCCAAATCCAGTTACGAAAAATAGCTGGATAAACTGGAAAACTACGCCGAACAACCTAGTACCAGGAACGTAGGATTTCAATAATTTAGTTTTATGTTTATTTGTAAGGGGATGGACATGAAAGATCTTTTGATCAAGTTCTGGAAAGATGAAGAAGGTGCAACGGCTGTGGAGTATGGGCTGATTGTGGCGTTGATTGCTGCGGTGATTGTTGCTGTGGTGGCTACCTTAGGTGGACAGATCAAGGACGCCTTCACCGCCGTTAGCGACAAAATAACTGAAGCGCAAACGCCTTAATTCACGCCCACATAGGAGATAAATACCCATAGGAGCGAGGCTTGATTATGCAAACGCTGTGGTTATTGCTTTTCACCTTGTTCTGCCTGGGTATTTGCTTTTCTGATATACGTGTTCGCCGGGTGCCCAACTGGTTAATCATCTTGGGGATAGCATTCCATGGCTGCTGGCTTCTTACTCCTCAGCCTTGGCCCCCCCACAACTCGCACGTTTATTCTGCCATGCCAATACCAGCCCTAATCGGACTGCTTGTCGGCTTGGCCCTATTTTTCCCCCTCTGGCGCTTCAAGGCCATGGGGGCTGGAGATGTGAAATTCATGGCGGTACTGGGTTTCTGCATCGGTTTGGCGGGCTTGTTTCCCGCCCTGATCATCGGCAGCCTGCTGGCCGGCGTCCACGCTGTGGCGGCCATTGCTGCGAAAGGCTGGGGCGGCGCGCGAGCCGTCTGGCGTCTGGCGCCCGATGTCCGCCGGGGCATTCCCTATGCGGCCTATACCGCCATGGGCGCGCTGTTCGGCGCGATATGGCTGCTGTTTCAACCCGAGCCCTGGCTGCTCATGCTGGCGGGTTAATGCCATGCCGGCTGTAGACATTGACCCATCCGATCACTGTCATGCCAAGGCCCTGCGCTCAAACCGCCGTGCCGGCGACAGGCGTTTTCATCAGTTTCAGCATCACAGTCCCGCCTCCCAGCGCGGCGTCTATGCCGTCGAATTCGGGCTGGTTTTTTTTATATTCTTCCTGGTCATCTACGCCATTCTCACCTATGGCATGATCTTCGCCGCCCAGCAGTCGCTGAACGCTGCCGCCGAGCAGGGCGCCCGCGCCATGCTGACCTGGCAGCCCAGCGACGACCAGCGCAAGGCCGAGGCGACCAGCGAAGCTGAACGCCTCACCCAGTGGATTTCAGCGATGGCCAGCAGCGGGCTGAGCATCCTGCCGCCCTGCTACAACGGCCAGTCCGACGACGCTGGCAGCGCCTGCAACCAAGGCCAGGCACGCGTCGTCATCCGCTATGACTACAGCGCGCACCCGCTGGTGCCCACACTCAGCAGCCTGCTGGTGCCCGATACACTTTTCGCTCAGGCCACGGTAGACCTGGGCGTAGCGATGCAGGACATCCCTGCGCCAGGCGGTTGATATGCAAGGCATAGCAATCGCAAATACGGAACGCCAGCAGGGTGTCGCGGCCATTGAGTTCGCGATTTCCATTCTGCTGATTCTGCTGATCTTCTTTGGCATCGTCACCTATGGTTCGCTGTTCT
The DNA here is from genome assembly GCA_048270225.1 of Pusillimonas sp. GTDB lineage: Bacteria > Pseudomonadota > Gammaproteobacteria > Burkholderiales > Burkholderiaceae_B > Allopusillimonas. The sequence goes on along the minus strand of JBLWTG010000004.1, from coordinate 68,076 downwards.
GGATGCAGCAGAAGCTCTCGCATCTGTCTGCCGATGGCGCGCGCTATGCGCTGGCCGAAAGCCTGCGCAGCGCCGGCACGGCGCAGCAGACTGCAAACGCGGCCTGCGGCTATATCAGCGCCACAGTGAAGCAGGACAGCTTTCTGAATACCTTCAGCCCAAGCTGCACAGCGGTAGCCGCGCCCGGCGCCTGCCCCGAATGCATCAAGCTCACCGTCACGATTACCGACCCGGCCGGCATCTGGCCTGTGTTGAATCTTTTGACATCCATCGCAAGCCTGATTCCCGGATCGGCCGGCGCGACCCTTGTACCGTCGGCCCTGTCCTCAAGCGCCACCATCCAGATATTTAGTATTTCAACGGAGCCCTGATTTATGAATCCCGTGCTGAAGTTCGTGGCCGCCCTGCTTGTGCTCGTTGCCGTTGTGCTGGGGGTGGTTGCCTACAAGATCGCCAGCAAGCCGCCTCCCCCGGCCCCAGCGCCGCTGGCCGCTGCGCAGACCGCCCCTGCTGAAAAGCCCCAGGTCACCTATCCGGTGCTGGTAGCCGCGAAGAATATTGCCGCTGGCGTGGCATTGACCCCGGATGACTTCCAGATCGCGCAATGGCCGGTATCGCCGACGCGCGGATTTTCCTCAAGCGAAGGGCTGGCCGGCAAATACCTGCGCTTTGATGTGGCGGCCGGGGAGCCGCTGACTCAGGGCATGCTGATGCAAGGCATTGCCACTTATCTGAATGAGGGCGAGCGCGCCGTCAGTATTCCCGTGGATGAAGTGTCCGGCGCGTCCAACCGCGTGCAGCCGGGCGACAAGGTGGATGTGTTCTTCACCATGAACCGCGAAGGCGGTGGCGGCAGCCAGGACAGCGAAGTGTCCAACACGCAATCGCGCCTACTGCTGCCGCAGATCCGCGTGCTCGCCTATGGCGCGCAATCGCTGGACGGCCCGCCGCCTGATTCGGGCAGGGACGCCAACAATCGCAACGCCTCGCGCGACGCCAAGGCCAGCAATGCCATGCTGGCTGTGCCGCTGGAGCATGTGAACGAACTGCTGCTGGCCACACGCAGCGGCAAGCTGCAGTTGGCGCTGCGCTCGCCCAAGGACGATTCGCTGCCGGACGCCGCGCTCTTTCCCACGCGTGCGCCGCTGCTGCAGGCCCGCAAGGATCTGACGCCCGACCAGCGCGCCCAATTGGCCCAGGCCGACAACCGCGCGTATGCCGGCGACAGCCTGACGGCCGTGTCCGGGTCCGGCGAGGCAAGCACTGCGAAAAAACCTGCACCGCGCACGACAAGTCGTGCGCCCGCCCGCCCCCGCTCCATAGAAGTGATACGCGGCGGCAAAGCGCAAACCGTGCCTTACTAGACAAGCCTGCCGCCGGGCGCCCGGATACGGGTCCGGCGGCAGACACTGCGCATACTCGCACCACGACATATAAAACGCGATTACGGTACTGGACTATGAAGACACTGAACGCAGCACGACAGCACCTGCCACGACACCTGACACTCGCGGCCGCTTGCCTCGCCTTTGCCGCTGCCACGGCTACGCCTGCGCACGCGCAGGCCACGACCTATGCCGTGGGACAGGCCAGCGCCGCGCAAGCATCGGGCGACACCATGACGCTGCCGCTGCACGGGCAGATCATGCTGCCCGTCAACGGGCGCGCTACGCGCGTCGCTATCAGCGATCCAAATGTCGCGGACGTGCAGATGCTTTCAGGCAGCGGCCGCCGCACAGGTGGCGTCATGCTGTTTGCCAATCAGCCCGGCAATACACAGGTGCAGGTCTGGACGCAGGGCAGCCAGCAGCCGCAGCGCTGGCAGGTCACTGTGCTGGGCGATGATCGCCCCGCCGCTGCCGGCACAGCCGCGCCGGGCAGCATGGTGCAGGTCGAAGTCAAGGTGGTGGAGCTGTCGCGCAACGCAATCAAGAATGTGGGCATACGCTGGGGCGCCAGCGGCTCGGGCCACTGGTCCGTCAGTTCCAATCTGCTGCCCGCTTCGCTGACTCCGCTCAGCGGCGCGGGTTTCGCGCTGGGCTATGCCTCGCGCGATTTCAACGCGAATCTGGCCTTGATGGAAAGCACCGGCATGGGCCGTATTCTTGCCGCGCCTACGCTGGTGGCCATGTCGGGCCAGAGCGCCAGCTTTCTGGCGGGCGGCGAGATTCCTGTGCCGCAGTCGGGCGGCCTGGGCACGCAGACCATTGAGTACAAGCCTTTCGGTATCGGCCTGACGGTCTCGCCCACCGTGCTCTCGCCCGAACGCATCGCGCTGAAGGTCGCGCCCGAGGCCAGCGAACTGGACTACGCCAATGCCATCCCGGTAATCAATGGCGACCAGACCACGCTGATGCCCGCACTGCGCACCCGCAAGGCCGACACCACGATAGAACTTGGCGACGGCGAAAGCTTTGTGATCAGCGGACTGGTGTCGCGCGAAACCATCGCCAATGTGAGCAAGGTGCCCTTCCTGGGCGATCTACCCATCATCGGCGCATTCTTTCGCAGCATGGAATATTCGCAGGACGAGCGCGAGCTGGTCATTGTGGTGACGCCGCGCCTGGTCAAACCACTGGCGCGCGGCACCAAGGTGCCGCTGCCCGGCGAGGCCCTGGAAAAACGCGACACACCCGGAAATGCCTGGGGCTATTACCTGATGGGCCCTGCCACCGGCCAGCAGATGCCCGGCTTTTCACGCTAGCAACATAAACCCGTGCCGCCATCGCGGCATGCAGGAGTACTGGTTTGCAGAACGAATTACCCCGCTTCCTGCTGTGCTCGGACAACCAGGCCCTGGGGGCCAGGCTGGCGGCCGCGCTTGCATCGCTGGGGACAGTCGCGCAGGAGTCGCCGCGCGTCGAAGAAACTCAGGCCCTGATTGTCCGCAGCCACCCCGGACTCGTGTTCCTGGATTTCCTGGCGGACGATGGGCAGCCCGGCCGGGACCTGGCCTGCCTGCAGGCCAGCGAAATCTATCGGCACTTTCCGGGCACGCCCACCGTAGCCATCGGCCGCCTCGGCGATCCGACGGCGGCCATCTCGGCTTTTCGCGCCGGGGTTCGTGATTTTGTCGACCACGAAAATGAAGCCGACCTGCTGGAAACCGTGGAGCGCCTGCTCAAATCCGTTGAGGCCGCCAGCGCGCCCGCCGCCGTGGCGCCGCGCGGCAGCCTGCTGCTGCTTGGCGCGCGCGCGGGCATGGGCGTGAGCACGCTCGCCGTACAACTGGCCGGCCTGATGCAGCAGCGCCTGAAACGCCGGCACGACGACGACAACGACGACAGCAAGCCCCGCCAGGCTGTCCATACACGCCCCCTGGCCGAACGCGTATGCCTGCTGGACCTGGGCATGCCGGTGGGCGATGGCCTGCTGTACCTGAACATCCGCCACGGTTTTCATTTTGTCGATGCCGTGCAGAACCTGCGCCGCCTGGACGCCACGCTGCTCACGTCCGCCCTGCCGCATGACGACGATGGCGTCAGCGTGCTGGCGCTGCCGCGCAGTCTGGATCAGGTGCAGAACGCCTCGCAGGCCGACTCGCTGGCCCTGTTCGAACGGTTGCGCGGCTATTTCGCGCAGCTGATTACCGACACAGGCGGACTGGCCAACCCGTCATTCATCGGAACCCTGGCGCAACACAATGCACACATATGGATGGTGACCGACCAGAGCCTGGGCGGGCTGGTGTCGCTGGCCGACCTGCTGCACGAACTGGACGAGCAGAAGATAAGCCGCAAGCGGATCAGGCTGGTGGTGAACCGCTACGACCCGCGCTATGGCATGAATGCCGCACAGATCTCGGAACGCTTCGACCTGAAGCTGCTGGGCACGCTGCCCGACCGCAGCCTGTCGCTGCATCGCTGCACGAACCAGGGCAAGCTGCTGTTCAAGGAAATCCCCAACGACCCTTATGTAAAAGCGCTGGAATCACTTGCGCAAGAACTAGACCCTGACAACACAATGCCCCGCGGGCGCCGGCATGCCCTGAGCTGGCTGCCGGGCCTGGCGCGGCGCTAGCATCCGACCCTCGCGGCAAGGAATAGAGAACATCATGATCATGACCGGAGCTGTGCAGTTTGGCGATGACGGCTTTGCCGGCACGCAGCGCTTTCAGGATATCAAGAGCGCTGCGTACGAGCATTTGCTGTCGCGCATAGAAGAACTCGGCGCCGAATTCGGGCGCTGGTCGCGCCAGGCGATACAGGAGTTCGTGGAGATCGAAGTCGCCGGCTTCGTGCGCCACCAGCGCGTCCCCATCAACGAATCGGAAGTCCTGCAGGTATCGGTCAGTCTGACCAAGGAGCTGGCCGGCCTGGGCCCGCTGGAAGACCTGCTGGCCGACCCCACAGTGGAAGATATTCTGGTCAATGGCTTTGACAACGTATTCGTGTCGCGCCACGGCGTGCTCTCGCGCGAACCCATACGCTTCTCGGACAACCAGCACATTCTGCGTATCGTGCGCCGCATTCTGGCGCCACTGGGGCGCCGGCTGGATGAGTCCACGCCCATGGTCGACGCGCGCCTGCCCGACGGCGGGCGGCTCAATGTCATCATTGAACCGCTGGCCGTGGACGGCCCGATGGTATCGATCCGGAAATTCCGGCAAGACCCGCTCAAGCCCACGGATCTGCTGGAGCTAGGTACCTATAACGAAGAAATCTATCGCCTGCTTGAAGCCGCCGTGCTCAACCGCTGCAACATCATCGTGTCCGGCGGCACCAGCTCCGGCAAGACGTCGCTGCTCAACGCCATGGCCTTTTTCATTCCGGAGACCGAACGCATCGTCACCGTGGAAGACACGGCCGAACTGTCGCTGAACCACCCCCATGTGGTGCGGCTGGAGTCGCGCCAGGGCGGCTATGACGGCGCCGGTCAGGTGTCCATCCGCGATCTGATCCGCAACAGCCTGCGCATGCGGCCCGACCGCGTGGTGGTGGGCGAAGTGCGCAGCGCCGAGGTCATGGACATGCTGCAGGCCATGAACACCGGCCATGAGGGATCCATGACCACGATACACGCCAACTCGCCGCGCGAATGTCTGTACCGCATCGAAATGCTGGCCGGCTTTGCCGGCTACCAGGGCAGCGAAGACAGCCTGCGGCGCCAGATTGCCAGCGCGCTGGATTTCATTGTTCAGATCGGACGCCTGTCCAACGGCAAGCGCCGCATCCTGTCCATCACCGAAGTCACCGGCATGGGCGATAACGTGATTTCTACCCAGGAGCTGTACCGCTACGATGCCGTCGTGGATGACACCGGCAAGGAGCTGGACCGCTGGCGCAGCCTGGGCATACATCCGCACACCCCCAAACTCGCGCGCCTGCGCGAGGAGTGGAGCAACCTGGCGCAGGCACAGGCGTTGGCCAAGGAGCAGCCTACGCCGCCCGAAGGCGGCGGCGTAGGCTTCTGGGGCAGGAGGCGGTAATGGCGACAGTGCTCGTCCTCCTGGCTGTCGCACTGCTGCTGTTGCTGGGCGGCGTCATGCTGTGGATGCAAGCCAACCGCCGGGCGGCGCGCCTGACGACGCAGCGCTTTGTCGCGCGCCAGATCGACCAGCGCACGGCCGCCTATATGAAGGTCGCCTCGCTGGGGCTGCCCGAAGGCCAGGACACCAATGTCTGGCGCGGTGGCCCCGCAAACTGGAGCAGCCTGCTGCTGCGCGCCGGCATTTCTCCCACCTCCGGCTTCTATGGCCGGCTCGTTGGCATACCGGTAGCGCTGGCCGTGGCCGGTGGACTGCTGCTCGGTCCCTGGGCCGCAGGCGCCATCGTGGTCATGGGACTGGCCCTGGGCCTGTTCCGGATCTGGGTCAGGGCCGACCGCCGGCACCGCAAATCCGTCGAACAACTGCCGGACTTTCTGGATGCCGTGGTACGCCTGATGACCATAGGCAACAGCCTGGCGTCCGCCTTCCAGAGCGCCACTGGCAAGATCGACGACCCGCTGCTGGAAATCATTGAACGGGCGAACCGCATGCACCGCGGCGGACAGGAGCTGGATGCAGCCCTGCGGCAGACTGCGCGTATGTATGGCCTGCACGAGCTTTTCCTGGTGGCTGCGATTGTAGGCGTGGCCATACGCTTTGGCGGGCGCAGCGACCACGTGCTGGAACGCATGGCGGCTTTCATGCGCGACCTGACGCAGGCGCGCCGCGAACTGGTCGCCCTATCGGCCGAGGTGCGGCTGTCGGCCTGGATACTCTCGCTGCTGCCTCTGTGCATTGCCTGCTTCATCATCATGTTCAACAACGCGCTGTTCATGGGGATGTGGCACGACCCCATGGGATGGAAACTGCTGGTGGGCGCCGCCTGCCTGCAAATACTGGGCTCCTATGTGCTGTACCGCATGGCCAAGCTGAGTTAAGGAGCGCATGCATATGACCTGGATACAGACTCTGACCACGCAAACATTGATCGCCGCCGCCGTAGCGCTGGTGGCGATCGCGCTGCTGCTGGTCGGCGCCGCCACGCTGGCCCGGGCTTTCCGGCAGAGCAAAAGCCAGCATGCCATGGACCAGGCGCTGGATACCCGCAACGCCCGCGACGGACAGCCCACAACGGACGCCGAGGCGGAGCATCGCGGCGCATTGCAGGATGCGATGGGCACGGCAGCCGCGCTGGGCACGCGCTGGGGTACGGGTCGCTATGGCAACCTGCTGCTGGCAGCCGAAGACCGCGAGCTGATTGAATCCGCAGGCTACTCGGACATGCCGCGCGCACGCGCGCTGTTCATGTTTTCCCGCGCAGTGCTTGGGCTCGGACTGCCGGCCATCGCCCTGCTGTGGACAGGCCGCTTCAAGTTTCTGGGCAGCGAAATGCTGGGCATTTTTGTACTGCTGTTCGCCGGCTTTGCGCTGGGCTGGCTGCTGCCCAAGTGGCTGGTGGCACGCCGCGCCAAGGCGCGCCGGCTGGCGGCGGCCGAAGAGCTGCCTTTGTTCATTGACCTGCTGCGCCTGCTGCAGGGCGTGGGCCTGTCCATAGACCAGAGCATGCATGTTGTGGTGCATGAGTTCAGGGATGTCATGCCGGTGCTGGCCAGCGAGCTGGCCCTGGCCGTCGAACAGTACGCCCGCGGCCGCACACGCGAACAGTCGCTCTCGCGCATTGCCAATGGCTTCGGCAACGAAGACCTTTCGGCCATCTGCCGGCTGATTTCCCAGGTGGACCAGCATGGCGGCGCAGTACAGCAGCCGCTGCAGCAGTTCAGCGAGAGGCTGCGCGAGCAGCGCAAGCTGGATCTGAAGGAAACCATAGGCAAACTCACCGTAAAAATGACGGGCGTCATGGTGCTGACATTGATGCCCGCCCTGCTGATCGTAACGGGAGGCGTAGGCTTCCTGGCCATATTCCGCGCCTTTGCGCAGATCGGAGGAGGTCACTGAATGCCAGTCTTCGCTCACTATAAAACCATGCTTACGAACAAAGTCCGCCCACCAGCCCATCTCTACCCAAGGCCAGCTCGCCATGGCGGCATACACGCCACACCTGGCGTGTTCCGCACGCTTTCCGTGGCGCTGTCCTGCGCGGTACTGCTGGCAGGCTGCGCCGGCGGCAAGAACAACTCCGCCATGGAACTGATCCAGCATCAGCAGGAACAGCAAGCCATGCTGCGCCAGCACGAGGTGGACACGATGCGCAAGAATGCGCCGTCCGAACCCAAAGTCATGCTGGCCTTGATACGCGAATCACAACAGCAGCAACGCTATTTTGCTTCGCTGGCTTATATCGACGCCTATACCCGTCAATTCGGCGACAGCGCGGAACTGGCCTCGCTGCGGGCAAACGCGCTGCGCATGACTGGGCAGGAAGATCAGGCGCAGACAGCCTACCGCGCCTTGCTCAACACCGATGAAGCAGCTTCCGGCTGGCATGGGCTGGGCCTGCTGGCCGCCAGCGCCGGTAATTTTACGCAGGCAGCGTCCGACCTTGCCAAGGCAACCGCACAACAACCCACCAATGCGGAATACCTTAACGACCTGGGCTTTGCCCGCATCCAGTCGGGCGACCTCGCGGGGGCGCGCCTGCCCCTGGGACAGGCCGCCGAGCTCGATCCAGACAATGGCAAGGTGCTGGCCAACCTGGCCCTGCTTCTGCTTTTGCAGGGAGAGGAAGGTCAGGCGCAAACCGTCATGGACAAGGCACAACTGCCCCCGCCCGTGCAGGCCCAGGTACACCAACTCGCCAGCGCATGGCGCGCAAACAGCCATGCGGAACGTGATGCGCCAGCGACGATTGCCGCGGACACCAGCGACGCCATGGACCAGGCAACGCCAACAGTGACTGCAGCCACACCTGTGGCCGCAAGCAACACTCCCCTTGCCCGGCCCATCGTGACGGCGGCCAGCGCAGCGCCCTCCACCGAGCCAACCGCCAGCAGTCCCATCGGCTTTCACCAAACGCCACTGACGGGCGGCTTCAGCCAGAGCCCGCTTATCCGCTAGCCATGACGAACATACCCCATAAGGCCCTCCTGACCATGCAAAGAATGCTGACTCCGCTATGCGCCGCCCTGCTGCTGGCGCCCCTCGCCGCCCTGGCCCAGAGCAACGCGCCCATCACCGGACGCATGGCCACGCTGCCCGGCTATATACCCGGCGAAGCCTACTCCCTGAACACGCCAGCGCAGGCCACCGTACAGGCGGTGACCCCAGCTCGCCCTGCCGTCACGCCCACGGTCACCAGCGCGCCCGCCAATACACCTGTCAGCCGCAGCCCCAGCGTGACGCAAACCTATGCGGCCCCGCCCGAAGCCAGCTATGCATCCAGCGATGTGCAACACAGCACCGTCGCCAGCCAGTCCGCAACAGACGGCAGCACGAGCACCCTGCCGGCCTATGGCAACAACTACCGTCCCGAACTGAGCATCTGGGCGCCGCCCACCGAGCGCGTCGGCGACGCAGCCCAGTCCGCCCTGTCCATGCAGGCCAGCGGCGACCACGCCGGCGGCACCCTCCCCACCTTGGGCGTCACCGCCGGCCCCGCCTTCAAACGTTATGTCGACAGTTTCTCGCATCCGCTTCCTGAGTGGTTCCAGGAGAAGGTGAAAGAGAACAACAACTGAGTACCGTCATGCGCACACACGCCCACGCCCACTCCGCCTCCCGCTCGCCCCAAGACGGCTCCGTCGTCATCATCCTGGCCATCGCCATCGGGATGCTGATCGCGTTGCTGGGGTCGATTCAGATTGGGTATACGGCTTATCAGAAGCGGGAGCTGGATAAGGCGGCAGATATGGCGGCATTGAGTGGTGTGCAATCGTTGAATAAATCAAATGGATCCACTGACTGCAGCGCCGCAACAAGTAATGCAGTTGCAATTTTAAAAGCAAATGGAGTCACGGATGCTAAAAACAACGATATTCAATGTGGATACTGGGTGGTCCCAAATGGGGAACCAGCAGATGAGATCAACCGCAAATCATTTTTCAACCCAACCACCCCTAGTGGATCAAAAGAAAACGCCGTACAGGTAAAATTGGATCGTGCGCTTCAACAGATAATCCCTCTCTCTTCCAGCAACAAAAAAATTCAGTCCGTATCCACTGCAAAAACAACTGAACCACTTGCCGTATTTTCCGTTGGCTCCAGACTCATCGAGCTAGGAAGCAATGGATTGATTGGGCAAATCTTATATGCCATTGGACTAGATACCAAAACAATAAATGTTCTCGACTACAAGGGATTGTTAACTGCAAAAATAACACCACAAGGGTTATTGAAATATTTAGTCCCACTAAACAGCGATCTAGATATTACAGCCGGTACTGTTGACGGACTGCTTGACCTAAAACCTGTAAAGGTAGGTAGCTTGCTAACAGCAACTGCCAGCTTACTTTACGACCAAAAAGTAATTGATCTAGATGCTAAAGCGGCGCTCGAAACGATAGCACTAAAGCTGGATGTTTCCGAACTCACTGTGAAATTATTTGGCAATAGCGACATAAACCTAGATCAAGATAAACTACTCTATCTAAGTACCTCCGATGCTCAGGCAGCGCTTCAATCCAGCATCAACGTAGCCGATATAATTGCCACTAGTGTTTTATTAGCAAACAAAGATAATTTTTTAGATTTAAAGCTATCTATCGGAACCAAGATCGATCCCGATGACAATCCAGTGCAAATTAAAATTATTGAGCCTCCCGTTATTGCTATGGGCGGAGTAGGTGCTATGGCAACGAACGCACAGATTCAGCTTAGATTGAATGTAACGACAAAGGACATACCAATAATAGGGCCCTTAATAAGTATTTTAGCGGAAATTAGATTACCAGTCGTAGTTAATATTGGCAAATCCACAGGGACTCTAGAAGATCTTTGCTCCGACAATCTGAACGAAAACCAAGCAAAAATAGGCGTAACAGCATCTTTAGCAGATATATGCATTACGGAAGGAGATTGCTCTCCTCCCGCAAAACCATCTCCAACCTCAATAATAAAAGTGCCTTTATTATTAGGTTTGTTGGATGTAAAAAGCAGTGCCTCAACATGCCTCTTATGCAGTGGCGAGTCAATTTCAGATATTTTTAATGTAGATGTACCAAAAACCATAACCACCGGAATAAAAGCAAACACATCCGACATAGTCAGCTCACTTATCTCTGGCCTGGAGGTTAACGTATTGAAGGTACCTTTACTTAGCGACCTCCTAAAACTAATTGCAAGCCTATCGAGCATATTATTGCAACCCGTCGATCAGCTTCTCAACATAGTCTTAGAACCTGTTCTCAGTGCTCTTGGCATCAATCTTGGTGTAACTGATATTAATCTAAGAGGGGTCCAATGTGGTACACCAATGTTAGTTGAGACACAAAATTCCAACTAAAACTAACAACAGAAAATACTGCAAAAAAAGTAAATTTTATTATTTCGCATAACTCCCAACGGTTAACTCATACAGATACCAACTAAGATGCCCCCCCAACCCGAAGACATCGACCTCTACATCTGGGAAGGCAAGTCCGACATCGCACTGCGCATCGACCATGCGCTGGCGGGCACGGACATTGCCGTGATCCGCACGGATGCCTCCATGAGCTTTCCGCCGCAGCGCGACGCCACGCGGGTGGCGATAGCGGTGGTGTCGCTCACGGTGATGAGCGATGCGCGCTTCATGGGGCAGGACTGGCTGAAGTCGTATGCGGTGCCGGTAATCTGGGTGGCCTCGGAAGAACGGGGGCATGATTCGCGCTTCTTCCCACCCGCCTACTCCTACACCCTGCCGCTGGGATTCAGCGCGGCAGACCTGCGGGCCATGGTCCTGCGGGTGGCAGGCAAGACGGCCAGCCGACAGGCCCGCGCAGAATCGCGCGTGCCGCGTGCGCCCATGATTGCCGTCTCGCCGCTGATGCAGCGCGTGCTGGCCGACGCTGAACTCTATGCGGACTGCGACGCCAGCGTACTGATACACGGCGAAACCGGCGTGGGCAAGGAGCGTGTGGCGCAACTGCTGCATGAGCGCTCGGCCTATGCACGCGGGCCATTTGTGGCGGTCAACTGCGGCGCCGTTCCCGAGGGCCTGTTCGAGGCGCATTTCTTTGGACATGCCAAGGGTGCATTCACCGGCGCGGTCGGCGCGCACAAGGGGTATTTCGAGCAGGCTGATGGCGGCACGCTATTCCTGGACGAAATCGGCGACCTGCCGCTGTATCAGCAGGTCAAGCTGCTGCGGGTACTGGAGCAGCACAGCATCACACGCCTGGGCTCCACCGTGGACATTCCGGTGAGCTTCCGGCTGGTGTCTGCCAGCCACAAGGACCTGCTGCAACTGGTGGCCGATGGCGCATTCCGTGCCGATCTGTATTACCGGCTGGCGGTGATTGAACTGGACATCCCCAATCTTGAGGCGCGTGGCGTAGAGGAAAAGCAGGCGATCTTCCAGGCGTTGGCCGCCCCGCAACTACCCGAAAAACTGATGCCGCCGCCCCAATGGCTGCTGGACCGCGTGGGTGCCACGGCGTTCCCCGGCAATATCAGGCAGCTTGCCAATCTGGTGGAGCGCGTAGCGATTCTCGTGCGCCAGCAAGGCATCTGGGACAACGGCCGGCTGGACCGGATTTTTGAACGCATGAGCGCGGTGGCGCGCCATACGCCTCTTCCCGCGACCGAGGCGGCAGCCGCCTCCGTGGGTGCCACAGCGAGAGCAAACCGTGACGCACTCGAAGGCAGTGAAGAGCTGGACCTGTCCGACAGCGACCGCCAGGAGCGCAACCGCATCATCGATGCGCTCAATCTGAACGGATGGCGCCGCCAGGACACTGCGTCGGAACTGGGAATAAGCCGCAAGGTACTGTGGGAAAAAATGCGCAAACTTCAGATATCCACACAAAGTGAGAATATTGAAGGATGAGGGTCGGCTAAAATAGCGCGGCCATATTGCACAAAAGACAGAACAGACAAGGGATGTGGGTAAATCAATGAACCGTAATTGCGCAGCACTCAAGACACTTTGCGTGGCCCTGGCCTTTCTCGGGCTGGCAGGCTGCTCGGCGCTCCAGTCCGATGCAAACAAGCCCGTTGTGTCACAGGCACAGCCCAGCGAGGCCGAGGCCTCGGCTGAGGTCTCCCCGGTCAATGGCTCGCAGGCGCTGGCGGCTCAGGCAGCGCCCTCCAGCACCATGACGGAGCTGCAGCAGCTGATCCAGAGCAAAGGTGTCAACGAGCTGCGCACCAGCTACAATGGCAATTACGGAGCCAGTCTGTTGTTCAAGCGCGACACGCTCACCTATTATGTTGCCCTGTTCCAGCGCCAGAACTTCTGGCGTGTCGTCAAAACACAGGATCACGCCCAGGCAGAGCGCCAGTACAAGCAGTTTGTCGAAGAAACCAACAAACTGGCCGAGGTCGACCTCAAGCGCATCCGGCTCGAGGCAGACTACGCCCACACTGCCCAGCAGCTTAATCAGAGCAATGATGAGCTCAGCACCTTGCGCAACGACCTCGAAGTACAGCGCCAGCAGCAGGCCCTCGTAACGGCCCAGCAGGCGCAGGCGCAGCGCGAGGCCAAGCAGTTGGCAGAGCAGGAAAAACAGGCGCGCGATCAGTTGCGCGCATTGCAGGATCAGATCAAGGCGCTCGAAAAACAGCGCTCGGCCCTGGGTGCAAGCACCGGACAAGGAGGCCGACGCTAGCATCGTTCGCTGTATAAGGAGTCCAGTATGGCGAACACCCCATCGATCAAGGTACTTTATTTTGCGCAGGTCGCAGAGCTGGCCGGGCTGCGCGAAGAAACCCAGACCCTGGCCTCGCCCGTAAGCGGCGCAGACTGGCTGGCAGATCTCGAAATCCGCCATCCGCAGCTCGCGCCCGCCGCACGTCTCAAGCTGGCCATCAACCAGCAGCATGCACCGCATCACACGCTGATCCAGCCCGGCGACGAGGTCGCCGTCTTCGAACCCGTTACCGGGGGCTGACATGGTACTGGTGCAGGAAGCCGATTTCGACAGCGCCGCGCTGATTGCAGCCATGCGCCAGCGCACGGCAGGCAAGGCGGGCGCACTGGTCAGCTTTACCGGCTATGTGCGCGACTACGCTGAAGGCGCGCAAACCCGCAGTCTTTTTCTCGAACACTATCCTGGCATGTGCGAGCGCGAGATCGAGTCTCTGTGCGCAAGCGCCGGGGAACGCTGGGACGTACAGGACTGCCTGGTGGTTCACCGGGTTGGCGAGCTGCACAATGCAGACCAGATCGTACTGGTGGCGGTGGCCAGCGCGCATCGGGGCGATGCCTTTCGCGCCTGCGAATTCCTGATCGATGCCCTCAAGACCCGCGCGCCCTTCTGGAAGCGCGAAACCCTGGCCAGCGGCGACCGCTTCTGGGTGCAGCAGCGCGACGCCGACGCCGAAAAAACCAGCCAGTGGACAGTTCCCGGCGTTCAGGACTGACCTTCCTCATACACAGACGGCGCCGACCGGCTTACACTGCTGCAAGGCGGCGGGGTGCGCCGCGGCCCGCATATGGACAACAGGCAGACAATACATGAGTAAAACAAGCAGCACACCTATTTCGCTCAGATGCGCCGTCATCACGATTTCCGATACACGGCACGCAGACAACGACACTTCCGGCGATTATCTGGCCGACAGCCTTCAGGCGGCGGGTCACCGCTGCGTGCAGCGCGCGATCTGCGCGGGCGACATGTACCAGATCCGCAAAGTATTCAGCGACTGGATCGTGGATCCTGAAGTACAGATCATTCTGGCCAACGGCGGCACCGGGTTTTCGCATCAGAAGTCCACGGTCGCCGCCGTCACCCCGCTGATGGACCAGACCATCACGGGCTTCGGTGAACTGTTCCGGCACCTGTCGTATCAAGAGATCGGCAGCTCCATGCTGCAGTCGGACGCCTTTGCGGGCGTCGCCAACAATACGCTGGTGTTCTGCATGCCAGGCTCGACCAATGCCTGCAAGACGGCCTGGGAGGGCATTATCCGCGATCAGCTGGACAGCACACATCGTCCCTGCAATTTTGGAGCCGGCTACCATGCTTGAGTTTGACGAAGCCCAGTCCCGGCTGGCCGCCGCGGGCACGCCCCCCAACATCACCGAAACCTGTCCGCTGCATCAGGCACGCGGCCGCGTGCTGGCGCGCACGCTGTACGCCACCCTGGACCTGCCGCCCGCCGACAACAGCGCGATGGATGGCTATGCCATACGCCACGCCGATTACGCCGCCGGCCGGCCGCTCCCGGTGCAGCAGCGCTGCTATGCCGGCGTCATGCCCGAGACGCTGCAGGCCGGCAAGACCATACGCCTGTTCACCGGCAGCCTGATTCCCCCCGGCGCCGACACCGTCGTCATGCAGGAAGACGGCACGGAAACAGACGACGCCCTGCTGATCAATCAGTTGCCGCCCAAAGGCGCTCATGTGCGCTACCGCGGCGAAGACGTCGCCAAAGATGATCAGATATTTCCCATGGGCACGCTGCTGCGCGCCCCCGAGCTTGCACTGCTGGCCTCGCAAGGCTATGCGGAGCTGCCGGTGTATCCGCGCCTGAAGCTCGGTCTGCTTACGACGGGCGACGAGTTGGTCACGCCCGGCGAGCCGCGCCAGGACGAGCATATCTTCAATTCCAATGCCCCGATGCTGGCTGCGCTGGCGGCCGATATGGGTGCCGAGGTCGTGCATGTGCTGCATGCGGCCGATACGCCCGAAGCGCTGGACGCCGCCTTCAGGACGCTGTTGCAGGACTGCGATCTGATCGTGACGGTGGGCGGCGTCTCCGTGGGCGAGAAAGATCTGGTCAAGCCGGCGATCGAACAGCTCGGCGGCAAGATGGATTTATGGCGGGTGCGCATGAAGCCGGGCAAGCCGGTCGCGCTGGCGCGCATCCAGGACAAGCCCGTGGTCTGTCTGCCGGGCAATCCGGTGTCGGCCTATGCGGTGTTCGCCATGCTGCTCACGCCGCTCCTGCGCACCATGCAGGGCCGCGCCGTCGTATTTCCGCCTGTGCAATACGGCATTCTGCATACGCAGCGGCCGTTCAATGAAACACGCGAGGAATTTCTGCGCGTCCAGGCGCAGTTCAACGGTGAGGGGCTGCCGCAGCTGCTGCCCTACGCGCAGCAGGGTTCGGGCATCATCAGTTCGCTGCCCTGGGCAAGCGGACTGGCGCGCATTCCGGCAAACACCATGGTGGAAGACGGATCAGTGGTGCGCTATTACGACCTGAAGCACTGGCTCAGTTGAACACGCCGCCGGGCCATAGGTGCCCGGCTCCGTGTTCCGATGCTTGCACAGCGGGCGCTCAGCCCTTGACGGCACTGCCAGGCGACCAATACTAGGCCTTCAACATGCCTGCATCGAGCAGCGCGTCGGCCAGGGCGATAAACTGCGCAACGGATAATTCTTCAGCACGGGCGGTGGGCGCGATACCCAGGGCCTCCCAGTCTATATGCGGCGCCCAGTCCGCCAGGCCGCGACGCAGCATCTTGCGGCGCTGCGCAAACGCCCGCGCCACCACCTGTTCAAAGACCTTGTCGCTGCGCGGCCGCAGGCGCGAAGCCGGCAAGGGAATCATGCGCACTACCGCCGACACGACGCGCGGCGGCGGATCGAAGGCGTCGGGCGCGACATCGAAGAGCTTTTCCATGTCGTAGCGCGCCTGGAGCATGACCGACAAACGGCCATAATCGCCGGTTTTCGGACTCGCCACCATGCGATCGATGACTTCCCGCTGCAGCATGAAATGCTGGTCTTTCACCTGATCGGCACATGCCACCAGATGAAACAGCAGTGGGCTGGAAATGTTGTAGGGCAGGTTGCCGACGATGCGCAAGCCTGCACCCAGCCCGGCAAAGTCCACTTTGAGTGCGTCGCCTTCCACCACCGTAAGTTGATCGGCGGGATAGCTGCGGCGCAGGCGCGCGGCCAGGTCGCGGTCGATTTCGACGACGGTCAGATGGTCGAGCGCGTGCAGCAATGGGCCGGTCAGGGCGGAAAGCCCCGGACCGATCTCCACGACCGCGTCGTCGCGCATGGGCGCAATCGCGCGCACGATGGATTCGATGACGCCCTCATCGACCAGGAAATGCTGGCCAAAACGCTTGCGTGCCTGATGCGGCATGGTGTCAGCGCCTTCCGCTGCTCGAGGACGGATCGATGCGGTTGTCGATATAGGCCTGCCCGCGCAACTGGCTGAGCCAGTCTTCCAGCGCCGGTTCAAGACGCTGCTGGAACAGGGCCTGACGCGCCTGCATGCGCTTGTACTCGTCGCCCATGTCCTTGTTGCGGCGCTCCAGCACCTGGATCAGGTGCCAGCCGAACTGCGAACGCACCGGCTCGCTGACCTGATTGGGCTGCAGAGCATTCATGGCCTGCTCAAAAGCCGGCACGGTTTCACCCGGCGAGAGCCAGCCCAGGTCGCCGCCCTGAGGCGCGCTGGCGTCCTCGGAATAGCGCTTGGCCAGGTCGGCGAAATTGTCGCCGTTGAGAATACGCTGGCGCAGCTGCTCAAGACGCAGGCGCGCCTGCTCGTCGCTCATGACCTTGGAGACTTTGATCAGGATATGACGGGCATGGGTCTGGGTCACGATCATGGGTCCGTCATGCGGCGCCGGGGCCTGCTGCTGCCCGTCCAGCGTCGGAGGGCCAGCCGGACTGGCCTGCCGGGATGCCGCGGCTGGCTGGCCGCGCGTGAGCACCTTCAGAATATGAAAACCATTGCCGCTCTGGACGATATCGCTGATCTGCCCGGGCGCCAGATTGCTGGTGGCGCTCAGGAACAGATCGGGCCAGCCCTGCGTCGGGCGCACACCGAGGTTACCGCCTTCGAGCGCCTGCGGACCGTCGGACGAGGCTGCCGCCACCCCCGCAAAATCCGCGCCGCCGCGCACTTTGGCCAGCAAGGCTTCGGCCTTCTGGCGCAATTGCTGAACCTGGGCCGATGAAGCGCCTTCAGGCACGGCGACCAGTATCTGGGCAATGCCAAGCACTTGCGGTCCGGTAGCGGCGGCGGGAGCCTGTGAGGGCGCGGGTGCGCCGCTCATCAGCGAAGCGCTGCCGCCCCGGTTTTTCTGGTTGCGCAGATAGGAATCGATCTCGGCATCGGATATCTGGATGCTGCTGTCGACCGCACGCTGGCGCAGCATGTCCATGCGCACTTCCTCGCGCAGATTGTCCACATAGTCATTCCACGAGACGCCGGATTTTTCGATTTCGGCGCGCAGTTGCGCTTCGGAGAGCTTGTTGCGCTGAGCAATGGTCTGCACGGCATGCTGGGCCTGGGCGTCGCTCACGCGTATGTTCAGGCGGTCTGCTTCCTGGCGCTCGAGCTCTTGCGAGATCATGCGCTGCAGTACCTGTTTCTGCAGCACATCGTCGGGCGGGACGGGGATATGTTGCTGCGCCATCTGATGGCGCGCCACTTGCGCCTGAGTATCGAGCTGTCGCAGGGTGATGACTTTTTTGTTCACGATGGCGGCTATGCCATCGACAAACTGCTCGGACGCCGGCTGTGCTGCCGGCTTCGCCGCATGGGCCGCCTTGGCGGGCTGCGCAGCGACCATGGCAGTCGGCAGCATTACGCCCACCAGGCTGACCAGTATGGAAGCCAGCCAGCGATTGACATGCAGACTATGCATTATTCATACCTCTCGAAGGTGGTTTTTTCAGATGGGGGAGAATTGACGGCTTCATAGCCGATGATCCGATCGCGCAGCAGATTCAGGGGATCGGATCCCAGCGAACCCAGGCCTGCAAGTTCAAGCTGGAAGAACAGCGCGGTGTTGACGTCTTCTTTGGACACGGAATAACGCTGCATCACCATGCGGGCGGTCCAGCAGCAATCGCCCTTGTACTCCAGGCCCAGAATGGATTGCGTGCCGCGTTTTTCCTGCAAGGAGTAATCGAAGCGCCCCATGGCGTAGAGCTTGCGCGTGAGCGGCCACTGGCCAGCCAGACTCACCTGTTCGCGCGTACGGTCATTCTCGGGATCGATAACGAACTGAGGATCGGCGATCAGGCGCGGATCACGCTCATAGCGATATGCCACCGACAGGGACGTAAGCCGCTGCGGGTTCCAGCGCAAGCCTGCTGTCATCCGGTTGCGGTCTCTGGAGTCGGGATTCCACTGCGCATCGAAGCGGACACCCAGGGTATCGGTGAGTGCGGCGGACGCGCCGAAGAGATAATCGGACTTCTGGTTGGTGCGCAGCTTTTCGTTGGTCAGCGCCACTTTCTGGTCTTCGAAATACAGGCGCTGTGCCGCGGACAGCGACAGACGCTCAAAGCCGCTTTCCTCGTCCAGCCAGCGCGTGGTCAGGCCCAGTGTGATCTGGTTGGCATTGGCAATGCGATCCCAACCGCCGGAAAAGATGTTTTCGCTGAAGGCCTGCGCAAAATTGAACGAGGCGATGCTGGTGTCGTAGATGGGGATATCGGACTGGTCGCGATAGGGCACGCGCAGATAATAGATGCGCGGCTCCAGTGTCTGGATGGATTTGTTGCCGAACAGCGTGGTGTTGCGCTCGAATGTCATGCCCGCATCGAGCGACATGATGGGCAGCACGCGCGACTGTGTACTCGGATAGCCCGCATACTGGGGAAGATCGTCCGGATACCAGTCGGTGTTGTACTGGCTCATGTGTATGCCGACCTTGGGCGTGACGTACCAGCCGGTGTGCACAATGGGATAGGACAGCGAGGTATAGGACGAGAAGCGGGTGCCGTCGGGCCGACGATGCCTTGTCCGCCACGGATCATAGACCGGCCCCGAGAAGCGGCCCGAATAGAACGGCATGCTGAACTTGGTCGCGTAGTTGTCGGACACCAGGTCAAAGCCGCCCCAGTTATACCGGGCGCCACGCACATAGAGCTCGGGCAGCTTGTCGAACTGGGGGGTGATGTAGGAGCCTCTGGTCGAGTCCTGCAGGGTCTGGTAGCTGTAGGCAGCCAGCTGCGCACTAAAGTACTTCAGCCCGCTCCAGGTGACGCGGGCGGAACTGGGCAGATAGTTGACCGTTGAGGTAGTCAGGCCGAATGAGGAGAAATCGCGGAAATAATCGTCGTCCGATACACGCCGCAAGTCGAGTGCAGTCCTGAAACCGTTACCCAAATCCTGTTTGTGCTGGGCAAGGAGCAGCCAGCGTTTGTCGCCTGTCAGGGCGTCGTCGGGCAGGTAGGTGCCATCCACCTGTCCGCTGTAAGTGCGCCCCAGATAGCGGAACTGGCCGCCCAGCATCAGCCCGCGCTTGCTGAGATAGCGCGGCGTCAGCGTGGCATCGTAATTGGGCGCAAGATTGAAGTAATAAGGCAGGGAGAAATCAAAACCGCTGTTCGAGGTGGTGCCATAGGTGGGCACCAGCAGGCCCGACTTGCGCTCTTTCTTGATCGGAAATGTCAGGTAGGGCGAGTACAGGATGGGCACATCCTTGAAATACAGCACGCCATTGCGGGCCACGCCTTCGTTCTTGTCGAAATCCAGATCGACCTGGGGTGAGGAAATATACCAGGCGGGATCAGGGCAGGGGCAGCCCGAATAGTTCACATTGGTAAGCCGCATGCGGCTTTTGCTGAAGATATCCGCATGGGTGGCCACGCCAGCGCCACCGCTGCCGCCCAGCCAGAAGTTCGGGTCGTGGACTTCGCCGGTGTCTTTGTCGACGTTGAAATCGAGCGACGATCCCCGGATGATGCTGCCCTCGCGCATGATCAGGCCGTTGCCGCGCACACGCGTATCGCCGGTGGCGCGGTCATAATCGATGTAGTCGCCCTTGACCACGGCATCGTTGCGGCGCACCTCTGCCGATCCGGTCAGGACAATGCGGCCGTTTTCGTCGGTTTGCATCTTGTCGGCCACCGTAAAGGCCGACATGTCGTTGTCGTTCAGCTTGTCATGCAGCCGGAGCTTGGGCGAGCTTTGCAATGCGTCGGGGCGCGATGACGCGGGCGAGGCAGACTGCTGCGCCTGCGCCGCCGACAAGCCACCGATAGCGATTAGTACTGCCCACCAGACCGAACGCACGAAGAAGAGGTCTCCAGAAAACAAGCCATATTTTGGCACAGCCCCCACACGGGGATTGGCAACCCGGTATTATAGAGAAGGCATGGTAAGCGTGATTAAAGCATGCTCTGCCGATTTTCGTCCCAGTCCTTCACTCAGCCCATGAATTCTGTTACCCAAAGCACAACCGACACACGCCGCCAGGCCCTGGAACATTGGCTCAGCAGCCTTGCCAGCCAGCACCAGCTGGACATCTCCACGCTGGAACCGGCCTCCAGCGACGCCAGCTTCCGGCGATATTTCCGGTTACAGGCCGGCGCGGGCACTGCCGTGGTCATGGATGCGCCGCCCGCCCAGGAAGACTGCGGCCCCTTCATCCATGTCACCGGGCTGCTGGCGCAGGCCGGGCTGAGCGTGCCGGCCATTCTTGCCGCCAACCTGCCCGAGGGCTTTCTGCTGCTGTCCGACCTGGGCCGCGACACGTTTTACCAGGCGGTCCAGGCCGGGCTGGACGATACCCGCTTGCAGGCCATGTATCGCGGCGCCCTGGGCGCGCTGGTGCGCATGCAGCTGGCCGACACGAACGGGCTGCAGGCCTTTGACGCCGCCAGACTGCTCGACGAGCTCTCCGTGTTTCCGCAGTGGTATGCCCAGCAGCACTGCAACGCCGTACTCACCGACGCGGAGCAGGCCATGCTGCGCGACACCTTCGCCATGCTGGTGGCCGACAATGTCAGCCAGCCCAATGTGCTGGTGCACCGCGATTTCCACTCGCCCAACCTCATGGTGGGCAGCGTCGACGAGGCGCCCGGCATCATCGACTACCAGGACGCCCTGATCGGCCCCATCACCTACGATATCGCCTCGCTGGTGATGGACGCCCGCACCACCTGGGAAGAGCCTCAGCAACTGGACTGGGCCATACGCTACTGGGAGGCCGCCCGCGCCCAGGGCCTGCCCGTCTCCCATGATTTCGCCGACTTCCATCGCGCCTACGAATGGATGGGCCTGCAACGCAACCTGCGCATTCTCGGCGTGTTCGCCCGACTGTCGCACCGCGACGGCAAACATCATTATCTGGACCATATCCCGCGCGTAAGCGCCTATGTGCGCCAGGTGGCCACCCGCTACGGCGTGTTCCGCCCGCTCGTGCGGCTGCTCGACAAACTCGAAGGACGGCAGACGACCACAGGATTTACCTTCTGATGCGCGCCATGATTCTGGCGGCAGGCCGCGGCCAGCGCATGCGCCCTCTCACGGACACCACCCCCAAGCCCCTGCTCAAGGCAGGCGGCAAACCGCTTATCGTGTGGCATATCGAAAGGCTGGCGGCAGCGGGGATCACCGACCTGATCATCAACCACGCCTGGCTGGGCGGGCAGATTGAAGCCGAGTTGGGCGACGGCGCCGTCTGGGGCGTACGCATTCAATACTCCGCGGAAGCGCCCGGCGGCCTGGAGACGGCTGGCGGCATTGTCCAGGCACTGCCCTTTTTCGAGGGTGAGCCCTTCCTGGTCATTAATGGCGATGTCTGGTGCGACTGGGATCCGGCCGTGGCGCCGGCCATTGCCCGGGCACTGCCGGCCCGCCGGCAGCTTGCCTGGCTGCTGCTGGTCGACAATCCCGCGCAGCATCCCCGGGGAGACTTCATCCTGTGCGCCAACCAGTCTGTGCAGGAGCCCGATGGCGCAACACAGACGCTGACGTTTGCCGGCATAGGCGTGTATCAGCCCGCCCTGTTCGACGGCCTGCGGGCAGGCCAGCACGCGCCGCTGGCGCCGCTGCTGCGCCAGGCCATGGCGGACGGCAAGGTGCAGGGCTCGCATCACGCGGGTCAATGGGAAGACATCGGCACTGTCGAACGACTGGCCCAGCTCAACCACGCCCTGGCCGGCTAGCCCATGTCCAGCCCATGGCCTGAAAGCGCCGTACAAGCTGCCCGCCAGGCTGCCCTCGCCGTGCCCGCCCCTGCGCTCTTGGCAGCAAGGCTAGCAGCACGTTACACTTTGACGAACGCTTGCACGGCGCTGTCCACCAAGCAGATCGGCAAGCAGCCTGGCTGGCGGGGGTACAAGCAGGCAAATTATTGTTTCAAAACTTGCCAAATCGCAAGCAGTGTTTCCTGCTACTGTTGCCCGTCCACAATCCAGTCTATTCTTTGAAGTTTTTCGCGAGGCGTATTTTCCCGCCCCGTCGCGTGTCATCCAGGAAAAAATACCTATGTTCGGTTCCTCAAAACGCCATGTATTCAAGCCTACGGCCTACGGAACATCACGCCGTCCCCGGCGCATTCCGCGCTGGCTGGTGCTGATGATCACCGGCGTCGTGCTGGGCGCAGGCGGCCTGTTGTTCCTGCAGAAAAGCTACGGCCCGCAACGGCTGACCGTTGAGCAGTCTGAACAGCTGCATTACGATCTGAACAGCGTGAACATGGACAAGCAGCGCCTGCAGTCCGAGCTCAACCAGCAGACACGCGAGCTGGCCGATGCCAAGGCCAGGTTGGCCTCGCAGGAAAAACAGCTGACCGACGCCAGGGCCACTGTCGACACCCAGAAAAAAGACATCGAGATGTTTGCCGATGCCATGCCGCCCGATCCGCGCGGCACCTCGCCAGGCATACGCGCCGCGTCCTTCCGCAGCCAGGATAACCAGCTGGTCTACGACGTGCTGGTCATGCAAGACGGAAAAAAGGCGCAGCGCTTTATCGGCAACGCCGAAATGATCGTGGCGGGCACCTACGCCAATGGGCGCGCCGGCAGCATCAATCTGCCGCCGGTCGATCTCTCGCTTGAGCGCTACACCCAGCTCGCCGGCCAGGCCGACATGCCCCAGGGCTTCAGGCCCAGGCAGGTTGCCATCAAGATCCGTGGCGAGGGCTCGCAGAAAGTCGTTGCCACCCGCACCCTGATTGTGCAGCGCTGATGCCGCCCGCCGCGCTCAGGCCACGTGCTGAAGAAAATCCTTCAGGCGCTGGCTGGGCGGGTTGGTCAGCAGTTCCGCCGGGGGCCCGTCCTCGGCGATCTTGCCCTCGTCGATAAAAATCAGCCGCGTCCCGACCTTGCGCGCGAATTCCATCTCGTGCGTCACCACCACCATGGTCATACCCTCTTCGGCCACATCCTGCATTACACGCAGCACTTCGTGCCTGAGCTCAGGATCCAGCGCGGAAGTGGGCTCGTCAAACAGCATCAGAATAGGCTTGATCGCCAGGGCGCGCGCAATGGCCACCCGCTGCTGCTGACCGCCTGAAAGCTGGCCGGGATAATTGTCCACCTTGGCGCCCAGGCCCACTTTTTCCAGCAGGGCAACCGCCTCTTCACGCGCTTTTTTCCTGGCCGCACCCCGTGTATGGATGGGTCCGAACATCACGTTCTCAAGCGCAGTGAGCTGCGGAAACAGGTTGAACTGCTGGAACACCATGCCGGCTTCGCGGCGCAGCTCTCGCACCTGCGCATTCTTGCCCAGCACACTGAGCCCGTTGACGACAATATCGCCCCCCTGAATGGTCTCCAGCACATTGATACAGCGCAGCAGCGTGGATTTGCCAGACCCCGAGGGGCCGACAATCACGACCACCTCGCCTTTTTCTATGGTGAGATCAATGCCATCCAGCACGGTATTGGGCCCGAAGCGCTTGGTGACATTCTTGAATTCGACAATGCTCATACGATCTGTGTCCTGTGTTCAACGAACTTGAGCGTGGCGGCAATAAAGCCTGTCAGCAGCAGGTAGATGACCGCGACCGCGCCCCATATTTCGACCGACCTGAAATTGCTCGCGATGATTTCCTGCCCCTGCCGCGTCAGCTCGGCCACGCCAATCACGATGAACAGCGAAGAATCCTTCAGGCTGATGATGCACTGGTTGCCCATGGCCGGAATCATGCGGCGCAGCGCAACAGGCCCGATGATGTACATCAGGATTTTGTAGAAAGGCAGCCCCATGGCCTGCCCGGCTTCCTTCAGGCCTTTGGGCACGGACTGCAGCGCGCCGCGCACGATTTCGGCGATGTAGGCGCCCGAGTTGATGATGAGCGTAAAGATGGCCGCAGGCACGGCCTCGATGCGCCAGCCAAAGATCAGTGGCACGGCGAAATAGATGAACATCACCTGCACCACGATAGGCGTGCCGCGTATCACCAGGATATACACCTGCGACAGAAAGGACAGCGCAACCGGAATATAAGCGGCGAAACGCAGCAGCAGCGCAATGACGATCACTGCCTGCAGCGCGGTCCAGGCCCAGTCGGGCACGCCCGACAGCACGGTGCCGCCCAGCCAGGAGGCCAGCCTTGCCAGCGCATACAGCACCACGAGCGTGACCACAGCGGCCAGCACCGTCTTCAGGGTAATTTGCACCCTCACGTAGGTGGTCACCACCCCCGTCAGGAATCCAATAATCGTGCCGCCAATCAAACCCAGCAGGGTGATTTGTATTGTCAGCTTTGCGCCTTCCATGAGGCTGGGCATGGCAGCCCAGATGACAGACCAGTCGAAAGTCACGTTGATCGCCTCTAAACGTTGAGCGCCGCCCGGCGGCGCTCGCTCCAGAACAAAAAACGGCGACCCAGTGCAGGCACCCGGTCGCCGTATCGCGTCAGCCCAGTGTTACTGGACCTTTGCAGCTTTCTCGCCGAACCACTTGGTGTAGAGCTCGTCGTACTTGCCGTTATCCTGCAAAGACTTGAGCGCCTTGTTCACGACAGGCACCAGCTTGCTGCCCTTGGGGAAGGCAATGCCGTAATAATCGCCGCTCTTGAGCGCGCCGACCACTTTGACACGGCCCTTGCCGCCCGTTTTGGCAAAATACTGAACGTTGGGGGTATCGTGCACTACGGCATCGACGCGGCCTGTGGCCAGCTCGAGGAAAGCATTGTCGATGTTGGGAAAGAGCTTGAGCTTGGCTTCGGGAACGTTCGCCTTGAGATAGTCAACCGTTGCCGTACCGATCTTGACGGCAACCGTCTTGCCCTTCAGATCTTTGGCCGTCTTGATGTCGTTGTTGTCGTTGTTGACCAGGATGGCCAGGCCGCTTTCGTAATAGGGATCGGAAAAATCGATGACCTTCTTGCGGTCGTCCCGTATCGTGATACCGGCCAGCGCGGCATCCAGGTTGCCTGTCTGCAGGCCCGGGATGATGCCGTTGAAGTCCATGGGACGCAGCTCGTACTTGAGCTTGGCCTGCTTGGCGATGGCATCCCACAGCTCAATGTCGAAACCTGTGTACTTGCCGTCCTGCTTGAACTCGAAAGGCACGAATGCGGTATCCGTGGCGATCAGCAGGGTCTTGTCCTGCGCCACGGCATTCACGGCGGGCAGCGCCAGTGCAAGCGTCAGCCCGGCAAGGATTGCTTTGACTTTGTTTTTGAGCATAACCACTCCTTTAAAAGGGCAATGGTAACCGATACCAGCTGCAATACTGCTTACATCAGGCGCCGGCGAACATGGAAAAAACCGGATTCTAAGGGAAATCCCCAGATAATCGTGGGCCCGAAACCAGGCTGACGGCGCCGCAAAGACGGGCTGAGCCGGCCTGCAGCGCCCCGCCCGGACGGCTGCGGCCCCAATTTATACGCTGCTGAAAAACAGGGGCCGCATGCCTCAGAATGCGGGGACGATGGCGCCCTTGTAGTGCTCCAGGATATAAGCCTTGATGTCTTCGCTGTTCAGTGCGGCCACCAGTTTCTTGACGGCAGGATCGTCTTTCTTGGCTTCGGTGGTCACAATAATGTTGGCATAGGGTGAATCGGACCCTTCGATGAACAGCGCATCCTTGGTCGGGTTCAGGCCGGCTTCAAGCGCATAATTGGTGTTGATGAGCGCCAGGTCCACGTCAGGCAGCACGCGCGGCAGTGTAGCTGCTTCGAGCTCGCGGAACTTGAGATGCTTGGGATTTTCAACGACATCGCGCGAGGTTGCCAGGATATTGCTGGGATCCTTGAGCTTGATCAGGCCCTGCTTCTGCAACAGCAGGAGCGCGCGGGCGCCATTGGAGGGATCGTTGGGCAGCGCCACCAGGGCGCCGTCCTTCAGGTCCTTGATATCCTTGATCTTGCTCGAATAGGCGCCGAATGGTTCAACATGCACCTGGCCCACCGTCACCAGTTTGGTGCCGTGCTCTTTGTTGAAAGAATCCAGGTAGGGCCGATGCTGGAAAAAATTGACGTCGATCTGGCCTTCAGCCACTTGCTGGTTGGGCTGCACGTAATCGGTGAACACCTTGATGTCCAGATCCACGCCTTCCTTGGCCAGCACCGGCTTGACGCGTTCGAGCAACTCGGCGTGCGGAACCGGGGTGGCGGCCACGCTGAGCTTTTCGGCATGTGCCGGGCCGGCCAGCAGCACGGCAAAACCCAAAGCCAGGGCGGGAGCAAAATTCTTGAGAAACATGAGCGACTCCTGAAAGAGACAGTTTTATATACGGTATGAACAGCGTAGAAGGGTGAAGATCATTGGCCGGCGACCGGCCAGTCGACTGTTTATTTGCGGTTCAGGCGGGCCACCAGCCTGTCGCCAAACACCTGGAGCAATTGCACCAGCACCACGAGAATCGCCACGGTGACCACCATGACATCGGTCTGATAGCGTTGATAGCCAAACCGCAGCGCCAGGTCGCCCAGGCCGCCGCCACCGATCACGCCGGACATGGCCGAATAGCCGACCAGCGCAATCGCGGTCACGATCACGGCGGCGACAATGCCCGTGGTGGCCTCGGGCACCAGCGCCATCAGGACAGTCTGGCGGGAGTTGGCGCCCATGGCCCGGCATGCTTCGGACACGCCCGGATCGAGCTCGCGCAGCAGGTTCTCGACCAGGCGGGCAAAAAAGGGCGCGGCGCTGACCACCAGCGGCGGCACCGCCCCCTGCACGCCAAGCGAAGTGCCGGCGAGCAGGCGCGTCATGGGAATCATGACGATCAGCAGGATTAGGAAAGGCACCGAGCGCAGCACGTTCACCACAAAGGACAGCACATGGTAGACGGGCAGGTTTTCTATCATCTGGCCTTTGCTGGTCAGGAACAGCAGCACGCCCAGAGGAAGGCCGATCACCACGGTAAACAGCAGCGAGAACCCCGTCATCAGCAGAGTATCTATGGTGGCCTCAAGCATCAGCGGCCAGTCGATATTGGCAAAAATCATGGCCTGAGCACCTCGCATTCGATTCCGGCTTGCGCCAGCGCGGCAGCCAGGCCCTGCAGGCCCTCCGATCCGCCCTGCGCGGACACCACCAACTGGCCGTAAGGCGTGCCCTTGATGCTGCCCACCGATCCCTGCAGGATGCTCAGATCCACCCCAAGCTCGCGGCTGACGCGGCTCATCATGGGCTGAACGGTGGCGTCGCCGCGAAAACTCAGCCTGAACAGGCGCCCGCCCACGCCTTGCGCCATGTCGCGCCAGCCCTCGGCATCCATGCCGCTTTCAGACAGCAATGACTGCGTCACGGCATGCCGTGGATGCAGGAACACATCCAGCACATCGCCCTCTTCCACAATGCGGCCGGCGTCGATCACGGCCACTTTGTCGCACACGGTACGGATGACATCCATGCCATGGGTGATGAGCACGATGGTCAGCCCCAGCCGCTTGTTGATGTCCAGCAGCAGGCGCAGGATAGACTGCGTGGTTTCGGGGTCCAGCGCGGACGTGGCTTCGTCGCACAGCAGCAGCGCGGGCCGATTGGCCAGTGCACGGGCAATGCCCACGCGCTGTTGCTGCCCGCCGGACAGCTGACGCGGATACTTGCCGGCATGCTCGGACAGGCCGACCAGCGCCAGGACTTCGTTGGCGCGCGCGGTCTGCGCGGCGCGATCCAGCCCGGCAAGCTTCAAGGGAAAGCGGACATTGTCCAGGACAGTACGCGAACTGAGCAGGTTAAAGTGCTGGAACACCATGCCGACGCCACGCCGGTATTCCCGCAGTTTTGCGTCGCCAAACTGCGTGATGTCTTCGCCACGCACCACTACGCGCCCCGTCGAAGGGCGCTCCAGCAGGTTGAGCATGCGGATAAGCGTGCTCTTGCCTGCCCCGGAGCGGCCGATGATGCCGAACACCTCGCCTTGGGCTATGCTCAGGTCCACCCCGGCAAGCGCATGGGAAACCCGGCCCGGCGAAGCATAGGTCTTGTGGATGTTTTCTAGACGGATCAAGATGGCTGATGATGAAAAATCTGGAAATCCAGCGATGACGGCGCCGCTGGCGCAGTACGCTGTATAGCCGTTTAATTTAACATAAGCACTTGTTGGCTTGCGCAACATGCTTATAGCCTGCAGACATGAAAGGCTGCCCCCATGGGCGCACGGCCACGCATGCCAACCGGCCCGCCAAAGAAAAAGGGCTGCATGTCATGCAGCCCTCTTGTATCAGTTGGTGGGTCGTGCGCGGCTCGAACGCGCGACCAACGGATTAAAAGTCCGGTGCTCTACCAACTGAGCTAACGACCCAACCGAAGGGCGAGATTATGACGCGTTTGGAAAATCCTGTCAAACCAGCATCCGCAGACACACCCGGAATGCACCCCGGCAGCGTGCGGCTGCGCATACTGTCCGACCTGCATTTGGGCCAGGCCGGCCTGGATCTGCCCGAAGCACAGGCCGACATCATCGTGCTGGCCGGCGACATCGCCCGGCCCACCCAGTCGGTCGACTGGGCGCTTTCCTCGTTCAGCCAGCCTGTGCTGTATGTGCCGGGCAATCACGAGTTCTATGGCAGCTCTGTGCGGCGCACGCTGGATGAATTGCGGCGCCGCGCAGAGGGCACGCATGTTCATGTGCTGGACAACGACGAGATCACCCTGCTGGGCGTGCGTTTTCTGGGCAGCACTTTGTGGAGCAGCTTCGACCTGGACGGCGCGGCTGAACGCGAGCATGCCATCAGCCAGGCGCAGGCGATGATCCGGGATTTCAGCCGTATCGAATCCGATGCACTGCCGGGCGTCCCTTTTTCGCCGACGGACATGGAAACCCTGTTCGCCCGCAACCGGCAATGGCTGGCCAGCCGGCTGGAGGCCGGCCCCGCCACAGCGGGCACGCCCACGGTGGTCATCTCCCATCATGCGCCGTCGCCGCGCAGCATCCATCCACGCTTTGCCGGATCGCCGCTGAATGGCTGTTTTGTGTCGGACTGCGAGGCGTTGATGGGCCGGGCGCAGGCTGCCCTGTGGATACACGGCCACACTCACAATAGCTTTGATTATGAAGTGAAAGGCACCCGCGTGATCTGCAATCCACGCGGGTATATCTTCAATGGGGCGCTGGAAAACGCACAGTTCGATCCAGCCCTGACGATAGACGTCAGTGTGCCCGCGCGAGACCGTGCCGCGCCGCGCCTGGCCGCGCAACCCTGAAGACAGGCAGGGCGTATTTTCGGCTTACCGGGCGCGCGAGATACGCACCTCGGCCCCGCGGCGCTTGACCTCCAGACCCTCGGACGGCAGTATCCGCAAGCCTTCCAGCCCCTTGATGTAGCTGGAGCCCTGCATCTGCATGACCCGTATCTTGTTGCGCATGACGACCGGGCTGTTCTCGGGCATGCCGAACATCCAGACCTCGTCCAGGATACGCGCCGAATTGAATTCGCCGGCATGCTGGGCGTTGGGGCCCAGGCACAGCATATGGCCTTCGCGGCCGAACAGCGGCAAGGTGTCCAGCCCGGCCTCGACGGTCCAGGTGGTGCCGCCTTCGTAGCGCCATCCGGTGTTCAGGTCCCACCAGGCGTCGCCCTTGGGCAGATAGACCTTGGCCTGCTTGCCCGGCTGCAGCACGGGCGCCACCAGCAGCGCAGGGCCCAGCAGGTACTGGGTGTCCCAGGCCTGGGCAAGCGGATCGCCCGGAAATGCCAGCGCCATGGAGCGCTGCACGGGCAGGCCGCCGCGCACGGCGTCTTCGATGATGCCCAATACATAGGGCACCAGACGGTAGCGCCACTGCAGCCAGTGCCGCACCAGCTCCTGCGTGGCCGAGTCAAAGGCGGACGGCAGCAGCGCCGGCAAGGCCTGGAAGCTGAAGTTGGCCGAGAATACGCACATGGCCAGCCAGCGGATATAGAGTTCCGGCGTCATGCTCTCGGTTGGGTGCAAGGCCGAACCCAGGGCATGCGTCTGTACCGGAATGCCACTATCGCCCAGGGACAGCGCGGTACGCAGGGTATGCTCGAGGGCAGCCCAGTCGTTGCCGGTGCGCGGTCCGCTTTGCCAGGCAAAGCGCTGCGCCGAGGGGAAGAGATCCCGGCTGCAGATCACGCCCTCTTGCGGCGTCTTGTGGCCGGCCACGGCATCGAAGAGCGCACGGCGCGCCAGCAGCGGGTAGATTGTGCGCAATACGGCGCCGCTTTCGCCCCCCCGCGCGGTAATGCCATCGGGAATATCGAACTGGGCGTCGCAGGCGGGCGAGGTCAGGCCTTCGTCCACGCACTGGCGCTGGCGCTCGAGCCACAACTTGTATACATCTTTGTTGGTGAGATCCAGCAGGCCGAAACGGCGCCCGCCCGTGACGGCGCAGCCGTCGAACACATGGGCATTGCCATCGTCGTCGATCAACAGCCAGCCGCGGTCTTCCCATTCGGAAAAAAGCTCTGTGTCGGCCAGCACGCCCGGAAAGGTGGGCGCTGCCAACTGCAGATTGCCGGCCAGGCAGCGAGCGAACAGATCCCGTACATCCGGCACACGGGCGGCATCCCATTCGAATGCCGGCTTGTCCGCCAGAAAACCGAAGGGCGCAGGCGGCGCCAGATTGATCACATCCAGGCCCCACTGCTGTACGCGAAAGGTCTGTGCAACCTCCAGAAGCTCGTCGGTGGACTGCCCTGGCGCCTGGTCCAGCCATACGCCCATGGGCGCCAGGCCGGGCTGGCCTGCGCGGCCGGTGAGCGCGGTGTACTGGTTAAGGATTTCGCCAGGCTCGCCCACGAACAGGAACATATCCAGCACGGTGTCGTGCAGCGTCACCTGGTACAGATCGGGATCCGAATGGCCCAGATCGTGCTCGACCCGCGCCAGCGTGTTGAAGTACAGCCCCCAGCCCTTGGTGCTCCAGACCAGCGGCAGCACCCTGCACGCCGGATCGTCGGACACCAGGCGAACGCCGCGACGGTCGAGATCGCCGCTGGACTCGCCCGCGCCATGCAGGGCGTCGTCGCCGTCCAGCTCAGCACAGAAATGCCAGACCGGGGCATCGCCATCGATGGCGCACGCCAGGGTGGCGTCATCGCAGGATGAAAACAGGAGGTCCTCGCCGCGCCACACGGAAAGCCGGAAGGGATCGCGGAATATTTCGAGCAGGACATCGCCCTGCTCCAGTCGCCAGCCCTGGCCTTGCGCATCGGCATCGGAGCTGATCGACAGCTCGCCCACAGCTTCCTGGCGGGCAAGCAGCATCTCGGCCTGCGCGCGGGCGCGGATGCCGGGTTTTTCGGGGTGCAGGGCCTCTGGCCGGCCGCAACGCAGGCGGTAGACACCAGGGGCGTGCGTTTCAACGTCGAGTTGCAACCCCATATCGGACAGGGAGAACTCGGCGCGCGTCGATCTGGACGTTACAAAGTCCAGCGAAACAAGTTGCGTCACGTGAGCAAGATCAGACTTGGGCGGCACAGCGCAATCCTTCGGGGCTAAGGCCCAAAAACGTTCAAAAGACATTATTTTGACGGATTTGTGCCACAAAATAAAATCGAACTGTTTTTTCGCCTTTTCCGGAAAGCGAAAACAGGCTCAACGCGGGGCAATTTTGGCGAGCAACTCTCTTTCCAGGGGAAGCGGTTCCCCGTTCAGGCTGGCGCCCAGGACGTCGCCCGCCAGGCAGGACCAGCTCAGGCCACGGGAGCCGTAGGCGCAGGCCAGCCATAGGCCTGTGTCCTTGCCTACGGGCCCGATCAGCGGCAGCCTGTCGCTGACGGCGGCACGCCAGCCGGCCCAGCCGCCTTCTGTCGGCACGCTCGCCAGCGAGCCCGCCGTCACGCCCAGCAAAGCCTCCAGCTTGTCTGATATCTGGCGGCGGCCCGAAACAGTAATCCTGGCCTGCTCGTCATCCAGCACATAGGTGCTGCCGGCAAGCTGGCGTCCCGCCTGGGCCGGCAGGCTGTAGCCCGCCCCCGCCAGAATCACCCTGGCGCCCGGAACATCTCCCTGCCGATAATAGCTTATCTGGCCAGCCATGCCATAAATACCCCGCAGCCTGGGCAGCGGCGGCATGCCAATCACGCCCGATATTCCGTCCAGCATGTGGGCGGCGTGGCGCGCATTGGCCAGCACCACCTGTGGCGCCCGCCCCAGGACGGCGCCGCTTGCGTCGCGCGCCGTCCACAGCCCATGCTCGTCGCGCTGCAGCGTGGCCACGGCGGCGGCATGGCACTGCACGCCCGGCAGACTGAACAAGGCCTGCAGCAGGGCTTGCAGTTGCACACACTGGCCCTGGGGGAAAAACAGGCCGCCTTGCCCCAGGCGCACGCCTGCTTGCTGAGACGCCTGCGCGGCATCCAGCCAACGCACCCATGTGTCGGGAAAACGCAGAAAGGCCAGGGCTTCGCGGGCGGACTGCGCATCCTGCCCGTCCAGCGCCAGATCCAGTGTTCCACAGGCCTGCAATGGCTCGCCAGGCAATGCGCGCCAACGCTGAAGAGCGCGCAGCACACCTGCACGACTCAGTCGGGAACGGATATCGTCATCCCGACTGATCACCGGCGACAGCGCGGCGGCCTGATGCCCGTGATGGCTGGCCGCCAGGCCATGCGCAAACACCGGATCGAACACCTGGACGTCATGGCCGCGCAGCGCCAGCGCCTGCGCCACCCCGGCCCCGGCCAGCCCGCCGCCGACAATCAGGACAGGCGCTGGCGCCTGTATGGCAGGCTCCGGACGCCTGCGCCCCAGCTCGGGCCGCAATACGCCCACGGTGATTTCACGCTTGCCGTGAAAGCCTGGTCGCTTGGAGACCAGGAATCCCGCATCGCGCAGATCGCGGCGTACCTGCCCGACACAGCACCAGGAGGCCAGCGTAGCGTCTGCGGCCGCCAGACGTGCCAGTTGGCCGAACACTGCCGGCGTCCACATGTCCGGATTGACCCGAGGCGCAAAGCCATCCAGGAAAAACGCATCCACGCGCGCCTGTAACTGCCGCATCAGTCGGGAAACCGGGCCAAATGCCAGCGTCAGCGTGAGCGCCCCGCCGTCGAACTCAAGCCGGTGCAGGCCGGGCAACAGTTCGGGCCAGGCATCGATCAGCCCGAGCGCAAGCTCCCGCAACAGGCCCTCGTGCTGACGCAACAAGAGGCTGCGCAGGTCTTCGCGTGTGAAAGGATGCGCCTCGATCGACACCATGTGCAGCCGGGACGGACGATACACGTCGTTGCGCCAGGCCTGCCACAAGGCCAGAAAGTTATTGCCCAGGCCAAAGCCGGTCTCGCATACGGTAAAGGAAGCGCGACCGCGCCAGCGCTCGTGCAGCCGGTTGCCATCGATGAACACATTGCGGGCCTGCTGCAGCGGACCGGCCTGCGGATGATAGACATCGCCAAAACGACGGCTGACAGGAATGCCGTGCGCATCGAGCGCAAGCTCGGCAGGGATCAGCGGTTCGTAGTTGCAAGACATGGCACGGTAACGTAAATTGAAAATCCATCACGTACAATGCACGTGATCAGCGCAATGCTCAAAGCCTGCAGCTCACGGAGGGCCTTTACCCGTTATGCAATCGACCCGTCTTCCCCTTAGCGACTGCCTGGATGCGGCGGTAACTGCAGCTCACGCCGCTGCCGCCATTTTACAGGCCTATTCCCGCAATCGCGCCGAGCTGGTCATCGACACCAAAACCCGCAACGATCTGGTCTCGCAGGCGGACCGCGAATCCGAAACCGCCGTCATCAATATTCTGCGCGAACGCACGCCGGACTACGGCATCGTCGCCGAGGAAAGCGGCGGCCAGACGTCCGGCGCGGCCTCCTGGTATATCGATCCGCTGGACGGCACCACCAATTTCCTGCACGGCATTCCCCAGTATGCCGTGTCGATCGCGCTCATAGCCCATGCGGGCTCCCTCGTCGAAGGCGACACGCCGCTGGAGCGCGACACCCCTGTCATCGGTGTTGTGTACGACCCCTGCCGCGAGGAACTCTTTACCGCCATGCACGGCGTGGGCGCGTGGCTGAACGAACGACGCATCAGCGTCTCGCCCACCCGCGACCTGGCCGAATCCGTGCTGGGCACCGGCTTTCCCTTCCGCGACTTTTCCTTTTCAGACCAGTACATGCCCACGCTGGACCATGCCATCAACCATGCGCGGGGCGTGCGCCGCCTGGGCGCGGCCGCGCTGGATCTGGCCTGGGTGGCCTGCGGCCGCTACGACGGCTACTGGGAAATGGGCCTGGCGCCCTGGGATGTCGCGGCAGGCACTCTCCTCGTGCGCGAGGCGGGCGGAATCTGCGAAGACATCCATCACCGCGATCCCTGGCCCATCAAGGGCTACGTCTATGCCGGCAACCAGCAGACCGCCCCTGCGCTGGACGCCATGATCCAGCCGCATCTGAAGAAAGACTAGAATACGGAGTAGCCTTCGCACGCGAAACCACCTGAACCCCTCACAGGACGGCCGGACATGAAACTCACTGATGCAATCGTCGGATGGCAATCCGAAATCGCCGATATTCGCCGGGACATCCACGCCCACCCCGAACTCGCCTACGAAGAAAACCGCACCTCCGATCTGGTCGCGCAAAAGCTGGAGTCCTGGGGCATTCCCGCGCACAAGGGGCTGGGCAAGACCGGCGTCGTGGGCACGATACACGGCCGCACGCAGAATGGCCGCGCGCTGGGATTGCGCGCCGACATGGACGCCCTGCCCATGCAGGAGCTCAACACCTTCGAGCACGCCAGCCGCCATGCGGGCAAGATGCACGCCTGCGGCCACGACGGCCACACCGCCATACTGCTGTCCGCGGCGCGCTACCTGGCCGAACACCGGGATTTCGACGGCACGGTCTACGTCATTTTCCAGCCCGCCGAAGAAGGCTTCAAGGGCGCCAAGGCCATGATAGACGACGGACTGTTCGAACGCTTTCCAATGCAGGCGGTTTTCGGCATGCACAACTGGCCCGGCATGGCGGCCGGCAGTTTCGGCGTCAGGGCCGGCCCCATGATGGCCTCCAGCAATACGTTCGAAATCCGCCTCGAAGGCAAAGGCGCGCACGGCGGCATGCCTCACCTGGGCATAGACCCTGTCATGGCCGCAGTACAGCTTGCGCAAAGCCTGCAGACCATTGTGTCGCGCACCATCAACCCCTTGGACCCCGCCGTACTCAGCATTACGCAGATCCATACCGGCTCGGCCGACAATGTCATCCCCAACGACGCCGTGCTGCGGGGCACAGTGCGCACGCTCTCCGAAGACGTGCTCGATCTCATCGAGCAGCGCATGGCCCAGACCACCGAGCACACGGCCCAGGCACTCAATTGCACGGCCGAATTCAATTTTGAACGCAAGTACCCGCCCACCGTCAACCATGCCGCCGAAGCCGCCTTCTGTGCCCAGGTCATGAAAGGCATCGTCGGCGAGGACAACGTCCACGAAGACGTGCGTCCGTCCATGGGCGCGGAAGATTTCTCCTTTATGGTCAAGGCCCTGCCAGGCTGTTATGTCTGGATCGGCAATGGCGACGGCGACCATCGCAATCAAGGACACGGTGCGGGACCCTGCATGCTGCACAACGGCAGCTACGATTTCAACGACGAACTCATCCCGCTGGGCGCTACCTATTGGGTAGAGCTCGCCCGGCAGTGGCTGGCCGCGCAAGCGGCCTGACTCCCCAGGCAACATCCCGGAACCATGACCTTGGCTACTCAAACCACCAGCAACATCCTGCCCCCGCCCGAGCGGCACGCCGTTCTGCGCGTCATGCCCCAGCCCTCAGACGCCAACATTCACGGCGATGTATTCGGCGGCTGGATCATGGCGCAGGTCGACATCGCAGGCTCCATTCCCGCCACGCGCCGCGCGGCCGGCCGCGTCGCCACCGTCGCCGTCAACTCCTTCACCTTCAAGCAACCTGTGTTTGTCGGCGATCTGCTCAGCTTTTATGCCGAAATCATCAAGGTGGGCAATACCTCCATCACCATCTCGGTCGAAGTCTATGCCGAACGCCAGCGCCTGGAAGTAGAAGTCGTCAAGGTCACCGAAGCGATACTCACCTACGTCGCCACCGACGACAAACGCCAGCGCCGCCCTCTGCCACCTGTATAACACCAAGGTTTGCCCATGACGGATCTCCACGCGCAGGAACAAAGCGTGCCGATCAGCATCCCGCGTCGCCTCGACCCGGAAGATGCCCAGCTCGCCTTGCAGGAACTCCAGTCCATCCTCCGGCGCCAGGAGGTCGTGGAAGGACTGGCGCACCGCCAGTACGAGGCGGATGACCGCTCTCACCTGCTCGAAGGCCTGCTGCAGCGCCAGCACGAAGCCGAAATCCAGGCCATCGTCAATCAGCTGCATCCAGCCGACATTGCCTTCATCCTGGAGTCGCTCCCGGTCCAGGAGCGCCAGGCAGTCTGGCAACTGGTGGATACGGCGCACGATGCAGACGTCCTGCTCGAAG
The DNA here is from genome assembly GCA_048270225.1 of Pusillimonas sp. Classification (GTDB taxonomy): domain Bacteria; phylum Pseudomonadota; class Gammaproteobacteria; order Burkholderiales; family Burkholderiaceae_B; genus Allopusillimonas. The sequence goes on along the minus strand of JBLWTG010000004.1, from coordinate 31,063 downwards.
TGGACGACTGGGCGCGCGAATCGCTCATCAAGTCCATGGATCACCAGGACCTGGTCAATGCCACCGGCACCATGGACGCCGACGAGATCGCCGATCTTGCCGCCGACCTGCCCCCCGATGTCATTGCCGAAGTCCAGAAAGGCCTGACCGACGCCGAGCGCGCCCAGTTGATTGAAGCCATGGGCTACCCCGAGGACACGGTGGGCGCCATCATGGACTTCGAGATGGTGCGCGTGCGCGAAGACATCTCGCTCGAAGTGGTGTTGCGCTATCTGCGCCGCCTGCAGGAGCTGCCCGACCATACCGACCAGATCTTCATCGTGGACCGCCAGGACAAGCTGCAGGGCACGCTGAGCCTGTCCACCCTGCTGGTGCGCGAACCCGAAGTACTGGTGTCCGAGGTCATGTCCACTGACTTCCTCACCCTGAACCCGCTTGATTCGGATGCCGATGCCGCTGGCGCCTTCGAGCGCTACGACCTGGTGTCCGCACCGGTAGTCGACGACCAGGGACGGCTGATAGGCCGGGTAACGATCGCCGATGTCGTGGACGTCATGCAGGAAGACTCGCAAGAGCAGGCGCTCTCGCGCGCCGGCCTGCAGGAAGAAGACATCTTCGCGCCAGTCGTGGATGCCCTGCGCAACCGCGCTCCCTGGCTGTTCGTGAACCTGTGCACGGCGTCCACCGCATCCCTGGTGGCATCGCGGTTCGAGAACACGGTCAGCCACATCGTGATACTGGCGTTTTTGATGTCTATTGTTGCCGGCATAGGCGGCAACTCCGGCAACCAGACCATGACGATGATCATCCGCGCGCTCGCGGTCGGGCGCGTGACCGAGTCCAATGCCTGGCAACTGGTGCGCCGTGAGCTGACCGTCACGTTTTTCGTGGGCCTGTGCGGCAGCTTTGTGGCAGCCGGCTTCGCCTGGGCGATTTCGGGCTCTGCGGCCATTGCGGGCGTGATGATGGCCGCCATGATCTGCAATATGCTGATCGGGGCAGGCCTGGGCGTGATGATTCCCATGCTGCGCGAACGGTTCGGCAAGGACCCCGCCGTGGGGTCGTCGGTGCTGCTCACCTTCGCCACGGACTCGCTGGGATTTTTTATTTTTCTGGGCCTGGCGACCGTATTCCTGCTTTAACGATCGATATTCAACGAGGGCCCTGAAGACACGGCATCCTGCCAGGGCCGGCCACCACGGCCAGCCCCAGAGGCTGCATCAGGCCAGGCGGCCGTGGCAGTGCTTGTACTTCTTGCCGCTGCCGCAAGGGCAGGGATCATTGCGGCCCACCTTCTGACCATTGACCATGCCGGCGGCCCCCGCACCGGACTGCGCTGCCGGCGGATTCTCACCAATGCCCGGATCTTCGCCGCTCAGCGCCGCGTCGTAATCGGAATGGTGATAGGTAACGTTGTCCAGCGTGGGTTCTGGCTCTTCGACCTCAACCTGCTCGCGCGACTGCACGCGCACCGTCATCAAGGTGCGGACGACCTCGTTACGGATGCGGTCCAGCATGGCCGAGAACAGCTCGAAGGCCTCGCGCTTGTATTCCTGCTTGGGGTCCTTCTGCGCATAACCGCGCAGGTGTATGCCCTGACGCAGGTGATCGAGCGCGGACAAGTGGCTGCGCCAGTGCGTATCGATGGCCTGCAGCAGCATGGACCGCTCGAAAGGCGCCCAGCCGGCCTTGCTGACCAGCTCGACCTTTTCATCATAGAGACGGCGGGCTTCGGCCTGCAGGCGCTCAAGCAGGTCGTCGTCGGTCAGGTTGGGTTCCTTCTCGAGCATTTCGACCAGGGGCAGGGAAATCTGCCATTCCGATTCCAGCGCATTCTGCAGCCCGACCGTATCCCACTGCTCTTCCATGGACTCTTCCGGAATGAAGGCATGAAACTGCTCGGCAATGGCTGCCTCGCGCAGGCTGCTGATGGTTTCGGAGACGTCTTCCGATTCGAGCACCTCGTTGCGCTGTGCGTACAGCACCTTGCGCTGGTCGTTGGAAACGTCGTCGTACTCCAGCAACTGTTTGCGGATGTCGAAGTTGCGTCCTTCGACCTTGCGCTGTGCGGACTCGATGGAACGCGACACCATCTTGGCCTCGATGGGCTCGCCTTCCGGCAGACGCAGGCGTTCCATGATGGAACGCACGCGGTCGCCAGCGAAAATGCGCATCAGCGAGTCCTCGAGCGACAGATAGAAGCGGGACGAGCCGGGATCGCCCTGGCGCCCCGCACGGCCGCGCAACTGATTGTCGATACGGCGCGACTCGTGGCGCTCGGTGCCGATGATGCGCAGGCCGCCGGCTGCCTTGACGGCTTCGTTGGCGGGCTGCCACTCGGCCTTGATGGTGGCGATGCGGCTTTCTTTTTCTTCGGGCGACAGGGACTCGTCGGCACGGACAAGGTCAACCTGCTTCTCGACGCTGCCGCCCAGCACGATATCGGTGCCGCGACCGGCCATGTTGGTCGCAATCGTAATATGGCCAGGCTTGCCCGCCTCGGCGACGATTTCGGCTTCGCGGGCGTGCTGCTTGGCGTTCAGAACCTCGTGCGGCAGCTTGGCCTTGGTCAGCAGGCCGGCCAGCAGTTCGGAGTTCTCGATGCTGGTCGTGCCCACCAGCACAGGCTGGCCGCGTTTGTGGCAGTCTTTGATGTCTTCCAGGATCGCGTTGTATTTTTCGGCGTCGGTCTTGAATACCTGGTCGTTCTGGTCCTTGCGGGCCATCGGCCGGTTGGTGGGGATGATGACGGTTTCCAGGGAATAGATCTCCTGGAATTCGTACGCCTCGGTATCGGCGGTACCTGTCATGCCCGCCAGCTTCTCGTACATGCGGAAGTAGTTCTGGAAGGTAATGGAGGCCAGCGTCTGGTTTTCGTTCTGTATCTTGACGCCTTCCTTGGCTTCGACGGCCTGATGCAGCCCGTCGGACCAGCGGCGGCCGGCCATCAGGCGCCCGGTGAACTCATCGACGATCACGATCTCGCCGTCCTGCACCACGTATTGCTGGTCGCGGAAGAAGAGGTTGTGCGCCCGCAAGGCCACCATGAGATGGTGCACAAGCGAGATATGACGGGGGTCGTACAGCGACTCTCCCTCGGGCAGGATGCCGATCTCGATGAGGATTTCCTCGACCCGGATCTGTCCTGCCTCGGACAAATATACCTGCTGGGCTTTTTCATCCACCCAGTAATCGCCCTCGGGCTCGGGCTCGTGCGGCTTGGGCTCCTCTTTCATGCGGGACAGCATGGGCGGCACCACATTCAGACGCACATAGAGCTCGGTATTGTCTTCGGCCTGGCCGGAGATGATCAGCGGCGTGCGGGCTTCGTCGATGAGAATGGAATCGACTTCATCGACGATGGCGTAATACAGCGGCCGCTGGCGGCGATCCTCGGCGCGGTACTCCATGTTGTCGCGCAGATAATCGAAGCCGTATTCGTTGTTCGTGCCGTAGGTGATATCGGCAAGATAGGCAGCGCGCTTTTCTTCGTTTTCCTGCTGCGGCACCACGACGCCTACCGTCATGCCCAGAAAACTGTACAGGCGCCCCATCCACTCGGCGTCGCGCCGGGCCAGGTAGTCGTTGACCGTCACGACATGCACGCCGCGCCCGGCCAGCGCATTCAGGTAGACCGACAGCGTGGCCATGAGAGTTTTACCCTCACCGGTGCGCATTTCGGCGATCTTGCCGTTGTGCAGGGCGATGGCGCCCAGCAGCTGCACATCGAAGTGGCGCATGCCGAAAACGCGCTTGCTGCCCTCGCGCACTACGGCGAATGCTTCGGGCAGGAGATCGTCCAGCGTGGCGCCCTCGGCAATTCTCTGGCGAAAGACCGAGGTCTTTGCGGTCAGATCCTCGTCGGAAAGCGCAGCGATGGCGGGCTCGAGCGCGTTGATCTGCGCCACCTGCCTGCGGTACTGCTTAAGTATGCGGTCGTTGCGACTGCCAATCAGCTTTTTTAGCAAGGAAACCATTCGTGTGTCGTCGATGGGATACGCACTGTAGCGGCGCGAACCCGCATGCCTGTCGTTTGGGTTGGCGGAAAAAGTCTCCGCAGGAAAACGCTACAGTTTAACGCAGCCGGGGAACAATGGTTTCCGTCTCCTCTGAGGCGGAGGCCACCAGCTTGTCGGAAGGCTGTTGACTTGGCAGAAACAGGGTGGGATCCAGGGGGTGGCCGGCCATGCGCACCTCGAAGTGCAGATGCGGCCCCGTTGAGCGCCCTGTGGTGCCGACCCGGGCGATCATCTGTCCTTTTTCGACCAGATCGCCCCGCTTGACGTTGAGCGACGAGGCGTGCGCATAACGGGTAATAATGCCGTTTCCGTGGTTGATTTCCACCATTTTGCCGTAGCCGTTCACATAGCGGGCCTCGGTCACGACCCCGCCGGAGGCCGCGTGGATGGGCGTGCCCTTGGGCGCGGCAAAATCCAGCCCTTCATGCATGACATACCGCCCGGTAATGGGGTGGCGCCGCCAGCCGAATGAGGAACTCAGATAGGGGTAGTCCACCGGCTGAAACGAGGGCAGGCTGGTTTCCACCCCGGCCCGCTTGGTCATGACCAGGTCCAGCATGCCCAGCCAGTCTTTCTGCTCGGACAGCTGCCGCGACAGCAGGTCCAACTGGCGGCCCAGCCCCTCGGCGGACCATTGCATGCTGTCCTTGGAACCGGCCCCGTCCGGCATGCCTGCGGCGCCGGCCTGGATGTCGTCCATGACCGCTGGCGCGGGCTGAACCAGGCTGGCCTGAATTTCGGGATCGGTATAGGACACGCCCGCCGCCGTGGCAACGCGCTTGCTCAGGCCGCCCATGGCGATCAGCCTGGCCTGCATGTCGCCGACGCGCGCGGCCAGCTGGCCGACGTTTTCACGCACATAGGCCGAGTCACGGGATAATTGCTCGGTGATGAGACGTTCCTGGCCGGCGCTCAGCGCCGGGCGCGGCGTCAGCCGCGACTGCACCAGGGCGCCGGCGATCGCAGACGCGCCCAGCGCGGCAACCGCTACCAGCACAATGGCGAATGTCCTGAGGCCCTTGCGGTTAGAATGAACAGGATGACTGTGAGTAGACTGCATAAACTTGCTTTTTGTTTCCTTAACTTTTGCTAGCCATGGCGCGTACGCATCGACCCTTTACCGCCCGTGCGCAAAACAAGGCGCAACCGGCAACCCTGGCTGTTAACTGGCTGGGCCACGACCAGCACGCCGCTGGCGTGCTGGCGGCTGCCCGCAATATGCTGGCAGTGCAAGAAGCCGCGCGCCAGGCCCTGCCGGCCGCGCTGGCCTCCGCCTGCCAGGTGGCCCGTATTGAGAGACAGCGCATAACGCTGGCAGTTCCCAGCGCGGCCTATGCGTCCAAGCTTCGTCAGCTTGCACCGCGCATCGTTCAACTGCTGGCCGGCAAAGGGTGGGACGTGCAGGAAATCATTGTCAGCGTCCAGGCCAGCCTGTCCCGAAGGCCTGCCAAGGCCGCGGCACGGGATGTAGCGCCACTGGACAGCAATGCCCTGCAGGCGTTTGACGAGCTGCGCGGCAACCTGAGGCCGGGACCCCTGGCCGACGCTATAAGCCGTCTGTTGGCGCATCATCGCCAGTAAGGCAGCAGGCGCGCACAAGCGAGTGTATCGCCTGTGCGCGCCGTGCTGAAATACCTTACCGCCGGACGGCCGACAGGCCGCCCGCGCTGCGAGCCGTGCCGGCCTAGGCCAGCTTCCACTCGTGCGTAAACGCCTTGGGCGCTGTGGCGGTAGATGCGTAGGTAACGATTTCCCAGCTTTCCTGGCGGGCCAGCAAAGCCCGGGCCAGCTGGTTGTTCAAGCCATGGCCCGACTTGCAGGCGACATAGCGCGCAACCAGGGGCCGGCCAATGAGATAAAGGTCGCCAATGGCGTCCAGAATCTTGTGTTTTACAAATTCATCGTCGTAGCGCAGGCCGTCTGAGTTGAGCACACGGTATTCGTCCATGACGATGGCGTTGTCAAGGCTGCCGCCACGGGCCAGGCCGGCGGCGCGCAGTGCTTCGACTTCGTTGACAAACCCGAAGGTGCGCGCGCGGGCGATCGTCTTGACGTAGGAATCCTTGGCGAAATCGACTTCAGCAAAATTGGCGGTGGAGTCGATGGCGGGATGATGGAAATCGATAGCGAACGACAGCGCAAAGCCGTCGTAAGGCTCCAGACGCGCCCATTTGAGATCTTCGCCCTCGCCTTCGCGCACCTCAATGGGCTCGAGCACGCGCAGGAACTGCTTGGCGGCGGCCTGTTCCTCGAGGCCCGCCGAGCGCAACAGATACACAAAGGTACCTGCGCTGCCATCCATGATGGGGACTTCTTCAGCGGTAAGGTCGACATGCAGGTTGTCGATGCCCAGGCCGGCCAGGGCGGACATCAGATGCTCCACCGTGGATACGCGTACATTGCCTTTCTGCAGTACGGAGGCCATGCGGGTATTGCCGACCTGATCTGCCTGCGCAGGCAGATCGACGATTTCGGGCAGGTCAACGCGATGAAAGACAATACCGGTGTTCGGCGCCGCCGGGCGCAGGGTGAGCTCTACCCGCCTGCCCGAGTGCAGGCCGACACCTTTGGTGCTGATGGGTCTTTGAATGGTGCGTTGACGTAACATTGTTTATTTATCAGGGCTTTGCGCCCGGTTTTTAGGCTCTTTATAGAACTGCCATTGTAACCGACTTGAGGGTTTACCATTAAATTTAGTTGTTTCAGGCAACCATTCAAGTGTTTCAGCTCGCTTCAGGCCAGCCGTGGCCGACATAGCCCTGAGAGCACCGGACAAGCAAGCCTCGCAGCGGGCTGGTCGGCAGCCATGGCCGCCGCTGGGGATAAGCACGACGGCGCGCCTTCCCCGGGGAAAGGGAAGGCGCGCCTGCCAGGAGCCCTGCCGGACAAGCCGGCAGGCATGCGAGAGTCTGCGTTGCTTACAAAAAAACCGGGATCAGTCCGCCTGTTTGCGCAGGAAAGCGGGAATGTCGAAATGATCCATGCCCGCGGTTTCCAGCGCACGCACCTGAGCCGAAGCCTGGCCGCGCGGATTGCGGATTACCGCAGGCACATCCGCATTGCTGAAATCGTAGCCGCTCGCAGCGTAATCGTCGGTTCCTGTACGCAGTGCTTCCTGGTTGTTGGAAACCAGTTGCGGACGGGAGGCTGCGGGGCGACCCAGGCCCGTGGCAACCACGGTAACACGCAGGTTTTCACCCATGGCTTCATCGTAGGCCGTACCAAACACGATGGTGGCATCGTCGGCGGCGTAGCTGCGGATGGTGTCCATGATTTCGCGCGTTTCGCGCATCTTGAGCGTGCGGCTGGCGGTGATGTTGACCAGCATGCCGCGTGCGCCATGCAAATCCACGCCTTCGAGCAGCGGGCACGCAATGGCACGCTCGGCAGCGACGCGGGCGCGGTCGGCGCCGGCCGCGATGGATGTGCCCATCATGGCCTGACCCTGCTCACCCATAATGGTCTTGACGTCCTCGAAGTCGACGTTGACATTGCCTTCGACGTTGATGATCTCGGCAATGCCGGCGCAGGCATTGTGCAGCACGTCGTCCGCCGACTTGAAGCAGTCTTCCTGCGTCGCATCGTCGTCCATCAGATCGTACAGGTTTTCGTTCAGGACAACGATGAGCGAGTGCACATGCTTGGACAGCTCGGTAATCCCTTCTTCGGCCATCTTCAGGCGCTTGTTGCCCTCAAAGCCAAAAGGCTTGGTCACCACGCCGACGGTCAGAATACCCAGTTCCTTGGCGACTTCCGCCACCACCGGACCCGCACCTGTACCCGTGCCGCCACCCATGCCTGCGGTGATGAACACCATGTGCGCACCGGTCAACGCGGCGCGGATTTCCTCGCGCGCGGTTTCCGCAGCGGCACGGCCCTGCTCTGGACGCGCACCCGCACCCAGGCCTGTGCGGCCAAGGCGGATCTGTACGGGCGCTTCCGTCGTGGCAAGCGCCTGCGCATCCGTGTTCGCGCAGATGAAATCCACGCCGTTCACGCCGGAACGAATCATATGCGCCACAGCGTTGCCGCCTGCGCCCCCAACTCCGACAACCTTGATTACGGTGCCGTTGGTGCTCGTATCGAGCATTTCAAAGTTCATCATGCTTGACTCCCTCACATATCCAGAAAAACGATAGACAAAATAAAAATTCCCCAGTACTGCTTATTGTTCGGAACGGTTTCAAAAGAACTGCCAGCGTCCTGTGCTCGCAACTGGTTTGAAAACCTCTCCAGGAACAGGCTTATGCCACCTGTCCATCAGGGCCGTGCCGCACCCTAATTCATGAACCACTCCTTCATGCGTGCCAGCAGGGTCTTGAAACTGCCTTTCTGCTGGGCGACCTTGCGGCCCCGCGCGCGCTGCAGGCGGGCCTCGGACAACAGACCCATGACGGTGGAAAACCGCGGATTGTGCATGACATCGGCCAGGCTTCCCTCATAGGCCGGCACCGAAACGCGGACCGGCTTGAGGAAGACGTCTTCGGCCAGCTCGACAATGCCGGGCATGAGCGATGTGCCGCCCGTCAGCACGACACCCGAGGCCAACAGGTCTTCGTATCCAGATTCGCGCACGATCTGCTGCACAAACGTAAACAGCTCCTCGACGCGCGGCTCGATCACCGCGCCCAGCGCCTGGCGTTTGACCTGCCTGTTGGGCCTGTCGCCCAGGCCAGGCACTTCGATGTGTTCGTCGGCGTTGGCCAGTACCTGCTTGGCCACCCCGAAACGCAGCTTGATCTCCTCGGCGTCCGGCGTGGGCGTGCGCAGCATGGCGGCAATATCACTGGTGATCTGGTCGCCGGCGATGGGTACGACTGCCGTATGGCGGATCGCGCCGCCGGTGAAAATGGCGATGTCGGTCGTGCCGCCGCCGATATCCACCAGCACCACGCCCAGTTCTTTTTCGTCCGAGGTCAGGCAGGCCAGGCTGGAGGCCAGCGGCTGCAGGATCAGATCCTGTACTTCCAGGCCGCAGCGCCGCACGCATTTGACGATGTTCTGGGCCGCGCTGACCGCGCCCGTCACGATATGGACGCGGACCTCCAGGCGCAGACCGCTCATGCCTATCGGCTCGCGGATATCCTCCTGGGAGTCCACGATGAATTCCTGCGTCAGTACATGCAGCACCTGCTGGTCGGTCGGGATATTGACCGCCTTGGCGGTTTCGATCACGCGCGCCACATCGGTGGCTGTGACCTCCTTGTCCTTGACGGCAACCATGCCACTGGAATTGAAGCTGGTGATGTGGCTGCCCGCGATGCCGGTATAGACTTCGCGTATCTTGCAGTCGGCCATCAGCTCGGCCTCTTCGAGCGCGCGCTGGATGGAGTTGACCGTGGACTCGATATTCACGACCACGCCCTTGCGCATCCCCTGGGACTCATGCTGTCCCAGGCCCAGGACTTCGAACCGGCCTTCCGGCAGTATCTCGGCAACCACGGCGACCACTTTGCTGGTGCCGATATCGAGTGCAACGATCAGGTCTTTGATGTCACGGGTCATAGTCTTTACTTCACAGAGGTATTGGAAACAGGGGCCAACGTAATGGCAAAACCGTTGGAATAACGTAGATCAGCATTGCTGATGGCGCGTCCATCCAGCCGCTGCGCCAGGCGCGGCCAAGCCTGCACAAAGCGCTCGATGCGCGCGGCAAAAGGCAGGGCACCCGAACGGCCATGGGGGTCGGCGACATCGGCAGCCGGGTCGCGGCCCAGGCTCAGATGCATGCCGTCTGACAAGGTGACCTCCCAGGCATAACGCGGACTGAGCGTGACCTCGCGCACATGCAGGTTGAGCGGCGCAAACCAGCGGGCGATTTCGGCATAGCGCTGCACAACCAGGCGCTCAGAATTCTCGGGACCGTTGAGCTGAGGCAACTGTGCGTCATCAGGCAGCTCGCCCTGATTCGCCATGAACGACTCGCCCCAGGTATTGATCATCTGGTTTTCGTTCCAGTAGGCCAGGGGCTGCTGTTCCTCGATCTTGATGCGCAATGTGTTGGGCCATACGCGCCGCACGCTGGCGTGCCGTACCCAGGGCACGGTTTCGATCAGGCGACGGGTATCGTCCAGATGCACCGAGAAGAAATTGCCCGTGACCTTGCCGGCTATCGTGGCGCGCACGCTGGCCGGCGACACATATGCCAGCGAACCCGATGGATCCTGCGGCTCGATCTGCAAGGTGGTAATCGCAAAATAAGGGCGCTGCGCAACCCACGCGACCGCACCCGCCAGCAACGCGAACACAGCCAGCAGAACCAGCGTGTTCGCGATGAAGTTGGTGAGGCGGGCGTCTGAAAACACAGCGATATCCCCCTGTCAGCCGGCCGGCGGCGCCTGCACTTTGCAGCTCGCCGTGGACAGAATTTCTACACAAAGGTCGGCATAGCTCATGCCGGCCGCCTTGGCGCCCATGGGTACCAGCGAATGGCTGGTCATGCCGGGCGAGGTATTGATTTCGAGCAGCCACGGCCGCCCCTGCGCATCCAGCATGAAATCCGCCCGGCCCCAGCCTTCGCAGCCCAGCGCCATATACGCCTGTTCTGACAGGCGCAGAATCTCTTCGGAAAGCGCGGCGGGCAGTTCCGCAGGGCACACATACTGCGTGTCGTTGGACACATATTTGTGCTCGTAGTCATAATTGCCCTGTGGCGCAATAATCTCGATGACCGGCAACGCGCGCGTTGTCTTGCCCTTGCCCAGCAGCGCAACCGTGAGTTCCCGGCCGACCACAAACTGCTCGGCCAAAACATCGGCATCGTAGCGGCTGGCCAGGCGATAGGCCTCGCGCAGCGCGCCCAGGTCGTCCACGCGCGTCACGCCCAGCGTGGACCCCTCGTGCGGCGGCTTGACGATCATAGGCAGGCCCAGGCGCTGCGCGGCGGCATCCAGGTCCGCGTCGCTGGACAGCACGGCGAATTCCGGCGTAGGCAGCGCCTGCTGCAGCCACACCTTCTTAGTCATGATCTTGTCCATGGCCAGCGACGACGCCAGCGGGCCGCTGCCGGTATAGGGGATGCCAAGCAGCTCCAGCGCGCCCTGCAGCGTGCCGTCTTCGCCATGGCGTCCATGCAGGGCAATGAACACGCGCTCAAAGCCGGAGCTGATCAGGTCCACCAGCGTATACCGCCCGGTGTCGAACAAATGGGCGTCCACTCCCTTGCTGCGCAGGGCATCATGAACCCCCTGCCCCGACATCAGGGAGACTTCCCGCTCGGCGGAATGTCCGCCATACAGCACGCCTACCCGGCCGAATTGTCCGCTCATGCTACTTCTCCTATCTGGGCCGGTACGCGGCTGATCGAACCCGCCCCCATCACAACAATCACATCCCCGTCGCGGGCAAAGTCGCGAATCGCCTGCGGCATGTCTGCCACGTCTTCGACAAAAACAGGTTCCACCTTGCCAGCCACGCGCAGCGCGCGCGCCAGCGCCCTGCCATCCGCCGCAACCAGCGGCGCTTCGCCCGCCGGATAGACTTCGGTCAGGAGCACGGCATCGGCCTGGCCCAGCACATGTACGAAATCCTCAAAACAGTCGCGCGTGCGGGTGTAGCGGTGCGGCTGGAAGGCCAGCACAATGCGGCGGTCGGGCCAGGCGCCGCGCGCGGCGCTCAGCGTGGCCGCCATTTCGATGGGGTGATGCCCGTAGTCGTCGACCAGGGTGTAGCGACCGCCGCCGTGAGCCGCCTGCACGCTGAAATCGCCCACTTGCGTAAAGCGGCGTCCGACGCCACGAAACGTGGACAGCGCCGAGGCGATTGCATCGTCGGAAACGCCCAGTTCAGTGGCCACGGCAATGGCGGCCAGTGCATTGAGCACATTGTGGCGGCCGGGCAGGTTCAGGCGGATCGACAGCAGGGGCAAAGCCCCGGTCGCGCCCTGGCGGTGCACATCGAAACACATGAGCGTGCCTTCGGCATGCACGTTCATGGCGCGCACCTGCGCGTCGCTGTCTATACCGTAGGTTGTCACTGGCCGCGACACAAAGGGAATGATTTCCCGCACATTGGCGTCATCGCTGCACAGCACGGCCGAACCATAGAACGGCAGACGCTGGGTGAATTCGATAAAGGCACTTTTCAGCCGGGCAATATCGTGGCCATAGGTATCCATATGGTCCATGTCGATATTGGTGATGATGGCCATCACCGGCAGCAGGTTCAGGAAGGACGCGTCCGATTCGTCGGCCTCCACCACGATGTACTCGCCCTGCCCCAGGCGCGCGTTGGCGCCCGCCGAGGTCAGACGCCCGCCGATCACAAAGGTTGGATCCAGCTCGCCGCCAGCCAGCACACTGGCGACCAAGCTGGTCGTCGTGGTTTTGCCGTGCGTGCCGGCAACGGCAATGCCGCGCTTCAGGCGCATCAGTTCAGCGAGCATGAGCGCGCGAGGCACCACAGGAATGCGCGCAGCACGGGCGGCCAGCACCTCCGGATTGTCGCCGCTCACGGCGGTGGATGTCACGATAGCGCCCACCCCTTTGATATTGGCGGCATCATGCCCGATGGCGATGCGTGCACCCAGATCCGACAGCCTGCGCGTCACGGCCGACTCCTGGATATCGGATCCACTGATGGAATAGCCAAGATTCAGGAGCACCTCGGCAATGCCGCTCATGCCCGAGCCGCCTATGCCGACAAAATGAATGCTCTGTATGCGGTGCTTCATGCCTGACTCCTGACTGCCTGCTCGCACGCGTCGGCGATCTGGCTGCATGCCTGCAGCGATGCGTGTTCATGCGCGTGCGATGCCATGCGGGCCAGCTCCGGGCGCTCAAGCGCACCCAGCCAGTCAGCCAGCCATTGGGCATCAAACTCAGATTGCCGGCGCATCTGCGCGCCATAGCAATCGCTCAAATATCTTGCGTTCGCGGTCTGGTGATCATCGATCGCGTGCGGCAGCGGAATAAACAGCGCAGCCACGCCTATGGCCGCGACCTCGGCCACCGTCATGGCGCCTGCGCGGCAGACCACGATGTCGGCCTGCGCCATGGCCTCGGCCATATTCTCGATAAACGCCTGGCACTGCGCCTGCACGCCCGCCTGCTCATAGGCCGCCTTCAGACTGGACAGGTTTTTTTCTCCTGCCTGATGCGTAACGACGGGGCGCCTGTCCTCAGGCAACAGGGCAAGCGCCTTGGGCACGACGGTATTGAGCGTCGCAGCACCCAGACTGCCGCCCACGACCAGCAGGCGCAGCGGGCCCTGACGCGCACCATAGCGCACCATCGCGCTTGCCTGATTCGTAAATTCGGGGCGCACCGGATTGCCGACCATCACCGCCCCCGGCAGGGCACCAGGAAACCCGACCAGCACCTTGCCGGCCATTCTGGCCAGCCAGCGGTTTGTGGTCCCGGCGATGGCGTTCTGTTCATGCACCACGAGCGGAATGCGGCGCAGCGACGCCATGACGCCGCCCGGAAACGCAACATAGCCGCCCATGCCAAGCACGACATCAGGCCTGGCGCGGCGCATCGCTGCCCGCGCCTGCCAGCATGCGCGCAACAAGGTAAATGGCAACTGCAGCACAGTGAGCAGGCCCTTGCCGCGCAGGCCCGAAAATCGCAGGGGAATGAGTTCAAAACCTTGAGGCGGCACAAGCCGGCCTTCCATGCGCTCGGGATGGCCCAGCCACAGCACGCGCCATCCGCGCGCTTTCATTTCATGCGCGACCGCCAGCCCTGGCATGATATGCCCGCCGGTGCCGCCCGCCATGATCAGCAAGGTTTGCGTACTCATGTTCGCTTACCTCGCATCATGTTGCGATTCTCAAAATCAACGCGAAACAGCAGCGCCATCGCCACCAGATTCATCACTATCCCGGTACCGCCATAGCTGACCATGGGCAGCGTCAGGCCTTTGGTCGGCAACAGGCCGACACACACACCGACATTGATGAAGCACTGCACGCCAAACCACAGCGCCACGCCTTGCGCGACCAGACCGTTGAATATCCGCTCCATGGCAATGGCCTGGCGTCCGATCTCAAAACCGCGCCACACCAGGAATACAAACAGGCCAAGCAGAACCATCAGGCCCACAAAACCAAGCTCTTCGCCTATGACCGCCACGATGAAGTCGGTGTGCGCTTCCGGCAGATAATGCAGTTTCTCTATGCTGGAACCCAGGCCCACACCGAACCATTCCCCGCGTCCCAGCGCGATCAGCGAATGCGACAGCTGATAGGCGCTGCCATAGGCATTGTCGGGATTCCAGGGATCCAGGTACACAAACAGGCGCTCGCGCCGCCAGGGCGAGAGCCAGATCAGCAGCAGAAAGCTTCCGACCATGATGCCCAGCAGCGTGGAAAACAACTTGCCGTTGATGCCGCCGATGAACAGAATGCCCACCGCAATCGCGACAATGACCATGAACGCGCCCAGATCGGGTTCCAGCAGCAGCAGAATGCCTACCACCGCCAGTGCGCAGGCCATGGGCAGAAAGCCGCGCAGAAAGTCATGCATGTGCTCCTGCTTGCGCACCGTGTAGTCTGCCGCATACAGCAGCACGGCCACCTTCATGAGTTCGGACGGCTGGAAATTGATGGGCCCCATCGGCAGCCAGCGGCGCGCGCCGTTGACCTCGCGCCCAAGACCCGGCACCAGCACGACCAGCAACAGCACCAGGCACACCAGGAACAGCGGCACCGCGAATTTCTGCCAGACCTTCATAGGAATGCTGACCGCGAACAGGGCACCCACCAGGCCGACCAGGATGAATACGCCGTGGCGCAGCACAAAATAATAACGGCCATAGCTTTCGTAGCGAGGACCATCGGCCAGCGCAATGCTCGCCGAGTACACCATCAGCAGACCAAACAGCACCAGGGCGCTGGCCACGATAAGCAGCGAAATATCAAAGCTGGGCATCGTCGTACGCCCGGGTCTGACGGCGTTTACGCCCGAAGTCAGGTCTGCAAACAGGCTCATGCGACCTCCCCCCGGCTCAGCGCCAGTTCCTGGACCTCATCGACGAAACACTGACCGCGATGCCCATAATTCCTGAACATGTCCATGCTGGCGCAGGCCGGCGACAACAGCACCATGTCGCCCTCGCTGGCCAGCGCAAGAGCCCGCTCAACCGCCTGACCCAGGCTCTGCGCATGCTCGATGGGCACACCGGCTGGCGCCAGCGCCTGCTCCATGACCTGCGCATCACTTCCAATCAGCACCACTGCACGCGCATGATCGCGCACCGGCTTGAGCAGCGGCGAGAAATCCTGCCCCTTGCCCAGGCCGCCCGCAATCAGCACCGCGCGGGTGTCCAGGCCGTCCAGCGCCGCCACCGTCGCGCCAACATTGGTGCCTTTGCTGTCATTTACGAAATCGACGCCAGCGACCGTGCGCACGAATTCCATGCGATGCGGTTCGCCGCCATAGTCGCGCAGGGCGCGCAGCATGCCGGCCCAATTCAGATCAAGGCAGCGCCCCAGCGCCAGGGCGGCCAGGGCGTTCAGGGCATTGTGACGGCCTCGCAGCCGCAGGGCGTCAGCGGGCATCAAACGGCTGACGCGGCCCTCGCTGCGCAACAGTTCCGCTTGCGCTTTCTTGCGCCGCGCGGATGGCGCAGGCACGTCGAAATCGGTCGCCTCGGCGGCTGTCAGCCACAGGATATCGTTGCTGTTTTCCAGCCCGAGATCGCCTTCGAGCTCGGGCTCGCCCAGGCCAAAGCTTCGCACCGCCGGCGCGCGCAGGTCTGTCACCATCGCCGCCACCAACGGGTCGTCGCGGTTGACCACGGATACCTGGGCCATTTTCAGCAAGCGTGCCTTGGCCGCTGCGTAGGCCGTCATGTCGCCGTGCCAGTCCAGATGATCCTGGGTAACGTTCAGTACAACAGCGGCATCCGCCTTGAGCGAGGAGATGAACTCAAGCTGGAAGCTGGACAGCTCAAGCACCCAGGCATCGGGCAGGTCGTTCGCATCCAGCGCCGCGGCGAGTGCCGCCAGCGCCGCCGGGCTGATATTGCCAGCCGCCTGTACGCTCAAACCGCCGGCCTCGACCAGCCGTCGCGTCATGGCTGTGACGGTCGTCTTGCCATTGGTGCCGGTCACCGCCAGCAGTCGCGGCTGATAGCCCTGCTCTGCCATATCGGCCAGTGCCCGCGCAAACAGCTCGACTTCGCCGATCACCTCAATGCCTCGCTGTGCCGCGAGCGCCAGCAATGCCTGCTGCGGCGGCTGCGAAGGCGCAAGGCCGGGGCTGAGCACGATTGTATGCACGCCCTCCAGCGCGTCTTCGGCAAACGCCGCCGCGCCCAGGCGGTATTCAACACGCGATGCTTCCAGCGAGTTATTGAGCGCCGCCAATCCCCCAGGCTGCTCGCGCGTATCCAGCACGCGCAGGCGCGCGCCATGCCGGCCGCACCACAGCGCAGCAGCCGCGCCGGTCTCGCCCAACCCCATGATCAGGGTCAGGCCATCCGTGCGCACCGAGGGAAAAGACCAGTTGTTCATCGCAATTTCAACGTTGCCAAACCAAGGAGCACCAGCATCATGCTGATGATCCAGAATCGAACCACCACCTGGGTTTCTTTCCACCCGGTGACTTCAAAATGATGATGCAGCGGCGCCATCCGGAATACCCGCCGCCCTTCTCCGTAACGCCGCTTGGTGTACTTGAACCAGGACACCTGCACCATGACGGACAGCGTCTCGACCACAAACACGCCGCCCATGATGAACAGCACAATTTCCTGACGCACAATGACGGCAATGGTTCCCAGCGCGCCACCCAGCGCCAGGGCGCCAACGTCGCCCATGAACACCTGAGCCGGATATGCGTTGAACCACAGGAATGCCAGCCCCGCGCCGGCAATGGCCGCGCACAGCACCATGAGCTCGGAGGCGCCCGGGATATACGGGAATAACAGGTACTTGGAATAATCGACCCGCCCGACGACATACGCGAAAATACCCAACGCGCTGCCGACCATGACAGTGGGCATGATGGCCAGTCCGTCCAGGCCATCGGTCAGGTTGACAGCGTTGCTCGAGCCCACGATCACCAGCCAGGTCAGCGCCGCAAAGCCGAAGACGCCCAGCGGATAGCTCACGCTCTTGAAGAAGGGCACGATCAGATCGGCACGGGTAGGCAACGGCATGGTAAAGCCGCTCAGCACCCAGTCCCGGAACAGTGGCCACAACTCGGCATTGGCGGGGGCCGATACTGCAAAGGTCAGGTAAATGGACGCCACAAGGCCGATCAGGGCCTGCCAGAAAAACTTGCGGCGCGAGGACATGCCCTCCGGATCCCGATTGACGACCTTCTTGTAATCGTCGGCCCAGCCTATCCAGCCAAAACCGAATGTCACCAACAACACCACCCATACAAACCGGTTGGTCCAGTCCGCCCACATCAGCGTACTCACGCCAATGGAGATCAGAATGAGCGCCCCTCCCATGGTCGGCGTGCCGTTCTTCTGCAGATGGGATTCCGGACCATAGGCGCGCACAGCCTGCCCGATCTTCAGGGCCGTCAGACGGCGGATCACCCAGGGGCCCGCGAACAGGCCGATCAGCAAAGCCGTTCCGCACGCCAGCACGGCGCGGAATGTAATGTATTCGAATACGCCAAACGCACGGATGTGCGCGTCCGACAGCCAGCGGGCAAGTTCAAGTAGCATGGCCGGCTCCTTGCTCAAACAGGGCCTGTTGTGATTCAAGTGCCTGTATGACACGCTCCATACGCATGCTGCGCGATCCTTTGACCAGGATGTTGGCGGGAAGGCGAGCAGTCAGTTCCTGGACCAGGCTGTCGATGGATGAATAAGCATGCGCGTCGCGACCAAACGCCCGAACGGCATGCTGGCACGCCGGCCCGAAGGCCAGCAGTGTGTCTATGCCCTTGTCCAGGGCATAGCGGCCGACTTCGGCATGCATAGCGGGGCCATTGACGCCGACTTCGCCCATGTCGCCCAGCACAAGGATTTTCCTGCCCTGCATTTGCGAGAGCACCTCAATGGCAGCGCGCACGGAGTCAGGGTTGGCGTTATAGGTATCGTCGATAAGCTGGAACCCGCCAGGCAGCGCATGCGGCTGCATGCGGCCCTGCACTGGATTGAACGCCTCCAGGCCGCGCCTGACCGCATCAAAAGCCACGCCTGCAGCGAGCGCGCATGCCGCCGCGGCCATGGCATTGCGCAGATTGTGCGCGCCCGGCGCGGACAGTGAAAGCTCTACGCTGCCTGCGGGGGACAGCAAACGGCAGCGCGTGCGCGACGGCTCGGCCTGGATATGGTCAGCGTGGACCTCAAGTCCGGCGTCAAAGCCAAAGCGCACGATGCTGCGACCTGCCGCCAGGCTGGTCCACAAAGCCGTATAGTCGTCGTCGCCCGGGAATACAGCCGTCCCGTCTGCCGACAGACCCTCGAGCACACTGCCGTTTTCGCGCGCCACGGCCTCGACCGACTGCATGAACTCCTGATGCTCCCGCTGGGCGTTATTGACCAGCGCCACAACAGGCTGTGCAATCGCGGCCAGCAAGGCGATTTCTCCAGGGTGATTCATGCCCAGCTCGAGCACGGCAGCACGATGTGCCCGCGTCAGGCGCAGCACCGACAACGGCACGCCGATGTCATTGTTCAGGTTGCCGCGCGTCGCCAGGCTGGCGCATTCGCCATAAGCCGCGCGCAGAATGGCGGCAATCATTTCCTTGGTTGTCGTCTTGCCGTTGCTGCCCGTTACGCCAATGACAGGTATATCAAACTGGCGGCGCCACGCCGTCGCGATGCGGCCCAGCGCCTGACGGGTTTCGCCCAGCACGAACTGATGCAGGCCGGCGGCAGGGTCGGCCTGCTCGACAATGGCGGCGCAGGCGCCCGCCTGCGCCACGGCGGCAAGATAGGCGTGGCCATCAAAGTTCTCACCCTTCAGCGCAACAAACAGCTGCCCCGGCGAAATATTGCGCGAATCAGTGGACAGGCTCAGCCCATCGCCCCAGGTCAGGGCAAATCTCGCCCACTCGCGGTCGTCGAATGGCGTTCGCACGCCCTGGGACTCCTGATAGGTTTCATGCCCCTTGCCGGCC
Source organism: Pusillimonas sp. (assembly GCA_048270225.1). Lineage (GTDB taxonomy): Bacteria > Pseudomonadota > Gammaproteobacteria > Burkholderiales > Burkholderiaceae_B > Allopusillimonas. The sequence continues at coordinate 12,015 of JBLWTG010000004.1, read as the reverse complement.
AGCAATACAACATCCGCGGCATCGGCATCCCAGATCGCCGACAGAATCGCAACAGCACGGTCCTGCTCTATGCCCGGACGTACCGGCATGCCGGCCACGATCTGCTCGATGATGGCCTGCGGGTCTTCACTGCGCGGATTGTCGCTGGTCAGAATCACCACATCTGCCCTGTGGGCAGCGATACCGCCCATGAGAGGACGCTTGCCGCTGTCACGGCTGCCGCCGCAGCCGAACACGCAAACCAGCCTGCCACCTCTGGCATCGGCCAGTGGGCGCAATGCCATCAGCGCATGTTCGAGGGCGTCGGGCGTGTGTGCGTAATCCACCACCACCATGGGCCCGGCCTGACCGCCTTGCGTCCGCTCTCCGGCGCCAGAGGCCAGCGCGCCTTGCAGCATTGCCGCGTCCACGCTCTGCAAACGGCCCGGCACCGGGCGCAGGGCGGCCAGCACACGGGTAATACGGGAAAGCTCCCAGCCCTGATCCAGCAGGACGCCGGCCAGCAGCAACAGGTTCGAAATATTGTGCTCGCCCACCAGACGTGTCAGCACTTGCGTGCTGCCGGCCGGCGTAATCAGCTTGAAAACCAGCCCATAAGGACCGACCTGTATATCCTGAGCCTGTATGGCCGCTGCCGAGGCCTGGCCCAGCGAATAGCCCAGCGCCATGGCAGGCGGCAGCGCCGCGAGCAGTTCAACGCCGGCGGCATCGTCAGCATTGATAATGGCGCGGCGCAGGCCTGGCCACTGGAACAGCGCGAACTTGGCGGCCTTGTAGTTTTCCTGCGTCTGGTGATAGTCCAGATGATCACGGGTCAGGTTGGTAAACCCCGCAACGTCTATATGCACGTGATCCAGCCGTCCCTGATCAAGACCTATGGACGAGGCCTCCAGCGCCACCACCTGTGCGCCGGCAGCGCGCAGCGCAGCCAGGCTGTGATGCATGGTCAAGATGTCCGGCGTCGTCAGCGCACCGCCCAGATCCTGCCCGCCAGGCAGGGTCACGCCCAGTGTGCCTATGGTCCCGCAAGGCACGTTCTCCGCATTGAGCGCAGCCGCCAGCCACTGTACGCAACTGGTCTTGCCATTGGTGCCGGTGACAGCAACCACCTTGAGGGCGCGCGAAGGCTCGCCGTACCAGCCATGCGCAACGGCGCCCAGGCTGTCCGTCAGGCCTGGCACCTCAAGCAAGGGCACGGCTACACCATCGGATACGCCGGGCTTTACATCCAGCGCATGCGCTGCGCCGCGCTCGCCGGCCTCGGCAACAATCGCCGCAGCGCCCAGCGACACCGCCTGCGCGATAAAGTCGCGTCCGTCTGCACTGGCGCCAGGGCAGGCAAAAAACACATCGCCAGCGCGAAGCTGGCGGGTATCCAGGCACAAACGGGCCCCATGCGAGACATGCCGTCCGAGCCAGGAAATGATATCGAGCGCCCTCATTCTGACGCCCCCTCTTTGTTCCCCAGGGCCACCATGGACTCGATGGGCGCATCCGGCTGCACGCCCATGCGCCGCAGGCTGCCGGCCACGATTTTCGCAAACACCGGCGCGGCGACGCGTCCGCCGTAATAGCCGTTGCCATGCGGCTCGTCTATCGTGACTGCCACGACAATGCGGGGATTGGAGACCGGCGCAAAGCCGACAAAAGAGCTGCGATACTGGGTGCGGCTGTACTTGCCGTCGACAATCTGCCGGGCCGTGCCGCTTTTCCCGGCTACGCGATAGCCCTGCACCTGCGCCAGCTTGGCGCCGTCAGGACCTGCGGCCGCCTCGAGCATCGCGCGGATCAGCCCCGCGGTATGAGGCTTGTAAACCTGCACACTGGTGGGCTTGCCTTCGCGCTTGAGCAGCGTCAGCGATACCATGTCACCATTGCGGGCAAACACGGTATAGGCATGCGCGATCTGCATCAACGATGCCGACAGCCCGTAGCCATAGGCCATGGTGGCGCGCTCGATAGGCCGCCAGCGCTCCCAAGGCCGCAAGCGGCCGGAGGCCACGCCCGGAAAATGGGTTTGCGGCGAGCGCCCGAAGCCGAGCTCGGTGAACTTGGTCCACATTTCTTCCGAGGTCAGCTTCTCGGAAATCATCGTCATGCCGATATTGCTGGAGCGCCGCAGAATACCCGCCACATTGAGCGTGCCGTTGGCGCTGACGTCGGAGATGGTCGAACCCTGATAGCGATAGTGCCCGTTGCCCGTCTTGAACAGCATGGACGTGTTGATGCGATTGATATCCAGCGCCAGCGCAGCCGTGAACGGCTTCATGATGGAGCCCGGCTCGAAAGTGTCTGTCAGCGCACGATTGCGCAGTGCTGCGCCCTTGCGGTCGGACCGGTCGTTAGGGTTGTAGGTGGGCAGATTGACCAGTGCCAGCACTTCGCCGGTCTGGACATCCAGCACAATCACCGCCCCCGCCTTGGCATTGTTTTCCTTGATGGCGTCCTTCAGGGCGGCATAGGCGTCGAACTGCAGGCCGGCGTCTATGGACAGCCGCAGATCCTGCCCGTCGACTGGGGGCACCACGGCCTGGACGTCCTCGACCACACGTCCCAGCCTGTCCTTGATCACGCGGCGCGAACCCGGCTTGCCCGACAGAGCGTCGTTAAAGGCCAGCTCTATGCCATCGATGCCTTTGTCTTCGATATTGGTAAAGCCGATGATATGCGCAGCCACGTCACCTTCCGGGTAGTAGCGGCGCATTTCCTTCTGATCGTGAAAACCAGGCAGCTTCAGATGGCGGATCTGGTCCGCCACATCGATGGGCACCTGGCGTTTTATATAGACGAAACTCCTGTCTTCATCCCCTATGCGCGACTTGATGTCCGATACCGACAGGTCCAGCAGCTTGCCCAGGGCCTGCAACTGCGCATCGGTCGCCTTGCGCGCATCCTCGGGAATGGCCCAGATGGCGCGCACCGGCACGCTGGATGCCATGACCACCGTACCGGTGCGGTCAAAGATCTTTCCGCGTGTCGCGGGCAATACCAGCGTGCGCTCGTAACGCCGCTCGCCCTGCTGCTTCAGGAATTCATTGGACAGGCCCTGCAAGTACAAGGCTTTGGCGGCCAGCGCAATAAAGCCCAGCATCAGCAGTATGAGCACCAGCCGCGAACGCCACAGCGGCATCTGATGATTGAGGACGGGGCTGTCGAAGAAGCGAACGCGCTTCATGGCTGCCCTCCCTGCGCGGCGGCAGCGGTCGTGGACGCCTCGCCTTTCAGGTAAATGGTGTTGCCTATCGAGAATGGCAGCATGTGCAGCTCGTTGCGCGCCATGCTGTCGATGCGGGCATTGCGCGCCAGCTCCGCGCGCTCAAGCTGCAGGCGGCGCCAGTCCGTATCAAGCTGGCGCGCCTTGTCCTCAAGGCGGCCGGCCTCAACATACAACTGGCGCGCCTGGAAGCGCGCCGTTACCAGAGAAAGCGCCGACAGCATCAGCAAGGCGGCGAACAGCAGGCTCAGGCGACCCATTATCCACGCCCTCCTGTCTTGCCTGTACGGCGGCGCCCAGCGGCAGGCTTGCCGGACAGCGCTGGGCCGGGATTTTCCACAAACGACGCGCCGCCATCTGGCGGCAGCGGGGTTGTGGTGCGTTCAGCCACGCGCAACACGGCGGAGCGGGCCCGGACATTGTCACTGGCCTCCTCGGGCTCGGGCAGCACCCGTCCCAGCGAACGCAGGATGGGCTGCGGCATGTCTTTCTCGAAAATAGGCATGCGCGCCTGCGCCGCCGCCGGCCTGGCTGCGGCTGCAATACACTGCTTGACCATGCGGTCTTCAAGAGAGTGGAAACTGATCACCGCCAAACGCCCTCCCGGCGCCAATATCGTCAGAATTGCCTTGAGGGCGCGCGCGAGCTCCTCGAGTTCCTGATTGAGGTAAATCCGTATAGCCTGAAAGCTGCGGGTGGCCGGGTGTTGACCCTTTTCGCGCGTACGGACGACACTGGCGACGAGCTCGGCGAGGTCGAGCGTTGTGCACAGCGGCCTGGATTCGCGGCGAGCCACAACCGCCTTTGCAATCTGGAAAGCAAACCGTTCTTCGCCATAATGTGCGATGACCTCCCTCAACTCATCAACGCCGACCTGAGCCAGCCATTGCGCAGCGGTCATGCCACTGCTTGTATCCATCCGCATATCCAGCGGGCCTTCACGCATGAAGGAAAACCCCCTGGAGGCATCATCGATCTGGGGGGATGAAACGCCCAGATCCAGCATTACTCCATCGACTGCATCGATGCCCAACCCTGCCAGCCTTTCCGCCATATCGGCAAAACCGCTGTGTACAACCGTTACCCTGCCATCCTCTTCAGCCAGCTGATGCGCCGACGCTATCGCCTGCGGATCCTTGTCGAAGACCACCAGCCGCGCATCCTGCGCCAGACGGGACAACAGCAGACGGCTGTGTCCGCCCCGACCGAACGTGCCGTCAACAAACACGCCGCCGACCTTGTCCTGACCGCTCCGCCCGGCGTCCGGCACGGTGTTCTCAACCGCCTCCGAAGCCGCCGCATCCCGGACGCTCCGCCCACGATGGCCGGTCGCCCGCTTCGGCGATTTGCCCCTGACGCCGAAGCCGGGATCAACGAGAGCGTTGACCGTAGGCTCCAACAGCACGGACCGATGCATGAACACCATAAAAGGACTTCAGAAAGAAAATTGTTCGAGGACCTCGGGCATGCCCTTGGCGAGATCTTCAGCCTCGCGGCGTGCCCATTCAGCGGAATCCCACAGTTCGAAATGACTGCCCATCCCTAACAGCATGACCTCGCGAGCCAGGCCGGCAGCGTTGCGCAGCTCAGGCGCAACCAGTATCCGGCCCGATCCATCCATATCCACATCCTGCGCATTACCCAGCAGCAAACGCTGCAAGGGACGGGCAGACATCGGAAATGCGGCAATCTGTTCGCGCTTCTTCTCCCACACACTGCGGGGATACACAAGCAGACAGCCATCCGGATGGCGGGTAAGGGTAAGACGTCCTTCGACCTGGGAAACGAGCGCGTCACGGTGCCGGGTCGGAATCGAGATCCGCCCCTTGGCATCGAGAGTGAGAGCGCTGCTACCCTGGAACAAGTTTTCTTCCCCACTTTTTTGCACAAAATCCTACTTTTCCCCACTCTACGGTAAGGGACGCAACTGGTCAAGCGCAAAGTTGCAATTTTTTCAATCACGACAAGCACTTAGCCGTGATACAGAAAGAAGGGGGAAAGAAAATCTCTTGAGAAATCAAGAAATTGTGTCTTGAACTGAAAGTCCTTTGTCACGAATCCGCATCGGGAAAGCCCGGACAATTTGCAATTGCTGACACTATGGAAGGAAATGAGGCAAGTATGAGTGTGAGACAGGCCTGTAGGCCGGATTCTGTACGCCTGGCAAGCCAGGCGGGCAATCATTCCTCTTGGCCCGGCATTGCTGCCGCGCTCTAGCCATCTACCCGCATGCTCGGGCGAGCCGCCCTTTTGGCACAAGGCCAGCCGCATGCCTATTTGATGTTGCTCCGGATAGAGGTTGCCGCGTTTCACCCTGCCGCGCCATGGGCGTTGCCGCCCATACGGTACGGAGATGGCCGTACCGGTGCATGCTTGCGCATGCCCGCGCCGCAGACTCGTCTCTGTGGCCCTGTTCCTCGGCTTGCCGGTGCATTGCTGCACCGCCTTGCCGGACGGCCGTTAGCCGCTATCCTGCTCTATGGAGTCCGGACCTTCCTCGATGCTTGCGCACCGCGATTGCCCAGCCTGCCTCACCGATGCATTGTAACCTGCGACAATAGCGTTTTAGCGCGCGGGACAACCCGCGTCGCATTTCCTTGCGCAACGGCACCTGCACGCGCATACATCACAGTTGAACAGGGCCTGCCAGCGTATGGCAGGCGTTAGAACATGGCGGCTACCACACTCATCACACTCACCAATGCCCAACTGGCATATGGTCACCACCCATTGCTCGATCACGCCGACCTGGCGATTCAACCCGGCGAACGCATCGGCCTGATCGGGCGCAACGGCGCGGGCAAATCCTCCCTGCTCCGAGTCCTGGACGGCCGCGCCACGCCCGACGATGGCGAGATCATGCGGCTGGGCGGCCTTACCGTCGCCACTGTGGAGCAAGAGCCCGAACTGGACGACACGCTGACCGTCTTCGACGCCCTGTGCGGCGACATCACCGAAAGCGAAGACTGGCAGCGCCCCACCCGCGTCAATGCATTGATCGACCAGCTTGGCCTGGCTGCCGATGCGCCCATCAAGGGTCTGTCCGGCGGTTCACGCAAACGCGTGGCACTGGCGCGCGCGCTGGCGGACCAGCCCGACCTCCTGCTGCTGGACGAGCCCACCAACCATCTGGACTTCGAAGGCATTGCCTGGCTCGAAAACCTGCTGCTGTCCGCGCGCTGCAGCGTGGTGCTGATCACCCACGACCGCCGCTTCCTGGATGCGGTCGCCACGCGCATTGTTGAGCTCGATCGCGGCAAGCTGTTCAGCTTTCCCGGCAACTTCTCGCAGTGGCAGCAGCGCAAGGCTGAATGGCTGCAGGCTGAACAGCAGCAAAATGCCCGCTTCGACAAAATGCTGGCGCAAGAAGAAGTCTGGATACGCAAGGGCGTGGAAGCGCGGCGCACCCGCAACGAAGGCCGCGTGCGCAGGCTTGAGCAATTGCGCAGGGAACGCTCCGCGCGCCGCGAAAGCCAGGGCAATGTGCGCCTGGCCGTGGCCGAAGGCCAACGCTCAGGCAAGCTGGTCGCCGAACTGGAGCATGTCAGCCACGGCTATGGCGACAAAGTCCTGATCCGCGACCTGTCCACCGTCATCCTGCGCAAGGACCGCATCGGCCTGATCGGCCCCAACGGCGCCGGCAAGACCACACTGCTGCGCATCATCCTGGGACAACTGCAGCCCAACGAAGGCAGCGTGCGTCCGGGCACCAATCTCACCGTAGGATATTTCGACCAGATGCGCTCGCAGCTGGACGAAAGCGCCACCCTGGCCGACACCATCAATCCCGGCAGCGAATGGATAGAAATCGGCGATCAGCGCAAACACGTAATGAGCTATCTGGAGGATTTCCTCTTCCCGCCCGCACGCGCCCACTCACCCGTGAGCAGCCTGTCCGGCGGCGAGCGCGCCCGGCTGGTCCTGGCGCGCATGTTCGCACGCCCCACCAATGTACTCGTGCTGGACGAACCCACCAACGACCTGGATATCGAAACACTGGAGCTGCTCGAAGCCCTGCTCCAGGACTACCCCGGCACGGTCCTGCTCGTCAGCCACGACCGCGAATTCCTGGATAACGTAGTCACCCAGACCATTGCCTTCGAGGGCAACGGCCATTGGGGCGAATACGTGGGCGGATACGACGAGTGGCTGGCCCAGCGGCCCGCCATCACTCATATAAAAGACAGCGCGCAGGCCAGTCCGGAGGAAGCACCCGCCAGCGCACAGGCGACCCGCGCCGCCAAAACCGCCAAGGTCCGCATCACATCGTGGGAGCAGCGCGAACTCGACGGCATGCCCGACGCCATCGCCGCGCTGGAAGCCGAACAGGCCGCCCTGGCTGCCCGCCTGGCAGACGGCAGCCTGTATCGGGAAGCCCCCGAGGAGGTGGAACGCATCAACGCCCAGGTTGCAGACGCCCAGCAAAAACTCGAGGCGCTTTTTGCACGCTGGGAAGCCCTGGAAGAAAAACAGCAGGCATCCCGCTAGCGTGCGCCTTGTGCCGCGCATGCCTGTGCAGGCGCGTTGATCTCAGGCTCGCCAGAAGCCGGCGCTCCTGACCGTGCGCCGGCAGGCTGGTCCCGCATCAGCCCGGACAGGCTAGCCTAGGCGGCGGCGACCGTTTTCCACTTGAGGGATTGCCCTGCCGCCAGAGGAACCACCGTAGAGCCGGCCATGGCCAACTCGTCCGGAATCGTAAAGTCTACCCGCTCGAGCGTCAGCGTGCCCGTGTTTTCAGGCAGGCCATAAAAAGCGGGGCCATGGCGGCTGGCAAACCCCTCCAGCTGATCCAGACGGCCAACCGCATCAAACGCAGTTGCGTAGAGTTCCATGGCATGCAGGGCGGTATAGCAGCCCGCACAGCCGCAGGAAGCCTCTTTCAGGCCGCGAGGATGCGGCGCGCTGTCCGTACCCAGGAAAAACCGGCTGTTGCCGCTGGTCGCGGCCTCCAGCAAGGCCTGGCGATGCTGCTCGCGCTTGAGCACAGGCAGGCAGTACCAATGCGGCTGCAGCCCGCCCGTAAACAAGGCGTTGCGGTTATAAAGCAGATGGTGCGCCGTCAGCGTCGCGGCCACCGGACCTTGCGCATCGCGAACGTACTGCACGCCTTCGCTGGTGGTCAGATGCTCGAACACGACCTTGAGCGCTGGAAATGCCTGGCGCAGCGGGATCATGACGCGATCAATAAATACCGCCTCGCGGTCGAACAGGTCGATCTCGGGGTCGGTCACCTCGCCATGCACCAGCAAGGGCATGCCCGTTTTCTGCATGGCCTCCAGCACCGGGGAACAGCGGCCCAGCAAATCCGTCACACCCGCATCCGAGTTGGTCGTTGCACCTGCCGGATATAGTTTGACGCCATGCACAAATCCCGATTTCGCCGCATCTTCGATATCCTCGACACGCGTGTTGTCGGTCAGATAAAGCGTCATGAGCGGGGTGAACGCCCCCTGGGCAATACCCGCTTTGGCCAGCGCCGCCAGAATACGGTCGCGATAGGCCGCCGCCAGGGCCACCGTAGTGACCGGCGGTTTCAGGTTGGGCATGATGATCGCACGGCCGAACTGCCGTGCCGTGTCCCCAACCACAGACTCCAGCACCGCGCCGTCACGCAGATGCAGATGCCAGTCGTCAGGGCGAATGAGGGTAAGTGTGGCCTGTGTGCTGCTCATGAATGAAACAAGATTCCTGGTGAAATTATTCTGTCGTCAATGGCATGCTGCGCTCGACCAGGCGGCAAAACATTGCACTGCCTGCCGGAATCACCGCATCATTGAAATCAAAGGCTGAATTATGCAGCACACAGCCTGACTCGGCGCCGCCCTGCCCCAGGCGGAAATACGCGCCGGGACGGTGCTGCAGCATGACCGAAAAATCTTCCGAGCCCATGGAAGGCGTCAGGTTGGGGATGACCATCTCCTCGCCGAACAGCTCGGTCGCCACCTCCGCCACGAACGCGGCGTGCTCCGGCGTATTGATCGTTGCCGGGAACAGTCGGTGGTAGTCCAGCGTGATCCTGGCCTTGAAGGCTGCCGCGATGCCCGCCACGACCTCTTCCATGCGCTGGATCACCTGGCTTTGTACCGTGGAACTGAAGGTGCGCACGGTTCCCACCATGCGGGCATCCTTGGGAATGACGTTCATGGCCTGCAGACTGCCCGCATTGACTGCGGCCACGGTAAGCACGGCCGATTCGGGCGCGGGTACATTGCGCGACACAATGGTCTGCAGCGCCGTAATGAGCTGGGCGGCAATCACAATGGGGTCATTGGTCTGGTAGGCATGCGCGCCATGGCCGCCCCGCCCCTCGATGTGAATCTCGAAATGGTCCGCCGCCGCCATCATCGGGCCCGGATTGACCCCGATCACGCCAGGCGCCAGGCCAGGCCAGTTATGCAGCGCATAAATCGCATCACAGGGAAAGCGATCGAACAGCCCGTCATCCAGCATGGCCTGGGCTCCGCCCAGGCCCTCTTCAGCGGGCTGAAAAATCAGCACGACCCGGCCATCGAAATTACGTGTTTCCGCCAGGTAGCGGGCGGCTCCCAGCAATACCGTGGTATGGCCGTCATGACCGCATGCGTGCATGACGCCGGGATTGGTCGAGGCGTACGGAGCCTCGCCCTGCTCCAGGATAGGCAAGGCATCCATATCCGCCCGCAGGCCTATGGATCGTCCGCTGCGGTTTTGCCGGCCTTCCAGAACCCCTACCACGCCCGTCCTGCCCACTCCCCGATGCACGGTATAACCTAGCGCCTGCAAGGCGTTGGCCACCAGGCCGGACGTCCGGGACTCCTGGAAGCCCAGCTCGGGATTGGCATGAATGTCGCGCCGCAGTGCGGTCAGCTCACCGTGAAAGGACTGGATAGCCTCGAAGACCGATTTCGCATACATGAACAGAAACTCCTCGCTGGAACACCGTACAAACTGTTGCGCAGCATCAGCCCAAGCCCAGAAACAGCGTGCTGCGGGCGCCGTCTGACACCATATCATATGCAATCCCGGACGACGGGAGTTTTTCTTGAGGCCAACTTGCGGTTATATTCACGAGCACAAATAGCTTTGTCTTTCGAGGAATCTCACGTTATGCTCCGTGGGAAGCCTTTTTTCTTTCACACAGGAGCCCAGTTCTATGGCAACAACTGCGAAAACCGCCCGCAAACCCAATGCGGCATTCATGAAGCCGCTTACGCCTAGTCCAACCCTTGCCGCCGTCATTGGGCCCGACGCCGTGCCGCGCACTGAAGTCACCAAGAAAATCTGGGAGTACATCAAAAAGCACGATCTGCAGGATCCCGCCAACCGCCGTAACATCAATGCCGACGACAAGCTGCGTCCGCTGTTCGGCAAAGACCAGGTTTCGATGTTCGAACTGACCAAGCTGGTCAACGTTCACCTGAAGTAATCGCTACCCGCTCCCGTGCAGGCATCTTCAGCGAAGGCCTGCGGGAGCGAACGCCACGTACGCTGCAGCCCTTGCGGGCCGCAAGTGCTCCGGCGGCGACGAAAAATCAGTACTCGGCGACCGGCGGTTGCCCTGCGCCCAGCGCCAGCCAGCCCTTGACGATGCGATAGACAATCCACACAATCGCGATCAGGCCGGTAAGCCAGCCAATAAAAATAAACGTGGCCAGACCGCTGAGCACCACCCAGAGCAGCCCCCACCAGAACGTGCGGATGATCCAGTCGAAATGTGCGGCATACACAGTGCCTGCGGCATCGCCGCGCTTGACATAGGCGAGCACGATGGCCGCTATGGTGGCTATGGCGAAAAAGCCCGCGCTGAGCAGGCCGAGCGCAAACAGGCCATAAAGAAGATGTGTCAGGTTGCGCATCGACAAACCCTTGTTGTCTTCTGGCGGAAACGCCTCGGTCATCGGTAACCTCCGGGGATTGATGTAAGCATGTCCGGCCCAAGGCCGAACCGGATCATTTTACCGGAACTGGGCGGGAAATCATCCTTGCGCCAGCGCGACGGCAGTGCTGTGGCTTGGCGGTAACACGCCCGGTCAGGCGTAGCGCAGGCAGGTATCGCGCAAACGGCGAACCAGCGGCGTCGCGTTCTGGCATTTTGCGACCAGGGACAGCGACAGACAGCCCCGCGCACCTGGATCGACAACGTCGATAAAGCGCACATGAGCGGTGGAATACTCCCGCGTCACACCCGGTACCAGCGCAATCCCCATGCCGCTGGCCACCAGGCTCACCAGCGTCTGCACCTGAATGGCCTCCTGGCTGATGCGCGGCGTAAAGCCTGCCGCATAGCAAAGCGCCAACGCAACGCTGTGCAGGCCCGGCACCTTGGTCGAACCATAGAGCACGAAACCTTCGGAGCGGCAATCGGCAAGATTGACGGACGGAAGCGAGGCGAACGGATGATGTGCCGGCACAGCCAGGACCAGATCGTCCCGCTGCAAAACCCAGTCGTCCAAGCCCGGATCATCGGCAATCGGGCCGCGCACCACGCAGGCGTCCAGTTCATGGCTATGCACCAGCTGGACCAGATCCACCGTGCTGCCCTCCCGCAGATCGAGCTTGACCTCCGGGTATTCCGCTCGAAAAGCATTGAGCGCCAACGGCATCAGGGCATAAGTTGCCGACCCGACAAACCCCAGGCGCAGCGTGCCGCCCTCGCCCGTCGCCACCATGGCCGCCGCCCGGCAGGCCTGGCCGGCGTGATAGAGCGCCGCCCGAGCATCGTCCACCATAGCCTGCCCAGCAAGCTTGACATCCTCCCCTCCCTTAAGAGAGGGGATTCCTACCGTGTTCAGTCCGCAGGGACTGACTCACCTCGGCGGGTT
>JBLWTG010000003.1:186225-449516 GCA_048270225.1 Pusillimonas sp. | reverse complement strand
AGAAACTGGACCCGTATCGACGTTGTGAACCTCAATCCCGAAAGGAAAGAAACGACATACGTTGCGCAGCAAACAACCCTCAAACGGGCGGCTTGAGATTTATCTACAGGCGACAACTAGTTTGACAACCGCCGCATTGCACGATGATCTCGGTTTTTTTGACAGTCACGGGTGCACTTGGCAAGTCACATAGGGCGCGGAACGTGTTGGCACAGTCAGTGCTATGCCTTAAGCTTGCATCGCCACATATGCTGCGTCTGAGCTTACGCCAAATGCGAAACCGTTACGCCAGGCTTTTTTGCCAAGCCATGAAATTGACCCGGACCGACTCCTGGAGGCCTGTTGACCCATGTGCTGTAGGCCGAATGCGCGACCACCATATCAGCTGGATTTACATGGCACGATCTGACTCCGGGATGCCAATCACCCCCACTGCGCGGGATCAACAGCGTGGTAGCTCTAGCTAGGATAATTATGAACCACTACTTAATATAAAAAAAGTTATAAACTGGAGGCCCCACGCATCTCTTTTAGAAATATTTATATACATGCAAGCTCTGGACAATGGTGACGTTTAAACAGTTGGAAGCGATCTTTTGGGTGGTGCAACTCGGCGGTTTCTCCCAGGCAGCAAACAAACTGCGCACAACGCAGTCTGCAGTTTCGAAGAGGGTACATGAACTGGAAACCTTGTGCGAGACAGCACTATTTGATCGCTCTTTGCGCTCCGCCCGTCTGACAGAGAAGGGAGAGGAAATGTTCCTGTTTGCTAAACGGCTGCTTGAGCAAAGAGATGCGGGATTCGAACAGTTTCATCTGCCTGAGGTCTTGGAGCGTCGTGTTCGGATTGGAGTGACTGAACTTACCGCGTTGACTTGGCTGCCGCGTCTAGTGAGCGCAATTCAGGTCACATACCCGAGAGTTGTCATAGAGCCAAATGTGGATGCCAGCGCTAACTTGCGCGACAAGCTGTTAGCCGATGAGATCGAGTTGATGATTGCTCCTGATGTGTACAGTGATCAACGCTTCGTTGCAACTCCCGTAAGGGCCGTCGAACATGCGTGGATGTGCAAGCCTGGCCTGCTAGGAGGCCGCCGCCGATTTTCCATGCGTGAGTTGGCTGAACACCGCTTGTTGATACAAGACAATAGCTCAGGGCCAGGGCAGATCTATAGCCGCTGGCTTAAAACCATTGGAGTGGACACACCGAATACGCTGACGAGCAGCAGCCTCGTCGCACTCATCGGCCTCACTATTTCAGGCCTGGGGATTAGCTATTTACCCAAGAGATGTTTTGCGCCTATGGTTGAATCAGGGTTGCTGCAGGTTCTTACAGTTACTCCTTCTCTGCCCCTCGTTCCGTATGCCGCAATTAGCAAGGCAGATCGGCCCAGCAGCGTCGTGTCATCCATTGCAACGTTGGCCCAGAACCATTGCAATTTCGAGGAAATATTCAAATCCGCATAACCTGCAGCCAAGTATTATGAGTCTAAAAAGTGTCTAGTAAAACCTTGGCCGATTCACTTTCCCCAGCACTGATGAATGGTCCTAGAGCATGCGGAGTCTCAAGCACGGTCGCCCACTTCATTGAAAATGGGGAAGAATCGAAAAGCATTGGAATCTGGTGGGCGGTACTGGGTTCGAACCAGTGACCCCTGCCGTGTGAAGGCAGTGCTCTACCACTGAGCTAACCGCCCCAAGCGCGATGAACATCGCGCTGGAGAATTAAGGCCGCTAGTTTAGCACAAACGCGCCTTGCCAATGCTCGGCTCCCGCCACCTCACGCAGCAGCCTCCCCCCGCCACAAACAAGGCTTGCCCGCCGCCTTGTCCAGCGCCTCGAGATAGGCCTCATGCGCCGCCAGTTCGGCTTCGCTGGCGGCGATTACCTTCAGCGTGGACAGGTCTGCGTGTTCGATCTGGACACCGTCGATACCGACACCGCCCTCCTCTTCCTGGAAGTCCATCAGCAGCGCATCCTGCCCGCGCGTCATGGCAAGCCAGACGTCGGCCAGCAGCTCCGAATCGAGCAAGGCGCCGTGCAGGGTGCGGTGAGCGTTGGAAATACCGTAGCGCTCGCATAGCGCGTCCAGGGAGTTGCGCTTGCCCGGGTGCATTTCGCGCGCATGCAGGAGCGAATCTGTGACTTTGCCGCACAACTGTTCAAACTTGGGGAGCTTGCAGCGCGCCAGCTCGGCATTGAGAAACTTGGTGTCGAAGGCCGCGTTGTGGATAATGACTTCAGCGTCCTTGACGAAATCGACAAGCTGCTGGGCCACTTCTTCGAAACGGGGGTGCTCCGAAAGAAACTCAGTCGTCAGCCCGTGGACAGCCAGCGCCTCGGGATCGCTGTCGCGGTCGGGATTCAGATACAGATGCAAATGCCGCCCTGTCAGCAGGCGGTTTTCCATTTCCACGCAGGCCAGTTCGACAACGCGGTGTCCTTGCGAAGGGTCCAGGCCGGTGGTTTCGGTGTCGAGCACAATCTGACGCATGGCTTATCCAGAAAAACAAAATTCAAACACGGCCGCCCGATAGTGCGGCGCTAAGGAGCTATTGTAAACACGCTAGTACACGCGGCGCGAATCATCCGGCAGCGATGCCGGCGGCGGGCAGACGGACGCGCAGCCCGGCGTCAGATATCGCTGGTGCTTGCGGTAGGCCTGGCCTTGCTGGCAATCAAGGTATAAGCCACGGGCACCACAAACAGCGTGAGCAGCGTGCCCAGTGACAGCCCTCCCACCAGCACCCAGCCAATCTGCTGGCGGGACTCCGCACCGGCGCCGCTGGCGTAAGCCAGAGGCAGCACGCCCAGCACCATGGCGCCAGTCGTCATGAGAATAGGCCGCAGCCGCATGACGCTGGCCTGCACGACGGCCTCCATCATGTCTGTTCCCCCGGCACGCAATTGATTGGCGAACTCGCAGATCAGAATGCCGTGCTTGGTGATCAGGCCGACCAGGGTGATCAGCCCGATCTGGCTATAGATGGACAGCGTGCCACCCGACAAATACAGAGCCAGCAGAGCGCCCGTCATGGACAGCGGCACAGAAAGCATGATGATGAGCGGATTACGCCAGCTCTCGAACTGGGCGGCCAGCACCAGATAGATAAAGGCCACGGCCATGGCGAACACCAGATAGATGCCGCCGGAGGAGTCGCGGTATTCCCGCGACTGCCCGTCCAGGTCGGTCTGTACCGTGGGCGGCAGCACTTCGCGAGCGACCTGATCCATGTGATCGAGCACTTCGCCCAGTGCATAGCCGGGCGCGACAGCCGCCTGGACCTTGACCGCGCGCAGGCGATTGAAGTGATTCAGCGACTGCGGCGAAACGCTTTCAACAACCTGCACGAAATTGGACAATTGCACCATAGTGCCGTCGCGAGCCCGCACAAAGATGTTGGAAATATCGGCGGGATCGGCGCGGTCTGTTTTCTTGACCTGCACAATCACGTCATACTGTTCGCCGCTGTCGCGAAAGCGTGTCACCTGACGCCCGCCCAGCATGGATTCCAGCGTGCGTCCCACCTCATCCACATCGATGCCTACGTCGGCCAGTTTGTCCCGCTGCACGATGACGCGCAGTTCCGGCGTGTTCAGGCGCAGGTCGGTATCGACGTTCTGCAGGCCGGGGTAATCGCGCAGCTTGTCCAGAAACTTCTGCACCAGCTTGTCCATTTCCGGATAGCTGGCCTGGCTCATGATCATGAAGTTGACCGGTTTGGAGGTAGCACGTTGCCCCAGCGAAGGCGGATTGGTGGGAAAGGCTCTCACGCCGGACAGGCGGTCGAACTGGGGCTTGAGCTCCTGGGCGATTGCCTGCTGGGATTTGTCGCGCTGATCCCAGGGCTTGAGCCGCAGAATGGCGATGCCGTCAGTGATCGTGGGAAAACCGATAATCGATTGGTTCGCAGCCGCCTGCGGAATGGTGCTGTAGATGCGTTCGACTTTTTCCATGCTGTGCAGCATGTAGGCGATGGTCGAGCCTTCAGGGGCAGTCAGCATGCCGTAGATGACACCGCGGTCTTCGAGCGGCGCCAGCTCGCTCTTGACTACCTTGAACAGCACCGCGCTGCCCAGCGCCACAGCCAGACCCAGCAGGAGCACCAGCACGCGATGACGCAAGGCGCGCTGCAGGCCATTGCGGTAGCGGTCAGTAAGCCCGGTCAGCAGCTTCTCGATGAAGAGATATACCTTGCCGTGCCCTTTCTCATGGCGCAGCAGGATGGAGCACATCATGGGGGTGAGAGTCAGGGCCATGAAGCCAGATACCAGCACGGCGCCGGCCAGCGTAAGGGCGAACTCAATGAACAGCCTGCCTGTACGGCCCGTGGCAAAGGCCAGCGGCGCGTAGACGGTGACCAGCGTCAGGGTCATGGCGACCACGGCAAAGCCGATTTCCCTGGACCCCAGAAAGGCGGCCTCCAGCCGGGTCTTGCCTTCTTCGATGTGCCGGAAGATGTTCTCGAGCACCACGATCGCATCGTCCACGACCAGTCCGATCGCCAGCACCATGGCGAGCAGCGTGAGCGTGTTGATGGAGAAGCCAAAAAAATACATGACCCCGAACGCTCCGATCAGCGATACGGGAATGGTCACGATGGGAATGAGGCTGGCGCGCACGCTGCGCAGGAAAAAGAAAATCACCAGCACTACCAGCAGGATTGCCTCGCCGACGGTGTGATACACGGAGCGAATGGACTCCTGGATAAACACCGAGGTGTCATAGGTGATGTCCAGCCGCATGCCCGAGGGCAGGTTCTGGTTGATGATCGCCACCTCTTCGCGCGCGTTGCGCGACAGGTCCAGCGGATTGGCGGTCGATTGCTTGGTGATCCCGATGAGCAGGCTGGACTTGCCGTTGATGCGGGCCAGCACCCGGTCGTCCAGCGCGCCGATCTGTACGTCGGCCACATCGCTCATGCGCACAGGATAGCCGTTGACGTTGGAAACAATAACGTCCTTGAACTGCTGCACTGTCTGCAGGTCCGTGGTGGACATGACGGTGAATTCGCGCTGCTTCGATTCGATGCGCCCTGCGGGGATCAGCACGTTCTGCGCGCGCAGGGCGTCTTCCACATCCTGCACAATCAGGCCGTAGGCCGCAAGCTTGGCGCGGTCCACATAGATGCGCATCGACGGCAGGCGTTCGCCGTACACGCGGACTTCCGCGGCGCCAGGCAGCACGGACAGGCGTGTCTTGATGTAGCGGTTGATGTAGTCCGACGCTTCAATGGTGGACATGTTGCCAGTCGCGACAGACAGGAAAATGATCGGCGTGGTGTCGGCCTCGACTTTGCTGATGATGGGCTCGTCCACCTCGTCGGGCAGATAGCGGCGCGCGCGCGATACTTTGTCGCGCACGTCTGCGGCGGCCGAATCCGGGTCGCGCGACAGATTGAACTTGACGTTGATGTAGCTGGTTTCCGACCGGCTGCGGGATGTCATCACATCCACGCCTTCTATCCCCGACAGCTGATCTTCCAGCGGCTTGGTGACCTGAGACTCAATGACTTCGGGCGATGCGCCCTTGTAGTCGGTGCGCACGGACACGACGGGCTCGTCGATGGCGGGGTATTCGCGCACAGTCAGGCGTTCGTACGAGATGAAGCCGATCAGCAGGATGATCAACGACAGCACTGTCGCGAATACGGGTCGCTTGATGCAGACTTCCGAAAGAATCATGCCCGCGCCTCTCAGGAGTTGTCGGCGACCGGCGCCGAGACGTCGACCTCCTGGCCTTCCGAGATTTTCTGCAGCCCGGAGGTCACCACCTGGTCGCCGGCTTTCAGGCCTTCGACCACTTCTACCCGTCCGGACTGGCGCAGGCCGATGCGCACCACGACGCGTTCAATACGCCCCTGAGTGACGCGATATACATATTGCTCGTCGCCCGAGGGGGCCAGCGCGGTCTCGGGAACCACCAGAGCATGATCATCGGCAAACTGCAGGCGCACGCGCGCAAACATGCCAGGACGGAGGGCCGCGTCGGCATTGGGCACGTTGGCGCGCAGCAGAATGGAGCGCCCGCCCACATCGACCAGCGGGCTGATCGCTCCCACCTCGCCCTGGCGCTGGGTGCCGGGCAAGGCGTCAAAGCTTAGCGTCAGCTGCTGGCCAACCCTGACCTGGGAAAAATACTGCTCGGGAATGCGGAAGTCCACCTTGAGCGGATCAATGGATTCGACAGGAACAAGATCGCTGCCCGGGCTGACGTAGTCGCCTACCGAGACGTTGCGCAGACCGACCAGGCCGTCAAAGGGCGCGACGATCACTGTTTTTTCCAGATGCGCCTTGGCCAGCGCTGCTGCCGCCTGCTGAACCTGGAATTTGCTGGCGGCCTCGTCGAGCGCCTGCTTGCTGATGAATCCCTGCTTGGTCAGCGCCTGGGCCCGCCTGTACTGGCTGCTGGCCAGACTGAGATTGGCCTGGGCCTGCTGCAGCTCGGCCCGCACGACGCTGTCGTCCAGACGCACCAGCACCTGCCCCTTGCTGACCTTGCCGCCTTCGTCGAAGTTGAGCTGGGCAATACGGCCCGTTACCTCGGAGCGCAGCATCACGGAGTTTTCTGAACGCAGGCTGCCCACGGCTGAAATGCTGCGCGGCAGGGACGCCGCCACGACCGGCACTGCCTCGACATGCGTCCTGCCCGACGCCTCCTTGGGCGCATCCTGGACCACACCGGCCCGCGGCGAGGCTGGCTGCCGCTGGGCCAGCCACCGGGAACCGTAAGCGCCCAGGGCGACGCCCACGACCAATACGAGCAAAAGTCCCAGTGACAAACGCTTCATTGTGTCTCCACGCGCGGCATACTGCCGGAGGAGAGCACGCGACATCGCCTGGAAGTTGTTACGGAATTCATCATGGAAACGCTATTCGGAACACGACATGGAAAATAGCGGGTCAGGGAGCACCCGCCCGCCCGAGCGGCCTTCGGCGTGGCCATCCTCGGAATGCAGGGAGTGACTTTAGCATTAGTTATCAAAACATTACACGGTTTTATGCATGGAGGCGTCCCGCACCAGCTCCACGCCCAGATTGGCGAGCTCGTCGGCACGCTCATTGCCCGGATCGCCCGCATGGCCGCGCACCCAGCGCCAGGTGACGGTATGCTGCCCGACCAGCTCATCCAGCTGCTGCCAGAGGTCGGCGTTCTTGACCGGTTTTTTGTCGGCTGTGCGCCAGCCTCGGCGCTTCCAGTTGACCAGCCATTCGTTCATGCCTTTCTGCACATACTGCGAATCAGTATGCACGATAACGTCACAACGCCGCTTGAGCGCCCGCAGAGCCTGTATGACCGCCATGAGCTCCATGCGGTTATTGGTCGTGGCGAGTTCGCCTCCGTAGAGGTCTTTTTCATGGCGGCCCTGGCGCAACAGCGCGCCCCAGCCCCCCACGCCCGGATTGCCCTTACAGGCGCCATCGGTCCAGATTTCTACCTGACTGCTGTTTATTTCCATTATTCCTGCCGTTCTCGCGCCACGTGTTGGCGCCCTGTGACGACGGCCTGCCGTCGCACGCGTTTCCTGGATTTCTTCCAGCTGGGGCCCACCAGCCTCATGCCGGCCACACGCTTTATAGCAGACACCACATAGACAGCGCCGCACACAGGCCACCAGCGATCGCCCGCCTTGTCCATGAATGCCCACCGATCCAGCCAGACCTGATCGTTGCAGGCGGGCCGATAGCAGCCGAAACGGCCACGGTCCAGCTCGAATGACAGAAGCTTGAACCAGTCTTTGATACGCGGCAGCGAGACCTGCAGATGAGCCGGCACAGGCAGCAGCGGGTCCAGCCCCGGCGCCCTGTCGCTGATGCCCCAGAGGCTCCAGGGGTTGAAGCCGGTGATGACGACCCGGCCCTCGGGCATCAGCACCCGTTCGGCCTCGCGCAACACCTGGTGCGGATCGGAGGAGCACTCCAGTACGTGGGGAAGCACGAGCAGGTCTATGCTCTGTGATTCAAAGGGCAGGCTTTCGGGCTCGATCACCAGCGTAGCGCCCAATTGGGCGGCCTGCGCATATTCGACATGCGTGCGCCCCTTGTACGGAATGCGATTGGCCTGCAGTAAATCCCAATGCGGCAGGCCGACTTGTATGGCATGATAGCCAAATACATTACTGACAATCGCATCTACCTGCCTCTGCTCCCAGCCACGTACATACTTGCCCGGCGGCGTTTCCAGCCATTCGGCCAGGTCCAGGATAATAGGTTGGTCTGCGGACACTGTTACTCCTGCTCATGAAGAATACCGACGTCAATACCGAATTACTTCCTGTTCCCGCGTTTACAGACAACTATATCTGGTTGATACGCAAGGGGGAGCACGCCGTGGTGGTGGACCCCGGCCAGGCAGAACCCGTACTCGAGGTGCTGCGGCAGCACGGGCTGACACTGGACGCCATTTTACTCACTCATCATCATGGCGATCATGTCGGCGGCGTGCTGGAATTGCTGCAGCATTATCGCGCCGTCGTTTATGGGCCTGCCACCGAACGTCTGCCCGCCTGCGACCATCGCCTCGCAGAAAACGATACGGTACAATTACCCCGCTTTGGCCTGCGACTCAAGGTACTGGATGTGCCCGGCCATACGGCAGGACACATTGCCTATTACGGACAGCTCGACGGCCACCCCCCCGTGCTGTTCTGTGGAGACACGCTGTTTGCCGCGGGTTGCGGCCGCCTGTTCGAAGGCACGCCTGCGCAAATGGTCGATTCTCTGGGTAAACTGAGCGTTTTGCCGCCCGAAACCCTGGTGTGCTGTGCTCATGAGTACACGCTCTCCAATCTGCGTTGGGCGCTGCAGGTCGAACCAGGTAATATTGCTTTGCAACACAGATGGCAGCATGCATCGCAGCTTCGGGCCGAAGGGATGCCTACCCTGCCATCAACGATAGAATCCGAACTTAACACCAATCCGTTTATCAGAACCCAGCAAGCAGACGTCATACAGGCTGCCTCCCGTCATGCAGGTGAGGCGCTGGATCATCCCACCGAAGTATTCGCCGGCTTGCGAGAATGGAAGAACAATTTTCAATGAACCGCCCATGACCTGCCTGCGCCTCTTCATCCTGCTTATCGTGGCAGCGCTGGCCGGCTGCGCCACGCACCAGCCCAAAAACCCCTACGCTCCCGCCCCCAAGTCCTACTCGGCCGCCGAAACATCCCGCACCATAGACCTTACCCATCCCCCCAGCGATATGTGGGATCGCGTGCGGCGCGGCTTCGCCATTCCGAATCTTCATGGCGATCTGGTCAATTACTGGACTGCCTATTACGCCTCGCATCCCGAAGCGGTCGAGCGCATGAGCGAACGCGCGGGCAAGTATCTGTACTACATCGTCGACGAACTCAACCGGCGCGGGCTGCCTACCGAGCTGGCGTTGCTGCCTTTCGTCGAAAGCGCCTACGACCCCACTGCCCTGTCACGCTCCAAGGCTTCGGGCCTCTGGCAGTTCATCCCCAGCACAGGCCGCCATTTCAATCTGGAGCAGGACTACTGGCGCGACGAGCGCCGCGACCCCATCGCCTCGACCCAGGCCGCGCTCGATTATCTGGCCTATCTCTACGACTTCCAGGGCGACTGGTATCTGGCGCTGGCCTCTTATAACTGGGGCGAGGGCGCGGTTAAGCGCTCCATGGAAAAAAGCGCCTTGGCCGGCAATCCGACAGACTACCTGTCGATATCCCTGCCGGAAGAAACCCGCAATTACGTACCCAAGCTGCAGGCAATCAAGAACATCATCGCCGATCCCGCACGATACGGCATCGCCCTGCCGGAGGTCGACAACCAGCCCTATTTCGCTACCGTCACAAAAAGCAGCGACATTGACATCGAGCTGGCCGCCCAACTGGCGGAAATGCCGCTGGATGAATTCAAATCGCTGAACGCGTCGTTCAACCGGCCCATTATTCTGGCCGAGCACAATCCAGTGTTGCTGCTGCCCACCGACCGCGTCGATATTTTCAATGCGAACCTGGCCGCCTACAAGGGCAAACTCAGTTCCTGGGAAACCTATCAAAGCAAAAAAGGCGAGTCCTACGCATCGATTGCCAAGCGCCACGGCATCAGCGTCGCCACCCTGCGCAATCTGAATGGCATCAGCAAGAAGCAGAGCCGCGCTCTGGCCCAGACGCTGCTGGTACCCGCAGCGGGCAGCCATCACGAAACAACCGGCGGCATCATGCTGGCCTCACTTGAAGAGCCCGATGCCGCCCCCGCACCCAGCCGCCGCAAGGGAGACGTCAAGATCCTGAGGCGCAGGGCGAACGTGCGCACGCATACGATCAGGCAAGGCGACACACTGTACGCGCTGGCCATACGGTACAACACTTCTGTGACCGAGCTGCGCAAACTGAACAACCTGAAAAGCAACAATCTTTCCAAAGGCAAACAGCTGCGCATCCCGGGAACCCAGATTCGCGGCTAGCGCCGGCTTGTTCATATAATCCATCCCTTTAGCTATCAAGGACCAACACATGGGCTTTCTGGAAGGCAAACGCATTCTGGTCACCGGCGTCTTATCCAACCGCTCCATCGCCTACGGCATCGCCAATGCCTGCCGACAGCAAGGCGCCGAACTGGCATTCACCTATGTCGGCGACCGCTTCAAGGACCGGGTTTCCGAGTTCGCGACACAGTTGGGCAGCGATATCGTGATCCCCTGTGACGTTGCCGACGATGCGCAAATCGACGCGGCCATCGGGCAGCTGCAGGACCGCTGGGACGGACTGGATGGCCTGGTTCATTCCATTGGCTTTGCGCCGCGCGAAGCGATTGCCGGCGATTTTCTCGAAGGCATGTCGCGCGAAGGCTTCCGCATCGCGCACGATATTTCCGCCTATAGTTTTCCGGCACTGGCCAAGGCCGCGCTGCCGCTGCTCAAGGGCCGCAACAGCAGCTTGCTGACGCTTACCTACCTGGGCGCCGAAAAAGCCATTCCCAACTACAACACCATGGGACTGGCAAAGGCCTCGCTCGAGGCGAGCGTGCGCTATCTGGCATCATCACTGGGCCCGCTGGGCATACGCGCCAACGGCATTTCGGCCGGCCCGATCAAGACGCTGGCAGCCAGCGGCATCAAGGATTTCTCCGCCATTCTGAAGTATGTGGAAGCGCACGCGCCGCTACGCCGCAATGTCACGATTGAAGACGTGGGCAATGTCGCGGCTTTCCTGATGTCGGATCTCGCCGCCGGCGTAACAGGGGAAATCACGCACGTGGATGGCGGATTTTCCACGGTAGTCCCGGGGATGGAGTAGGTCAGCCCGGGAAGTAAACGGGAGTATCGCCCTCGCGCCACGGCGCGTATTTGGGCATGACAGCGGCAAAGCGCTGGCTGTCCTCCCAGGCCTGCAGCCAGTGCTGCACGCGCGGCCAGGGCTGGGCAGCAAACCACGCGGCATCGACATGCGCATATTGCCTGATGAAAGGCAGGATGGCCATGTCGGCGAGCGTAGGACGCGCGCCGAACAGAAACCCTGCGTTCAGGCGAGCCTCAAGCGTTGCTATCCACCTGGCAGCCTGATCTCTGTGATCGCAGGCATATGCGGCAACGGCCTCGGCAGCGAGATCGGCATGGCGTTGGGGATATTTGTAGCGGTCCAGTTGCTGCTTGAAATCCGTGTCGCACGCAGCAATGAGCGCCAGCATGCCCGACAAATCGCCAGTTTCCGGCGCCAGCCAGTTGTCGGGATCATCAAGGGAAAGCGCCCAGCGCATGATATCCAGGCTTTGATCGATCACGCGCAGGCGATCTGGCGTCTGCAGGACCAGCACCGGCACCGTGCCTTTGGGCGAGGCCTGCAACAACGCGGCCGGTTTGTCGCGCAGCACGACCTCGCGCAGTACACAGCGTTGCCCGCTCGCGGCGATGGCCAGGCGCGCGCGCATTGCATAGGGACAGCGCCTGAATGAATACAGCACCGGCAGGCCATGGGCTTGCGGCGCGTTGGCCGGCTGCGCAATATCCATCGCCCCGTCGCGGCGGTTATCTGACGCTGCCGCCATCAGCCGGCCACAGGCTTGGCCGGATCGCCATTCTGCGGCGCACTGGCGGTTTTTTCGAGTCGAACGCCAATATGGCGCTGCTTGCGCTGGCGCGCAAGTTCAACCTGCTTCTGGCGTTCCATAAAGCGCTGTTTTTGTTCGGGCGTAAGCCTGTCGTGGCAGTGCGGACAGCTGACGCCTTCCAGGTAATGAGGCGAGGCCTTGTCCTCCGCGCTGAGCGGCAGGCGGCAGGCGCGGCACAGTTCATAGTCGCCCGGCTCCAGGCCGTGCCCCACGGAAACACGCTCGTCGAAAACAAAACACTGCCCATCCCAGAGGCTTTGCTCGGCAGGGACGGTTTCCAGGTACTTGAGAATGCCGCCCTGAAGATGATAGACCTCGTCAAAACCCTGCGAACGCAGGTAGGCGGTGGATTTCTCGCAGCGAATGCCGCCCGTGCAGAACATGGCCACGCGAGCGCCGCCGGCCAGCACGCCGCCCTCCGAGGACTGCTCCTGCACCCAATTCGGGAACTCCGAAAAACTCGTCGTGTGCGGATTGACCGCGCCCCGGAAGGTGCCGATGGAAACCTCGTAGTCATTACGCACGTCGACCACTACGACCTCCGGGTCATCGATCAGCGCGTTCCACTCCTGTGGCTGCACGTAAGCGCCTGCCATGGTGGTGGGCTCGATATCCGGCACACCCATGGTCACGATTTCGCGCTTGAGCTTGACCTTCATGCGATAAAACGGCATGGCGTCCGCCCAGGATTCTTTATGCTCGAGCCCGGCCAGGCGCGGGTCTTGCTGCAAATAGGACAATACTTCCCGCAACCCCTGCTCCGGCCCCGCAATGGTGCCATTGATGCCTTCGTGCGCGAGCAGCAGCGTGCCCTTGACGCCACGCGCTTCGCAAAACGCCAGCAAAGGGGCCTGGAGTTCGCAGTAATCTGCAATCTTGACGAATTTATACAGGGCGGCAACGAGAAATCTGGACATAAGCATGAAATACCAAGGTAGATGCATGATTTTACCGTTATCGGTCCCCATGCTGTTTCCAGTATGATGGAATCCAATGTCTTCCATTGAAAGGAACCGCCCATGACCTGGAAACTGATAACCGGATCCTTGGCTGCCCTGGCCTTCGTGGCAGGCTGCGCAAGCCACGCCCCGGACATCTCCGCCACCGATACCGCCTCCTCCGCGCCCGGCATCAGCGCGAGCGACACGTCATCCAGCGAGAAGACCTGCAACGCCGATTCGGTTGAAAACATCGTAGGACAAAAATTCAGTCCCGGCCTGCTCGACACCGCGCGCCAGCGGGCCCAGGCCAAGCTTGCCCGCGCCTTGCGCCCCACCGACGTCATCACAATGGAATACAACCCTCAGCGACTGAATCTTCGCCTGGACGAACAGGACATCGTCATCAGCGTCAACTGCAGCTAGCACCAAGGGGCACATGGATTCTCTCACGCAGGCCGTGCTCGGCGCCGGCATACAAGGCGCCCTGCTTGGCCGCTTCCATGGCCGCAAAGCCCTGGCCGCCGGCGCGCTACTGGCTACCCTCCCCGATCTGGATGTATTCATTGATCATGGCGACCCGATCTCGGGCATGATCAATCATCGCGGTTTCTCGCACTCGCTGTTTGTGCTGTCGTTTCTCGCGCTGCTGCTGACATGGCTATATCGGCGATGGCGGCCCAACATCGACTACAGCGCCCGGCGCCTGTTTCTCACGCTGTGGCTGGTACTGTGCACCCACCCCTTGCTGGACGCCTTCACTTCATATGGCACTCAGCTATGGTGGCCGATGCACCCCACGCCCACCAGTTGGTCCAGCATTTTCATCATCGATCCTTTTTTCACGGTGCCGCTGTTCTGCACCGTGGTCGCCGCGGCCATTGTGGGCAACAGGCCCCGCACCTGGAAGGCCCTGGGCTGGGCCCTGGCATGGTGCGCGTTCTATCTGGCAATGTCGGTCGGCATCAAGACTGTGATCCAGGCGCGCGTGCAACGCCTGCTCGCGCAGGAAGGCGTCCGCGTGCAGACGGTGTTCTCGACGCCCGAGCCCTTCAACATCCTGCTGTGGCGCGTCGTGGCGCGCACGGACGACGACCACTACATCGAAGCCATCTCCAGCATTCTGGACCGCAAGCCGCCCGAATATATACGCCTGCCGCTCAATACCGGGCTCGCGCGCCAATTCCTGGCGTCTCCACAGGCGGGCGGCGCTGCGGACGCCGCGCAGGCGTTGGCCGGGCTGCAATGGTTCACGGGCAACTGGCTGCGCTATGACGAGATCGATGGCAAACTGGTCGTCACCGATTTGCGCATGGGACTGGCCACTGGCTTTTACACCTTTCGCTTTGTCGTGGCAGAGCGCAGACCACAGGACCATGGCTGGCAGGCCATCACCCCCGCATACTGGCCGCGCAACCGGGGGATCGAGGCATTGGGCCTGGCAACGCGGCGAATCTGGCAGCAGGCGCCGGCGTTTCCGCTGGCGCAATGGGAATCACTTATGACGAAGCCGCTTCAAGACTCTTCAGTGCAATAGCGGCGGCCTTGGCAACATGCTCGCCGCACAGCTTTCGGGCACGCTTGCCATCACGCCGCTCGATGGCCTCTACGATTTGGGTCAGTTCCTTCAACGTTTGAGGCAGCCTCCCTGGCGCAGACAAGGACATCCGCCGCAATATGGTGACGCGATTGTTCAGCAGCGTCAGCATGCTGCCGGCCACCGCGTTGCCGCAACCCTCAAGCAGAATCTTGTAAAAATCATTCTTGGCATCCAGCAGAGTGTAGGTTGAATCCCCCGTATTGATTGCCTCCAGCTTGTCCAGGGCTGCGCGCAACCGGCCGATCTGCTGCTCACTGGCATTGAGCGCAAACCCCTCGCCAGCCAGCGCCTCAAGCGCCTGCCGCACCGCATAAATATCCCTGGCTTCCTCGAAACTGATGGTGGCCACGACAGGGCCTTTATGCAGAATATTGGTAATCAGGCCTTCCGCGCCCAGGTGCTGGAGCGACTCCCTTAGCACGGTCCGGCTTATGCCCAGCATTTCGCACAGGTCGCGCTCGACAAGCTTTTGCCCCGGCTCGAACAGGCCGGTCAGGATCGCCTCGCGCAGGCGATCCGTCACTTTCTGCCGCAAAGAGCTGTTTTCACGCGGGATATAAAGATCGGATGGTGTATTCATGCTGTTTTCTTGTGTGCTGACGCAGTGAGCAATGCTATCACCCCTTTGACGTACTCCGACGCGCGTGCCGATGCTGCCGACAGTATAGAGCGCCGACCTCAAAAAAACATACAAACCACAATATTATTGTCGTACAATACGACAACTTTATTTTCTTGAAGGGATGGCAATATGAACAACGCGGACAGCAACCCACTCGACTCCTTGTTTCAGCAAGGCCTGAAGACCCGCCGTGAAGTGCTGGGCGCGGAGTATGTCGATGGTTCATTGGCCAAAGCCAACGACTTCATGATGAATTTCCAGCACATCACCACAGAGTGGTGCTGGGGCTATGCCTGGAACCGGCCCGGCCTCGAACGCAAGACACGCAGCATGCTCAATCTGGCCATGCTCACCGCCCTGAACCGCCCCGCCGAAATCAAACTGCACGTCAAAGGCGCATTGACCAATGGCGTGACGGTCGACGAAATCAAGGAAATTCTGCTGCAGGCCACCGTGTACTGCGGCATTCCTGCCGGGCTGGACGCATTCAAAGTCGCCAATCAAGTGCTTGAAGAAGAAGGCGCATTCCAGAAAACCACGGATTGAGACATGATGAGCGCCTCACAGACCATTGGCTTTATCGGCATAGGAAGCATGGGCAGTCCTATGGCCAGTTGCCTTCGCAAGGCAGGATACGACCTTGTCGTCATGGATGCCAACCGCCAGACGGCCGATGCGTTCGCGCAAACCGCCTCTGCTGCGGTCGCCTCGTGCGGCGCCGAACTGGCCGCGCAAAGCGACCTCATCATTACCATGCTCCCCACCAGTGCCATTGTGGAGCAGGTTCTGGCTGGGCCCCAGGGCGTGCTGGCCTCGCTCAAGCCGGGCACGCTCATCCTCGAGATGAGTTCCGGCGTACCCAGCCATACCAAGAAGCTGGCACAGCTTGTTCACGAAGCTGGCGGCGCATTACTGGATGCCCCCGTGTCCGGCGGGGTCTCGCGCGCAATTAGCGGCGAGCTTTCCATCATGGTGGGCGGGCGCGACAACGATGTAGAAAAGGCAAGACCCGTACTGGCGTGCATGGGTAAGTCGGTTTCCCATACCGGCGATGTTGGCTCGGCCCATGCCATGAAAGCATTGAACAATCTGGTTTCGGCAGGCGGCTTTCTGATCGGCATCGAAGCACTCATGATCGGACATCGCTTTGGGCTGTCCCCCGATGTCATGGTTGATGTGCTCAATGCTTCCACGGGCATGAACAATTCCACGCAAAAGAAATTCAAGCAGTTTGTTCTATCCCGCAAGTTCAACTCCGGCTTTGGCCTGGACCTCATGGTCAAGGATCTCACCATCGCGCTGGGCATCGCCGAGGACGCTTCCACGCCCGCGCCGTTTTCATCCTTGTGCCGCGAACTGTGGGCGAGCTCCGCAGGATTGCTGGGCCCTGGTCAGGACCATACCGCTGTCGCCAAGCTCGTCGAGGCACTCGCGCATACCGAGCTCACCTCGGAGGTGCACAAACCATAGCGCGGCTGTGGGTGCGGGGTGAATGATCTACTCGTCGCCGCCTAGCGCAAAGGCAACGCCGTCTTGTAAGACACCTGCTTTAACGCAAAACTGGATCGTATCTTGTCTATGCCGGGGATAGAGGTGAGGTGCTCCAGAATAAAATGCTCCAGGGCGCCGATATCCGTCACGGCAACGCGTATCAGGTAATCGGCATTGCCGGTCATGAGATAGCACTCCATGACCTCCTCATGCGCACCGATGCGATGTTCGAAATCGGCCAGCGCCTGCTTGTCCTGAGACTTGAGGCTGATGGAAATAAACACATTCAGCCCCAGCCCCAAAGCGGGCGGATCGACCAGCGCCACATAGCGCCGGATGACATTGGCGGCCTCCAGCGCCTTGACCCGTGCCAGACAGGGAGAAGGCGACAAATGAATGCGCCGCGCCAATTCGACATTGCTGAGCGAAGCATCGCGCTGCAGCTCTTCGAGTATGCGCAAATCGGTAGCATCAAGCTTCATATACCTCCAAACTCGATTTTCTTAGCATTTTATGCCGAAATAGTGGCGCGCGGTCTTATATTTCGAAAGCACATTCGTTCAGCTTGAGGGCAGAATGAGGGTTGCCTATCTCTGCTGAATACCAAGCCAGGTGCCCGACATGCTGATGAATGCCTATAGCCATGATACCCCCGCCATCGACATCGATCCCGAAGAAACCGTCGAATGGCGCGATGCCTTCCTGTCGCTGCTCGATGCCAGCGGTCCGCAACGAGCCGTATTCCTCCTGGCGGAGCTGCAGCAGCTGGCATGCGACAGGCAAGTAGGCTGGCGGCCCAGCAGTCAGACAGCCCATGTCAACACCGTGGCGGCAGATCAGCAGCCGGACTTTCCCGGCGATCTGAATCTGGAGCAGCGGCTCGGCACCATGATGCGCTGGAATGCCCTGGCCATGGTGGTACGCGCCAATGCCGCC
Source organism: Pusillimonas sp. (assembly GCA_048270225.1). Taxonomy (GTDB): domain Bacteria; phylum Pseudomonadota; class Gammaproteobacteria; order Burkholderiales; family Burkholderiaceae_B; genus Allopusillimonas. The sequence continues at coordinate 431,854 of JBLWTG010000003.1, read as the reverse complement.
TATGGCGAACTGGGCGGGCATATCGCCAGCTATGCCAGCGCAGCGGATCTGTTCGAGGTCGGATTCAATCATTTCTTTCATGCACGCAATGACGACAGCGGACACCGGGGCGATCTGGTGTTTTTTCAACCGCACAGCGCACCGGGCGTATATGCGCGCGCCTTCCTGGAAGGGCGCCTGAACGAAAACGATCTGGCCCATTATCGCCAGGAGCTGCGCGGGCCGCGCCATGGCGCGCGCGGCCTGTCCAGCTACCCCCACCCTTATCTGATGCCGGATTTCTGGCAGTTTCCGACCGGCTCCATGGGCATAGGCCCGATCAGCTCCATTTACCATGCACGCTTCATGCGCTATCTGACGCATCGCCAGTTGCTGGACTGCACGGGCCGCAAGGTGTGGGGCGTGTTCGGCGATGGCGAGATGGATGAGCCGGAGTCCATGAGTGCACTGACGCTGGCAGCCCGCGAAGGCCTGGACAATCTCGTTTGGGTGGTGAACTGCAATCTGCAGCGGCTGGACGGACCCGTGCGCGGCAACGGCTGCATCATCAGCGAGCTGGAAAAGCTGTTCACGGGCGCGGGATGGAATGTGGTCAAACTGCTGTGGGGCAGCGACTGGGATGGCTTGTTCGCCCGTGACCTGAGCGGGTCTCTGGTCCGCGCGCTGTCGCAAACGGTCGACGGCCAGATGCAGACTTTTGCGGCCAAGGACGGTCAATACAATCGCGAACACTTTTTCGGGCAGAATGAAGCGCTGACGCGCCTGGTGCAAGGGCTGACGGACGAGCAGATCGATCAGTTGCGCCGGGGCGGCCATGATCTGGTGAAAATCTACGCCGCCTATGCGCTGGCGGCCAGTCATGTCGGCAGGCCCACCGTCATCCTGGCTCATACCAAGAAAGGCTATGGCATGGGCAGCGCCGGCCAGGGGCGCATGACCACGCACTCGCAAAAGAAGTTCGACGAGCAGGACCTGCTGGGCTTCCGCGATCGATTCAGCTTGCCGCTGAACGATGAGCAGGTGCGGCAGCTTGCCTTCCTCAAGCCCGATGAAGAGAGTGCAGAAATGCGTTATCTTCATGCGCGCCGCCAGGCGCTGGGGGGATATCTTCCCGCCCGGCGCACCGATGCAGCCAAGATTCCCGTGCCCGACATCGCCAGCTATGCGCGGTTTGCCATCGAGTCGGACGGCCGGGCCATGTCGACCACCATGGCGTTTGTGCGCATGCTGGGTGCGCTGCTGCGCGACAAACAGCTGGGCCAGCGCATCGTGCCCATTGTTGCCGACGAAGCCCGTACCTTCGGCATGGCCAATCTGTTCAAGCAGGTCGGCATTTACTCCAGCGTAGGTCAACGCTATGAGCCCGAAGACATAGGCTCAATGCTGACCTACCGCGAAGCGCTGGACGGGCAGATACTGGAGGAAGGCATCAGCGAGGCCGGTGCCATCTCGAGCTGGGTGGCAGCGGCCACCAGCTACAGCGTGCATGGCACGCCCATGCTGCCCTTCTATGTGTATTACTCCATGTTTGGCTTCCAGCGCGTGGGCGACCTGATCTGGGCTGCCGCCGATCAGCGGCCGCGCGGCTTCCTGATTGGCGCAACGTCCGGACGCACCACCCTGGGCGGGGAAGGTCTGCAGCACCAGGATGGCAGCAGCCATCTGGCCGCCTCGACCATTCCCAACTGCAAGGCCTATGATCCCGCGTTTGCCGGCGAACTGGCCGTGATCATAGACCATGGCATGCGTGAAATGCTGCAGGCGCAGCGCGACGTTTTCTACTACATCACCGTGATGAACGAAAACTATGCCCAGCCTGCGCTGCCCGAAGCCGTGCATGAACAAGTGCTGCAGGGCGCCTACCTGCATGCCAGGATAGAAGCGGGCGCGGACAACACTGCGGAACAGGACGCAACAACCGTCGGCAGCGGCACGAACGTCACAGGACCACGCGTCACACTGATGGGGTCGGGCGCCATTCTGATGGAAGTCATCAAGGCCGCCGAGACATTGGCCAGGCATGGCATCGCCAGCGATATCGTGAGCGTCACCAGCTGGAGCGAGCTGGCGCGCGAAGGCCGGCACTGCGAAGAACAGGCTCTGCACGCGGATGCTGATACGGATGCCGATGCCGATGCCGATGCCGATGCCGATGCCGACAGGCTATCGTATATTGCCAGGCTGCTCGGTGACTGCGCAGGCCCGATCATTGCGGCCACCGACTATGTGCGACTGGTGCCTGAATCGATACGCGCCTATTTGCCGCCTGATCGCCGCTACGTCACACTGGGCACCGACGGCTTTGGCCGCAGCGACACCCGCAGCGAACTGCGACAGTTTTTCGGCGTGGATGCGCAGCATATTGCGCAGGTGGCCCGTCGCCTGCTCGGCCAGCAGATCAACACGACGACATAGCGTGCAACAGTGGACTGGGGAGCCCTCGCCGTCTGCCCACGCAGCCAGCTCAGCGGCCTGCCGTCAACTCAATGCGGCAGGATTTTGGAGAGGAAAAGCTGGGCCCGCTCGGACCGGGCCTGCAGATTGCCGAAAAATTCTTCGTTGCTGCAGTCTTCGACGATTTTTCCCATGTCCATGAACACCACGCGGTCCGCCACTTTACGGGCAAACCCCATTTCGTGCGTAACCACCATCATGGTCATGCCATCCTTGGCCAGGTCGACCATGACATCCAGCACTTCGGTCACCATTTCGGGATCCAGGGCGGAGGTAGGCTCGTCGAACAGCATGGCGACTGGGTCCATCGCCAGGGCACGGGCAATCGCCACGCGTTGCTGCTGGCCGCCTGACAGCTGGCCGGGATATTTATCCTGGTGTGCGGCAAGCCCCACCCGTTCAAGCAGGACAACCGCGCGCGCCCTGGCGTCCGCGCTGCTGCGGTTCAGGACTTTTTCCTGAGCCAGGATGAGGTTCTGCATGACCGTCAGGTGCGGGAAGAGCTCGAAACTCTGAAAAACCATGCCAATGCGCGCGCGCAGCTTGGGCAGGTCGGTGGACTTGGCGCCCACTGACACGCCATCGACGAATATCTCGCCCTTCTGAAAGGGCTCCAGTCCATTCACTGTCTTGATCAGGGTGGATTTGCCCGATCCGGATGGGCCGCACACAACCACCACCTCGCCGCTGGCAACCTCTGTACTGCATTCGTTCAGCACCTGTGTCTGCCCATACCATTTGCTGACTTGTTTGATATCTATCATTCGATCTCCTGCTGGATGCCGCCCGGCCTAGCGCGCAATGTGGGTACGCCGCCGCAGATAACGGACCAATAATGAGGCGGCATAGCTGATTATGAAATAAACCACGGCGACAAACATATACATTTCTATCAGCCTGCCGTCCCTTTGCGCTACTTTAACCGCAGCGCCCAGAAAATCCGTAAGCGACAGCACATAGACCAGCGAGGTATCCTGGAACAGAACAATGACCTGGGTGAGCAGCACTGGCGTCATGTTGCGAAAGGCCTGCGGCAGCACCACATGGCGCATGACCTGCCAGTATGTGAATCCGAGCGCATAGCCTGCCGCCACCTGGCCGCGCGGCACCGACTGTATGCCCGCGCGCATGATCTCGCAAAAATAGGCGGCCTCGAACAAGATAAAGGTAATCAGCGCAGAGGTAAAGCCGCCGACAGAGACCGGCCTGTCCGCACCCGTGAGCCATGCACCGATATAGGGCACGAGAAAATAGAACCAGAAGATGACCAGGATCAGCGGCAAGGCACGAAGCAGATTGACGTACAGTGCGGCGATCGTGGAAAAAGGCTTCACGCCTGCCACACGGCACAGTGCCAGCAGCGTGCCCAGGAACAATCCTCCGATGGTCGAGAGCGCCGTCAGCTTGAGCGTGAATGTCATGCCGTCGCGAAACAGATACACCCAGGAGCGCATGATCACATCAAAATCAAATCCGCTCATGACGACCTCGCAGGCGCTGTCGTGGCTGGCCCGATGAAGCCGGGCACAGCCAGGCGCCGCTCAAGCAGCAACATGCCGCGTACGACCACCAGGTTGAGCACCAGGTAAAAAAACGTCGCCACGGCGAAGGTTTCGAATACCTGGAAGCTGAACTCCTGCACCGAACGCGCCGCGCCCACCAGCTCCAACAGGCCGATGGTGAACGCGACCGAGGTGTTCTTGATCAGATTGAGCAGCTCTGAAGAAAGCGGAGGAAGAATGATGCGAAACGCCGTGGGCAGCAATACATGCCGATAGACTTCCCACGGTTTGAGTCCCAGCGCTGTGGCCGCCATGCGCTGGCCCGGCGGCAGGGACTCGATGCCGGCGCGCACCTGCTCGGCGATGCGCGACGAGGTGTAGAAGCCCAGGCACAGCACCGCAGGAATGAATATGCCCCAGGGCGGCGGTATCTGCTTGATGGCATCGCCAAGCGCTTTGGGCACAAGCTCGGGCATCACGAAATACCACAGGAACATCTGCACCAGCAATGGCACGTTGCGCAGCAGCTCGACATAGGCTGAACCCACCCACCTCAGCCAGGATACGCGCGTAGTACGCGCAACACCGACCAAGGTCCCCATGCTCAGCGCCAGCGCCCAGGAGAGAATCGCCGTCCCCACCGTCCAGCCCAATCCGCCCAGCAGCGTCTGGAGGTAGGTTTCGCCTCCCGGGGCCGACTCGAGCAATACGTGCCAATTCCAGTTGTAGTTCATAGGCGTCTGCGCTAGCGATCAGCGGTAATCGTCCGGATTGGGCGAATCGGTCGGATGGGCGATCGCCTTTTTCAGCTGCTCGCTCATGGGCCATTTCAGATTCACGTTCTTGGGCGGCACAGGCGATTCGAACCATTTCTTATACAAGGCATCCAGCCGGCCATCCTTCATCATGGCGATGATGGTGTCATCCACGAGCTTCTTGAATGCGGGATCGTTCTTGGGCTCCATGATCGCATAAGGCTCAATCGTATAGGCGTCTTTGCTGATCACCCATGAGTCGGGATCGCGCGACGTCGCCACCAGGCCGGCGAGCAGGATGTCATCCATGAAAAAGGCTGCTGCACGGCCATTATTTACCGTCAGCAGCGCCTCGGCGTGATCCTTGGCCGGAATGATGTTCATGCCCAGCTTGTCTTTCTCGTTGGCGCCGGTGGCCCAGCGGATGTTGCTGGTGCCCGCCGTGGAGACTACGGTCTTGCCCTTCAGATCCTCGAGGCTTTTGATATTGGAGGCCTTCTTGGCCACGAACCTGGTCGCCGTCACAAAGGTCGTGGGTGCGAAAGCGACCTGCGCCTGGCGCTCCTTGGTGTTGGTCGATGAGCCACAGTTCAGATCCACAGTGCCATTGGCCAGCAGCGGTATCCGCGTGGACGATGTCACAGGCACCAGCTTGACCTTGATGTTGTCCATGCCCAGCTTCTTCTCCACCGCCTTGACGATCTCATGACAGATATCCATGGAGTAGCCGATGGGCTGCTGCGAGTCATCAAGATAGGAAAAAGGGATCGACGAGTCGCGGTGACCCAATGCGATCTCGCCCGTGGATTTTATTTTGTCCAGGCGACCCTCGGCGTATGCCGGCGAGCCTGCCAGGACGGCAAGCGCAGTGAATATTGCAATGGTGGATTTCTTCATGGCCATACTCCTTGTAATTCAGAAAAACCAACGGTATCCACACAGGCGGCAACGCTGCCTGCATGCACAAAACACCATGTTTCCGTACTTTTTTGAAGTGGCCTGCGGTCACGCCATCAGGCCCGCCATACTTATTCGAAGCACTTCGGCTTCAGCTGCATACCCGCCGATTGGCGCCTGCAGCACCGTGCTCCGACCAGAGAAATTTCATCGTACCGATAGCCGGGCGCTTTGCCCAATACTATATTTTTAGGGCGTCATGCCGTTTTTGCATAGCCAATGAACACCACCTTGAATCTGGCCGGTCTGAAGCGGTCCGGCCACCCTGCGGCCCAGTGCCTGCACAAGCCCGCAGGCTTTGGTCTGCACAACCTTCCACCCAACTCTTATCCACGCAAAATGCTACCCAAGCTGGCATCCCGCCTGGGAATGTCCGATGTCGATATGTGAAATTTACACTCCAGCATCTGCTTGATGTCGTCAACCGAATCGAGTTCCCTGTTTTCGCTCCTGCCGTCCAGTCCGTAGAACGAATATTTGCTGTTATGCAATATATGACGACCATCTGGTGCAGGTCTGGCAGCCACCAGATCGCTGACAAAGAAGGACGTCGGATGGGTTGATACATACCAGTTGAACACCTCGAAATCCTGCTGATACTGCTGGCTCAGATCAAAGGAATACAGGTCGCGCCACTCGTTATTTGTTCTGGCCTGAAGACCATAATACGCCTCCCCCTTTCGAAGCAGGCGATAAGGACCGTGCGGAGTATCCTGGACGATATCCGTAACAAACCGGATAGGCGCCGTCAAGGTCAACCCGCCAAATCCTGTGTCAGCGATAAACGCTGTTCCCTCCGCCTCGACCAACAAGAGCATGTGACTGCGGTGGGTAATGGCGTCCACAGCTTGGTTCAGGCTCACGCGCGCGGCAAGCCCCCGCACCGTAAATCCCAGCTCCTGCAAGACCCGCTGAAAGAGCAGATTATGCTCATAGCAGTACCCGCCTCGCCTTTGCCCGATAAACTTCTGCATGATCGAATCGACATCCAGCACCACCGGCATGCCGGTGAACGAAGAAAGATTCTCAAAAGGGATGGCACAGGTATGCTTGATGTGCAGATCGCGCAGTACCTCCCAAGCAGGTCGATACGGACCCTCGTACTGGATATGCTCGAAGTATGAAGACAACTCCAACATGCGGCGATACCTCCCGAGGTTTGAGAATAATCCCGCTCCAGTGTAAAACCTCGTATGGCCTTCAGGTCAAGCGAAAAATAGCGGTTGCCATATCGTGAGCGGATCGCATCCACCAGTCATTTTCAGGACATGTTGCAAATGAATGCCAGTTTCAAAGGAGTCTTCCCCTACCTCCCTTCGCCAGTCAAGCGCAATGGCGAAGTCAACACAGCGGAACTGCATCGCCTCTGCGTCGACCTCATTGCGCAAGGGGTGCATGGCCTGGCGCCGTTAGGCTCCACCGGAGAGTTCGCCTATCTGACGCCAGATCAGAAACTGGCCGTGGTCCAAACCACGGTGCAGGCCAGCGCCGGCCGCGTTCCCGTGGTCGCCGGCGTTGCCGCGACCACGACCGATGACGCGATACGGCAGGCGCAAGCCTATGAACGCATGGGATGCGACGGCATTCTGGCAGTGCTTGAAGCCTATTTTCCGATAGACCAGGAAGGCACTTACGAATACTTCAAGCAGATCGCCGATGCGGTGTCGCTGCCCGTCGTCATCTATACGAATCCCAACTTCCAGCGCTCTGACCTCACCACCGAGGTGATCGACAGGCTGAGCCACGTGCCCAATATCTGTTATCTGAAAGACGCCTCGAACAATACGGGGCGCCTGTTGACGGTCATGAACCTGGTCGAAGACCGCCTGCGCGTCTTTGCCGCATCGTCTCATGTCACCACGGCCGTCATGCTGCTGGGCGGCGCTGGCTGGATGGCGGGCCCGGCATGCATCATCCCCAGGCAAAGCGTGCAGCTCTATGAGCTGTGCCGCGATGAGCGCTGGCAGGAAGCCATGGTACTGCAGCGGCGTCTGTGGCAGGTGAACGAGGTCTTCGCCAAATACCGCCTGGCGGCGTGTATCAAAGGCGGGCTTCAGATGCAGGGCTACGACGTGGGCGATCCGCTGCGCCCGCAGGCGCCTCTGTCAGAAGCCGGCGCGCGCGCTGTACGCGAGGCGTTGGTGTCGGTCGGGGCGCTGTCCTGACTGTAGGCCTTAACATCCAAAGCACCGATGTGAAAACGCCGTCCTGCCTTCAGTTCGCCGGCTCGAATCGCCTTGGCTTCTTTCAGGCTCTGATACAACTGGGCAAACAGTTCAGGATCCATATTAGTCGCGAAACGAAGCGTTTAATCTCAGTCTCTCAAAACACGACAGCAAGGAATCTGGTTTTCCTGCGCGCAGATGGTTCATCGCTTCAAGTACACAAGCCTGCTGTTCAGGGGTAGCATTCATGCGGCTCGCCTGAATGAACTTCGCCTCAAGCTCCGCCCAGGATAAGGGACTAGAGGCCTCGCCTCTAGGTTCAGTAACGTTAGACGCAAAGCATTGATCTCCACAAAAAACACTGACACGGGCCAATGTCTTGGCCGGAAATACAGCATCAAACTCGGGGTTAAGCGTGAGCATTACCTTCTTTGCCATCCCGCTCACGTCTTCGTGCCCCAGGGCTGCTTCGGTAAGCGGCAACAGGGCCGAAGGGCCCCGCAGAACAGCAAGCGCAAGGCAATAAGGAATACTGTACTGGACGTCAATGAGGTTGTCAGGTTGCGCTCTATTAGAAATTCGCATTGCCCCACTCGTGGTCTCTACCTTGATGGCAGTGATGTCAACCGCATGAATGTTGTGCCGACAGACTACCTCGAGTAATGCATCAAGGGGCGCATGCACATGCCGACAGCAAGCATAGAGCTTGAAATAGGTACGGCGGATATGCTGCGCATCTCCCAGCGCAAGCGGATCGGAGAAACAATAATGACTTCGGCTGTCGAGAATGTTTCGCGGCCCGGTATGACCTGCCTCAGCCAATCCAAGCGCAATCAGCCCGGTAACGACAGACCACGGAATCCCCTCCTTGACTGCACTGCCTTCGGGAGCGGGTATCCGGGGCGCCGAAGCGCTCGAGAACAGCTGGTTAGGCGAACTCTCCCCGGCAATGGCCAATGCATGAGCCAGGATTGGGGCCGACGTCCGACGAAGCGCAGCGGCAGTTGCCACGACGGCATAAGCAGACCACGTCCCGGTATTTCCATAAGTGACGCGGGCAGCGCCGACCGTCACACCGACCTCATAACCGATGATGATCGCGCTAATCATCTCCTCCAGGGAAGCTCCTGTCTCGCTCGCCACCGCAAACGCCGCAGGAATGACCGCCGCCCCGGGATGACCACGAGCAAGCCTATGGCCATCATCGAGGTCTAACGCGGCGGCCGCAGCGCTGTTGGCCCAAGCGGCCCCTATTACGGAACTCGTCAGGCCCGAAAACCATATGGGGATGTTACCCGCCCCCATAGCGCTGACAGCCATACGACGAACAGCACATACAGCAGGTTCGAGAACGCCGGCGGCAACGGCAGCCACCAAATCGGATAGGCACCTGAAGGCAGCTTCCCGAGAAGACTCAGGCGCGCGTACCCCACGTGAAGCGTCAACATACCAGGCAATGCGCTGCACGATGCCTGCTTGCTCGTCCATATCGGGACAGGTCATGGCCATGGCTACGAGCAACTCACGCTTCGACCAATGGGTGAAAACACGCAGCGGTGCGCCCTGTATAGACTTCCGTCAACACAGGTATCCTGGCCTTGCAGTCTTCCTGAACCCTTGCGCAGCGCGGATGATAAGCACACCCGGAAGGCAGATCTGTCGGCGCGGGTATTTCACCAGATATTCTGTTCAAAGCAATGCGCGCCGCCGGATCAGGCACAGGCGAGCAATCCCTCAATACTCGACTATAAGGATGCAAGGGTGCGTCCAGGACTTCTGCCGTGTTGCCTCGCTCTACGATACGCCCCAGATACATGACACAGACCTCATCACAAAAGTGGCGAACTACACCCAGGTCATGCGATACGAAAACAAAAGACAAACTCCGCTCCTGCTTCAGGCGTTCCATAAGCTGCAGTATCTGAGCCTGTACCGAGACATCGAGCGCGGAAACCGGCTCGTCCGCGACAATCAACTCCGGATCCAGCACCAATGCCCTCGCTATGCCGATGCGTTGGCGTTGACCGCCGGAAAACTCGTGAGGATATCGATCCAATGCGGTTTGCGGCAAGCCCACCTCATCCAGCGTCCGTCGGATACGCGCGTCAATCTCGCTTGCAGTTCCCAATTTATGGACACGCAATGGCTCCGACAGCGTCTGACGGACAGTGAGGCGAGGATTCAACGACGCAAACGGATCCTGAAATATGATCTGAATGCGCTGACGCAACTTCCGCATCCGGGCAGCATCAGCCTTCTGCAATGCAATGCCGTCAAACAGTATCGTGCCTTCGTCGGGTTCAACCAGGCGCAATAACGTTCGCGCGACAGTGGACTTGCCACAGCCGGACTCTCCAACCAAACCCAACGACTGACCCCGAGCAACGTCAAAGGACACGTCATTGACTGCCCGGACAATCTGCTTCGGCCCACCCAACAGCCCACCACCGCTCTCAAAGCGCTTTACCAGATTTCTCACCTCCAATAGTGCACTCATGCCTGCCCCCCAAATTGCCGCGCCCGCACAAAGCAGCGCACCTGTTCTTTTCCGCCTGCGACAGGAACCAAAGGAGGATGCTCCGCCCGACAGATGTCTTCGCTCAAGGGGCAGCGGGCCGCAAACGTACAGCCAATAGGCATGGCGCTGATTGCTGGCACACCGCCTGGTATGGGTTCCAGCGAGGCCGAATTCACATCTACACGGGGCATGGCTCGCAGAAGCGCCTCGGTATAGGGATGTAATGGACGAGAGAACAGCGCGCTGGCATCAGCCAACTCCACGATCTCGCCACCATACATAACCGCTACCCGATCTGCGATTTGCGCTACTACCCCAAGGTTATGCGTAATGAATATGACTGACATACCGTATGCCTTTTTCAGATCATCCAGCAAAGTCAGAATTTGCGCCTGTATGGTGACATCCAGAGCAGTCGTCGGCTCGTCTGCCAACAGCACCTTGGGTCGACAGGCCAGCGCCATTGCGATCATCACGCGCTGGCGCATGCCACCAGAAAACTGGTGCGGATAATCGTGGAACCGCTTGGCAGCGCCAGGAATCTTCACCTCTTCCAGCACTTCCAGAGCGATGGCGCGCGACGCCTTCCAGCTCAGATGCCTGTGCTGCCGGACGGCCTCGGCAATCTGATCGCCAATCGTCATAGTGGGATTCAGGGACGTCATGGGCTCCTGAAAAATCATGGCAATATCGTTGCCGCGAACGGCAGCCATCCGTCGTTCGGACAGTGAGGTCAACTCTGTGCCGTCCAACCACACCGTCCCCCCGCCATGGCGAGCGCCAGAGGCAGGTAGCAGACGTAATATGGACAGGGCAGTAACGCTTTTTCCACTCCCGGACTCGCCGACAATGGCGAGCGTTTCATTTTTCGCTACGGCCAGTGATACACCGCGCACAGCGGAATGCCATTTACCACCAATGCGAAACTCCGTACGCAGATCACGCAGTTCCAAGGCTTGGGTTTCGTTAGTCATTGTCACTCCGAACGTAGCTTGGGATCAATGGCGTCACGCAGAGCATCGCCGAGTAGATTCAGTGCAAGCACAGTCAACAGAATTGCCAGACTGGGAAATACGGTAAGCCACCAGGCATCCAGAATGTGTTCAAACCCCTCTCGTATCATGCTGCCCCAGGTGGCCGTGGGAGGCGGGACCCCCAGTCCGATAAAACTCAGCGAGGCCTCTGTCCGAATTGCGGAAGCCATCCACAGTGAACCCAGCACCACAACATCCGAAATCATGTTGGGCACAATATGCACGCGCATCAAACGCAGTGGCCCATAACCCAGCGCTCGCCCTGCTTCAATGAAGTCACGGTGCCGCAGTGCAATCGTTGGTGCGCGGGCAACACGTACAAAGGGCGCAATCTCCGTAATAGCAATGGCGATAACGAGGTTTTCAAAGCTTGCCCCCAACATGGCGGCCACCATCAGGCCAAGCACCAATGTAGGAAAGGACAGCAGCACGTCTACCAGGCCCATGATCAAACGATCGAAAAGGCCGCCCAGATAACCAGCAAGAACGCCCAGGGAAGAGCCTATCGTCATGGCGATAAGAATTGCGACAAACCCCACCATCAGAGAGACCCGGGAACCATAAATCAGGCGAGAAAGCACGTCGCGACCATAGCTGTCAGTGCCCAGCAGGAACTCTGCAGACGGCGGCTCCAGACGAGAGACAATATGTTGCTTCAACGGATCATGGGGAGCCAGCCATGGCGCGAAAATCGCAATCAGTACGATGAGCAGCAAGAGGCCGAGCCCTATCCAGGACAGGCGGTTGCGGCTGAGTGCAGCCCACAGCGCATTTGAGCGCGTAGCCACCGGCACGGTAGTAGTAGCAATCGATGTCATTTGAACTTTACCCTTGGATCAACCAGACCATAGACCAGATCAGTCAAGAGATTGACGATAATCACGCAGAACGCGAACACAATCATCAATCCTTGCAGCAACGTGTAGTCACGCACGTTCAAAGCTCCCAGGATCAGCTTTCCCAGCCCTGGACGATTGAATACGATTTCAGTCAGTACGGAATTGCCGATCAGCGTTCCAAAATACAGGCCTACCACCGTGACGATAGGTATCAGGGCATTCCGCAGACCATGACGCACAATAAGACGCATGGGGCGTATGCCTTTGGCCCGCGCGGTGCGAATGTAATCTTCGCCCATCACCCCCAACATCGAAGAACGAGTAACCCGTGTCACGTAGGCCATCATGATCAACCCCAGATTGAACGCGGGCAACGCCAGGTTCATCAACTGATCCTTCCAGCCGGACGCGCTAACCTTGCTGATCACCGGAAACCAGCCCAGTTGGATCGCGAAAAACAGAAGCATGAGGATCGCCGACACAAAGGCTGGAAACGACAGTCCGGTCAACGAAAACAGGCGGCCCAGATAGTCCGGCCAGCCATTGCGGCGCAGAGCGGCCCAGACCCCCAATGGCATACCCATCAGCGTGCCCAGGACAATGGCCGAAGCAGTAAGCTGTAGTGTCCAGGGAAGTACCGTAGCCACCTCCTGCAGCACCGGCCGACCGGTAGACATTGCCGTGCCCAGATTGCCTGACAGCACATTTCCCAGAAAATGCAGGTACTGCAAATAGACCGGCAGGTTCAGGCCGAGCTGCTGTCGCAGCGCCTCCAGCGCTTCGGCGCTGGCCTGGTCTCCAAGCATCACCGCAGCCGGATCGCCAGGTACCAGACGAACCAATATGAATACAGCGGTCAGCATGGCCAGCAGCGTTGGTATCGCCTGAAGCAGCCGCTTGATAGCAAAGCGTATCATCGGGTATCCCTATTCATGAACAAGCTTTTTGCATCAGTCTTCGAGCGCCAAGACTGTCGATGTTTCGGTGCGTAGCACCGCGGATGACAAGATCTGCCATCACGGCACCAACGACAGGAACAAGCTGAAACCCGTGCCCGGAGAATCCAAATGCATGAAATACGCCCGAAGCATTCGGAGAGCCGCCGACGATCGGCAGGAGGTCTTCCGTTTTTGCTTCCAGGCCGGCCCATACGCGTACGATGCGAACATCGCTGACATCAGGAAACAGATCCGTGGCAGCCCGCGCGCCCTTGGCGAGTATGCCCATACGTGCCGTGGAGGTTTCTTTATCCAGATCGGGTACACCCTGCAATCCGCCGCCAATGACAAGCGTCCCCTGGTCAGACTGCTTAAACGACAAGGAGCGCCCGAAGATGGACACAACCGGCTTGATGAAAGGCTCCAGTCGTTCACTGACCATCATCATCGACGATTTGGTTTGCAAAGGAATCACATCGCCAACCATCGCCGCGATATGGGCCGACCAGGCGCCGGCTGCATTGACAATGACGGGTACCGTCCAGTTTCCGCAGGTACTGATGACTTTCCAGTCATTACCACTGCGCTCGATGGCACTGACACCGCATTGCTCTCGCAGCGTGACACCGGCCTCTTGTGCAGCCCGCCGAAAGGCCAGCAGTGCGCGGTGAGGATCGGCCGCGCCATCTCCCCTCGCAATGGAAGCTCCCCGACAGTGCGGGCTCAACGCCGGCAACAAACGTCGCAGCTCGTTGCTGTCGATCATCTCTTCATGTGTGTAGCCGTCGCGCTGCAGCGCGCCTACATGTCGTTGCAAGCGCTCCAGCGTTGCGTCATCTTCGGCCACGCACACCTGTCCGTTCGGATGAAATCCACAGTCATCACCGACCAGCGATTTCAGCCGAGGCCACATTTCCATGGCCTCAAGCGATAACTCCAGCTCGCCACGGTCGCGATTCAAAGTTCGCACGCCCGCGGCCGTAGCTCCCGACGCGTGCCGGCCAGCCCAGTGACGCTCAAGCACGACGACACGCTTTCCTTCACGAGCCAGATGCAAGGCTGCGGACAGGCCATGAAGTCCACCGCCAATGACGACAACATCGTAGACAGACTCAGTCATCATGTTTCCGCCTTGTCGTCCAGGGAGGCCAGTTCCCCCAACGTCAAAGGCTTCAAAGGTGGCCGTATTCTATAGAATCCGACTTCAGACACGGGACGACGCTGCGTTTCCGCCAAGATGTTGGCAATGGTGTAACCGCATTGACGGCCTTGACAAGGCCCCATGCCTGCCCGGGTGAACGATTTGATCTGGTTGGGGCCCGGTTGCCCCAGTTTCGCGGCAGCGCGTATATCTCCAGCGGTCAACTCCTCGCAGCGACAGACAATGGTTTCGTCAGTCGGAGATACGGTATCGGCGCGAGGCGGATACATGGCATCCAGCATAGGGCGCAGCGCCAATTCCGCAGCCAGCCGTTGGCGTACTGGCCCAGCCACCGCATCGGCGCGCTGACGGGTCAGTCGGCCTGCACGTACGGCAATCGCCAGTGCGGCGATCCGACCACGCAAACCGGCTGCCCGCGCACCCGCAATACCCGCGCCGTCTCCCGCAATATAGATGCCGGGCTGATCACTCGCCCCCCAGTCATCCACCTGTGGCACAAAGCATCGCTGGCTGTCTACCCATGCGTGCTGGCACTCTATCGCCCGACTCATATGGATGGACGGCACAATGCCCTCGTGGACAAGCAGCAGCGAGGCAGGTTTGCGCTGGCTCGCACCATGAACGTCGGTAAAAACGATTTCGGAAATCCGCTCGTCCCCCTCTGCACTGAAATGATGGACGCCTTGATATACGGGCACACCAGCCTTACGGATAGCGCGCAACCATTGATATCCTTTGTTCAGGTCCCGCCATTTTTTCAGCGCAGGCAAAAGGTGAGGCATTCCATTGCGCCAGTGTCCAGGAGGCGCCGTATCAAGCCAGCCCGCAACGGTTCCGCCCGCCTCCAGCAGTTGCTTGATGTAGAGCAACACGAGCGGACCGCTGCCTGCAATCCATACAGGCTCCGCCGGGACCTGGTTGGATACCTTGAGCGCAATCTGTGCCGCGCCGACAGTCATGACGCCTGGAAGGGTCCAGCCGGGAAATGGAGCGGGCCGTTCCTGAGCGCCAGTGGCTAACAGTACATTGTCTGCCCGTATGGAAAAGGCCTTCTGCTCCTGTGTCATATACACATGCCAGCCCTGCTCTATCTGCCAGACTTGGGTCAGGGGACGGTAGTCCACGCCCGAAGCCCGGAACTGTCGCACGATGTCAGCGCCCGCGCGGTATTCCTCTCCGAGGATTTCGCCGGTATGTTGATGCGCTCTACGCTCCACGGCGCGCCATATCTGACCACCCGGCTCAGGCTGATCGTCCGCAATCAATACATCCAGGCCATGACTGCGCGCTTCGATCGCCGCCTGCATGCCTGCGGGGCCTGCGCCAATGATCAGTAAGTCAACTTGCTTGTTCATACGACACCCCGCTTGCCATGCTGGCGTTCCACCCGCATTCCATCGCGTACCGGGAGCATACAGGTTTGTGTAGACGCAATGCCGTCCACAACAGCAAGGCATTCAAAGCACACTCCCATCAAACAGTAAGGAGCCCGCGGGTTGCCGAGTACTGGTGTACTCCTGGTGACAGGTGACGTCTGTCGCAACATGACCGTGGCCACTGTTTCACCGATATGTGCCTCGACAGCCTGCCCGTCGATATAAAGCGTCAGCGCCTGGGCGCCCGGGTCATTGAGTTTTCGGAACATCGAATCGCCCATGATGAAAGAAATCGAGATTTGCAGCCAACGAAGAACCATGCTGACTACTGAAAAGAGGACCGGCGTGAAAGGACGCCAGGGTAACGCCGGAGTGGCAGACCGCGACCATTGCACCCGGATGCGTTGAAGATTCTGCATAGACAGGACAGCCATCCGGCGTCTTGATGCGCAGACAGGACCAATGACGGACTAAGCCAGCACGCGCGAGACCGGGCATAATGCGAATGGCCTTACCAGCCATGGAAGCTGCGGCGGCGGACGTGGTATTCAGGTTATAGCCAACATCCTCCTGCGTAACACCGATCATCACCGTGCCCTCTGCGGTCTGGCGTATACCGCTGGCAGCCATGGGCAATATCGAAGACAAGCGCTCAGTGACCAGAACCTGTCCACGCTGCGGAAATATCGGGATATCCAGCCCTACCTGACTGGCAAGCCTGGCTGCACCCAGCCCCGCCGCAATAATGACCTGCGCGCATTGATAATGATTACCTGCCGCAGTCACGACAAAGCCGCCGCCAGCAAGCCCTTCTATATCCGTTGCGGGGTGATTGTTCAGCAACGTAGCGCAATGCAGCAGCAAACCCTTATGGAGCGCAGCAAGCAGTTTTAAAGGATTGACATGGCCATCCAGATTGCCCAGGCTCGCACCAGAGACGTCAGGCCCGAAATGCACACCCGGCAAGAGTGCCTGCAACTCACGCCGGTCCAGCATACGGGTACAGGCAGGCTCATCGTCCAACTGGCCGTTCCAGGTCTCAAGCAGCGCCTGACGTTGATGCCACTCATCTTCTCCCAGGCAAAAATGAAGTCCGCCGCGGTTATCATAGTCAAGCGTTATGCCGGTTTCATGCTCCAGTGTTCTGGCGAAGTCGGGCCACAATTTTGCGGCCTGGCGCGATAGCATCTGATAAGCTGGCGCGCCATACCCCTTGCCCTGCACCCAGACCAGGCCGAAGTTTGCCTTAGCCGCACGATAGTCAGTATCGGCGCCGTCCAGCACCAGGACTCGTCGCCCGGCCCTGGCCTGACCGTAAGCGATGGCCGCGCCGACCATACCGGCGCCAACCACGATTACGTCATAAGATTCCAATTTGCTCATTCGCACACTCATCGGATGGATACATGAAGAAAACGCTGAATCTGCGCCAAATCGAAGCATTCAAGGCCGTGATAGAACACGGCGCCGTTAACCGCGCTGCCGACGCCTTATTTGTGTCACAACCGGCGGTCAGCAAGCTGCTGCTGAAACTTGAGCAAGACACCGGCCTGGCGCTGTTCGAGCGCGTCAAGGGAAAGCTTGCGCCTACTTCCCACGGCATGCGCCTGTATGAAGAAATAGATCGCATCTTCGCGGGCTTGCGCCAGCTTGAAGAGGCTGTTGACTCGATACGTCGAGATGAACAGCGACAGCTGCACATCGGCGTCATGCCTGCCCTGTCCGGATCATTTGTGCGTCGCGTCACCATGGAATTCCTAAAGACCCACCCAGATGTACATGTCTCTATCGATACGCGCAGCTCCCAGTTCCTGGCCGAATGGCTGGTCGCGCAACAGGTGGATGTCGTCCTGGTAGGCAACCATATCGAGAATCCCTATATTGACCGGGAACCGATGATTTCCTCGCCGCTGTTCTGTGCCTTGCCTTTGAACCATGAGCTGGCGCGTAAACGAGTCATTCGAGCCAGTGACCTGGATGCCGTGCCCTTTGTTTCCTTTGCCTATGGCAGCCAGACAGACAGACTGGTCAGGCAGGCATTCAACGAAGTGGGTGCCCGCCTGACGCCTGTGCTGGTATCCGTCACAGCGCCAAGTGTTTGTGAGTTCGTCGCGGCAGGCCTGGGCGTTTCGCTTGTACACCCGCTTTTTGCCGAAGGGGTGAACAAGCAGATAGCCCTGCGGCGATTCGAGCCTGAAATCGAATTCACATTCCAGCTGTGCCGCGTACGGGCCGCGCGCAATGCAAACCTGGTCGAGGCTTTCATGGGCGTTGCCCGCCGGGTGGCGCAGCAGGTTTCCGACGAGTTGCTGCATGGCAATTGATCTCGCACCGATGACTCAGTCTGCATCACGCGTTGTATTTTCCGTGACGGGTGGCGCCAGATTCAGTGCACCCTTAAGGTCATAGCCAAGATGCACTTTGCTTGAATGCAGCCATACTTGCTTCAGACCAAATAATGGAATGCCGCATACGTCGTCATGGATTTCGCGCTGCGCATCTTTCCACAGCGCCAATTGCTTGGCATGATCAGGCTCAATCCGCGCTGCACGAATGCTTTTATCTGCCACCGAACAATGCGAGAAGTTGGACATCGCAGTAGGCGACCCGATTGCCGACGCAGAATCAAAGAACTCTGACAAATAGGCATCGGCGTTCGGAAACCGCGCTGCACCGTAGAACACAATGGCGCTTTGATCCTTGCGGCTGCGTGCCTGATAGGTGGCGTGATCCACCACTTCCATGTTGAGCTTGATGCCTGCCTCGGCCAGCTGCGCCTGTATGATTTCCATAATCGGCTGCTGGGCCGAAATATTGGATACGATGGATTTAATTTCTATACCATTTGGATAGCCCGCCTCGGACAACAGCTTTTTGGCGTAGGCGACGTCATGCTTATAGGCGCCAGCACTGCAGTCATGGCCCAGATAACCATTGGGCACAACTGAACAGCCTTTGGTACCGACGTCGTTCCCCACGTACTTCAGTATCTGGTCTACATCCACCGCCGCAGCAATCGCTTCGCGCACTTTCAGATTGTCCAACGGCTTGATCGTTCGGTTCAGGTGCAGAATACGAAACTCAGCGGGCTCGAAAATATCCACGTTGTAGCCGCGCTTGCGAGCACTCGCCACCCAGCGTTGCTCCCGTTTGCCTTGAGTGATATCCAGCTCACCGGACGCAAATGCCAGTTCACGAGCGCTGTCGGACGGGATCATTCGATACATGATGCCCGCAGCCTTGGGCTTGCCCCGAAAGTATTTATCATTGGCAACCAGCTTCACATACTGCTGCGTGACATGCTCTGAAAACGCGAACGGCCCTGTACCAATGGGCGATGCGCCAAACTTGTTGCCCAGCTTTTCCGCTGCCTTCTTGCTGACAATATTGCCGCCGTGATAGTTGGATACTCTGCCAAGAAACCCTGCGTCAGGGTATTTCAGCGTAACGCGGACGGTGTAATCATCCAGCGCCTCCACGTTGTCCATTCCGACAAAAGTGGACGCAAAGCTTGAACGCTTGGGGTCCGCGGCGCGCTCGAGCGAATACACCACGTCGTCGGCCTTCATTTCACCGTAGTTGCCATGAAACTGCACGCCCTTGCGCAGATGAAATGTCCAGACTTTACGGTCATCCGACACATCCCAGCTTTCGGCAAGATCAGGCTCAAGCTTGGTGGGGTCGGCGCTGCCGGGCGGGAATCGCACAAGCCCGTTAAACATCTGGCTGACCACGCCTTTATCGTGGGTGGACGTGGCGCGATGCGGGTCAAAGGTCGCGTTGTCGGCTGCGCCGGAACTAACCCTTAACGTGGGACGCGCGGCGTCCTGAGCATGAACAGTGGCGACAGGCACGGTACAGAAACCGAGCGCAATCAAGGCAACAGCAGGCAATAACTTCAGTTTCATGGGGAGTCCTCAATCTAGGGTGGTCCAGAACTGCTAGGGCACATGCTAGATTTGACCTATGCATGAGTCAAAGTCCTTTATTTCAGGATCGTATTCTTAAAGGTTATGCGGCTGGCCCGCAAACAGTTGCATAGCCCTTGCTATTGAAAACTGTTTGGGGTTTGTACCTAGACGAGGGTTGCTGGAAATCTAGGGTTATTACCGAGAAAAGAAGGTCGATAAGTCCGGTGTCTTTGATCGGCATCATCCGTGCATTGGACGAAACGCGCGTCACCGCCGCGCGCAATAAGTCTGAAACAGTCGGAATGCACGACGCATCAGACAAACCCAGATCTCGTACATTTTATTCAACCAATACAGAATGCTGGGGCTCTGCAGCAAGACTGAGGTGATCCAGCCTCCAGCGCTTTAATTGTTTAAATTGTAGATACGTCAGGACTGACTCCGATATGCAATCACAGGAACGCAGTTCAATATGTCGCCACGTTTCGGTGGGGACAAACAGTTTTTCTCTGAATGCCTGCTCAATAGTCCTGGCTGCATTTTCTGCCGCCTTCTCTGCCGCGTAGAAATCTGGATCAGCCGAATGCAGGATAATAATGTCCAGGACATATGTGTCATCAGGGCCGCAGCGAGCCACCTCGACACCCTCATCCACATCAAAGAAGACGCCAGCAATCAATTCACCATGAGGCTTTACGGCCTTAGATATCTTCTCTGCCAGTTTTGTTTCCCTGGTAAGCCGTCTCTCAAATTCGTCGGGAAATGCGGAGCGACGATAACGACTAGCCAGCCACATTTGAAAATTGATGCGATTCTGAGGAGAAAGGCATGCGTCAAGGCGCGGTTCGAAGGCATTCAGAGCAAGCTTGTCAATCGAACGCTTCGCTGTCACCTCGAATTCGACCCAAAAGGTATCGACGCCCACAAATTCGATATGGAGCTTGCGGGCGTTCTTGCCGTGGGTGCAGTTACCGTCTTTCTCCGTTATGAGACGGCCAACAACGACCTCAATAACCGGTTCCAGTTCGGGAGTTTGCGCAAGGTCGCAATCATGGCTGGCGATAATAACGAGGGTGCGCTCTGGCTCTAGTATGGAGGTAAGCCCCAAAGCTTCCGCTGCGTCGTTGCCCAGCAGATGCCCTTGGCGCCATGGGGTGTCACGGTTCCACTCCGCCATTGCTCACTCTCAGGCGTCATCATTGAACTGAGGAAGATCGAAGTCGGCACTCGCAGGTGTCTTCGCTCGATTCGCAAACCGAGCGTTTATACGCTCTCGCTGGACCGCCTCGCGCTTGTATATTTGCACCAACATCAAGGCAGCATCCCTTGCGGATCCACCGGTTTGTGCAATCTGCATTAACGACTGGCGATTAGCAAACTTGCGCTTCAGCAGCGCTGCATTTATTGTCACGCCTTCATGCGCCAGTACGTCTGCAGCCTGCGCAAGATCCTGCAACTTGGCCGCGTTCTCTTCCGAGACATGATCACCATTCAGCCAATTGTAGACAGACTGCCGTGACACGCCAAAGGTGGCCGCAAGATCGGAGACAGCAGGCCTTAACACCTCGCGAATACGCGCGAGATTTTCAGCAGGGGAACGAACCGCGTCAACCTGAGCAACTTCGAATGCAGGCCCCATATTCTGCGCTTGATGCGCACTGCGCTGTAGGTGCTCAATCGACAGCTCTCCTCCGGTGCCAATGCCGGCTAAAGCGGTGCATGCGGCCGCCATCCATCCTACCAAACGGACGACGGGAGGCGTCACACCCGTAGCGGCCCGCTCGGAAACCCATCCGTCGTAGCCATAGTAGAACGTAGTGCTCATAGTGTTCTCCTATTAGAGCCATGCAGCTCGAGCATGGTCAGAGATCGTTCCATTGAAGGACGTAACGATTTCATCATGGAGCGCAGTCAGACGAGCTTTCACCTTAGATTGCTCGAACACTTCTCTAAAGGTGTTCGAGGCATCTGTATCGACAATAGCATGCAGCCCTTCGCGTTGAGTAAAGCGAGGATCGAGAGGAAGTGGCGCGCCGCCGAGATCCGTCGGCAATCCGACACGCCCGTTGCGAACCACGACACGTGAAACGAGCTGGCCAGCAGGGGTTTCAACTCTAGTCTCGCTAACCGATTGAATAAGTTGACCTTGCCCGTGCAGAGCCAGCCCTAATACTTGCGGCACGAGAAATTCACGAAGCCCCCCTCCTTCCGTCGGGGGCAGTATCGCATCCAAATAACGGAGCCCAATACGCTCGACGAAATCGAGATGCAATGCAGCATCTAAAATGCCCAACCCCGTTAACATCGTCTCAGAGAACGTTTCGAAGGTGTCATATGCCGTAGTCTGTAGCGTTAACGCATTGGTTTCCAGCAAGAATGTAGTCCGACCCGCAATGTCACCGAAAAGATAGCGGGACTGTGTCGTCATGGTGGGCTGCACCATCTGTCCTTGCTGAACTCCAAGCACAGGAAAATCTAGGCGCTGAAATACTTCCTTTTTAAAATCAGGGAAGTGCGCCTCTCGCATCTTTGACTGGATCTTTGGGACGTAACTGTCTAAATCCAACACGGGATTGAACTGTATTTGAGCAACCGTGTAGTAAACCGGCGCGTTGGTTAGCTTGTTCCCCATAGTGTCCTCGGCTACGCACTTGACAATCGGATTGACACTTTACATCATAGTTTACACCTCTGTCACCGGCAGGATATGAAAATTCCGCCAGCCCAACTGTATCGAGTCGACACAAAAAAGCCCGCAAAGTATTTAACCATGCGGGCTTCGTAGACTAATTCCTGGCGGACAGAGGGGGATTCGAACCCCCGATACGCTATTCACGTATACACGCTTTCCAGGCGTGCGCCTTCAACCGCTCGGCCACCTGTCCTGACAGCTTTAGCGTAGGCTAAAGCGAAGTCCGCTATTCTAGCAGAATTCCATCCATACCGTCTTTTTTTGGCAAATATACACGCCCCGCAGCCGTTTCAAGGGCGATCGTCCTCTTTACGCAGCTCCGGTCTGCCGAGGCATTTACACCCCTACTGACCGCTGCAACGCCGCCCACCTGTCGGCATGACGCGCGCTCAGCCGCAGATCCTCGCCCACTGCCTGGGTGCCAGTAAAGGCGAAACGCTGCATGGCGGCAAGTTCGTCGAGCTCAGGCAGCCGCACCATGCCCAGCCCCGGGCCCATCAGCGCGGGCGCCAGGTAGATCAGCAGCTCGTCGACGCACCCGGCTTGCAACAATGCACCGCTCAGCCTGGCGCCGGCCTCGGCGTGGACTTCGTTCACATCGTGTTCGCCCATCCAGCGCATCATGGCCGCCAGGTCGACACGGCCATTGCTGGCCGGCATTGGAATGACTTGTGCGTGCTTGCCTTCCAGCCTTGCCGCCTTCCTGTCGTCGGGCGTGCAGGTAAATATCCAGACGGGCGCGCCATCGAACAGGCGGGCGTTGTCGTCGATTTCAAAGCGGCTGTCCACCACGGCCTTGATGGGCGCACGCGTCGTGTCGACGTGCCGTACGTTCATCTGGGGATTATCTGCCATGACAGTGCCGGAGCCGGTCAGCACAACGCTGCTGCGCGCGCGCCAGTGGTGTCCGTCGGACCTGGCCGCTTCGCCTGTGATCCATTGAGACTTCCCGTTAGGCAAGGCGATGCGCCCATCCAGGGTGGCGGCCAGTTTGAGCCACAACCAGGGCGTACCCCGCGTCATACGGGCGACAAAACCTGGATTCAGGGCCAACGAAGCTTGCGCGCACACCCCTGTGGTCACAGTGATGCCGGCTTCGCGCAGACGGCGTTCGCCCTGCCCCGCCACCAGAGGATTGGGGTCGCGCATAGCAATCACAACCCGCGCGGGGCCCGCCGCAATCAGCGCGTCGGCGCAGGGCGGCGTCCGCCCGTGATGACTGCAGGGTTCCAGTGTGACATACACGGTGGCGCCAGCAAGATCCGCCCCGTGTTGCGCGGCCTGGCGCATGGCCATGACTTCGGCATGCGGGCCGCCGGCGCGCTGCGTGGCGCCCGATCCGAGCAACTGCCCATCGCGCACAATGACGCATCCTACGCGGGGATTGGGGTCTGTCAGGTAAAGCACACTTTCCGCCAACGCCAGTGCCTGGCCCATCCAGTGCAGATCCTGGTCTGCAGGCGGGCTCCCGGTGTCGCCGTGGGCTGGAAGTGAGGATGGCCTGCTCACGACTTGGGCTTGTCCTGCATTTCGTCGATGGCCTTGACGAATTCGCCGATGTCCTCAAAGCTTTTATAGACCGACGCAAAACGCACGTAGGCGACCTGATCGAGTTTTTTGAGTTCTGCCATGACCAGTTCACCGATATACCCGGACTCGACTTCGCGGCGGCCGCTGACCAGCAGGATTTCTTCTATGCGCGCCACGGCGGCCTCGAGCTCGTCGGTGCTGACGGGCCGTTTGCGCAAGGCCAGGCCCAGGCTACCCCTGAGCTTGTCGATACTGAACTCGGTGCGCGTACCGTTGCGCTTGACCACCGCCGGCATGACCAGCTCTGCCCGCTCGTAGGTGGTGAAGCGGCGATCACAGGCCGCACAGCGGCGGCGACGCCGTATGGTGTCGCCCTCTTCGGAAACGCGGGAGTCGATGACTTGCGTATCGAAGCTGCTGCAGAATGGACACTTCATGATGGGCGGACCCCGCGCAGGCGCGGGGCAGGCGAGATCAGCGGTAGACCGGCAGACGGGCGGTGAGCTCGTCGACGCGGGTCCGTACGGCCGCGATAGAAGCCTCGTCGCGGGGATTATCCAGCACATCGGCGATCAGATGACCGGTGAGCTCGGCTTCGGCTTCCTTGAAGCCACGCGTGGTCATGGCTGGCGTGCCCAGGCGAATGCCGCTGGTAACGAAGGGTTTTTCGGGATCATGCGGAATGGCGTTCTTGTTGACCGTGATGTGAGCCTGACCGAGGACGGCTTCCGCTTCCTTGCCGGTAATGCCCTTGGCGCGCAGGTCGACCAGCATGACATGGCTTTCGGTACGGCCGGACACGATGCGCAGGCCGCGCTCGACCAGCGTACGGGCCAGCACGTCCGCGTTCTTGACGACCTGCTCGGCATAACCCTTGAACTCGGGCTGCAGGGCTTCCTTGAAGGCAACGGCCTTGCCGGCAATGACATGCATGAGCGGACCGCCCTGGATGCCGGGGAAGATGGCCGAGTTGATGATTTTTTCGTGCTCGGCTTTCATCATGATGACGCCGCCGCGCGGGCCGCGCAGGGACTTGTGCGTGGTGGAGGTGACGAAATCGGCGTGCGGGACCGGATTGGGGTAGGCGCCACCGGCGACCAGGCCGGCGTAATGGGCGATGTCCACCATGAACAATGCGCCATTATCGTGCGCGATACGCGCCATGCGTTCGAAATCGATACGCAGCGAATAGGCCGATGCGCCGCCGACGATCAGCTTGGGCTTGTGTTTTTTGGTGAGATTTTCGAGCTGGTCGTAATCCAGGACTTCGTTGGCATCCAGGCCATAGGAAACGAAGTTGTACAGCTTGCCCGATGCGTTGACGGGCGAGCCATGGGTAAGGTGGCCGCCTTCGGCCAGGCTCATGCCCAGCACGGTATCGCCCGGCTTCAGGACGGCCATGTATACGCCCTGGTTGGCCTGGGAGCCCGAATTGGGCTGCACATTGGCCGCCTCGGCGCCGAAAAGCTGTTTGAGGCGGTCGATGGCCAGTTGTTCGACGATGTCCACATACTCGCAACCACCGTAATAACGCTTGCCGGGATAGCCTTCTGCGTATTTGTTGGTCAACTGCGTGCCCTGGGCCTGCATGACTGCCGGGCTGGTGTAGTTTTCGGAAGCGATGAGCTCGATGTGCTGTTCCTGGCGGATGTTTTCTTTCTGGACGGCGGCCCAGACATCAGCATCGACTTGCTCAAGTGTGAGAGAACGATCAAACATGGGGAATCCTGGAATAGAGTGAGGCAGGTATATATAGACAAACTGCACCCATTTTAGCCCGAATATCTGTGATTACCGGCACAGCATGGCGATAAACCGCCATGTCGAGGGGTGTTTTTGCCGTATGGCCGCCTCAGTAAAAAAACGGCTCAAGCTGGCTTGAGCCGTTCTCATGTTGCGGGGGCCCGGACTTGGCGCACTGCTTGTGGGCGAAAGGTGGCAACCCCCGCATCGCCGCAGCGGACCGGCTGCCTGCGAAGGGTTTATGCCTTGCCCGCGACCCGGGGATTGAGACTGTACATGGCAGTGATGGACGCCTGGGCCAGGATATGCCCCTGTATGGTCTTGATGACATCGCTGCCCGTGAACCGGCCTTCAAAGGGCAATTCAGCAATATCCAACGCATACACAGTAAAGACGTAGCGGTGAGGAATGGCATCGTTCCAGGGCGGGCACGGGCCGTCGTAACCGAAGTAATCGCCGTTCATGTCGCGATCCGCGGCGAACCAGGTGGTGAAGTCGTTCACACCCTGGCGCGTTCCGTCCAGCGCCAGCGGCCCGGCCTTGCCGCGCGGGGTAATGCCGTCGGAGTAAGCGCCTTCGGCGATCTCGCTGGTGCCCGCGGGGATGTCGATCAGAACCCAGTGATAGAAATCGACACGGGGCAGATCGCCCGGAACCTCGCGGTCTTCCTGATTGACGTCGTCGGGCTTGCTGGGTACGTCCGGGTCGTGGCAGATCACCGCGAAGGACTGCGCGCCGGCAGGCGCATCCGACCATGCCAGATGAGGATTGACGTTGCCCGCCAGCGCGACATGGCTCTGGGCATCCATCTTTCCGAACGCGTAGCGCTCGGGCATGTTCCCATTATCCGTAAAAGACTTGCTGGTTAAATGCATAACGTACTCCTTGTTAAAGGGGTTTAGCCAGTAAGGGTGACGCGGGCAAACTTGCGCTTGCCAACTTGTATGACATACGTACCGGCCGCCAGTTGCAAAGATTTGTCTTCGATGCGGTCGCCATCCACCCGCACGCCGCCCTGTTCGACATTGCGCTGCGCTTCGGCGCCCGATGTCGCCAGTCCGGCTTCGCGCAATACTTTCAGAATGCCCAGGGGAGCGCCGCCTACCTGGACTTCGGGCATGTCGTCGGGGATGGCGCCGTCGCGAAACCGCGCCTCGAAGTTGGCCAGTGCGTCCTGCGCGGCCTTGCGGTCGTGAAAGCGCGCCACGACTTCCTGGGCCAGCATGACCTTGGCTTCGCGCGGGTTCAAGCCCTGCCGGATCTGCTCCTGCAGGGCAGAAATATCATCCATGGAACGGAAGGACAGCAGCTCGTAGTATTTCCACATGAGCGTGTCCGAAATGGACATGAGCTTGCCGAACATGGAGTCCGGCGCTTCGGTGATGCCGATATAGTTGCCCTTGGACTTGGACATTTTGTCGACGCCATCCGTGCCTTCCAGCAAGGGCATGGTGAGCACGCACTGGGGCTCCTGGCCATATTCTTTTTGCAGCTCGCGCCCGACCAGCAGGTTAAATTTCTGGTCGGTGCCGCCCAGTTCCAGATCGGCCTTGAGCACGACGGAGTCGTAGCCCTGCAGCAGCGGATACAGGAATTCGTGCACCGAAATGGGGATGCCCCCCTTGAACCGCTTGGTGAAGTCATCGCGCTCCATCATGCGGGCAACGGTATAGCGAGACGCCAGTTGAATAATGCCGCGCGAGCCGAGCTTGTCGCACCATTCTGAGTTGTAGCGGATTTCGGTTTTGGCGGGATCGAGCACCAGGCTGGCCTGGGCGTAGTAGGTTTTGGCGTTTTCGTGGACCTGCTCGGCGGTAAGCGGAGGCCGCGTGGCGTTGCGCCCGCTCGGATCGCCGATCATGGAGGTAAAGTCGCCGATCAGGAAAATGACGGTATGGCCGAGGTCCTGCAATTGCCGCATTTTGTTCAATACGACGGTATGCCCAAGGTGGATGTCGGGCGCCGTGGGGTCCAGACCCAGCTTGATTCTGAGCGGCGTGCCGCTGGCCTGGCTGCGGGCGAGCTTGCGGGCGAATTCGGATTCGACCAGCAGTTCGTCGCAGCCGCGCTTGGCAACGCGCAAGGCGTCCTGGACTTCTGACGTAAGAGGGGCTTCGGTGGACGGCATAGGAGACTTATACGGCTACTTTGAAAAAAACGCTCGAAAAATCGAGCCTAATACGCTAGCATAACGTGCAAGCGCGGACCATGCTGGGCAAAGATCGTTACAGGCAATGCCTAAAGCGCCATCTTATCAGAGCGCCAGACTATGCAGAACGGGCTTCAGGCTTACCTCTGGCAGCCTATGCAGGCTCCTGGCACCCAGGCATCAACCGTCATTCACGCAGCGCAATTTCTAGGTTTCAGTTCTTATGTACGAAAAAGGGACCACTGGCTCTCCCTCTTCTCGCGAAATGGCTCGCGCACACCGCTCTCATCACTTCATCCGAAATGGGGTTGTTCTCGTCGCCCTGGCGCTCTTTGCCGGCGCCGCAGCACTGGCGGTAGTCAAACCCTCCGAGGCGCCCGCCTTTTACCAGGCCCGCCAGACGCTGGACCTTCCCGATACGCCCGCACTCGTTCCAGCACGCTCCGACACCCCCTACATCAGCGAAACCCAGATTCGCCGCGGCGATACGCTGGCAGCCCTGCTTCAGCGCCTGCACATCAACGAGCCCGGGCTCCAGCAGTTCCTGGTGCAGAATAAAGACGCCCGCTCTATCTACAAGCTGTACCCCGGGCGGATCTTGCAGACGGCACTGGACGACAGCGGCAATCTGGTCTGGCTGCGCTACAACCACACCCCCGGCGCCCGTAGCGAGGATGGCAGCTTTGTCTCGCGCTGGCTCGAAATCCGCCCCGACGGCAAGGGCGGTTTCGCCGCAGCCGAGCACAGCGCCCAGGCCGACACGCAGTTGCGCGTTGCCGAAGGCATCATCGACAGTTCGCTGTTCGGCGCTACCGACAGCGCCGGCGTGCCCGATTCGGTCACCATGCAAATGACCGACATCCTCGACAGCAAGGTGGACTTCCTGCGCGACCTGCGCCACGGAGACCGCTTCCGGGTAGTCTACGAAAGCTATTCGCACAACGGCCAGGAGCTTGGCGGCGGGCGCATCCTGGCGCTCGAGTTTCAGAACAGGCAAAAAGTGTATGAAGCCGTCTGGTTCGCGCCCGAAGGCGGTTCGGGCAGTTATTATGATTTCGACGGCCGCAGTCTCAAGGGCGCTTTCCTGCGCAATTCCATCAAATTCTCCCGCATCAGCTCCACATTCGGTTTGCGCAAGCATCCGGTGCACGGCAAGTGGCGCGCCCACAAAGGCGTGGATTACGCGGCGCCTTCGGGCACGCCGATTCATGCCACCGCCGACGGCGTCGTATCGTTTGTCGGACGGCAAAATGGTTACGGCAACGTGGTGATCCTGCAGCACTACGACAACTTCAGCACGCTGTACGCTCACCAAAGCCGGTTTGCGCCAGGACTGCGCAAGGGCGCCAGCGTCAAGCAGGGGCAGGTCATCGGCTATGTCGGCTCGACAGGCTGGGCGACAGGCCCCCACCTGCATTACGAATTCCGTGTCGGCAATAAAGCCATCGATCCGCTCTCGGTAGACCTGCCGATCGCCCGCACACTGGACAAATCCCAGCAGCTTGCCTTCAATGCGCTCGTTGCCCAGTACCGCGACCAGATCAATATCGTTACGCGGGATCCTCAGGCGCAAGACGTGCAGGTCGCCAGGCGCTGACATGGCCGCCGCAACGCCCGCGCATTTCATAGGGCTGATGTCCGGCACCAGCACTGATGGCGTTGATGCGGTACTGGCCGATTTCACCGACGCCACACACCCCCGCGTGCTGGCGTCGGCAGCGCTGCCGATGCCGCCCGCCCTGCGCAGCGAGTTCCTGGCGCTCAATTCGGCAGGGCCCGATGAGCTCAGGCGCGCTGCGCTGGCTGGCAATGCCCTGGCTGAACTTTACGCGCAGGCCTGCCTGCAGCTGTTGTCGCAAACCGATATGGCGCCCCGGGAAGTTCGCGCGATCGGTGCGCACGGACAAACCGTCAGGCATGATCCCGCGTCCGGCTACACAATACAGATCAATGCTCCCGCCCTTCTGGCCGAGCTTACCGGCATTGCCGTCATTGCGGATTTCCGTTCGCGCGATATCGCGGCGGGCGGGCAAGGCGCACCCCTGGTGCCCGCCTTTCATCAGGCCATCTTCTCGACCTCCACCCCTCGGGCGGTACTGAACCTGGGCGGCATCGCCAACGTCACGCTGCTGCCGCCCAGCGGCTCGCAGACCCCGGTCCGCGGCTTCGATACCGGGCCGGCCAATGTGCTGCTGGACGCCTGGACACATGAGAAAACCGGCCAGGCCTACGACGCCGATGGCGGATGGGGCGCCACAGGTACGGCCAATCCCGCTCTACTGGACTATCTGCTGGCCAGCGAGCCGTGGTTTGCCCTGCCGCCGCCCAAATCCACAGGAAGGGATCTCTTCAATCTTGGCTGGCTCACCCGGCGACTGGACCGCTTCGGCGCAGCGGACCAGGGCCTGTCGGATGCCGACATTCAGGCCACGCTGGTACTGTTGACGGCACACAGCGCGGCGCAGGCCATCCTGACCGGAGCACCCGATATAAGCGAAGTACTGGTATGCGGGGGAGGCGCCTGTAATCCTTGCCTGATCCAGGCACTGGAAGCGGCGCTACATCTGCCTGTCATACCGACGTCAGACGCGGGGATACCCGTGCAAGAGGTGGAGGCGCTGGCCTTTGCCTGGCTGGCCTGGGCCCACGAAGCTGGAATATGCGCCGGACTGCCGACCGTTACCGGCGCCGCGCACCCCAGCATGCTGGGGTGCCGTTATCCCGGCACAGCGTGATCAAGGCACGAACGACGAGCCGCAGCCGCAGGTAGACGTGGCGTTGGGATTGCGGATCACGAACTGGGCGCCTTCGAGGTCGTCTTTGTAGTCGATTTCGGCGCCCACCAGGTACTGGAAGCTCATTGGATCGACCAATAGCTGCACGCCTTCCTTGTCTATGGTGGTGTCGTCGTCGTTGATGGTTTCGTCGAAGGTAAAACCATACTGGAAGCCAGAGCAGCCGCCCCCCTGCACGAAAACGCGCAGCTTGAGTTCGGGGTTGCCCTCTTCCTGGAGAAGCTCCTTGACCTTGGACGCAGCCGCATCGGTAAAGATCAGCGGCGAAGGCGGCGCTTGAAGCTCAGCGGTTTCAACAAGGGTATTCATTTGACACTCCGTGGCCGCGCTGACGCGGCGCAATATATATACGAAATACTATAACACTCTGATGCCCACCCTGCCTTTATTTACTGTAAAGGCAGGCCAGGCGCGGTTTGCGGCGTTCTGACCCCTTCCGCCGGAAAGGGGCGCCCGTCTTTTAGCAAGCCCGGCGCCCGAAAGCCCGAGCCTCGAAAACCCGGCGCCAGGCCATGCGGCCCCGGCCGGCGAAAACCTAGCTGCCTGCGTTCAGGGTGATGCTGCGTGTCGCCCTGACGGCATCACCCTGCAAAACGTTCAAGGTAAGCCTGTTTGGCTCGAAGCCTTTCGGTACGTCCAGCAGGCCGGCGCTGCGCTGGAATTCATCAAAGGCCAGGACAAAGCTGCCGTCTCTCGCCTGCTTGTCCGGCTCATCAGGAGCTGCGGGCTTGCCATCGGTGGACGATGCCGCCGCGCTCCCTGAGCCTGCCGCGTCTGCGCGCTCCTGCTGTGCAGCAGGCGGTTTGCTCCCGCCCGGAGAATGCGGATCAGCCGCCGGCACGGCCGGCGCCATGCCCCGTGCAGGCTCCAGGACAATGGTTTCAGCTTTTCCGTTCCGGGTGCCTTTTGCCAGGAACTGCATACGGCCCTCGAACTTGGGCGCATTCACGGCATTGCGCATGAGCAGGGCCCGGTACTGCAGCGTAGTGCCATGCAGTTCGGCGTCCAGCCCCCGAATGCTCACCGCGCCTTGCGGCCCTGGCGGAAAGAGCTGGTCGAAAAAAGCCAGCTGCTCGCGGACCCGGCCCAGCTCAGTCTGCGCGCTTTCAAGAGAGGTTTCCAGCCCCTTGCGCGTGCTTTCTTCAACAAGCAGGTTGCCGGACAGCGCATCGACCTGTGCCTGCGCCTTGGCCTGCTCCGCCCTGGCCGTCATGAGCTCGCCTTCAAGGGTTTTTTTGAGGGTATCGTATCGGCGCGTGGCCTGGTCCTTGAACCAATACCGGCCTCCCAGCACGCCCAGCGCGAGCCCGACCAGCAACACCGGCAGGATGACGTGCCAGGCGGCGGCGCGACGAGGCGCCCTAAGATCCCCACCGGGAGGTGGCGCCGCACGGAGGTTGCTTGCGGCAGCAGGCGTGGCGGGGGGGTGTTGCGCCGCCGGGGCGGGGTCTGGCTTTTTGTCTGTCATCCTTACACAGACCCTAATAAGGGCGCAACAGTTCCCGGATGCTCAAGGCAAAACGGCAACGTGACCCAGGCCCGCAGCCTCCGGCAGACCGAACATGATGTTCATGTTCTGGACTGCCTGGCCGGAAGCGCCCTTGACCAGATTGTCCTGCGCAACCAACACAATAAGCTGGTCGCCGTCGCCCGGGCGGTGCACCGCAATGCGCAACTGGTTGGAAGCCCTGACAGAACGGGTTTCCGGCACGCTGCCCGCCGGCATAACGTCTACAAATGCCTCGCCGGCATAGCGCTGCTCGTACAGCGCCTGGAAGTCTGTATCCATGGCTTCGGGAAGGATGCGCGCATAAATCGTGGAAAACATGCCCCGTATCATCGGCACCAGATGAGGCACGAACGTCAGCCCCACCGGCTCTCCGGCCATGGCATTGAGCTGTTCGCAGATTTCGGGATGATGGCGATGACCCGCCACGCCGTATGCTTTGAAGTTGTCGCTGGCTTCGGAAAACAGCGAGCCCACCTCCGTCTTGCGTCCCGCCCCCGACACGCCGGACTTGCAGTCGGCAATAATGCGCGAGGCGTCAATCAGCTTGCGGCCCCCGAGCAATGGCGCCAGACCCAGCAGCACAGTGGTTGGATAGCAGCCCGGATTGCCGATGACCTGAGCCTGAGCGATGGTGTCACGATTGAGCTCCACCAGACCATATACGGACTGGCGCAGAATATCGGGGCAGGCGTGGGGCATTTTGTACCAGCGCTCGAATACGCCGGTATCCTGCAGGCGGAAATCGGCGGCCAGGTCAATGATGCGCACCCCTTTGTCGAGCAGATGCTGGGCCTGCGCCATGGCCACGCCATGCGGCGTGGCAAAGAACACGACATCGCAGTCGTCCAGCGGCGCCTTGTCGGGCGTGCTGAAGCACAGCGCGACGTGGCCGCGCAGATTGGGGAACATCTGGGCAACCGGCATGCCGTCTTCTTTACGCGATGTGATGGCGACAAGCTCGACATGCGGGTGCTGTGACAACAGTCGCAACAGCTCGACCCCGGTGTAACCCGTGCCGCCCACGATGCCAACCTTGATACGCTTTGTCGCTGCTGTAGTCATAGCTATTCCCGATTCCATAAACAAAAATTACGTCTGCCTATTATGCAACAGCCCGGAACCCGCCCAAGGCCTGGGCGCATCGCGGCCACTGCACCATGTCGTTCATGCAAAAACCCCCGGCAAGCCGGGGGTTTTTGATACTGCCACAGGCCTGGGCCTGTATCTCGCGGCTTAGCGCTTGCTGAACTGCTTGCGACGGCGAGCCTTGTGGAAGCCGACTTTCTTGCGTTCGACTTCGCGGGCATCGCGGGTCACAAAACCAGCTTGCTTGAGCGAGGGCTTGAGCGACTCATCGTAGTCGATCAGTGCACGAGTAATACCGTGGCGAACCGCGCCGGCCTGGCCGCTTTCACCGCCGCCCTGGACGTTGACGTGAAAGTCGAACGTTTCGAGGTGGTTGGTGAGTTCCAGCGGCTGGCGAACGACCATACGGCCGGTTTCGCGAGCAAAGTATTCGTCCAGAGGCTTGCCGTTGATGACGATCTTGCCCGAGCCCTTTTTCAAGAACACGCGGGCTACCGACGTTTTGCGGCGGCCTGTTCCATAGTTCCAGTTACCGATCATGACCTATCCTTAGAATTCCAGCGGCTTGGGCTGTTGAGCCGTATGCGGATGCTCTGCGCCGGCGTATATCTTCAGCTTCTTGGCCATGGCGTAACCCAGGGGCCCCTTGGGGAGCATGCCTTTGACGGCTTTCTGGATGGCACGGCCGGGGAAACGCTCTTGCATTTTCCGGAAGTTGGTTTCAGTGATGCCGCCGGGGTACGTAGAGTGACGGAAGTATTTTTTGTCTTCTGTCTTGTTGCCGGTAACAACGATGTCAGCAGCGTTGATGATGACGATATAGTCACCCGTGTCAACGTGGGGCGTGAATTCAGGCTTGTGCTTGCCGCGCAGACGGCGTGCGACTTCGCTGGCCACACGACCGAGGACTTTGCCCTTGGCGTCAATCACGTACCAGTCACGCTTGACTTCATGCGGCTTGGCCACAAAGGTCTTCATGATGGGTCCTAATAAAAGTTGGGAAGTTTTCTGCTGCTGCTATCCTGTCTAGGCATTGTGAGTTGCCCGTACAAACAGCAAGAAAAGTCCAACATAATAACATATCTAGCGCAAATTTCCAGCCGTGGCAAGCACATAGAAAAAAGGCCCGCTGCATGTACGCAACGGGCCTCGAACCTGGAACGGGCGTCATGCCCGCGCGAGGCTTACTTTTTCTGGCTCGCCAGCGCGATGCCCATGTAGTTGTCGTAAGCGCCTTCGGCCACGCGGAACCATGGCACGACATTATCGCGAAAGCCCATGTAGTTGTCGTAGATTTTCTTGAACATGGCGTCTTTGTCGCAGAACTCTTTGTAGACTTCGCCAGAGGCCTTGAACGAGGCATCCATGACATCGCGGGGGAAAGCCTTGAGCACGGCGCCGGCGGCAATCAGGCGGCGCAGGGCGGCCGGATTGTGCGCATCGTAGTCGGCCACCATGCGCGAACCGGCTGCGCGCGTTGCGACGTCGACCAGCGACTGGTACTGCTTGGGCAGTTCGTTGTAGGCCGTGTCGTTGACGTACAGGGACACCTGCGCGCCGCCTTCCCACCAGCCCGGATAGTAGTAATACTTGGCCACTTTCTGGAAGCCCAGTTTCTCGTCGTCGACGGGACCCACGAACTCGACTGCGTCCAGTGTGCCTTTTTCCAGCGAAGGATAGATGTCGCCGGGAGGAATCTGCTGGGGAATCACGCCCATGCGGGACAGCACCTCGCCGGCAAAGCCCGCGGTGCGCATCTTCAGGCCCTTGAGGTCGTCGACGGTTTTGATTTCCTTGCGGTACCAGCCGCCCATCTGCGTGCCGGTATTGCCCAGCGGGAAGTTGATGATGTGACGGGGAGCAAACAGCTCGCGCATCAGCTTCAGGCCATCGCCTTCGTACATCCAGGCGTACATCTGCCGTGCGTTCAGGCCGAAGGGAACCGCCGTATCGAAGCAGAACGAGGGGTCCTTGCCATAGTAATAGTAGGAGGCGGTCTGGCCGCACTCCACGGTGCGGTTGCCGACGGCGTCCATGACGCCATAGCCCGGGACAATTTCACCGGCCGGATACAGGCGGATGGAGAAATTGCCGCCCGAGGCTTCTTCGACCATTTTGCAGAAGGTTTGGGCGGTGGAGAACAGCGGAGGAAGCGACGGCCCGTATGTGGACGTCATTTTCCAGCTGATTTTGGGGTTGCTCTGGGCAAAGACAGGTGCGGCGATAGCGGTACTGGCCACGGCTCCCAGGCCCGCCTGTTTGAGAAATGAACGACGTTGCATTTGAACGCTCTCCTTTGGGAAAACAACTTATTCTTACGGTAAATAACCGCCAACGGGGATATTACACCGTGCAGCGGCCCGTGTAACGAATTGATATTGCCAGGTGGCTACTGCCCGGCAATCGCCATCTGCTCGATCAGGATGGAACCCGTGGTCTTGGAGCCTCGCGTGATGGTATCGGCGCCGACGGCCACAATCTGGCGCAGCATATCGGCCAGATTTCCGGCAATGGTGACCTCTTGCACGGCGTGGCGGATTTCGCCGTTTTCCACCCAATAGCCGAACGCGCCGCGGGAGTAGTCGCCTGTCACATAATTGACGCCCTGCCCGATGAGCTCGGTCACCATGAAACCGGTGCCCAGCTTGCGCAGCATGGCCGGCAGGTCGTCGGCCGGATCGGTAAGCCGCGAGGCCAGCCGGAGGTTGTGCGACCCGCCTGCATTGCCGGTGGTTCGCATGCCCAGCTTGCGTGCGGTATAGGTCGACAGAAAATAGCCCTGCAGGACGCCGCCGGTTACGACATTGCGCGCGCTGGTGCGCACCCCCTCGCCATCGAAAGCGGAACTGCCCATTGCCCCGGGAATGTGGGGGTCTTCGGCGATGTCGATGTGATCGGCCATGACAGGCTTGCCAAGCGCATCGAGCAAAAAGCTGGCCTTGCGGTACAGGGCGCCGCCGCTGGTGGCCTGCACCAGCGCGCCCAGCAGACCCACGGCCAGCGGCGCCTCGAACAGGACGGGAAAGCGCCCTGTCTTGATGCGGCGAGCGGACAGGCGCGACAGGGTGCGCCGGGCAGCGTACTGGCCGACGGCGGCCGGATCGGCCAGGTTCTGTGCATTGCGCACGGCGGTGTACCAGTAATCCCGGTGCATGGCTGCGCCGCGCCCGGCAATGGGCGCGACGGACAGAGAATGCCTGGAGTAAGGATAGCCGCCCATGAAACCGCGCGAATTGCCCAGGACGAAGTGGCCTTCGTAGGTATCCACCGAGGCGCCGTCGGTATTGGTGATGAGCGGGCTGACCTCGCGCGCGGCACGCTCGGCGCGTATGGCCAGCGCGGCGGCCTCTTCGGCCGTGACGTTCCAGGGATGATGCAGCTGGAAATCAGGCTGTTCGGTAGCGAGCTCGACGGCGTCGGGCAGGCCGGCGGCAGGGTCTTCGGCGGTATAGCGCGCAATATGCCAGGCGGCTTCGACGGTTTCGCGCAGCGCCTTGGCCGAGAAGTCGGAGGTTGATGCCGAACCGCGACGGGTGCCGGCGAACACGGTAAGATCCAGCGAGCGGTCGCGGGTTTGTTCGACGGTTTCGACGTCGTTGTTCCGCACGGCTACGGACAGGCCGCGGCTTTCGGAGACTTCGGCCACGGCATCACTGGCCCCGAGCGCCTTGGCGTGAGCCAGCGCATCTGCCACGAGTTCGCGGAACAAGGCCTGGTTTTCGGCGACGGGCAGGGAAGAAGAAGGTTGGTCTTTCATTGATGCTCTTTGAGGTTAGACGGTTATCATAGCCAATTAGGCACTATTTTTTCACGTTAATGATGTCCGATACTTCTCACGATGGCGACAACACAGGCAAGGAGCAGGCCGCGCCTGGCACGCAACACGACACGGGTGTTGACGAGAACGGCTACGACCGCCCCAGCAAATCTCAGGTCAAGCGCGATATGCTCGCCCTGCAGGACCTGGGCAAACAGCTGGTCGATCTGGCGCCGTCGCAGCTCAAGCAGCTCCCCCTGTCGGAAAAACTCTATGATGCGCTGATCCTGGCGCAGCGTACCACCAGCCGCGAAGGCCGCCGGCGCCAGATTCACTATGTCGGCAAGCTCATGCGCGACGCAGATGCGCCAGCCATCAGCAAGCAGCTGGACATCTGGGAAAACGGCTCGCGCGAGCAAACCCAGGAAATGCACAGGCTGGAAGCCCTGCGCGATCTGCTTTTGCGCGACGACGACAGTCTGACCAATCTGTTGCAAAAATACCCCAGCGCCGACGCCCAGCACCTGCGAGCCCTGATCCGCGCCGGGCGCAAGGAAGCGCAGGCCAACGAAAAACTCAATCCTGGACAGGATCCGCAGCGCAAGCATTACCGGGCGCTGTTCCAGGCCCTGAAGATACTGATTTCCGGCACATCGCCGGACCAGGACACGGAGCAAGCATGAACGCGAACGCCCTGCTCGAATGCATAGAAATCGAAACCGGCCCGAACCCCGAGCGTGCCGTTATCTGGCTGCATGGCCTGGGCGCGGACGGCAACGATTTTGCGCCGCTGGTGCCCGAACTGAAGCTGCAGGACCTGCCCGCCATCCGCTTTGTTTTTCCGCATGCGCCGGTCAGGCCGGTAAGCATCAATCAGGGCATGCCCATGCGGGCGTGGTACGACATTCTTACCGTCGATCTGGTGCGCCGCGAAGACGAGGCAGGCTTGCGCGACTCGCAACTGGCGGTCCAGGCCCTGATCGAACGCGAAATCAGCCGCGGCATCCTGCCTGAACACATTGTTCTGGCAGGATTCTCACAAGGCTGCGCCATGGCGCTGCAAACCGGCCTGCGTCAGGACCGCCGGCTGGCGGGCCTGGTTTGCCTGTCCGGCTACCTGCCGCTGGCCGATCAGACCGCCGCCGAGCGTACCGAAGCCAATCAGCACACGCCTGTTTTCATGGCGCACGGCGTGATGGACCCCGTCGTGGCGCTGGCGCGGGCGCAGGCCTCGCATCAGATATTGTCGCAACTGGGCTATGACGTTCAGTGGCATACCTACCCCATGCCCCATTCGGTATGCCTGGAAGAAATCAACGATATCGCAGCCTTCCTGAGGCGCGTGCTGGCCTGAACAGCGACGCGGCACAGCGTCAGCTGCGCCGCGTCTCTCCCAGGTCGAGCCAGACGCGACGCATCGAGGGATCCTCGGCATCGAAGTCGTTCTGGAAACCCAGATGCGTCATCAGGCTCAGCATGGGCCGGTTGGTCGACAGCACCAGGCCGTCGATATAGGTCAGACCCTGAGTCTGCGCCGCTTCGATCAGGGCCCTCATCAATTGCGCCCCCAGGCCGCGCCGCTGCCAGTCATCGCCGATCACCAGCGCGTATTCGGCGCCGCGGCCGTCGGCGTTGCGCAGATAGTGGGCAAAGCCGATGATTTTCTCGCGCGGATGCCCGCGATGCTCGGGGTTGGGCTCCAGCACCGTGGCCACCAGCGCCAGCTCGCGGTC
This sequence comes from Pusillimonas sp., assembly GCA_048270225.1. Taxonomy (GTDB): domain Bacteria; phylum Pseudomonadota; class Gammaproteobacteria; order Burkholderiales; family Burkholderiaceae_B; genus Allopusillimonas. The sequence goes on along the minus strand of JBLWTG010000003.1, from coordinate 393,248 downwards.
GTAATCGATACGGGTGTAGCGCGCCAGCATGCGTGGCGTGAGTTCGCGCAGCATGGAAACAAACCGCATATAGCGGGAGGTATCGGACAGGCCCCGGATAAAGTCCTGCAGCGGCTCGGCATCCTCGGGGCGAATAGGCCGCAACATCCAGGACCGCCCATCCTTGAATACCTTGGCCTGCACCATATGCCGCGGATAAGGATGTATCGCCATGTGGCTATAGCCGGAGGTCTCGGGCAGCGTCAGCATGGGCGAGGCGGCCAGATCAATCCGCATGCCCAGCGCCAGCAACTGATCATCCTCGGCCAGCAATGGATCTATCGTCAGGGCAAGTACCGTCGGCATCTCGCTGATCAGCTGCGAGATGCGTTCCAGCGCGTCGAGCAACTGCTCCTGAACCACCGGCAGCATGCTCCTGGACAGCGCCCGGCGCCATAGCGTACTGCGCTGCACCAGCTGCCGCGCCAGATAACGGTTGAGCGGAGGCAGCTCCAGCGCCTTGTACGACACGGAAATGAGTGCGTCCTGCCCGCCCGAACCGAAGGTGATGTAGGGGCCGAACTTGTCATCGCGGCGCACGCGTATGGCCATGGGGAGATTATCTTCGTCCAGATCGGTATCCCGGGCCTGGGCCTGCGACACATAGCGCAGCGGCACGTGAAAACAGCTCAGCAATTGCGCACAGGCCTCGCCGGCCAGCGTCAGCCGCCCTTCCTGCTGCGCGAGGCGCACCAGCAGGCGCGCTTCGTCCAGCCGAGGCTGCCGGCCGAGCGGCTCGGGCGGCAGGGTTTGCTGCGCCAGCGTCTGGTTGTAGTGATAGGAACCCAGTATGCCAAAGGCATTGGCCGCCGACTCGGGGGTGCGAAAGGCCGGCGTGCCGACTGCATCCAGAATATGGCGCAGGGGTCGCATGGTCGCGTCCCCCATGAAACAGGTGATGATGGGCTTGCGCGACGACGGCGCAAGCGCAGCCAGCTGCCGCGCCACCGCCTCCAGGTCGGATAGCGGATCTGGCGCCAGCAGCACCAGCACACCGTCCACGCCGGAGTCGGCCACCAGGGTATTGACCACGTCCTGCACCAGCCTGGACGTAAGGCGAGTGTAGGTCACGACCGGATTGCTGGTGCGCGAGCCGACTTCGAGCAGTTGTTCCAGCGCCTTGATGGTGGACGCGGATAGCTCGGACGCAGTGACGGCCGAGCTGTCGTCCATGACGTCCAGCGCAAGCTGCGGCGCCCCGCCTCCGTTGGCAAACAGCGCAATGCGCCGGCCGCGCGGGCGCTGCGTGTAGACCAGCACCTTGAGCGCGGAAAACAACTGCACAAAATAGCGGATGCGTACAGCACCTGCACGCCGCAACAAAGCGTTGAACACCGCATCTTCGGGGGAGCGGCTGTCGACCGAGTGGCCGACCTTGAGCACCACCACGGGCTTGATGCTGGCGGCTGCCCGCAGGGCGCTGCTGAAACGTCGCGATGAGGAGGCGTCTTCGAGATACAGGGCAATGCTGTCGGTGCGCGCATCCATGGCCAGGTATTCCAGTACCTCGGCCATGTCGAGCTCTGCTTCGTCGCCCAACGATATGACGGCGGAAAATCCCAGGCTGATATCTTCGGCCCAGTCGAGCACGGCTGTTGCGATGGAGCGGGACTGTGCGACCAGGGCCACGCGCCCGTCCAGCGCCGCGCGGGGCTGCTGGCTGAGATTGAGCGACAGATGCGGGCGCTGCACGCCGAAGCTGCGCGGCCCCAGCACGACGCAGTCGTTCAGCGTCGCCCAGGCGCGGCAATACACCATGTCCTCGACAGGGTCGGACGAGGGCTGCTCATGCAGCAACAGGATGACGCAGCGCGGACGCAGTACTTTGAGCGCCTCCAGCGCTTCGGGCAGGCGGGCGGGGGGTACGCATACCAGGGCCTGCGCCAAGCGTTGCCCTGCGGGCAGGCCAGCCATCTCCTCTTCCAGGACGATGGGTTTTCCCGGCAAGACATCGGCCCGCACGCAGGCGCCGGCGAGCCAGCCTGGCGTGCTGTCGAGCAGCGGCAGGACGCTGTCGGACAGCACCAGTACCGAGCGCGGTTCGAACAAGGCAGCCAGGCGGTGAACAAGCATAAAAAGCCGATTCCTGTGAGAATTTATGCGTACTCTAAAATAGAGTCAGCGATTTCATCAATATCTATCGACACACGCAGTCGCGCAAAGCGAGTGCGAACCAAGTCAAAGCCTAACATTAATCATGACCACGCCAACAAGCTCCAGCGTCCGTACGCGCTTCGCCCCCTCCCCCACTGGTTACCTGCATCTGGGCGGCGCCCGCACCGCCCTGTTTTCCTGGGCCTTTGCCCGGCACCATGGCGGCACCTTCATTCTGCGCGTCGAAGACACCGACCTGGCCCGGTCCACGCCGCAGGCGGTGCAGGCCATTCTGGACGGCATGGACTGGCTGGGCATGCAACCCGATGAAGGCCCCTTCTACCAGATGCAGAGAATGGACCGCTATCGCGAAGTGATTGCACGCATGCTGGACGAGGGCACCGCCTATTACTGCTACAGCAGCCCCGAGGAAATCGAGGCCATGCGCGAAAAAGCCAGGGCAGCGGGCCTCAAGCCCCGCTATGACGGCACCTGGCGCCCCGAGACCGGCAAAACCCTGCCGCCCGTACCGGCCGACCGCAAACCCGTGGTGCGCTTTCGCAACCCCACGGATGGCGTGACCAGCTGGAACGACATGATCAAGGGGCAGATCAGCTTTGACAACGGCGAGCTGGACGACCTGATCATCGCCCGGCCCGACGGCACGCCCACCTATAATTTCTGCGTGGTCGTGGATGACTGGGACATGCAGATCAGCCATGTATTGCGCGGCGATGACCACGTGAACAATACCCCCAGGCAGATCAATATCCTGCGCGCCCTGGGCGCCACCGTACCGGAATACGGCCATCTGCCCATGATACTCGGCCCCGACGGCGAAAAGCTGTCCAAGCGCCATGGCGCGGTCAGCGTCATGGAATACGACACGCAGGGCTATCTGCCCGAAGCCATGATCAACTATCTGGCGCGGCTGGGCTGGAGCCACGGCAACGACGAGATTTTTTCGCGCGCACAGATGGTGGAATGGTTTGACACCCACAGTCTGACCAAATCTCCCGCGCAATGGGATCCCAAGAAACTGAACTGGGTCAATGCCCATTACATCAAGGAAAGCAGCGACGATGATCTGGCGGCACGCGTGGCGCCGCGCATTGCCGCGTTGGGCGGCGACCCCGCCGCCGTCGACCTGTCCGCTGTCATGGGCTTGCTCAAGGACCGCGCCGAAACACTGAACCAGTTGGCGGACGGCGCCATGCTGTTCTGCGCGCCGCATGCGCCGGCCGACGCCGAGCTGATGGCCCAGCATGTCGACGAAGACGCCCGCACGCTGCTGGCAGACTTTGCCGCCCGCGCCGACGGGCTGCCCGACTGGACCGCCGAATCGGTAGACAGCCTGATCAAGTCCATGCTGGCCGACCATGGCGTCAAGATGCCCAAGCTGGCGATCCCGCTGCGCATCGTCGTAACGGGCCGCAAGCAAACGCCGGCCATCGGCGCCGTGCTGGCGATATTGGGCCGCGAGCGCGTGCTGCAAAGGCTGGCCGCGCTGTAAGGCCTAGCGTGCGGCCCCTGCGCCGGACACCGGCCAGGCCCACGGCCTCAGTTCGCGGTCACGGGCCTGAAAGGCATCGATCCGGCCAAGCTGCGACAGTGTCTGGCTGATGTCGTCCTGGCCGAGCAGCAGGGCCTGGCGTGCAGCGTCGGGAAACTCGAAGTCGATCTCTCCGATGCCTGCACCCGATATCCGCAGAGCCTGCAGATCAACCGTCAGGCGCGTACCCTGCATCGCCGCGCCGGCCAGGTTTTCAAGGACAGGACGAGGCAGGGCGACGGGCAGCAGCCCGTTCTGCAGGCAGTTGTTGAAGAAAATATCGCCATAGCTCTCTGCCAGGATACAGCGCACGCCATACTCCTCCAGCGCCCACACCGCCATTTCCCGCGAACTGCCGCAGCCGAAATTGGCGCCGCTGATCAGGATGGGCGCCTGCCGGAAGGGAGGGATATTCAGTACAAAGCCCGCATCCTCCTTGCCGTCGGCGCCGTAGCGCAGGGTTTCGAATGCCCAGGGGGCGAATGCTCCGCGCGTCAGCTGGGCGATCCGCTCAATGCGAATAATCAGATCCGTATCGATGTTGTTGCGCATCAGCGCAGCGGCATGCCCTTCGACCATATGGAAAGGCTTCATGGCTCATCCTCCAGCATGGCAGGTGTACATAGCCGGCCCCTGAGCGCGGTCGCGGCGGCAACGGCGGGGCTGGCCAGATGAGTCAGCGCGCCAGGGCCCTGGCGTCCGACAAAGTTCCGGTTCGAGGTCGACACGCAGCGCTTGCCCGGCGGCACCATGTCGCCGTTGGCGCCGACGCACATGGAGCATCCCGGCTCGCGCCACTGAAATCCGGCGTCCAGGAACACGCGATCCAGTCCCTGCGCTTCTGCCTGACGCTTGATCTGCAGGGAACCAGGCACAACCCAGCCGGTCACGCCGGCGGCGATCCGCCTGCCCCGCAGCACCGCCGCAGCCGACTGCAGATCCGACAGCCTGCTGTTCGTGCACGAGCCGATGAACACCTGATCGACCGCGATATCGCGAATCGGCTGGCCGGCCCGCAGCCGCATATAGCTCAGCGCGCTGGCGTAGGCCTCGCGACGGGCGGGATCGGCCTGATCGGCCGGATCGGGCACCACGCCGTCAACAGCCGCAACATGCTCGGGACTGGTGCCCCAGGTCACGCGCGGCGTAATGGCGGCGGCGTCAATCTCGACTTCACGGTCGAACACCGCGCCCTCGTCCGAGGGCAAGGTACGCCAGTACGCCACCGCCTGATCGAATGCATCGCCCTGCGGCGCATACTCCCTGCCCTGGACATAGCGGTAGGTCGTATCGTCCGGGGCCACCATGCCGAATCGTGCACCCAGCTCTATGGACAGATTGCACAGCGTCATGCGCCCTTCCATATCCAGCGCCCGCACTGCCTCGCCGGCGTACTCAATGGCATAACCCGTGCCTGCCGCCGCGCCCAGCACGCCGATCAGATGCAGAATCAGATCTTTGGCCGACACGCCCTGGCCGGCCCGGCCGTGGAAACTGACGCGCAGGGTGCGGGGCCGGCGCTGCCGCAGGGTCTGTGTGGCCAGCACATGCACGAGTTCCGACGAGCCAATCCCCCAGGCCAGCGCACCAAAGGCGCCGTGCGTACAGGTGTGGCTGTCGGAGCACGCCACACTCAGGCCGGGCAAGGTCAGCCCCAGCTCCGGACCGACTACATGCACAATCCCCTTCCGGCCATTGTCGACATCGAACAAGGGAATGCCGCGCCGCGCCGTTTCCCGGCGCATCGCCTTGATCAAGTCCGTGCTCCACGGGGCGTCGCCATCGGACTGCCCTGGCCTGGTGGAGGTCAGGTGATCCAGCGTCGCGAACGTGAGAGCCGGCGTATGCACGGTGAGGTTTCTGCGCGCCAGTGTATCCATGCCCTCCACACCCGTAAGGTCGTGCATGAGATGCCGGTCGACATGCAACAGACTGATGTCACCCGGCAGGCGCATGATCTCGTGCGCGTCCCACAACTTGTCAAACAGCGCGGCGGGCATCTCAATCGTCCTGCGGCGCGCCGTCTGCGTGCGCGCGTTCGAACGCCCACACATCCTCAAAGCCCATCAGGGTATGCAACTGATCCATGTTGTAGGACGGCACTTCAAGGTTGAGCGTATTGCCCCGGTCCTGCAGATGGCGGTAGCCTGCCGCGAGCGCGGCCGTCGCCACGCCCATGCCCAGCGCCGGATAAATGGCGACGTTAAAGCCCCAGTCGCGCAGTATCTCCGAAGACACTTCGGGCGAACGGCCGGTGGGCACCATATTGGCCAGCAGCCAGTGATCTATTTCCCCGCCGATGCGACGAAACTCCTCTTCGGATTCGGGCGACTCCACAAAGACGATATCCGCGCCGGCCCTGGCAAAGGCTTTGCCCCGGGCAATGGCTTCGTCCAGCCCCAGACTGGTGCGCGCATCCGTACGGGCGATGAGCAGCGTGTCGTCGCTGCGCCGCGCCTGCACCGCCACGTCGATTTTCTTGAGCATCTCAGGCAGCGGGATGACGCGGCGGCTTGGCGTGTGGCCGCACTTCTTGGGCATTTCCTGATCCTCGAACTGAATGGCCTGCACGCCCGCCGCTTCGTAGCCCCTGACGGTTTGCCGCAAATTGAGCAGGCCGCCAAACCCTGTGTCGGCATCGGCGATCAGCGGCCTGCTGATGCCTTGCGCAATGGTCGATGCCCGCGCCTGCATGTCGGTGTAGGTGACCAGGCCCGCATCCGGCAGGCCCAGGTAGGACGCGGAGATGCCATATCCCGTCATGTACAGGGCCTTGAAGTTCATCTGATCCGCGATCAACGCGGAAAACATGTCAAATACGCCAGGCGCGGTGACAAATTCTCCGGCCGACAATATCTGCTTGAGCGTCTTTCCGTTGTTCATTCCATTCCTTTGTTAAGTAGAAGTTCCGCGCCGCAAGCGGCGATCCCACTGCAGCAGTCCCATGCTGACCACTGTCGCGAAAACGAACAGCAGCAGCGCCAGCGCCATGATGGTTGGGGGGTTGTGCCGGTCGATGGCCAGCATCAGCAGATGGCCTATGCCGCGCTGCGAAGCAAACATTTCCCCCAGCAAGGTACCCAGCAAGGTCAGGGCAAATCCGATCCGTATGCCTGCGACAATCTCCGGCACAGTCGCCGGCACCAGCACATGCATGGCCGTCTGCCAGGGCGTCAGCCGGTATGAGCGCGCGGAACGCAGCAACACCGGCCGCATGTTTCTGACGGCGGTCATCGTGAAGATGACCACGGGGATGATGCCGTGAATGACGCCGAATGCGACCTTGGCGGAAATACCAAGGCCGAACACCAGCAGGATCACCGGATAGAGGGAAATTTTGGGTATGGAGTACAGGGCGATCAGTATGGGTTCCATGACGTCGCCCGCCAGGCGCCGCACGCCGAGGATCAGTCCCAGCGCAACCCCGCCCACAATGGCCAGCACCAGGGCGAGCAGAAAGGCTTTCGCCGTTTCCGCCAGATTCGCGCCGAAATCCGGATCGGACACTTCCCGCTGCAGCTGCACCAGCGTGCGCCAGGGCCCCGGCAGCGCGTCCGGACCGATCAGCCAGGAGACCAGTTGCCACAGCAGCGCCATGGCGACAACCAGCACCAGCGCATCGCGCCAACGCGAAGGGCCTGTCCGTTTTGCCTCGCCCGTATTCATGCCGCCTCCTTGAGCACTCGCCGCTGATACAGGCGCTGCTCCACCGAATGCAGCACCAGGTTGATGGCGCCCACGAAAAGCAGAAGCAGCAGCATCAGCCCGTACATGGTTTTATTGTCGAAATTGTTGTATGCGAAAGCGATCTGGTAGCCAAAGCCCGCGCCCGACAGCAGGAACTCGCCGCCGATCACCGCGATGAAGGCATAGATGATGGCCAGCTTGATGCCGGTGAACACAAAAGGCAGGCTGGCGGGCAGCTTGATCAGCCAGACTTCCTGCACGCGGCCCATGCGCAGCGCGCGCGCCGTGCGCAGCAATACGGCAGGAATGCGCTCAAGACCATTGAGCGTGTTGACGGCCATGGCGACAATGGCAAACAGAAAACCCAGCATGATCAGCGGCCACCTGTTCAGGCCGAACAGCACGATCAACATGGGATACAGCACGAATATCGGCACGGCATAATAGGAAAGCAGCAGCGGATCGAGCACCCGCCGCAGACGCGGAAACCGGAACAACATCAGTCCGAACAGAAACCCGCAGGACACGGCAAGCAGGATGGCCATCAGCGCCGACGTCAGCGTCAGCAGCATGTCTTGGCGATAGGTATCACCGGTCAGAATATCCCATGCGCTCGCAGCCATTTCCGAGGGCGGAATGAAAGACACCGGGTCTATCCATCCCATTCTGCTCGCGATTTCCAGCGCGCCTACCGCGCCCACAATGATCAGGCAGCGCAACAGGGGCACCCGATGGCGGCGCCACCACCCGTAAGCGCCGCTCTGCCGGACGGCCCGCGAGCCTGCGGCGGCGGCCGTCATTGCTGCGCCCCGAGGGCCTTGAGCGATTCGCCGCGCAGCATCTGCCATATCTGCGACTGCAGTACGCCATAACGGGGATCCAGCGTCGTTTCGCTTCCTCTGTCCCGGCTCCAGCCGGTCTCGACAATATCGATAAAAGTCCCGGGCCGCGCCGACATCGTGCCGATCCGGTCCGACAGCAAGACTGCCTCATCGATGGAATGGGTGATCAGCATCACGGTCGAACCGGTTTCCCGCCACAGCTTGAGCGTTTCTTCGCCCATGAGCAGGCGGGTCTGCTGGTCAAGCGCCCCAAAGGGCTCATCCAGCAACATCAGGCGCGGCCTGAGCACCATGACCCGCGCAATGCAGACGCGCTGGCGCATCCCGCCCGACAACTGAGCGGGATAGGCGCGTGCGAAGCCCGACAGGCCCATGAAGGCCAGGGCGTGATCGACGCGCTCGCGCACCTCGTTTTCCGCCAGTCCGTTGCGCCGGGCGCCGAAAGCGGCATTGTCAAAGACATTGAGCCAGGGAAAGCTCGCATCCTCCTGAAAGACAATCGCCACGCCCTCAGGCACCTGGCCATCCACGCGCGCACCCTCAAAGTGGATATCGCCGTCCGACGGCCGGCTCAACCCTGCCACCAGATCCAGCAGCGTGGACTTGCCGCAGCCTGACGGACCCACAACCGAAAAAAACTCCCCTTTGCGAAGCTCGAAAGACACCGGCCCCAGGGCGTGCACAGGCGGCCTGCCATCGCCCGGGGTGAATATCTTGGTCGCCTCCTGCACCTGCACATGGATCGGCGCAGGCGCTGCGGAGGTTTCCATTGTTTCGCGTACGTATGGTTGACTTGCCATACCGTTACTTGCGGCGCTGATCGGCGGGAAGCAGGCTCTCATCCACGATGCTGGCCCAGTCAAAAGGCCCTTCCTTCACCGCCTTGACCATCACCAGACCCTTGAGCATGGTATCCATGCCCTCATAGTCGAACTTGCCGGTGCTCCAGTAGGTGCCCTTGGAAGCCAGGATATCCTTGATCGCCGCCTTGGTGATCGCAGGGTCCATCTTGTACTGTCTGGCGAGTATCTCGCCAGACTCCTCCGGATGAGCCAGCACATACTCCACGCCCTTGCGCCGGCCCGCAATAATGGCCTTGATGACATCGGGATGCGCTTTCAGGTAATCCGTGCGGACGATGCCGACCGTCTGGGTCATGTGCGGTATCTCGTCGCCGGATCTGAAAATGATCTTGATGTTGTTCTTCTCGCGGCTGAGCACCGGTTCGGTCATGTAGATCACGTCCACGCCGCCTTCGCGCAGGGCTGTATAGGCGGAGCTCAGACTGCCGACAGTCTTGCGCTCGACCTTATCGAGCAAATGCCGGTTGGTCAGCGCTATCGTGGACACCATGTCGGTGACAGACTTCGGACTGCTGTAGCCCAGCCGCTTTCCCTTGAGATCCTCTATACCGTTCAAGGGAGAATCCTTGGTCGCCACCCAGACGTTGTCAGCCAGACTGACCACGCCGGCATGCACAATGGTCAGCTTCACGCCCTGCTTGATGGCGGCAATGGCCGCCGACAGGGCAACTTCGCCGTAAGGAACGTCAGAAGCCAGGGCGTTGCGTACCGTCGTGCCGCCTCCCTGGGAGGTAATGAAACCGGTGACATCAATGCCGGCGTCCTTGAAGAATCCCTTCTCCATCGCAACCGCAAACGGTGTCCCGTACATGCCATCGGCCCAGTGCGTGACAGTCAGATTGACTGCCGATGCCGCCGTGCAGAATACCGTGGCCGAAAGCGCCAGGCCATACATGGCCTTTTTGAATAAAGGTGTGATCATGATGTGTCTCCGTTATTTTTTGTCGTATATTTTTGTCCTACACTTTGAGTGTAGACTACATTCACAATACTGTCATCGCTAATTTCACCTTCAAGATGTATATGAAACCTGCCCGCACCGAGGAAGACGACCTCATTTTCCGCAGCGGCGATACCGTCGAACGCGTCGCCAATCATCTCAAGGCGCAGATTCTGGAGGGCAGCCTGGTGCCAGGGCAGCGGCTTATCTCACGCGACCTGATGGAGCTGCTGGGCGTGAGTCGGGGATCGTTGCGCGAAGCTTTCCGCCGCCTGGCCGGCGAACGATTGGTGGAGGTGGTTCCGAATCGTGGCGCCACCGTCAGAAGGCTGTCGGCAGCCGAAATTGTCAGTCTGTTCCAGATACGCGAGGCGCTGGAGGGCCAGGCGGCCCGGCTGGCTGCAGAATGCATAGACGAAGCCGGCAACCGGAAGGCCTTCGAGGCCATTGTCGAGGAAGGAGAAATGCTCAGGGGACGCCTGGACATGCAGGCCTTCACCATCTACAACCGGGCTTTCCACCAGGCCATCGTCAAGCTCAGCGGCAATACGGAGCTGGCCCTGTTGATCGACAGATACCAGCTTGCTGTGTTCATGGCACAGCTCAAGCAGGCGATCGGCGCACAGGCCATCATTCTGAATTCGATCGACCAGCACCTGGTCATTGCCCAGGCCATTCTGGCCGGCGATGCCGACGGCGCCTATGCCGCCATGAAAGCGCACCTCTGGCATTCGGCCAACAGCATGTTCCAGACAGAAGAAGCCGCCGCGGGCCGCTCGTTGCGCCGCCGGTAAGACAGGCGGGCGCCAGGCCTGCGGGCGGTCAGAAAGGCAGTCGGTATCCGGGCGACATCCGCCGTGCGTTGATGCGCGTGCCGTCGCTGGACTGCAGCGTAAGCCGGTCGGCGCTCGCGGAGATCACGGTATAGGTATTGGTGTAAATGGGGTCCTGCAAATTGACCTGGGCGCCGTTGGATTCCAGCGTGCGCATCACAAGCGCGCCCTGATCGTGATGCCAGCAACCGGTTTCGTCCAGCCCTTGCGAGGGCTGTTTGCCGCGCTTTAGCTGTTCCGTATAGGCCATGGTGCCGTTCGGGTTCAGGGTGAACAGCGTGCGCAGCTCGCCCCGCACGCCTTTTTCGCGCCGTACGCTGAGCCAGTTGCCCACCACCGTGTCATTGCCGGCCGCGGCCTGGCATGAAGGCGCCTGCGCAACTGGCGCGACAGGCGGTGTTTTGGAAGGCGCGGCGCACCCGGCCACGAGAATCGCCGTGAACAGGCCTGCGAACACGAGGCGCCGACGCGATGAGGTATCTTGCATGTATTCCTTCCTTGCAAACAGGCAGGCCGCCCACCACGGCGCCTGCGCAATTATCGTAACATCGAAACCGCGCATCACACCGGAAACGGCAACCGCACGTCGTGCTTGATCTCACGCAGGGCCACGATGGTGCGGGTCTGGCGGACACCCGGCAGGTTGAACAGAAAGCGATGCAGAAATCGATCATAGTCCTCCGGGCTGGACACCACCACCTTGAGCAGATAATCCGCATCGCCGGTGACCGCATAGCATTCCAGGATTTCGGGCGCATCGCGCACGGTGCGCTCGAAATGCTCGACCACCTCAGATGAATGCCGCTCCAGACTGATTTGCGCAAACATGCAGCCGGTCAGCCCCACTTTGCCGCGATCCACCTGGGCGTAATACCCCTGGATGACGCCTGCGCTTTCCAGTGACTTGACGCGCCGCCATACCGGCGCCGCAGACAGGCCGACCCGGTCGGACAGCTGCTGCGCCGAGGCGCGACCGTCCTGTTGCAGATGTTTCAGTATTTTTAAATCTGTTTTGTCCATTTTTTACCTCAGACGAAATAAATGTTTCGTTTACTAGGGATTTTACGATACTGAATAGCAATAAAAACAGGGCCGGACCTGCCTATCATGGTAATGAGAAATGGAGGCTTCATGTCCGCTCAACCGCTCGTTACGCAGCACACCCCGCACCCTGATATGGCATACCGGCTGGAAGACAGCCTGACCGCAAAACGCGGGCGCATCTTTCTCACCGGCACACAGGCGCTGGTGCGCCTGCTGCTGTCCCAGTACGAGGCGGACCGCGCCGCCGGCCTGAATACGGCGGGCTTTGTCACCGGCTACCGCGGCTCGCCGCTGGGGGGCGTGGACATGGCGATGTGGCGTGCGCAAAAGCAGCTGGACAGCCACAAGATCAGCTTTCTGCCGGCCGTCAATGAGGATCTGGGCGCCACCATGGTGATGGGCACCCAGCAGGCGGGCCTGCGCGATGACCGCAAGGTTGATGGCGTGTTCGCGCTCTGGTACGGCAAAGGGCCAGGGCTGGATCGCGCCGGCGACGCGCTGCATCATGGCAGTGCGGCGGGCGCCAGCGCGCAGGGAGGCGTTTTGCTCGTGGTGGGCGACGACCATACCGCCGCATCGTCGTCCATTCCGCATGCCAGCGAAACGTCGCTGACGGGCTGGAGCGTGCCTATCGTCAATCCAGCCTCCGTCCAGGAGTACGAGCTGTTCGGACGCTGGGGGTGGGCATTGTCGCGCTACAGCGGCGCCTGGGTGGCCTTCAAGGCAGTCACCGAAACAGTCGAAAGCGGCCGCTCCTTCACCCTGGAACCCATACCCGATTTCTCCGTCTCGCAGTCCGACCCCTATCAGGGCGCCACACCCTATAGCGCCCGCGAGTTTCTGACGCCCGACATCGAGTTGCGCGTGGGGCGCCGCATCGAAGCCGTCAAAGCGTTTTCGCGGCTGCACAGCCTGGACCGCCTGGCACGCCCCGCACCGCAGGCCAGGCTGGGCATCGTGTCCACGGGCAAGGCCTTTCTGGACACCGAAGATGCGCTGGACCAACTGGCTGCCCGCTATCCTGAGCTGCAACGCATCGATGTGCGGCATTACAAGATAGGACTGAGCTGGCCCCTGGACGAGGCTGGCCTGCTGGCGTTCGCCGCCGGCCTGGACCACATTCTGGTCGTCGAGGAAAAGACGCCCATCATCGAAGGACAGGTGAAGGACATTCTGTTCAACCTTCCTGACCGGCCTTCGGTCTGTGGACAGCGTAATCTGGACAACCAGCCGCTGCTGCCGCGCGAAGGACAGCTCTGTCCGGCCCGGGTGGGCGACGCGCTGGTGCGCTGGCTGGCACAGGCTGACACCAGCCTGCGCGCCCTGCCCGGCGGCGCGGATCCACAGGCGTCCGGTCCCGCCGCGGCCGGACAAGCCGGCCGAATGCCGGCCCGCCGCACGTCGGCATCATCGCCGGCGCTACAGACCACAGAAATCCGCCGCGCCGCAGGGCAGCCCGCCAGCGGCGCCACAGCACAGGCGCCACTCACCCGGCGTCCCTATTTCTGTTCGGGCTGCCCTCACAATACCTCCACAAAAGTGCCCGAAGGCAGCCAGGCGCTGGCGGGGGTGGGCTGTCACTACATGGCGACCTGGATGGACCGCAGTACCGGGGGGCTGACCCAGATGGGCGGCGAAGGCGTCGACTGGATAGGGCTGTCCCGGTACACCGACATGCCGCACGTCTTCCAGAACATGGGCGAAGGCACTTATTTTCATTCCGGCTATCTGGCCATCCGGCAGGCCGTGGCCGCCAAAGCCAATATCACTTACAAGATTCTGTTCAACGATGCCGTCGCCATGACGGGCGGCCAGCCTGTGGATGGCACCCTCTCGGTGCCCGGCATCTGTCAACAATTACAGGGAGAAGGCATCCAGCGCATTGTGGTCACGACCGACGATCCCGAGCGCTATCGCCATATCAAGCTGCCTGCGGGCATTGCCGTGCATCCGCGCAGTGAGCTGGATGCCCTGCAGCGCGAACTGCGCGAGACCGCAGGCGTGACGGTGCTCATTCACGATCAGGTCTGCGCCGCCGAAAAACGCCGCCGGCGCAAAAAACAGACGCTCGCCGAACCGGCCCGCCGCCTGTTCATCAATGCTGCGGTGTGCGAAGGCTGCGGCGACTGCGGCACCCAGTCCAACTGCCTGTCGCTGGTGCCTGTCGAAACTCCGTTCGGCCGCAAGCGGGCCATCGAGCAATCCAGCTGCAACAAGGATTACTCCTGTGCCGAGGGCTTCTGCCCGAGCTTCGTATCGGTCATCGGCGGCAAGCCGCGCAAAGCGGCAGCCGGACACAACGCAGACCCGCAGCACCTGCAGGCGCTGATCCAGGCCCTGCCGCAACCGGACGCCCGCCACTACGACCGCCATTGCAATGTGCTGGTCGCCGGCATCGGCGGCACCGGCGTGATCACCGTGGGCGCGATACTGTCCATGGCCGCGCACCTGGAGGGCCGTGCAGCCTCCGTGCTGGACATCACGGGACTGGCGCAAAAAGGCGGCGCCGTGATCAGCCACATCCGGCTGTCCACGGACAGCCGCGAGCCTGGCGCCGTGCGGATAGGCCCGTGCCAGACGGACGTGGCAATACTGTGCGACGTGGTGGCGGCCTGTCGCCCCGACGCGCTGCAGGCCCTGCGGCCCGAAGGCAGCGTGGTGTCGCTCAATACCTATCTGGCGCCCACGCCGGAATTTACCCGCGATGCCCAGGCGCCCCAGGATCCTCGCGGCCTGATCGACACGCTGCGCGCCGCCACGGCCTGCGACGACCAGGCCCAGCTCGACGCCCACAGGCTGGCTGCGGAGCAACTGGGCGACAGCATCCTGGCCAATATGATCATGCTCGGCCATGCCTGGCAGCGCGGCGGCATTCCCCTGAGCGAGGCCGCCATCATGCGCGCGCTGGAACTCAATGGCGTGGCCGTCGATGCCAACAAAAAGGCCTTTGCGCTCGGCCGTCTGGCCGCTCATCAGCCCCAGGCGCTGGAAGCCGGAAACCCCGGCCACGAGCAGCCTATCGTGGTGCACATGCCCGAGTCCCTGTCCACGGTGACCGCACGCTTTCGCCGGGAACTGGCAAGCTATCAGAGCGAGGCCTATGCCCGCCGCTATATAGAACGCGTCGAACGCGTGGCCGCTGCCGAGCGCGCCGTATTCCCGCAGGGCCGCCCGCGCCTGGCGCTGGCGGCGGCCCGTTCGCTATACAAGCTGATGGCCTACAAAGACGAGTACGAAGTCGCCCGCCTCTATACAAACGGCGCCTTCCGGCAGCAGCTGGACGAGGTGTTCGAGGGCGACTACACCCTGCGCTTTCACCTGGCCCCGCCCCTGCTGGCGCCCCGCGACCCGCATACCGGCAAGCCGCGCAAGATCAGTCTCGGCCCTGCCACGGAAACCGTGTTCAAAGTGCTGGCCCGCTGCAAACGTCTGCGCGGCAGCTGGATGGATATTTTCGCCTATACTGCCGAACGCCGCCTTGAACGGCAACTGATCGGGGATTACGAACGCGCGCTGGATGCATTGCTGCCGCACCTGACACCTCAAAACTATCAGGCGGCGATTGATCTGGCCGAACTGCCTCAGAGCGTTCGCGGGTTTGGCCATATCAAGGAAGCCGCAGCGCTCGCCTGCCAGGCGCGGCTGCAGGCAGCCGTCCGCCCTGAGGCCGATACGCGAGGGGCGAACAATTTTTTACAGGCGCATTCCTGACAACCCGGAAGGCTCCCGAATACGCGCCGGCTTGCCGCAAATGCTTGGCTGGCGCGGGTTCCCCATTCGGCGGCATTCGCATGGCGTAATCCATCCACAAAACGCGCTGAAAATCAAGCATAAAACATGCTTGCCTACCCTGCGGACAATCACTACAATTAGTGCCTAAACACGGGGCAACCACTATATATTGTGGTCAAGGCGCAAACATAGCGCCTGCCTTGCTATACCGCAGCAAACCGCAGTTTGCCTTTCCACCCAACCTCAATAACGCCAGACGCGCCCGCGCCCGTTACTCTGCTCCAGGAGCCTCCATGCAAACTACTCCGACCGAGACGACGACCTCTACGTCCGCACCAGTTCCGCCCGCCCCGGGCAAGGCTGTTGCCGAAACCGGCAACAAATGGGAAAACTTCCATATCATCCGCCGCAACGGCGCTGTTGTCGGCTTCGAACCAGGCAAGATCGTCATCGCACTGACCAAGGCATTTCTTGCCGTCAACGGCGGCCAGGGTGCAGCCTCCGCCCGCGTGCGCGAACTGGTCGAAACACTCGCCGCCCAAGCCGTCAATGCATTGGTGCGCAATCGTCCGGGCGGCGGCACCTTCCATATAGAAGACGTCCAGGATCAGGTCGAACTCGCGCTGATGCGCTCAGGCGAGCACGACGTCGCCCGCGCCTACGTCCTGTATCGCGAAAAGCGTTCTCAGGAACGCGCCCGCAGCACGCCCGTCCACGCCGAGATCGCCGGGCAGGGCAGCATCACGGTCAGCGACAATGGCGTCAAGCGCCCGCTGGACCTGTCCCGCCTGCGCACCACCATTGCCGAAGCCGGCGCCAATCTGCCTCACGATATCGACGTTGAAGGCATTCTGGAAGAAACCGTCAAGAATCTCTACGACGGCATTCCTGTCGACGAGGTCTTCAAGTCCGCCATCCTGTCCGCGCGCGCGCTGGTCGAAACCGACCCCTCCTACAGCCAGGTCACCGCGCGCCTGCTGCTGCACACCATCCGCAAAGAAGTCCTGGGCGAAGAAGTCGAACAATCCGAAATGTCGACGCGCTATGCCGACTATTTCCCGCAATTCATCAAGACCGGGATAGACGGCGAACTGCTCGACCCCAAGCTGGCCGAATACGATCTGGCCAGAATGGGCGCCGCCCTGAAGGCCGAACGCGACCAGCAGTTCAACTATCTGGGCCTGCAAACCCTGTACGACCGCTACTTCCTGCACCTGCGCGGACGCCGCATCGAACTGCCGCAGGTATTCTTCATGCGCGTGGCCATGGGCCTGGCGCTCAATGAGCCCAACCGCGAAAGCCGCGCCATCGAGTTCTACGAAGTGCTGTCCTCCTTCGATTTCATGAGCTCTACGCCTACGCTGTTCAATTCGGGCACCCTGCACTCCCAGCTGTCTTCGTGCTACCTGACCACGGTCTCCGACGACCTGGCCGGCATTTACGACGCCATCAAGGAAAACGCCCTGCTGGCCAAGTACGCCGGCGGCCTGGGCAACGACTGGACGCCCGTGCGCGCGCTGCGCAGCCATATCAAGGGCACCAACGGCGAAAGCCAGGGCGTCGTGCCTTTCCTGAAGGTGGTCAACGATACCGCCGTGGCCGTCAATCAGGGCGGCAAGCGCAAGGGGGCGGTCTGCGCCTACCTCGAAACCTGGCACCTGGATATCGAAGAGTTCCTGGAACTGCGCAAGAACACCGGCGACGAACGCCGACGCACCCACGACATGAACACCGCGAACTGGATTCCCGACCTGTTCATGAAACGCGTCATGGAAAACGGCGAGTGGACGCTGTTCTCGCCCTCGGACTGCCCCGACCTGCACGACAAGTACGGCATCGCCTTCGAAGAGGCGTATGTCGGCTACGAAAACAAGGTCGCCAGCGGCGAGCTGACCCTGTTCAAAAAGATTCCCGCCGTTCAGCTGTGGCGCAAGATGCTGTCCATGCTGTTCGAAACCGGCCACCCCTGGATCACGTTCAAGGATGCCTGCAACGTGCGCTCGCCGCAGCAGCACGTAGGCGTCGTGCACAGCTCCAACCTGTGCACCGAGATCACGCTCAATACCAATGAGTCCGAAATCGCCGTGTGCAACCTGGGCTCGGTAAACCTGGCCGCCCACCTCAGGCTGGCGGACAACGGCCAGTATGTCCTGGATCACGCCAAGCTCGAGCGCACCATCACCACCGCGATGCGCATGCTCGACAATGTGATCGACATCAACTACTACGCCGTCGACAAGGCCCGCAATGCCAATATGCGCCACCGCCCTGTCGGCATGGGCGTCATGGGCTTCCAGGACTGCCTGCACATGATGCGCGTGCCTTTCGGCTCGGACGCCGCCGTCGAGTTCTCCGACCGCTCCATGGAAGCCCTGTGCTATCACGCCTACTACGCCTCCAGCAAGCTGGCGGCCGAACGCGGCACCTACGAAAGCTTCAAGGGTTCGCTGTGGGATCGCGGCATCCTGCCGCAGGACACCCTGGCGCTGCTGCGCGAGCAGCGCGGCGGCTACCTCGAAGTGGACGACAGCAGCACGCTGGACTGGGACACGCTGCGCGCGCACATCGCCCAGCATGGCATGCGCAACTCCAATTGCGTGGCCATTGCGCCCACCGCGACCATCTCCAACATCATCGGCGTGTCGCCGTGCATCGAGCCCAATTACCGCAACCTGTACGTCAAGTCCAATCTGTCGGGCGAGTTCACGGTCGTCAACGACTTCCTGGTGCGCGACCTCAAGGAGCGCAAGCTGTGGGACGAAGTCATGGTCGCCGACCTCAAGTATTTCGACGGCAGCCTGGCGCGCATCGACCGCATCCCCGACGACCTGCGCGAACTCTATGCCACCGCCTTCGAGATCGACCCCAACTGGGTGATCGAGTGCGCTGCGCGCCGTTCCAAATGGATAGATCAGGCGCAGTCGCTGAACATCTTCATCGCAGGCGTTTCGGGCAAGAAGCTGGATGACATCTACAAACTGGCCTGGACGCGCGGCATCAAGACCACGTACTACCTGCGTTCCATCGGCGCGACCAATGCCGAAAAATCCACCGGCCGCGGCGGCGAGTTGAATGCCGTCAGCAATGGCACCGGTGCCGCTGTGCAGGCAGCCGCAGCCTCCCAGGCTGCGCCCACACTGCCCGAAGCCGAGATCGTTGGCGCTGTATGCACCATGCGACCCGGCGACGAAGGCTTCGACGAATGCGAAGCCTGCCAGTAATCAGTCATTAGGAAACCATCATGTTGAATTGGGAAGACACTCCTGCCGCAAAACCTGCGGTACCCGCCGAAGACACCGGCTCCGCCAACACAACAACCCGCCAGCAAGCCATGACCGACAGCGCCATCCCCAACCCGCCAGCCGAGGCGGCATCCGCCGAGCCGGCCGGCACAGTCGGGCGTGTGCGCGCTGCCGACAAGCGCATCATCAATGGCACGACCGACGTCAACCAGCTCGTGCCGTTCAAGTACAAATGGGCCTGGGAAAAATACCTCGCCACTTGCGCCAATCACTGGATGCCGCAAGAGGTCAATATGTCGCGGGACATCGCGCTGTGGAAGAACCCCAACGGGCTTACCGAAGACGAGCGCCGTATCGTCAAGCGCAACCTGGGCTTCTTCGTGACCGCCGATTCGCTGGCTGCCAACAACATTGTGCTGGGCACCTATCGCCACATCACCGCGCCCGAAGCACGCCAGTTTCTGTTGCGCCAGGCTTTTGAAGAAGCCATTCACACGCATGCCTATCAGTACATCGTCGAAAGTCTGGATCTGGACGAGGCAGAGATATTCAATGCCTACAACGAAGTGCCATCGATCCGCGCCAAAGACGAATTCCTGATCCCTTTCATCGATGCCATTGCCGATCCAAACTTCAAGACAGGCACGACGCAGGCAGACCAAACCCTGCTCAGATCGCTGATTGTTTTCGCATGCTTGATGGAAGGTTTGTTCTTTTATGTTGGTTTTACGCAAATACTTGCGTTGGGACGACAGAACAAAATGACAGGTGCTGCCGAACAGTACATGTACATCCTTCGCGATGAATCCATGCACTGCAATTTCGGCATCGATCTGATCAACACCGTCAAACTCGAGAACCCGCATTTGTGGACGGCAGAGTTCCGCGAAGAGATCCGCGAACTCTTCAAAACGGCTGTAGACCTTGAATATGCTTACGCTGAGGACACCATGCCTCGCGGCGTGCTCGGTTTGAACGCGTCCATGTTCAAGTCATATCTGCGCTTCATCGCCAATCGTCGTTGCCAGCAGATCGGCATCGAACCTCTTTTTGCGCAAGAAGAAAATCCATTCCCATGGATGGCCGAGATGATAGATCTCAAGAAAGAACGCAACTTTTTTGAGACAAGAGTCATTGAATATCAGACAGGTGGAGCGCTTAGCTGGGAATAATGCTTGGTAGACGCGCGAAGCTACGTTAGACTCTAGGCGTGCAAGGTACTTGATACTTTGCACGCTTGCGCCATTTGAGATGGGTCGCATCCTTCTAGTGGGGGCCATATCAAATGGGTGAACGTTCTCTTCGACTCGATCTCAAGGAGCATTACTATGGCAACAGCCAAGAAGGCCGTCAAGAAAGCGGCAACCAAGAAAGCTGCAACCGCCAAGAAAGCAACACCCGCAAAGAAAGCCGCTGTTAAAAAGACAGTAGTCGCCAAGAAAGCAGTTGCCAAAAAGGCAGTTGCCAAAAAAGCGGTAGCCAAGAAAGCACCGGCAAAGAAAGCCGTCGCTAAAAAGGCAGTTGCCAAAAAGGTCGTCGCCAAGAAAGCGCCAGCCAAGAAAGCAGTTGCTAAAAAAACCGTCGCTAAAAAAGCAGTCGCCAAAAAAGCCGTAGCAAAGAAAGCGCCAGCCAAGAAAGCAGTTGCCAAAAAGGCCGTCGCAAAGAAGGCGCCCGCCAAAAAAGCAGTCGCCAAGAAGGCCGTAGCCAAGAAAGCTGTGGCTAAAAAAGCAGTCGCCAAGAAAGCACCAGCCAAAAAAGCCGTAGCAAAGAAGGCTGTTGCGAAAAAGGCAGTTGCCAAGAAAGCAGTCGCCAAGAAGGCACCGGCAAAAAAAGCGCCCGCCAAGAAAGCAGTCGCTAAAAAAGCTCCTGCCAAACCCGCTGCAAAAAAAGCACCTGCCAAGAAAGCCCCCCGGAAAGCCAGCGTAAAGTCGGCAGCCAAGGCAAGCAAGGACGCTACCCCAGCGCCTGATGCCAAGCAGTCGATCAACCCCGCTGCCTCTTGGCCTTTCCCTACCGGCGGCCGTCCCTGATATCTTCTGCGGCCCGCTAAAACAGGGCCACAGAACGGCTACAGGTATGCCTGCCAACGCAGGCTTTTGCTGCCCGGCCATCGCCGGGCAGCCTTGTATTGCGGGTTATTTTCGCTCTCTTGCGCAACATGCGACAATGTTGCGTTAGCTATCATTCACGGCCCTATCATGCTCCGCGAAGCCCTGCAATTCATTATAGAAATTGTTTTTTCCCTGTTCGGCATTGCGCTGATACTGCGCGCATGGCTCTATGCCATCCGCCTGCATCCTTTCAATCCCTACTCCCAGTCCATCCTGCGCATTACCAACTGGATTGTCCAGCCGGTTCGACGCGTGATTCCCTCCACCAATAAGCTGGACTTTCCCAGCCTGTTGTCGGCCTGGTTCACGGCACTGCTATCCCTGGCACTGACCTCGGCGCTGTTCGTCGGGCTGCCTGCAACCGTGCAACTGCTGCTGCCCATCGCCCTGGCCGCGGTATTCACCGTACTCAAGTGGGCCTTCAATGTTCTGCTGTGGGTGGTTCTGATACAGGCCATCCTGTCATGGGTCAATCCCATGGCGCCCGTCATGCCGGTGCTGCGCACGCTTACCGAGCCGCTGCTCAACCCCATACGCCGCATTCTGCCCAATCTTGGGGGACTGGACCTGTCGCCACTGGTGCTGCTGATTCTTGCCCAGCTCGCCATGATGGTGCTGCAACGCTTCGCCTATTCAGTCATCTCCTTCTAGCCCGTCTCCAGCCTTCAAGGACTGCATCACCATTCAGGAAGCTGGCATAAGCAGCCTCAGGCCTCCGTCGCGCGGCTGTCTCCCATAAGAAAACCCGCAGGCTTCGAACTTTCCGGCAAAGCGGCTGACGCCGACTTCGACAGAGCTGTTCAAGCCCGCGGGTTTTGCACCCCTAAGCAGCGCCGCCCACACCAGCCAGGCGCGCCAGCTCAAGCCATGCTTACATAGGCACCACGCGTGTAGGCCCGTTGCCGCTGATCAGGCGCACGCGCTGACCGGCGGAAATGGCAACGTCTGCCTCCTGCGCGATGACTCGCGTTTCGCCATTGTCCAGCTTGACGGTGATTTCAAGCCCTTGCGATTTGCCCGCCCGGTTTTCGACGGCATTGCCCGCCATGGCGCCCAGCAGGCCGCCACCGATAGCCGCCAGGACACTGCCTTTGCCGCCACCGATGGTGCTGCCGGCAACCCCGCCCAGCGCGCCGCCGGCCAGAGCGCCAGCGCCCGAGGTCTGGTCGGCCTGAATGGTGACCGGACGTACTGCCTGGACGGTGCCTGTACGAACGACTTGCTCGCGTTGCGCCTGACCGTAGGAATAGACCGACGACGATGCACTGTGATTGGCGCAGCCGGCAACCAGGGCCAGAGAGCAGGCAAGTGCTGCGAAGGCAACGACGCGCTTTGCGCGAGTGCCGGGATGCTGCGTAGAAAGTGGATACACAGAAGGCTCCTTTAAAGCAATAATCCGGTCCAGCCGGAAGTAAAAACAAAGAATCGCGCGCCCGCCGGCAGGTCAGGCATCCAGGTGGATGCCATACTCACGATACAGGACGTCGTCGATGGCTGCCCGGGACGGACGGTGGTTCTGCGGCCCTTTTTCAGCAATTTTAAAACTACCCATTACGTTCGCCAAGCGACATGCATCAAGCAGCGTCCAATTCTGTGTAAGACCATATAACAGACCCGCGCGATGGGCGTCGCCGCACCCTGTCGGATCGACAATCTGCTCGGGAGGCGCGGGCGGAATCTCGATGGCCTCCTGCTCTCCCGGCATGTACAGCAGCGCGCCCTTGGCGCCCTGCGTAATAATGACCGCGCGCATGGAGGCAGCGATATCCTGCATGCTGCGACCGGTACGCTCCTGCACCACGCTGGCCTCGTAGTCGTTCGCAGTCAGGATCGTCGACATGCCCAGCATGTCGTTCAAGTCTTCGCCGGTGAACAGCGGCATGGCCTGCCCGAGATCGAAGACAAAGGGCAGCCCCTGGGCATGCATGCGGCGTGCGTGCGCGAACATGCCGTCCTTGGAGTCCGGCGCCACAATGCCCCACGCAGCGGTCTGGCCGCTGATGTCGTTTTCCGCGGACCGCAGCATGGCGCCAGGATGGAAGGAGGTGATCTGGTTGCTGTCCAGGTCTGTCGTGATGTAGCACTGCGGCGTGAACATGTCAGGCAGCACCCGGATCATGCTGGTGTCTATGTCCAGCTGCTGCATATAAGCCAGGTAGTCCGCAGCATCTGGCCCTACCGTACCCACCGGCACCGGGTGTCCGCCCAGCAGACGCAGGCTATAGGCGATATTGCCGGCGCACCCGCCGAACTCCTTGCGCATCGTGGGCACAAAGAATGACACGCTGAGGGACTGTATATTTTCGGCCCGGATGTGCTCCTTGAAACGGCCTTCGAACACCGTAATCGTGTCGAACGCGATTGAACCGCAAATCAGTACCTTGTTGGTCATTACATGCCTTACTGAAAAAATTTATCGAGCTGGTAGCCATTGATGTTCTGGCCGTTCAGCATGATGGGGACGCGCACGGTGACTTCGCTGTTCGCCGCAAAAGGATGCGACAGCGCCTGCGCAGGCAGATAGGTATCGGGCGGCAGATTCTTGCGCACCACCAGCGTTCCGGCCACATCCTTCAGGCTGAGCACCAGCGTAGGCCATTCCTGCGGCTTGCCATAGCTGTTGCGCATGGCCAGCTGCAGCAGCAGACCACCGGAGCCCGATGACGCATTCGCGTCCTTGCTGCCCGCGCTGCCGGCATTGCCCGCAGCCGTGCCTGCACGCGAGCTCAGGGACGAGCTTGTGATGGCAATCGCTTCTATATTGCGCGCATAGGGCACCTGGCACCCCAGCGACCCGCAGGCCTGCTCCAGCACCGGGCGCAGCAGCGGCACGTTGTTGGCAATCTGAGCGCGATATACGTAAACCAGTTGAGCCAGCAGCAGCACCAGGCCCAGCACCACCATGATGCGCCAGACCAGGGAACCGATACCGATGCCTTGCCGATAATATTCCGGCTCGTCTTGCATGGCCGGGGCATGGCCCGCAGGCTTGGGTTCCATATAGAACGATGGCGCCGCAACATGCGACTCATCGACATGCGGCTCGCCTCTGGCCGATACCGGCCGCGTTGCCGATGCGGCAAACCCTTCGGTGGCGCGAGGCTCAATGCGGCGGCCCGTGTCGGGGGGAACCGTCGCGCGCTCATAATCAATGACAGGCTCAGGCTGGCGCGTGCGCACGACATCGCCGACGCGAAAGCGCTGCGCTTCGCGTTCTGGCGCAGCAGCGTGTGAAGAAATCGTAAATGCGGGGTTCTGTACCGGATCGCCCCCTCTAACCAGCGTGTGGCTGTCTACGGTATGCGCCGGCCTGTCATTCTGCGTACCGTATTGGTGATCTGTATAGGTCTGCTCAACGGCAGCGTCTGCGCGGTTGCGTTGGCGTACAACCTTGGGCACGGCGCTGTCACCAGCCGCCGGACCTGCCGCATACCCAGACGTTTCCGCGTACGTGCCGCCGGCGGCACCACCCGCTACGCCCGCTGATACGGGCGCCGGGACTCCCGCCGCACCCAGGCCGCTGCCGGACCGATGCGCCGACGCTGCCGGGCGCGATGGGCTCTGGCCGGCAGCGGGCGTCAGTTCTCCCGTGCCCGCCACCACCGCGTCATAGCCATCGAAAATATGCGCACAGCTGATGCAACGGATATACCCCTTGCGCAGTTGCAACTGTTCAAGGCTGGCGGAAAATATCGTTCCACATTGCGGGCAGCGCGTAGTCAGATCCATAAACGTAAAACCAGTAAAGGCCGTCAGGCGCGGCGGCCATGCAGGCACACCCACCCATCGCGAGCCTGCCATACCTCCATTTCAAGCCAAGGCGCATAAGCCTGTGCGACCTCTTGCGCCTGCCTCTCGAGCACACCCGACAGAACCAGATGGCCACCGGCCGCAACCCGATTGGACAGCATGGGCGCAAGCACCTTCAGCGGATTGGACAGTATATTGGCCACCACCACCTGGAACTGTCCATCCGACAGCTCGTCAGGCAGCATGGCACGCAACTGGGCGCCATTCACTTCTGCATTGTAACGGGTGGACTGCACTGCCTGTTCATCGATGTCCACCGCCTGGATGTCGCCCGCGCCCAACATCCGGGCAGCAATTGCCAGGATACCCGAGCCACAGCCATAATCCAGCACTGTCTCGCCACCCTGTATATTGTGCTCCAGCCATTGCAGGCAAAGGTGTGTCGTAGGGTGACTGCCTGTACCAAAAGCCAGCCCAGGATCAAGTTCGATATGCACCTGTTCGCCCGCCTGTTCGCTGCCGTCCGAGACAGGCGGCACATCGGGGCTGCCACGATGCCAGCTCGGCACGATCCAGATGCGCTGTCCGATCTGTATGGGCTGGAACTGCGCCTGCGTAAGTCGAACCCAGTCGGCGTCGGGCACCTCGCGCAGCGACCATTCTCCTTCGCCATACTCCGCAACACCGGCAGAACGCACGTATTCGAGCACCTGGGCAGGATCCAGCCCATCGGGCAGAAGCGCCACCACATGATTGCGATGCCAGGCCTGCACCTCGGGTTCAAGACCTGGCTCGCCAAAGAGCGCCTGCTCTGCATCCGTATCGCTGTCGGCGTCTTCGACAGACACCGACAGCACGCCCGCCTCGATGAGGGCATCGGACAACGCTTCAGCCCGCTCTTCAGGGCAAATCAGCACGAGTTCCCGCATGTTAGTGTCCCACCCAGAAAACAGGGGGCGGCGCCCCCTTGTTCAAGCAAAACCGCCTCATCTCGCCTCAAGGCCGCTGCGACAGTTTCTGCTCGAGATAATGAATACTGGTGCCGCCTTCGACAAAGCGCGCGTCCTGCATCAGTTCGCGGTGCAAGGGAATATTGGTTTTCACACCCTCCACCACCATTTCGGACAGGGCGATTTCCATGCGGGCGATGGCCTGCTTGCGCGTATCGCCATAAGTAATGAGCTTGGCAATCATGGAGTCGTAGTTGGGCGGTACAACGTACCCGCTGAACACGTGCGACTCCATGCGAACGCCCGGACCGCCCGGCGTGTGCCAGCTGGTGATGCGCCCGGGACTGGGCATGAAGTTGAAAGGATCCTCGGCATTGATGCGGCACTCGATCGCATGACCCTTGAGCTGAATATCGCGCTGGCGCAGCGTGAATTTTTCGCCGGCGGCGATCAGTATCTGCTGCTGGACCAGATCGATGCCGGTGATCATTTCGGTGACGGTATGCTCGACCTGAATACGGGTGTTCATTTCGATGAAATAGAACTCGCCGTTTTCATACAGAAACTCGAAGGTGCCTGCGCCGCGATAGTTGATCTTGCGGCAGGCGTCGGCGCAGCGCTCGCCGATACGCTCGATCAGCCGGCGTGCAATGCCCGGTGCAGGCGCTTCCTCGATGACCTTCTGGTGGCGCCGCTGCATGGAGCAATCGCGCTCGCCCAGCCACACCGCGTTGCGCCCCCCGTCGGCCAGCACCTGGATCTCGATGTGGCGCGGGTTTTCGAGGAATTTTTCCAGATAGACTTCAGGATTGTTGAAGGCTGCGCCCGCTTCGTTGCGGGTCATGGCCACGGCCGTGATCAGCGCCGCTTCGGTATAGACCACACGCATGCCCCGGCCGCCGCCGCCACCCGCCGCCTTGATGATGACGGGATAGCCCACTTCGCGCGCGATGCGCATGATTTCTTCGGGATCGTCCGGCAGCGCGCCCTCGGAGCCGGGCACCACAGGCACATTGGCTTCGATCATGGCATGCTTGGCGCTGACCTTGTCGCCCATCAGGCGTATGGACTCGGGACGCGGGCCAATGAATGCAAAGCCGCTTTTCTCGACGCGATCCGCAAAATCGGCGTTTTCCGCCAGAAAACCATAGCCGGGATGTATTGCCTCGGCATCGGTGACTTCCGCAGCCGAAATAATGGCCGGCATATTCAGATAGCTGTCGCGCGCGGGAGCGGGTCCGATACAGACGGACTCATCGGCCAGGCGCACATACTTGGCATCGCGGTCGACTTCCGAATGGACCACCACAGTTTTTATACCCAGCTCGCGACATGCACGCTGTATGCGCAGCGCGATCTCGCCCCGGTTGGCAATAAGGATTTTCTCAAACATGGATTAGCCGATAACAAACAAGGGTTGACCGTACTCCACAGGCTCGCCGTTTTCGACCAGGATTTCCTTGATGACGCCAGTCTTGTCTGCCTCGATTTCGTTCAGCAGCTTCATGGCTTCGATGATACACAAGGCGTCGCCTTCCTTGACTGCCTGCCCGACTTCGACAAAGGGCGAGGCGCCTGGATTGGGCGCGCGGTAAAAGGTGCCCACCATGGGCGCCTTGACCTGATGGCCTGTAACGGCAGCGGGTTCAGCCGGCGCGGGGGCCGCTGCCGCGGCGCTTGGCGCCACCGCAGCAACCGGCTCGGGCGCATATACGGCAGTCGGGGCAGACTGGGAGAATTTGACGATCCGCACCTTGCCATCGCCCTCGGTGATTTCGAGTTCGGCGATGCCCGAGTCGGCAACGAGATCGATCAGTGTTTTAAGTTTTCGTAAGTCCATACCAGCTTCCCTAGTACTACTTCGTGATCATGGCACGAGGTAAATGTTGATTGATAAAAACTCGATTCAGGCGCAAAAACGCGTCAGGTGGCCAGCGCAAAACGCAAAGCGGCTTCGTACCCGAAGCCGCCCAGCCCGGCGATCACCCCCTGTGCCTTGGCGGACAGGAACGACTGATGCCGGAACGTTTCGCGCTTATACACATTGGATAGATGCACTTCGATAAAAGGGATATCGACAGCGGAGAGCGCGTCTGCCAGCGCCACGCTGGTGTGTGTATAGGCAGCGGCGTTGATGATGATGAAATCCGTGGAATCCTGGGCTGCGGCCTGAATGCGGTCTACAAGCTGGCCTTCGTGATTGCTCTGGAAGGCGGTACAGCAGGCGCTATGCTCTTGTGCCACATGTTGCAGGCGACTGTTGATATCGGCAAGGGTTTGCCGACCGTAGACATCCGGCTCGCGGGTACCGAGCAGGTTCAGGTTAGGGCCGTGCAGGACCAGGATATGCTGCGCCATTGCGAATTTTTTGTTAAGACAGACCGCCTTTTTACGCTAAATAGGCGTATTTGTCCATAAAAGTGGCGGTCAGGCCATGTCCTGTAACAGTCTGTCGAGCACTTCCGGATCGACCAGACCGAGGAATTCGCGCTTGATGGCGCCCTGCGCATCGAACACGACGGTGAACGGCAGGCCGCCCTGTTTGTTACCCAGGCCGCGCATCAGGCCTATGCCTTCATGACCGGCAATCAGCAAAGGATAGCTGACCTGCACCTTCTCGCCGAACTTGGTCACATTGCTCGCCGTGTCGACGGCCAGGCCCACGAAATTCACGCCCGCATGCTTTTGATGCAGGGCTTCGAGGTCGGGCATTTCCTTGACGCAGGGCGGACACCAGGTTGCCCAGAAGTTCAGCACGACGGGCTTGCCCAGGTAAGAGGCAAACTTCACAGGCTGTTTGTTCAGGTCCGGAAACGACTGCCCGTAGAAAGGATGGACCGCTGCAGCCCGGGCCGGCTGCAGCGCCAGCGGGACGGCCAGGCCCGAAATGCCGGCCAACGCAGCACCCTGCGCAGCCCGACGCATGAAGTCTCGTCGATTCATAAAGTAACTATAGAAAACATCAGGAATTGTTGTCCATCATAGCACCCGGGATAAGGCAAAACGGCAGCGGAGTTTGGGCGTCGCGCCGCCCAAACCGGGGCGACTGGCTAAAATGTCGACCGGAGGATCACTATGCATCTACATATACTCGGCATCTGCGGCACATTCATGGGCGGGCTGGCGCTGATCGCCCGTTCCGCGGGCCATACGGTCACGGGCTGCGACACGGGCGTCTACCCGCCCATGAGCACACAGCTCGAAGAACAGGGCATACGCCTGATCGAAGGCTTTGACGCCGCGCAGCTGGACCTCGCACCCGACCTGTTCGTCGTGGGCAATGTGGTCTCCCGGGGCAACCCGCTGATGGAAGCCATCCTGGACCAGGGACTGCCGTACGTTTCGGGGCCGCAATGGCTGGGCGAACACGTGCTGCCGGGCCAACATGTGCTGGCCGTCGCCGGCACACATGGCAAGACCACAACAAGCTCCATGCTGGCCTGGATACTCGAGCATGCCGGCCTTGCGCCCAACTTCCTGATCGGCGGCGTCGCGCCGGGGCTGAAGGTTTCGGCGCGCTACCAGGCGAGCCGCAAGCACTTTGTCATCGAAGCGGATGAGTACGACACGGCTTTTTTCGACAAGCGCTCCAAATTCGTCCATTACCGGCCCCGAACGGCCATTCTGAACAATCTGGAATACGACCACGCAGATATTTTCCCCGATCTTGCCGCCATCGAAACGCAATTCCATCATCTGGTGCGCACGATTCCCGCCGCGGGACTGATCCTGCGCCCGGCGCATGCCGAAGCGCTGGACCGCGTGATGGAGCGCGGCTGCTGGACACCCGTCCAAAGCTTTGGGCCCGGCGGCCACTGGCAGGCAGGCAATACGGGCAGCGCCACAGCGTTCGAGGTTCTGACTGAAGGCGCCAGCACGCCGGCCGGCACGGTGCGCTGGTCGCTGACCGGCGAGCACAATCGCCTGAACGCCCTGGCCGCCATCGGGGCGGCCGCCCATGCAGGCGTGTCCGTCGAGACCGCCATCGAGGCGCTGACGGCCTTCGAAGGCGTCAAGCGGCGCATGGAGCTGCGCGGCCGGGTCCGCGACGTTGCCGTCTACGATGATTTCGCCCATCATCCGACCGCCATCGCCACGACGCTGAATGGACTGCGCCGACAGCTGGGCAAGGGCCGCATCCTGGCCGTGCTTGAGCCCCGCTCCAACACCATGAAACTGGGCGCCATGGCCGCGCGCCTGCCCGAATCGCTGGAGGCCGCGGATCTGGTTTTCTGCTATGGCGAAACCCACGGCAAGCATGCGCTGGGATGGGATCCTGTCAAAATACTGGCGCCGCTGGGCGACCGGGCGACGGCGCATGCCGATCTGGATAAAATGGTGGATGCCATCTGCCAGGCGGCCCGGCCCGGCGATACCATTCTGGTCATGAGCAACGGCAGCTTTGGCGGCATACACCAGAAGCTACTGGACAAACTCTGATGATTCTCTACCTGCACGGCTTTCGTTCCTCGCCTCACTCTACCAAGGCCGCCCTGCTGGCCCGGGCCATGCGTGAACGCGGCCTCGAAAGCCAGTGGCTGTGCCCGCAACTGCCGGCCAGCCCGCATGCCGCCATAGAGCAGTCCATGCATCTGGTACGCCAGGCCGAGCAGCGCGGCCTGGACCCGCAGCGCGACCTGACTGTGATCGGGTCGTCGCTGGGCGGCTACTATGCCACTTGCCTGGCAGAGTACTGGAAATGCCGCGCCGCGCTGCTGAATCCAGTTGTCTATGCCGCGCGCGACCTGGCCACTCAGGTAGGCGAACACACCATGTACCATTCGGACGCGCCTTTCTCGTTCTTGCCCGAGTACGTGGACGAACTGGCTGAAATGGCCGTGGGCAGGCCGGCCCATCCCGAACGCTACTATCTGCTGGCCGCCAAGGGCGACGAAGTCCTGGACTGGCGCGAAATGGTCGACTGGTTTGCCGGCAGCAGAACGCGCGTGCTCGATGGCAGCGACCACGGCCTGTCCGACTTTGCGCAATGGTTGCCCGAAGTGCTCGATTTTGCACTGGGCGCCACAACCGACGGCCCCGCGCAAGCCTCTCTCTAACCCCCGGTGCGCCCGATGGCGCATCCCAACGGAACATACATGCACGTTCTTTACGAAGACAGCGGTAACTTCAAAGCGGAAAAAATCTTCTCTGAAAGCGATACGACCATGCAGGTCGAATCGGCCTCAGGGAAACGCAGCAAAATCAAGAAAGCCAACGTCCTGTTCAGCTTCGAGCAGCCGGCGCCGGCTGCGCTGCTCGAACAGGCGCAGGCGCTTGCCGCCACGCTGGAAATTGACTTTCTCTGGGAATGCGCGCCGCAGGAGGAGTTCGACGCCACCGTATTTGCCCAGGAGTATTTCGGCCATCCGCCCTCGGCAGTCGAGAAGGCAGCCCTCATATTCGCGCTGAACAGTGCGCCTGCCTATTTTCACCGGCGCGGCAAGGGCTGCTATCGGCCCGCGCCGCCCGACATCCTTGCCGCCGCGCTGGCGGCCATCGAGAAAAAGCGCAAGCAGGCTGAACAGCAACAGCAATGGATAGACCAACTGGTCGCCGGTCAACTGCCTGAAGAGATCGCCGCTGTGGCCGACAGCCTGCTGATACGGCCCGACAAGAATTCGCAGCAGTGGAAGGCCTTTGACGCCGCCGTGCAGCAGTTGCAGACCACACCGGACAAGCTGCTGCTGTCCTGCGGCGCATGGCCGCACCCGCTGGCCCTGCACCAGCATCGCTTTTTTGCCACCAATTTTCCCAGGGGTACGCAGTTCCCGCCCCTGGACACCAGCGAACCGGGCGCTGATCTCCCGCTGGCCGATGTAATTGCCTACTCGGTTGACGACGCATCCACCATTGAGGTGGATGACGCTCTGTCGATCACGGGCCTGGACGGCGACAGAGTGCGCATCGGGATACACATCGCGGCGCCTGGCCTGGCCGTCCAGCGCGACAACGAGCTGGACAAGCTCGCGCGCGGGCGCATGTCCACGGTGTACATCCCCGGCCTGAAGGTCCCCATGCTGCCAGGCGAGATCATCGCGCAATTCTCGCTGGACGAAGGCAAGCCGCGTCCCGCGCTGTCGCTCTATGTAGAGGCCGATCTGGCGACCGGCGAGATCATCTCCAGCGAAACCCGGCTCGAGCGCATCCAGGTGCGCGCAAACCTGCGACACAATACCCTGGACGAATTCGTCACGGAAGAAGCGCTGAACGACCCGGACGCGGACCTGCCCTATGGTGAATGGCTGCGGCCTCTGTGGCGGTTTGCACAGCATCTGTGCGCACAGCGCGAACAAGTGCGCGGCAAGCCAGAGAACAACAATCGGATCGATTATTCCTTTGAACTGGACGGACCCTACGATGATCCGGACACGCCGGTCAGGCTGGTGCCACGCCGTCGCAATGCGCCGCTGGACAGGCTGGTCGCCGAATACATGATTCTGACCAACAACCTGTGGGGCGGCCTGCTGGCCAAGCATGGCGTGCCCGGCATCTACCGTTCGCAACAGGCGGGCAAAGTACGCATGTCCACGCATGCACTGCCTCATGAGGCCATAGGCGTACCCCAGTATGCATGGTCGACCTCGCCGCTGCGACGCTATGTCGACATGGTGAACCAGTGGCAGATCCTGGCTACCGCCGAACACGGGGTATCGGCCCGGCTGGTTGCCCCGTTCAAGCCCAAGGACGCCGACCTGTTCGCCATTATCGGCGCCTTCGATTCCCAATACGCGACCTGGAATGAGTTCCAGTCGTCCATGGAACGCTATTGGTGCCTGCGATGGCTGCAGCAGCAGGACGTGCGCACCGTGCAGGGCAGCGTCATCCGCGACGGCCTGGTGCGCCTGGAAGGCGTGCCCATGGTGGTCCGGGTGCCGGCCCTGCCGGATCTGGAGCGCGGCCAGTCCGTTACACTGGATGTCCTGGGGTTTGACGAACTGTCGCTAGAGCTGGACTGCAGGCTGCGCGAGGTCATCGCGGCCTGACCCGGCGTTACACGGACAAAGCCTATGCCGATGTTTGCCGCTTTGCCAGGCGCACGCGCGCCGCGCAACGACTACCTGGCGATTGCCCTGGTGCTGTCGCTGGCGATACACGGCCTGTTGCTGGCCTGGCGTTTCACGCGCCCGGCGCCACCGCCCGCCGCGCCCGAGCCCGCGCTCGAGGTAACGCTGGTCAATGCGCGCAGCGAACAGACGCCACTGGCGCCACGCATCCTGGCGCAGCAATCCCTGGACGGCGGCGGCGAGGTCCAGGCCAGAACCTATGCCGCCTCACCCTTGCCGCGCACGGCCGCACAGTCGCCTGATGAAATCGTACTGGCGGCGCTGCGCAGACGCCAGGAATCGCTCGAGGCCGAGCAGCAACGCCTGTATACCCAGCTGCTGGCTCAGACCAGTGCTCCGCCTGCACGCAAGCAGCCCGACCTGTTCGAGCGCGCCAGCGACCCGGGCAGTGACAATCTGCAGCAGGAAAGCCTGGTGCTCAATGCCCGCATCAGCGCGATCAAGGAACGCATAGACCGCTACAATGAACAGCCACGTCGGCAGTTCTCCGGCCCATCGGCCCAGCAGGCCGATTATGCCGAGTATGTCGAAGCGTGGCGCCAAAAAATAGAAATACTGGGTACGGAGCACTATCCTCAGGAGGCGCGCGGCAAGCTGTATGGCAGCCTGCAGTTGACGGTATACATCCGGCGTGATGGCTCGCTGGATCATACGGAGATCAACAGGCCGTCCAACCACGCAGTGCTCAATCAGGCGGCCATGCGCATCGTTCAGCTGGCCGCGCCGTTTCCACCGCTGCCGCCGGCCATCGCCCGGGATACCGACATACTGGCCATTACACGCACCTGGAATTTCGTCAATCAACAACTCGATACCGCAAGCCCGTGACCAACTCGCCTTCTTCAACAGACCGCACACGCTTTGGCGTCATCGGCAATCCGATAGCGCACAGCCGCTCGCCGTCCATCCATGAACAGTTCGCCCGCCAGTGCGGCATCCCGCTCAGCTATGAGCGTATACTCGCGCCGCTGGACGGTTTTGCCGAGACGGTCGCTGCGTTCTTTCGCGAAGGCGGCGGCGGTCTGAATGTCACGGTTCCTTTCAAGGAGCAGGCCTTCGCCCTGGCGCAGGAACATCTGAGCCCGAGGGCGCGACTGGCCGGCGCCGTCAACACGCTCTGGCTCAGCCAGGATGCACTGCATGGCTGCAATACCGACGGCGTAGGGCTGCTGAACGACCTGATCCGCCTGGGCTACGCGCCCGCCGGCCGCCGCATTCTGCTGATCGGTGCGGGCGGCGCCGCAAAAGGCGTGATCTATCCCTTGCTGAACGCAGGTTGCGAACGCTTGCGCGTTGTAAACCGCAGCGCCGAGCGGGCTCTGCAATTGCGCGCACACATAGTGGATCACGAGCCTGGCCTGGCCGCGCGCCTTGAGGCCGGCAGCCTGGAACAGGCCGCCGGCGCCTGGGACATCGTGATCAACGCCACCTCCAGCAGCCTGGGCTCTTCGGCACTGGCGCTGCCGCAGGGGCTGTATGCGCCCGGCGCCCTCGCCTACGACATGGTCTACGCATCCCAGCCCACGCCCTTCATGCAGCAGGCCAGCCACACCGGCGCCGCGCAGGCAGCCGACGGCCTGGGCATGCTGGTCAGCCAGGCCGCGGCCAGCTTTGCCATCTGGCATGGCGTCACCCCCGACACCCAGGACGTGCTGGCGACCCTGCGCCGTCAGCTCGCCAGCGCCTGAGCCATGGCGCGCCGTCGACTCAACAAGTTCAAGGTCATCTGCGCGGCGCTGCTGCTGGCCCTGATCGCCATGCTGCTGTATCAGTTCGGCCTGTTCGTGATGGTGCTGTGGCTGAGCGTGCGCAATCCGTCCAGCAGCGCTTTCATGAATCACACCATGACCGAGCTGCGCGCCAAAAACCCCAAAGCGTCCATCCAGTACAAGTGGGTGCCCTACGACCAGATCAGCAATAACCTCAAGCGCGCCGTCATCGCTTCGGAAGACTCGCGCTTCACGGATCATGACGGCGTGGAATGGGAGGCCATCCGCAAGGCCTGGGACTACAACCGCCGGCAGGCCGAACGCGGCCGGCACAAAATGCGTGGCGGATCGACCATCACGCAGCAACTGGCCAAGAACATGTTTCTGTCGGGTTCCCGTTCGTATCTGCGCAAAGGCCAGGAACTGGTGCTTGCCTATATGATCGAGCTGGTAATGAGCAAGAAACGTATTCTGGAGCTCTACCTGAATGTGGCGCAATGGGGCACGGACGTTTTCGGCGCCGAGGCGGCCGCCCGACATTACTACGGCACCAGCGCCGCCAGGCTTGGCCAGAACCAGGCTGCGCGCCTGGCCGCCATGCTGCCCAATCCGGCCTATTACGATACGCATCGCAGCACCTCATACCTGGGATCGCGGGCCGGCACCATACAGCATCGCATGCGCCTGGTCGAAATACCCTGATACACACTCAAGCCCCTGCGCCGGTAGTGGTAATCTTGCAGTTTCCTTCATATAACATCTCCGTCACGGCAACACCCATCAATGCGCACCGCCCGCCGCTATCTCGCTCGTGAAATCTACCGCTCCAGCACGGTTGTCCTGCTGGCGCTGCTGGGGCTGTTCACCTTTTTTGCGCTCATCGAAGATCTTGACGATGTAGGCACCAAGTTCACCCTGCTCAACCTGTTCTACATTCAGGCGCTGTCGCTGCCCACGCGGCTGTACGACCTGCTGCCCATAGGGTTGCTCATCGGCGCCATCCTTGCGCTGGCCGGGCTGGCGCAGCGCAATGAACTGGTCATCCTGCGGGTGTCGGGCGTCAGCGGCATGAAGCTGCTGATGATGCTCTGGATGGTCACGATCCCCCTGGTGGCGGGCGCATTCTTTTTGTCCGAGGTCATCACGCCCGCCGCCGAACTGAAGTCCAGCGAAGCCAGGCTGACCATGCTGGGCCAGACCGGGGGCAGCCGTCTTTCCAGCGGCTACTGGTTCAAGGAGTCCGACGACCACGGCGGCGTGCGCGTCATCAATATCTCCAAGCTGCTGGCCACCGGCGGCGTCGAGCAGGTTACGCTGTATGAGTTCGGCCCCGGCCAGAAGCTCACCAGGTTTTCGGAGGCCGCGCGCGGGCACTTCGGCCAGGGCACCCTGACGCTGCAGGATGTCAAACAGACCAGCATCGACGACAAGGCCATCTCCGCGCTGGCCGACGGCCGCCGGCCAGCCGAGCCGCTCACCAAGGTTGTCGACTTGCCCGAGCGCACGCTGCCGACCAGCCTGACGCCCGAACGTCTGATTGCACGCATTCTGACGCCCGAACGCATGTCCATCAAGGATCTCCTCGACTACATCAGCTACCTCCACGCCAATCAGCTGCAGACCGAACGCCAGGTAGTGGCCCTCTGGCGCAAGATGGCCTATCCCTTTACGCTGTTGGTCATGATCACGATTGCGGCGCCCATCGGCTTTATGCAGACACGGCGCGGCGGCGTGGGCAGCAAGGTGTTCATCGGCATCCTGCTGGGCGTGGGCTTTTTCATGCTGAATCAGCTGGCGCTCAACGTCGGCATGCTCAGCCAATGGGCCCCCTGGGTCACCGCGCTGGTTCCCAATCTGGCTGCGCTCACTTTGGGCCTGGGCGCGCTCATCATGATGGAAAACCAGCATAACGTTCGGCGCTTCAGCCGCACACAACTGCCCTGGAGCAAGTCTGCAACATGATCGCTGCCGAACCGGACACCTGGGTGATTGGAGACCTGCAGGGTTGCTGCACACCGCTCGACACATTACTGAACCATCCCGATATAGGCCGGGACCCGCACACCCGCCTGTGGTTTGCGGGAGATCTGGTCAACCGCGGCCCTGACTCACTGGGCACGCTACGGCGCGTCATGGCGCTGGGAGACCGCGCGGTTGCCGTACTGGGCAATCATGACCTGCACCTGCTGGCCGTGGCGGCCGGCGCGGGCACGCTCAAAAAAGGCGATACGCTGCGCGACATTCTCGACGCCCCGGACGCTCAGGCACTCATAGACTGGATCAGGCACCGCCCCCTGGCGCATTATGAACAAGGCCATTTGCTGGTGCATGCGGGCGTGCATAAAACCTGGGATACCTGCAAGACACTGACGCTGGCCAGAGAGGTCGAGGCCGCCCTGCGGGCGCCGGACTGGAAGCACACTCTCGGCGACCTCTATGGCAATCAGCCCGACACCTGGTCAGACGATCTGCGAGGCAGCGACCGTCTGCGCGCCATCATCAATATCCTGACCCGCATGCGCATGTGCTACCGGAATGGTCGCCTGGACTTTGCCCACAAAGGCGAAGCCATGAACGACGGCCGCATCATGCCATGGTTCGACCTGCCCAGACGCGCGCAGCGCACAGACACTGTGGTCTTCGGCCACTGGTCGGCGCTGGGACTGCTTTTGCGCCCCGATGTGGTGTGTCTGGACACAGGCTGTGTCTGGGGACGTCAACTGAGCGCCCTGCGCCTGCGTGATCGCGCACTGGTCCAGGTGCCGTGCAGCCAGCAGCGCAAGTCCAAGGACTGACCTCGCCCTCCTGCCGCCAGTGTCAGGCGTCGTGGCGCTTGTCCAGGCCTCTGATGACCGCATGGCGCACAGCGTGATGGGCGTGGGACGCCGCTTTGGCGCGGCCTGCGTCCTTGCAATACGCGCCCGTCATCACCGGCAGGAACTCCAGCTCGACACGCGCCCCGCGCGTTCCCAGCAGGCGCCACAGATTCTGCATCAGATTCTGTTCGCCCACAAAGGCCAGATAGTCGCTGCGTTGCCCGCGATGAAAGAATCGCAGCGCCAGCGGCTGAATGTCCACGCCGGCGTGTATGGCAGCTTCGAACAGGCTGGAATGAAAAGGCTGCACGTCAAAGCCCGCCGAGGTCGTGCTCTCGGGAAACAGGCCGATAGCTTCGCCACGCTGGAAGCGGGCCTCCAGCTCCTGGCCGACCTTGCTGACCGCCTGCCGCCGCCCGCGCTCGATAAATACCGTGCCTGCGCCGGCAACCAGCCAGCCTATCAGCGGCCATTTCCGGATGTCGGCCTTGGCCACGAATGAGGTCGGCCTTACGCAGTTCAATACGAAAATATCGACCCACGACACGTGATTGGCTACCCACATCACGGGCCCGCCCAGCACAGGCTGGCCCTGCACCGCCATGTCGACGCCGCAGACAGCCATGAGCGCGCGCGACCAATGCCGGTTCATGCAGGCGCGCGTGCGGGCGCCAATAAAAGGAAAGATGAATATCACGCTGGCCAGCCCGAGGAGTATCCACACAGCCACGACGATAAAGCGCAAAATGAAACGCAATAAGAACAAAACCGATCTACCTTGTTGTTTGAATTCCCGGTTGACCGGTGGGAGCGGCTTGCGCATCCAGATAGCGTTGCAGAATGACCGCCGCGGCCATGGCATCGTCGAGCGCATGCGTGCCCAGCAACTGCTGGGCTTCCATGCTGGAGCCGCGCTCGTCGACCAGCACGACATCCACGCCGAAGCGGCCATGCAACTGATTGGCAAAACGTCGGCAACGCAGGCTGGCGTATTGTTCCTGGCCCTCCAGCGTGAGGGGCAGGCCCACCACGACCCTATCCGGCTGCCAGGCCTTGAGCAGGCGCTCGATCTCGGCAAAACGCCGCACCCGCGTCACGGGTTCGAGGATTTCGAGCGGGCGCGCCTGCCCGGTGAGTGTATTGCCTATCGCCACGCCGATCTTGCGCGTGCCGTAGTCGAAGGCCAGCAGGGTATGTTCAGGCATGCCCTGCTTCGCCTGCCAGCATGACCGGATCTATTCCCAGTTTGCTCAGGGCCGCCTGGTAACGGTGCTCGGCGGGGGTTTCAAAGAGAATATCGCTGCTGGCCTCGACGTTGATCCAGGCGTTCTGGGACATCTCGCTTTCGAGCTGGCCCGCCCCCCAGCCCGCATAACCCAGCGTGACCAGCAGCCTGGCCGGCCCTTTGCCCTTGGCGACGTCCTGCAGCACATCGCGCGAGGTGGTCAGCACCACGTCGCCAAGCTGGATACTGGAGCTGTAGCCGCCCACAGGGGCGTGCAGGACAAAACCGCGGTCGGTCTGGACCGGCCCGCCGAAAAACACCAGCGCATCCTGGACGGCGCCGGTTTCCAGAGAGAGTTCCAGGTCGATGCGCTTGAGCAGGTCGCCCACGGTGATATCGGTGGGACGGTTGATGACCAGGCCGAGCGCACCGTCGCCGGTGTGCTCGCACACGTAGATGACGGTGTTGGCCAGCTCGCCCGACACGCGGCCGGGCATTGCCAGCAGCAACTGCCTGGACAAGTCTACGCTGGCGTGGGGCTGAGGCATTTTAGGCGTGGTACTCATGACTTGCCCTCCAGGAGTGATGAACCGTATTCCGTATGGAAATTACACCTCGATCAATTCGAAATCCTCTTTTCGGGCGCCGCACTCGGGACAGACCCAATTGGGTGGGACGTCTTCCCAGCGCGTACCTGGAGGGATCCCTTCTTCAGGCAGGCCTGCCTCTTCATCATAGATCCAACCACATATAAGACACATCCACGTACGCATGTTTTGATACTCGCTAAAATTTTACCGGAGCAGGGTCCCGCGAACTCCGGATGCTTCAATTAGAATGGGGGCAGAGGGTCCAAACCCAAGTGCCAGACCCCAATGTTAACCAAAAGTTGCCAATTTCTTTTTTACGACTATTACAGTGCAATCCGCGTACCCGCCTCTCGCCCTTATTTTCGGGCCATTTGACCCCAGCGGCTCCAGTAGCCTGCCCGCCGACGCGGTTACCTGCGCCTCGCAGGGCTGCCATGCCCTGGGCACGCTGACCGCCGTGCTGGCGCGCGATACCGCCATTACCGAAAGCATTCATCCCGTCGGGCCCGAAACCATCGACGACCAGGCCCGCTGCGTGCTCGAGGACATGACCGTCCAGGCCATCAAGGTCGGCGCACTGTATACACCGGAATCGGCCAGCGTGGTTGCGCAGATAGCCGCGGACTACAACCATGTTCCGCTGCTGCTGCACCTGACGCGCCTGCCGGACGAGTCTCTGCTGCAGGACACCGATGTCGAAGACCTGCAGCAGGCCATCTTTGAGCTGCTGCTGCCGCAAACCGATATTGTCGTGGTCGACCATCTGCTGCTTGAACAATGGCAGTCCCAGGGGTTGTTTGCCGGCAGCGATGCCGGCACGCCGGCTCAGGTGCTGCTCGAATACGGCGCCAACTGGGTGCTGACCACCGGGATGCCCCTGCGCCCAGGACAGGGCAGCCATCTGCTGCAGGGCAGGCAGAAAGAAACCGCCAGTTTTCCCTGGCAGGCGCCGCCGCCCCGCCTGGCCGACCCCGACGGCCCGCTTTCCTGTCTTATTGTCACCGAACTGGCGCGCGGGCAAACCGTCCCGGATGCCGTCGAAGCCGCCATTGCGCTGTCCGGGCCCATGACCGCCCGCCATTTCCAGCCAGGCATGGGCCAGCGCCTGGTCAACCGCAGCCTGCCATGACCTCT
Organism: Pusillimonas sp.; assembly: GCA_048270225.1. Lineage (GTDB taxonomy): Bacteria > Pseudomonadota > Gammaproteobacteria > Burkholderiales > Burkholderiaceae_B > Allopusillimonas. Next base: position 353,031 of record JBLWTG010000003.1, on the reverse strand, counting down.
GCCGCCTCCCTCTCCAGCCTGCGCTTTCCGCAAGGCCTGTACGGTGTCACGCCCGAATGGGATGACACTGAACGCCTGCTGCGCGCCATCGGCCAGGCGGCTGCCGGCGGCATGACCGCGCTGCAATGGCGCCGCAAGACCATACCCGATTCCGAGCGCGTCGCGCAGGCCCGCCAGGTTGTCGAGCAGTGCCGCCAGCTCGGCGTGGTGTGTATCATCAACGACGACTGGCGCCTGGCCGCGCTGCTCGGTGCGGACGGTGTACACCTGGGGCGGGAGGACGGCAATCTCGCCGAAGCGCGCATCGCACTGGGCGAAGACAAGCTCATCGGCTGTTCCTGCTACGACCAGCCCGCCCTGGCTGCCAGGGCGCTGGAGGACGGCGTAGACTATATCGCCTTTGGTGCCATGTATCCGTCCAGCATCAAGCCCGATGCCGTGCGCGCCACGCTTGACCATGTGGCGCAGGGGCGCCGGCTGGTCCAGGCCCTGCCTGGCGCAGCGCGACCCGCCGTCGTCGCCATAGGCGGCATTTCACCGGAAAACGCAGCACCGGTGATCCAGGCCGGGGCCGACAGCATCGCCCTGATCAGCAGCCTGTTCGACGCCGCCGACATCCAGGCCCAGGCCAGCCGCTGCGCAAGCCTGTTCAGCCAGCACGCAACGCCGCAACGCTAAACTTGTTATCCTTCCGGCGTTATTCATCACCTGTTTTCATGGGGTCTTCTGCCATGTCCCGCAATGCCCAGCTTTTCGAACGCGCCTGCCAGACCATTCCCGGCGGCGTCAATTCGCCCGTCCGCGCCTTTCGCTCGGTAGGCGGCGCGCCGCGCTTCATCAAACGCGCTCAAGGTCCTTATCTCTGGGATGCCGAAGACACACGCTACATCGACTATGTCGGCTCCTGGGGGCCAGCCATCCTGGGCCACGGGCACCCCGAGGTCATCAAGGCAGTGCAGGATGCCGCCGTGGACGGCCTGTCCTTTGGCGCGCCCACCGAGGCCGAGATAGAGATCGCCGAAGCCATTGCCGCCCGCATCCCTTCCATCGAGAAAGTCCGCCTGGTCAGCTCCGGCACCGAAGCCACGATGTCGGCCATCCGCCTGGCGCGCGGGGCCACAGGACGCAACAAGATCATCAAATTCGAAGGCTGCTATCACGGCCATGCCGACAGCCTGCTCGTCAAAGCCGGTTCGGGCATGCTGACCTTCGGCAACCCCACATCGGCCGGCGTGCCCGAGGAGTTCATCCGTCACACACTGGTGCTGGACTACAACAATATAGAAAGCGTTCAGGCTGCTTTTGCCGAATTCGGCGGCGACATCGCCTGCATCATCGTCGAGCCGGTCGCCGGCAACATGAACCTGGTCAAGCCGGTGCCCGGCTTCCTGGAGGCGCTGCGCACGCTCTGCACGCAACACGGCGCGCTGCTGATTTTCGACGAGGTCATGACGGGATTCCGGGCTGGCCCGCAAGGCGTGCAGGGCCTGACCGGCGTCACGCCCGACCTGACCACGCTGGCCAAAGTGATCGGCGGCGGCATGCCGGTGGGCGCGTTCGGTGGCCGGGCCGATATCATGGAGCAGATTGCACCGCTGGGCCCTGTGTATCAGGCCGGCACCCTGTCGGGCAATCCGGTGGCGGTCGCCGCCGGGCTGGTCACGCTCAAGCTGCTCGCCGAGCCCGGCTTCTATGACCGCCTCTCCGAGCAAACCCGCAAGCTGGCCCAGGGCATGGCCGAGCGCGCCCGCGCCGCCGGTGTCCCGCTGGCCACGGATTACGTGGGCGGCATGTTCGGCCTTTATTTTGCCGACAGCATTCCCACCACGTTCGCGCAGGTGCAGCAGTGCGACGTGGAGCTGTTCAAGAAATTCTTCCACGGCATGCTGATACGCGGGGTGTATTTTGCGCCGTCCGCCTTCGAGGCGGGTTTTGTTTCGGGCGCGCACGACGACAAGGTCATCGACGCCACCCTGGACATCGCCGAGGAAGTCTTCGCCAAGCTCTGAACCCGAAGACTGCCAGCGCTGAAGATCGTCAGGCCACCGGCGGCACCACCGCCGTGACCTCGATCTCCACGCGGGCCCGGTCCTCGATCAACGCAGCGACCTGAATCGCCGTCATGGCGGGGAAATGCCTTCCTATCGTCTCGCGGTAATGGCGGCCTATGCCCTGCAGTCCTGCCAGATACTCCTGCTTGTCGCACACATACCAGGTCATGCGGGTAATGTGTTCGGGTCCCGCGCCACCTTCCTTCAGCACCTCGACAATATTCTTGAGCGTCTGGCCTACCTGCTCGGCGAAATCATCGGTTTCGAACTGCTGTTGCGCGTTCCAGCCCACCTGGCCGCCGATAAACAACAGGCGGCTGCCGGGTGTCATCTCCGTCATGATGCCGTTTGCGTAGCCGCGCGGCTCCTGCCAAAAGGGGGGTTGAAGTATTTTCATGCTGTTCCTCGATTCCTCATTCACTTGCTTTCTGGCGCAAGACAAAACGCTGCAGCTTGCCGGTTTCCGTCCTGGGCAGACTGTCGACAAACTCGATCTCGCGGGGATATTTATAGGGTGCCACCGTCGCCTTGACGTAATCCTGCAGCGTCCTGACCATGGCGGCGCCACCTTCAATGCCGGGTTTCAGCACGACAAACGCCTTGACGATGTTGCCGCGCTGGGCGTCGGGCTTACCCACCACGCCGCACTCCGCAACCGCCTCATGCGCCAATAGAATGCCCTCCACCTCAGGGCCGGCAATGTTGTAGCCCGCCGACACGATCATGTCATCGTTGCGTGCCTGGTAATAGAGATAGCCGTCTTCGTCCATGGAAAACGTGTCGCCGGGCAGGTTCCAGCCCTGCTGCACAAAATTCCGCTGCCGCTCGTCATCCAGATAACGGCATCCGGTCGGGCCCCTGACAGCCAGACGGCCGGTCTGCCCATGCGGCAGCGGCCGGAAATCATCATCCACGACCTGAGCGACATAGCCAGGCACAACCTTGCCGATCGCACCGCGCCTGACCGCTTCGGGCGGGCTGGACACATACACATGGATCATTTCCGTGCCGCCTATGCCATCAGTCATCTCGATGCCGCAGGCCTCTTTCCACAACTGGCGGGTCGCATCCGGCAGGGCCTCTCCCGCCGAAACCGTGGCACGCAGGGTGGACAGATCATGAGCGGCGACCAGCCCGGCCATTTGCCGGTAGAAGGTGGGCGCGGTAAATGTCATGGTCACGCCGAAATCCTGCACGGCGGCCAGCAACTCATCAGGCGTGAGCTTTTCGCACAGCACGGTCGAGCCGCCTACCCGCAGGGGAAAGCACAACAGACCGCCCAGGCCGAAGGTAAAGGCCAGCGGAGGCGTGCCGCACACGATATCGTCGGGGCCCATACGCAGCACATGCCGGGAAAACGTGTCGCACATCGCGAGCACATCCCGATGAAAATGCATGCAGCCCTTGGGCTTGCCGGTGGTACCGCTGGTAAAGGCGATCAGGCAGACGTCATCGTTCGCGGTATCCACCGCATCGTAGGTATCGGGCTTGTCCGCGGCAAGGGTCTCCAGACTATCCGCAGCACCGCCGCCAAAATAGCAGGCCTGTGCAAGCACGGGACTATGGGCGGGATGCCCCGGGTCCATGCAGCATTCGATTTCCGCGGCAAGGCGATGATCGCACAGCGCCGCGCTAACCTGCGCCTTGTCCAACACCTTCTGCAGCTCGCCGGCGCGCAGCAGCGGCATGGTCGGCACTGTCACCAGCCCGGCTTTCACCGCAGCCAGCCAGGAGGCGGACATCATGACGTTGTTGGGACCGCGCAGCAGTATCCGGCTGCCGGGCCGCAATCCCATGTCCTCGACCAACACATGCGCAATGCGATTGGTCAGCGCCATCAACTCGCGATAGCTCATGGTGCGCCGGACATCGCCTTCGCGCCAGCGCAGCGCAATGCGTTCGCCCTGTCCCTGTCTTACCAGATCATCCACCAGCGCCACGGCGCAATTGAGACGGGCCGGGTAATCAACGTCCGGATTGCCTTCCAGCAGCAGCTCGGGCCACTCGCTCAGAGGCGGCAGATGATCGCGCGCGAACGTATCGGTATGTGCGGATGCTTCCATGTTCAGCTCCTTTGATGAGCGGGGCGCGCGACCGGCTGACCAGCCGTATTCCTGTCGCAACGCCTCCCCCGGGCGTACTCAGTTGCCTTCGAAGACAGGCTTGCGCTTGTCTGAGAAAGCTTCGTAGGCCCGGCGAAAATCCTGAGTCTGCATGCAGATGGCCTGGGCATTGGCTTCCGCTTCGATGGCCTGGTCCAGCCCCATGTCCCATTCCTCGTGCAGCAACTTCTTGGTCATGCTGTGCGCGAAGGTCGGACCATCGGCCAGGCTGCGCGCCAACTCGGTGGCCGCCGCCACCAGCTCGCCCGGTTCGCGCAAGCTGTTGTAGAAGCCCCAGGCCAGGCCTTCTTCAGCGCTCATCGAACGTCCGGTGAACAGCAGCTCCGAAGCCCTGCCCTGGCCGATGGCGCGGGGCAGCAGCGAGCAGGCGCCCATGTCCGCACCGGCAAGGCCGACACGCGTAAACAGAAATGCCGTCTTGGCGCGGGCAGTGCCCAGGCGCATGTCCGACGCCAGAGCAATCATGGCGCCCGCGCCGGCGCAGATGCCGTCAACAGCCGAAATAACAGGCTGCGGGCAGACGCGCATGGCCTTGACCAGGTCGCCGGTCATGCGTGTAAAGTCCAGCAGCTCAGGCATGCTCATTCTGGTGAGCGGACCAATGATTTCATGCACATCGCCGCCTGAACAGAAATTCTCGCCGGCGCCGTGGATGACCACGGCCTTCAGGTCTGTCGCATAGGCCAGGCCGCGAAACAGGTCGCGCAGCTCGGCGTACGAGTCAAAAGTGAGCGGATTCTTGCGCTCCGGGCGATCCAGCGTGATCACGCCCACCTTGCCGTCCTCCGACACCTCCCAGCGGAAATGACGCGCTTCGTACGACGCATACGGCTTCTTGTGATGAGCCATGGTCAAGGCAATCTTATTCATGTGTTCCTCCTGTTGACGGCAGCGTTCAGGCTGCCGTTTCGCCCCCGTCCACGGGAAGCGCTTGTCCATTGATGGCTGACGATGCCGGCAGGCACAGCCAGGCAATCGCCGTGGCCACCTCTTCAGGCTGAACCAGCCTGCCTTGCGGATTGCGCGCCGTCAGCCGGCTGAGCGCAGCCGCCTGGTCGGCGCCGGTCTTGGCACTGATATTCGCCACGGCATCGCGCACGATATCGGTTTCGGTATAGCCGGGGCACACAGCATTGACAGTAACGCCCTTGCTCGCCAGCTCTATGGCCAGGGAACGCGTCAGCCCGATGACGCCATGCTTGGCAGCACAATACGCGCTGACATAGCCGTAGCCCACCAGCCCGGCGGTGCTCGCCACGTTCACAATACGCCCCCAACCCGCCTGCACCATGCCGGGCAGGCAGGCCTGTATGCAGTGGAAGCTGCCCGTCAGGTTGACCGCAAGCATGCGCTGCCAGTCATCCTCGGTCATGCGGTCGAATCGCTGGCTCACCGCCTGCCCTGCGTTGTTGATCAGGATATCGATCGAGCCCTGGGTCTTGCGCGCCTCATCCATGGCCTGATCAACGGCATCCCGCCTTGACACATCCCCGGCGACGCAGGCCACGCGGTCTGCCTTGTCCTGCGGCGCAAGCGTCGCCGCCGCGGCCTGCAGCGCTTGGAGGTCGCGCCCCATCAGGGTGACGCGTGCGCCAAGCGCCAGCAGGCTTTGGGCTGTGGCCAGGCCTATGCCGCGCGAGCCGCCGGTAACCAGCGCGTGACGGTCCTGCAGCGACAGGGCGATTGCCGACGGTAATTGCTGCATGGTCATTTTCCTATCGGCTGCGCATAGGCAGCCGCCCTTTCGAAATTGGTTTCCAGCTGACGCTTGGCCGGGAAATACTGGCGCGGCCAGGCTATCTGTTCAAAGCCGATGCGGGCCGATTCGCGCAGCGTCCAGGCCGCGTCGGCCAGATGGGGGCGTGCCAGGGCGCACAGGTCTGCGCGGCCCGACGCGATGATGCTGTTGACGTGATCGGCCTCGAATATGGCGCCGACGGCAATCGTGGGCACACCGGCCTCGTTGCGCACGCGGTCCGAAAACGGTGTCTGATACATGCGGCCGTAAACCGGCTGTTCCGCCTTGCTGACCTGGCCCGACGAGCAATCCACCAGATCGGCGCCGGCATCCTTGAACCGCGCGGCAATCGCCACGGCGTCATCGGCGGTAATCCCCCCCTCGACCCAGTCATGGGCCGATATGCGCACCGACATGGGCAGGCCCGCCGGCCATACTTCGCGCACAGCCTCGAACACCTCCAGCGGATAGCGCAGCCGATTGTCCAGGGAGCCCCCATAGTCGTCATCGCGCTGATTGGTCAGCGGAGAGATAAAGCTGGACAGCAGGTAGCCATGGGCGCAATGCAGCTCCAGCCAGTCGAAGCCTGCCTGCGCAGCGCGCCGGGCGGCCGCCACGAACTCATCGCGCACGGCATCCATCTGTCCGCGCGTCATGGCCTGCGGCACTTGCGATACGCCCTCGATATAGGGCAGGGACGACGCTGACACCAGCGGCCAGTTGCCCTCGGCCAGCGGCATATCCGTGCCCTCCCAACTGACGCGAGTCGAACCCTTGCGTCCCGCATGCCCCAACTGCATGCCTATCCTGGCGTCGGAATTGCCGTGCACAAAATCGACGATGCGCGCAAACCCCTGCATTTGCTCATCATTCCATAGGCCCGGGCACCCCGGCGTGATACGCGCCTCGGGCGACACACAGGTCATCTCGACCATCACGAGCCCGGCGCCCCCCATAGCGCGACCGCCCAGGTGGACCAGATGAAAATCCCCAGGGACGCCGTCCACACATGAATACATGGCCATGGGCGAGACCACGATGCGGTTCTTGAGTACCACGTCCCTGGCCTTGAAGGGCGTGAGCATGGGCGGCGGGACGACACGCGTCGCATCATCCGGCAGCCCAGACCGCCGGGCCAGCCAGCGCTCGTAGCCCTGAAGCCAGCCGGCATCGCGCAGGCGCAGGTTTTCGTGGGAAATCCGCTGCGAACGGGTCAGCAGGGAATAGGCAAACTGCTCGGGCTCGAAGGTCGCGTAGCGGGCCACGTTCTCGAACCACTCTGTCGAATTGCGGGCCGCATTCTGGATCTTGAGCACTTCCAGGCTGCGCACATCCTGGTAGTGGCGCAAGGCGGCCTGCAGGTCGCCCGGATGAGCCTGGATAGACCGGTGCAGTTCAATGGAATCCTCCAGCGCCAGCTTGGTGCCCGACCCTATCGAAAAGTGCGCGGTGTGCGCCGCATCGCCCATCAGTACCACAGGTACCGTACGGCCATCGGGCAACGCCTGCTCATGCACCCAGGTATTGCAGATCACACGGGGAAAGCGTTGCCAGATCGCCGAGCCGCGCAAATGCTTGGCATTGGAAATCAGCGGCTTGCCGCCCAGCCAGGGCCGGAACAGCTTTTCACAATAGGCAATGCCTTCTTCCTGAGACATCTGATCCAGGCCGGCGGCCTGCCAGGTTTCATCGCGGGTTTCGACAATGAAGGTCGACATGCCGGACTCGAACTGATAGGCATGTGCCTGGAACCAGCCATGCTCGGTTTGTACAAAGGCAAAGGTAAAGGCATCGAAAGTCTGCTCGGTGCCCAGCCAGACAAAGCGGCATTCACGCACGTCGATGTCGGGCTGAAAGGTCTCGGCATGGCGTGTGCGGATCCGGCTGTTCAGACCATCGGCGGCAATGACCAGATCGGCATTGTATTGCTGCGCAACCTGCTGATCATCGGTGACATCGGTTTCAAACACCAGCTCCACGCCGACCTCTTCGCAGCGGGCCTGCAGGATGTTGAGCAGCTTTTTGCGTCCAATGCCGATAAAGCCGTGGCCGCTGCTGCGCATGCTGCAGCCTTTGAAATGAATCTCGATGTCATCCCAGTGATTGAACGCGGCAATAATCTGCTGCGCCGATACGGGATCGGCATGCTTCAGGTTTTCCAGCGTAGCGTCGGAGAACACGACGCCCCAGCCGAAAGTATCGTAAGCCCTGTTTCGCTCAATGACCACCACCTCGTTGGCGGGATTCTCCAGCTTCATCAGAAGGCCAAAATACAGGCCTGCGGGGCCGCCGCCTATGCATGCGATTTTCATACGGATCTCCAGGGACAGGCCATACCGGGACCGGGCCCTTGCCAATTTAGTTTAGGCTTAAACTATATAGCCGGTTTTATGCCGACGCAAGTGTTTTCTTCCGCAGCGCGCAGGCAGGTTCCGCTCAGTGCCCGTGGCGATGGCGCACGCTGGCGGCCCCTCCTGAACGGGTCGCCGGCGCCGCCGGGCCAGACGAGGCCCGCGCCGGGCGACGCCCGGCCGTCTTCAGGCGGACAGCCCGCGTATTGCCTGCAGGGCGCAGACCCGGGCCTGGGCCACAATAGCGCCGCGCCATTCGTCTGTCTCTACGTAGAACGCCGCCCGATGGGCTGCCTTGATGGCCTGGCGCGTCGCCGCGTCCGTCTCCGGGTGGCGGGCCAGCCAGCGATCTGCGCGCAAGACCAGAAACAGCTCGTCCAGAGGAATGGTGCCGTATTCAAGCGCCATGAAGGTCAGCTCGGGAACCGCCGCGCACTCCTCCAGCATGGCCTGCGTACCGGTGCCGGCGATATCCACCGTGCTGGACCCCGGGTCCGACACTGACGTTACGTCAGCACCCCACCACGCCCGCGCCCGCTCGTACTCGGGCTGCCCTTTCTGCACAAAAATCTTCTCGCCGTGCCCGCAGGGCCCCAGCCCCGTGTGGATGTCTATCCAGGCCATGCGCTGGCGGCCGCGTCCGTGCTCACTGAACACCTGCCGCAAGGTCTGGTTGCTCCAGCTGGGCGCACGGCCGCCGTAGAACAGTCCCTCGGGCTCGTCGTGCTGTCCCATCATCATGCCGATCTTGTAGGCCTGCATGCCTTCGCGTTGGATAAACGCCTGAATGGCCGCTTCGTTGTCGCCGGTCGGCGGCCAGGCATCGGGCACCAGCAAAGGATGCAGGGTCCGATAATGAGGATTTTCGCGCAAGGGCTGTTCAAAATTGCAGAAATTGCGATTCAGGTCGATGTTGTCTTCATTGGTGCGATGCCCCCAGGAAAAGCCGTACGCATTGACGCCATGAATCAGCAGTATGCCCACGCCGGCCTGTCTCGCCTCGTCCAGCAAGGGCTGATCGCGCAACAGGGCCACCTGGCAGCCCGAACCGCAATAACCTTCCTCACCGTGCATGGCCGAGGTCAGCACCAGCACCGACGCCGCGGACGCATCGCCGCAATACGCAACATCCATGGTAAGGTCCTCTCCAGCAATGCCTTTGGCCGTCGGATTCACAAACGAAGACAGCTGGCAGTCCTGCTGGCGAGCCGCGTCAAGAAAGCGCGTGCGGGCATCGGCGTAGCTGTGCGCGAAACAATGTTGATACACGGAGCAATCTCCTTTTTCACGATGGTTGATGGATGAATTATGCACGCATCAAGGACAAGCCACGCATTTCCTTGCATGATTGACCCTGGTCGTACCGGCAATGGCATGCCTGTGCGAATGCGACAGTTCCTCCCTGAGTAATTGAAGATTAAAATACATGCGCCTTCACCCTGATCAGAATCCCGTCATGAGCGACACCCTTTCTACTTTCGCAATGTCCGATGTGCCCGACCTCGAAAGCCGGACTGTGCCCGAGGACCATCAGGACCTGCGCCTCTGGCTGCGCATGCTGACCTGCTGCAACCTGATCGAAAGCGAAATCCGCAGCCGCCTGCGCACCGAGTACGACACCACCCTGCCGCGCTTTGACCTCATGGCGCAACTGCAGCGCGCGCCCGGCGGCATGAAAATGAGCGAGCTTTCGCGCCATATGATGGTCACCAATGGCAATATCACGGGGATCACCGACCAGCTCGAGAAAGAAGGCATGGTGCAGCGCACCCGTCATGCCACCGACCGTCGCAGCTCCCTGATCAAGCTTACCGCCAAGGGCAGGCGCGCCTTCAGCAAAATGGCGCAATCGCACGAAGCGTGGATACAGTCCATGTTCACCGGCATGTCTGATGCCAGCCGCGCCGCGCTGTTCGAGGCATTGGGTGAACTCAAGCTGCTGCGCCGCAGGCAATAGCCTGGCGCCACTGCGCTAGAATCAATCCTTTAGTCACTTAACGCTGAGTCGCGCCATGGCCGTCAATCTCTATATCCCGCCCGAATCCGACATTCTTCCGATCGCCGGACTGCAAATCGGCATTGCCGAAGCAGGCATACGCAAAGCGGGCCGACGCGACCTCACCGTGTTCCGGCTGCCGGCCGGAAGCAGCGTCGCAGGCGTCTTTACCCGCAACCGTTTTCGCGCCGCGCCAGTGCAGCTATGCGAGGCGCATCTTGCCGGCGGCCTGGACATCCAGGCGCTGGTCATCAATACCGGCAATGCCAATGCCGGCACCGGCGAAAGCGGCCTGCAGGCCGCCAGGCAGACCTGCGAGGCGCTGGCCGCCGAACTGGGCCTCAAGCCCCAGCAAGTTCTGCCTTTCTCCACGGGCGTGATCCTCGAACCTCTGCCTGTGGACCGCCTGGTGGCGGCGCTGCCCGCCGCCGTGGCCGACCTTGCCGACAATCATTGGCTGGCGGCCGCGCACAGCATCATGACCACGGATACACAGCCCAAAATCGTGTCCCGCCGCATTGAACTGGGCGATGATGCCATCACAATGACCGGCATCAGCAAGGGTGCCGGCATGATCCGCCCCAATATGGCGACCATGCTGGGCTTTCTGGCGACCGACGCGGGCATCGCGCCCGCACTGCTCAAGGACATGACGCGCGCGATAGCCGACCAGTCCTTCAACCGCATCACCGTCGATGGCGATACGTCGACCAATGATTCTTTTATCATTATCGCCACCGGCCGCAGCGGCGCGCGCATCGAGTCCGTCGCCGATCCGCGCTACACGCAGCTGTTCCAGGCGCTGTCCGAGACCGCCCGCGAGCTGGCCCAGAAAATCGTGCGCGACGCCGAAGGCGCCACCAAGTTCATCACCGTGCGCGTCGAGCAGGCCAGGGATGTCGACGAAGCACTCAAGGTGGCCTACTCCGTGGCCCAGTCGCCTCTGGTCAAAACCGCCTTCTTTGCCTCCGATCCCAATCTGGGCCGCATTCTGTGCGCCGTCGGCTATGCCGGCATCGACGACCTGGATGTATCCAATACACGGCTATGGTTGGGCGATGTGCTGGTGGCCAGCCGCGGAGAACGTCATGCCGACTACCGCGAAGAAGACGGCCAGCGTGTCATGAAAGAAGCCGAAATCGAAGTGCGCATTGCACTGGGCCGGGGCGAAGCCGCCGACACGGTCTACACCTGCGACTTCTCGCACGAGTATGTCAGCATCAACGCCGACTACCGCTCCTGAGACAAGGCTCTGTCCAGATCCAGCAGGCTTGCCGCCAGCACCCGCGTCCCGTCAAGCAGCTGTCGCGGCTCTGTCCACTCTTCGGGACAATGGCTGCGCCCGTTCAGGCAAGGGATGAATATCATCCCCATGGGTCCGCTGCGCGCCATATAGGCCGCATCGTGGCCGGCGCCGCTGGGCAGCACCAGGCTTTCATAACCCAGGCCGCCAGCGGCCTTCTCTATCGCCTGCATGACCATCGGATCGCAGGCGGTCGACGAAGACCGACTCAGTTCGCGCATGCCGGCCGATACGCGCAAGGCATCGAGCCCGCCTGCCGCGGCAGCCAGCACATCTTCCGGAAAGCTTGCGAGCACATCAGTATTGTCGCTGCGCACTTCGAGCACCATGTCCACCCGGCCCGGCACGGCATTAGGCACGTTGGGCGTCATGTCCAGGCGGCCCACGGTCGCCACGACATAATCCGCCCCCTCTCCCAGCGCCTGCGCACGGGCATGTGCCGCCTCGATGAGCCGTGCAGCTCCCACCAGCGCATCGCAGCGCAAATCCATGGGCGTGGTGCCGGCATGGTCGGGACGACCTTCCACCGTCAGCGCCACCCGGCGGATTCCCACGATATGACTCACCACGCCAACCGGCACATTGCGGCACTCCAGTACCGGCCCCTGCTCGATATGCAGCTCTACAAACGCCGCCGTAGCGCCAGGCGCGCGCAGCGCCGCACCCAGGCGGCCTGGATCTGCGCCGATGCGCAGCATGCCCTGTGCCAGCGTTTCCCCCTGGGCATTGGGCGATGCCAGCATATCCGTATCCAGCAAGCCGACCAGGCCACGGCTGCCCACGCAGGAAATGCCGTAATCGCTGGGCTCTTCAGAGAGAAAATCAATCACTTCCAGCGGATGATCGAGCTGTGCGCCGCATGCCTGCAGGGCGTGCGCGATCTCGATCCCGGCCAGCACGCCGATGATGCCATCGAACCGCCCGCCATCCATGACCGTATCGCAATGAGACCCGGTCACCAGCGCTGGCGCATGCCTGTTCCTGCCCTCGCGCCGGCCCACCAGGTTGCCTGCGGCGTCCAGGCTCGTGCTCAGGCCCGCCGCCCGCATCTGCTCGCCTAGCCAGTCGCGCGAGCGGGCGTGCAGATCACTGAAAGCGCGCCGCGTCCAGGGGCGTTGCGGATCGGTAAAGCCGGACAGCGCCTGCACCCGCCCCCACAACCGTTCGCCATCCAGCTGCGTCAGCACGCTGGCGCTATCCGGTCCGATACTGGAAGGTGATATCGCGGGCATATTGACCTCTTTGCTTGTCATTCAAGGCAGGACAGGCCGGCCGTGCCGGCCTTGTCCGCATGGCATCACATCACAGCTGTGCGCGGGTCCACTTCACCAGCGCGGCGCACAGGTCGTGCAGATCACCGCGCAGCTTCTCGTAGCCCTCAGTCGGGCGCAGCGTGGTTTCATCCATATACAGCTTGCGGTTGATTTCCACCTGCAGGCTGTGTCTGCCCTGGGCCGGTTCACCATAGCGGCGGACGATCTCCACACCCTTATAGGGATCGTTCACCGACACATCGTAGCCGCGGCCACGCAGCCATTGAGCCACGAACTCGCGGAATTCAGGCGCCGCCGTCGTGCCATCGCGATCACCCAGCACGAAATCAGGATGGATCAGACCAGGCTTGTCCGTGGCGAAGGCCGCAGCAACACTGGGCATGGAATGGCAATTGATGTGCCAGACCTTGCCGAAACGGGTGTGCGCCGCATCTATCGTCGACTTGAGCACGTCGTGATAAGGCTTCCAGCAGGCCTCTATGCGATGCCGAACCTCGTCAAGCGACAGCTTGCGGTCGTACAGCGGCGTGCCATCATCCATCATGCGCCAGATCAGCCCCTTGCCCAGCTTGACCTTGGGCGACTCGGGCAGCGGTTCGGGCCAGGGCTCATCGAGCAGGACGGGGTCGATTTCCTCAGGACCACGGTTCGCATCGATGTAGCTGCGTGGAAACCGCGCTGCCAGCAGCGGCACGCCCTGCGAGGGCGCACCGCCCCACAGGTCCGCAACCCAGGTGTCTTCCGCAGTGCGCAAGACACCTGGCTCCAGGGTCGACGCAAAGTCCGGCGGATACTCCGTGCCGCTATGCGGCGAGTCCAGCACCAGCGGCGCCGCAGCCTCCGCATCCGGATAATGTTCGGGGGAAATATATCGGTAGGACAATAGTTGTGTAGAAAAATGCATGATGCCTGCGCAGAGTGCAAGACCGGCCTGAACCCAGGCCGGCGAGAGGATAGGCGGAAGCTTACTTCAGCTCTATATTGGCTTTTTTCACGATGTCTGCGTTGCGCGCAATCGTGGTGGAAATTGTTTTGGCAAATGATTCGGGGCTATCGCCGACAGGCGTCGCGCCCAGCTTGGCCAGCCGCGCCTTGAGTTCATCCTGGGCCAGCACCTTGACTGTCGCATCATGCAGCTTCTGCAGCACATCGGCGGGAATGCCGGCCGGCGCCACCAGGCCGAACCACGACGCGTCATTGACCTCCTTCAGGCCCACTTCGGCGAATGTCGGCACATCGGGCAGCGCCGCACTGCGTTCCGGCGCGGCTACCGCCAGGGCCACCAGCGCGCCGTCCTTGACGTGCGGCAGGGACGAAGGCAAATTGTCGAACAGCACATTCACCTGGCCTGCCAGGGTATCGGTCAGCGCCGGGCCGACGCCGCGATACGGCACATGCAGCAGGTCGGTGCCCGACGCCATCTTGAACAGCTCGCCCATCATGTTGGACACCGAACCGTTGCCGGCCGACGCATAGGTGTATTTGCCCGGCTCCTGCTTGGCCAGCGCAATGAACTGCGCCATCGTCTTGGCAGGCACCTTGGCGTTGACGGTCATGATATTGGGCACCGACGCCAGATTGGTGATCGGCTGGAAGTCCTTTTCGGCATTGAACGACAGCTTCTTGTATACCACCGGGTTGATCCCGTGCGTGCTGACCGTGGCGATACCCAAGGTGTAACCGTCAGGCTGGGCCCGGGCAAGCGCCTCTGTGCCGATGGAGCCGCCCGCGCCGGCGCGGTTCTCGACCACAATGGGTTGGCCAAGCTCGGAGCCCAGCCGCTCGGCCACCAGCCTGCCGATGATATCGGTGGTGCCGCCCGGCGCGAACGGCACAATAAGACGGATGGGCTTGTCCGGATAAGCAGCCGCACCCGCCATGCCAGCAAAAGTCGAAGAGAAAGCGGCGGCGCCTGCCACACAGAAGCCAAGAATGAGTTTGCGTCGTTGCATAGTGTCTCTGGTTTTTGATCGTTGTCGTGACTGCGGCAGGCATGGCGTGCCGCCGCGCTGAAATGACATTCTTGCTGCCCACCAACGGTTTGCGCAAACGAAAGAATTTCACTAACCTATTCCATTTTGTAATGGCACGCTGACAAAATCCATTCTGTCCAGCGCGCCATGCCTGACACCCATGCGCCGCTTCTTCCCCTCCATCACCGAACTGCACGCCTTCGAAGTTACCGCCAGACAAGGAAGTTTTACCCGTGCGGCACAAGAAATGTGCATTACACAAGGCGCGGTCAGCAAGCAGGTCAAGCATCTCGAGTCATTCCTTGGTGTAATGCTATTTTTGCGCACCCGCGGGGGCCTGGTGCTCACCCATGCCGGGCACAGCTATCTGCGCGACATCCAGGCAAGCCTGAGCCGCATTGAAACCGCCTCGCTCGCCCTGATCGCCCATCAGGGCATGGGGGGCACGCTCAACCTCACCTGCATGCCCTCTTTCGGCGCCAAATGGCTGATTCCCCGCCTGCCCGACCTGCGCCGTCGTTATCCAGATCTGCACATCGGGTTTTTGCCGCATCGCATGGGGTACGACTTTTCATCGCCGGAAGTGGATGCCTCCGTGCGCTACGGCAGCGGCGTCTGGCCCGGCAGCCAGACGGACTACATCGCCGGCAAGGATGTCGTGCCCGCCTGCAAGCCGCAACTGTTCGACACACCGCCCAGCACGCCCGCAGACCTGCTGGCCAGGCCGCTGCTGCACCACACCACCGCGCAGCAGGCATGGCCGGACTGGTTCAGCGACAATGGCCACGATACTCACCGCAGCCGGGAAGGCGCCCGCTTTGATCAGTTCACCCTGCTGACCCAGGCCGCCATCGCCGGATTCGGCACCGCCCTGATCCCGCGCTGCCTGATCGAGGAAGAATTGCGCGACGGCAAGCTGATCATCCCCCTGGATCTGCCCACCACCGCCCGCAATGCCTACTACCTGTGCTACCCCGACCACAAGAGCCAATTGCCCGCCCTGCAGGTCTTTCGCGCCTGGATGCTTGACGCATCTGGCAATTTCCCGTTAGAATCATGAGCTTGGCATTTTGGCCAAGGCTTTTCATTTTAGGAATCCCCCACATGTACGCGGTCATAAAAACCGGTGGCAAGCAGTATCGCGTTGCCGCAGGTCAAAAACTAAAGATAGAACAGATACCGGCAGACATTGGGCAAGAAATCTCGCTAGACCAGGTATTGTCGGTTGGCGAAGGCGATCAGATCCAGATCGGATCGCCTTTGGTATCCGGCGCCGTGGTCAAGGCAACCGTTCTTGCGCAAGGCCGCCACGACAAGGTCAAGATTTTCAAGATGCGCCGTCGCAAGCATTATCAAAAGCGCCAGGGCCATCGTCAAAACTACACCGAAGTTCGCATCGACGCCATCACGGCGTGATTGCAGTCTACGGTTTTGCATAGCAGGAGCTAAACATGGCACAGAAAAAAGGCGGCGGCTCAACGCGTAACGGCCGCGACTCAGAATCGAAACGACTGGGCGTAAAAACCTACGGCGGTCAACTGATCTCGGCAGGTTCCATCATTGTTCGTCAGCGTGGCACACAGTTCCACCCCGGCGTCAATGTCGGCATGGGCAAGGATCACACCCTGTTCTCGCTGGTTGATGGCACGGTCAAGTTCGCCATCAAGGGCGCGCTCAACAAGCGCACCGTATCCGTGATCAGCGCCGAGTAACCTTCCGGCGCGCGTCACCAGCGAAAGCCCTGCCGGCGACGGCAGGGCTTTTTGCTTTAGAATAGCCAAACAAGACAGCCTGCGGGCTTTTTTACAAGACACCCATGAAATTCGTAGACGAAGCAACCATAGAAGTCATTGCAGGCAAAGGCGGCAATGGCGCGTCGAGCTTTCGCCGCGAGAAATTCATTCCCAAAGGCGGTCCCGACGGCGGTGACGGCGGCCGGGGCGGCAGCATCTATGCTGTCGCCGACCGCAATATCAACACGCTGGTCGACTACCGCTTCGCCCGGCTGCATCGTGGCAAAAACGGTGAAAACGGCCGCGGTTCGGACCAGTACGGCGCCGGCGCACCAGACATCACGCTGCGCGTTCCCGTCGGCACTACTATTTTCGACGCTGAAACCGGCGAGCAGCTGTTCGACCTGGACCGTCACAACCAGAAAGCCACGCTCGCGGCCGGCGGCGAGGGCGGGCTGGGCAACCTGCACTTCAAGTCCAGCGTCAATCGCGCGCCCCGCCAGTTCACCTACGGCAAAGAAGGCGAGCAGCGCAAGCTGAGGTTCGAGCTCAAAGTATTGGCCGATGTCGGCTTGCTGGGCCTGCCCAATGCCGGCAAATCCACGCTCATCAGCAAGGTTTCGAACGCGCGCCCCAAAGTCGCCGACTACCCCTTCACCACCCTGCATCCCAACCTGGGGGTGGTCCGCACCTCAGCCTCGCACAGCTTTGTCATTGCCGATATTCCTGGCCTGATCGAAGGCGCTTCCGAGGGTGCAGGTCTGGGCCATCTGTTTCTGCGCCATCTGTCGCGCACCAGGGTACTGCTGCATCTGGTTGACGTTTCCTCGCCCGATCCAGACGCCGATATCGTGAGCCAGGCTGCAGCCAATGCACGCGCCATCGTCGAAGAACTGCGCCTGTATGACACCAGCCTCTACGAAAAGCCGCGCTGGCTGGTGCTCAACAAGCTCGACATGGTCGATGACCCTGAAAGTGTCAAACAACAACTGGTTGCCGAACTCGACTGGAAAGGGCCTGTCTACAGCATATCGGCGCTGACCGGCGAGGGCACCCAGGAGCTTGTGCTGCGCCTGCAGGAATGGCTGGATGCAGAACGTCAGCAAGCCAATATCGCCCAGGACAAGGCTGACGGCAACTACGTATCCGAAGACCCGCGCTTCGACGACAGCCGCTCCACCCCAACATAAACCCACTTCTCTTTTACGTACGCGTAGCGTGTCATGGCTGCTTCCACCCCGACGTCGTCCACAGTAACCCAGGCCAGGCGGCTGGTCGTCAAAGTCGGCTCCTCCCTGGTTACCAACGAAGGCAAAGGCGTAGACCTGTCCGCTGTCGACCAATGGGCAGCGCAGATTGCCGCCCTGCACGCGCGCGGCAAGCAAATGGTGCTGGTGTCCAGCGGCGCGATCGCCGAGGGCATGGCCCGTCTTGGCTGGCCACGCCGCCCCAATGCCATGCATGAGCTGCAGGCCGCGGCCGCGGTCGGCCAGATGGGGCTGATACAGGCCTACGAAGTGGCCTTCTCCCGCCATGGCATACGCACCGCACAGATCCTGCTTACCCACGAAGATCTTGCCGACCGCCGGCGCTACCTGAACGCGCGCAGCACGCTCTACACACTGCTGGGCCTGGGCGTCGTGCCCATCGTCAACGAAAACGACACCATCGTTACTGATGAGATCCGCCTGGGTGACAACGACACCCTTGGCGCCCTTGTGACCAATCTGATCGAAGCCGAGACCCTGATCATCCTCACTGATCAGGCCGGCCTGTACGACACCGACCCGCGCAAGAATCCCGACGCCAGATTCGTGGCCACGGCCACGGCCGGGGACCCCGCGCTCGAAGCCATGGCGGGCGGCTCAGGCAGCAGTGTCGGCACGGGCGGCATGCTCACAAAAATCCTGGCCGCCAAACGTGCCGCCAACAGCGGCGGACATACCGTCATTGCGTCCGGACGCGAACCCGACGTACTGCTGCGGCTCGCCGCGGGCGAGGCCATCGGCACAGAGCTGCGCGCCCTGTTGCCGGTGCGCTCAGCGCGCCAACGCTGGCTGGTGAATCATTTGCGGCTGCGCGGCCGCGTCACGCTGGATGAGGGCGCAGTCAAGGCGCTCATGCAGGGGCACAAAAGCCTGCTTCCGGTAGGCGTCACCGGGGTTCAGGGAGAGTTCGAACGCGGCGACGTGGTCGCCTGTGTCGGTCCGGACGGCGTCGAGTACGGACGCGGGCTGATCAATTATTCGGCCAGCGACACGCGCCGCATCATGCGCCATTCGAGCAGGCAAATCGTCGACATACTGGGCAGCATGTCTGACCCAGAACTCATGCACCGGGACAATATGGTGTTCCTGCGTACCGGCCCCAGGGCGGGCGGCGACAACCGGATAGACAGGTAACCTTTTTCAGGGCCTATTTGCGGGCCGGAATGAAAAACGTTTCCTTGATTTCTTCCATGACAATGCAGCTCTTGGTCTGTGTGACGCCGGGCAGACTGAGCAGAATATCGCCCAGCAGTGTGCGGTATTGTCCGATTTCCTTGATCCGCGCCTTGATCATGTAATCAAAATCGCCCGACACCAGATGGCACTCCTGCACATGCGGGATGCAGAGCACTTCGCGGCGAAAGTCCTCGAAACTGCCCTGTGATTTGCTGGTGATCGACACCTCGACAAAAACCAGCAGGCCGGCGTCCAGTGCGGACGGCGAGACGTGCGCATGATAGCCGGTAATAATGCCATCGCGCTCCAGTCGCTTGACCCGCTCGATGCAGGGCGTGACCGTCAGCCCGACCTGCTCGGCAAGGTCGGTCATGGACATGCGGCCGTCACGCTGCAACAGATCGATGATATGCCTGTCCAGCTTATCGAGGGCGGTTATCGGGCTGCGTTGAATACGCAAAACACTCTCCTGTTCGTCGCTGCCGGCGCGCTTCGCGCCCGCTTACGCGATTATGGCCGATTGACGCACCCGTACATGCATCACCAGCAGGAAAATTTCCTGAAAAACGATTTTCTTCGTTAAAACCTGCTTGGCGCCCTGACTTATCATCATCCTGATATCACCCTATACAGCATTAACGAGAACTCGCAGATGAAAGTCATCGTACTGGGCGCGGGGGTCATCGGTGTGACCAGCGCCTATTATCTATCCAAGGCAGGCCACGACGTCACCGTCCTGGAGCGCCTGGACGGCCCCGCGCTTGAAACCAGCTATGCCAACGCCGGCCAGGTGTCATTCGGCTATTCCTCGCCCTGGGCTGCGCCCGGGGTGCCGCTCAAGGCGCTCAAATGGCTGTTCGCCGAGCACCCGCCGCTGTCCTTTCGCCCTGACGGCAGTCTGTTCCAGCTCAAATGGATGTTCCAGATGTGGCGCAACTGCAATGCCCGGCGCTATGCAGTCAACAAGGAACGCATGATCCGCATGTCGGAATACAGCCGTCAGTGCCTGTCCGAGCTGCGAGCCGATACAGGCATTCAGTACGAAGGCCGGCAGCGTGGCACCCTGCAGGTATTCCGGCAACAGCAGCAGCTTGACCGCATCGGCAAGGATCTTGCGGTGCTGCGCGATGCCGGTGTGGATTTCCAGCTGCTCGGTGCTGCGGAGCTGACGCGTGCCGAGCCCGCGCTGGCACATGCCCGCCATCCGCTGGCCGGCGGCCTGCGTCTGCCCGACGATGAAACCGGCGACTGCAACCTGTTTACCACCCGGCTGGCCGCGCTGGCGCAGAACATGGGCGTGACCTTTCGCTACGGGGTGAATATCGATGCCGTGCTCGCAAGCCAGGCCGGCGTCACCGGCATACGCTGCGGCGACCAGATGCTGACCGCCGACGCCTATGTCGTGGCACTGGGCGCATGGTCCACCACACTGCTCTCGCCCTACCTGAAACTGCCTGTTTATCCCATGAAAGGCTATTCCATTACCGTGCCCATTACCGACGAATCCCGCGCGCCGGTATCCACCTTGCTCGATGAAAGCTACAAAATAGCGGTCACGCGCTTTGACCAGCGTATACGGGTTGGCGGCATGGCAGAAATCAAGGGCTTTGACAAAAGCCTGAACCCCCGGCGGCAGGCCACGCTGGAAATGGTCGTTGACGATCTGTTCCCGGGCGCCCGCAAGCCTGGCGCGCTGTCGTTCTGGACCGGATTGCGCCCCAAGACGCCCGACAGCACGCCCATCATCGGCGCCACATCGGTACCGGGGCTGCTTCTGAACACAGGCCATGGCACACTGGGGTGGACCATGGCCTGCGGCAGCGGGCAACTGATCGCCGACCTGGTGTCAGGCCGAACGACCGCGATCCGCAACGATGATCTGGCGGTCAGTCGCTACTGATCGGCCCGGTGAACATATATCCCCAGTTGTGCACCGACTTGAGCGGCAGGCTCACCCCCTGCTCCGCGCACTTGCGGCGCAGGCGGCTGACCAGCACGCTAAGGCGGCTTTGCTGGGAAGAAACAGACTCTTGCGCATAGGCGTTGTTGACTGCCACGATGAGATCAGCATGAGCGGCGCGCTGATTGGGCGCCGACATCAACGCCATGAGAAACGCGCGCTCGCCTGTTGTGAGCGCAATGCGCTTGCCTTCCGGGTTGGCCAGTATCCACGCCTGCTCCGGCAGACTCCAGACCGTGGCCGCGCTGGCCGCCGCATGCGACGCCGAGACGTCCAGCCGCCACAACAGGCGGAACAGGATGGCGGCCAGCAATTGAGATGAGGCCCTGGCTGAGCAGCAATAATCCGCCCCGCTCTGCATGTACTGCAGCAACGTGGATTCCGACTCCGACTCTGCCAGCACCACCACCCCCAACGCGGGATGCAGCGCCCGCAAATGCGCAGCGACAATGCAATTCTGGCTATGCGTTGCGCCCAGCACAGCCGCGGTGACCGTACCCGCGCCGGTGCTTTGCCGGGTGTTGCGATAGAGTTGCGGCATATCGGCGCAGTACGATACCGCCAGGCCTTGAGCTTCCAGTTCTGAAAGACGGCGCCGGCCAGCCTGCCTGGCGTTCTGGTCGTCGGCCGGCGCGAACAGCATGATGGCAGACTGGGACATCACGGCCGGATAAGGTGTGGATTGAATCAAGCGAGCCTCTTTGCGAGTGGTTTATCGTAAAGCTTACAAACGGATTTTTTATCCAAATGGTTTCTTTATGATTTATTTTTTTACTTTAGTTTACAATAAAAAATCACAGATGTAATTCATATTATCACCATTGTGTTTGAATCTAGCAGTTCAATCACAATCGTGAAACTCTTTGCTGATCGCCTCCGTCATGCCCGCAGTTTGCGCGGGCTCAGCCAGTCCCAACTGGCTCGTTCCTGTGGTCTGTCACAAGGCGCCATCGCCAACTACGAAAGCGCCAGCCGCAAAAGCGCCAAAGACATCTTCCGCCTGGCCGACGCCCTGCAAGTAAGCGCTGCCTGGCTGGGTACAGGCCAGGGGCCGATGGAGCTCGAGCCCGCTTATGACGAGACTGTCCTTTCTTACAGTCTGTCGGATACCGGACTTCCCCCGGCAAGCCAGGGGCTCTGGCCTTTTCCGGGAATTTCATCCGCCGAGTTCTGGTCGCTGTCCCAGAAGGAGCGCCAGGTCATTGAAGACACTGTGCTCAGCCTGCTGCGCTCCTTCCAGAAAAAGAACGGCCGGCCCTGATTCACAGAACACCCCACAGCAAAAGGGCAACCCCGAGGGGTTGCCCTTTTGCGTTCAGGTTCGCAGGCGACTGATTATTTGACCGCGTAGAGGTAAAGCTCCACACGACGGTTCATGGCCCGCCCTTCTGCCGTCGCATTGTCTCCGATAGGATTGCCGGGGCCGCGGCCCTCTGCCATCATCCGGGTCGATGCCACGCCCTGCTGGGCCAGATAGTTGGTGACGGCAGTGGCGCGGTTGACGGACAGTGTCTGGTTGAATGATGCGGAGCCGGTGCTGTCGGTATAGCCGATGGATTTTGCGCGCAGCTCAGGATGCTGCGTCAGAGCGCGCGCAACGCTGTCCAGAACAGGCAGCAAGGCCGGCTTGAGCTGGTACTTGCTGGTATCAAAGGACACATTGCTGGGGATGTTGACGCGCAATGTGCCATCTGGCATTTCCGTGACATCCACGCCCAGACTGCTCGCACCCGACTGTTCGACGTCGTTCTTGACGCGCGACCAGTTATAGCCGGCGATGCCGCCTGCAACGGCGCCGATGCCGGCCCCGATCGCAGCAGCCTTGCTGCTGTCGCCAATCAGCGCGCCGAGTCCGGCGCCTACCGCGGCGCCCGCCCCGGCGCCGACAGCCGTCTTGCCGCCTGTGCCCATTTGGTTCATGTTGGCGCAACCAGCCATCAGGGCAATTGCGGCGACACCCGTGGCAACACGGCCTGTTCGCATGGATACCTTCATGTCATTCTCCTTATTCCTTGTCGGGCAAACAAGCGTTTGCCGAACAAACATCCTAGCAAGAGCACTGCAATCGCGTTGTTACATTGTAATTCAGCCGGTTTTGTTTTGACGTTTTTTGACAGTATTCCACTACCCTGGCCTGGACGGCCAGGCTCAGGATACTTTCGGCAAAACCATCAGAACAGCTTGGCGCCCGAGGTCTGCACCACTTCTTTGTACTTGGCCAGATCGTGCTTGACCAGTTCGGCAAAGGCTTCCGGCGTAGTGGGCTGCGCGGTGGAACCCATGGTGAGCAGGTTTTTGCGCACCGCTGGATCCATCAGCGCCTTGGCGTAAGCGGCGTTCAGCTTATCGACAATGGGACGAGGGGTGCCGCCGGTGGCAAACACGCCAAACCAGGTGCCCAGATCGAAATGCTCAACCCCAGACTCCTGCATCGTCGGCAGGTCAGGGTAAATCGTGGAGCGGTCCGTCGTGGTGACTGCCAGCGCCTTGACCTTGCCGTCGTTGATCAGCGATGAGGCCGATGCCAGGTTGTCAAACATGAAGTCCACTTGCCCCGCCATGAGCGCCAGCTTGGCCGGCGACGCCCCGGCATAAGGCACGTGCACGGTTTTGATGCCGCTGCGCACATTCAGCAGCTCGCCCGCCAGATGGCCGGCGCTGCCGTTGCCGCCCGATGCAAAATTGAGTTCCCCATCGTGCTGGCGTGCAAAGGCGATCAGCTTCTGCACACTGTCGATGCCGTTGGTGTCGGCAAACTTTTTGTTCACGATCAGCACATTGGGCACCGATGCAACCAGCGTGACCGGCTCGAAGCTCTTGATGGGATCGAATGACAGCTTCTCGTAGAGCCAGGGGTTGATCGCATTGATCGCCACCGCCCCCATCATCAGCGTGTAGCCATCAGGATTGGTCTTGGCCACATAGGCGGCGCCGATGTTTCCGCCTGCGCCCGGCTTGTTCTCGACCACGACAGGACCAAGATCGGCCTGCACTTTTTCGGCCAGCAGGCGCGCCATGCCGTCCAGCGGACCGCCCGCGGAATACGGGACGATGAACTGGATGGGCTTGGACGGGAAGTCCGCCGCGGACTCGGCAGATGCCGACAGCGAAAAAGCCAGGCTGGCGGCCAGCGACGCAGCAACGGCCAAAGGCCTGATATGGGAGAACATGATGAAAACTACCTTCTGAAAAGTAAAAGCCGTAACCTTAATGCAATATCTGGCTCAGGAACAATTTGGTGCGATCACTCTGGGGATTGTCAAAAAACGCATCGGGGGTATTTTGCTCGATGATTTCCCCCTGATCCATGAAAATCACCCGGTCGGCCACCTTGCGGGCAAAGCCCATTTCGTGCGTGACGCACAGCATGGTCATGCCGCTCTCTTCGGCCAGCCCGACCATGACATCCAGCACTTCCTTCACCATCTCGGGATCCAGCGCCGAGGTCGGCTCGTCGAACAGCATGATCTTGGGACTCATGCACAACGACCTGGCGATCGCCACGCGCTGCTGCTGACCGCCGGACAGCTGGCCAGGGTACTTGAGCGCCTGCTCCGGAATGCGTACGCGCTCCAGATATTTCATGGCCGTGGCCTCGGCCTCAGCCTTGGGCTTCTTGAGCACCCACACCGGCCCCAGCGTCAGGTTCTCAAGCACGGTGAGATGGGGAAACAGATTGAAGTGCTGGAAAACCATGCCCACATCGCGGCGTATGGCCTCGATCTGCTTGAGATCGTCGGTCAGCTCGGTGCCATCGACGATAATCTTGCCCTGTTGATGCTCTTCCAGCCGGTTGATGCAGCGAATCATGGTGGACTTGCCCGAACCTGAGGGGCCGCAAATCACGATGCGCTCGCCGGGCGCAACATTCAGATCGATATTGCGCAGCACATGGAACTGCCCATACCATTTGTTGACGCTTTCCATGCGGATAATGGCCTCGGCCATAGAAAACTCCTTGCTGTACGTGTCCGGGACGGGGGCGTTCGGGCCCGCCATCCTCAGCGCTGATAACCCGTTTGCAACTGCTTTTCCAGATGCTGGCTGTACCGGGATATCGAAAAGCAGAACACAAAATAAATGACGGCGATGAACAGATAGGCCTCGGTGCTGTAGCCCCGCCAGGCGGCATCCGCAACGGCGGTCTTGGCAGCCTGGGTCAGATCGAAAATCCCGATAATGACCACCAGCGAGGTATCCTTGAACAAGGAGATGAAGATACCCACCAGCGGCGGAATAACGATCTTGAGCGCCTGCGGCAGAATGATCTTGCGCATCTGCTGCCAATACCCCAGACCGATGGAATCGGCCCCCTCATATTGTCCCTTGGGTATCGCCTGCAAGCCTCCGCGCACCGTTTCAGCGATGTAGGCGGCTGCAAACATGATGATGGCGATCTGCGCGCGCAGCAGCTTGTCGATGCTGAAGCCTTCAGGCAGAAAGAGCGGCAGCATGACTGACGACATGAACAGCAGGCTGATCAGGGGCACCCCGCGGATCAGCTCGATGTACATGACGCAGATGGCCTTGATGGCAGGCATGTGCGAGCGCCTTCCCAGCGCCAGCAGCAGGCCGAAAGGAAAGGCGAAGGCGATGCCGAAGGTAGAAAGGATCAGCGTCAGGGGCAACCCGCCCCAGCGCGCGTTCTCTACATAGCTCAGGCCGAAAACACCGCCCCACATCAGGATGGCCACAACAGTCAGCGCAAGCAGCCAGATCAGGCCCAGCACAGGTTTCCAGAACCTGCGCATGCAGCTGCAGACGATAACGCCAATGAGCACGATGGTCGCAATCAGAGGCCGCCACTGCTCATCGTAGGGATAGACGCCAAACAGGATAAGGCGATGCTTTTCCACGATGAAGGCCCAGCATGCGCCCCCCGATGCGCGGCATTCCTGCGAAGTCGTGGCGTGGAAATCCGCCCGGATGAACAGCCACTCGAACAGCGCGGGGATCACCATCAGCAGCAGCCATGCGATGAGCACGGTCAGCAGCGTATTGAGCGGAGATGAGAACAGCCGGCTTTTCATCCAGCCCAGGGCGCCCTGGTGAACCCGCGGCGGGCCATCGTTCCCGACAGTCATGGTTTCATTGTGCGCCATCACCGCTCCACCAGCGCAATGCGCTTGTTGTACCAGTTCATGAAGATGGAGATGGACAGGCTGACGGTCAGATAGGCCGCCATGATGATCAGAATGCCTTCGATCGCCTGGCCGGTCTGGTTCAGGGTGGTATTGACCACCGACACAATGTCGGGATAGCCGATGGCGACGGCCAGCGAACTGTTTTTGGTCAGATTGAGGTACTGGCTCGTCATGGGAGGAATGATGACGCGCAGCGCCTGGGGCAGGATGACCAGGCGCAGCACGCGTGAGCGCTTGAGCCCCAACGATCCGGCAGCCTCCCACTGGCCCTGGCTCACGGACTGTATGCCGGACCTCACCACTTCGGCGACGAAGGCAGACGTATAGAACACCAGCCCGGCCAGCAAGGCCGCAAACTCAGGCGACAGACTGATGCCGCCCACAAAATTGAATCCTTTCAGTTCAGGCATGTCCAGCGTCAGCGACGCGCCGCTGGCCAGCCAACCCAGAATGGGGAAAAGGACGATCATCCCGATGGCCACGCGGCCCAGGGGGAATATCCTGCCGGTCGCTTCCTGGCGCTTGCGCGCCCAGTGACCAGCGATCAGAATGGCGACGATCGCGACACCGAAACCGGCCATCACCCAGTCCAGGCCGTCGCCGGCCAGTGAGGGAACCTTCAGCCCGCGATTGGACAGAAAGACGCCAGGCATGGGATGCAGCGCCTCGCGTGGCCCGGGAATGACTTCGGTGATGATCGCATACCAGAAGAACAGCTGCAGCAACAAGGGAATGTTGCGCATGATCTCGATATAGGTCGACGCCACTTTGGCGACCAGCCAGTTCTTGGACAGGCGCGCAACGCCCAATAGCGTGCCCAGCACGGTCGCCGCGATAATACCGATGATGGAAACCCGCAGCGTATTGAAGATGCCCACCAGGATGGCGCGGCCATAGGTATCGGCCGGCTGGTAGGAAATCATGCTCTCGCCGATGGCGAAGCCCGCTTCGCGGTGCAAAAATCCGAAACCCGTCGAGATATTGCGGACCGCAAGATTATGCAGTGTGTTGGAAACCAGATACCAGACCACGAAGGCGACAACGCCAAGAACAAGAACCTGGTAGATGAGCGACCGAAACCCCGGGTCATTCCAGGAAAGACGCCGCTTGGGCCGGGGCGGGGATGCTTGATTCGCCATAGGAATTAGGTGCTCTGAATTACGACTTGCATTTGTACCTGCTGGCATCGAAAAACCGCGCCGGACCATCAGGCCCGGCGCGATGCCGCAAAAGAACAATCAGCGCACAGGCCAGCCGTACATGATGCCGCCGTCTTTCCACTGCGCATTCAGCCCGCGATCCAGCTTCATCGGAGAATCTTTACCGATGTTGCGCGCAAACGACTCGCCGTAGTTGCCGACCTGCTTGATCAGGTTGTAGCCCCATTTCTGGTCCAGACCCAGGCCTTTGCCCATTTCGCCCGTCACGCCCAGAATGCGTTGGATATTGGGATTCGGGCTCTTGAGCATTTCATCCACATTCTTGGATGTGATGCCGTACTCTTCGGCCTCAAGCATGGTGTTCAGCACCCAGCGAACCACCATGAACCACTGGTCGTCGCCCTGGCGCACCATGGGGCCAAGCGGTTCCTTGGAAAAATCCTCGGGCAGAATGATGTTGTCGTCCGGATTGGCCAGCGTCGTGCGGATGGTGGCCAGGCCCGATTTGTCCGTCGTGTAGGCATCGCAACGGCCGGCAACGTAGGAGCGCATGGCTTCGTCGGGGCTGTTGATTACCACAGGCTTGAACTCCAACTTGTTGGTACGAAACCAGTCGGCCAGGTTCAGCTCGGTGGTGGTGCCCGGCTGCACGCAGATCGCAGCACCGCTCATTTCCTTGGCGCTCTTGACGCCCAGCGACTTGGGTACCATCAGGCCCTGGCTGTCATAGTAGTTGACGCCGGTGCTCATGAGGCCAAGCGTCGTATCGCGCGTCATCGTCGCGGTGGTGTTGCGCGTCAGCACATCGATTTCGCCCGATTGCAGAGCTGTAAAGCGCTGCTGGGTTGTCACTGGCGTGGTCTTGTACTTGGTGGCGTCGCCAAATACCATGGCGGCAATGCCCCGGCAGATATCGACGTCGATGCCGGACCACTCGCCCTTGCTGTTCGCAATGGAAAAACCAGGCAGGCCTGTGTGCACCCCGCACTGCACGAAGCCTTTCTTCTTGACGGCGTCGTAAGTTTCTCCCGCCTGAACCGCCCCCGCTAACACAAACAAGGAAACACCCAGTGCTGCTGCTTTGATGAGCTTCATGCTTTACCTCTGCTAGTAAGTATCATGTGACTATGCGACAGTCGTTAACTGTACGCATTTGTGTTGCATCGTAGTCTTTGGAAACTAACAAAAACATGAGGGATATCCCTTGCGGGCCGTATATCATTAAGGCTTCATACTTTTTCGCATTATGATCGAATTCCAGCACGTATTTAAATCGTATGGACGCGGGCGAAATATCCTGGCCGATATCAATTTCCGTATCGAGCCCGGCGAATTCGTTTTCGTCTCAGGCCCCTCTGGCGCGGGCAAATCCACGCTGCTCAGGCTGATCGGCGGCCTCGAGCCGCCCAGCCGCGGTTCCGTGCACGTGAACGGCCATCGCATCGACCGCACGCCTACGCGCGCGCGTCCCTACCTGCGCCGCGCAGTAGGCGTCATCCTGCAGGACACACATCTGCTCTTTGACCGCAACGCCATGGCCAACGTCATGCTGCCGCTCAACGTCATCGGCCTGGACTCGCGTCAGGCCGGAAACCGGGCGCGGGCGGCCATGGAAAAAGTAGGCCTTGCGGGCAAAGAAGACCTGAATCCCATAGAAATGTCCGGCGGCGAACAGCAGCGCCTGGCCATTGCCCGGGCCATCGTCAATCGCCCGGCCATTCTCATTGCCGATGAGCCTACCGCCAATCTCGATCACGACAGCGGCCGTCGCATCATGGAGGTATTCCGCGACTTCAACCGCGTGGGAGTCACCACCCTGATCGCCTCCCACGACAAATCCCTGATGGCTTCCTATGCGTCGCGCACGCTGCGCATCAACGCGGGCCGCTTTACCGATACAGCGGGGGTCGCATGAAACGCTGGCTACGACAACACCGCTATGCCCTCAAAGTGGCAATGCGCCGGCTGCTCGCCCAGCCCTTTTCCACCCTGTCCAATGTACTGGTCATCAGCCTTGCACTGGCCATTCCCATCCTGGCCGCGTCAGTACTGGTCTCTGTGCAGCCGCTTGCCCGTGAAATCCCTGTCACGCCCGAGCTGACCATCTTCCTGAAAAGAAATACGCCCGCTGATGCAGCGGCCAGGCTGGCCGAAACACTGCGGCAAGCGCAGCCGGAAACCATCAAGGAGGCCCGGGTGGTGACCCGCGCGCACGCGCTGGACAAACTCAAGAGCAATCCGGCCTGGAGCGACGCCCTGGCCGTACTGCCCGACAATCCGCTGCCCGACGCCATTGTCGTCACGCTGAGCGATACACAGGCATTTTCGGGCCAGGCGTCCGAACTGGCCAATGAATGGCGCAAACTGAATACTGTCGATGCCGTCCAGCTGGACAGCGACTGGGTGCGGCGGCTGGAGGCCATTCTGCATTTTGCCCGCATAGGCCTGGCCTTGCTGGCCGGGGGGGTTGCCCTGGTCGTGCTGGCCACCGTCTTCAATACCGTGCGCATGCAGGCGCTCACGCAGCGTGAAGAAATCGGCGTCGCCCGCCTGGTCGGCGCCACCGAGGCCTTCGTACGCCGGCCATTTCTCTATCTGGGTGCGCTCAGCGGTGTCATTGCCAGCGGCCTGGCCATCGTCCTGGCCGCCCTCGCCCTCTATCCACTGAACGCCGCGCTCGGTCGCCTGGCCAGCAGCTACGGGGCGCAGTTCGCCCTGCATCTGCCGGATGCCCTGAGCCTGTTACTCTCCACCATTGTCATCGCCATCCTGGCGGCCCTGTCGGCCCGCTGGTCTGTTACACGCAATACTCAATTCTGATGTCTTCGATCTTCGCCCGGCCCCTGGATGCCGGCCAAGCCGCGATGCCGGCAAACGCACCGGCCTGTACCGCACAGACCAGCCTGGCGGGGGCCGCTCCCACGCCGCCGCTGCCGGCCGACACCGGCACACTGGCGCCGGAACAGTTCGCCACGACCATCGTCCACTGGCAAAAAGCCTACGGACGCCAGCACCTGCCCTGGCAGAACACCAGGGATCCCTACCGCATCTGGCTGTCCGAAATCATGCTGCAGCAAACCCAGGTAAGCACCGTACTGGGTTATTACGCGCGCTTTCTGGACCGTTTTCCCGACATTCAGTCACTGGCCGCTGCTACCCAGGACGAGGTCATGCCCTACTGGGCGGGCCTGGGTTATTACGCCCGCGCCCGCAACCTGCATCGCTGCGCACAAGTCATTTGCGCAGACTGGAACGGCAGCTTTCCGGCCACCGCAGCCGATATCGCCACCCTGCCAGGCATAGGCCGCTCCACGGCGGCAGCCATCGCCGCCTTTGCCTATGGCGAGCGCAGTCCCATCATGGATGGCAATGTAAAACGCGTGTTCACCCGCTGCTTCGGCATTTTCGGCCCCACGACAGAGCGCGCCGTTGAAACCGCCTTGTGGGCGCAGGCCGACGCCATGATGGCCGCTGCGCCCCCATCGCTTGACATGTCCGGCTATACGCAAGGCCTGATGGACCTGGGTTCGCAATGCTGTACCCGCTCCAGGCCCAACTGCGACATTTGTCCGCTGCGCAAGGGCTGCTATGCCTGCGCCCAGGGACGCCAGCATGAGCTTCCCACCCCGCGCCAGAAGAAAGCGGTGCCCGACCGCCAGTGCGCCATGCTCATTCTCAATCATCAGGGCCGCATCCTGCTGGAACAGCAGCCGTCGCCGGGCATCTGGGGCGGCCTGTGGAGCCTGCCACGCTATGACACCGCCAGCGCTCTGCTCCAGGACTGCGGCGTCATGGGTTTTACCGATGAGCCGCCCTGCCGCATGGCCTCGCTCACGCATGTGTTTACCCACTTCAGACTGGGTATCGAACCATGGTATCTGCACAGCGAGGCGCCGCTGATGGTCATGTCACCAGGCATACGGCAGGCATGGGTGCCAATCGACAACCTGCCTGCCATGGCCTTGCCGGCGCCGGTGCGCAAGCTGCTCGACGGACTGTTCCCGGCGGAATCGCTGGTCTGAGCGCCTTAATGGCGGACAGGACGGTAGTGACTGATGCTCATCAACAGGCCGCTGGCAATGCCCAGCGTCATGAGCGCCGTTCCTCCATAGCTCATGAACGGCAATGGCACGCCCACCACTGGCAATATGCCCGTGACCATGCCGACATTGACGAACACATAGGCGAAAAACATCATCGCCATGGAGCCGGCCAGCAGCCTGCCGAACTGCGTATGGGCGCGGGCGGCGATGGTCAGGCCTCGCGCGATCAGCAATAGGTACAGCACCAGCATCATGATGCCGCCGTAGAGGCCGAACTCCTCGGCATAGACCGCGAAAATGAAGTCTGTCGTGCGCTCCGGGATGAAGTCCAGATGGGTCTGCGTCCCTTTCATATAGCCCTTGCCGTAAATGCCGCCGGAACCGACCGCAATCATGGACTGTATGGTATGAAAACCCTTGCCCAGCGGGTCCGAACTGGGATCGAGCAGCGTGCAGACGCGATTTTTCTGGTAGTCATGCAGCACCACCCAGTCGACATCGGGCTGGCAGATGTCTTTTTCGTAATAGACCAGCGTACCCACGCCTATCACCACGGCAATCACGATGGGTGTAAGCAGCCTGAACGACAGCCCGCCGAAGTAAATCACGAAAAAGCCAGTTGCGAACACCAGCAGCGCCGTGCCCAGGTCCGGCTGCATGACAATCAGCGCAAACGGAATGGCCAGCAGGACGACTGCCACGATGAAATCCATCACACGCAGCTTGCCCTGATTTCGATGAAAATACCAGGCCAGCATCATGGGCACAGCGATCTTCAGCATTTCCGAAGGCTGAATGCGCACCAGGCCCAGGTCCAGCCAGCGTGTCGCACCCTTGCTGGTTTCCCCGAAAAACTCAACGCCCAACAGCAGCGCCACCCCCAGCGCATAGAAGTACGGTGTAATGCGCATCATGACGGGCGGCGGCATCATGGCAGCAACCCACATCACCCCCAGCGCAAACAGAAAATTGCGCGACTGGTCGGCAAAGCGCCAGTCAGTGCCACCCACCGCCGAATGCATGACGGTCAACCCCAGCAGCGCCATAATGATCAGCAATGCCATCAACGGCGGATCGAAGGCGGTAATGGCCCGGGTTGCCCAGTACAGGATTCTTTTCATTGGGGTCTCCCCGAGGGTTGCGTCGACGACGCCAGCGCGGTGTCATCGGGCACGGCATTGTGCTGCTGCCGAGCGGGATCCAGCCAGTAGTCAAAAATGGTGCGCGCGATGGGCGCGGCCACCGTCGCCCCCCAACCGCCGTTTTCCACAATGAGCGCCACGGCAATCTTGGGGTGCTCCACCGGTGCGTACGCCATGAACAAGGCATGATCGCGCAGGCGTTCATTGACCTCCGAGGCCTTGTACTTGCTGCCGCGCAGACTGTACACCTGCGCCGTGCCGGTTTTTCCCGCGGCCTGGTACTTGGCGCCTTCGAATGCCTTGCGCGCGGTGCCGATGCGCAGCACGTCGGCCATGGCATTGCGCACGATCGCCAGGTTCTCGGGCTTGAGCGGGATGACATGCGAGGGCTCGGACACGGTGCGCCTGACGGCCCCTGTCAGCGGATTCTCGACCAGGCTCACCAGGTGCGGCTCCATATATACGCCATTGTTGGCCAGCACCGAGGTCGCCTGCGCCAATTGCAGCAGCGTAAAAGCGTTGTAGCCCTGCCCCACGGCCACCGAAACAGACTCTCCGGCGTACCAGCGCTGCTGCTCGGGTTTTTTGTAATGCTGGCGTTTCCAGGCTGTGGAAGGCAGCACGCCGCGGCGCTCGCCGTCCAGGTCGATGCCCGTCAGCTGCCCGAAGCCGAACTGCGCCGAAAAATCGTGCAGCGCATCCACGCCTATCTCTGGACCCAGGGAATAAAAGTAAGTATCCGACGACTTGACGATGGCGCGATGCATATCGGTGGGACCATAGACCGCGCCTCCCGCATTGCGAAAACGCTGCCCCCCCAGCTCGAAATAGCCCGGATCGGGAATGCGCTCCGTGGGTGAACGCACCCCCATTTCCAGCGCCGCCAGCGCCACAAATGGCTTGTAGGTGGAGCCGATGGGATAGGTACCGTACAGCGGACGATTGAGCAGGGGATGGTCAGGAGACTCGTTCAACTTGCGCCAGTTTTCGACATCTATGCCATCGATGAACAGATTGGGATCGAATGAAGGCGCAGACACAAACGCCAGCACATCGCCCGTGCTGGGCTCAATGGCGACCAATGCCCCGCGCCGGCCCTCGAATTGCGCCTCGGCCACCTTCTGCAGGCCGATATCCAGTGAAAGATGCAGATCGGCGCCGGGAACGGGATCGACCCGGCTCAGCGTACGCACCGGACGCCCGGTCGCCGTCACCTCGACTTCCTCAATGCCTGTGCGTCCGTGCAGGGATTTTTCCCAGGTTTTCTCTATGCCCTTCTTGCCTATGGTGTTGCTGCCGCGATAATTGCCTTCCTGGCCGGTGGCTTCCAGCATGTCCTGGTCGGCTTCGGAAATGCGACCGACATAGCCCAGCACGTGCGCCGCAGACTCGCCTTCCGGATACTCGCGCACCCAGCGCGCGCTCAGCTGCACGCCCGGGAACTCGTAGGCGTGCGCCGCAAACCAGGCCGCCTCGGTCTCGTTCAGGTTGTTGCGCAGCAAAATAGACGTGTAGCGCCCGCTCTGCTTGACGTTCTGCAGGAAGCGACGCTGGTCGCCAGCGCTCAGGTAAACCAGCTGGCCCAGGTCATCGAGCATCTGCTCCATATCCCGCGTGACGTTGGCCGGCATGACCGACAGGGTATAGTCCCGATAGTTGCGGGCCAGCACCTTGCCGCTGCGGTCCAGGATTTCGCCGCGCCGCGGCGGGATGGGCACGACCGCAATGCGGTTGCGGTCCGCCCGCGCCGCCAGGCCCTCGTAACGCACAACCTGCAGATACCAGAGCCGCCCGGCCAACCCAAGAAAACACAGCACGACAAATACCGCTGCCACCATGACGCGGACGATCATGCGCCGCTTCTGCTGGTGAGTGGTTTTCTTGAACTCGAACATAGGCCCTAAACCGAACCAGCGTCGTTGTCGTCCAGCCTGCGCTGCGGCATGTGCAGCAGGATATCGGCCAGCGGCCATAACACCGCCATGAACAGCGGCGACCAGAGCCATTGCCAGCCTGCCCACTCACCCGCCATCCAGGCATACACCAGCCTGCCTATGGTTTCAGCCACCACAAAGATGACAAACATGTGAAAGGCTTGAATGACAGCATTAAAATGCTGCAGCCGGCGCCGGAGCGCAATCGCGCCGTAGGCAGCCAAGGTATAGACCAGCGCGTGCCCGCCCAGCAGCGAGCTGTCATGCACATCCATGGCCAGGCCAAACAGGAAGGCGGTCAGCATGGACACCCGCTGGGGCTCGTTCAGGCACCAGAAGGCGATCACCAGCAGCAGCAGATCCGGCGCAGGCTGCCAGAGTCGCCAGGGCAGCAGGGAAATCAGCCAGATGAGAACAATGGTGAACCAGATGAACAGTCCGCTGCTGGGGCGCTTGAACGGGGACAGGTCGATGGGCTCCAGCGAGCTCAGCGACGATGCGCCGCGTCGGGAGACGGGCGCGCTATTGTCCGGTTTGCGTGCCATACTTCAAACCTTCTTGCTCCAGATCCTGCGGGGATACGTCCACCAGCAGGACCAGAAAATGACGATGACGTTCAGGATGGGACAGCGGTGTGGCCTCCGCCAGCGCAAATCCTGTTGCCGGATCGCGCGAGACGGAATCGACACTGGCGACCGACAGCCCCGCCGGAAACAGGCCGCCGATACCGCTGGTGATCAGCGTATCGCCCGGGACAATATCCACGTTGGCGGTCAGGTAGC
Organism: Pusillimonas sp.; assembly: GCA_048270225.1. Lineage (GTDB taxonomy): Bacteria > Pseudomonadota > Gammaproteobacteria > Burkholderiales > Burkholderiaceae_B > Allopusillimonas. The sequence continues at coordinate 317,880 of JBLWTG010000003.1, read as the reverse complement.
GCACCTCGACCTTACCCGATACATTGCCGCCAAAGGCGATCAGGCGCAAGCCATTGCGCAGCACCTGCACGGGAATGGAGACCTTGTCGTCGGTGAGCAGCGCCGCCTCGGAGGTAAACGGCGTCACGCGCACGATCTGGCCAACAATACCGCCCTCGTCGATCAGCGGCATGCCAGGCCGTATGCCGCTGGACGAGCCCTTGTTGAAAATAAGATGATGCGAAAAAGCATTGGGCGGCTCGTACAGGACCTCGACCGCCACCGAAGGCTGCGTGACCTCGTCGGCCACCTTCAGCAGGCGCCGCAACTGTTCGTTTTCAGTCGCCAGCTGCGCGGCATGGGTGGACAGCTGCGCCAGTTCTATGCGCTGGCGCTGCAGGGCTTCTTTTTCGGACCGGGCAAGCGAGGCGGCGTCCTTCCAGTCGTTGAAATGCTCAACGGCGTCGCGCGGCGCCAGCATCAAGCGCTGGAAAGGATACAGCACCACAGACACTGCCTGGCGGGCGGGATCGAGCACCGGCCAGCGGGCATCGACCACCAGCAGCGCGACCGCTGCCAGCGCAAGCACGAACAGCCTCAGCTCGGCCGTTGGGCCGCGCTTGAATAGCCTGATCGTCCCGGTCTCTTGCATGGAAAGCGCAATGCCCTGTTAAACGCCTCGCAAATAATGCCGTGCGAAGCCTTGCAATGCAAAATCAGTCGTAAATAAAAACAGTACCCAGGCGTTCGAGGTGCTCAAGTGCCTCGCCGCAGCCACGCACCACGCAGGTAAGCGGATCTTCGGCCACCACCACCGGCAGGCCGGTTTCCTCCTGCAGCAAGCGATCCAGATCGTGCAGCAGCGCACCGCCGCCGGTCAGGGCAATGCCCTTGTCGGTGATATCGGCACCAAGCTCGGGCGGGGTCTGCTCCAGCGCAGTCTTGACCGCCGAGACGATCTGGTTGAGCGGATCGGTGAGGGATTCAAGAATCTCGTTGGACGAAACGGTAAAGCTGCGCGGCACGCCTTCGGACAGATTGCGACCCTTGACCTCGATCTCGCGTATCTCGGACCCGGGGAAGGCCGAACCGATTTCTTTCTTGATGAGCTCCGCGGTGGGCTCGCCGATCAGCATACCGTAGTTGCGGCGGATGTAATTGATGATGGCCTCATCGAACTTGTCACCGCCGACCCGCACAGAGCCCTTGTACACCATGCCGCCCAGCGAAATGATGGCCACCTCGGTAGTGCCCCCGCCGATGTCGACCACCATGGAGCCGCTGGCATCCGATACCGCCAGCCCGGCGCCGATCGCGGCCGCCATGGGCTCCTCGATCAGGTAGACCTGGCTGGCGCCCGCGCCCAGGGCCGACTCGCGGATGGCGCGGCGCTCAACCTGGGTGGAGCCGCAGGGCACGCAGACGATGATGCGGGGACTGGGTGCGAACATGCTGCGCGGATGCACCATGCGAATGAACTGCTTGAGCATCTGCTCGGTCACGGTGAAGTCGGCAATGACGCCGTCCTTCATGGGGCGGATGGCCTCGATGTTGCCCGGAACCCGGCCAAGCATCTGCTTGGCTTCGCGCCCGACCGCCTGAATGATCTTCTTGCCGCTGGGGCCACCATCGTGGCGAATGGCGACGACAGACGGCTCATCCAGCACGATACCCTTGCCGCGAACATATATAAGGGTATTGGCGGTACCGAGGTCGATCGCCATGTCGGTGGAGAAGTAACTACGAAGGAATCCGAACATGGGCGCTCAGTGATATCAAAAGTAAAGAGGAATTCGTCAGCGCAGGCAACCAACCAGCGCAACATGGGCGCCAAATTTTGACCAACGAATTAAACCAGCAATGATAACTTATAATTGGCGTTTGATTAGCTCAAAAAGCGGCATATTATTTTATGTTACCGGGCTTCCCTCAAGCCGCCTGCACAATCATACATGCCCGCCCACCATCTTTCAGATTCAGCAAGCAACAGCCATGGCAATCACCGAGCAAGACGTGAACCGCATCGCGCGGCTCGCGCGCATTGAACTTTCGTCCGAGCAGAACCTCCAGGCCCAGCAGGAGCTGAACGGTATTCTGACGCTTATCGAGCAACTGCAGGCCGTCGACACCGAGGGCGTCGACCCCATGGCGCACCCGCTGTCGGCGCACCAGGATATCCGGCTGCGACTGCGTCCGGATGCCGCCAGCCCGGCCAACTCACCCGAGCAACGCGCCGCGCTCATGGCCAACTCTCCGGCCGGGCACGAAAACCTGTTCCTGGTTCCCACGGTCATCGAATAAGCGATATCAGCATGTCTCTGCACAACGAATTCGACAGTATCGCCGCCATGCGCGAGGCGCTACGCGCCCGCAGCGTCAGCGCCCGCGAACTCGCGGACAGCGCCCTGCAGGCGGTACAGTCCCACACCGGGCTGAACGCCTTCGTACACGTCGACCCGGACCTCACCCTGGCCCAGGCGGATGCCGCAGACCGCCTGCTCGCCACTGACCAGGCCCCGCCGCTGGCGGGCGTGCCCATCGCTCACAAAGACCTCTTCGTCACCCAGGGCTGGCGCACTACCGCCGCCAGCAAGATGCTGGCCAACTATAAAAGTCCCTTCGACGCCACCGTGGTCAGCCGCCTGCAAGCGGCAGGCGCCGTATCGCTGGGCAAGCTGAACTGCGACGAGTTCGCCATGGGTTCGGGCAACGAAAACTCCGCGTTCGGCCCTGCACGCAACCCCTGGGACACGGACGCCGTGCCCGGCGGCTCCTCGGGCGGTTCTGCCGCTGCCGTGGCGGCCGGCCTCGTCGCCGGCGCAACCGGTACGGACACGGGCGGGTCGGTGCGGCAGCCTTCCGCCCTGTGCGGCGTCAGCGGCATCAAGCCCACCTACGGCACCGTCTCGCGCTACGGCATGATCGCCTTCGGCTCCAGCCTGGATCAGGCTGGCCCCATTGCCCGCCATGCGCGCGACCTGCTTGAACTGCTCGATCCCATGAGCGGCTTCGATCCACGCGACGCCACCAGCCTGGAATACTGCGACGGCGCAGCCAACGCCCCTGGCCGCATCCGCGCCCAGTTCGAGGCATCCGCCACGACACATCAGGAAGGCGGCAGCCAGCCGCTCAAAGGCCTGCGCATCGGCGTTCCTCAGGAATTCTTCGGGCCTGGCCTGATGCCCGATGTCGCTCAGGCCATCGAAGCCGCCCTGGCCTGCTTCGAATCGCTCGGCGCCACGCGGGTGTCGATTTCCCTGCCGCGCACCGAGCTGGCCATCCCCACCTACTATGTCATCGCCCCGGCCGAAGCCTCCAGCAACCTGTCGCGCTACGACGGCGTGCGCTACGGCCACCGCAGCGACCACTACGGCGACCTCGCGGAAATGACCAGCCGCTCCCGCACCGAAGGCTTCGGCCCCGAAGTGCTGCGGCGAATCATGGTGGGCACCTATGTGCTCTCCCATGGCTATTACGATGCCTATTACCTGCAGGCCCAACGCGTGCGCCGCATGATCGTCAACGACTTCCAGCACGCCTTCGCCGACCAGTGCGACGTCATCATGGGGCCAGTGACCCCTTCGGTGGCCAGACGCATCGGCGACAACCAGGAAGACCCCGTCGCCGACTGGCTGGCCGACATCTACACACTGGGCGTCAGCCTGGCCGGCCTGCCGGCCATGTCGGTACCCTGCGGCTTCTCGGATGCGGCCAAACCCTTGCCCATAGGGCTGCAGATCATCGGGAACTACTTCAGCGAGGGCCGCCTGCTGGCCCTGGCCGACCGCTTCCAGCAAGCGACGGACTGGCATCAACGCAAACCGGAACAAGCATAATGGAATGGGAAATCGTCATCGGGCTGGAAACACATACGCAGCTTTCCACGCAATCCAAGATTTTTTCTGACAGCAGCACGCGATACGGCGCCGAGCCCAACACACAGGCCAACGAGGTCGACATGGCGCTGCCGGGCAGCCTGCCCGTGCTGAACAGAGGCGCGGTAGAACGCGCCATCCAGTTCGGCCTGGCAGTCGGCGCCCACATCGCGCCCCTGTCCGTTTTCGCCCGCAAAAACTACTTCTACCCCGATCTGCCCAAGAACTACCAGATCAGCCAATTCGAAATCCCCGTGGTCCAGGGCGGGTCCCTGTCCTTTTTCGTGGACGGCGTCGAAAAAACCGTCAACCTGACCCGAGCGCACCTTGAAGAAGATGCCGGCAAATCGCTGCACGAAGACTTTTCCGGTCCGCACGGCGAATCCTCCACCGGCATAGACCTGAACCGTGCGGGTACGCCGCTGCTCGAAATTGTCTCCGAACCCGAAATGCGCTCGGCGGCCGAGGCCGTGGCTTATGCGCGCGCGCTGCACAGCCTGGTGGTCTGGCTGGGCATATGCGACGGCAATATGCAGGAAGGCTCCTTCCGGTGCGACGCCAACGTGTCCGTGCGGCCCAATGGGCAAAAAGCATTCGGCACTCGCAGCGAAGTCAAGAACGTCAACTCCTTCCGCTTTCTCGAGCGGGCCATTCTGTTCGAAGCGCGCCGCCAGATCGAGCTGATCGAAGACGGGGGCACCGTTGTGCAGGAAACCCGCCTGTATGACGCAGACCGTGACGAAACCCGCAGCATGCGCAGCAAGGAAGACTCACACGACTACCGCTATTTCCCGGACCCCGACCTGCCTCCGCTGGTGATAGCGCCTGAATGGATAGACAGGGTCAAGGCTGACATGCCCGAGCTGCCGCGCCACAAGCGCGAACGCTTCCAGGAAACCCTGGGCCTGACCGCCTACGATGCCGCGCAACTGACCATGGACCGCGCCACCTCGGACTACTTCGAGCAGACTGCGGGCGCACTGCCCGCCGGGCAAGCCAAGCTGGCCGCCAACTGGGTGCTGGGCGAGGTCTCCGCCGCGCTGAACCGCGAAGAAACCGGCATCGCACACTGCCCGGTCAAGCCGGCGGCGCTGGCGGGCCTTATCGCGCGCATCATCGACGGCACCATCTCCAACAAGATTGCCCGAGAGGTCTTTGCCGCCATGTGGGCTGGTGAAGGCGGCGGCTCGGCTGATGCCATCATCGAGGCGCGCGGCCTGAAGCAGATCAGCGACAGCGGCGCCATCGGCGCCATGATCGACGCCGTACTGGCAGCCAATCCGGCCGCCGTCGAGGAATTCCGGGCCGGCAAGCAGAAAGCCTTCAACTCCCTGGTGGGCCAGGTGATGAAGGCAGCCAAAGGCAAGGCCAACCCGCAACAGGTCAATGACCTGCTCAAGGAAAAGCTGGGCTGAGGCCATCGCTGAACGGGCCGGCGTCGCCGGCCCGCCTTCACCTATACCCCGTATTGTGCCCGGTAGGCCGCCACGGATTCCCGGTGAGGCGCCAATGCCGCGTCGTCCTGCAGCAGCGCCATGATGTCGGCCAGCGAGGCAATGCTGATCACCGGTATGCCATAGCTGGCCGCGACGTCCTGTACAGCCGAATGAGCCGACAGGGCGTCATCGGCCCCGGCCCGTTCCATGCGATCCAGTGCAATGAGCACCGCTGCGGGAGTGGCGCCAGCCTGGCGGATGATATCGACCGATTCGCGCACCGACGTGCCGGCGGTGATGACATCATCGATAATGACCACCCGGCCCTGCAAGGGGGCGCCCACCAGTGTGCCGCCTTCCCCGTGATCCTTGGCCTCTTTGCGGTTGAAGGCAAAGGGCACGTCGCGCCCGCCCAGCCCCGGGTGCCCGGCCAGGGCCACCGCCGTCGTCGCCGCAAGAGGGATACCCTTGTAGGCGGGCCCGAACAGCATGTCGAACGCGAGGCCCGCATCCACCAGCGCCTGCGCATAGAAACCTGCCAGCTTTCCGACCGAACGACCGGTATTGAACAGCCCTGCGTTGAAAAAATAAGGACTGATGCGTCCGGACTTGACTTTGAAACTGCCAAAGCGCAAGACGCCTTGCTCAAGGGAAAAGCGCACGAAATCGGCGCGGTTGGAAGAGTCGCTCATGGAGAAATAGGATAAGAATCAGGGTAGGCCGGATTGCCGGAGCGATTATTTTACCCGTTGGCTGCACAAGACTGCGTCTGCGCCCGCGGCGGGGTTCCCCGCTGTTGCCCAAACACACATACGGGATAAGACTGTGTCTTTTTCCCAAGTCATCCTTTACACTTTGCGGGCGGCGGCGCCTGGAGCATCGACGCACTGCGCAACAGGCGCTGACCCGCTCGCCCCGGTAAACCCGCCGCCCACCTGACGGCGCGCAGGCCTATCCGGCCGCCCAAATGGTTATAGTCGACCCATGACACTACCTACCTACTTTATTTCCCATGGCGGCGGCCCATGGCCCTATATCCCGGACATGCAGACCAGCAATGCCAAGCTGAGCGCATCGCTGGCCGACATACCCCGGCAGCTCGGGCGCCGCCCCAAAGCCATCCTCATGGTCTCGGCGCACTGGGTCATATCCGCTGCCTTCTCGGTAACGTCCAACCCCGCGCCGCCCATGCTGTACGACTACTACGGCTTTCCCGACCACACCTACACCATCAGCTATCCGGCGCCAGGCGCTCCGTGGCTGGCGGACCGGGTCTCCCAACTGCTGGACCAGGCCGGCATGCCGGTGCAGGCAGACAGCGAACGCGGTTTCGATCATGGCGCATTCGTGCCCGCTTTCGTCATGTACCCGGACGCGGATGTGCCCATGGTTCAGCTGTCCATCGATTCGGGCTACGGCCCCGCCAGGCACCTGGCCCTGGGCCGCGCTCTGGCGCCCCTGCGTGACGAAGACGTACTGATTCTGGGCAGCGGCCTGAGCTATCACAACCTGCGGCAGATCTACGGCAACGGCAGCGCGGCCTCGGCGCAGTTCGACGCCTGGCTGCAACAGACCATGACACTCCCCTCCGCGCAGCGCTCCGATGCGCTGGAGCGCTGGGAAACTGCCCCGGCCGCCAGACTGGCGCATCCGCAGGAGGATCATCTCATTCCGCTCATGGTGGCGGTCGGCGCGGCAGAGCAAGAGGCGTCAACCTGCGTGTATCACGAGTCGACCGCCTTCGCCGGCATCACCGCCTCGAGCTTTCGCTTCGGCCAGCCTGACTAAGCCGCCGCCCCAGACCTGCACCGACTCAACCCGCCCTTTTTTCAGGTATCTCATTACTTATGCTTCGCGTCATTTCCGCAAACCTCAACGGTATCCGCTCCGCCGTCAACAAAGGCTTTCTGGAATGGCTTCCCAAACAGGAAGCCGATTTCGTCTGTATGCAGGAGCTCAAGGCACAGGCCGACAACCTGACCGAAACCATGTTCAACCCGGATGGCTATCACGGCTATTTTCACTATGCCGAGAAGAAAGGCTACAGCGGCGTCGGGGTGTATGCGCGTCAGCGTCCCCTGAAGGTGATCGAAGGCCTGGGCGTACCCGAAATCGACGCCGAGGGCCGCTACCTTGAACTGGTCTACGACAACCTTTCCATCATCTCCGTATACCTGCCCTCGGGCTCCAGCGGCGATCACCGCCAGACCGCCAAATATATGTTCATGGAACATTTCTTTGCGCATCTGCAGGCGCTGGCCCGCTGCGGGCGGCGCGTCATCCTCTGCGGCGACTGGAACATCGCCCACAAGGAAATCGACCTGAAGAACTGGAAAGGCAACCTGAAGAACAGCGGTTTCCTGCCCGAAGAGCGTGCCTGGCTCACGCGCGTGTTCGACGAGCTGGGCTGGATGGATGTCTATCGCAGCATGTACCCGGACGCAACGGGCGAAGCCTATACCTGGTGGAGCAATCGCGGGCAGGCCTGGGCCAAGAATGTAGGCTGGCGCATCGACTACCAGATCGCCACGCAGGATATCGCCGCCACCGCGCGCAGCGCCTCCATCTACAAGGACGAACGCTTCAGCGACCACGCACCCCTGATCATCGACTACGACACGACGCTGTAGACCGGCGCGCAGGGCTCGGCCTCACTGGCCTTATCCCCGCCTTCTGTGCTACACATGGCTGCAGGAAATGGAAAAGGAGAGGCCGTGAAGCCAGCACCATCGACCATCAACCGCCCCGTATTCTTTACGGCGGCGGCATTCATACTCGTTCTTGTCGCGTTCGCCATCCTGACGCCACACAAGGCCCAGTCGCTGTTCGAAGTCATTCAGGCCTGGATACTGGGCAACGCCAGTTGGTTCTATGTACTGACCGTCGCCATTGTCCTGGTATCCACCGTCTTTGTCGCCATCAGCCGCTACGGCGATATCAAGCTCGGGCCCGACCACAGCCAGCCCGACTATCGCGATGTCACCTGGTTCGCCATGCTGTTTTCCGCCGGCATGGGCATAGGACTGATGTTTTTCGGCGTAGCCGAACCGGTCATGCACTTCATCGACCCGCCTGTCGGCACGGGCGGGACAGCGGCGGCGGCCCGCGAGGCGATGAACATCACCTTCTTCCACTGGGGCCTGCATGCCTGGGCCATCTATGCCATCGTCGCGCTTATCCTGGCGTTCTTCAGCTACCGGCACGGCCTGCCGCTGACCCTGCGCTCGGCACTCTATCCCCTGATCGGCAACCGCATCCATGGGCCCATCGGGCACGCGGTCGACATCTTCGCCATCATCGGCACGGTGCTCGGTGTGGCCACATCGCTGGGCCTGGGCGTGGCGCAGATCAACAGTGGGCTGCATCATCTGTTCGGCGTCCCCGTGTCCATCCCGGTACAGGTGGTGCTGATTGTCGTCGCCTGCGGTCTTGCCACGCTGTCGGTCGCAAGCGGCCTGGACCGCGGCATCCGCATTCTGTCCGAAACCAATCTGGCGCTGGCGGTGCTGCTGTTGCTGTTCGTGCTGGTACTGGGGCCCACTGTCTTCCTGCTCCAGACCTTTGTCCAGAACACCGGCGCCTATCTGTCGGACCTGGTCAACAAAACCTTCAATCTCTATGCCTACCAGCCCAATGACTGGATAGGCGGCTGGACGCTGTTCTACTGGGGCTGGTGGATTGCATGGTCGCCTTTCGTGGGCCTGTTCATCGCCCGCATTTCGCGCGGCCGCACCATTCGCGAATTCGTACGCGGGGTATTGCTGGTGCCCGCCGGCTTCACGCTGTTCTGGATGACGGTGTTTGGCGATACCGCCATCCACTACATTCTTGTCGATGGCGTCAAAGGGCTGGCAGACGTCGTCAACCAGGACAGTTCGCTGGCGCTGTTCGCCTTTCTCGAGCACCTGCCGCTATCGAGCATCACCTCCGTCATCGCCATTGTCATGGTGATTGTGTTCTTCGTGACCTCGGCAGACTCCGGTGCGCTGGTCGTGGACCTGCTGGCCTCGGGCGGCGCCGAGAAGTCGCCGGTCTGGCAGCGCATCTTCTGGTCGCTGTCCATGGGCCTGGTGGCCATCGCGCTGCTGCTGGCCGACGGTCTGCAGGCCTTGCAGACGGCAACCATCGCCAGCGCGCTGCCGTTCTCGGTGATCTTGCTGCTCGCCATCTGGGGGCTGTTCAAGGCCCTGAAGCTGGACGCCACGAAGCGGCGCATCCGCTATCAAACGATTACGCGCTCCCAGCCCATGGGCAACGGCCAGCAATGGCAGCGCAGGCTGCGCAACATCGTCATGATGCCCAGCCGCGCACATGTCATCCGCTTCATCGATGATGTGGTCCAGCCGGCCATGCAGGCGGTGGCCGAAGAGTTGCGGCGCCAGGGCTATGAAGTCACGGTGCACGACAAGGGGGACGACGATCAGGCCAAGCTGAATGTGACGCACCATGGCCAGTATCTGGATTTTTCCTATTCCGTGTTTCCCCTGGAGCAGATGCGCCCCGGCCTGACGCCCGATGAGGGGCGCGACGAAGACGAACGGCGCTATTATCGCGCCGAGGTCTACCTGCGCGAAGGCGGTCAGGATTACGACATCATGGGATGGAGCCGCGACGATGTCATCGGCGACATTCTCGACCAGTACGAGCGCCATCGCCAGTATCTGCACATGGTGCACGCTACCAGCACGCCTGCGCCGGCCGAAACCTGACCGCAAACTGGCCATGCCCAGACCGGACGCCTGTCGGAGGCGGTCCAGGCATGGCCGCAGAATCGCTTACTGTCCTCTTACCGATGGAACTCCCGAATGCAAGCACTTTCTGATTTTCCCGCCAACCGCAAATGGCCCGCGCAGCACCCGGACCGCATCCAGCTTTACTCGCTGCCCACGCCAAACGGCGTCAAAGCCTCCATCATGCTCGAAGAAACCGGACTGCCCTATGAGCATCACCTGGTCAGCTTCGACACCCAGGACCAGATGTCGCCCGAGTTTCTCGCCCTGAACCCGAACAACAAGATTCCGGCCATCATCGATCCGAACGGCCCGGACGGCAAGCCGCTGCCTCTGTTCGAATCAGGCGCCATTCTGATTTATCTTGCGGAAAAATCCGGCAAATTCCTGCCGCAGGATGCAGCGCAACGCTACCAGACCATGCAGTGGCTGATGTTCCAGATGGGCGGCGTGGGTCCCATGTTCGGGCAATTGGGATTCTTCCACCGATTTGCCGGCAAAGACTACGAAGACAAGCGGCCACGCGACCGCTATGTCGCCGAATCGCGCCGCCTGCTGGGTGTGCTCGACAAGCAGCTGGAAAACCGTCCCTGGATCGTGGGCGACGAATACACCATCGCCGACATTGCCACGTTTCCCTGGATACGCAATCTGATCGGCTTCTACGATGCCGGCGAGCTGGTAGGCTTCAAGGACTTTCCCAATGTTGCCCGGAGCCTGGATGCGTTTGTGGCCCGGCCCGCAGTCGATAAAGGCCTGAACATTCCGCCGCGCGGCTAGCGTCGCACCTGGGCTTCGATGGGCTGGCCTTTGCCGTCCAGCCCGTCGATCTCCGCGCGCCTGAGCCTGAGCAGCACCAGGCCCGGCAAGGCGATGAAGATCGTCAGTACAAAGAAACCGGACCAGCCGAACGCTTCCACCAGCGGAGGCGTGAACGGCCCTGCAAGATAAGTGCGTCCAACCGCGGACAAGGCCGACAGCAGGGCGAACTGCGTAGCGGAAAATTCCCGCCTGCACAATGCCATCAGCAGCGCCACAAAGGCGGCGGTACCCAGGCCGCCGCACAGGTTCTCCAGCGTCACGACCAGCGCCATAGAATACAGATGAGGAGGGGTCACGGCCAGCACCCAGTAGCCGAAATTGGACACCGCCTGCATCACGCCAAATAGCATCAGCGAGCGGTACAGCCCCAATCGCCCCATGAGCGAGCCCCCCACCAGCGCGCCCACGATGGTGGCCGCCAGGCCAAATACCTTGTTGATCGTGCCTACCTCGGTGACGCCGAATCCGGCGCCGCGCAGCAGAAACGTCGTGGACAGCGCCCCGGCGAAGGCGTCGCCAAGCTTGTAGAGCACAATCAGCAGCAGAACCGTCAGCGCACCGCGCCGACTGAAGAACTCGGCCAAGGGCCGGACCACGGCAACGCGCAGGGAGGCGGGCGCCCTGGCCACGACTTCGGGCTCGGGCGCCAGCACCGTCGCCACCGCGCACACCGCCATCAGGCCGCCCATCGCGATATAGGTATTGCCCCAGCCCAGCCACTGATCGGCCAGCACCAGCGCAAGGCCCCCTGACACAATCATCGCCAGCCGGTAGCCCAGCACCTTGACCGCCGCTCCCGCAGCCCGCTCCTGCTGCCGCAACACATCCGTACTGTAGGCGTCAAACGCAATATCCTGTGTGGCGGACAGAAAGGCAACCGTGACCGCAATAACGGCCAGCAGCCCAAGATGGCTGGCGGGAGACAGCAGACCCATGGCGGCAATGGCTGCAGCCAGCAATATCTGCGTGACAAATACCCAGCTGCGGCGGCGCCCAAGGAAAGGCGGCGAATAACGGTCCACCAGAGGCGCCCATAGAAACTTGAGCGTATAGGCCGTGCCGATGAGCGTCAGAAAACCGATATTCTGCAGCGATATGCCATCGACGGTCGCCCATGCCTGCAGGGTGCCGCTGGTCAGCGCAAGCGGCAGCCCGCTGGCAAAACCCAGCACAAGCAGCGGAAGCACCCGGGGGCTGGCATAGACGCTCGATAACGCGATGATCAGGCCTCTTGGAAATGGGGGGACTCGAAACGGTACACAGCCAGTGTGCTGCGCCATCCCGGCAAGAGTTTAACTTCTTTATTGCGGTTGAAGGTGGCCGTATGCGTGATGCGCAACTGCAGCGCGGCCGCCAGGTCTTCGAAATCCTTGAGCGTGCACAAATGGATGTTGGGCGTATCGAACCACTGATAGGGCATTTCTCCCGTCACCGGCATGCGGCCGCGCAGGATGGACCAGCCATGTGGCCAGTGCCCGAAATTCGGAAAAGACACCACGCCGTACTTGGCCACCCTGGCCATCTCGCGCAGGATATGCTCGGTGTTGTGCATGGACTGCAGCGTCTGGGACAGCACCACGGTGTCGAACTGCCCGTCATCAAACAGCGCGAGGCCATCCTCCAGGTTTTGCTGCAGCACCTGCAACCCGCGGCGCACTGAGGCAATGACCAGCTCGTCGCTGATTTCCACGCCCGCGCCGATCACGCCTTTACTGGCCTGCAGATAGGCCAGCAAGGTGCCGTCGCCGCAGCCAAGATCCAGCACGCGGCTCTTGGGCGCAATCCAGCTGGCAATGCGCATCAGGTCGGCGCGCACATGCCGCGGCGCTACAGTTCTGGATTTCATGCGAGCACCCCCGTTATACGTTTGCGCTCAGGCAGGCCAAGGTCTGCGGCAATACGATCGTAATAAGCCTGGACAAGCGAATGATAGCGGGCATCGTCCAGCAGGAAAGCGTCGTGGCCGTGCGGAGCGTTGATCTCGGCATAGGTTACGGGCCGCTTGTTCTTGAGCAGGGCGCGAACGATTTCCCGTGAACGATCCGGCGGAAAGCGCCAGTCCGTCGTGAACGACACCAGCAGGAAATCCGCCTGCGCAGCTTGCAGTGCCTTGGCCAGATCGCCGCCATGGCTGCGCGACGGATCGAAATAATCCAGCGCCCGCGTAATCAGCAGATAGGTGTTGGCATCGAAATACGTGGAGAATTTCTCGCCCTGATAGCGCAGATAGGACTCCACCTCGAACTCGACATCGTAACCATAATGGAATTCGCCATTGTGCCCGGGCGAGCGCTGGGCACGGCCGAACTTGGACGCCATGTCCTCATCCGACAGATAAGTGATATGGCCCACCATCCGCGCCACCGACAGGCCGTGTCGCGGCACCACGCCGTGTGCGTAATAGTCGCCCCCGTGAAAATCCGGATCGCTGATGATGGATCGGCGCGCCACTTCGTTAAAGCCGATATTCTGTGCGGACAGCCTGGGGGTACTGGCAACAACAATGCAGGCGCCAACGCGCTCCGGACAGGTGATGGCCCAGCTCATGGCCTGCATGCCGCCCAGCGAGCCGCCCATCACGGCCGCCAGTTTCCTGATGCCGAAATGGTCTGCCAGCCTGGCCTGGGCCTGCACCCAATCCTCGACCGTCAGCATGGGAAAGGCTGCGCCCCAGGGCCTGCCCGTTTCCGGGTTGATGCTGGCCGGGCCCGTCGACCCGAAGCACGAACCCAGATTGTTCACGCCAATGACAAAAAAACGGTCGGTATCCAGCGCTTTTCCCGGCCCGACCATGTTGTCCCACCACCCGATATCCTTGGGGTTGTCCGCCGAAATGCCCGCAACGTGATGCGAGGCGTTCAGTGCATGGCACACCAGCACGGCATTGCTGCGCTCGGCGTTCAACTCGCCGTAGGTTTCCACCGCAAGCTGATAGCTGTGCAGCACCTGGCCGCTCGCCAACGCCAGGGGCTCGTCGAATGAAATGAATTGGGGGGCTACGATACCGACCGAGCCGGTCTGATCACCGCCGGCTGGACCGGCTGCAGCAACGGGAGCGGATATGGAAGCGACTTGAGCAGGAGTAATTTCGGCCATAAGGACCTCTTTAGCTGGATTTATGAGGCGCCCGCAAGCAGATCAAGCAAATCGGCGCGCTACGTTGAACAATATGAGCGTAGACATTGAGTCGGTGAACTAGTTTAGCATCGTCGCCCGACCCGGCCGGAAGAGCCCATGTCGACAGAAATGGATAGTCGTGCAATGCCCTGATCAAGCGTCGCAAAAACATCCTGTTCCATGGCTCAGTACAGGCCGGACTTGATACATTTAATTATGTTTTGCAAGTAGCAGGAAACTATTCAAATGCGCAAGTCCAGCAATCCACTTAATGCACGAGAACTGTCCTGCCTGCAGTGGGCGTCCATCGGCAAAACCAGTTGGGAAACTGGCATGATTCTGGGCATTACCGAAAGAACGGTCAATTTTCATATCCAGAATGCCTGCCGCAAGCTGGGCGTACATAGCCGCCAGGCCGCCATCACTATCGCCCTGAACGCGGGCCTGGTGCCGGGCATCAACGCGTCCTACTATTTATCCCGCGTAAAAACTCATCAGCCTGCGCTTCAGGAAACGCGCCGCCCTTCGCGGTCACAATCCCCTCGACCAAAGCGTGTTCCGTAAGCCACACCACCGTTTTCATTCTCAGCTTTCCATCCGGTGCATCGCCTTCCAGGACAAACGGCTTGCCAAACGCAGGCAGGGTCTCGGGAGGCTGTTTTCCCAGGTTCTGGTATAGCGAAGCAATCACCGCAGCCGCAAAGGCGCGGCGCGCAGCCTCGTCGCCGCGCAAGGCATCGGGCAAGACGGCGTAGCCGACTGCAAACAAGGTGTCCTGCACCGATACGCTGGTCAGTGTGAAGTCCAGCGCATGGCCGTCAAAGGTCAGGCTGCGGCTGTCCGAGCGGGGCTTGTCCGGGAAAAACGCGGTTACCGCGCCATCGGCCACCTGTACCTGCCGCCAGTTATAGTCTGGGGTACAGCCGGCCAGGAGCAGGGCCAGCGCCAACGAAAAAACCATACGAATCATCACCACCCTGCCATCCCCCAAGACCTCAGTTAAAATCGCCAGCGGAACCAACTTATCAAAGATATCGCCTAATGACCTTACGCAATCCAGGCTACACCGAGCTTAGCCGCAACCTGCCTGTGCTGAAAGGCATTGCACGCGGTATCGAAAAAGAAGGCCTGCGGGTCACCCCCCACGGAGCGCTTGCGCTGACACCGCACCCTGCCAGCCTGGGATCCGCGCTCACCCATCCGCACATCACCACAGACTATTCCGAAGCGCTGCTCGAGCTGATCACAGGCACGCACGATTCTACCGAAAGCCTGATCGCCGAGCTTGAACAGACCCATCGTTTCGTCGCGGAGCAGCTAGGCGAGGACCTCGTCTGGAACCAGTCCATGCCGGCGCAACTGCCGCCCGAGGCCGATATCCCCATCGCCTGGTACGGCAAATCCAACACCGGCATGCTCAAGCATGTGTATCGCCGGGGACTTGCAGCGCGCTATGGCAAGTCCATGCAATGCATCGCAGGCGTGCATTACAACTTCTCCGTGCCCGAATCCTTCTGGGAACTAATAGGCATACCGGGCGATGACAAGCAGCGCCGCTCCACCGGCTATCTGGCGCTGATCCGCAATTTCACGCGCTACTCCTGGCTGCTGATGTATCTGTTCGGGGCTGCGCCCGCCATCTCCAGCCACTTCATGCGGCACGCCTCGGGCATGCTCGACACGCTGGACGACACCACCCTCTACCTGCCCTACGCGACCAGCCTGCGCATGAGCGACCTGGGCTACAAAAACAACAAAGCGCAGGCAGACCTGCAGCTCTGCTACAACGATCTGGAAACCTTTCTGGAGCGCATGTACAACGCCGTGACCACACCCTGGCCCGAGTACGAGGCCATCGGCACGCATCGCAATGGCGAATGGATACAGCTGAACACCAACATCCTGCAGATCGAAAACGAGTACTACTCCAGCATACGTCCCAAGCGCGCAACCGGCCGGTGCGAGCGCCCGGCCCGCGCGCTCGCTGAACGGGGCGTCCAGTACATCGAAGTGCGCTGCCTGGATATCGATCCCTACTCGCCCACGGGTATTACCGTCGAAACCAGCCGCTTCATGGATGCCTTCCTGCTGTTCTGTGCGGTGGAAGACAGCGCGAACTTCCCCAACAACGGCTTCTGCACCAACAGCCAGGACAACTTCGCCAGCGTCGTGAAAGAAGGCCGCAAGCCCGGACTCATGCTCAGCAACGATGGCAGCCCGATTGCCCTGACCGACTGGGGCACGGAACTGCTGGAGCGTATTGCGCCCTATGCCGAGCTGCTCGACGCCGCATATGGCGGCAGCGGCTATCGTGCCGCGGTGACGGCCCAGGCCGCAAAAATCGCAGACAGCGAGCTTACGCCTTCGGCCAGCCTGCTGCGCGATCTGCGCAACAGCAAGCTGGGGCTGCAGGAATTCACGCTGCAGCAGAGCAAAGCGCACCGCGACGCGCTGTGTGCGCAGCCGCTCGATCCTGCAACACGACAGGCCTATCAGCAGATGACACAGGACTCCGTCGCCGCCCAGCAGCGTCTGGAAGAAGGCGATACCGAGGACTTTTCCAGCTATGTGGCGCGCTACCACCAGGCCTTGAGCGGCTGTCCCATCGGCGCGGGAAAATAGCCGCCAGGCTCCGCAACCGGGCGAATGGGCGACCTGCGCCCAATGCGACGAAGGGCGGCCTCTGGATTTTTGACAGTAACAATTGAAACAAAATATACTAGGCTGATTATGACGGCGTGCGTATGCACCGCTGTCATCACAGTATCACCATCCATGTCTGATCGCTTATGCACAGCTCGGCGCTCGCCCAGACGCTTGCCGCGTCTCCTGTTTTCGCCAAAGTAAGCCCTGTCGCGCTTGACAGCCTGGCCGCCCAGGCCAGGCCCATTACCGTTAATGCCGGACAGCATCTGTTCGAAATGAGCGCCCCCGCGCAGCATTTCTTTGTTGTCCAGACGGGCAGGATTTCGCTCTATCGCCCCTGCTACAACGGCGACACCAAGGTGTTTCGCGTCATGGAGCGAGGCGACGTCATTGCGCAGGCCTCCATGTTCCTGGAACCCTGCCGCTACCCTCTGTCGGCTCAGGCCTGCATCACCAGCACGCTGCACCGGATAGCGCGCGAACACCTGCTCGAGCTTGTACGGCAATCACCGGAATTCTGCCATGGGCTGATACAGGGCATGGCGATGCAGTTATCGCAATCCATCAACCGCATCGACCTGCTCACCATCAGCAACTCGGCCCAGCGCATGGTCACTTATCTGATGGACCTGTACATGCAGCAACGCAGCAACTGGCTGACGCTGCCGTCCAACCAGAATGTCATTGCCCGCCAGTTGAACATCGTTGCAGAAACCTTCTCGCGCCAGCTCAATGCGTTCAGGCGTGCGGGCTATATTGCAGGCCGCCACCGCCATGTCTTCCTGCTTGATATCGATGGCCTGTGCCGCTCCGTCAATCTGCCGCCCCCTGCCATCAACCCCACACTGTTGCCCACGGAAGCCGGCCTGGCCCTTCATCAGCCCGAATGCTGTACCTACGCCCGCCAGCCGCTGGGGCAAGTCTCCATCTAGCGCCACACGACACCGTCAGCCGCGCCCGCCGCTCCCTTTCAACAAATTCTGTTTCAATAAGCATATCGCCCTAACAATTGGCACCGGCCACCCACCTTATCATTGCGCTATGCCACACTTGCTTGTAGTCGACGACATGCCGGCGATCTGCGAGTTGATCGCCGATATCGCCAACGATGAAGGCTATACCGTAGCCACGGCCAACTCTATTGCCCGGGCGCGGGACGAAATCCGGCATCTCGCACCCGATGTCGTGCTGCTGGACGTCAGCCTGCCAGACGGAGACGGCGTGCAGTTCTGGGACGACATGGCGCTGCAGGGCGCACAGGTTGTCTTCATGACCGGCCACCCCACTGTGGATTCCGCCGTCTCGGCCCTGCGTGTCGGCGCGGCAGACTTCCTGCGCAAGCCCATCAGCCTGCGCCGTCTTCGCAGCGTATTGTCCAGCGTCAAGTATCCGCCAGCACACCAGACCCTGCGCGCTGATAACTGCTTTGCCAAACTGAAGGGCGAATCGCGCGCGCTCCAGCTGCTGCGCTCGCATATAGAAAAAGTAGCGCCGACCATGGCCACCGTGCTGCTGGTGGGTGAAAGCGGAACCGGCAAGGAAATCGCCGCCGAAGCCATTCACCTGGCAGGGCCGCGCTTTGCCTGTCCGTTCGTACCCGTCAACTGCGGCGCCATCTCGCCCAACCTGATCGAAAGCGAACTCTTCGGCCATGAAAAAGGCAGCTTTACCGGCGCCGACCACGAGCATCAAGGATATTTCGACCGCGCGCAGACAGGCACACTATTCCTGGACGAAATCACCGAAATGCCAGCAGAGCTTCAGGTGCGCCTCTTGCGGGTGCTTGAGTCGGGCTACTTCACGCCTGTCGGCGGGCACCAGGAGGTCAAGGCCGATGTGCGTATCGTCGCCGCCACCAACCGCAACCCCGAGCACGCCGTGGCCAACGGCTTGCTGCGGGAAGACCTGTATCACAGACTGAGCGTATTCCCCCTGGAGCTGCCGCCGCTGCGCGACCGCGATGACGACGTCGTGCTGCTGGCCCGCCACTTCCTGGATGAACTGAATACCAGCAACGGCACGGCCAAACGCTTTGCGCCGGAGATCGTCGATACGCTGCGCAGGCATTCCTGGCCCGGCAACATCCGCGAGCTCAGGAACTACGTCTACCGCAACTACATTCTGGCCGACAACGACTTATGCGCCGGCCAGCACCCCTTCGAAATGGTGCTGGCGCCACCATCGGGCGCGGAAATCGCGGTACCTGTCGGCATGTCGCTGGCCGACGCCAACCGCCAGATCATTCTCGAAACACTCAGGCAAAGCGGCGGCGTCAAGACTCACGCTGCGCAAGTGCTGGGCATCAGCACCAAGACGCTCTACAACAAGCTTGAAGCCTACGGCTACAAAGACGAAGAAACATCCTGAATACGGCGTGCGCGTCGCACACGCGGCACGCCAACGCTATGCCAGCGTACGCAGGATATCGGCCGCCGTATCGGCTTGGATGCGACCCGCACGCTGCGCCAGCGGAACACTGCGCCGGCACAGCTCGCGATATAGCGACGCCACCTCTGCATCCACACCGGATAGGGCCTTCACATGGCCCGCCACCGTGCTGGTATCGCCGCGCGACACCGGCCCCGGCATCCCCTTGGCCAACCCGATACTCTCAATGGACACAATCGTGCCCTTGAGCAAAGGCAGCAAGGCACGCAGGGCGTCCTCCTCGCTTGCGCCCCATGACTGCCAGATGCGAACAGCTTCGGCCAGCAGCACATTGGCGAACTGCGAGCCGTAAGCCCCGGCCGCGTGGTAGCGGCCGCGCATGCCTGGCGGCAAGGCGTTCACTGAGCAGCCCAGCCGGTCGGCCAGGCTGCTCAATAGCTGCTGCAATTCATCCTGCGCTTCTACGGTGATGACACAGCCCGGCAAAGATCTGGCAGCAGCCTGCGGATCGCCAAAAGTCTGCATAGGGTGAAAGCCGCCTGTCTGCGCCCCATCTCGCGCCGCCTTATCCAGGGCGCTGATCTCGGTAGCGCCACTACAGTGCACGACGCCCATGCCTGCATGCCAGCGCAAGGCATCGACGGTAGTCTTGATCGTGCTGTCCGGCGTGGTCACGAAGACCAGGTCACACTCATCGGCCACCTGCTGCGGCGAAACGACCTTGCATCCAGGCAAAGGCGCGGCAAATGCTTCTGCGCTCTGCGCGCTGCGGCTGGCAACTGCGTGCAGCACGCAACCGTGCGCGGCAAGCGCCCAGGCCAGCGCCTGTCCCAGACGGCCTGCACCGATAAAACCTATGTGGAGTGTAGCGGGCGAAGTATTATTCAGCGGCATGGTTTACCTTGCATTAATGCTTGTGTAATCCATCAGCATCATACTCCGCCCCCTCATCTCGGGCGATGCCTCAGCGGCAGGCCATCACGCGGTACCCATGGCGCCCTGGTGACTGGTTTTAGGCATCGTGTGCCCGTTGGGAATGACAGGCACCTCTCTGCCGTCCGCATCGTAAAGCTTGCCGTCCACCACCCTGTCGCCTTCATTCAGGCAGGCAATATCCGACTCGCGCAGAATGCGTTCCGTGCCAGCGGCAAACACCGATTGCTGATCAGAGTTGCCTGCGGACATGTGGTTGAACAGCAGATTCAGGACAATGGCAACCACAGCGGCCGAGCTGATGCCCGAATGGAAAATAGTGGCGAACCAGGTGGGGAACTGGTCGTAGAACGAAGGCGCGACAATGGGAATCATCCCTGCACTGATCGAGGTCGCAACAATGATCAGATTCATGTTGTTGCTGTAATTGGCCTTGGCCAGCGTGCGTATGCCGCTGGCAGCAACCGTGCCGAACAGCACCATGCCGGCGCCACCCAGCACGGCAGTAGGTACGCAGGCCACAAGACGGCCCATGACCGGAAGCAGGCCCAGGGCGATCAGGATCAGCCCGCCAAAAGCCACCACATAGCGGCTCTTGACGCCTGTGACGGCAACCAGGCCCACATTCTGTGCGAATGCGCTTTGCGTGAACGAACCGAACACAGGTGCGATCAGGCTTGACAGCATGTCCGCGCGCAGCCCGTTGCCCAGGCGTTTGCTGTCGACATCGGTTTCGATAATATCCCCCACGGCCAGAATATCGGCCGAGGTCTCCACCAGCGTCACGATGATCACGATGCACATGGATACGATGGCCGCTGCTTGGAACGTAGGCAACCCGAAATAAAACGGCGACGGCAGTGCAAACGTCGGCCCCTGCCCCACTTGCGAAAAATCGGCAACGCCGGTGAATGCGGCGATGATGGTGCCGATGATAATGGCCAGCAGGATGGACAGGCGTGAAATCGTGGCATTGCCCAGCTTGCTGAGCAGCAGCACAATGGCTAGCGTAATGGCCGCCAGGCCGATATTGGCGACACTGCCGAAGTCCGGCGACTGCTTATTGCCGCCCATGGCCCAGTGGGCGGCCACAGGCATCAGCGTCAGGCCTATGGTCGTGATCACCGAGCCGGTTACCAACGGGGGAAAAAAGCGGATCACCTTGGAGAACACCGGCGTGATCAGCAACCCCAGCAGCGAGGCCGCCATGACGGCGCCGAAAATGGCAGGCAGCCCGCCCCCCGTATTGACGATGGCGATCATGGTCGCCACGCCGGAGAAAGACACCCCTTGCACCAGCGGCAGCCGGCATCCAAAAAACGGCAGCCCCAACGTCTGCAGCAGCGTTGCCAGTCCGCCCATGAACAGGCAGGCCGTGATGAGCAGGCCGATATCAGAGGCCGGCAGTCCGGCTGCCTCGCCGATGATCAGGGGAACAGCGATAATCCCCCCATACATGGTCAGCACATGCTGGAAGCCATAGGCAATATTGGCGCCCACACCCAGATTCTCATCCTCCGGGCGCTTATCCATCGAGGTAGGCGTGACGTTGGTATTCAAAGCATGTCTCCTTGTTATTCCCGTTATCCCGATTTTTACCGGTGTGGGTTTACTGCGCAGTTCCGGGCCGCTACGTCTGCGCCGGAATCCGGTTCCTCAATCTTCGTGCCGCACGGTCGTGCCGCGCCATCAGTTGTTCAATGTCCACGCCGCAAGGGGCGCCGTCTGTGAGCCGCCACTGGCCGGCAACCATGACATGGTCAGCGCGATGAGCGCCGCACAGCAGCAGCGCCGCCACGGGATTCTCAGCGCCCGAAAAACGCAACTCATCAAGCCTGAAGAGCGCCAGATCGGCCTGCTGACCCGGCGCCAGCCCGCCGATGTCATGGCGCCCAAGGCAACGGGCCGAACCCTGCGTCGCCCAGCGAATCACCGCATCATGCGTGATCTGGCCCGGCGAGTAACGCAAGCGCCCGAGCAGCATCGCCTGGCGCATCTCCTGCGCCAGATTGGAATGGTCATTGGACGCGGAGCCATCCACGGCCAGGCCCACGGGCGCACCCGCAGCCTCCAACTCAATCGTGCGGCACAGGCCGCTGCCCAGCACCATATTGGACGAGGGACAATGTGCAATACCTGTCCCCGCACGGCCCAGGCGGGCAACCTCGTCATCGTTGAAATGAATACCGTGCGCAAGCCAGGTACTAGCCGTCAGCCAACCGCTGTCTTCAAGATAATCCAGCGGCCGCATGCCGAACAGCTTCTGGCAATAGGCTGTTTCATCTTCCGTTTCGGCTAGGTGGGTGTGCAGCCTGACACCCCTTCTTTCCGCCAGCCGGGCGCTTTCACGCATCAGCTCGCGGCTCACCGAAAATGGCGAACAGGGCGCAAGCGCCACCGTCACCATGGCGCCCTCCTGCGACTGATGATAGCGATCGATCAGCCGCTCGCTGTCATCGAGGATGGTTTGCTCGTCCTGCACCACCGACTGGGGCGGCAAGCCGCCCTGCTCCCGCCCTACGCTCATCGAGCCGCGTGTCAGCGCGGCGCGCACCCCCAGTTTCCCGGCCAGCTCTGCCTGGCAATCGATGGCATGGCGCAGGGCGCCCGAGAAAACATAATGATGGTCCGCCACTGTCGTACAGCCCGACATCAGCAGCTCCACCATGGCCAACTCGCTGGCAACCGCCATTTGTTCGTCATCAAGGCCGGCCCACACATCGTAGAGCGTGGTCAGCCAGGGAAAAAGCGCCTTGTTCAGCGCCGGGGAGTAGGCGCGCGTCAGCGTCTGGTAAAAATGATGATGTGTGTTGACCAGCCCCGGCAGCAGCACATGCCGCGAGGCGTCAAAGATGCTGTCCGCCGGCTTGCTGGGCCGCCCGCCCGCCGGTACTTTTTCCACAATGCGAGAGCCCGCCACCACAACGCCCCCCGCCGCATCGGCGTCCGAACAGCCAAGCGGATTCTTGATCCAGAGCGTTTGGTTGGTGTCAGTCATCAGGCGGACCCATAAAATTTGTCTATGTGGCCGATGATAACCGTCGTCTACCGCGACTGCGATGCCCGTTTTATTATGAGTGTTATTCGCTCAGACACATGACACGCAGCCATACGAGGCCGCTGCCTTTCAATACGCGCCCACGCCACAAGTAAAATAGAATGAATGCATACTTGGCATGACACTCAATGAATACAAGACAGCTCCGTAACAAAATCAAACTCTGGCACGAGCGCCTGCCTCTACACTGGCTGCTTGCCGTGCTGGTGAGCATCAATGCCGTCGCGCTCCTGCTGCCCGGCGTTCAGGCCTTCCATTCGCTGAATCAGTTGCCCTGGACCGGCTGGCTGGACGGCACCGTCATACATGCTTTCCTGGATTCGTTCGGATTGCTGGCCATGTCGCGCCTGGTCCTGGGCGCCGGGCTGGCACTGATGGCCGTGGGGCTGATATTTCGCGCACGCATCGCCTGGGCTGCGGCCTTGGTGCTGCTCGTATGCAGCGGCCTGTACTTTCTGCTTCGCTCCCATACCTACGCCGGGCTCGTCAGCTATACCATCCTGCTGATTGTGATGCTGCTGCTTTACTGGCGCCGTTTCGACCGCTCCAGCGTGGCTGCCGGCAGCCTGTTCGCCACACTGGGCATCACCTCGTTGCTGATCTACGCCGTGCTCGGCTCGCTGTATCTCGGCAACGAATTCAACCCGCACATCACGGACATCGCCACCGCGTTTTATTTTTCCATAGTGTCGATGTCGACCGTCGGTTATGGAGACATCACGCCGCAGACCATACCGTCCCGCCTGTTCACTGCCTCGGTCATCATACTGGGCATTACCGTCTTTGCCACGTCGATCAGCGCCATTGCAGGCCCTATCATCGGCGGAAGAATCCAGCGCCTGGTCAAAGGAAAACTGAAGAAACCCATGAGAAAAGATCACATCATCATCGTCGGCATCACGCCGCTGGCACAGAACGTCTATCGCACGCTGCATGAACAAGGCAACGAGGTAACGGTTATCGTCCCGCCGGACACGCTCCATGACTACCCCGAAGACGCCGACATCCTTGTCGGCGATGCTACCGACTCGGATGTCCTGAAAGAAGCCGGCGTCGCGCAGGCGCGCTATGTCCTGGCGCTGCGCAGCGATGATTCCGAAAACGCGTTCATCGTCCTGGCCGCCAAAGAGGTATGCGGTAAAGATACCCGCACCGTAGCACTCGCCAACACCTCCATGCACATCAAGAAAATCAAACAGGTCAACCCTGATATCGTCTTCTCGCTGCAGTCGTTGGGCGCGGACATCCTCTCCCGCATGGTTACCGGGCAAAGCATCGACAACGCCATGATCGAAAATATGCTGTTTGCCGGCCCTGTCGACAAAAAACCCGCGTGATAGACGCGGGGTCTGCCGGCCCCGCATTTATCGGCGAGTTCAGACCAGCTCACGCAATAGCGTCGCCCAGAACGCCTGACGCATCGCCAGGGTCGAGATCAGAACGTGCTCATGCAGGGTATGGGCGCCATCCCCGTCGGCGCCCAGCCCATCGAGCGTGGGAACACCCAGCGCCGACGTAAAGTTGGCATCGCTGCCGCCGCCCGTCATCGGCGCGTCCTCCAGTACAAAACCGGCCTTGCCGGCACAGGCCTGCGCCATCCGAAGCAATGCCATCGACGCCTCCGTTTTGACCATGGGCGGACGATTCAGCTGTGCGTCAATGTCCAGCTCCACATCCGGACCCACCGCGCTCAAGCCGCGCATGCGGCTCAACACGGCTTGCGCCGCCTCCATATCGGGCACGCGAAAATCCACCACGCAACCGCACTGCGCCGGCACCGTATTGGTCACGGTGCCGCCAGAAATCGTTCCCACGCTGACTGTCACACCGCGTTCATAGTCTGTCATTCCTTCCAGCGCCAGCACCTGGTGCGCCATCTCGCGTATGGCGCTGCGGCCTTTTTCATGCTGCATGCCAGCGTGCGCCGGCCTGCCCTTGACGTTCAGACGCAGCATGCCTGTTCCCTTGCGCGCGGTCACGCACCTGCCCCCGTTGGGTCGGGCTGGCTCACAAACCAGGCCATACCTGGCGCGAGCGGCGTACTGCTCGATCGATGCCCGCGAAGCGTGACTGCCGGTTTCTTCATCCGGCACCATCAGGAAATCTACCGGCAAGGGCGTGGCGCCGGGCTCGGCCAGATCCATCAAGGCCGCCAGCGCAAGGTAGATGCCAGCCTTCATGTCGTAAGTACCCGGCCCGTACAGGCGGTCGCCCTCTATACGGCAGGGGTTTTCCTGCAGCGTACCGACAGGGTGCACCGTATCCAGGTGCCCGAGAATCAGAATGCCAGGACGGTCATCCCCTGTTGCGCGGTTGCTTGCGCAAACCAGCGGCCCCACCGTGTCGCCCAGCGATGTCAGCGTCACGCGCAGGCCGGCGGCCCGAGCCTGCTCCTGCACCAGGCCCGCCATGGCGGCAACACCCGCGGGCGAACTGGTGGGCGATTCGCACCGTATCCATTCCTGGATGCCTGAAACAAGCTGCTCGGTATTGCGTGCATGGGTCATGGTGTGCTCGTAGAGTAAAGGTTCAGGCAATGACTTGCGCCAGTCTCACCACGGTGACGCCGGGGCGCACGTTGGCAATCGAAGGCATGATAAGCACGCAGTTATCGTAAGGCGCCAGTACCGGCTCGCAGTCTTCCCAGCCAATGAGCGTGCCCGCATCCAGTCGCTCCAGACCCTCCCACGCCTGCGCAAAACGAAATTTCCCGCTCGGCGTCGATATCGCCTCGGTCACCCGCATCGCCTGCTGGCGCGGCGCGTCATCGGCAAACCAGCCAGATGGCATATCCTCTCGATCAAAGGTACCCGCCTCAACAAGAAACCTGGCCATCTGGTCGATGGCAACATCGCGCGCCTCATTCGCCCCGTGAAAACCGCACTCGATCAGCAGGGCACGGGTGCCATTGTCGCCAGGCTCGCCCTGGCGCCCATAGTCCCGCATGCGCACGCCCGCCGCATGTCCTGCATCGGCAATGATATTGGCGGGATTGCCCAGCCTGAGCGCAAGATCAATATTGCGCTGCTGCATGCCTGTTAACTGCAGCGGCACATCCGACGTCGTCATCGAATGGAAATCCATCAGCCAGTCCGCCTGCTCCAGCCAGGGCAGAATCTCGACGGCGCGACGCCGCTCGCAACTGTTGGCGTCGGCCAGCTTGTCCGCACTCCAGACGCGATTGAAGTCTTCATCCACGAATCGCGAGGGCAGATAATTGTCCGGATCGAAGCAATCGAACGCTGCCAGATTGCAAAAAGCCAGTGTCAGCGCGCCTCGGCGCGGACGCAGTCCGCTGGCGAGAAAAGTCTTGAGCGCCCAGGCACCGCATAGTTCATTGCCGTGTACCAGCGCACTGAGCATGACGCGCCTTCCCGGCTCCCCGGACTCGAAATGCCAAACGCCATGTGTATCGGTATTGCCTTGTCTTTCGGCCGACAAGTCCGGACAGGGTAAAACAAACGGGCGCAAGGGAGTTGTCGTTGAGTTCATTGTGATGCTCCAAACGCCTGCGCCAGCGCCCCGAAATCATTGACCACCACGTCCCAGTCCTGCTCCGCGCGTAGATCGCTGACCTGGTCCGGCCCATGCTCCGTGGGCCGCAGCACAAATGCCGTGCGCAATCCGCAAGCCCGCGCCGCAGCAAGGTCGTTATTATGCGCGGCCACAAGACATACCTGCTCCGGCCGCATGCCCAGCAGCTCCACGGTACGGAGATAGGTTTGCGGTGCAGGCTTGTATGACTGCACCACCTCGGCGCCGAGGATGGCGTCCCATGGAATGCCGGCGCGCTTTGCCATATCGAGCATCAGAATGATGTTTCCATTGGAGAGCGGCGCGATGATGTGTTTTTTCTTGAGACGCGCCAGTCCAGGCAGGGCATCCGGCCAGGGATCCAGGCGATGCCAGGCCAGGTTCAGTTCATCGAGTTCAGCAGCATCAATGCCTGCAGGGTCAATGCCTGCCTCAGTCAGCGCCGCCTCCAGATTCTCGCGATGCAATACATCCAGCCGGACAAAGGGACGCTTGCCGCTACGCACCTCCTGCATCGCCGGCTGATACAGCCTGCGCCAGGCATCTGCAAATTCGGCAGGCTCAAGCGTTCCGACGCCATGCCTGGCCAGAAATGCCGCCGACTGACTGGCGATGCCGCCGCGCCAATCGACGACTGTGCCAAACACATCAAACAACAACGCGCGCACATCCTCCATCACCCATCTCCTTATGTATTTTGATATGGCCCTCACAGGCTTTACCATACTGCATGATGCGCATGCGTGCCTATACCGCAGTCACGCGGTAAACTCAACTATCGTCGCGTGTGCATGCGCCTGCCCCCAACCTGGATTCGATTCGCCAGCTACCCCATGAAAAGACCAGTCCTGACTATATCGATACTCCTGACCGCCGTGCTGCTTTCATCCTGCGCAGTACAGCGCAGCCAGCCAAGCGCTCAGGCAAAGGCGCCAGCCAGGCCTGACGGGGTCTATTCCACCGACGACTGGCTGGGCCAATGGGATGGGCCTGAAGCCACTTTTTTACGGCTTGACGGCGGCGGCAACGACTATCTGGTCACCATCCGCAATCTGGACCGCACCAGGACATTCCTGGGCAGCCGGCAGGCTGGCACGATACAGTTTCAACGCGACGGCAAGCTGGAAACCATACGGCATACCGATGGCAAGGGAACCGGCATGAAATGGCTGGCCGACAAATCCAACTGCCTCACGGTCAAGGAGGGCGAAGGCTATTGCCGCGGCAGCTCGCTCGCTGCCGAGCCCGCAGCCAAACAGGATGATGAAGCCGGCGCGCAAGCAGCCCCGGCAAACGAGGCACCGACAGACGGCCCCCCTGCCCAGGCCCAGCCCGCAGAAGCCGGGCCGGCAGAAGCTACGCCGGAGAAAGCCGATGCGCTGGAGCACAAGGCGTCCGAAGATAGCGCAGCCGATGCCCCCGCGGCAGCGCCCGACGTGGCTGATGGTAAGGCGACTGATGGCAAGGCGACTGAAAGCGAAACCACTGACGACAAAGCGGCCGACTCGCCCGCGCCTGCGGACAAAAACGCCCCCCAGAGCGCGGAGCCTGAAGGCGAAGCCGCCGACAGCAAAGCCACGGCCGAGGCACCTGCGGACGGCGCCTCTTCCGACAAGGACACGCCCGATGAGGTCGTGCCGGAGGCTGACGCCCCCGAAAGCGACGCACCCTATAAGACCAGGCCTTTCGACGAACAACCTGACGACGCCCCCGCGGGAACCACCAGCTTTCCCGAACCTCAGGCCTGATACAGCACTCAGCTCGTTCAAGCGCCCCGCCCGTTGACGGCAGCAAGCCGAGGGTAAACCACAGTATGCATGCAAAAAAGGGGGGTGCTGATTAATTGTCGATACTAAGCTGCGGATGTGCTGGTGCTTCACTCACCGATGATGGGTCACATCAGTCTTCAACAGAGGCCGGACATAGCGGGTTTTCGGCTCCACTTCAAAGGGCATTGGCTTGAAGCCCGATAGGTCGTACCGTGATAAATCCGCTTTGACCATGAAGTCCTCTGCTTCCTTGTCACAGCGTCGGGATTGATTTAAGTTTTGTGCGCATCGCGCCGAATTCAGATCAAACAGCGAATACGACTTCAACCCGGCCCCCCTTGCTGGTACGACGCGCAGGGCCGACGACTATCTGAACGCGCCGTCCAAGTCGGGCGAGGCAGTCAAGCATCTTTGCTTCGCTTACGCCCCGAAACTGTCCACGTAGCATTTTCGACAGCTTCGGTTGGGTCATGCCAAGCACCTCGGCAGCCTGCTGCTGCGTCCAGCCGCGCCGCTTGATGATTTCGCCTATTTTTGTGGCAAGCTGCGCTTTCACCAGCATTTCATCGGCATCAGCCATACCCAAGTCGGCATAGACATTGTCACTACCCTTTTCAATCTCAATCATCGTTGTTCTCCTTGTGCGTGGGCCTCTGCGGCCTTCATCCGTTCCCGAATCAGATCCATATCAGGCTTTGGCGTGGCTATACCATGGGTCGATTTCTTCTGGAAACAATGCAGGACATATACCGTCTGTCCGAAGCGAACTGTGTAGACCGCCCGATACGTGGCACCGTTTGCGTCTTCAATTACTTCAAGCACACCTGCTGATCCAAAGCCGCGTAGCACCTTAGCCTTTTCATGCTTCTTGCCGTCTTGCGCCAAATGAAGCGCGTAGCCAAAAGTGCCTTGAACCTCGTCTGGCATCGCCAACAAGTCCTTCTTGGAAGATGCAATCCAGAATAACGGCTTCACATTCTGTTCTTTCATATAGAAATTATATCTAAATGGGCATAATTTCACAATTTCTGTTTTCAATAGTTTTTTCAATAACTAAGGTTCTGCAATAGCCACCCAGTTCGGGCAGATGCGTGTACGTATCTGCGGGCGCAACGAGCTGCAACCCGCAAGATGCGGCCCACTACCTTTAATTGGCCTGGATGCGCAGCACCTCCGGCAACCAGCCCCGTCCGCGCAAGATTCCCTCTGCCGCTTCGACGGTCTGGTTTTTTTTTCATCTTGACCAGGGGAACGGCGGCGGTTTCGCCAGCGCCATCGGTAACAGCGGTGAGGATGCGGTCTTTGGAAACATTGGACTCTTGAGAATTGACGCCCTGAACGCTAGCAGCGACTAGGTAGGCCAAAAGATCAAGCAGCGTAGCGGTGTCCTGAGCAAGCGCCCATTGCAGCATGTCGCCCGTGTCGCCGTGTTCATCCGTGGGCAACAGGTCTATCCAGTGTTGCCGAATTCTGGCCAGTTCCATACCCACCTTGCTCTCCGCAAAATCGGGCGCGTGTTGCTCAAGTGACCTGCCCTGGAATTTCCTACCAGTAAGAACTAGAGATTCTGGCGCCGGTTGTTAATTCGTTTGTCAGGTTTCCCACAAACTCGTGTGGGGTTTGTAATTCAGTCTCGAATGCGGTCGGATCTCATTGTAGTGGCGACGCCAGTCCTCAATGACTACCCGAGCTTCCAGTCGGTTGTGGAACCATTCCATCGACAGACATTCATCGCGGAACTTTCCGTTGAAACTTTCATTGGGACCGTTTTGCCAGGGCTTGCCGGGAGCAAGGAAAGCGCTATCCGACCGGTGCTGCCAAAGCACTGCTCACGGTTCTGGACCGTGCGCCAGAAGCTGCACTACAGGCATTGAGCTGAAGGTGGGGGTGCCCCTTCCCTATCAGATAGTCTTTGGTGACGCAGCAGAAAAGCCCATGAATTCCGAAAAACACCCACAAAAAAAGCAGCCAAAAGGCTGCTTTTTTCAAATTCTGGCGCGCCCGACAGGAATAGAACCTGTATGAAAGATTTAATGCGCACATTTAACGTTTGACGTTAAGCGTCAAGAAATATAGAATATAAATCATGATAAAAAGCTTCCGATGTCTCGACACTCAAGCTCTTTACGAAGGCAAGCGTGTTGCTCGCTTTGCCAGTCTTCAGGCGGTCGCCGAACGCAAACTGCAAATGCTTGATAGTGCCAATACGCTAAGTTTTTTACGCTCGCCACCTGGAAACCGACTGGAAGCCCTAAAGGGCAACCGAGCCGGGCAACACAGCATCCGCATTAACGCGCAATGGCGTATATGTTTTGTCTGGGCCCCTGAAGGTCCCGAGCAAGTCGAGATCGTCGACTACCATTGAAACGGAGTCCATCATGATCAAAAATGGCATGCGCCCCATTCATCCAGGCGAGATCCTGCGCGAGGAATACCTGGCCCCCCTCAGCATGAGCGTCAATGCGTTGTCCGCCCATCTACACGTACCAGCAACCCGCATGAACGAAATCGTACGGGAACGTCGCGGTATCACGCCGGACACAGCACTACGTCTAGCGGCCTTCTTCGGCGGTGACGCAAACTCTTGGCTGAACCTGCAGCAGGCCTATGATCTTAAATCAGTCGATAAGCAGGTCGTCCAGCGCATTCTCAAAGAGATACAGCCGTTGGAGCATGCTTAAAGCTCTGTCACCGAAAGGCCAGCTCCTGCAGCGGCGCGGCGTCAATTGCGCCTATACGAGGCAGGTATTTCTCAGTCAGAAAGGCCAGTCAATGTGAGGCCACGCCTATGAAAACAATACGAGTTCAAATTGATCCGACAAATCCGGCCTCATTGCCAGAAGGACGGGTTGATCTTGCGCGGGTTGATGCAACAACAGAGGAACAGATCGCCGAACACCAGGCGATTGATGAACTGGAGGCCCTGCAGGATGCCGCCAAAACACCCACAAAAAAAGCAGCCAAAAGGCTGCTCTTTTCAAATTCTGGCGCGCCCGACAGGAATCGAACCTGTATCAAGAGCTTCGGAAACTCCCATTCTATCCATTGAACTACGGGCGCAAGGGACGCCATTGTAGCGTGTTTGGCGAGTGTTGGCAGACCCTTCTTCACGGCCTGCCCTCGTACGCATTATGCACGGCCGCTACAGTCTAGTTATAATCGCTAATTCTGGAAGTTGCGGGCGCACTTCTAACTATATTCGCCCCAACGCCCTATGGCTGGCGCAAATTCTCTTTTTCGGCATGGCCCCTCACAGTATGGGCCCGGCCGAAGCATGAGGCCTTGATGCCCCTCAACACAGGAAGACGCAGGATTCGATTATGAATAACACGGAAGAGCACATCGAAGAGCATATCGAGGACCACGAGGGGATCATCAAGACACCCAAGCAGTTGATTGTCACAGTCGTTCTGGCCTTTATCATCCCGGTTGTCGTCATTATCCTGCTCGTCAACCTGGTCTCCTCTAGCATCAGCAGCAACCAGGGCTCCGATGCCCAAACGCCTGAATCCATCGCCTCCCGCATAAAACCAGTGGCCGGCTTCAAACTTGTCGATGCCAATGCACCCAAGGTATTCAAGACTGGCAAGCAAGTATTCGAATCGACCTGTACCGCCTGTCACACGGCAGGCGTTGCCGGCGCCCCAAAAGTAGGCGACAAGGCCGCCTGGGCGCCTTTCATCGAAAAAGGCTATGACGACCTGATCAAGAATGCCTTGCACGGTATCGGCCCCATGCCTCCCAAGGGCGGCAATCCTTCCCTGGCTGACTTCGAAGTCGAACGCGCCGTGGTCTATATGGTGAACCAGTCAGGCGCATCCTTCGACGAACCCAAAGAGCCCGCTGCAGACAAAGAAAAAACAGGCGACAAAGCCGGCGCTGCGACAGCAGCCGCCGCACCTGCCGCAGCTGCGAAAACCGCCTCGGCGGCCACGCCTGCCAAGGCAGAAGCCAGCCAGCCAGCCCAGCAGGACAAACCTGCAGCAGCCCCTGCTGAAAAAGCAGCCGCTCCCGCCGCAGAAAAAACTGCTGACGCGAGCGCAGAAAAGACAGCCGACGCGGGCGCCATCGACCCGGCAGGCGAAAAACTCTACAAATCAGTCTGCTTCGCCTGTCATGCTGCGGGTGTAGCCGGCGCTCCCAAATTCGGCGACAAGGCTGCCTGGGCGCCTTTCATTGCAACGGGTCTGGACACCATGGTCGGCAAAGCCATCAATGGCGTCGGCGCCATGCCGCCGCGCGGTGGTTCGCAGGCCAGCGATGCCGAAGTCAAGGCAGCCGTTCAGTATATGGTGCACGCCGCCCAATAACCCGATCAGCGGCAGCCCCCTCTGCACTACGCAGGGGCCCGGCACCGAAAAAAGCCCCCGGAATGCGGACTCAGGTCCGGCTTCCGGGGGCTTTTCTTTTGATCTGCGGCAGCAGAAAGGGGTAAAAGGCCTCGTGGCGTAAGAAGCCCTGCCCATCCACCGCCAACCCCGTCCAAGGCACCAGACGCGCCCAGGACAACGGCTTGTGTTACCGGCTGGCTGCCTCTGCCCGCAGGGACATGCCCAACTGCACACGACGCTGCAGCCACAAACTGGGGCGATAACGCATATCGCCGGTCACGCGCTGCATGCCGCGGAGAATCTCCAGCAGGTGGGATGCGCCCAGTTTTTCGCCAATGGAGAGCGGACCACCGTGCGGATAGCCCAGGCCGAGCGATACAGCCAGATCGATATCCTCGGGGGTGGCAACGGACTGCTGGGCGATATCGCAGGCCACATTCACAATCGAAGCAGCAATACGTTGCGCTACGAAACCGGCCGAGTCCTGGATCACGGAAACCGGCGTGTCATCCGAAGCAAAAAGCGCATGCGCGGCATCGCGCCATTGCGGCGTCGTCGCCGCGCAACACATCACCACTCGCCGACGCCCCTGCTCCAGTCCAAAAAGTGTATCCAGGGCCACGGTCCGTTCGCCATCGAGCTCATAAGAACTCACCATGGTGGCTGTGTCCTCTCCGAAAGGCGTAACCACGATCAGTGCGTCGCGGGGCGGGCGGTCCGAGGTCAGCACCTGCACGCCGAGCGCCTTGAGCAGCGCAGCGGCGCGCCGGTGCCCGGTCGAATGGTAGGGTGCAAGCCAGACTTTCAGTCCGTCGGGCAGCGCAGGCGCCGCTACGGTGTCCGGCCGTACCTGCCGACCCTCTTCATAGGCATAAAATCCCGCTCCCGTCTTGCGGCCCAACAGCTTGCCCGCTACCCTTACGGCGGCGATTGGCGAGGGGCGAAAGCGCGGTTCGTCATAGAACTGGCGATATATGGATTCCATGACAGGATGCGAAACATCCAGGCCAGTCAGATCCATGAGCTCGAACGGCCCCATGCGAAAGCCCGCCTGTTCGCGCATGATGGCATCCACCTGCTCAAACGGGGCAACGGATTCCTGCACCGTCTTGAGGCCTTCGATATTCATGCCGCGCCCGGCGTGATTCACGATGAACCCCGGCATGTCGCGCGCGCGTACAGGCGTATGACCCATGGTCCGGGCAAGCAGCATCAAGGTATCGCCGGTTTGCGGGTCGCTGCGCAGCCCATCGATGACCTCAACGACTTTCATCAGGGGAACGGGGTTGAAAAAATGATAGCCGGCGACCCGTTCAGGCCGCTCGCATGCCTGCGCAATCGCCGTAATGGACAGCGAAGACGTGTTGGACGCCAGAATGCAGTCCGGGGCGACGATGTTTTCCAGCTGAGAAAACAGTTCACGCTTGATGTCGAGCCTTTCGACAATGGCTTCGATCACCAACTGCGCCTGGCTCATCTCCTGCAGTGAGGTGCATGCGTGTATACGCGCCAGAGATTCGCTGGCAACCGCCTGGGTGATTTTCTCCTTGGCCGCCAGTTTTTCCCATACTTGCTGCAGCGAAACGCGGGCCGCTGCCACAGCGTCCTGGCTCTGGTCGAACAGCAGCACATCCATACCGGCCTGCGCCGCGATCTGCGCAATGCCGCGCCCCATCGCGCCAGCGCCGATCACCCCGATTTTCCTGATAGTCATTGTCATCTCCATCTGATAAAGCGCGCCTCGCGGGAGACGCCTCTTATTGCGCAATAATCTGTCTGATTTCCTCGACCGACAGGCCCAGGCGTTCGCTCAAGACCTTTTCGGTATGCTCGCCCAGCAATGGCGCCGCATGCCGGTAGGAAACCGGACTGCCGGACAGCTTGAGCGGGCTGGCGCAAATCGGCGCCACGCCCGCGCTGCTGTGCGGCAGCGTCTGGCGCATGCCGCGCTCCTTGACCTGCGGATCCTCATAGACCTCATCTATCGTATTGATGGGCCCTGCAGGCACGCCTGCGCGCTCCAGTTCCGCCAGCCAGTGATCCCGGCTTTGCAGTTTCATGGCATCGGTCAACATAGGCACCAGCAGATCGCGATGTATCACGCGATTGGGATTGGTGCTGAAACGCACATCATCGGCAAGCCCCGGCCTGCCGATCACGCCGCAGTAGGCGCGAAACTGGCCATCATTGCCCACGGCCACGATAAGATGCCCGTCGGCCGCCGCAAACACCTGATAGGGCACCAGATTTTGATGGGCATTGCCGGCGCGCCTGGGCGAAACGCCGGTGGTCATGAAGTTCAGGTTCTGGTTGGCGAGCATGGCCACCTGGCAATCCAGCAGCGCCATGTCGATATGCTGCCCCAGCCCGCTGCGACTGCGTTCGTGCAGCGCGGCCAGCACGCCCACTGTCGCGTACATGCCTGTCATCAGGTCGGCAACTGCCACACCCGCCTTTTGCGGGCCGCCGCCGGGCAGATCGTCCCGTTCTCCGGTGATGCTCATCAGGCCGCCCATGCCCTGGATCATGAAATCGTAGCCGGGCCGCTTGGCGTAGGGTCCGCTCTGGCCAAATCCTGTGATGGAGCAATAAATGATCGCCGGATTGATGGCCTTGATGCTGTCGTAGTCCAGACCATACTTGCGCAAGCCGCCAACCTTGAAATTCTCGACCAGAATGTCGCTCTGCATGGCCAGTTCTCGCACCAGCTCGGCGCCGCGCGGGCTGGCGATATCAAGCGCCACGGATTGCTTGCCGCGGTTGGCGCTGGCGTAATAGGCTGCTTCGCCTGTATCCTGGCCCTGCTCATCCTTGATATAGGGCGGCCCCCAGCCACGCGTATCGTCGCCTGAGCCCGGACGCTCTATCTTGGTGACTTCCGCGCCCAGATCGGCCAGATTCTGCGTACACCACGGGCCCGCCAGGACACGGGACAGATCCAGAACCTTGATACCGGTCAGAGGGGCGGAGCGTAAGGACGACATGGCAGGCGGACTCTAAGGTAAAACCAGCATTTTGCCTGATTAAGTGCGGTAACGCTCCACAGACCTCTTAGCAGAGCAGGCATGCCGCACTGGATTTACGGCAGTTTCGCCCTAGAATGCGGTGTACTGGCTCAACTGCGGCACGATGGCGCCACGGTGCCTCCAGGCCCGTCGGCGCCGCTCACTGCACTGATGCCGTGGCATTTACTGTTGAACGGAGACACATCCATGCCCCACCCATTGGTCGACACGCTGTACCGGCAGATGGCGCTGCCCGTCATGTCTGCTCCCATGTTTATCGTTTCAGGGCCCGAACTGGTCGTGGCGCAATGCGCCAGCGGCATCATCGGCGCCATGCCTGCCCTGAACGCCCGCCCTCAGGCGGACCTGACAAAATGGCTGACAGAGATAGAAACCTCGCTGGCTGCGCTCAGGCAACGCGAGCCCGATCACATTATTTCGCCCTACGCGATCAACCATATCATCCATGCCTCCAACGAACGTCTGCAGCAGGACATGGAAGTCTGCGCCGAGCACAAGGTGCCGCTGATCATTACCAGCCTGCGCGCGCCCGGCAAAATTGTTGAGACCGTGCACGCCTGGGGCGGCAAGGTGTTCCATGACGTAACCACACTGCGACACGCGCGCAAGGCCATCGACGCCGGTGTGGACGGACTCATTCTCGTCTGCGCGGGCGCCGGCGGCCACGCAGGCACCCTGAGCCCTTTTGCGCTCCTCGGAGAGGTCCGCAGAATATTCGATGGCCCCATCGTGCTGTCCGGAGCGATCTCGCGCGGCGAGGATATCCTGGCCGCGCGCGCCATGGGCGCGGACTTTGCCTATATAGGCACCCGGTTCATCGCCAGCACCGAAGCACGCGCGCAACAGGCCTACAAAGACATGCTCACCCAGTCCCAGGCGAGCGATATTGTCTATACCCCTTATTTCACCGGCATTCCCGGCAACTATCTGCGCACCAGCATCGCGCAGGCAGGATTGGACCCGGACGGCCTGATACGCCCCGACCCCGACAGCCAGGCGGGACTTGAGTCCGTCACGGCGCCTTCCAGCGCCCAGAGCAAACCCTGGCGCGATATCTGGAGCGCAGGCCAGGGCGTGGGCAGTATAGAGGCCATCGAGCCCATGTCTGCGATCGTGAACAGGCTCAGGAAGGAATACCGCCAGGCCTATGCCGCCCTAGGCGACAAATTTGTGCAATACAGCAAATAAACCACACCAAATCATCGAATTAGGGTAAACCCTTGCCTTTGATTAAGGGTTTACCCTATAATGATTCATGTCAGCCAAACATGTTGTTTGTCGGCACATTGAAAGGTGAGGTAAATTATGTCGGTTTCCGCTTTAAACCCAAATACCCGTTTAAGCGACGCCCTGGAGCGCGACCTGATGCGTCAGGAACTCTCCCAAGGTGAATCGACTTCCATTGCCCAGCTCGGTAAAAGCGCAGCGATCGGCGTGAAAAATCTCGTGGTTTCGTTCTGGAACTACGTGATCGACGTCACTGTGGCACTGAATGACGCCCGCGCAAAAGACAGCCGTTTCACCGGCGCGCATTGGTAAGCAAGATTGAAAGGCTGGGATTGCCGCCGGGCGATCCCTCACAAGCCAGCAGTTTTCGGGTTGTAAGGCCTGCCGTTTCGGCAGGCTTTTATTTTTTGCGGCGCCAGTGCGCCCAAAAACCAGGCGGCTGGCAGCAAGGTGCCATAGCACGCAGTCCTGCGCCGCTCAAAGGCTAAGGCTTGTTCAACAAGGCCTTGAGCATACCCAGCCGCTCTTTCGGGCTAAGGCTGCTGTCCTGGGCAGGCTCGCCCCCTTCCGTCGGCTGCGCCAGCCCCATTTCCTCGATAAAGCGAGATGGCTCGCGGATCAGATCTTCGCGCGCGCGCCGGCGCTTCTTGCACCAGGTCAGGTGCAGACTGCGACGAGCCCGGGTAATACCCACATACATCAACCTGCGTTCTTCCTGTATCCGGGAAGCCAGGACTTCCGCCGCCTTGTCCGGATCGGTATCTTCGTCGTCCCGGCCCAAATGCGGCAACAGCCCTTCCTCCACTCCGGCCAGATACACATGCGGATATTCCAGCCCTTTGGAGGCATGCAGCGTGGAAAGCTTGACCGCATCAGGGTCGTCTTCATCGCCGCGCTCCAGCATCGTGACCAGCGCCACATGCTGGGCCAGCTCGATCAAGGTCAGCTCGTCTTCCTCGGCCTTGCGCTTGAGCCAGCCTGTCAGTTCCAGCACGTTCTGCCAGCGATTCTGGGCGGGCCGCTCTTCCAGCGTATCGTACAGATAGCGCTCATACTGGATCGTGTTGAGCAGATCGTCCAGCACAGCGCCTGCGGAATCCTCCTGGGCGCCATCCACCCCTACTGCATCGCCCAGCGCCTGCGGATCCAATACGGACAGCGTTGCCTGCGCGGGGGCAGGCAGGGAACGTGCGGCGCCTTTATGCCCAGCGCGCTGCTGCAGCCGCTGTATGAACTGGCCAAATACCTGCAAAGGCTCCAACTGCCGCGCCGACATCCCATCCGCCTCGCCGATCTCGAAGATCGCAGCGAACAGGGACAGGTGATGCTCTGCGGCGAACTGTCCCAGCACTTGCAGGGTGGCCTGGCCAATGCCGCGCTTGGGCGTGGTGACCGCGCGTATAAAAGCAGGGTCGTCGTCGTCGTTGGCAATCAGCCGGATATAGGACAGCACATCCCGGATCTCGGGTTTTTCGAAAAAACTCTGGCCACCCGATATCGTGTAGGGAATATGCAGGTTGCGCAGCGCCTGCTCCAGCGTCCGGGCCTGGTGATTGCTCCGGTAGAGCACGGCAAAATCCCGCCATTCGGCACGCCGCTCGAATCGCGCCGCCGACAGCCGCATGGCTATCGACTCCGCCTCAGCCTCTTCGTTGGCCATGGGAGTCACCTGTATGGGCTCGCCCACGCCAAGATCGGACCAGAGCTTTTTGCCGAAAATATTGGGGTTATGGCCGATCACCCTGTTCGCCGCTGACAATATGCGCTGTACCGAGCGATAGTTCTGTTCGAGCTTGATGATTTTCAGGCCGGGATAGTCGCTGGTCAGGTTGGACAGATTTTCGACCGTCGCGCCGCGCCAGGCATAGATGGCCTGGTCATCGTCACCTACCGCGGTAAACTGAGACCGCCCGCCGGTCAGCCACTGCACTAGGCGATACTGGCATACATTGGTGTCCTGGTACTCGTCAACCAGCAGGTAATGCACACGTGCCTGCCAGCGACGGCGGACGTCTTCATTCTCCTGCAGCAACATCGCCGGCAACCGAATGAGGTCATCGAAATCCACGGCCTGATAGGCTGCCAGCGTGGCGCTATAGCTGCGATATATCTTGGCCGCTTCCGCTTCGCTGGGCGATGCGGCCGCGCGCTCGGCCGCATCGGGATCCATCAGCGCATTCTTCCAGAGCGAAATATTCTGCTGCACAGCCCGCAGGCGCGCCTTGTCTGTGGTGGCCAGCAGCTCCTGGATGATGCCCAGGCCATCGTTGGCATCCAGGATGGAAAACCTGGGCTTGAGCCCCACCTGCGCCGCCTCTTCCCTCAGGAATCGCAAGCCCAGCGAATGAAAGGTACTTACCGTCAGCCCACGCGCCATTTTGGGGTCCACCAGTTGCTTGACCCGTTCGTTCATTTCGCGGGCAGCTTTGTTGGTAAACGTAAGCGCCACCACATTGCGCGCCAGGTACCCGCACTCACGCAGCAGGTAGGCGATTTTCTGGGTGATCACCCGCGTCTTTCCACTGCCCGCGCCCGCCAGCACCAGGCAAGGCCCATCCAGATAAAGCACCGCCTGCCGCTGCATGGCATTCATGTCGGCGGGCACAGTGTTGCCACGCGACTGCAGGTGAATATCCGTGGTGCTCATATTTCGAGAGGATCGACTTCGAGGTGATAACGGACCTTGAAACCGCGGGCAAAGTCGGGAAGCTCCTGGGACCAAGTCGACAGGAACTGCTGCAAGGCAGGACGACTGGCGCTCTCTACCAGCAACTGCGCCCTTTCCACATGCGCGACGCGTACAACCCGCAGGGGTACCGGATCATAAAGCGTAATGGCCGATGCGGTGGGGTAACGGCCGCCATTCTGCTCGGGCAGGCTGCGCGCGCCCGCCAGAAACGCCAGCGCATCGGCCAGTTCCCTGGCCTCGGCAGTCAGCAGTGCCTGATAGGCGTATGGAGGCAGCCCCACTGCTTCACGTTCGGCAAGCCCATAATTGGCGAAACCCGGATAATCGTGCCGCAGCAGCGCCTGATACACCGACTGCTCGGGGTAGTCGGTCTGAATGATTACCTCCCCGCCCTTGACATGCCGACCTGCCCGTCCGGCAACCTGCATCAATTGCGCAAACAGACGCTCAGGCGCCCGAAAATCCTGCGCAAACAGCATGGCATCCGCATTGAGCACACCCACCAGGCCAAGTCCGGTGAAATCATGGCCCTTGGCGACCATCTGCGTGCCGACCAGAATATCGACCTCGCCCGCATGGACTTTAGAGAACAGGGCCTGTGCGCTGCCTTTCAGGCGCGTGCTGTCCGCGTCGATACGGGCTACGCGCGCGTCAGGGAAGAGCGCCGCCAGGTGCTCTTCGACCCGTTGCGTGCCACGACCCATGGGCTTGAGATCCTGGTCGCCGCAGTCGGGGCAGGAACGGGGCACCCTGGCCTGGTAGCCGCAATGGTGACATTGCAGATAGTTGTGGCGATGGCCGCCCTTATGCAGGACAGCATAGGCGGTACACCGCGGACACTGGCTTACCCACCCGCAAGAAGCGCAATTGAGTACTGGCGCATAACCTCGCCGATTCAGGTAGATCAGTGTTTGCTCGCCTGCCTCCAGGCGCTTGCCCATGGCCTCGATCAACTGCGGCGAGAACCCCTGCTCCATCACCAGGCGCCGCGTATCCACCAGGCGAATATGAGGCAGTTCCACTGCCCGGGCACGTTGGGCCAAGGTGAAACGCAGGTAATGACCACTTTCTGCATGCCGCCAGGTTTCCAGCGAAGGCGTGGCCGACCCTAGCACGACAGGGATATCCAGGTCGCGGGCGCGCCAGACCGCCAGATCACGCGCGGAATAGCGCAGGCCTTCCTGTTGTTTGTAAGAGGTATCGTGTTCTTCGTCGACGATGATCAGCCCCAGCTCTGGCATAGGCGCGAATACCGACAGGCGGGTGCCCAGCAGCACTCTGGCCTGGCCCCGCTGTATGCTCATCCAGGCGCGCAGACGCTCTCCATCGGCGAGCCCGCTGTGCAGCACCGCCACCGTACCCGCGCCGGCAAGTCCCGACAGCCGCGCGCGCAAAGATCGCTCGAGCTGGGGAGTAAGGTTGATTTCGGGCACCATGAACAGCACCTGGCGCCCCTGCGCCAGCACCGCCTGGGCGGCATGCAGATAGACCTCGGTCTTGCCGCTGCCTGTCACCCCATGCAGCAACACCGCTTTGTGCGCCGTGAGTGCCGCGATGGCCTGGGCAGCGTGCAGTTGCTCAGCATTGAGTTCAGGCGCGCAATCCGCCTGGACCTCGGGGCCAGCAGCGCCGGGCCGTTTATCCATCCGCTGCACCGGCCCGCCGGCCGAGCGCTTGCCTTGATAAGCCGACACCCGCCGCAAGGGCACCGGGAGTGTAGGCAGCATGACCTCACCCAAAGGCCGCTGATAATAATACGCGGCGAAACGGGCCAGGCGGATCCAGTCTTGTGGAAACGGCGGCGTGTCGTCCAGCACCTGTTCGACGTCGCGCAGCTTCTCGGGTGCAAGCGCCGGTTCCGCAGGGTGATCGACCACAACTCCTATCAGCTTGCGCCTGCCGAACGGGACAATCACGCGCGTTCCTATAGGCACCTGGCTCGTGGCCCGGTAATCGAACAAACCATGCAAGGGCACATCGAGCGCCACCCTTACCCATGCGGTGCTCGCCACACGCTGACCGCAGGCGGAGGCGTCATTGCTCACAGGGGGGGGGGATTCGGACATGTAAAGTTAAAGTAAATTCTTGCTTAAGGACGGAAAAGCGCATGGTTGCGCACTTTATGATGGCTATGTGACGGTCTGTGGATAACTTTGGGGAAAATCTCGTGGACAAGCCTGGGGAAAGTCAAGGCATCATAACGGACAGATTGCCATTCCTAGTTAAAGCACTGTTATTTTTACAATAAAATCAATAGCTTAATTGATTTAACAAAATAGTAACTTAGAAAATGAAAGGAATTGTGCGCAGCACCGTAAGCTGTGCACAACCTCAGGTTTCGGAACGGGAAAACCAGATAGAAAGCGGCTTAGCGGTCGCTTTGATGTTTGCTGCGGCTGTAGCTGTGCACTTCATCTACAAGCGCGGCCACAGCTTCTGGCGGCGTAAAGCGCGAGATGCCATGGCCAAAGTTAAAGACATGCCCGCCGTCGCCTACCGCGCCGAAGTCATCGATCACTTTACGGGCCTGTTCACGGATCACCTGCTCGCCGCCAAACATGGCCATAGGATCCAGATTGCCCTGAAGCGCGACCTTGTCCTCTACACGCCGGCGGGCGCTGGCCATGTTGGCCGTCCAGTCCAGACCTATCGCGTTGCAGCCCACCGCAGCGATATCCTCCAGCCAGGGGTAGCCGCCCTTGGTAAAGACGATAACAGGCACGGTACGACCGTCGTGCTCGCGCTTCAGGCCCTGAACGACCTTGCGGATATAAGCCAGCGAGAATTCCTGGAACAAGCCGTCGGCCAGCACGCCTCCCCAGCTATCGAATACCATCACCGCCTGGGCGCCGGCTTCGATCTGGGCATTGAGATACTGGGTGGTAGCCTGGGCGTTGATCTCAAGAATGCGGTGCAGCAAATCCGGGCGGCTGTACAGCATGGTTTTGATGAGCTGATATTCTTTGCTGCCCTGCCCCTCCACCATATAACAGGCAACCGTCCAGGGGCTGCCCGCGAACCCGATGAGCGGTACTTTGCCGTCGAGCTCCTGGCGTATCAGGGACACCGCATCAAAGACATAGCGCAGGTCGTTCATGTCAGGCACGCGCAGTGCCTTGACGTCGTCTTCGTGGCGGACCGGGCGGGCAAAGCGTGGCCCTTCGCCCGCCTGGAAGTCCAGACCCAGGCCCATGGCATGGGGGATGGTCAGGATGTCCGAAAACAGGATCGCCGCATCCAGGTCAAAGCGCTGCAGGGGCTGCAGCGTGACTTCGCAGGCGTACTCGCGATTCTGCGCCAGCCCCAGGAAGGAGCCGGCACGCGCCCGCGTTTCGTTGTATTCAGGCAGATAGCGCCCGGCCTGGCGCATGAGCCAGATGGGCGTATAG
The DNA here is from genome assembly GCA_048270225.1 of Pusillimonas sp. Lineage (GTDB taxonomy): Bacteria > Pseudomonadota > Gammaproteobacteria > Burkholderiales > Burkholderiaceae_B > Allopusillimonas. Next base: position 274,931 of record JBLWTG010000003.1, on the reverse strand, counting down.
GAAACAGGCTGGCGCATCAGCGCGCGCAGCAGCGTATCGTTTTTTAGGGCGGGAAATGTCACGTCTGTCCTCTTCATCAAGACTGTTGATTTTACCCGTCTGGGAGGGTATTGGTATTGTGCGGGCTGCGGAACGGGGCAGCATCGATGCTGTGCTTGCGCATCAAGGCCCAAAAGGCCCGACGATGCTTCTGAGCAGACCGCGCGGCCATGGCGATATTGCCAGAGTGCCGGCTCAGCGCAGCGGTAATATACGCACGCTCGAAGCGTTCGATCACCTGGCCCTTGGCGCGCCGGAAGGGTTCGGAGGTGGAAGCGTAGCGGGAGGCGGAGGCTACCGCGAATGCCTCGAGCTCGGCGCCGCTGCGCTCCAGAATGGTATCGCATATCTGCTGCGTATTGGGGCTGGTGACGGTCCGGCCCAGGCCATAATGGCGGGCATTGCCCTCGCGGATCTCGGTTGACGCCGGCAGGGCTGTCGGCGTTCTGCGGCGCTGGCGGTCAAGCAGTCGCTCGATGCGCACGCGCAGCTCTTCCTGGCACAGTGGATAGCGCAGAAAATCCGCAACGCCCAAGGTGCAAAGGTCGTTCAGCGCGCATGCCTTGAGCTCGCAGGCCAGCGCCATGACCGGCGTTTTGAGTACGCCCCGGCAGGAGGACAGCATGGTGCGGGTCCAGGCCAGATTGGATTCGGATACCACCAACAGGCAGACATCGAACCGGCAAAGCTGCATTGCATGCGCAGCCAGCACGCTGGCCGAACCTGGCACACTGACGTCTACGCTTTTGCACAACGCCTGCAGATGAAGCCGCCCCTTAGCTTGTGTAAAGGCCTCGGGCCTGATCCGTTGTTCGCTGCATGTCGTAAGCAGCACAGCACAATCGAGTCGCTCTCTCATGGTCTCTTCCTGAAAAAAAGATGGAAGAAAGCATAGCCAGCACACCAAAGACCGACAATCGACAGAACTTACATGTCGGAAACTACTGATGGAGAAAGTGGCCCAACAAAAACCCCCTGGGACGGACGTGTTTCCGTTACCAGGGGTTTTGTGCAAAGAAGGCGCTACGCACCAGGCATGAGCTGCGGCCGTAATGCGGCCCCCGCTCCAGCGGCGCCGTAATGCAGGCCGCCGGACAGGTTCTACACTCAGTGCGAGCTGCGACGCAGATGCCGGAGCTTGCGTGCCGCGTCAGCCTGCGCGGCCAGCATGGCAAGTTCCGCCTCGACCACGGCGATATCAGCCTTGTCCTTGGCATTGCGCAGAGCCTCTTCGGCCTGCTTGCGCGCTTCCAGGGCCTTGGCCTCGTCCAGGTCTTCGGCACGAATGGCTGTGTCGGACAACACGGTAACCGTACCCGGCTGGACCTCAAGAATGCCGCCAGCCACGAAAATACCAATCTCGGTGCCGTCGGTCTGTACCACCTTGACGGTACCTGGCCGTATGCGCGAGATCAGCGGCGTGTGGCCAGGCAGTATGCCCAGCTCGCCCGACTCGCCAGGCAGTGTCACGAATTTTGCCTCGCCGGCAAAAATCGATTCTTCTGCGCTGACTACGTCAACATGCAATGTGGCCATGAGTATTCCTTATTGAACCTTCTTGGCTTTCTCGAAAGCCTCGTCGATGGAACCCACCATGTAGAAAGCCTGCTCAGGCAGTGCATCGCACTCCCCTTCGACAATCATCTTGAAACCGCGCAGGGTTTCGGTCAGCGGAACGTATTTGCCGGGGCTGCCGGTAAAGACTTCGGCCACGTGGAAAGGCTGGGACAGGAAGCGCTGGATCTTGCGAGCGCGGGCAACAGCCTGCTTGTCTTCGGGCGAGAGCTCGTCCATGCCCAGAATGGCGATGATGTCGCGCAGTTCCTTGTAACGCTGAAGGGTTTGCTGCACGCCGCGGGCGATACTGTAGTGCTCTTCGCCAACGACCTGCGGATCGAGCTGCCGGCTGGTGGAGTCGAGCGGATCGACGGCCGGGTAGATACCCAGGGCGGCGATGTCACGCGACAGCACGACGGTGGAGTCCAGGTGAAGGAATGTGGTGGCGGGCGAAGGGTCGGTCAAGTCATCGGCTGGCACGTAGACGGCCTGGATCGATGTAATGGAACCCGTTTTGGTCGAAGTGATGCGCTCTTGCAGCTTGCCCATTTCTTCGGCCAGCGTAGGCTGGTAACCCACGGCGGAAGGCATACGGCCCAGCAGCGCGGACACTTCGGTACCGGCCAGCGTGTAGCGGTAGATGTTGTCCACAAAGAACAGGATGTCGCGGCCTTCGTCGCGGAACTTTTCAGCCATGGTCAGGCCGGACAGCGCCACGCGCAGACGGTTGCCGGGAGGCTCGTTCATCTGACCGAACACCATGGCCACCTTGGATTCGGACAGATTGTCCAGCTTGATGACGCCGGCTTCTGCCATTTCGTGGTAGAAGTCATTGCCTTCGCGAGTACGCTCGCCCACACCAGCGAACACGGACAAGCCGCTGTGCGCCTTGGCGATGTTGTTGATGAGCTCAAGCATGTTCACGGTCTTGCCCACGCCGGCGCCGCCGAACAGGCCGACCTTGCCGCCCTTGGCAAACGGGCAGACCAGATCGATAACCTTGATGCCGGTTTCAAGCAGCTCCACGGAGGGCGACAGTTCGTCGAACTTGGGTGCGTCCTGGTGAATGCCACGTGTTTCGTCGCTCTGGATAGGGCCGCGTTCGTCGATAGGACGACCGAGCACATCCATGATGCGACCCAGCGTGCCTTCACCGACCGGCACCGCGATGGCGTTGCCGCTGTCGGCCACTTCCATGCCGCGGCGCAGGCCGTCGGACGAGCCCATGGCAATCGTGCGAACAACGCCGTCGCCCAGCTGCTGCTGCACTTCGAACGTGAGGCCTTTTTCGGCAAAAGCAGAGCTTTCGTCGACAAGCTTGAGCGCGTTGTAGATTTTTGGGATGGAGTCGCGGGGGAACTGAATATCCACCACGGCGCCGATGCACTGAACGATGGTACCGTTGCTCATGTTTAGTCCTTGCTAAATATCTTTGACGGGATGCCTTGCTGCTTACACAGCGGCAGCTCCCCCCACGATTTCTGAAATTTCTTTGGTAATGGCTGCCTGACGGGTCTTGTTGTAGACCAGTTCGAGGTCGCCGATGACTTTCTTGGCGTTGTCGGATGCCGCCTTCATGGCGACCATGCGAGCCGACTGCTCGGAAGCCATGTTTTCCGCCACGGCCTGATACACCAGGCCTTCGACGTAGCGCAGCAACAGCTCGTCGATCACAGACTTGGAATCGGGCTCGTAGATGTAATCCCAGCCGTGGCTGGTCTTGACCTGCTCGGCGTCCATTTCTTCGTTGTCGGCGTCCGACAGGAAGGGATCCTTAAGGCCACTGGGCAACGGCAGCAGGCGGATGAAACTGGGATCCTGCTTCATGGTGTTGACGAAGCGATTGGTGGCCAGATAGACCGCATCAATCTTGCCCTCGACGAAGTCGTCCAGCTGAACCTTGACTGCGCCAATCAGGCGCTCGAGGTTGGGCGTATCGCCCAATTGGACTTCCTGCGACACCAGATTGGCACGGATACGGGTAAGCACTCCCGCGCCCTTGTTGCCAAACGCCGTGAACTGAGACTTGACGCCTTTCTGCTCGAACTCTTTCAAGCGGTTCAGCACCAGGCGCATGATGTTGGTGTTCAGGCCACCGCACAGACCCTTGTCTGTCGTGACCACAACAACGCCGACCGCGCGCACATCGGTACGCTCGATCATGTATGGGTGCGAATAATCGGGATGTGCCTGCATCAGATGAGCGGCAATCTCGCGCACTTTGGTTGCATAGGGACGGCCGGCGCGCATCCTGTCCTGCGCCTTGCGCATTTTGGATGCCGCAACCATCTCCATGGCTTTGGTGATCTTGCGCGTGTTTTGCACGCTCTTGATCTTGGTTCGAATTTCCTTAATTCCGGCCATCGCTCTTTCCTGAAAGGGCGTTATTACGGGACTGCCTGCGGCTGCCCCGCCTTACGGTCGGACGCCCGGGCACCCTTGCCCGGCCATCCGTGCCTTCACTCAATAAGCACCGTGCTTCTTGAACTCTTGAATGGCGGCGACCAGTTCGCCCTCGTCTTCCTTGGACAGTTCTTTTTTGTCCTGGATACGCTGGATCAATGCATCTTGCTTGGTACGCAGATAATCACGCAGTGCCTTCTCGAACGGCAGGATCTGTTCGACTTCGAGGTCGTCCAGATAACCGTTGTTGACGGCAAACAGCGATACGGCCTGCTCCCATACCGGATTGGGCTGGTACTGGGGCTGCTTGAGCAGCTCGACCACGCGCTTGCCGCGCTCGAGCTGGCGGCGGGTGGCGTCGTCCAGATCAGAGGCAAACTGCGCGAACGCGGCCAGTTCACGATACTGGGCCAGGTCGGTACGAATACCGCCGGACAATTTCTTGATGACCTTGGTCTGCGCCGAACCACCCACACGCGATACCGAGATACCCGCGTTGATGGCGGGGCGGACGCCGGCGTTAAAGAGGTCGGTTTCCAGGAAGATCTGACCGTCGGTAATGGAGATAACGTTGGTCGGCACGAAGGCAGACACGTCACCAGCCTGGGTTTCAATGATAGGCAGTGCTGTCAACGAACCCGTTTTACCCTTGACTTCACCATTGGTGAATTTCTCGACGTACTCTTCGTTGACGCGAGCAGCACGCTCGAGCAGACGGGAGTGCAGGTAGAACACGTCGCCGGGATAGGCTTCGCGGCCTGGAGGACGACGCAGCAGCAGCGAAACCTGGCGATAAGCCCAGGCCTGTTTGGTGAGGTCATCATAAATGATCAGGGCATCTTCCCCGCGATCGCGGAAATATTCGCCCATGGTGCAGCCGGAGTAGGCAGCCAGGTACTGCATGGCGGCCGAGTCGGACGCAGCGGCTGCGACGACAATGGTGTACTCCATGGCGCCGTGCTCTTCGAGCTTGCGGACCACGTTGTTGATCGTGGACGCTTTTTGTCCGATCGCAACGTACACGCAGGTGACGCCCTGGCCTTTCTGATTGATGATGGTGTCGACTGCCACGGCCGTTTTACCGGTTTGGCGGTCACCAATGATCAGCTCGCGCTGGCCGCGGCCAATAGGCACCATGGCATCGATGGCCTTGGTGCCGGTCTGCAGCGGTTGGGTTACAGACTTACGCGCAATAACGCCTGGCGCGACTTTTTCGATGATGTCGGTTGCCTTGGCGTTGATCGGGCCCTTGCCGTCTATGGGATTGCCCAGCGTGTCCACGACACGGCCGCGCAGCTCGGGGCCAACCGGTACTTCGAGAATACGGCCGGTGGTCTTGACCGGATCGCCTTCGGAAACGCCGGTGTAATCGCCCAGAATCACCGCGCCGACGGAATCGCGCTCGAGGTTGAGCGCCAGACCGAACACGTTGTTCGGGAATTCAAGCATTTCGCCTTGCATCACATCGGACAGGCCGTGGATGCGGGTAATACCGTCGGTCACGGAAACAACCGTGCCTTGCGTGCGAACGTCGGTGGATGCGCCCAGGCCTTCAATGCGGCTCTTGAGCAGTTCGCTGATCTCTGACGGGTTAAGTTGCATGTTCAGACTCCTGGAATCCTGTTAACTGGCCGCGTCAGGCGACCAGAGCATCGCGCATGCGGGCCAACTGGGCCTGCACGGAAGTGTCAAGTACTTGGTCGCCGACGATTACGCGTACGCCGCCGATCAGGGCGGGGTCGATCGTCACGGCCGGCTTGAGCTTGAGGCCAAATTTCTTCTCCAGCCCGGACACCAGCGCTCCGACCTGCTCATCGCTGAGTTCAAAGGCACTGGTTATCTGCGCCAGCGCAGTACCGTCGCGCTGGTTTTTGAGCGCGTCGAACTGCTCGGCGATCTGCGGCAACAACAGGATGCGGTTGTTGTCGACCAGAAGCTCGATGAAGTTACGCGCCTCGGTCGAAAGCGGGGTCTTGATGAGCCCGGCAAAGAGGTCGACGCGCTGGGCTGCACTGATCCGCGGATCAGTGAGCGCTTCGCGCACGTCGTCCAGGCCTGCCACCTGGGCAAGTTCGGAAACCAGACCGGACCATGACTCCAGGCCAGCCTGGTCGTCGATTGCCGCAGCGAACAGCGCTTCGGCGTATGGTCTGGCGATAGTCGATAATTCAGCCATGGCTTGCCCTGAGTCTAGAGTTGAGCCTTAAGCTGATCCAACAGCTTGGCATGAGCCTGTGCATCGACCTCGCGCTGGAGAATCTGCTCTGCACCCTTGACCGCCAGTACGGCCACATCGTTGCGCAGACCGTCGCGCAGACGCTGGACTTCCTGGACTGCGTCCTGATGGGCTTGCGCCAGAATACGGGCCTTTTCGGCCTCGGCTTCCCGACGAGCCTCGTCTATCATGACCACGGCCTGTTTCTCGGCCTCGACCATGCGGGCATGGTTTTCCGTTTTGGCAGAAGCCTCTATCAGGCTGATGCGCGCCTGGGCCTGGGCCAAATCGGCCTTGCCCTTGTCGGCGGCCGCAAGGCCATCGGCAATTTTCTGGCGGCGGTCATCCATTGCTTTCGTGAGCGGCGGCCATACGAATTTCATCGTAAACCAGCCAAGCACGAAAAACACGATCATCTGAAAAAAGAGAGTCGCGTTTAAATTCACGGTCGTTTCCCTTTAAGCCACTCGTGTCAGGCGGCCAGGCCGCATGACACTTGATATCCAAGCCGCAAGCGCACACCAGGCCGCCTGCGACTGCTTGTCCCGCCATAGCGGGCTGCGTTTGCCTTATCCGACGAAGGGGTTGGCGAACGCAAACAACATAGCGATACCGACACCGATCAGGAAGGCGGCGTCAATGAGACCGGCCAGCAGGAACATTTTTGTTTGCAAAGCGTTCATCAGTTCTGGCTGACGAGCCGAAGCTTCCAGGTATTTGCCCCCCATCAGGGCGATACCAATGCAAGCACCGATAGCGCCCAGACCAATAATAAGACCGCAAGCAAGAGCAACGAAAGCAACGTTGGTCATGACAACTCCTTGGTTAATAACCGTGTAATCAAAAAGTCAAAAAAGTATCGCAAGAAAATCCTGCACCCCGACCGGCGGGCGGACCCGCCAGAGCCGAAACCTATTTAATGGCCTTCATGTGCCTGCCCCACGTACACCAGGGTCAGCATCATGAAAATAAAGGCCTGCAACAGCACGATCAGAATGTGGAAAACCGCCCACACCGAACCCGCCAGAATATGGCCTACACCCAAGCCCAAGCTTGCACCATTAAAGCCCGTCCATGCGCCGCCAAGCAGGGCGATCAGCATGAAAATGAGTTCACCGGCAAACATGTTGCCGAACAACCGCATGCCCAGAGAAACCGACTTGGCGGCGTACTCGATGCAGTTCAGGAGAAAATTGAACGGAGCAAGTACCAGCCCGCCGATACCGGGAGCGTGGAAGGGCGCGGTAAACAGACCCTTCACGAAACCGACCGGGTGATGGATCTTGATGCCGTAGTAGAACATCAGGAGCAGCACGCCCAGCGACATGCCCATGGGCACGTTCAGGTCGGCGGTGGGAAGGATGCGGTGATAATAGAGAACGTCGCCGTGATGGGCGCCAAGCCCGGTGTTCCGGAAAATCCAGGGCAGGATATCGACGGGAACCAGGTCGAGCATGTTCATCAGGATGATCCAGAGGAACACGGTCAGCGCCAGAGGCGAAACAAAAAGACGCGATTTTGCACTGGGGATGATGCTTTTGGCCTGCTCTTCGACCATGTCGACCAGCATTTCGACGCCAACCTGGAAGCGGCCAGGAACTCCCTGGGTAGCCCGCTTGGCGGCGCGCCACAGGAAAAACACGACAATCAGGCCGGTGAGTATTGCCCAGAACAGGGAATCGTAGTTAACGAAGCCGAAATCAGCAATGGCCGACTGCTTGACGCCGGCGTTATTCAGGTGAACCAAGTGATGCTGAATGTACGCGGACTGTGGCGATATATCACTAGCAGCCATCTGAATGAACCTTTTATCCGTTAGCGAGCGCGCGACGCTCAAGAATCAATAAAACCAGCTACGGCAGGCTGCGAAACAACAACAGCAGCACATAGCCTTTCAATACACACACCAGACCGGCCAACAGCGCCGGCCAGACTATCCAGCCCGCCCCCAGCCAACCGGCCAACCCCAGCGTCAGCACCGCAGTGCCAAGCTTGAAGGCCTCACCCATGAAAAAGGTGAAGGGAGTGGATGCTACCGGCCCCCAGAGACCCACCAGCAAGCGCAAGGCAAACAGAGCATTGGGAAGCAGATAAGCGCTCCCTCCGATCAGCGCGGACCAGGCCGCAGCCTTTCCCGAAACCAGGCCACACACCACCACAGCCGCACCCAGCATCACCGCCTGGGCAACCAGCGCCCGGACGAGTCCTTTGCTTGCACGTAGATGTATGACCGCGCGGTCATGCTCGGTAAGAGACAACCTTTCGGCGCCCGCCCCCCCTGTTTCGCCAGGTGCGCTGTCGCCTTGAACATTGTTTGTATCCATTGCCAGCGACCGCATACCCATTTAATTACTGCGAGGCGTCAAACCCATGGAGTATAGCTTTATTTTTTATCCGTAAGCAACTTGTCAGGCAATAATCTGTGGGGCGATGCCTACATTTTTCACCGATGCCTGAATGCAGGCTTACGCTTTTCGACAAAAGCAGCCATGCCTTCTTTTTGATCTTCGGTGGCAAACAAGGCATGGAAATTACGGCGTTCGAACATCAGGGTTTCGTTCAACGAGCCCTCATAAGCCATATTGACGCATTCCTTGGCCATGATGACCGACGGCAGCGACATGGATGCAATCACGGTAGCCGCCTCCAGAACTTCGTCCATCAACCGGTCGGCGGGGACGACACGCGACACCAGGCCAGCGCGCTCGGCTTCCTCGGCGTCCATCATCCGGGCGGTCAGGATCAGGTCCATGGCCTTGGACTTGGCCACCGCGCGCGGCAGACGCTGCGTGCCGCCGAAACCGGGGATGACGCCCAGCTTGATTTCGGGTTGGCCAAAACGGGCATTGTCGGCCGCGATGATGATGTCGCAGGTCATGGCAAGCTCGCAGCCGCCGCCCAGGGCATAGCCCGCCACTGCCGCGATGACAGGCTTGCGGATGCGCCGCAGCGACTCCCAGTTGCCGCCGAGATAGTCCTTTTTGTATACGTCCATGTAGGACCAGCCCTGCATGGCCCCGATGTCGGCGCCCGCCGCAAAGGCTTTTTCGCTGCCGGTCAGCACCATGACGCTGATGTCGTCGTCGGCATCGAACCCGCGCATCGCTTCGGCCAGTTGATCCACCAGCTCATTGCTCAGTGCATTCAACTGCTTGGGCCGGTCCAGCGTGATGATGGCCACACGGCCTCGTGTTTCGGTCTTGATCATGGGCTCGCTCATGCCGTCTCCTGACAAAGTTAATATATGTGGATGAAAAGAGAATCCGTACTTTATACCGCAACCCCCTCCGACCCGTCCGGCCACAGGATGACCATCCAGATGGTCATACAGCAACCCTCACCCACCGGACAGGTGCTGTCCCTGCCCGCCTGGATCCCCGGCAGCTATCTGATACGGGATTTTTCCAGACAGATCGAGCAGATATCCGCCCGCTGCCGCAACAAGCAGGTTGCACTGCGCAAAACGGGCGATCACTCCTGGCGCTGCGACGCCGTCACCGGCCCGCTGGTGGTCGAATATACCGTGTATGCATGGGATTTGTCCGTACGCGGCGCACATGTGGACGAAAGCCATGCATTCTTCAACGGTACCAGCGTGTTTCTGCGCGCGCACGGGCAGGAACACGCCGCCTGCCATCTCAGACTGTGCGCGCCGCCGCACGCGCGCAACTGGAAGGTGTACACCAGCCTGCCCGAGGCCACCGGCCATCCCGAAGCGGCATCGCGACATGGTTTCGGCATGTATCTTGCGCCCGACTACGACGCACTCATCGACCATCCCGTCGAAATGGGAACCCCGCAGGTATTGCAGTTTCGCGCACACGGCGCCCTGCACGAGATGGTGTTCACCGGCGTCATTCCCAATCTCGACCTGAAGCGCATCGCCGCGGATGTGCGGCGCATCTGCGCCGCGCAGATTGCGTTTTTCGAGCCCGACACCAAAGCCGCGCCCTTTCTGGACAGCTCGGATCGCTATGTGTTCATGACCACCGTCACCGACAACGGCTACGGCGGCCTGGAGCATCGCGCCTCGACAGCGCTGATGGCATCGCGCCGGGATCTGCCGGTCGCCGGTCGCGCCGATGCCGGCGAAGGCTACCAGAGCTTCCTGGGCCTGGTCAGTCATGAATATTTCCACACATGGAACGTCAAGCGCATCAAGCCTGCCGCCTTTGCGCCGTATGACCTCACGCGCAGCACCCACACCTCTCTGCTCTGGGTCTTCGAAGGCTTCACGTCTTACTACGATGACCTGATGCTGCTGAGGGCGGGCGTGATTACCGAAGCGGATTACCTGCGCCTGACCGCCAAGGTGATCAGCAACGTGCACAACACGCCGGGGCGCTTCAAGCAGAGCGTGACGGAAAGCTCGTTCGATGCCTGGACGCGGTATTACAAGCAGGACGAAAACTCGTCCAACGCCTTGGTCAGCTACTACACCAAGGGCTCGCTGATTGCCCTGGGCCTGGACATCACACTGCGCCAGGCTACAGACGGCAAGCGCTCGCTGGACGATGTCATGCAGTTGCTCTGGACCCGCTACGGACGCGACTTCTATCGCGGCCAGGGCAAGGGAATTCCTGAAAAAGCGTTGCCGGGTCTGATCCGCGAAGCCACCGGCGTGGATGTGTCGTCATTCATTGAACGTCATGTGCTGGGCCGCGAAGACGTTCCACTGGATACATTGCTGCCGTTCCAGGGAATCTCGCTGACCTGGAAGACAGCGAACGACCTGCCTTCGCTGCAGGCACGCATCAAGGCTGAGCACGGCGAAGTGAAAATCGCCGCAGTGTACGAAGGCGGCGCGGCGCACCAGGCAGGCCTGTCGGCCGGCGATGTGCTGGTTGCCCTGGATGGCCTGCGCGTCAACGACGCAGCATCCCTGAACCAACTGCTGCCCGCCTACCAGCCAGGCGACACGGTTCAGGTTCATGTTTTCCGGCGCGATGAGCTGCGGGTTTTCAGCCTTTCGCTGGCAGCGCCGGTCGAGAACGAATGCGTGCTGACACGCATCCATCAGGCGGCCTGAACGGCCAGGTTTCAGCGCCCGGCTTCGATCCGGGCCTGTATCGCCTTGGCGGCGGCCACACCGTCCGCCAGGGCAGTCACCACGCAGGGATGCTGGCGCTGCGCCACTTCGCCAATCGCGTAGACGCCGGGAAAGCTGGTCTGGGCGGTAAGCGGATCGGTGGCGATGAATCCCCTATCGCTGCGCCTTAGATTGAGCGCATCGGCAAAGCCCGTGCAGGGTTCCCAACCATAAAACACCATGATCAGGTCGTAGGCCTTGCCATTGACCGTGCGCGCCTGCGCATCGGCGACATAATGCCCCACGGTGACTGCGTCCGCCGGGAATCGGCGCAGGAACTGGCGCTGTGCCCTGACGCTGCGGGCAAACAGATGGACGGACTGCGCGCCATGCTCCAGCGCGTACAGGGCGTTCTCGAAGGCGTTGTCGCCCCCGCCCAATACCGCGACGCGCTTGCCGCGGAAATCCTGGGCTACGACATGGCTGCCTGGCCCGGTGAGCATGCCCTGCGCCGACAGCGTATCCGCAGTGCCAGGCGCCAGCGGGCGGGCGCGCACGCCTGTCGCCAGTACCAGATAGCGGGCATGCAGCGCGGCGGGCAAGTCTGCGACATGGACTGCAAACCCTGATGGCTGCGCATCCTCCATCAGCGGATCGACGCGATCGACCCGGCATGCGAGACGGGTATCCACATTTGCTTGCGCCAGGCTCAACGCCAGATTGGCGGCAACCTCGGGGCCGGTCGCGCCGGGCAGCGCTGCGTTCCACTCGTCGGCAAACGGATGACTGCGGCACAGGCCGCCCACGGCCTCGCCCGCCTCCAGCAACACCGGTCGCAATCCCAGGCGGGCCAGCCAGACAGCGCAAGACGCGCCAGCCGGCCCGGCACCCAAAATTGCCGCGTCATAGGTGTAATCGCCTGCGTTCATACGGATTCCAACATACAATTCAGTCTATTCTACAAGGCCCGACTATGCCCACACGACGCGTTTTCTTTTCACAGCTTGCGCTGGACGCACGCATTGGCATCCTCGAACACGAACTGCGCGCGACTCAGCCTCTGCATATTGACGCAGAGTTCGATGTCGATGTCACCCAGGAAGTGCTCGACCAGAACATACAGACGGTGCTCGACTACCGCCTGTTGCGCAATGCCATCGTCGACGAGTGCACGCACTCGCACGTCAATCTGCTCGAAACGCTGAGCGAGCGGGTTGTCGCCCGCATCCTGACCGAATTCCCCTCCGTGCAGCACGTTAAAATACGCATCAGCAAGCCCCTGGCGTTTTCCGACTGCGCGGCCGTGGGCATAGAGCTCCAGCGCGGGCGCTGATGCGCACCGCGCCCCCATTTCATACCGCCATGCACCCTGACACGCTTCAGCCCTCTCTTCCGGCCGCCGAGCCCGATTCCCGCCACGCGCAAAAGCAGCGGCACAACAGCAACAAGCTCGCCAAGCGTCTGATACGTGAAACAGGACGCGCCATCTCCGATTTCAACATGATCGAAAATGGCGACAAGGTCATGGTCTGTCTTTCTGGCGGCAAAGACTCCTACAGCCTGCTGGACATCCTGCTTACGCTCAAGGCGCGCGCGCCTATCGACTTCGACATCATTGCCGTCAATCTCGACCAGAAGCAGCCCGGCTTCCCGGATCACATCTTGCCGGAATACCTGCGCGGGCTGGGCGTGCCTTTCCATATCGAAACACAGGACACTTACTCTGTCGTCACACGCGTAATCCCTGAGGGCAAGACTATGTGCTCGCTCTGCTCTCGCCTGCGACGGGGGATTCTGTACCGCGTCGCCAGCGAACTGGGCGCCACCAAGATCGCGCTGGGCCATCACCGCGACGACATCCTGGGCACGTTCTTCCTGAACCTGTTTTACGGCGGGCGCATGAAGGCCATGCCGCCCAAGCTTATGTCCGACGACGGCAAGCACATCGTCATCCGTCCACTGGCCTATGTGCCAGAAAAAGACCTGATCAGCTATGCGCAGCACAAACAGTTCCCCATCATTCCCTGCAATCTGTGCGGCTCGCAGGAAAATCTCAAACGCAAAGAGGTCAGCCGCATGGTGGCGGAATGGGACCGCAACTTCCCGGGGCGCTCCTGGAATGTGTTTGGCGCCCTCTCGCGCGTCGTCCCCACCCACCTGATGGATCGCGAGCTGTTTGATTTCTCGGGCATTACGGCAGGCGGCCTGGCTGTCGAGGACGGCGACAAGGCATTCGATGCCGATGAGTTCGACATGGCCTCGCTGGCGCCAGCCCATCACGACGACAGCGACGATGACAGTTCCGGCGGGCCCGACGCCGTCGACACAGACGATCACAGCGGAGAGCCCCCCAGGGTGCTTGCACGCTCGCGCGAACGTGCCTGACCACCGGGAACTGACAACCGGGCAAACCTAGTGTTACCCTTCAGATAGAGAAAAAGCACGTTGACCACGTGCTTTTTTCTTTTTTGCACACCGCCAGAGGGAGACCGCCAAGTGATGCTGCTTATGGCCAACGACACTTTGAGCCAGCGCGTTTACAGACGCCTGATGACATTGATACCGATACTGCTGCTGGGCGCCATGCTGGCGGGAGCCGGCCCCGCCGGCGCCGCAACGGCCGCCACCAACGACAGCGCGCAGGCGCAGACATCTGGCGCCGATACCGCCCAGCCAGCACAGCCCCAGGCGGGGGCGAAAGACCCGGAACAACCGAGCCACAGCGCCATCGAAGGCACATCCTATGCAGCGCTGGCCGCATTGCTCGAGAACGACAAGACCAGAAAGGAACTGATTGATCAGTTGCGCGCCATGGGAGCCGGCGAAGCCTCCGCCAACACGGGCAAGACGGCCGAAGCACGCGCCGCTGCCAAACAGGACGAGCGCCTCTCGCTGTCGCGCCGCCTTGCGCTGCATGTCGAAGATTTCACCAGCCGCATGCTGCAGGACTTCTCGCAAACCAATGAGGTCATCAAAGCACTGGCAACAGGGCAGGCTGTGCCAGGCGCGCCCATACAACGCGCGGCGCCTGCGCTCAAGGTATTGCTGTTTACGATTATTGCGACGCTGATCGCCTATGTTTTGCTGCGAATGGCGGCGCAACTGGGCTTTTCCCGGCTCAACACCTGGATACAAAAGGACCATGAAAAGCCGCTGTTCGGACCACGGGTGCCCACAGCCGCAGAAAGCATGGGCCCAGGGCAGCGCGGATTATCAGGCATACGTCTGAGCCGCAGGCTGCTGGGGGTGATAGCAGCCCTGCTCATCGACGTGGCGGCCACACTGCTGGCCGCGCTGGCCGGCTATATATGCGCCATCACCCTGGCGCAGCGCGGCGACGCCAGCACTTTTGCGCTGCAATTCCTGGGCGCCTTTGTCATGATAGAGGTCGTCAAAGCCTTGTCGCGCGGGGTATTCGCCACCCGCTATGACCACCTGCGCCTGCTGCCGCTGTCGCCCGAGGCAGCCAACTACTGGAACCACTGGCTCACCCGCCTGATCGGCCTGACCGGCTATGCGCTGATGTTCATCGTCCCGCTCATCCAGGCCGTGTTCCTGCCATCGGTGGCTCAGGTGGCCGGACTGTTCATCATGCTGGGGATATACGTCTATGCGGTCAGCGTGGTCTGGCGGAACCGCAAAACCGTGCGCGCCGGCCTGCTGCGGCATGCCGAGGCCTCCACCATCGCGGTGTTCGGCACGCTGATCAGAGTGCTGGGCCGGCTGTGGCATCTGCTTGCCATCGCCTACTTTACCGTGCTGCTGGTCGTCAGCCAGACCGATCAGCAGGAAGCGCTTGAGTTCATGGCCCGCGCCACCATACAGAGCGTGGTCGCCATTGTCATCGGTCTGATGCTGGGCGGCATTCTCACCCGCATGCTGTCGCATCATCTGGCCTTGCCGGAACGCTGGCGCCAGTCCTTTCCATCCCTGGAGCGGCGCCTGAACTCCTACGTACCAGCCTCGCTCCGGGTGGCGCGCCTGCTGATTCTGGTCGTTGTCGCCCTCGTCGTGCTGGATGCCTGGCACGCCTTTGATCTGACCGGATGGCTGGAGTCCGATGGCGGCCGCGCCATCGTCGCGCAACTATTCCGCATCGCCATTATTCTGTGCTTTGCCGCACTGAGCTGGACTGTTGTTGCCAGCATTATCGAGCACCGCATGGGAGGCCATGGCGTGCGACGCGCAACCGAGCGCGAGAAAACCCTGCTGATGCTGTTCCGCAATGCAGCCGCGATTTTGATCGGCACAATGACCGTATTGATCGTGCTCTCACAGATCGGCATCAATATTGGGCCATTGATAGCCGGCGCTGGCGTCGCGGGCCTGGCCATCGGCTTTGGCGCACAGAAACTGGTGCAGGATGTCATCACGGGGGTATTCATCCAGCTGGAAAACGGCATGAACACCAACGACATCGTCGAAGTGGCTGGCCTGTTCGGCACCGTTGAAAAAATCACCATACGCTCGGTGGTGATACGCACGCTGGATGGCGGCTACCACCTGATCCCGTTTTCCGTCATAGACCGCGTCTCCAATCACACCCGCGATTTTGGCTATCACTATGGCGAATACAACATCGCCCATCGTGAAAGCGTGGACGAAGCGATCGCGCAACTGAGGCTGGCCTTCCAGGACCTGAAGGAAGACGCCGCCATCGCACCAGAACTGCTTTCCGATATCGATATTCCGGGCGTGACGGCGCTCAACGAGCGCGGCTTTACGATACGCGTGCTGATCAAGACCACCCCGGGCAATCAATGGGCCGTGCAACGCGCCTTTAACCGCTATGTGAAGCAGCGCTTTGATGCGGCCGGCATCGAGTTGCCCTATCCGCAAACCGTGGTGCATTTCGGCCGGGACAAGTCGGGTTATGCCGCGCCGGTCGATGTGCGCGGTGTCGATGCGATGAAAGAAAAACTGGAAGGCGTCGAGCCGGCGGCAGGACAAACGCTGCGACCGGACCCCAAACCCGCGACCTGAGCAGCTCCCCGGCGTCCTTGGGCCAGCAAGCCCAAGGAGTCGGGCGGCCCTACGCCATGCCTTCCCAGTGAGGCCCGGGAATATTGATGTCGAACATTTCCAGGACGCGCGCCACGGTATGGTCCACCATTTCGTCCAGTGTCTTGGGATGATGGTAAAAGGCGGGCAGCGGCGGGAAAATGATGCCGCCCATTTCGGTTACTGATGTCATATTGCGCAAATGCGCAAGATTGAATGGCGTTTCGCGCACCATCATCACCAGCCTGCGCCTTTCCTTGAGCGTAACGTCGGCCGCGCGTGTAATCAGGTTGTCTGAAAACCCGTGGGCCACCGCTGCCAGCGTGCGCATGGAGCATGGCACCACCACCATGCCCGCCGTGGCAAAGCCGCCACTGGCCAGCGCAGCGCCAATGTCGCGAAAGCTGTAGACCTTGTCGGCCAGCGCATGCACCTGCTGTCGGTCCAGCCCCAGCTCATACTTGATGTTGAGCACACCTGGCGGTGAAATCACCAGATGCGACTCGACATCGGGCAGCTCACGCAGTACCTGCAGCATGCGCACTGCATAGATGGCTCCCGTTGCCCCGGTTACGCCTATGACGAGCCGGCGCACAGAAGTGTTCACGCAAGCGCCCCGGCCTCTTTCAGCGTGGTTTCCAGTTCGCCGTTTTCGTACATCTCGGCAATGATGTCCGAACCGCCGACGAACTCACCGCCCACGTACAGTTGCGGAATCGTGGGCCAGTTGGAAAAAGCCTTGATGCCCTGGCGCACTTCGTCGTCGTCCAGCACATTGACGGTCACCAGCTTGGTTACGCCAGACGCTTTGAGCACCTGGATGGCGCGGCCGGAGAAGCCGCACTGGGGAAACTGGGCGGTGCCCTTCATGAACAGCACGACCGGATTGGTGGTGACTGTTTCGCGGATAAATTCTTGAACGTCGCTCATGATGCTCTCTATCGGGAAAATGTTGTCCCCTGGGGGAAAAACTCATTATAAAGACCGCCGGTCACGCGTTGGATTCCGGCCAGGTCTGTACTGCTGTCGATCTGGCTGAAACCCAGGCCGTGCATCATATCGCG
The DNA here is from genome assembly GCA_048270225.1 of Pusillimonas sp. GTDB lineage: Bacteria > Pseudomonadota > Gammaproteobacteria > Burkholderiales > Burkholderiaceae_B > Allopusillimonas. Next base: position 257,623 of record JBLWTG010000003.1, on the reverse strand, counting down.
CACCGCATCGGCCTGGTCCCAGCCGTGTTCCATATACAGGCCGCCGCCCGGCTTGAGCCAGCGCGCCGCACCCTGCGCAATGGCCCGCAGATCGGACAGGCCGTCGGCGCCGTCGGTCAGGGCCTGTGCGGGCTCAAACCGGACGTCGCCCTGCTGCAGATGCGCGTCCACAGCTGCAATATAAGGCGGATTGGACACAATCAAATCGAATGTACTGCCGCCAGCAAGGGCATTGGAGCCTGCGCTTGAATCCCCCTGCTTGCCTGCCGTCCATAGTGCATCGTACCAACTCCCGCGGAAAAACTCGACTCGCGCCCCCAAAACCCGTGCATTTTCGCCCGCCACGGCTAGCGCCTGGCTGCTGATATCGCTTGCGCAGACCTGCGCGTAAGGGCAATCAAGCGCAATGGACACGGCAATAACGCCCGACCCCGTGCCCAGATCGAGCACGCGCAGGGCCGGTTCGCCCGCGTCCGGCCTGCGCTCCTTGAGAAAGCGCAGCGCAATCTCTACCAGCAACTCCGTCTCGGGGCGGGGAATCAACACATCCGGCGTCACGCGAAACTCGCGGCTCATGAACTCCCGCCGCTCCAGGATATATGCCATGGGTTCGCCCGCCAGCCGGCGCTGCGCCAGCGTCTGATAACGCGCTACCTGCTCGGGCGACAGCACATCCGTATCGTGTGCGATCAGCCATGCGCGCGGCACCTGCAGCACATGCTGCCACAGCATCTGCGCCTCGAGTCGGGGAAGCTCCGACGCGCGCATCAGGCTGCGCAGGCTGTCGCTCACGGCCTAATCCTGCCCCAGGGCGGCCAGCTGTGCGGCCTGATGCTCTGACAGCAGGGCGCCGGTCAGCTCATCGAGGTCGCCCTCCATGATGTGGCCCAGCTTGTACAAAGTGAGATTGATACGATGATCCGTGACCCTGCCCTGCGGATAATTGTAAGTGCGGATACGCTCGGACCGGTCGCCGGAACCAACCAGGCTCTTGCGCTGCGCGGCTTCCTTGTCGTGCACTTCGCGCTGCTGCTTGTCCTTGAGCCTTGCCGCAAGCACCTGCATGGCCTTGTCCTTGTTGCGATGCTGCGACCGGTCATCCTGGCATTCAACCACCAGCCCCGTGGGCAGGTGGGTAATGCGCACGGCGGAATCTGTCTTGTTGATGTGCTGCCCGCCCGCGCCGCTCGCACGGAACGTATCGATGCGCAGATCATTGCTGTTGATGACGATTTCACTCTGCTCATCGGCTTCGGGCAAAATCGCCACCGTGCAGGCGGACGTGTGGATGCGTCCCTGAGTTTCGGTTTCAGGCACACGCTGGACACGATGCGCGCCGGACTCGAACTTCAGCCGGCCATATACGCCGTCGCCCTCCACCCGCGCAATCACCTCCTTGTAGCCGCCCACCTCTGATTCGCTGGCTGACATGATTTCGACCCGCCAGTTATTGCGCTCGGCATAGCGACTGTACATGCGCAGCAAATCACCCGAGAACAATGCGCTTTCATCGCCCCCCGTGCCCGCCCGGATTTCCAGGAACACGCTGCGGCTGTCGTCCGGATCCCGGGGAAGCAGCAGCACCTGCAGCTCCCCTTCCAGCACCTCGATGCGCGCCTTGCCCAGCCTGAGCTCCTCTTCAGCCATTTCCCGCAACTCAGGCTCCGCCAGCATCTCCTGGGCCGCCTGCACATCCGCCTCGGCAGCTTCATAAGCATTGAAGGCGAGGACAACCGGTTCGAGCTCGGCGCGCTCACGCGAAATCTTGCGAAAACGATCCATATCGCTCGCAATTTCGGGTTCGGCGAGCAAGGCATCGACTTCGATCAGCCGGTGAGCAAGCTGCTCCAGCCGGTTTCGCATAGAGGTTTTCATAGGCGGAGGGGAGAAAAGCAGTAGAAATAGACGGATGCGGCACGCATCCGCAAGGCAGAACAGAAGACTGGCAGAGTCGCTAACGCCGGCGTTCGGCGCGCGGCAGCAGGCGCGGCAACATGGCCATCAGTTGCTGGCGCTCTTCGGCTTCGCTGCGATTGAGCGCCGCCAGAGGACCGTGCATGTATTTTTGCGTGAGGCCATGGGCCAGTTGCTCGATCACCAGCTCGGGCGATTCACCGCGCGCCAGGGCACGCCGCGCGCGGTCCAGTTCGCTCTCGCGGACCTGATCCGCAGCCTGCTGAATATCAAGAATGGCAGGAACGATCTCGCGGCTTTGCATCCAGTGCATAAACCCTTGCACACGGGTTTCGATAATGGCTTCGGCCTGGACCACTGCGGCGCGACGGGCGTCGGTACCGCTTTGCACCATGCGCCCGAGGTCGTCCACGGAATACAGGTAGACATCGGCCAGGCGCCCGACTTCGGTTTCAATGTCGCGCGGCACGGCAAGATCGATCATGACCATAGGCCTGTGGCGCCGCGCCCTGGTTACCCGCTCTACCATGCCCAACCCGAGGATGGGCAAGGTACTGGCCGTACAGGAAACGATGACGTCGAAATCGACCAGCTTGTCGGGGATGTCGGACAGCTTCATGCTTTTGGCCATGAAGCGCGCGGCCAGCGTGTCAGCCCGCTCCAGCGTACGATTTGCCACGACCATGCCCTGCGGCTGGCTTGCGGCGAAGTGCGTGGCGCACAGCTCGATCATTTCGCCTGCGCCGATGAACAGCACATTGGATTGCGAGAGGTCGCCCAGCACGCGCTCGGCCAGGCGAACCGCCGCCGCAGCCATGGACACCGAATGCGTGCCTATCGCTGTTTGCGATCGTACCTCTTTGGCAACCGAGAAAGTGCGCTGAAAAAGCTGATGCAACAGTGTGCCCAGCGCGCCGGCCTGCTCGGCCGCGCGCACGGCGTCTTTCATCTGACCAAGAATCTGCGGCTCGCCCAGCACCATGGAATCCAGGCCGCTGGCCACGCGAAACGCGTGGCGCACGGCGTCGTTCTGGTGGTATTGATACAAATGCGGCTGCAGGCTGCCCGCCTCGACGCGATTGAACTCCGCCAGCCAGGCCGGCAGTTGCTGCTGAACCTGCGGCTCTGCCGCGCAATAGATCTCGGTGCGATTACAGGTGGACAGGATGGCGGCTTCTTTGACCGATGCGCCAAACGCCGAGCGCAGACCGTCAAGCGCTGGCTTGAGCACATCGAGCGGGAACGACACGCGCTCCCGCACCGAGACCGGGGCGGAAACGTGGTTCAGGCCAAATGTAAGGACGTCGACTGCCATGAATATGTTGCAAACGTGCGCACACGCACTGGGGGATGCTTGAGATTATAGTCCCCCCAGCCTTTTCCCGACAGTTTTAGGGGCGCGGGTGAGGCAATTTGCCCTGACTGCGTCGCGTATTGTCTGCAAAAAAGCCCTGCGCAGGGCGGATTGTGTGCGTTTTTTCGTTGTTTGCAAATGACATCCATTTTCGTTCAACAGCACCGGATCATGCGACTACGCCGCACAAACGCCACATCACTGAAATGCCGGATCCTGCGTTTTACCATTGCAGTGCTGTGCGGCCCGCCCGAGCAGATCTGGTCGCGCTGCACGCATCCGGTTTTTCGTGTATGATTTCGCCTTTCGTTGGCCTGGTAGCTCAGTCGGTAGAGCAGAGGATTGAAAATCCTTGTGTCGGTGGTTCGATTCCGCCCCAGGCCACCAGTTACATTCAACCCAACGGTTCTCCGTTGGGTTTTTTGTTATCTGGTTCACCAGCGACATGAAAGCGATCAGCCTGTCACGCTCCCGCAACGCAAACTTCACTCTTGAAGGTGGACAGCACCTCGACAGGACGCCGCTTCAAGACATAAATGACGATGTTGGTGTCCAACAAGTAGCGCAACATCAGAGCGACGCTCGCTCAGGCTGGTGTTGGCTGGCGCGTTCGGACATGAAGTGACGGTGGGGCCACCCAAGAAGAAGCTATCCCACGTCTGACCCACCGGCGCGATGATGCGTTCATTCCCCCTGACACGCACTTCCACCTTGTGCACGCCTTCGGGCAAGCGCACGTCCACAGGAAGCCGGACAGCCTGTGTGCGGTTATTGATAAAGACAGTTCAGATAGACATCTCGCTACCCTTTGAGCCAAAAGTATATAGCAATAGCGCGCGGGTCAAGGTTGAAGACGTCAGAATGCGCCCCAGCCACCAACGCGCATAGGCGCCATCACGCCCCATCCTCTTTCGGATACACATGCACCACAGTGCCGCGCGTGTCTGCCTGCACCACGCTCAAGGTCCAGCCCAACCGCTCGCACATCAGGGTCACAATATAAAGCCCCAATCCGCTCAATGGCGAACCGTCAGGCGAGAAAGATTTTTGTCCCTGTAAGATGGCCTGCTGCTCCGCCGTAAGCCCTTCGCCTTCGTCCTGGATCTCGATCAGCCCACGGCTCAGCCGGACCTGGATATCGTAAGTAGTGTGCTGCAGCGCATTCTGGATCAGGTTGCGCAGCAGCATCCGGACCATGATGGGATCGGTTCTGACGCTGCACGCTTCGTCAGCCGTCAGCGCGACCCGATCTCCGGCCTGATGGCTGATCTTGAGGTCGTCAATGATCTGACTGGTCATGGGAACAAGATCGAAAGTTTCCCGAACGTCCAGTTCTGCTGGTCGACGTGCCAGCTTGAGCAGCACTTCGACGTTGTCTTTCATTTCGGTGCAGGATTTACGCAGACGTTGCAAAGTGGCCTTGTCGTTATCATGAAGCTGGTCTCGCAGTTCCAGGATATCCAGGGCACCCGACATCACCGCAATGGGAGTGCGCAATTCATGGCTGGCCAGGCCGAGCAGCGATTGCTCCCGTCTTACATAAGATTCAAGCTCGTCCAGAAAACGATTGAATGTCCGGGCGATGGAGTACAGCTCCTGATCGACGTAATCAACCGGTATGTGCGGCATGGAAGGGCCGACGGGTACGCTGCTGATCTGGTCAGACAGGCGCTTGAGCGGCGTCACGACGCGGCGGCTGCTCAACAGCGCGAGCAGCAGGCTGAAGCCGACAATCACCAGTGTCATGACCATGAGCGCCAGCTGGAACAAAGACTCCCGATCTTCGAAATGAGTGATGTTCTTGGCGAGATAAAGCACGCCTGTATCGATGGCTTCTATATTCACAAGATAGGTTTTGCCGTGCAGTTCAAGCTCGCCGGAATAGTGATCCGGCAGGCCGCGGAATATCTGCGGCATGACGGCAGGCCGCGGCCTATCAGTGGGAACAAATACAACAGCAAGTTCAGGCGTATCCCATAGCAGGAGATCAGGCCCGGTCTTGTTCATGAGGATGAAATCGCGCTCTTGCGCAAATTCCACCTTGAGCATGGTGTCCTCGAGATCCTCATTGACCAGCAGCACGGTCGCCACCATGGCGATCATGCTGATCATGCATACTGCCAGGATGGCACGATAGGTTCTTCGTGCAATCGATTTTCTTTTCATGACTCATGTCCCTCGGGCGGTACAAGCCGGTAACCGCGGCCGTGCAGGGTCTTGATCATGGCGTAATGGAAATTGTCCTGCAGCAGTTTGCGCAAGGAATAGACATGCGTACGCAAGGTATTCATATCCACTTCGCGATCTCCCCATACCTTGTCCTGAATCTGTTCATATGACAGGAAGCCGGGATATGCCTTGATCAACTCCTCGAAAATCCGGGCGGCCGTACCCGACAGCTCGAGCTCGCTGCCGCCCGTGCGCACCAGAAAGGATCCCGGATCAAAGCTCACGCCTGGCATCGTGATTTCCGGCGTGCGCGAAAATCCTGTCTTGCGCCGGAACAGGGCATCCACCCTCAACTGGAGTTCACGCAGATCAAAGGGCTTGACCAGATAGTCGTCCGCCCCGACGCTGAAACCCTGCTCCTTGTCCTGCAGCTGGTCTTTGGATGTCATCATGATGACAGGCGCGGCACATTGCAGATCGGTGCGGATGCGCCTGCATATTTCGAAGCCGGACAGGCCCGGCAGCATGACATCCATGACGATGACATCGTATTCGTTGACGGCGATCAGGTGCATCGCTGTAAGGCCATCGGCAGCGAAGTCCAGGATATAGCGCGTGTCGTCGAAGTATTCAAGCAGATTTGCCGCCAGGCCGGCGTGATCCTCGACGATAAGCATGCGCACAGCATGTTGTAGCGATGTCATTGTTTTTCCAGAGCTTTATATCACCGCATGGCGGCGCACAGCGGAATGCAATCCTTTCCATTCTAGCCAGCCAAGGCGCCAATCGCCATGGCCGGGCCAGATCGACGCTGATGCCCTACAAGACAGTTGCCCGCGGGCAACACTATTGAGCGGCGAGCTTACGGCTGGGCGCGGCCGTTTCCAGGCCTGAACGCAGGACCTTGGATGCAACCTGATAGTATGCAACGGTATCGTCGACCAGGCGCCCGCCGACCGGATCATTATCGCGCAAAGTCTTGCCATTGGCCGCGTCCACCACCGTAGCCATGCGTTTGGGATTCAGCTCAACTACCATGCCATGCGCCATCGAACCAACGGTAAGGTAGTTGGCCATCAGGGCGCGCTGGTTGTACCGTCCTTCGGCGAGAATATCCTGGCCGAAAAAACTGGATGTGTAGCTGAAGTTCAGCAAGGCCAGCAAAGTCGGGCCTACATCGATCTGCGACGCAACGCTGTCGATGCGCCTGGGCTGTATATGGGCGGGCGACCAGATAATAAGCGGGATATGGAAGTTTTCCGGCGGCAAGTCAGTGCGCCCTCGCCCATGCGAGGTATGGTCCGCGACAAAGACAAATACGGTGTCCTTGAACCAGGGGCGTGTCGACGCTTCCTTGACGAACTGGCCAATCGCCCAGTCTGTGTACTTGACCGCGCCCTCGCGTCCGCTACCCGAAGGAATATTGATGCGCCCTTCCGGATAAGTATAGGGCCGGTGGTTGGAGGTCGTCATCACGTGCTCGAACACATGCCCGCCACCGGCCGTACGCGCATCCATCTCGCGGATGGCCTTGCGAAACAGGTCTTCATCGGCGACGCCCCAGATGGTTTCGTGAGAGACCTGATTGTCCGGGATGTCGGTGCGGTCAATGACGGTATAGCCATTGCCGCTGAAGAAATCCTTCATGTTGTCGAAATAACTGTAGCCGCCGTAGACGTACAAGGACTCATAGCCTTTGTCCCGAAATACTTCGCCCAGCGTCTGAAAACCTTTATTGTTTTTGCGCATGACGACCGCATGACCCGGCGTCGGCGGCATGGACAAGGTCAGCGCCTCCAGCCCGCGCACCGTGCGCAGGCCTGTGGCATACATTTGCGTAAACATCATGCCTTCATGCGCCAGGCGATCCAGATTGGGCGTCCATTCGTGCTCGCCGCCAAAAGACGCCAGGTAGTCGGCGCCCATGCTTTCTATCGACACCAGGACGACGTTCAGATCGCGCTCGGGGCCCTCTGCCTGTATGCGGCGCCTGATCGGGTTGTCACTGCCAGGCAGGAAATCGGCAGTGGTATGCGCTTTGGCAAACTGCTGGCGCAACAGGTTTTCGGCGACCTGCTCGGGCAACATGCGATAGAAGGCCTGGTAATCGAGCTTGTTGACACGAAAGGCCCTGAACAGTTCGTACTCACCGTTAGCGGCAAGCTGGCTGGCCGAAGTACTGCTCTGCATGGTTTTCAGGCTGTCGTTGATCAGGTAGAAGCTCGCCGCGGGAATGAACAATATGGCAAAAAAAACCACAAGCCGGCGAGGCCAGGTGCCGCCGTCTGCCGAGGCAGCGGCCCAAAACCTCTTGCTCAGCGGCCAAGCGATCAGCACGGCAACCACGACAATGCCCGACAGAATGGCCGGCACATGGTAGGACTCTTCGATGTTGCCGAGTACTTCGCGGGTATAGACCAGATAATCAACGGCGATAAAGTTGAATCGCGAAGAAAATTCGTTCCAGAAAAGAAACTCGGACACGGCCGTGAACAAGAGCGTGATCAGCAAGCCGAAGTACACAATACAGGCCAGCACAGCGTGTGCACGGCGACCAAAGCGGTTGTTCGGAAACACCAGTGCGATCAGGGCAAGCGGAATCAGGAACCAGGCCACGGCGGCAAGATCGTAGACCAGACCCGACAAAAAGATGGCGCACATCCTCCCGATGGCATAGTTTTCAATGTCGCCGTCGAAAACCAGCAGTACCGCGCGAACCATGGCATTGATAACGAGAAATGCCACCACAAACTGGAGCAGCGTGGCATAACGCCTGGGAACCCACGCCTGCAGGGCTTTCATCGCATTACTCATTGCTTTGTATTGCTGGAAGCGCATTGAGTATCCCGCTGCGCAGCGGGTAGTTTGATCAACACATAGCGCCGATTCTGGAATGCAACGGCCAGCGGGTGTCCCAGAAGGCCGGCAACCTGCGTTTGCTCATCCTTTGGCACGGCAAGGTAAAAAGGTGTGCAGGATGCCTGCTTTTTCTCAAGCTCCTGCAGGGTGATCTGCATGGCTTTGCCACGGGAGTAGAACTGGGCGGAAAAAGGCTGCTTGGACAGATAGAACAACGAGGCATCGGGTCCGCCCCGCTGGGCCACGTAGTGAACCAACGTGCGTTCAGAGTTGCGTATATCGGGGTTGATACACATAACAACCGTCAGCACCAGCACGACCACCGGCACCACGGCAGCGGGCAGCAGGCTGCGGCGGCCGCTCAGAAAAGGAAGGCTGCGCAAGCCCTCGAGCAGGCGCGCAGCCAGCACACTGAAGGCCGCCAGCGCAGGCAACAGATAGGTCCACAGGATATTGGCCGAGAGCGTAAAAAACACAGGCGTGAACAACGCCCAGGCCAACCAATAGTTGCGCAATGGATCGGCCAGCATGGTCTTGAATGCAGCACGCACGTACATGCTGCGCACCGCGCAGACCAGGGCGATCAGCATCAGCACACCCCAGGGAAATGTCCCCTGCAGCCAGTAGACCCATATCGTTCCGAAAGCTTTCTGGTGCGCGGTGCCATACAGATCGCCCTGCCAGCCAGCATCCAGAAAACGACGGAAATGCTCTCCCACGATAAAGTAATCAAGAAAACCTGGGGTCTTGATTTCGGCGATCACATACCAGGGCACACTGAGCACCACGGTCAGTATGCTCCCGCCCAGCCAGGGCAAGCGGCCAGCCGGCGCCTGGGCACGGCGATGGCAGAACAACTCGAGCACCACAGGAACGAAAATCAGCACAGCGGCCAGCGGCCCCTTGGCCAGCAAACCGATGGAAAGACCGACGAAAAATCCATATCCCCATACCCGGGATGCGGACGCATCCCGGCGGACCAGGGCGAACGACACCATGGAGAGCGTGGTTCCCAAAGCCAGAAACGGATCGGTCAATACCGCACCCGAAATGACATAAGCCAGGGCGCAGCTGTTGTAGATAATGATGGTCCACAGGGCCAGGCTGCTACCGTACAGTCTGCGTACACCGTAGAACAGCAGCCAGGTGGTGGACAATCCACACAGCCAGGATGGCAGGCGCGCCGCAAATTCATTGACCCCGAAAAACATCATCGAGCCTGCCTGCGCCCAGAACGACAAGGGCGGCTTGCCCCAGAACGGCACACCTGGGCTGAACCACGGCGTGATCCAGTCCCCCGTCTGGAGCATCAAACGGGCAATCTCCGCGTAGCGAGGCTCCGTGGTGTCCGAAAACGGCATCAAGGCCATGGACAACAGGGGCAGCACAAGCACCAGCGCCAATACCATCCATTTATCAGTGTTATGCCGCATGCTGGGCCCTTCTGTGCTGGACGGATGCGCTGCGCAATCCTACTTTGGCGTTCGCCTGATCCTGCCCCTGCACTTCCCGAACCAGGTACACGGGACGCTGCTTGGCCTCATGATAGGTCTTGCCCAGATACTCGCCCAATAAGCCGATGGACAGCAACTGAACGCCACCCAGTATGCTGATCATGGAAATCAGTGATGGATAGCCCTGGACAGGCTCTCCCAGCACCAGCGTCTTGACGATGATCCACAAGGTGAACAGAATACCGCCAAATGCGGTGAACAACCCGACCCCCATGGCCAGGCGCAGCGGCGCAACAGAAAACGATGTAATGCCTTCGAACGCCAGACCGAACAGGCTCAGGTAATCCCATTTTGTGGTGCCTGCGGCCCGCGGCATGCGGTCATACTCTATTACCGTGGTCGGCAGTCCTATCCACGCAAATAGTCCTTTCATGTAGCGCTTGCGCTCGTTCAGGCAACTCAAGGCATCTACCGCCTTTCGGCTCAGCAAGCGGAAGTCCCCGGTATCCTCGGGAATCTCCACGTCGCTGATGGCGTTAAGCAGGCGGTAAAAGCGATGCGCACTGTAGCGCTTGAACCAGCTTTCTCCAGCCCGAGACCGGCGGCGCATGCAGACGACATCGGCGCCATCGCGCCATGCCGCCAGCATTTGCGGAATCAGCTCCGGCGGATCCTGAAGATCCGCATCCATAATGATGACGGCCTGCCCCCGCGCATAATCCAGCCCTGCGGTCAGCGCCGCCTCCTTGCCGAAATTTCTGCTCAGAAACACGGCTGTGACGGACCGATGTTCACGCGCCAGATTCTCCATCTTCCTGGGCGTTCCGTCCCGGCTGCCATCGTCCACCAGCACCAGCTCCCAGGAGACACCGAGCGTGGCAAGAATCGCGGACAAGCGCTCGTACAGCATGTCGATCACTTCATACTCGTTATAGAGCGGGACGACCACTGACAGGGTCACTGCGGCATCTCCGCTAGGCTCAGGAGGTCTGAGCTCGGCCATTGCGTTCATTGAACACCACCTTTCTGTAAAGTATGAAATTCATGCCTGTGACCACAGCCGTGGCACAGACCTGCGCGTAGATATAGGAAAATCCTGCACCGCTCATCAGGCACCAGAACACGGCGGCGTTGACGGCCCAGCCCAGCGCAACGACGGCCGCGTAGGCAGGGATGGCGCTGCGATGGGCGCCGGCACCGCTGAATGTGCAGTGATACTGGAACAGGTAATTGACGACGGAACCGACAACCGCGCCGCAGATCGTAGCCAGCAGCGGATTGCATCCGGCTGAAGCCAGCAACGCCAGGATGCCCCAATGCGCGGCAGTCGAAAGGCCGCCGAATATCAGGAACGGCAGCAGTTGCTCACGCGCGCTTGCCCCGCCTGCCGGCATGCGCATCCCGCTGCCCTCGGGGGGCAGTGGAGTCCGGCTTCTGGCAAATAATTGATTGCGCATTTTTCGTGTATACCCATACATGACCGCAAGCGTACAAATGCGTGCAACAAGAAATCATCAATCAAATATCAAGAAAATATAAAGATCGGGGGGCAACAGTGTCGCAAGAGTCAGACGTTGGAGACGGGCTTCCGGCCCTGCAGGCGCGTGGTCGCCCAGTGTAAGCCCTCTTCGTGACATCTACTCACCCGGATTGCCCCGTCCGGCACATTCAAGTACAAATAGTCCAGCTTTTCCAATAAAGGACTTATATATGAAACGTTCCCTGACATGGCTGCTCACAGCGCTGATTACCACTGGCCTGGGCGCCTGCGCGAGCCAGGACGGCGGCCCTACTGCCTCAGCCATGCCATCGGCCAGCAACGCTGACGCACTGTCGGCCTACCATTGGCAGCTTCAGGACGCGGTCGACAGCGCCGGCGCCAGACAGGCGCAATGGATGCGCCAGGCGGACAAAGGCCAGCAGCCCATGACCCTGACGTTTCAAGACAAGCGCCTGTCCGTCACTGGACTGTGCAATATGCTGAGCGCAGGCTATGCCGTCAAGGGCGAGTACATGAATATCAGTCAGGTGGTGAGCACCATGCGAATGTGCGGCGACCAGTCCTTGATGCACTACGAGCAACGCATTGCGCAGCGCCTGCCAGCGGTTTCCGCCTGGACTATCAGCGGCGCAGACCTGAACAACCCGCAGCAGACGCCTACCCTGACACTGCGTTTCGAAAATGGCGGAAAATGGATGCTGTCCGGCAAGGCAACGCCCGAAACCCGCTACGGATCAGCCGGCGACATCGTCTTCATGGAAGTTGCTGCGCAAACAGTGCCTTGCAACCACCCCTTGATCAAGGACAAGCAATGCCTCAAGACACGAGCGGTCAAATATGACGAAACGGGCCTGAAAACAGGCTATGGGCCATGGGAAGTACTGTACGATGAAATCGAAGGCTACCAGCACGAGGCCGGCATACGGAATGTTCTGCGCCTCAAGCGCTTTACCCGCAAGCATATTCCCGCAGATGCCTCGCGCTATGCCTATGTGCTCGACATGACAGTCGAGAGCGAGCGCACCACCGGTTCCTGACAACCGGGCCAGCGCTGAACCGGCACAAGGCAGGAGGGCTTGCTGACCCGCCTGCCAGCCTCATGCCAGTTTTTTGCGCAGGCGCAGCCAGCCTATCCAGATGCCGGTTGCGCTGAGCGCCAGCCCCCCTATGCTCAACAGGATCAGCACAAGATCCCGTGCAAATCCAGCCCGCAGCATGACGGGCAGGTCCCAGCTGTGCAGAAAATTGAACAGCCAGCGACCTGTTCTTTGAGGCCGGCTCAATGACTGTTCGATATCGCCGGTGTAGATATCCACATACACCCAGGTGTCATCCTCATCGTCGAAGTCAATACGCAATGCGGGCAGTCGTCGTTCGTAGGCGCCGTACATGGATGCCGGTGCACGATGAAAATAGTAGGCATCGTACCGGGCAAGCGGCGTCACCGAGGCAAGCGGTGCCTTCATGAGCTGCGGCGCGGCCTCGGCCAGTGTCGCCCGGGACCATTGCTCACGCAGCGCAAAATGATTCCCGTCCCGTACGACGAGTCGTGTGCGGTTGCGTGCATCGCGCGCCAGCACATAAGGCTGCCCGTTCAGCACACGCCATTCCAGCTGCCTTGCCTGGAATCCGCTGCCGGCAAGCATGGCCAGGGCTTCGGATGTTGGCAACGGCAGCCGCAGCATGCCTGGCGTGCCGCCGTGCCAGGCCTCGATATCCGGTTTTGCCGCAGATGGATTGAACACCCCCAACGGATTCATGGACATCAGGCCGCTGAATATCCAGGTGCAGCTGATGCCCGCAAAGATCAGGCCGGCCAGGTGATGCCAGCGCATCCAACCGTCTCGATAGGGCGAACGCGAACCCGATTTATAGGGATGGCTGAAACGCCAGCGCCAAAGCCCGACAACGGTACCGCTGACAGCAGTGACAACACCGACCCCCGAGAGGACTATCACCAGCCAGCTCCATACTGGATCGGAAGGCTGGTTGCGAAACAGGTAAAGCCAGTGCAGCCATGCGCCGACGTAATTCCATGCGCGTTCGCTGCGCGTTGCCGCCATGACCACCTCGCCGGTCGAGGAGGACACGTACACGCGCGTGTGCGCCGGATCATTCAGTGTGATGCGGTGCAAGGGCCTGTGTGCATTGAGTGCTCCTGAATGCGTCCAGCGATCCTCCTTCACCATGTCTTGGCTGGCACCCTCTGCCCAGCCGTGCGGTGCATGGCCCACCCCTACCTGCGGGCCGCTTGCGAACCCTACAGCCGTCTGCAGCGCATCCTCCGGCGTCACGGGTGCGCGCAGGGCGCCGGTCTGCGCATCGACCATCAGATAGCGGCCATCGGTCAGCCGCAAACGGTAATAAGGCGTACCGCCATCAGCCGCGAGCCTGATCTCGCGAACAGTACCTGGCGTGCCGGCCCATTTCAGCGCCCGCTCGACCGGTACGCAGCAGGATGCAGCGGAAAGCGTCGGCAATACGCCCAGACGCTCGGTCGGCAGCAGCTTGGGATAACCGACAAACAGCATGACGACGCCGCTGACGAACCAGAGCGCCATGAATATGCAGGCCACGATGCCGGTCCAGCGGTGCACCAGATATGTGCAGCGCTTGAAACGCGTCCAGAATGTTTTCATGATTGACGCACCCGCTAGAAGCGATAGTTGGCGGTAAGCTCCAGCCGGCGTCCGGGCCCTTGCAGCCACTGCGTCTGGTTGTAGTACGCGGTCTGCGCATAATGCCGGTCGAAAATGTTGAAGCCGTGCAGCGCCAAGGTCAAGTCTGTGCGAGGTTGCCACTGCAGCGCAAGATCCACCGTGGTGTAGGCCGGCAGTTCCAGCGTATTGGCGCGGTCTGCATAACGCTTCCCGACATAGCGCAAACCTGTGCTCGCCATCCATTGCGGCTTGAATTTCCAGCTCAGCCAGATATTGGCCAGGCGTTGCGGCACGTCGGTGGGCACATTACCGTTACGGGATACGGCGACCCCGTTCTCGGCATCCATGAAATCGTCATATCGCGCGCGCAATATGGCGGCGTTAGCATCCAGCCGCCATGCGCCCAGATCCAGCCCCACAGTGGCCTCCAGGCCCCGCGAAGACTGCTGACCGACCTGCACGCTGGTTGTCGGATCTGCAATATCGCGCGTCAGCAGGCCGTTCTTCACAATCCTGTAAGCCGCCAGCGTCCACTCTCCCCGCTGATCCCAGAAACGCTGTTTGATGCCGATTTCCAGTTGCTTGCCTACGGACAGGTCGAAGTCCTTGCTGGAAGGCGACATCATCAGTATCGCGCCGACCGAGTCCGCCGCTTCGGAGTATTGTCCATATACCGCCAGGTCCGGCGTGATGTCATAGACCGTGCCCAGACGCCAGCCCACATTGGAAAAGGTTTTGTCGAAGGAGGTGCCAGCGCCGGCCAGGTCCTCCCGCGCCAGATCGATATGGTCATAGCGCAGGCCCGCCAGCACTGACCAGGCATCGTTCAGTTCGATACGATCCTCTGCAAAAAGAGAGTACTGGGTAGCCGTGTTCCGATAGCGCGGCGCGGCAGGTACCACATCGATAAACTCGCCCCGTTCCGAGCCATAGGGATCCAGATAGGACACCCCGCCATAGGGCGAGTTATTGCTGTGCTTGAAGCGGCTCCGGTTGATGTCAAAGCCCATCGACACCTGGTTCGCCAGGCCAAGCAGATGGTTGTCTATCCGTATGTCAGTCGTATTGCCAACCTGCGACTGTTCGTGCCGGATATCGGTATAGCCGCTGCGCTCGATCAAGCCGCTGGCCGGCAGGTAGTCGTAGTACTCGGCGTTGCGCCAGTGCCGCTCGCTGTCTATCTGGTACAGCCGGCTGCGCACCGTCACGGCATCATTCGGCGTCCAGAGCGCGGCCAGTTCGTTCCAGCTGTCGCGAAAATCAATGGTCGCATCGTCGACGTTGAAATTCTTCTCGCGCAAGGAATCGTCCTGCTCGCCGTTGACCAGCGGCATGCCAAAATACCGCATGGGTTTCTGCCAGCCCTGCGCATGGCTGAGCGTAAGACTGAAGTCCGGTGACACATCCAGCGTTAACGCGCCAGAGACCGTCAGGTCGCGGCTATCGCCCATGTCTACCCATCCGTCTGAGCGATTGCCGCTGATATCAAACCGGTAAGACAGCTTGTCGTTGATGGCGCCCCCGCTGTCCCAGGCCAACCCTTGCGTATTGTCAGTGCCCAGCCGGGCCTGGATCTCGTTCTCGACGGGCCCGCGATGCGGCTTCCTGGGCACGACGTTGACCACGCCGCCTATCGCCCCCTCGCCATAGATCACGGCTGCCGGCCCACGCAAGACTTCCACCCGCTCGACCGACCAGCTGTCGAACGGAAACGTAATGCCTACGCCGCCGTACTGACGCATGCCATCATACAGTTGCATGACGGAATTGGAGCCCGTGAAGCCGCGCGTCGACAAGGCTTCGCCGCCGTTGCCAGGATGGCCGATGGCCGTCATTCCGGGCGACCGGCTGACAGCGTCGGACAGCCGTGTATCGCCCTGCTGATCCAGTTGTTCCCGCGTAATGACGGTCACGCTGGCCGGTGTTTCCAAAGGCGTGAGATCCAGCCCCGAACCGGTCGAGACCACTTTATCGAGCGCCAGTCCGCCACTGGCCCGGATGGAAATCGCGGGCAATTGCGCGACCGGGTCGGCGGCAAAGGCGGCAGGCATGAAGAGGACGGACTGCAGCAGGCAGCCCGAAAGCGCCGCGACAAACGCAGCGCGCACAGGTATGTAACGCATTAAAAAACCTCGTATCTGTTATCCAGGGCCGAGCGCATGACGCGCCGGCGGGCAGCGACAAATCAGACGAGGGTCAAAGGCGGGGCTCTGGAGCCCAGAGGCGGTCCAAGCGGAGGGAGCGGCGGACGCGTGGCAAAGACGACGTCGGCAGGAACGTGCCGGGCAAAAGCCGTGGGAAGAAACTGCGGCACAAAAGGCGCAAGCATGGCGTGGCTTGCCAGCATGCCGAAGGGGCAGGCATCGCCGCGCGACACATCCTTTCCTGCATGCTCGTCATCCGGCGTATCGACCGGCAGAAACGACACCACACCGCCTGCCGTACACAGCGTCAGCAACAACTGGCCGTTGCGCAGGGCTTGAGTGTCCGGCATATAGCCTATGGGCATGAAGGCACGACAGACGAATGCCACCACTGCCAGCCAAAGCATGCAGCGATGGGCAGTCAAAGGCATTCGAATGGAGAGGCTCCGGCGAAACATAGGCACGATCCTAGCATAAAGACGAGCCAAGGCAGGGCGAGCCGTTTGACCCGGCCCTTCGGAGCCTGTCAGGACAGGCTGGCAATGCGTCCGACAGCCGCCGCCGGACTATGGGCCGGTGACGAGTTCGTTGATTTCGCCCTCGGGCAAACCTACGTCAAAGACATTCAATGTCATGGATATCAGGGTGTAATAGCCAGCCAGCCCTACCAGGTCCACCACCTGATCGGCGCCCAGCACGGCAATGGCCTCCTGATAGCGTGCCTCCGGGAGGTTGCGAAACCGGAGCAATGTTGCGATGAAACCATGCACGACACGCTCATCCTCCCTGGAGAACGGGATGGGTTCTTCGCCCTTGCGCAGCGCTCGCAGCACCTCTTCTGCAATGCCAGCCTTCAACGCGATAGGCTTGTGGGCCCACCACTCAAACCCTGCCTGCCAGTACACCGCCATGGTCAGGATGGCGAGCTCCGACAGGCGCGGCGGCAGGCTCGAGTCATATCTGCAGTATTGCCCCAGCGCTTGCGCGTGTTCGGCCAGGCCCGGCCGGTTCAGCCAGATCGCGAGCGGGCCGCGCACCCGGCCGCGCGGCCCGCTCGCGATGGCGTCATAAACACGCTGCTGATGGTCCGTGAACGTATCGGGATCGGGCATGGTCATGCGTGACATAAGTATGCGTTCCTGTGATCGTGTCTGTAGAACTGACTTAACGAACCGTAAGGGTCAGACAATGGTGAACATGGTCCGTTTCGTGTTCTGGAAATTGGGGCGGACCTGGCTGCTCCAGTCGGTAGCCCGTACCGCGAGCCAGGGCGGAGAACCAAAGGTTTCTCGTGTTTCGAGCAGATAAAGCGCGTGGTAGCGAGGCGTTCCTGAACGATTGAGCAAGCGCAGCGCCAATACAGTGCCAGGCACGCTCGCCAGGCCAGGCAGGTGCTCATTCTGATACCAGGCATTGAAATCCTGCTCCGCCTGCGGACGCACATCTGTCTCTACGACATAGTGCCACCCCGCCGACTCGCCCGTGCTTGCGCCCGGCACCGCCTGGATGACTTCCAGCATGACCATGTCGGCTGCCGGGTGCAGGGCACATGCCGCATCCCGCACGCAGGCATAGCGATCGACATCAACCGCCGCGTCGTCGCCCAGGCGATAGATATAGGTTTCCCCCTTGTTTTCCGCATGCACGATATGCAGATAAGCGCCGTCTGCGGCATGATGCGCCGGCGCCTGCGCGGCCGTGTCTATGCCCGAAAACAACGCATATGCCTGTTCCTGCGTGAGCGCATGATTCGGGATGCGTACAAGCAAAACCCCTGATCCGGGCACGCCGGCCTGCGCAACCCGGCGCACGTTGCCGCCATCCGGATGTATTTCATTCATGTTTGATCTCCTTGAAGTCATAAAGCGCCTGAGGATTGCGAACCAGCACCTGCTCGCGCAGTGCATCGTCAGGACACAAGGCGCAAAACAGACCCAACAGTTCGCCATCGTCGGGGACAGCGCCAGCAATATTGGGATGGGGCCAGTCTGTGCCCCACAACACACGCTGCGGCAAAGCCTCCAGCAATGCTTTCACATAGTCGTACCCTCGTTCGTACGGCGCCTGCCCTCCCGCCAGCCTGTCCACGCCCGAGATCTTGACCCATGCCAGCGGATCATCGCGCAGCGCAAGCAGTGCCTGGAAGGCCTCGCCGTTCACTCCCTCGTCGACATCCACCCGGCCCATGTGATCGATGACATATGGCACACCCGCAGCATGCAACGAAGGAAGCAGCTCCAGCAATGCCCGGCCTTGCGTATGAATGCACAAATGCCAGCCCAGCGGCGCAATGCGTTCAGCCATGGCCAGCATCTCGTCCGATCCGGCACCAGCCAGATGCGCAATAAAGTTGAAGCGCACGCCCCGCACGCCCTCCTGATCCAGCCTGAGCAACTCATCCTGGCTCACGTCGCCAGGCAGCAGGGCAATGCCTCGATATTGTCCCTGGCCTCGTCGCAAGGCATCCACGAGCGCGGACATGTCGTAACCGTGACAATTGGGCTGAACAATCACTCCCCGCTGAATACCCAGACGGGCATGCATGGCCCACAGCATCTCGGCGCTGGCATCTGCCGGCGTGTAGCTGCGTTCCGGCGCAAAGGGGAATCGGTGCGCCGGCCCAAAGATGTGGCAATGGCTATCGCACGCCAGCGCAGGCATGGTCCATTGCGCGGCGCGGGTCTGCGCTGGCATCGATGCACAATCAAAAGCCATTATTGGCTACACTCCCTTTATCAAAATAATCTATAACACTGAGCGCGAGGAGGTACATGGATTTCAAGCAACTTGAATACTTCATCGTGGTCTGCGAACAAAAAAGCTTCTCGCGCGCGGTCGAGGTATTGGATATTTCCCAACCTTCGCTAAGCCGCCACATTCAGCAGCTCGAAGCCGGGTTGGGCATGCATCTGCTGCGGCGCACCGGACGCGGCGTTGAACCCACCGAAGCCGGTCTGCGTTTGCTGACTCATGCACAGACCATTGCCCGCGCAGTCAGGACGGCGCGGGAAGATCTGTGTACCTTTCGTGCACAATACGAAGGAAGAATCCGGCTCGGCCTGCCGCCCCGAATATCGCGCCGCCTCGCGCCCGAACTGATCAGGTGTTTTCGTGAGGCCTACCCCGGCGCCACGCTCAACATCACCGAAGGCCTGAGCGTCGAGATGTTCGACTGGATCAGCAAGGCGCGGATAGATATCGCCCTGCTGTATGATCCGCAGCCCTCCGATCTTCTGCACTATCGATCTGTTTTCCGCGAAGAACTTGTGCTGGCCTACTCGGACCGCTACCAGCCCGCACCCGGCACCGTCGTGCAGGGCCGCCAGCTCAAGGACTTTCCCATGGTGCTGCCCAGCGCGCCCAACTCCATCCGTGCGCTGGTCGACAAGGCCTGCCGCGATCTTGGCATCAACCTGAATATTGTCGCGGAAGTAGACCTGGTACAGAGCGTAGGCGAGACCACGCTGCAGGCAGCCGTATGCTCTGTCCTGCCCAAGTCCGAAGTCCAGGACCCCAGGCACGGCGGCCGGTTTCGCTATTCCACGATCGAACACCCGGCCATTATCAATAACCTGGTCATCGCCAGCCCCGTCCATGAAGCACGGATCAACAGGCTCGGTGAGGGCGTGTCGGATATTCTGCATAAGCTCGTTGCTGCAACGTGGCCTGGCGACTGACCGGCTGCCGTCTGCGCCTACTCGTTGACGGAGATGTTCTCTTCCTTGATCAAGCCCGACCATTTGCTGGCATCGTCGTCCACCATCTTGGCAAACTCCTTGGGCGTTGTGGAAAATGACTCGACACCGGTGCTGGCCACATACGCTTTGGCCTTGTCTGACAGCATGGCTTTATTGAAGGCTTCGTTCAGGGCATTCACTGTCTTGTCCGGCGTTGCGGCAGGTGCGAACACGCCATACCAGTTAATGGCAATGACGTCCGGATACCCCAGCTCCTTGAAGGTCGGCACCTCGGGCAGCGCGGGGGATCGCTTGGCGGCGGCAACGCCCACCGGAATGAGCCGGCCATCCTCGGTGTATTTCAGCAGACCTGAAATATCACCAAAGAATCCGTCCACCTGCCCTCCCATGGAATCATTGATGGCGGGGGCCGCGCCGTTGTAGGGCACATGCAGAATATTCAAGCCCGTCGCGCGCTTGAGCAGCGTAATCGCCATATGCGGCATGCTGCCTATACCCGATGAAGACAGGGCAATTCCCCCTTCCCGTGTAGTGGACTCGCGCTTGAAATCATCAAACGTCTTCATGTCCTTCTTGGCTGACAACGCCAGTACTTCAGGCGTCGCCACCAGCATGGTGACGGGTACAAAATCCTCGTCCGGGCGATAGGTCAGCTTCTTGTACAAACCTGGATTGATCGCGATGGCGCCGGCTGAACTGAGGAATACGGTAGTGCCATCCGGCCTGGCGCGCTTGACCTCGTTCGCGGCCAGCGCGCCGTTGGCGCCCGGTTTGTTCTCGACCAGGACGTTCTGGCCCAGGATAGGGCCCAGCTCATTGGCGACAACGCGCGCCAGTGTGTCGGCCGGACCTCCGGGAGGAAAAGCAACCACAATGCGCAGGCTTTCCGCCTGGGCGGTGCCCGTCACAGCGAGAGCGCATAGCAATGTGCCTGCAGCATGGCGAATGAGTGTTTTCATGAATTGTCTCCAATCAGATTTTTTTGATGAATAAAATGACGCTCTGCTGTTTACCGGGCGCCCTGCGTATTGACGAACAAGGAATACACAGACGTGCTGGACGCCATGAACAGCCTGTTCCGGTGTTCGCCGCCAAAGACCAGGTTCGCGCACCGTTCAGGCAGGGCGATATGGCCAATGGCAACCCCGTCCGGATTGAATACACGGACACCATCCAGCGCCTCGCTCCCCATGCCCCAGCCGCACCACAAGTTGCCGTCGCCATCCACGCGAAATCCATCGGGCGTTCCTTCGCCCGCGTCAATCAGCTCCCGCCTGCCGGACAGCTGCCCACGCGCGCTTACGTCAAAGGCGATGATTTTGCGCGGCCTGGACCGGGACTGAACGACGTAGAGCGTGCGCTCGTCGGGTGAGAAGGCCAGGCCGTTGGGTCCTTGCACAGTGCTGTCGACACAGTGCAATATCCCGGTTTCGGGATCCAGCCGATAGGTACAGGCCGGCAATTCCTGGGCTGCTTTCCGGCCCTGGTAATACCCGACAATGCCAAAAGGCGGGTCGGTGAACCAGACCGCGCCGTCCGAGGAAACCACCACATCGTTGGGCGAGTTCAGCGGCTTGTCGTCAAAGCTGTCGGCCAGCACCGTCACGGACCCATCATGCTCTGTCCGCGTAACGCGACGCCCCAGGTGCTCACAGGTAATGAGCCTGCCCTGCTGGTCCCGGGTGTTTCCGTTCGCGTAATTCGAGGGCTGACGGAAAATGCTGGTCTGGCCTGTGTGCTCATCCCAGCGCATGATCCGGTTCGACGGCACATCACTCCACAGCAAGCAATGATGATCGCCTATCCATACAGGCCCCTCGGCCCAGCGGCAACCGCCGGCAATCTGCTCCACCTTGGCCAGCGCCAGCACCAGCTTTTCGAAACTGGCGTCCAGTATGCGTATCGAAGGATCAGGATAGCGTTCGGCCATCATCATGTTGATTCCTTATCCGCAGGAGGCGACCATACCGCCGTCCACCAGCAACTCGGTGCCAGTGATGAATCTGGCTTCGTCCGAGGCCAGAAAGAGCGCTGCGTTCGCGGTGTCGCGACCATCGCCCATGAATGGCAGCGGAATGCGCGCCTGTCGCTGCTGCAAAAGCGCCTGGACATCGCCGCCGGCGCGCTGTCCCGCGAGCCTGGCCTCCACCATGGGCGTATGCAGTTGTCCGGGGATCACGGTATTGCAGCGTATGTTTCTGCCTGCATACTCAATAGCCAGCACTCGAGAGAACTGTATGACTCCGGCCTTGGCGCTTGCATATGCCACCTGGGCGGATCCGGTCCAGCGCAGTCCCGAAGTCGACGAGATATTGACGATGGCGCCTGAGCGCTGTTCAGCCATGCCGGGCAGCACATGCTTGCACATCAGAAACACGCTTTTCAGGTTGAAATCTATCTGGCGATCCCAGTCCTGCTCAGACAGCGACACCGGGCCGCCTTTGCGGGATCCGCCCACGTTGTTGACCAGGATATCGATACGCCCATACGTGCCGATGCAAGCCTGCACCAGGCCGGATACCGCATCACTGTCCGTCACGTCGGCTGTCATCGGCGTAATGCAGCCGCCTTCCTTGCGGACCAGCGCAACCGTATCGTCCAGCGCTGCGGCATCGAGATCCACCGCGAAAACCCGGGCGCCTTCCTGTGCGAAACGCCAGGCGGTGGCCCGGCCATTGCCCCAGCCTGCCCCGACGCTACCTGCGCCAGTAACGATCGCGATCCTGTTTTCCAGCCGTCCGCTCATGCTCGATACCCATCAAGATAATCTGTACAAGAGCATATAAACAGGGGCGATCTATAACAATGGTACTTCCCTGACCTCTGTTATCCGGATTCTGCATAACCCGTGTAATCCCCTACGCTTATAGATGTAAAAGGGTTTGATCGAGACAGACAAGGTCTGTATAAATTAGTCATGGGCATTGCGGAACATTCATTTTTATAACTATTTGAAACCGCTATCACGCTGGCTTCTGCAATCCATCAACTACCCGAGCATTGGACACGCAAGCCGACCACGCGTTTTTTCGCAATGCTTTTGAAGGCCCGCGAATACTTCCGGGCCGCCACCAAGGAGTAGACGATGTCAGAAGGAAAAATGAAAAACTGGGAACAATTCAAACCCAGCAAAACACTGTGGTTCTGGTCTTGCGCAGGCGCTGCGGTACTGACCATGGTCGTAGGATTTACTGCTGGTGGCTGGGTGACCAACGGCACCGCAACCGAGCAGGCACAGAACTCGACCCAGCAGGCCGTGGCACAGTTGGCCGCCAACATCTGCACAAGCAGATTTTCTGCCTCGCCCGATGCCGGCGCCATGCTCACCACGCTGAAAGAAACTGACTCGTGGAAGCGAGATTCCTTTATCGAGGAAGGCGGCTGGGTCACGTTTGCAGACATGAAGCAACCTGTGGATGGCGCGGCGGAGCTATGCGCCGATCAACTGCTTGCTGCCGACACCGCCACACCGACCAAAGGCGCCTGACGACTGACCCAGGCGGCTCCGGGCAACAACTTGCAGCAGTTGCCCTTCAGCCGTCAAGGCGACTTATGCCTCGATCTTGGTTCCCAACACCTTCAGGAACTGGGCCATCCATGCCGGGTGCGCCGGCCAGGCCGGCGCGGTCACCAGGTGACCGTCGGTATGGGCCTGGTCTATCGGGATATCGGCATAGGTGCCGCCCGCCAGCCTGACCTCTGCAGCGCAGGCCGGATAGGCGGAGCATGTCCGGCCCTTGAGGATGCCTGCCGCCGCGAGGATCTGCGCGCCATGGCATACTGCGGCGATAGGTTTTTTGTTGTCGTTGAAATGGCGGACGATGTCGAGCACTTTGTCGTTCATGCGCAGATATTCCGGCGCCCTGCCGCCCGGGATGACCAGGCCGTCGTAATCGGCGGGATCCACCTTGTCGAAATCATGGTTCAGCGCAAAGCGGTGGCCTGGCTTTTCGCTGTATGTCTGCGCGCCCTCGAAATCGTGGATGGCAGTGGCCACCGTATCACCTGCTTTTTTGTCCGGGCAGACGGCATGCACGGTATGCCCTACCGTCAACAACACCTGGAAGGGAACCATTGTTTCATAATCTTCGGCGTAATCGCCGACCAGCATCAGCAGTTTCTTGGCCATGATATGTCTCTGTATCCTGTGTTGGGGAATAACTATAGTAACTGTTGATTAGTAGCTCGCGCCGGTCTACCATCTGGACAAAGATGGCATGTAACAAACATGCAAAATAACCAGGAGCGAGACCATCATGAAAATCATCGACCGCAGACATTTTCTGAAACTGGCCGGCGCGGCGGGCCTGACCGGCCTGCCAGGTTTTGCGCCGCTGGCCCGGGCCGCCGACGCGGCCATGATGGAAAAGGCCAGGGCACAGGGCAAGGCGGTGTTCTATGCCAATATCACCGCCGTCCAGCCCATTATGGACGCCTTTGAAAAAGCCACCGGCATCAAGGGCGAATATACGCGTGCATCCAGCTCCAAGTTCATCCCCACCATCCTGACCGAATTCAATGCGGGCAAGCTGCTGGCCGATGTGCTGCAATCACCCCAGCCCATGCTGGAGGTGCTCAAGGAACAGGGCGTGCTGGCCTCCTACCGTTCGCCCGCCGCCCAGGGCTATCCCGAGTGGGCCACCAAGGATGACAGCATCACGCTCTTCGGCATTGAGTACGTATCCTATCTGTTCAATACCGATCACCTGAAAAAAGCGGATGCGCCTGCCCGCTACGAAGACCTGGCTGATCCGAAGTGGAAAAACCAGATCGTCATGGCCAATCCAGCCAATCATCCTTCCACCATCGCCTGGCTGATAGGCCTGAAAGAAAAAGTCTTCAAGACCGAGGACGATTGGATGGCGTACCTGAAAGGACTGGCGGCCAACCAGCCCATGTTCGTGGCCTCCTTCGGCCCGACCCCTGCACCGGTGGAGAGCGGCGAAAAGCTCATCGGCATTTCGATGCCCAAATATATCGTCACCAAAGCGCCGGCGCCGCTGGACTGGGGCCCGCGCTCGGGCCAGCCTCTGCTGGGCACATCGCGCGCCATCGCCCTTACCTCGAAGGCTCCGCATCCTGAAGCCGCCCGCGCATTCATGGATTACTGGCTGAGCAAGGAAGCCATGGGCCTGCTGGCCAAGGATGTCGGCGAATATGTGCTGGCGCCCGGCGTCTTCCCCGCCATCGAAGGCATAGACAAGACGCAAGTGCTGCCCGTGCGCGATCTGTCCGACGAAGAGATCCAGAAATGGGGCCGCGAGTTCGGCAAGCTGTTCAATACCCGCTGAGTCTGTAGAAAAAGAACTGATCATGGAAATACGGATCGAGGGTCTGTGCAAGCATTACATCTCGGAAGGGAAAACGGTCAAGGCGCTCGATCAGGTCGACCTGACCATTCCTGCCAATGAGATCTTTACGCTGCTGGGGCCCAGCGGCTGCGGCAAGACAACGCTGCTGCGCTGCATCGTCGGGCTGGAAACGCCAGACGACGGCGAGATCAGCATCGGCGGCGAAGTGATGTGGTCGCGCGCAAAAGGCATAGCCGTTGCGCCGGAAAAGCGCGGACTGGGGATGGTGTTCCAGACCTATGCCATCTGGCCGCACATGAGCGTATTCGACAACATCGCCTACCCGCTGCAGATCAGGGGCGAACGCAAGAGCGTGATACGCGAGAAGGTGGCGCGTACGCTGCGCTTCGTCCAGCTCGACGGACTCGAGCACCGTTCAGCCACCAAGCTGTCAGGCGGCCAGCAACAGCGGGTCGCGCTGGCACGCGCCCTGGTGGCCGAACCCAAAGTCATTCTGTTCGATGAGCCATTGAGCAATCTGGACGCCAAGCTGCGCGAGGAAACCCGCAAGGAACTGCGCAGCTTCATGAGCGGGCTGAACATCACGGCGGTCTACGTCACGCACGACCGCGTCGAAGCACTGGCCTTATCGGACACCATTGCCGTCATGCGCGCCGGCCACATCGTCGAGAAAGGTACACCGCAAAAGATTTACTTCAATGCCGACCACCGTTTTGTGGCAGACTTCATCGGGCGCGCCAATCAGATCGATGCGGTCGTGCAAGGCGCCGAGCAGGGGCTGACAGTTGTCCAGACCGGCATCGGCCTCATCCATTGCCAGGCGCGCGATCTGGCCGCCGGCAGCAAGGCCACGCTCTGCATACGACCTGAATTCATCCGTATCAGCAGCAAGGACCATGGCGAGGGCCAGAATGTCATCCATGGCACGATAGAAAGCCTGGAGTTCGTCGGCGAAGTCTATGAGGCAGATATCCGCGTCGGCGAGGAACGCCTGCTGGCACGCATAGATCCGGACATCGACATGTCGCAAGGCGACGAGGTCAGCATCAGCCTGAATCCCGCCCACTGCCTGCTGCTGTCAGCCTGAAGGCCGCCATGAATCAATCGCGCCCCGCCCTGACCTGGACGCTCATCGTCATTGTCGGTTTCCTGACGCTCTGCCCGGTACTGATGCTGCTGCTGGGCAGCTTTTCGCAAGGCCTGACGGCGTTCGGCACGTTTACGCTGAGCAAGTACGTCAAGGCCTATACCGATCCCTTCCTGCTGGAGGTCACGTTCAATACAGTGGTGTTCGTGCTCGGCTCCTCGGTGTTCTCCACCGTGCTGGCCCTGTTCCTGGCATATCTGAATACGCGTACAAACATTCCGTTCAAGCCTGTCTTCACGGTGCTTTCCATCGTGCCGATGATGATCCCCCACCTGCTGTTCTCGGTAAGCTGGGCGCTGCTGCTCAACCCGTCGAACGGGCTGATCAATCTTTTTCTCAAAGATGCGCTGTCGCTGGACAGTGCGCCGTTCAACATCTATTCGCTGTGGGGCATGGTGCTGGTGGAGGGTCTGCTGAACATGCCCATCGCCTATCTGATCATTGCACCGGCTATGGCCTCGTTCGATGTGTCGCTGGAGGAATCCTCGCGGGTCTTTGGCGCAAGCGTCTGGCGCACCCTGGTACGCATCACCCTTCCTGTACTGAGGCCAGCCATTCTGGCGGCTCTTGTTCTGGGCATCGTGCGCAGCCTGGCATCCTATGCCGTGCCGCGCGTGCTGGGAACGCCGGGCCGCGTGGATGTGCTGGCCACCTACCTCTATGAAATGATTTCCACGGGCTTCGCGCCGGATTATGGCAAGGCCGCAGCGCTGGGCATGAGCGTACTGTCGGCCTCTATTGCGCTGATCATCCTCTATCGGGCGCTGACGGCCGATGGCGGCAAGTATGTCACGATATCCAGCCGCGGCTTCAAGCCCACCGTCATCGAACTCAAGCGCGCACGCACGCCGCTGTTCATCATCGTAGGACTGCTCTGCCTGCTGATGATCGTACTGCCTGTGGCTGTCCTGCTCTATACCTCTTTCGTGCCCTATTCCATGGTGCCCAGCGCCCGCGCGTTTTCCATGATGAGCTGGAAACACTGGACGGACGTCCTGATGGACCCGCTCTCGATACTCGCGCTCAAGAACAGTCTGTTCCTGGCCATCGTGGGTGCGACGCTGGGAGTGCTGCTGTCGCTGTTCGTTGCCTATGTCATTGTCAAGCTGCGCACGCGCGCGGCAGCGCTGCTCGAGTCGCTCAGCTTTCTGTCGTTTTCGTTTCCGGGCATCGTGATCGGCATAGGTTTTATGTGGTTTTTCGTGCAGACGCCGCTATATGCCACGCTGACGGCACTGCTGCTGGCCTATATCGCCGCCTATCTGCCCTATGGCGTCAGACCGCTGGCCAGCGCCTTTGTACAGGTGCACGCGCACCTGGAGGAGTCTTCGCAAGTCTGCGGCGCCAGCCCGCTCACGACCATGCGGCGCATCATTGTGCCGCTGCTCATACCGGGCGTTGTGTCGGCCTGGATACTCATGGCGACCATGTTCATCCGCGAGCTGACCGTGTCCGTCGTGCTGTCCCGACCGGGCACAGAGGTGCTGGCCGTGCAGATCCTGAGCTTTGCAGATGATGGCCTGTGGGGCAAACTGTCGGCGCTGGGGATCATTATGATCCTGATCTCCACAAGCCTGGTACTGCTGGCCCAATACACTGGCGCCAGGTTCAAGCAGCGGCAAGGCAAGATGCAGTAAGGATGCGTCCTGCGAGCGCCACGGCGCAACCGCATGGCCGCATGGCGCCCGCCTAGGGCGCAGAACCCATCGCATGGAACAACCGCGCCGTGTCCAGCATGCGATCGGTTGCGTAGCGCAAGGCATCCAGCTCCGCCTGGGCCGCCTGCCGCGACATGGCCCGCGCCGCGACGGGCGGCAAGGCGCCCAAACTCACCTGCTGCCGGGTGTTGTCGTACAGGGCCTGGGCGGAGGCCTGCGCCTGGTCTGCCTGCGCCAGCGACTGGCCGACCTGCTCCAGCGAAGCCAGGGCATCCGCAACATCCTGAAAGGCGGACAGCACCGTATGCTTATAGCTGGCAACGGCGGCGTCATAGGTCTGTTGCGCAGCCTTGCGCTGAGCACGCAAGGCCCCGCCATGAAAGACCGGCGCAGTGATGGACGACGCCAAGCCCCAGATCGCCCCCGCTCCCGACGTTGCCGTGCTCCAGTCAAAACCGCCGCGCCCCATCGAAGCGGAAAGCGTAATGCGGGGGAACATATTGGCGGTTGCCGCGCCGACATCGGATGCCGCAGCCTTGAGCGCCGCATCGGCCGCTCTGATGTCAGGCCGCGATGCCAGCAAGGCTGAAGGCACCAGCACGGGAAGCTGCCCGGGCAGTACGAGCGCATCAAACGGCAGCGGCGGCGGCGCCTGATCCGGCCTGCGGCCCAGGAGCACCGCCAGGGCATGGCGGGCCGCCAGAGCACGGGCGCGCAGCTCAGGCAATTGCGCGGAAATCGCCGCGGTGCCTCGACGCGCATCCAGCACGGATGAACGCGATGCCGCGCCCAGTTCATACTGGCGGACGGTATCGGACTCATCCTGGCGCGACAGCGCGATGAGATCTTCGAGTATCCCTATCTGCGCCTGCAGGCCCGCCACGCTGATGGCGCCGGACACCACATTGGCCGCCACGGCATTGCGCGCCGCCTGGAGTTCCTGGGCCTGCTGGTCCACACGATCTGCCAGCGCCTGGTTCTGATAGCGGTTGGCGCCGAACAGGTCGAAGGTGTACTGCACCTGGGCCTGGCCCACAAAGGTGTTGTAGAGCGACGTCGGCGGCAGACCTTTCAGCGGCAGCCCGAGCTCGCGCTGCCGCTGGGCCTGAGCGCCGAGGTCAACAGATGGCAAGCGGGATGAACCGGACTGCGCCATCCATTGCGCGCGCGCAGCCTCCAGCCTGTAGCGAGCCGCCTCCAGATCCAGATTGCCTGCCAGCGCCTCGTCCACCAGGGCATCGAGCTGCGTCGACCCATAGGCACGCCACCATTGCGCAGCGGGCTGATGAGCGGCGACAAAGCGCTGCCTTCTCCCCTGGGCAGACGCTGTCTGCGCCGCAGCAGGCATGGCCCCGTAGTGGTCCGGCTGCATCAGGTCAGGCGGTTGACGGCCGGGGCCGAATGCACAGCCCGCGACGGCGGCGCATGCGCAGGCTGCCAGGGCGAATCGCGCCCTCGGGTACGATCTGCTGGCCGTCATGCCAGAGAGCAGATCATGGGTGATTGCAAAGATATGAAGACTCATGCTGAACGCTCCGGCGGATTCCCGCCTTCTGCCGTTTCATCCGTACGCACGCGAAACATCAGCGCGTACAAGGCGGGCAGAACAAATACCGTCAACAGCGTTGCGCTGGTGATACCGCCCATCAAGGCCGTGGCCATGGGGCCAAAGAAATCGCTGCGCAACAGGGGAATCAGGCCAAGCACAGCCGCAGCCGCAGTCAGCGTGATGGGCCGGAACCGACGTACCGTCGCGTCGACCACCGCGTCAAAGCGCCGGTGCCCGGCTGCGATATCCTGTTCGATCTGATCCACCAGGATGACCGAGTTGCGCATGATGATGCCGAACATGGCAATGACGCCCAGCATGGCGACAAATCCAAAAGGCTGACCGAACAGCAGCAGCGTCGCCACCACGCCGATCAGCCCCAGCGGGGCGGTTACCACGACCAGCATGACGCGGGAAAAACTCTGCAGTTGAATCATCAGCAGCGTCAGTACGGCGACGGCCAGAAAAGGCATCTTGGCAACGATGGAGGACTGCGCCTTGGCGCTGCCCTCGACGGAACCGCCGACCTCGACGCGATAGCCCACCGGCAGGTGTGCGCGAATATCGGCCAGCCTGCCGTCAACAGCCTCGGTAAGGTCTATGCCCTGCACGCCGGGCTTGACGTCGGCACGCACGGTAATCGTCGGCTGACGATCATATTCCCAGATAATGGCAGGCTCTACACCGTTTTCCATATGGCCCAGCGCGCCCAGCGGGACCGGGCCATTGGCGGTGGGCAGGGCAAGATCCATCAGCCCGGCGGGATCGCCCCGTTCGGCATCAGGCGCGCGCAGATCGATGCGGATGAGCTTGTCGGCCTCGCGGTACTGCGACACGGTATAGCCCGACAGCGTCATCGCCAGAAAATCCGCGACATCGCGCGAGCTCACTCCCAGACGCTGCGCAGCCTGCTGGTCGATCACGAAGTGCGAGGCACGCGCGGAGGGCTCATCCCAGTCGAACTGAACATCAACGGCGCGTCCGTCGTCCCGCATGACACCTGCAACCTGTTCAGCCAGCTTGCGTACCGTGGGAACGTCGTCGCCGCTCACGCGAAACTGCACCGGGAATCCGACCGGCGGGCCCGACTCCAGCCTGGAGACACGTCCGCGCAATACGGGAAACTGATCCTGCAGCACCGGATCCAGCCATCGCTTGAGCGCCTCCCTGTCTTCAATAGACTTTGCCGTGACAACAAACTGCGCAAAATTGGGCGCGGGCAACTGCTGATCCAGCGGCAGGTAAAAACGGGGAGCGCCCGTACCGACAAAGCTGATGAAATGGTCGACCTCAGGCCGCTGGTCCAGCATTTTCTCCAGGCGCTCGGCTTGCATCAGCGTCGCCGGAAACGATGCACTTTCGCGCAGGCGCAAGTCCACCAGAAGCTCGGGCCGCGCCGAATCCGGAAAGAACTGCTTAGGTATCAGGCCGAAACCGGACATGGCCACCACGAACAGCAGCGCGGTCAGTGCCAGCACCACCCCACGCCTGCCCACGCACCAGCGCAACCAACGGCGCAGGCGCGTATAAAAGCGCGAATTGTAGATATCGTGCTCATCGGCCTCGTGGCCAGGGCCTGCCGCAACCTGACCGCCCGGCAATGGCCGAGGCTTGAGCAGGCCATAGCCCAGCAGGGGGATCAGGATGACAGCCGCCAGCCATGACACGAGCAGTGCAATGGCCGACACCTCGAAGATCGAGCGGGTGTACTCGCCGGTGCTCGATTCAGCCAGGGCAATGGGCAGAAAGCCGGCGACCGTGACCAGCGTTCCCGTGAGCATGGGAAAAGCCGTGCTCGTATAGGCAAAGGCCGCGGCGCGGACACGGTCCCAGCCCTGTTCCAGCTTGACTGCCATCATCTCGACGGCAATGATGGCATCGTCCACCAGCAGGCCGAGCGCCAGGATCAGCGTACCCAGGGACACCTTGTGCAGGCCTATGCCCAGCCAGTACATGAAGAGCGCCGTGATGGCCAGCACGACAGGGATGGAGATCACCACCACCATGCCGGTCCGCAAGCCCAACGACACCAGGCTGACCAGCAATACGATCGCGACCGCCTCGCCAACGGAACGCAGGAATTCGTCCACCGAGGCGGAGACGGCTTGCGGCATGCTGGAGACTTCGTCGAGCGACAGGCCAACAGGCAGGGATGTCTTCAGGCCGGCCACTGCGGCGTCGAGATGCTTGCCCAGTGTCACGACATCGTAGCCTTTGCTGGCAGTGATCCCAATGCCCAGCACAGGCTGTCCTTGATAGCGCATCTGGGTGGCGGGCGGATCAATATAGCCGCGGCTGATCTGCGCGATGTCGCCCAGGCGGATGACCCGACCGTCGACCTGCAGCAGGGTATCGGCCAGCGCGTGCAAATCCTTGAATTGTCCAGTAGGGCGCACAAAGACGCGGTCGTGCGAGGTGGTAACGACGCCAGGATCCGCCACGGCATTCTGGGCGGCAATGGCCTGCCCGATCAACGCAGGCGACAGGCCGGACTGGGCCATGACGGCGTTGGGAATGCGAACCTCCACGCGCTCTTCCTGGTCGCCGAAGTAATCCACCTTGGCAACACCGGGCACGCGCAGCAGGACGTTGCGCAAGGTGTCCGCCTGATCGCGCAGCTGCGCCGGGGAAAACCCATCGCCCTTCAGGGCATAGATATTGGTATAGACATCGCCGAATTCGTCATTGAAGAACGGCCCCTGCACGCCTGGCGGCAGGGTGGCGGCCATATCGCCGACCTTTTTGCGTATCTGGTACCACTCGTCGGCCACGAGGTCGGCGCCCGCAGACTCCTCCATGAAATAAAAAATGGTCGACTCCCCTGGCCGTGAATAGCTGCGGGTGTAGTCGCGATGCGGCATTTCCTGCAGGGTGCGCTCGATGCGGTTGGTGACCTCTTGCTGCACCTGCTGCGCCGTAGCGCCCGGCCACATGGTCTGAATGACCATCACCCGAAAGGTAAACGGAGGATCCTCAGACTGTGCCAGACGCAGACCAGCGAGCGCCCCCGCCACGGTCAGCATGATGATGAAATACACCGCCAGTGCGCGATGGGCAATCGCCCACCTGGACAGGTTGAACCCGCCCGTGTGCGCGTCCGAACTGCGAGCGTTCATGAATGCCCCTCTGCGGCGCCTTGCGGATCGACACGAACCTTCTGGCCTGCGCTAACGGTATGCACGCCCTGCGCCAGCACACGCTCACCCGCCTCCAGCCCGCCTGAAAGCGTCGCCGTGTCTGCGCCATAGGCCGCAACCGTCACGGCACGCAAGGCCAGGCTGTTGTCGGGCCGGACCACCCAGACCGCGGGCTTGCCATCATCATGGAACAGCGCGGTAGCCGGCAGCGTAATACGGGCGGCGGCGCCATGCGCCTGTGCGGACTCGAAGCTGACCGTCGCCGTCATGCCCAGCCGTACCTGCGAAGTGGCGTCCTGCAGCCGGAGCTTGACGCGGAAGCTGCGACTCATGGCATCGGCGGCCGGTGCGATCTCGCGCACCCTGGCCTGGTAATGCCGGCCCGGAAAAGCGGTAAGCGTCACGGTTGCAGGCTGGCCGACCGTCAGGCTGCCGACCTGGCGTTCAGGCACATCGCAGATCACCTCCAGGACATCGCCCCAGGCCAGCGTATAGACGGGCTGACCCGCCGCGACATTCTGCCCAGTCTGGGCCTGCTCGGCCGTGATGACGCCATCATGGGCCGAGGTGAGCCTGGTATAGGCGACGCGATCCGCAGCAAGCGCCTGCGCTTTTTGCGCTTGGGTAAACCCTGCCTGCGCCTGCGCATAGGCATTGCGGCTCTGCTCCAGCTGCACCTGGGAAATCAGCTCGGCCCGGGCCTGTTGCTGGTCCCGCTTCCATTGCTTGCTGGCAAAGACAAGCCCCTGGCGCGCTGCCTCCAGTTGGGCCTGCGCGCTATCCAGGTTTTTCTGCAGGGGGCTGGCGTCGAGCTCGGCCAGCACCTGCCCTGCCCGCACCTGATCGCCCGTGCTTACTGTCCGGCGCATGATCTTTCCATCCACCCGGAACGACAAAGGAGTGGACTCCCTGGCGCCTATCTGGCCCGGTACGCGCCAGACAGACGGGGTCGCATCATAAGCGGCGACAACGGTGGAAACAGGCCTGACCCTGACCTGTTCAGGCTCCTGTTTGCCGCAGGCGACCAGGGCAAGAGCACAGCAGGCAATCAGTAAAGCGCGGCTAACCGGCGGCACAGCATAGGCTTTCATGGGAATCATCATGGAGAAGATGGCCCCGCATCCGGGGGAATGTCCCGAGTTTATTTCAATACAACATTGAACTCAAATACATATATGTATCTGAGTTCAGAATGCTAAGATACCAATCAATGAACAGAGTCCGCCTTACCCGCCAGCAGAGTCGTGAACAAACCCGGCAACGCCTGCTCGATGCCGCGCAGGCGCTGTTCGTCGAAAAAGGCTTCGGCGCAACCAGCGTCGAACACATCACGCTGGCCGCCGGCTATTCCCGCGGCGCCTTCTATTCCAATTTCGACAGCAAGCCTGCGATTTTCCTGGAGCTGCTGCAGCGCAATCATGAACAGGTCATGCTCGGGCTGCATGCCATTCTCGAGGACAACACCCTGGCCGACATACCGCAGGGCGACGTCCGCCTGCGCGCCAGCATGGAGTCCAGACTGCTGGAGTATTACGCCCATATCTGCAAAGACGCGCAGCTCTACACGCTGGGAATGGAAGCCCGTCTGCAGGCCAGCCGCGATCCGGACTTTCGGGCGCACTTCAAGGCATTCCAGCAAAGCATGCTGGAGACGGTAGCGGATTTCGCCGAGGCGTTCGCTGCGCGCGCGGGTATGGCCCTGACGCTGACACCACAGCAATTGGCGTTAGGCTTTATGGCGCTGTGCGACGGGATGGGCATCTATCATTTACTCGAAGGCGATGCGGCCAGCGAAGCCAATATCGAGCACGTGTTCAGGGAGTTCATGACCAGGATTGTGTTCCAGGGCTCGCTGCCAGGCGCTCCCCACTCCCTCTGATCGCTGACAGTGGCGGAAGGCAGGCGTATCATATAGGTATTAACCCTAATATCCGCAATGACGTCCGTACCTCCCCAGCCCGCTACACCCCCTCATCAACACCCCAGCAGAGCCCGCCTGCTGCGCGCCACGCGCCGGGCTTCCGCCCGGCAGCTGCTTGCCATTGGCCAGTTCCGGGAAAGCCTGGCGCTCACGCCGACGCCTTCTCTGCGCACCGCAGCGATCGCGGGCTTACAGGCGGCGCTGGCCGTCTTCTTTGCCATAGCAACCACTCATTTGTCACCCTGGCCCCAACTGGTGGGATTTCCGGCACTGGGGGCACTGGCGGCCCTGTTCGGGCGCTACGCCACGCTTAAGCGACGCAGACATATTGTCCTGACCTGCGGCGCCCTGCTCACGCTGGGGGTGCTGCTGCCCTCGCTGGCATCGCTGGCCGGCGCTTCCCCCGCCATGCTGATCGGCCTGCTGGCCCTGCTGGCCGGACTGGCGACCATCGCCGTGTCCCGCTGGGGGCTGGGCGGGCCGGGCGCGGTCATCTTCGTATTTGCCGTCGGCGCGGTGCTGACGCCCATCCATTCCTGGGGCGAGGTATTTGCGCGCACGGCAGGCACGGCATGGGGCGCCGCGCTTGCCTGGGCCATTTGCGCACTGACAGATCCACTGCGCCCGGCCGTGGCCTCCACACTCCTCAAGTCCCCAGCCCCCGCCCCCCTGAAAAGCCAGCTGATTGCCGCGGGCCGTATCACCATCGGGGCCGGGCTGGCCGCCTTTCTGGCACACACCGCAGGCTGGAACTACCCGGCCTGGGCGGCCATCGGCGCAACCGCCGTCATGCAGGGCACGCATCTGCACATCACCATGAACCGGGCGCTGCAGCGCATGGCAGGCACGGTGATAGGCGCCTGCATCGTCTGGACCATACTCGCGCAACACCCTCCCTTCTGGGCCATCGTCGCCGCCATTGTTGCCTTCCAGCTGATCACTGAGGTCATCATCGGCTTCAACTATGCACTCGGGCAGATCACCGTGACCCCTATGGCACTGCTCATGACGTATCTCGCCTCGCCTGTCGTCCACAGCGATATGCCGGTCGAGCGCGTGCTGGACACTATCGTGGGCGCCGCCCTGGGCATTATCCTGGCCCTGGTTTTTTCCAGCATGGACGACCGCCGCCATCTGGTAAGGCGGCGGCTGAAATTCAGGGCATTGAGCTGGCAGCAGCGCAATTTTTTGTGACAAGTATGGTCAGGCAACCACACTGCAGATACAAGCCTGTAACCAAACACGCCTGCCAAACCTCATTTATTTCAATTCGCTGCAAAGCCGCCTGAATCACTTGCGCACACTCAGCAGCTAACGATACGCTGGTGTCATATCAGGTTGGATCAGGCACCCGCTGGGTCCTTCCTTGACGATTATTATTTTGCAGGAGTCATCATCATGAAACTCACCAACAGGCTTGCTCAGTTTGCCATTGCAGGCGCCCTGGCGCTGGCAGCCGCAGGTAATGCCATGGCCTCGGACCGGACCAACAATACCCTGCTGGGCGCAGGGTTGGGTGCCGCGGCAGGCGCGCTCCTGTCAGAAGGAGATCCCATGCTCACGCTGGGTGGCGCGGCCGCTGGCGGCGTGCTGGGCAATGTGCTCACCGAAGACCGCCACGACCACTGGCGCGGCCGCCACTACCGGTCCTCCAGGGATTGGGACGACCGAGGTCCGCGCTGGCGCAAAGTAGACGACCGCCGCTACCGCGGTTATGAGCGCCACCATGGCCGCGGTCACCGCCACCATCATCATCACTAGGCGAACGGGCCCGGCGCGGGCGGCCGGTGACATCGGGCCGCCAAGGCGGCTTCTGTCAACCGGCAGCACAGTTGCTCCGGCCCCGGCCTAGTAGCCCTTATTGCGAACAACCAGGCCAGTGGGCACGAGGCCCTGCCTGAGCTGCCTGATCTTGCCCGCAATCTGCGCAACGGATTCCTCTTTCAGGCTGGCCGCCGCCACGTGCGGCGTCACCGTAACCGCTTTGTGGCTCCAGAATGGATGGCCTTCCGGCAATGGTTCGCTGCGGAAGACATCCAGGGTTGCCCCCTTCAGATGCCCCGTCTCAAGCAGGGCCAGCAGATCCTCTTCAACCAGATGTTCGCCGCGGCCAATATTGACAAGATAGCTGTCCGGCATGAGTTGGGACAGCGTTTCCCGGCACAGGATGTTGCGAGTATCGTCAGTCAGCGGCAGCGTATTGATCAGCACCCTGGTGCGCGCCAGAAATGCCGGCAACTGCTCTCTTCCGGAAAACGACGCAATGCCCGGCAAATCCGTGCCGCTGCGGGACCAGCCAGCCACGGGATAATCCATGGCGGCAAGCGTCTGAGCGACCCGCCTGCCCATCACGCCCATGCCAAGCACGCCCACTGTCCACGCCTTACGCCGGATGGCGGGCTGCGGCCTCCACTGGCCGGCCTGCTGCAAACCCTCATAGGTATCGAACTGCCGCGCGGCGCGGAGCAAGGCGTATGCGGCATACTCGGCCATCTGGACGGCCATGCCGGCATCTTCCAGCCGGAAAAGCTGGATATCGTCGCGCAAGCCTTCCAGTTGCAACACCGCATCGACGCCGGCGCCCAGATTGAACACCGCACGCACGCCCGGCTCCCGGTGCAACAGATCCGCAGGCGGGCGCCAGACCACGGCCAGCTCGGCACCCACGGTCTGGCCATCAGGGCGCCAGTGGTGGAATTCGACTTCCGGCAAGGCCGCCTGCAGGGGCGCTATCCATGCGGGGGATTCAGTCTTGTCGGCGTAGGCAAAGATCGCTTTCACGTTTCGGATATCCTGTAGTGATGGGACGGGAACAGCGTTCCATCCTATCAGAACTCGCAGACGCGATCTGTCCGGCAGGGCCGTCAGAACCGATATGTCGCGCTTGCCACAATCGTGCGCTGGGAACCATACCAGCAGTCGCCTCGCGACAGGCAGGTGCTGACATAGGTCCTGTCGAACAGATTGTTCACGTTCAAGGCATACCGCCACTTGGGCGTCTCGTAGGCCAGCATTGCATCGACCAGCGTCACGCTGGGCGTGCCCGGCGCATTCCCATCACGGAAGGAACCCAGCCAGCGCACGCCGGCGCCCGCCGACAGGCCCGCCATCGCGCCCCCCGAAAAACGGTACTTGCCCCAGACTGAGGCCTGATGCTTGGGCAGGCCCGAGAGCGCCTCGTCCAGGTCGATGTAGTTGTAATTGGCGATCAGGTCGAACTGGCGCCCCACTTCGGTCTTCAGCTCAAGCTCGACGCCACGATTGTGCGTCTTGCCCACCTGCGCCTGCCTGGTGGGCCTGCTCGGGTCGTCCACCAGCCGGTTTTCTTCGGACAGGGTATAGGCCGCCACATTGAACATGGTGCCGCCGTCCGCAGACTCGTATTTGAGCCCAGCCTCGAGCTGCTTGCCTTTCAGGGGGATGAATCGCTCGCCATCAGCATCACGCCCCAGGACCGGCGTAAAGGATTCGCTGTAGCTCAGGTAGGGCGAAAAACCATTGTCGGCGGCATACATCACACCCAGGCGCTTGCTGGTGGCCTTGCTGACCGAATCCTGCTCGCCCTCCACCGAACTTTCGGAACGATCGCGGCGTATGCCGGCCACCAGTATCCAGTTGTCATAGCGCATCTGATCCTGCAGGTAGACGCCCAGATCCCGCTGCCTGGCAGTGGGATCGTCCGACATGGCGGGCGGCGTGAAATTCCCATACACAGGGTTATAGGCATCGATCGGCGCCACCGTGTCCGGGCCTTCGTAGCCAGAGCGCTTTTCCTCGCGCGCGTAGCTTGCGTCCAGCCCGAGCAGCACATCATGACTGATGGCGCCAGTAGCGAATTTGCCCTGGAGATGCTGATCAGCGGACGCCATGTTGACCGTCGTGACGGTCGCGTCCGCATACCTTCCAAGCATGCGCTTGTTGATGGGATCAGCGGCCCAGCCGCCAGGCAAGGTGAAGGAATCGCCATAGACGGAACGGTAATCCACTTTGTTGCGCGACAGGCGCACGTTCTGGCGTACGGTCCAGTCGTCGTTGAATTCATGCTCGAAGCTCCAGCCTATGGCCTGACGGCGCGAATTGTAGCGGTCCCAGTCCGGTTCGCCGATGAAGCGACTGACAGGCAACTGGCCATTGGGATTGTCGAGCAACACGCCTTCCCAGGGGAAGAACTGCGATGTGGAGCCTGTCTTGTCTTCCTGGAGCAATGCCAGGAAGGTCAGCGAGGTGCGCGCACTGGGTTTCCAGGTGAGCGAGGGCGCCAGCATCCACCGGTCGTCGGGTACATGATCGACCTGGGTATTGGCCTCGCGGCCCACCGCGACAACGCGATAAAGCCAGTTGCCCGCTTCGTCCAGCGGACCCGTCAGGTCCGCCTGGATCTGGCGGCGCGCATTGGTGCCGTAGGACACGCCGATTTCACGTTGCGCTTCTTCGAGCGGACGCTTGCTGACCATGTTTACCACCCCTGCCGTACTGCCTTGCCCATACAGCATGGAAGCAGGCCCGCGCAGGACTTCGATGCGTTCAAGACTGTAGGGTTCAGTACGCGTGGTGCTGGTGTACCAGTTGTAGTTGGTGCGCAGACCATCCAGGTAAACCGTGGGTTCGGAGCCGCGGATGATGAAGGAGTCTGTGCGGGAGTCCAGGCCGTAGGCATCAGAGCGCACGCCGGCCGCATAGGTCAGCGCATCCTGGATTCCCTGGGCGCCCTGATCCCGGATCTGGTCGCTGGTGATGACGGTAACGGACTGCGGGGTTTCGATCAGCGGCGTATCCGTCTTGCTGGCGCTCAGCGCCCGCTTGGCGATATAACCGTTCACCGGTTCCAGGGCTGATTCCTGGCCAGGCTGCGCCTGCACGGTAATGGGGGCAAGCGTACGCGCGCCGCCTTGCGCCGGCTGCTTATCCGATGAGGCCTGCGCCACAGCGACAAGCGGCACCAGGCCTAGTGATAAGAAAACGCTGACAATGCTTGTCGCCCCCGGCCCTCTGGAGTCAATGCACGGCATGATCCCTCTCCCTGAAGAAGATATATATGGTTTTAATAAGCAGGCTGCCGCCGCAAGGACGGCGAACAAGGTCGCGTCAGCGCCGGGGAAATACCCAGAAGCCTATGCCCACCAGCAACGGCACGGCGAGTGCGATCCACGCCATGCCGTGCCAGATGCCGACGCCCAGCAAGGCGGCGAGCAGCCCGAAACAGGTCAGCACACCCAGGAGGATGGGCATGCCCCATAGCCTGACAAATGAAGACGATCGGGCCATGTCAGGATCCTGTTGCGCCCAGCGCGGGGGTAAGCTCCCGGGCGATGCGGGCGATTCGTGCATCGGTGGCCTTGCGACGGGCAAACCACAGATACAGGCCGCTGCCCACGACGATAATGGTCAGAATATCGAGCAGCGCCCAGAGTATTTTCAGGGGCATGCCGCCGTAGTCGCCAAAATGCAGCGGACGCGACAATTCCAGCAGGCTCAGATACCAGGGAGGATGCGCAACCGTGGTCACTTTGCCTGTCGAGGCATCCACCAGCACAGGGGTGAACAGATGCGACGTCAAGGGCGTAGCGCCTTTGGTCCAGATCATGTAGTGATGCGGCGTCGCAAATCGGTTTCCGGGAAAATTAAAGCTGACGACTTCGTTGCCGGGTACGGCTTTTGCGGCCGCGTCCATGGCCGCCTGGGCGGAAGACAGCCTGGCAGGCGGGGAATCGTTCTTGTAGGGTTCGATGATTTTCGCTATCTCTGTCGATTGCCACAGACTGAACAGCGGCGTGGACAACTCATTGATGACGCCCGTCGCGCCAACGACCAGCGCCCAGGACAGCGTCACGATGCCCAGCAGATTATGCAGATCCAGCCACTTGAGCCGCGTCGAGCGCTCGGTGCGCACGGTGCCAAAGGACAGCTTCTTCATGAAAGGGCCATACAGCACAACACCGGACACGATCGCGATCACAAACAGCAGGCCCATGGCCCCCATGAACAGCTCACCTGGCAGGCCGGCGAACCAGTCCACATGCAGCGCCAGCATAATCCCCATGAAGGATAGTTTTTCCTCCGACTGCGGTCCGCCGTCCTTGAGCAGATCGCCTGTGTGAGCATCGAAACGGAGAAAGTGATTGGTGTCGAAGGCGGCCTTGTGCGAGGGAGACATGCCTACAAACACCTGCGGATTGGCATCATCCAGAAACACGAACTCCACCACTTCGCCCGGATACATCGCCCCCGCCTTGTCCAGCATGGTGTCGACGTTGGCGCGCGGCGTACCTTCGGGTACGACGGCATAGGGCCTGGCATCGTCCAGCCAACCCTCGATTTCCTCATGGAAAACGAGAGGCAGGCCCGTGATGCAAATAACCAGCAAAAACAAGGTGCAGACCAGGCTGGACCATTTATGGACCCAATACCATGTCTTGAGTGACGAAGCTGCCGTCATTGGGGCCAGCCAGCACCAGCGCGCGCATGGGCTCGCTCAGCAAATGAGTACATGATAGTTTCCGGCTAGAAATATTAGATTATAGATAAGAATCGTTATTATTCTAGTTACGGTTAAAATTTCATGTCAATCAAAAAGTAAAATCCGGCATCGCGCGTTCGCAAGCGGACACAAAAAAGCCGCAGCGACGCCAGGTACGCTGCGGCATGCCGGCCTGTTGTGACGGCCTCGTTATCCTTTAAGTGTGTCGAGCTTCTCGTTGAGCGCCTTGAGCGGCAATGCGCCATTGATGCGGCTGCCATCCGAAAAGAATATGGCGGGCGTACCCTGCACCATCAGCTTGCGACCCAGGGCCAGCACTTTGTCGATAGGGGTGGCGCACTGCGCTTCGGGCGGTTTCTTGCCATTGACCATCCAGGCCGTCCAGGTCGCCGCTGGATCATCGGCACACCAGACGTCGCGAGCCTTGACCGTGGAGTCGGGCGTCAGGATAGGGAACAGAA
The DNA here is from genome assembly GCA_048270225.1 of Pusillimonas sp. GTDB lineage: Bacteria > Pseudomonadota > Gammaproteobacteria > Burkholderiales > Burkholderiaceae_B > Allopusillimonas. Next base: position 216,207 of record JBLWTG010000003.1, on the reverse strand, counting down.
AAGTGTAAATCGTCACGTTGTCCACATTCTTGAGCGTATGGTGCAGCTGCTTACAGTAGCCGCAATTGGGGTCCTCAAAAATGGCCATGGAGCGCGAGCCATCGCCCTTGACCTGTTTGACGGCCAGTTCCAGCGGCAATGACGAGAACGCAATCTTGGATAAATCCTCCAGCCGGGCCGCTGTCAGGTCAACCCGGTTTTTGGCATCGATCAGCGAGCCCTGCATGATGTAATCGACCGCGGCATCAGCATAGATAACGTCCTTGCCCAGCTGAATCTCATACAGGCCGGGAAACGGCGTGGTCCGCACGCCCGCGACATCGATCTCGGGAAAGCGCTTTTCGAAAGCCGCACGCACGCTGTCAAGCGAAACCGCAGGCGCAGCATCGGCCTGGGCAGGCTGGGGCTGCTCAGCAACTGCGGGCCCGGCCGGTGCGATGGCCGCAGCGGGCTCAGCCTGTCCGGCCGGCGTGGACATGGGCGTGCTTTGGGCGCCGCCCTGATCTGTACCTGTCACAGCGGCGTCCTGGGCAAGGCCCTGGAGGCTCCACAACGACATCCCTACTGCGGCGGCCGTCAGCCAGCCCGCCATACGCAAACGCATATCAACTCCTGTTCGTAATGTTCACGATGCATCATACGTCATGCGGACGGCCCGCCGCTGCATCAATCAAAAGGCGTTTGACCAGGGGCATGCGATCTGCGCACCGCATGCCCAGATTGCGCGCCCAGGCCACGGGTGCGGCGGGCGATGCGAACAGCTTGTGCAGCCCGTCCGTGGCCAGCCGCATCGCGAGAATGGGCTCGGCGCGCGCACGCCGATAACGGCGCAGCACCCTGATGTCCCCGGCGCCGCGGAATGCTTCCTTGCCGGCCAGTACCTCGAGCAGCGCCTGCACATCGCCCAGGCCGAGATTGAGCCCCTGGCCGGCCAACGGATGCACACGATGCCCCGCATCGCCAACCAGCGCAACACCCGGCGCAATCATATCGCTATGCTCAATAAACAAGGGGAACGCAAAAGGCATGCTGCGCAGCTGCAAGCGGCCCAGGCGACCGCCGCTGGCTGCCAGCAGACGGGATTCAAGCAACACGCCGCGCGCATCGGGCGCCAGCGCCATCCACTGGCGCGCCTGCGCATCCGGCATCGACCACACCATGGACATCTGATGGCCGGTTTCGGTATCCGGCATGGGCAACAAGGCCAGCACGCTATCGCCGATGAACCACTGAATGGCCGTGTTCTGGTGAGGCAGCTCGCAATCCAGGTGAACCACGATACCCGTGTCGCCGTAGGCCCGCGAATGATGGCTGATACCGGCCGCCTGCCGGACCGGCGATTGCGCGCCATCGGCCCCTACCAGCAGGCTGGGCCGGAAGGTCTTGCCGCTTTCTGTCGACGCCGTACCCGCCTGCAGCCCCTGGAATTTCTCCTGAACCCAGGCAATGCCATAGACCTGCACGGCCTGCTGCAGCACTTTTTCCATTTCGCTGGACTCGACGATCCAGGCCAGCGCCGAGCGCGCATCCTGCCAGGCGTCCAGGTTGACCAGGCCATCCGCATCGCCATGCACTTCCATGGCCCTGACCGGGGTAATACGCCGGGCGTCCATCATGCCCCACACCCCGAGCCGGGACAGCAGCGCCTGGCTGGCAGGGGAAATCGCGTAGACACGCGGACAGTATTCGTCCCGCGCACAGGCAGCCGGCGCCGTGCGGGGGCCCAGCAAGGTTGCATCGTAGCCGCCCCGCGCCAGCCCCAGCGCCGTTGCCAGGCCTGCGATCCCGGTGCCGCATACCACAATCGATTCTTTTGCCGTGCTCGTTCTAGTTGCCATGTCTTTGCTGCCAATAGCGGGCGTCAGCGCGCCGACGGCGCACCGGCCCCCTTGGGCCACAACACCCAGGTGTCTCCCTGTTGTTTCATGCGGCCGGCCTGCGCACCGGCCTCGTCACCAAATCCCCAGTAAAAATCAGTGCGTCCAGCGCCCTTGATCGCCGCGCCTGTATCCTGCGCCAGCGCCAGGCGGCGCAGTGGCGTGTTCGAACCCGGATAAGTGGTCGACAGGAATATGGGCGTGCCCAGCGGCACGTAAGTAGTATCCACCGCCACCGAGCGTTCGCCGATCAGCGGGATGCCATAGGCGCCCTTGGGCCCGAGTTCGGGATCATTGACCGGCTCTTCTCTGAAGAACACCATGGCGGGATTGGCATTCAGCATTTCCTGCACCCGGCCCGGATGACTGCGCGCCCAGGCCTTGATGTTCTGCATCGACGCCTTGGACAGTGGCATTTCGCCCTTGTCCGCGAGCCATCTGGCAATCGATGCATAAGGCCGGCCATTGTGGTCTGCGTAGGCAAGCCGTATGGTTGTGCCATCGGTGAGGCTGGCCCGTCCTGAACCCTGTATCTGCAGGAAAAACGCCTCGACCGGATCATTGACCCAGACGATCACCGGCGGCTGGCGCGAAGGCGTGGCGGCGATCTCCGCCCGCGTATCGTAGGGCACGATACGCTTGCCCACCAGTTTGCCGCGCACCCGCTTGCCAGCCAGCTCGGGATAGACAGCCCCCAGGTCAATGGTGAGCAAATCTGGAGGCGTGGCATAGAGCGGCCATTGGTAATCGCCCTGGCGCGAGCGCGAAGCATGCACCAGCGGCTCGTAATAGCCTGTGACAGTATTGTGGGCGGGCTTGCCCGATCCGTCCAGCAGACGCCATGGCTGCAACTGACTTTCGAGAAACTGCCGCACCCTGGCGCCATCGGCGTTGCCGGCGGACAGGCCCGACTGCGCCGCCGCGGCACAGACAGGCTGCCATGCGCGCGGCGTTGCGCGGGCCTGCATGGCCAGCGAGCCGGACACCGGCCGCATCAGGCCTTTGCAGTTATTGAGAAAGCCCTTCCAGACATGCGCCAGGTCGTCCTCCTGCCAGCCCGGCAGGGAAGACCATGAGGCCTGTGCAAACCTGCCGGCCAGCGCGCGCGGCGGGGTATCCCGCATGGACTGCAGGGACGGAACGACCAGCGGCCTGGCGGCGACATCCGTGGCCGCGGTCTCGGCCGGCGTGCCGCCGGTGGTCTCTTCCAGAGGCACGGTGCTGCATGAGGCCAACAGGGCAAGCAGGCTAGCGGAAAGCAGGAGTTTCTTCATGAAGTCGCCAGTAAAGTCGCAATATGGGGGCATCAATGCAGCGTGCGCGGCATGGCAAGCATGAATTCGTCGATGGGAACCTCGAAAGGCACGCCGTTATCGCCGACGCAATGATACGTGCCCCGCATGGTACCGACTGGCGTGGGCAAAGGACACCCGCTGGTGTACTCAAATGTTTCTCCCGGCGCCAGCAAGGGCTGCTGGCCGACCACGCCCAGGCCCCGCACCTCCTGCGTGTTTTGCCTGCCATCGGTGATGATCCAGTGGCGGCTGATGAGCTGGGCCGCATTCTGGCCCTTGTTGGTGATACGCACCGTGTAGGCAAAGACAAACTGCTGCTCGTCCGGCTCGGACTGATCCGGCAGGTATTGAGGCGTGACGGTAACCGAAATATCGTAAGGCTTCATGCTCAAGTTCCAGGTAATGCACCAGGCAGCGCTAAACTGCAATAATTACATATTCGCCATGATGGCGCTCGCCAGACCGCCAACACTGCTGGCCAATCTCATCGCAGACACTCAATGACCATGCCTTTTGCACACCCTACCCGCATCGCCCCCAGCCTGCTCGCGGCAGACTTCGCCAGGCTGGGCGAAGAAGTTGTGAATGTCGTCGCCGCAGGCGCAGACTGGATCCATGTTGATGTCATGGACAACCACTATGTTCCCAACCTGACCATGGGCCCCATGATCTGCGAAGCGCTGCGCCCGCACACCACGGCCACCATAGACGTGCATCTCATGGTCGAGCCGGTCGACGCCATTATCCCGCAATTTGCCAAGGCTGGCGCGGACATCATTACCTTTCACCCCGAAGCCACCCGGCATGTGGACCGCAGCCTTTCGCTCATCCGCGAGCACGGCTGTAAGGCCGGGCTGGTGTTCAACCCGGCCGCGCCGCTCGACTGGATGGACTATGTCATGGACAAGCTGGACGTCGTGCTGCTGATGTCGGTCAACCCAGGCTTTGGCGGACAGAAATTCATTCCCGGCACGCTGGACAAGCTGCGCCAGGCACGCCAGAAGCTGGATGCCTGGGTTGCAAAAGGCGGCCAGCCCATCGCGCTGGAAATCGACGGCGGCGTCAAGGTCGACAATATCGGTCAGATCCGCGCCGCAGGGGCCGACACCTTTGTCGCAGGCTCGGCCATTTTCAGCCAGCCCGATTACAAGACCGTCATCGACGCCATGCGGGCAGAAATCGCCAAGGCCGAACACCTTTCGGCCTGATACTAGGCCGGCACCGCGCGCTGCCCCGCTTACCGCCCTGCCTGCCCGGCAGGATGCCACTCCAATCTCACCGTCATGATCATGAACTTCAACGCTGTGCTGCTGGACCTGGATGGCACGCTGCTCGACACCATCCCCGATCTGGCCGATGCCGCCAACGCCATGCGCGCCGACCTCGGCCTGCCGGTACTGCCCCAGGATGTCGTGGCCACTTACGTCGGCAAGGGAACAACCGTGCTCGTGGCGCGCGCCCTGGCCAACAATCCCGACCATCATGCCCCCGATGCGCGGGACATCGAGCACGGACTGGCGCTGTTCCATCGTCACTACCACCACTTCAATGGCCGGCGCGCCATGCTGTATCCGGGCGTACGAGAAGGCCTGCAGGCCTTCCGGGACGCCGGCCTGAAACTGGCCATCGTCACCAACAAGCCCACCGAATTCACGCCCCCGCTGCTTGAGCAGTGCGGGCTCGCGGCATTTTTCGATGCCGTCGTCTGCGGCGATACCTGCGCCGAGAAGAAACCCGACCCCATGCCGCTGTTGCACGCTTGCCACGTACTTGGCGTCGAACCCGGCACGGCGCTGGCCATAGGCGATTCCATCAACGACGCGCAGGCTGCGCGGGCCGCGGGCATCACCGTGCTTGCCGTGCCCTACGGCTATAACGAGGGCCAGGACGTGCGCGATCTCGATGTCGATGCTATAGTTGCATCTATTGTCGATGCGGCCCACTGGGCTGCCAGGCCATCATCACAGACCCAGAACACATGAACGCTACCCTGTATTACGGCACCACGCCCCGCGCCTACTGGCGCTGGTGGCGTTTGTGTTCTGGGTAGCGGTAATCCTCTCCCGGCACCAAGACACTGTCTTCATGTGCCGCAAGCAAATTACCAGCAACGCTTAGCCCGGAACCCACATTGTTTGGCCGGGCTTTTTTGTGATGGCTCCCTGTCCCGGCCTGTATGTAACACCACACAGAGACCCCTATGACAGAAATCGAGTTCAACGCACTGGCGGCACAAGGCTACAACCGCATTCCCCTGCTTGCCGAAACCTACGCCGACCTGGATACCCCGCTGGCCATTTATCTCAAGCTGGCGCACAGCGGCCCTGAAGGCGGCCGCAATACCTGCCTGATGGAATCCGTGGTCGGCGGCGAGCGCTTTGGACGCTATTCCTTCATCGGCCTGCCCGCCAGGACAGTGATACGCGCCACCGGCAACCTGACCGAGGTCCTGCACAAAGGAGAGGTCGTCGAACGCCACGAAGGCGATCCGCTGGCCTTTATCGAGGCCTACCAGGACCGCTTCAAGGTCGCGCTGCTGCCCGGCATGCCGCGCTTTGCCGGCGGGTTGGCCGGCTACTTCGGCTACGACACCGTGCGCCACATCGAGCCGCGTCTCGGCCCCGCGGTCAAGCCTTTTCCCAATGGGCAGGAGGAAGGCACGCCGGACATCATGCTGCTTCACGTGGACGAACTGGTCATTGTCGACAACCTGGCCGGCCGCACCTACCTGATCGTCTATGCCGACCCCCGCCAGCCCGAAGCCTATGCCTTGGCGCGGCGTCGCCTGAAGATGCTGCGGGAAAAGCTGCGCACCCCCGTGGTCATCCCCTACGCCTATGCCAGCATGCAGACCAACAGCCGCCGCGATTTCGACAAAAAAGACTACATCGACGCCGTGCTCAAGGCCAAGGAGTACATCGCCGCAGGCGACGTCATGCAGGTACAGATAGGCCAGGTCATTGCCAAGCCTTTCCGCGATTCGCCGCTGTCGCTGTATCGCGCGCTTCGTTCGCTCAACCCCTCGCCCTACATGTACTACTGGAATTTCGACAACTTTCAGGTGGTGGGTTCATCGCCCGAGATCCTGGTGCGCCAGGACATCGTCACCGAAGGCGGGCAGCGCAAAACCGTGGCCACCATACGGCCGCTGGCAGGCACGCGCAAGCGCGGCGCCACGCCCGAGGAAGACGCCCGCATGGCCGAGGAACTCATCGCCGACCCCAAGGAGCGCGCCGAACATGTCATGCTGATTGACCTGGCCCGCAACGATATCGGCCGCGTGGCCAAGACCGGCACAGTCGAGGTCACCGATACCATGACCATAGAACGCTATTCGCATGTCATGCACCTGGTGTCCAATGTCACGGGCGAGCTGGACGAAAACATGAGCAATATGGATTTGCTGCGCGCCTCTTTCCCGGCCGGCACCCTGACGGGCGCCCCCAAGGTCAGGGCCATGGAAATCATCGATGAGCTCGAACCGGTGCGCCGCGGCATCTACGGCGGCGCAGCAGGCTACATGAGCTATGGCGGCGAAATGGATCTGGCCATCGCCATACGCACCGGCATCATCAAGGATGGCATGCTGTATGCGCAGGCTGCAGCCGGCATCGTCGCCGACTCGGATCCCGAAAAAGAATGGCAGGAAACCGAAGCCAAGGCCAGGGCGGTGCTGCGCGCGGCCGAGCAGGTTCAGTTTGGGCTGGACGAGCCTATCTGAAGCCCTGCCAGGCAGGCCAGGGCATCTGGCTTGCCTCAGCCAACCTTGGCCAAGAGCTCCGAGCTGATCTCGCTGATCTTCCTGGCGCCTGTCAGTGTCATGGCCACGCGCATTTCCTTGTCGATCAGGTCCAGCAGATTGGCCACGCCAGCCTCGCCGGCCGTCGCCATGGCATAGATAAAGGCCCGGCCCAGCAACACCGTATCAGCGCCCAGGGCGATCATGCGCACGACATCCAGCCCATTGCGGATACCGGAATCGGCCAGGATCGCAAGCTCGCCCTTGACGGCGTCGGCAATCATGGGCAGTGCCCGTGCCGAGGACAATACGCCGTCGAGCTGACGGCCGCCATGATTGGAAACCACTATCCCATCTGCACCAAAGCGCACTGCGTCGCGCGCATCCTCCGCATCCAGTATCCCCTTGATGACCATCGGTCCTTTCCAGAACTCGCGTATCCACTCGAGGTCTTTCCAGGAAATGGATGGATCAAAGTTCGTGCCCAGCCAGCCGATGTAGTCTGCCAGACCGGTGGGCTTGCCGCGATAGGTGGAAATATTGCCCAGATCATGCGGACGGCCCAACAGGCCCACATCCCACGACCAGGCAGGATGCGTGATGGCCTGCCCATAACGGCGCAGCGCCGCGTTCGGGCCGCTCATGCCGGAATGCGCATCGCGATAGCGGGCGCCGGGCACCGGCATGTCCACGGTAAAGACCAGCGTTGTGACGCCGGCCGCCTGCGCGCGCTCCAGGGCATTGCGCATGAAGCCGCGATCCTTGAGCACATACAGTTGGAACCACATGGGCCGCTTGATGGCAGGCGCAACCTCTTCGATAGGACAGACCGACACGGTGGACATCGTAAACGGAATACCCTTTTTGTCTGCCGCCCGCGCTGCCTGCACTTCGCCGCGCCGTGCGAACATGCCCAGCAGGCCGACCGGCGCAAGCGCCACCGGCATGGACAGGGTCTCGCCGAACAGCTGGGTTTCCAGGCTGAGCTCAGACATATTGCGAAGCACTCGCTGACGCAAGGCGATGTCGGCAAGATCACTGACATTGCGCCCAAGCGTATGCTCGGCATAAGCGCCGCCGTCTATGTAATGAAAAAGAAAAGGCGGCAGTTTGCGCCTGGCGGCGTTGCGGTAGTCAGTAGACGCGGAAATAATCATGGCATTTATGGAGTGGGTGGTAGACGGGAGGAACGTTCGCGACGGGCTTCGTCTTCGTCGAGGGCGCGCACGGAATGATGCACGAATTCAAGATGATGGCAGACGGTTGAACGGGCGCGCTGCGCATCGCCAGCCAGGATGGCCTCCATCAGCGCGTGATGCTGGGCGGCCAGTTGTTCGGAGGTTTGCGGCATGGTGTACATTTTCTGGCGGTTTTGCGTAACCGTTGCCTGCAGCAGGTCGAACAGTCCACGCATCATTTGCAGCAGCACGAGATTGTGCGAGGCCTCGGCAATCGCCAGGTGAAATTGTGCGTCTGCGCGGGAGGCTGGCGCCGCATCGCCGTCGCCGGGAAAGCGCAGCGTGGCCTCGAAACACTCGCGAATGCGCGCCTTGTCCTGCGCGGTGGCGCGCAACGCTGCATGCCAGGCCGTGCTGCCTTCGAGGGCGTGACGCGCCTCCAGCACGTCGTAACGGTATTCAGGATCTTGCTGCACCACCGTACTGAGCGGGTGCGCGACGCGCGCCTGATGCCACTGCACGACCAGCGCATCCTGCACATACGTGCCGCCGCCCTGGCGACTATGCAGCAAACCCTGACTGGCCAGGCGCTGGATGGCTTCGCGCACGGAAGAACGCGAAGCGCCCAGGTCGGCGGCCAGTTGCCGCTCGGCGGGCAGGCGCTCGCCAGGCTTGAGCCCCAGCTCGGCGATGAGCGTTCGCAATCGCCCGGCAATCTGATCTGAAATACGCATAAGGCGCCCGGCAAGCGGCCAATCCTTGACGACATGTGCATGACCGTCGGAAAGCATAGGCGTTATTGGTCGTACCAATTCTATTAATCAATGCAGTTGTGCGCATTATAAGAAGCCATTTATTTATTGGTCAATTTTTTCCTGGCAGATTTATAGCTGAAAATTCCGATATATCCGCTTTTTATTTATTCAAATCCGTCCAATTTCACGCAGATTCATCGCTGATGGCATGACATGGCCGTCAGGCTGACGCTCCTGATCAGGGCCCACCCCGCCATTTTGGACTGACCATTTTATGGTGATTTACCCTTATATTGGTGCATACCCTACACCCCGTCGACAATACTCAAAGATGACGGTAGAATTGCCTCCATGAAAAGTTTCGCAACCATCCGCTCTGCACAGTGGTGGCGCTTCCACTAGGAAGCGGCTCGTTGTTGCGTACTCAATTCGCACCTTGCCGTCGTTCTGGATGGCAATGGCTCGATTCCCCTCTCTCCGGCACGGCGGCTCCTTAAACTGGAGATTGCTCATGCTGTCGACGATTACCCCTTACACCCCTTTCCCTTCCGGCAGGCAGCCTGCGCCCGTCCCGGCTGCGCATATCCCTATGCGCCCTGCTGCTCAGGAGCCATCATGCTGTTAATGCTCGATAACTACGACTCTTTTACCTACAACCTCGTGCAGTATTTCGGCGAGTTGGGTGAAGAAGTGCGCGTGCTGCGCAATGACCAGACGACCGTGGAAGAGATCGAGGCCCTGGCGCCCGACCGCATCTGCGTCTCCCCCGGCCCATGCTCACCGGCCGAAGCAGGTATTTCCGTGGCGCTCATCCGCCACTTTGCCGGCAAGCGCCCCATCCTCGGCGTCTGCCTGGGCCATCAGGCGATTGCCTCGGCCTTCGGCGGCAACGTCGTGCGCGCCCAGCAGATCATGCATGGCAAGGTGTCGAGCATTACGCATATGGGCACCGATGTTTTCAAAGGACTGCCGTCCCCCTACATCGTGACGCGCTATCATTCGCTCGCCATTGAACGCGACACACTGCCCGATTGCCTGGAGATCACCGCACATACGGACGACGGCGAAATCATGGGGGTGCGCCACAAGACGCTGCCTGTTTACGGTGTGCAGTTTCACCCGGAGTCCGTGCTCAGCGAGCACGGGCATACGCTGCTCAAGAATTTCCTGGATATCTGATAACAAAGCCGGCACCGACGGCCCAGCCGCCAGGATGCCTGCACTGCACAAGGATTCATCATGACCATTACCCCCAACGAAGCGCTGGCCCGCTGCATCGAGCATCGCGAAATCTTCCACGACGAAATGCTGCACCTGATGCGCCTGCTGATGCGCGGCGAAATGTCGCCGCAGCTTGCCAGCGCACTCATCCTGGGCCTGCGCGTGAAGAAGGAAACCGTGGGCGAGATCACCGCAGCCGCTCAGGTCATGCGTGAATTCGCTCTGCCCGTCCCCATGAGCAATCCCGACGACCTCCTGGACATGTGCGGCACAGGCGGAGACGGATCCAACACCTTCAATATTTCAACCGCAGCGATGTTCGTCGCCGCCTCGCAGGGCGTAAAAATCGCCAAGCACGGCAACCGCAGCGCCTCGTCTTCATCAGGCAGCGCGGACGTGCTCGAAGAGCTGGGCGTCAATATCGCCCTCAGTCCGGAACAGGTCGCCGAAAGCATTGCCCACTGCGGCATAGGCTTTATGTTCGCGCCCGCGCATCACGGCGCCATGAAGAACGTCGCCGCCGTGCGCAAAGAGCTGGGGGTGCGCACGATTTTCAACATCCTGGGACCCCTCACCAATCCCGCCAAGGCCGGCAATCAGCTCATGGGCGTGTTCCATCCTGATCTGGTCGGCATACAGGTGCGCGTACTGGAGCGCCTGGGCTCGAACCATGTGCTCATTGTCCATGGCAAAGACGGCATGGACGAAGCCTCGCTCGGCGCCGCCACCCTGGTCGGCGAACTGCGCAACGGCAAAGTGCGCGAATACGAAATCCACCCTGAAGACTTCGGCATGACCATGGTGTCGAACCGCTCCATCAAGGTCGGCAACCGCCAGGAATCCGCTGCGCTGGTACTCGAAGCCCTGGACAACGTCGCCGGCCCCGCTCGTGATATCGTTGCGCTTAATGCCGGGCTGGCCATCTATGCCGGCAACCAGGCAGATTCCATCGAAGAAGGCCTTAAACTCGCCTTCGAGGCACTGGCCAGCGGCGCCGCCCGCGACAAGCTGGAAGCATTCAGGGCCTACACAGGAACGCTGAAATCATGAACGACATCCTCGCCAAGATTCTCGAAACCAAAAAGGCTGAAGTCGCCACGGCGCGCCAGATGCGCAGCGAATCCGATGTGCTGCGCGAAGCCAAGAGCCGCAAGGATCTGCGCGGCTTCGCCCGGGCCATCGAAGAAAAAATCGCACAGGGCAAACCCGGCGTCATCGCCGAAATCAAGAAAGCCTCCCCCTCCAAGGGCGTTATCCGCGAAAACTTCAACCCGGTGGAGATTGCCTCCTCCTATGCGGCGCATGGCGCCGCCTGCCTGTCGGTGCTGACCGATGTGCAGTTTTTCCAGGGCTCCTACGATTACCTGCGCCAGGCGCGCGCCGCCTGCTCGCTGCCCGTGCTGCGCAAGGACTTCATGATCGATCCCTACCAGATCGCTCATGCGCGCGCGCTGGGCGCCGACTGCATCCTGCTCATCGTGGCGGCGCTGTCGCTGTCGCAACTCAAGGAATTCGAATGCGTCGCCACTGAACTGGGCATGGATGTGCTGGTCGAGGTCCATGACCGCGCCGAGCTGGATACCGCCCTGCAGTTGAACTCTTCGCTGCTGGGCATCAACAACCGCAATCTGCGCAGCTTCGAAACCTCGCTGCAAAACACGCTGGATCTGCTGCCCGCCATCCCCGAAGGCAAGCGGGTCGTGACCGAAAGCGGGATTCTTGCGCCGCAGGACGTACAAAAGATGCGCGAACACGGCGTCAACGCGTTCCTGATCGGGGAGGCATTCATGCGCGCGCCCGATCCAGGACTGGCTCTACAGGCGCTGTTTGCCTGATCTCCAGCCCGGGCACGGCGCGCTTGCCGCGCCCGGCTCCTGCGACGGCGCGGCAGGCGTGCGGGCGCTACGCCGCCTGTGAAAACAGCCGTGTTGTCGCCCGGTTACAACATCGGGGTTTTCCCTAAACGAGAATGCCGCTATAATTGCTGCACTGCAATCTTCACGCGTCGGCATTTTCATACAGCGCATAGCTGTGTCATAGCAGTTGACTGAACCCTCAGCACCCATGCCGTGCGCCATCGCTCCCTGACCTCCTGGCCTTGCGCCGCGTAACCAAGACAATACGCGCTCCTAAGGGTTGATTCGGTCGGCACGATGCTCCAATCAACCAGCGTAACGGGCACTCCTATTTGCTCCCGCTCTACGCATGCCGCCTTGCGCGGCCAAGGATACTCATGTCTTTCGAAACACTGGGCCTCGCCCCCGCATTGCTGTCTGCCATCCAGAAAACCGGTTTCACCGAACCGACTTCCGTCCAGTCCGCCGCCATCCCCAAAGCCCTGGCCGGGCACGACCTCATGGTGTCGTCCCAGACCGGCAGCGGCAAGACTGCCGCATTCATGCTGCCCGCCCTTAACCGTATTTCGCAAATGCCGCCCAACAAAGGCTCGGGCGTGCAAGTGCTGGTGCTCACCCCTACTCGCGAACTGGCCATGCAGGTGGCAGACGCCACCAAGCAGTACGGCGCCCACATCAAGGATCTGCGCATTGCCGTCGTCGTCGGCGGAATGCCCTATGGCGCGCAGCTCAAGGCGCTGTCACGCCGCGTAGACGTACTGGTGGCCACCCCAGGTCGCCTGATCGATCACCTGCAGGCCAAGCGCGTGAATCTGTCCACCGTGCACACGCTGGTGCTGGACGAAGCCGACCGCATGCTGGACATGGGCTTTATCGAAGATATCGAAAACATCGTCGGCCGCACGCCGGCAGACCGCCAGACGCTGCTGTTCTCCGCCACGCTGGATGGCAGCATTGCGCGCCTGGCCGGCAAGATGATGCGCACGCCGGAACAGATCGAAATCTCCGGCCAAAAGCAAAAGCACAGCAACATCACCCAAAGCCTGCTGTATGCAGACGACAACGGCCACAAGATGCGTCTGCTGGACCATCTGCTGCGCGATGCCAATCTTGATCAAGCCATTGTGTTCACCTCGACCAAGCGCGGCGCGGACGATCTTGCCGATCGCCTGAGCGAACAAGGGTTTGCCGCAGCCGCACTGCATGGCGACATGAACCAGCGCCAGCGCACGCGTACGCTCGGCCTGCTGCAAAAGGGCAAGCTGCGTATTTTGGTCGCTACAGACGTCGCCGCGCGCGGCATCGATGTCCAGGGCATCAGCCACGCCGTCAACTACGACCTGCCCATGCAGGCCGAAGATTACGTTCACCGCATCGGCCGCACTGGCCGCGCCGGTCGCAGCGGCCTGGCCTATACCCTCGCCGTGCACTCGGAACGCCATAAAGTGCGCCGCATCGAACATTTCATCGGTCAGCCCATTCCCGCCGAAGTCATCGAAGGCCTGGAGCCCAAAAAGACGGTGCGCCCCACATACACCGATCGCAAGGGCAGCGGCAAGAGCTTCGGTTCGCGCGGCGGCTATGCCGGCAAGCCCGGCGGCGATCGCCGCTATGGCGACAAGCCTGCCTATGCAGGCAACAAGTCCCGCTTCGATGACAAGCCCGCCTATGCAGGCAAGTCACGCTCGGACGACAAGCCCGCCTACGCCGGCAAGCCGCGTTCGGACGACCGGCCTGCCTACGCAGGCAAGCGCGCCGATGACAGGTCTGGTTCTGGCTATGCCAGCAAGCCTCGTTTCGAAGGCAAGCCAGGATACGAAGGCCGCCCTGCACGCGACAACGCAGGCGGCAGCCGCCGGGAGTTCGGCGGCGAGTCCCGCGATGGCTTCAAGGGCCGCAGCGAGCGTCCTGCTTTCGGCGATCGGCCTGCGTTCGGCGACCGCCCGGCCAAGCCCGCCTTTTCAAAAGGCGCTGGCAAACCGGCCAGCCGTCCGGCGGCGCGTCCCGGCTTTGGCAGCAACAAGCCCACCTCGACTCGCGGCAAAAGCGCGGCTCGCCGCAGCGATTTCGCCAGGTAAGCAGTACCTCGATGGCCTGTGCGGCCCATACCGCACAGATCGCTGAACGCAGGCCTGGCCTGCGCGTGAAACAGCCCCGGCATGCTGGACCTGCGTCCAGACTTCCGGGGCTGTTTCACGCCCGCAGACAAGCACACATTACAATAAGGCTGCCCGCTTTCCCCGAAAAACCATGAAACAGCTCGCCCGCAAGCCCCTCCTGCTGTCCCTGCTTTTGTCCTTGCCGCTCTGGATCGCGCTGGATAACTATATCGTTGCGCTGGCCGCAGGGCTGCTCATCGGGTTTCTCGTCTCAATGTGCTATTCCCTCTGGGTACTGGACAAAGAAAAAGACCAGCCAAAATGACACCTGCCGCTACTGTACCGACCGGCCTGCCGCAACCCGATGCAGACGCCCTTGCTCATGCACAGGCGGTTGCCGACTATCTTGCCCAGCGCATTGCCGAAACGGACCGGGGCTTTCTGCCTTTCGATCAGTGGATGCAGGAGGCGCTGTATGCGCCCGGCCTGGGTTATTACGCAGCAGGCAGCGTGAAGTTCGGCAGCGCGCTGCCCACGGGCGATTTCACCACGGCACCAGAGATCAGTCCCTTGTTCGCCCAGACGCTGGCGCGTCAGGTCGCCCAGGTACTGCACGCCTCTGGCAGCAATCAGGTGCTGGAATTCGGCGCAGGTTCCGGCGCATTGGCCACTGCACTCATCCCCGCCTTGCGCGAGTTCGACATCAAGCCCCAATATCGCATTCTTGATGTCTCGGCAGACCTGCAGGCGCGCCAGCGCCAGCGGCTCGAGCCGCTACAGGCCGACGTCGCCTGGCTGGACACGCTGCCCGACGCGTTTTCGGGATGCGTGATTGCCAACGAAGTGCTGGATGCCATGCCGGCCAGCCTGTTCCGCTGGGATGACACCGGAGCGCTTCTGGAGGTCGGCGTCCGCCTCGTGCAGGATACAGACACCCACGAGGCCGCTCCCGCGTCCCGCTTCGAGCTGGCCACGCGGCCTGCGCCCGCCCGGCTGCAAGCTGCCGCATCCATGCGCATGCCGCCGCTGCCGGGTTATCAGTCCGACATCAATCTGCAGGCCGAAGCCTGGATTGTGCAAATGGGCCGCTGGCTTGAATGCGGCGCGGCCCTGCTGATCGACTACGGCTTCCCCCAGCGAGAGTACTACCATCCTCAGCGAGCTGAAGGCACGCTGATGTGTCACTTCCGCCATCACGCCCATGCGCAGCCTCTGCTTTATCCGGGCCTGCAGGATATCACCACGCATGTGGACTTCACCGCCATGGCCGATGCCGCGCTCGAAGGCGGTCTGGACGTGCTGGGCTATACCTCGCAGGCCCGTTTCCTGATGAATGCAGGTCTGACGGAACTGCTGTTACGCCCCGGCGCGGGAACGGCGCTAGATCACGCAGGCGTCATGGCCGCCGTGCAGAAGCTGACTTCCGAATCGGAAATGGGCGAACTCTTCAAGGTACTGGCCATAGGCCGCAACATCAACGAGCCGCTGACAGGCTTTACGCGCGGCGACCGCCGCGACCGGCTGTAAGCGGACTTGGCATTATCGTTTCCACACTTACGGGATACTCGCATTCAATGACAACAGACATGATCCACCAGGCCGCAAAACATCTTCTGGATGCCCGCGCTCAGCGCACCCCTATCGCCTCGCTGCCGCAGGACTGCAGGCCAAGCGATGCCGCACAGGGTTATGCCATACAGGATGCGGTCGCTGCACAACTGGGCCCCATAGGCGGATGGAAAGTCGGCGCGGCCTCGCATGACGGCGAACCGAATTGCGCGCCGCTGCCGGCGGCCGGGATCATGCAGTCTCCAGCGCGATGCCTGTCCAGCGACTATCCGCTGCGCGGCATCGAAGTGGAAATCGCCTATCGCTTCAAGCACGACCTGCCACCCCAGGCGCAACCCTATACGCTTGCGCAAGTACTGGATGCCGTCGCCTCGGTACATCCGGCTATCGAGGTGGTCGAATCCCGCTACAGCGATCGCACCCAGGTCGACTACCCCAGCGCACTGGCAGACTCGCTCAGCCATGGCGGCCTGGTCTACGGCGAAGGCCGCGATCACGGCTTTGCGATCAATCAGCTCGAACAGCCTGTCCAGCTCATGTTCAACGACAAAATCATCGTGGATACCCAGGGCGCGAATTCCGCCGGCGATGTACTGCGGCTGCTGGTGTGGCTGGCCAATCACGTGGCCGCCCGGCACGGCGGCATACGCGCGGGCCAGATCGTCACAACAGGATCATGCAGCGGCGTGGAGTTCGCAGAGGCGGACACCGATGTCAGCGCGCATCTGCCAGGCCTGGGGTGGGTGCGCGTGGCGTTCTGCTAACTTCGCACCGCAGTTGACGGCAGGCCGGACAAAGCCTGCAGGCGCGCCTCGCGCAGGGCCAGCCGGATGCGTTCGGGCTGGCCCGTCCATGCCCTGGCAATCGCCCCCGCATCCAGATCGCGTATGGCCGACAGGCGGCGCTGCCACTCATCCATGTCCACTGCCACAACGCAGGCCGCTGCGCGCAGCAAATCCATATAGCGCTCAGGCTTGCGCAGCGCATCGCAACGCTCCATCAGGTCCAGCCATTGTGCCGGAGCTTCCTGAGACACTGCCTCCAGCACCCGGGGCAGCAGACGCGCGTAATCAATGCACTCGCTGGGCGCCCTGACATGGCGTCCAAGCTGATCGGGCGCCTGCGACAGCCGGCAGGCCAGCGCAAAACGGGCAGGCAAAGCCAGAGCCGCCTCATCTGCTCGCATCAGCGTCTCTGACACCACCGCACTGTCATAGTGCAGCCCGGGCAATACACGCTCGAGCGCGCCCGCCTCCTGCAGAACATCGAACATGCGCCCGGGATGCGACGTCATCAATCCCTTGGCGATTTCTTTCCAGACACGCTCAGGGACGAGCGCATCGACCTCGCCGTCGGCGACCAGCTGGCGCGACAGCTGCATGGTTTCCGGCGCCACGGAAAAATCGTGAAATCTTGCAGCAAACCGGGCCAGCCTCAACAGACGCACAGGATCTTCGACAAAAGCCTGCCCTACGTGCCGCAACACTTTCGCGCGGATGTCGGCCTGGCCGTCCAGTGGATCGACCAATTGCCCATCCCGGCGGCGCGCAATTGCATTGATGGTCAGGTCACGCCGGCACAGATCATCCTCGAGCGTGACGTCCACGCCCGTATAGAAGGTAAACCCCTTGTAGCCTCGCCCCGACTTGCGCTCCGTGCGCGCCAGCGCATACTCCTCCTTGCTGCGAGGATGCAGGAAAACAGGAAAATCACCGCCTACGGGCATGAACCCTCGCCGCAGCATATCCTCGGGCGTAGCGCCGACAACCACCCAGTCGCGGTCGCCCGCAGGCAGCCCCAGCAGATCGTCACGCACGGCGCCACCGACGATATATACATCAAGGCCGTCAAGCACGTCGGCACCATCAGGGCTCATGGCCGACGCACCCATCAGGGCAGATCCAGGGCCTGGCTCGGTTCGGGCGACACGGTACCCAGACGCTTCTTGAGCGACTGCGGCCTGCCTGTGAACATCATGGCGTAATAGGTTGCGTTGGACATCACGTTCTTGACATACAGGCGGGTTTCCGTAAACGGTATGGTCTCCGCGAAAATCGCCCCCTCGACCGGCGCCGCCAGCTTGGAACGCCACAAGACCGGACGTCGAGGTCCCGCGTTATAGCCTGCAGTAGCCAGCACCTCGGATCCGTTTAGGTCGTTCAGCACCATGTTCAGGTAGTTGGTCCCCAGAATCGTGTTGGTCTCGAACTCGTTGACCGATGAGGGCGAGAAATCGACCATGCCGATTTTCTTGGCGACCCACCGCGCCGTGGCGGGCATCAGCTGCATCAGACCCGAGGCGCCCACGTGCGAACGGGCGTCCATGATAAAGCGCGATTCCTGGCGTATCAGCCCGTACACCCAGGCGGGATCCAGATCGATCTGGCGCGCTTTTGCGCTCACGCGCCCTTCGAACGGAGCGATAAATCGCTGGGAAAAGTCTATTTCGTTACGGGTCAGCAGGGAGGTGTTCACCACGCGGTCATAGATGTGTTCCTGCCGCGCCAGCTCAGCGGCGGCCCGCAACTGCCGGTCGCTCATGCCGCGAATGGCATAGCTCCACTCTGGCACCGCCTCCGAGCGCCAACCCAGGTCGAACAGGACGATGGCGCGCCGCAGCCCGGGGTTGCTGCGCGCTTCGTGCAGCTCTGCGGCGGTGACGGGCGACGGCGCAGCCGGCAGCGACGGCGTCTTGCCCAGTTCCTCACTGGCCAGTTGACCGTAGAAATCGAGCTCCGACGACACTGCCTGGTACTTGCGTACCGCCGCCTCGTGACGCCCCTGTTCAGCCAGCGCCCGGGCCGACCAGTACATCCAGACGCTCTCGGAAGCCTGGCGCTCCGTCATGCGCGCTATTGCTCCCTCGACCCGCTTCCAGTCTATGGCCGGCTGCCGCAGCTCGGCCCTGACCTGCCACGCATGGTTGTAATCGGTCATGGGGCCATTGCCGGACCGGCGATACCACTTGGCGGCATCGAGCTCGACATTGAGTGCCGCAACCAGGCCGAACTGGCTCCATACCCACTGGATATTGTCCTTGGGAATGGCCCTGGCCCACACGCTTTCGACATAGGCAGCATTGGGCAGGCGATTATCGCCGTAAGCCAGCCGCGACAGCGCGATGGTGACCAGCTCGATCTGGGCCTGGTCCCGGGGCGGTGTGCGCCCCGTCAGCCATTTCTTGGGGTTTTTCATGATCGCCGCGTAGTCCGCCATTTCTTTCGGCGTGAACATCATGGCTGCCATGCGACGGGCATTGCCCGACTTGTTGGTTTCGAGTATGGCGCGCAGTGCGGGTTCGAGTTCCTTCCAGCCCACGACCTGACTGCTTTGCATCTGGTCCAGCATGGCCCAGCAGGTGCGATTGGGCTCGAAGTTGTCCATGACCTGCCCGGCGCTGACCCGCTGGCCCGTCATGTGCTGCGCATGCAGCAGAGCGCACCGCTCCGACGCATTGGAATTGACCAGCGGCCCCAGGCTGGCGGCCAGCGCATAATTGCCGGTGCGCGTGGCCGCAACAATCCAGTCGCCCTTGAGCCTGTCCGCCAGGTAGGTGCCGGGATGACGCTGGATGAAATCGCGCAACTGCGCCTCGGGAACAGGCGTCGTGGTATCCATCAGGGCATGATAGAGCGACCAGTACTCCGCATAGGCGCCGATGGCCGGGTCCGACTGGGCAAGCGGCACCAGCGCCTGCAGACGATCCCACTGTTTTTGCTGCTTGGCGTCGCGCGCATCGAGCATGGCCTGACGCGCTTCGGGCGGCGTCACCAGCGTAACGGTATTTTTTTCCTTGCCAATCTGGTCCTGCAAAGCAGGCAGACCCTGCAGCGAGGCGATCTGGACAGCCGCCGGCGTATCCAGTGTCGCGGACATGGACCGGCTCCCCGCGGGCGCCCGCGTATCCGCTTGGGCAGCGACCTGCTCCGCGCCGCCGCAACCGGCCATGACCAGCGAGAGCGCGACATAAACGCCCAGCCGTACTCTGGCCGGACGCCCTGTACCGGACATCCTGCGGAATTTCTGATACCGTTGCCTATTGGATAACATCTCGAATTGACCCCATATCTCGCTCATGAATGACAGCTTACACAATAATGCGGCACCGCTGCGAGTCAGCCTGAAACAGCGCAGGGCTGCACAGGATCCTGTTGAGCGCAAACGCGGCGCCCTGTTGATCCGCGGCCGCCTGTTTACCTGGCTGGCGACAACCCGCACCCGCCTGCGCGACGCAGGCAAGCCGGAACCCAGGAATATTGCGGCCTTCTGGTCTACAGAGGATGAACCGGCGCTGCAACCGCTGTTGCAGCAATGGGTAGAAGAAGAAGGATACCGCGTATCGCTGCCTGTCGTCACGGCACCCGATGCCCCGCTGCAGTTCAGGCTCTGGGAACCGGGCGCACCCATGCAGCAAGGCGCCTACGGCATCCAGGAACCGGTGGGCGAACTCGCGCCGCCGCCCGACATCGTGCTGGTGCCCACCCTGGGCTATACGCGCCAGGGCGACCGCATCGGCTACGGAAAAGGCTATTACGATCGCACCCTGGCGGGGCTCAAGGCTTCAGATCAGCCGCCTGTCACCATAGGCATCGCCTGGGCTTGCGGAGATCTGTCCGGCGACGACTACAGCCCGGCGTCTCATGATGTGCCGCTGGATGCCATCCTCACCGACAAGGGCTGGGCGGTACCGGCGCCCGTGCTGGACTGAAAGAGACGCGGGCCGGCAGGATGCGCATCAATCCAGCGAAAGCTGCCGGCAGATGTCCATCGTGGCCTCGGCGCTGTTAAGCGTATAAAAGTGCAGGCCGGGCGCACCGCCGTCGAGCAGCTGCTGGCACATGCGCGCGATCACCTCTACGCCGAAGGCTTTGATGGAGGCCTTGTCATCGCCGAAATCCGCCAGGCGCTGTGTAATCCAGCGCGGGATCTCCGCGCCGCACATGACCGAAAACCGCGCCAGCTGGGTATGGTTCGTGATGGGCATGATGCCGGGCACTACGGGAATATCCAGCCCTCTGGCCCTGACGCGTCCGACAAAGTCGAAATACGCGTCGGCATTGAAAAAATACTGCGTAATAGCGCTATTGGCGCCCGCCCGCACTTTGGCGATGAAGTGATCCAGATCGGAGGTCGCGCTGCGCGATTGCGGATGGCTCTCGGGATAAGCCGCCACCTCGATGTGAAACCAGTCTCCGCTGTGCTGGCGGATAAACTCCACCAGATGACTGGCGTAGTGCAGCTCGCCGGCATCGCCGCCCATGCCTGAAGGCAGGTCGCCGCGCAGGGCGACGAGGCGGCGTACACCTTGCGCCCGGTAGGCATCCAGTATCTCGCCCAGCACGACGCGTGATGCGCCGATGCACGACAGATGGGGCGCGGCCTCGCAACCCAGGTTCTGCAGCATGCGCACGGTATCGGCCGTGCCGCTGCGTGTGGAGCCGCCCGCGCCAAAGGTAACGCTGACATACTCGGGATGCAGGGCCAGCAATTGCTTGGCCGAGCGCACCAGTTTTTCCTGGGCCGCGATATCGCGAGGCGGGAAAAATTCCAGACTGACCGCCTGTTTACTGCTCATGTAACGCACTCCGAGGACCCCGCCCTGGCGGCGGGGCGTATATCAAGACAACAGGCGCGAGAGAATGCCCGAAACAATACTGTAGATCAGGGCGCCCAGCATGGCCCACCAGAAACCGTTGACCTGAAAGCCTTTCAGGACGGAGCCGGCAAACCAGAACACCAGCGCGTTGAGCACCAGCAGGAACAGGCCCAGCGTGATGACCGTGATGGGCAGCGTCAGCAGAATCAGCACTGGCTTGACCAGGGTGTTGAGCAGGCCCAGCACCAGCGCCGCAATCAGCGCAGAACCAAATGAAGCCACATTGATGCCAGGCAGAATGTAGGCAACGATCAGCAATGCAACAGCATTCAAGACCCAGACTAGTAAGAGTTCCATATCGATGCTCCTTGGTTAAACCCCGCTTTGAACGACGGGGCAGATGTCCCGCCGGCACTGCAGCACGGTACTACGACACACCGCTTAGTAGCGATAATGATCAGGCTTGTAGGGACCCTGCACAGGCACGCTGATGTAGTCGGCCTGGTCCTGGCGCAGCGTCGTCAACTGGACACCGAGCTTCTTCAGGTGCAGGCGAGCGACTTTTTCGTCCAGATGCTTGGGCAGCACATACACCTTGCCGGTTTCGTATGCTTCGCCGCGCGTGAACAGCTCGATCTGGGCGATGGTCTGATTGGTGAACGAGGCCGACATCACAAAAGAAGGATGGCCTGTCGCACACCCCAGATTCACCAGCCGGCCCTTGGCCAGCAGAATGATGCGCTTGCCGTCCGGGAAAATAACGTGGTCCACCTGGGGTTTGATCTCTTCCCACTGCAGATCTTCGATCGAGGCTACATCGATTTCGTTGTCAAAGTGCCCGATGTTGCAGATGATGGCCTGATCTTTCATGCGCTCCATGTGATCGCGCGTAATGACATGGTAGTTGCCGGTAGCAGTCACGAAAATATCAGCCTTGTCAGCGGCTTCTTCCAGCGTGACGACACGATAGCCTTCCATAGAGGCCTGCAGCGCGCAGATCGGGTCGACCTCTGTGACCCACACCTGCGCGCGCAATGCCGCCAGCGCCTGGGCGCAACCCTTGCCCACATCGCCAAAACCGCAGACCAGGGCCACCTTGCCGGCGACCATGACATCGGTGGCGCGCTTGATGCCGTCGACCAGCGACTCACGGCAGCCATAGAGGTTGTCGAACTTGGATTTGGTCACGGAATCGTTGACGTTGATGGCGGGAAAGGCCAGTTCGCCCTTGCGTGCCATCTGATACAGGCGATGTACGCCAGTCGTGGTTTCTTCGGTAACGCCCTTGATCTGCGCCAGGCGGGTGGAATACCACTTGGGGTCGCGCGCCAGTTGCGCCTTGATGGCGGCAAACAGCACCCGCTCTTCTTCGCTGCCGGGCTTGCCAAGCACCGAGATGTCCGACTCGGCGCGCGCGCCCAGATGCAGCAGCGTGGTGGCGTCGCCGCCATCGTCGAGAATCATGTTGGCCTGCTGGCCTTCAGGCCACTCGAAGATCTTGTGCGAGTAATCCCAGTAGTCTTCCAGCGTTTCGCCCTTGACGGCAAAGACAGCGGTGCCGCTGGCCGCGATGGCCGCCGCAGCATGATCCTGCGTGGAGAAGATATTGCATGAGGCCCAGCGCACTTCGGCGCCCAGCGCCTTGAGCGTTTCGATCAGCACTGCGGTCTGGATGGTCATGTGCAGGCTACCGGCGATGCGCGCACCCTTGAGCGGCTGGGACGCCGCATACTCTTCGCGCGTGGCCATGAGGCCGGGCATTTCGGTTTCGGCAATGGCGATCTCGCGCCGACCCCAGTCGGCCAGTGCGATATCGGCAATTTTGTAATCGGTAAAAGTGGCGTCAGCAACAGTATTCATGGCAATTTCCCATAAACCTGTACCGGCCGGGGCGCATCAGAGGCGAGAAACGCTCATCCTTGCCCGTACAGGGAAACGATGAGCGCCGTTGAAACAGAAAACATCCCAAGCCTGGCGGGCCGAACCAGCGTCAGGCGCGGTTCCGGCGCCGTTGCAGCGCTCCTCGGAAAGTCAGGAGGATTGTATCGTAATCGGCCGGCTGCCGCAGGCCGGTATGCGCAGGGCATTGCCAGCCTGACTGTCCCGCGCCATCAACCCCGGCGCGGATAGCCCTGGGCCTTGATGCGCTGCCAGATGAGCCGCTTCTCGTCTTCGTCGAGAAAAACCCAATTGGCCACTTCCATGGCCGTGCGGCCGCAGCCCCGGCAGATGTCGTCGTACAGCGTGGAGCAGACCGCAACGCACGGAGAATCGGACACCGACAGGCTGCGGCTGTTATCCGAGGCGGCCTCGACGGGGGCAGCCGGCTCCCGATGCGCCTCGGTGATTTTCATGTCAGGCCGCTTGCTTCAGAGCCTGGATCTTGTCGGTGGCTTCCCAGCTGAATTCGGGCTCGGCACGGCCGAAATGGCCATACGCCGCCGTCTTGGCATAAATGGGACGCAACAGATCCAGCATATTGATGATGCCCTTGGGACGCAGGTCGAAATGCTCGCGCACCAGGCGCTCGATCTGCGCGTCGGGAATGATGCCCGTGCCTTCGGTGTAGACCGTGATGTTGATGGGCTCGGCCACACCGATGGCATAGCTGACCTGCACCTGGCACTGGCGCGCCAAGCCCGCGGCGACGATGTTCTTGGCCACATAGCGGGCCGCGTAGGCAGCCGAGCGGTCGACCTTGGAGGGATCCTTGCCGGAAAACGCGCCGCCGCCATGGGGGCAGGCGCCGCCGTAGGTGTCGACGATGATCTTGCGGCCTGTCAGCCCGCAATCGCCCTGCGGGCCGCCGATCACGAATACGCCCGTGGGATTGACCATGAAACGGGTTTTGGCCGTGAGCAAGCCATCGGGAAAGCTGGGCTTGATGATGTTCTCGATGACTGCGTCGCGGATGTCGTCCTGGGAGATGTCCGGCGCGTGCTGGGTGGACAGCACAACGGTATCGACCTCGACCGGCTTGCCGTCGACATAGCGGAAGGTAACCTGGGACTTGGCATCGGGACGCAGCCAGGGCAGGCGGCCGTCCTTGCGCAGCTCGCTCTGGCGCTGGACCAGACGGTGCGCATACCAGATCGGTGCAGGCATGAGGTCAGGCGTTTCGTCGCAGGCATAGCCAAACATCAGGCCCTGATCGCCGGCGCCCTGGTTGAGCACCTCTTCGCTGCTGCGGTCCACGCCCTGGGCGATGTCCGGCGACTGCTTGTCGTAGGCGACCAGCACAGCACAACCCTTGTAGTCGATGCCGTAATCGGTGTTGTCGTAGCCGATGCGCTTGATGGTGTCGCGCGCCACCTGGATGTAGTCGATATTGGCGGTCGTGGTGATTTCACCCGCAAGCACGACCAGGCCGGTGTTGCACAGGGTTTCGGCAGCAACCCGCGCGTTGGGATCTTCGGTGAAAATGGCGTCGAGTATGGAATCGGAGATCTGGTCCGCCACCTTGTCTGGATGGCCTTCGGATACGGATTCGGAAGTAAACAGAAAATCGTTATTTGCCACAGCGATACGTCCTATGAAGCGCTGGATATCCAGCGTGAGGTTGAACGAAACGCGTTGCACCTCGGACATCTGCGCAGCAGGTAAATCAGGGCGCGACGCTTTAGCGGATTTTCGGCGCACATTCCGTGACAGGAACTGCGCCATCGCCCCGCAAGTTGTCGTTTAACTCAGCGATGGGTGCCATTTTAAGCCAAAAAATGATCAAGCACCCAAATTCTCGGGTTGGCGTCAGGGTTGGCGTGGGGAATACGAGAGGCCCTGAAAATGCGAATACACTATAGCGCTGGCTCGCACGCGGCTGGCGGCCTGCGCAGAGGCGGGTGCGCCGCAGCGGCTGGCCAGGCCATCGTCGGCCAGCCCGGGCGTTCGCCCGCTGCCCTTAATCACGCCATGGAAATCCACATGCCTTGTTGCCCAGACCACATCCTCTGGAACGGCATCTCCGACACCGCCATACCCGCTGGCCCCGCCGGCACTGGAGATGCCGCCGCATGAAGCTGAACAAGCTCCCCGCGCTGCGCGCGCTGTTCAGGTATTTCGGCAGATGCCCGACTGCAACCCGCCTGCGCTGGGGCCGGGTGCTGGGCTGGCTCGCGCTGCGGCTGCTGCGCTCGCGCGCCCACATTGTGCGCACCAACCTGGCGTTATGCTTTCCCCAGCACAGCGAGGCAGAGCGCGAGCAATGGGTGCGCCGCCACTTCAATCTGCTGGCGCAGTCTGTCGTGGATCGCGGACTATGCTGGTTCGGCGAGCCCCAGGCCATCGTGGATACGATCTCGATCACGGGGCAGGAACATCTGTTGCAGGCCTTGCGCGACAAGCGCCGCATTATCCTGCTGGCGCCGCACTTCATCGGCCTGGATGCAGCGGCAACCCGCATGACCATGTTTGTCGATGAGTCCGCCACCATGTACACCAGGCAAAGCGACCAGGATGTAGACCAGATCGTGCGGGAAGGACGCGCGCGCTTTAACATCGTGCACCTGATCAGCCGCAAGGAAGGTGTGCGCGGGCTGATCCGCCACCTGCGCAACGGGCTGCCGGTCTATTACCTGCCCGACATGGATTTTGGTCGGTCGGGCGCCGTGTTCTCGCCCTTTTTCGGTGTACAGGCGGCTACCCTCCCCACGACAGCCCAAATCGCCCGTACCTGGAATGCGGCGGTACTCCCGATTGTCAGCCGCCTGGACCTGGACACCGGTCGCTATCAGGTAGCGGTGATGCCGCCGCTGCAGGATTTTCCGGGTGAACAAACCCCGGAAGCGGCCACCGCCCGAGTCAACCAGCTTATCGAAACCTGGGTGCGCGTCGATCCTCCCCAGTACTACTGGGTGCACCGCCGCTTCAAGACCCGCCCCGAGGGACAGCCCGGCGTTTACTGATCGCGCCCGGCGCGTCGCCCGCCATACCAGAATTCAGTATGCCGGTGTCGCGCATCGCCTGCACAAAGGCGGCAAACCAGGCCATATTGCGGACAAATGCCCTGTAATCCGCGATAATGGTCAGATGATCTGGAACTTCGTAAAAATGCACGGGGCCGGCAATGATTTTGTCGTGCTCGACGGCGTGCGGCAAAACATCGACATGACGCCTGAGCGGGCGCGCGCGCTTGCGGACCGCCACTTTGGCATTGGCGCGGATCAACTGCTGCTGGTCGAAACGCCACTGCACCCAGAGGCCGACTTCCGCTACCGCATCTTCAACGCGGACGGCGGCGAAGTCGAGCACTGCGGCAACGGAGCGCGCTGCTTTGTGCGCTTTGTGCATGAGCAGGGCCTGTCGCGCCGCAACCCGCTGCGCGCCGAAATCAGCACGGGGCTGATCACGCTGAGCAACACCGGCGACGACTGCGTTTCCGTGGAAATGGGCCAAACCAGCCACTCGCCGCAGGACGTCGGTTTCGACACCACCGGCCTGACATCCCAGGCCTGCGGCGAAGATACCCTGTGGGTGCTGCCGCTGCCAGGCGCCGGCCAGGCCCATCTGTCCCTGGTCGCCGTTTCCAACCCCCATGCCGTGCAGGTGGTCGATGACATCGCCAGCGCACCGGTCGGCACCACAGGCCCGCTCATCGAATCCCACCCCCGCTTCGCCCGGCGCGTCAATGCAGGATTCATGCAGATACTCAGCCGGCATGCCATCGCGCTGCGCGTCTATGAACGCGGCGCCGGCGAAACCCTGGCTTGCGGTACAGGCGCCTGCGCCGCCGTGGTGGCCGGCATACGCCGCGGCCTGCTGGACAGCCCGGTCAGCGTACAAACCCACGGCGGCGTACTCACCATTTCCTGGGACGGCGAACGCCTGCTCATGAGCGGCCCCACTGCCACCGTATTTTCCGGCCAGGTCGACATTGATGCCCTCACCCGGCAGATGGCATCGCAAACCGGCCTGACGCCCTCAGGCATGAACACCAACAAGGACACCTCCAGCACATGAGCGCAGATAGCCTTTCCCCTGAAGACATTGCCCTGTTTCTGCAGGATAATCCTTCCTTCTTCCGCGACCATGCGCATGTCTTTGCCGAGCTGCGCGTCCCCCATCCCAACGAAACCCGCGCCATCTCGCTGGGCGAGCGGCAGATCATGACGCTGCGTGCGCGCACCAAAGACCTGGAATGGAAGCTGTCGGGCCTGCTGCAGAACGCCACGGGCAACGAAAGAATCAGCAGCACGCTCACCGACTGGTGCTGCCGCATGCTGGCAGAAGACGATTATCGCCAGATCCCTGGCCATATCGTGCGCAGCCTGAGTGACATGTTCGAGCTGCCAGCCATCGCACTGCGGCTCTGGGACGTACCCCGTCTGCAAGGCAGCGAGTTCACCGAAGACGTTACCGATGCCGTGCGCGAATACGCCCGGAGCCTGGAAAAGCCTTATTGCGGCCCGCTGGCGGGCCAGGAACCGGCTGGCTGGCTGGGCACGCCGCCCGCCTCGCTGGCCATCATCGCCCTGCGCGCCGATGGCCATGCCGAGCCGATGGGTCTGCTGGTACTGGGCTCGGACGACCCCGAGCATTTTTCCGCCGACATGGGCACGGTTTTTCTGGAAACGATCAACCGCCTGGCCAGCGCCAGCCTCTCGCGCCTGCGCCAGCCCGCCGGGCCCGACGCCGCCTGAGGTTCCGCCATGCACGCGCTTCCGGCCGACATGGAGCAATGGCTGGCGCATCTTCAGGCCAACCGCCGGTATTCAGCGCATACCCTGTCTGGCTACCGGCAAGACCTGCATCATCTCGTGCAGCACCATCCCGAGCTGCCCCTGGCGGCGTTCACAGAAAGCCATATCCGTCAGGCCTTGGGGCGCCTGCATGCCCAGGGCCACAAGCCGCGCAGCCTGGCCCGCGCGCTGGCCGCCTGGCGGGGCTTTTACCAATGGTGGGCGCCGCGCGCAGGCATGGATGCCAATCCCGTTGCCGGTGTACGCGCCCCCAAAATACCTCGCAGCCTGCCCAAGGCATTGTCAGTCGAACAGGCCCAGGTGCTGCTGGACCGTCCCGGGCTGCCCGAGCCTGAGGGCCCTGTCGCCTGCCGCGACCAGGCCATGTTCGAGGTTCTGTACTCCAGCGGTCTGAGGCTTGCCGAACTGGTCAGCCTGGACAGACAGCACACACGCAGGGATGGCTATGAATCCAAAAGCTGGATACAACTGTCCGAACACGAAGCCATTGTCCACGGCAAGGGCGGCAAGACCCGCAGCGTGCCCTTGGGCGGTAAAGCCATTGCCGCCATCGAGCGCTGGCTGCCACTGCGCGAACAACTGCTGAACGGCCATGCCGATGCGGACACCGACGCCGCGCTGTTCTTGGGCGCGCGCGGCAAGCGCATCAGCCCTCGCGTCGTGCAGTCTCAACTAGACCGTCTGGCGGCATTGGCCGGCCTGCCTGTGCATGTTCATCCACACAGCCTGCGCCACAGCTTTGCCAGCCACATGCTGCAGTCGGCCCAGGATTTGCGCGCCGTGCAGGAACTGCTTGGCCATGCGAATATTTCCACCACGCAGATCTATACCCAGCTGGATTTCCAACACCTGGCCCAGGCCTACGACCAGGCCCATCCGCGCGCGCGCAAGCGCTGAGCGCCTTGCGCGGCGCGCAAGGCAGTACTATTGCGCCTCGGGCTTGAGAGTATTGATCAGTTGCCCGGCATTCCAGGAAAACATGCCCAGATAACTGGCGGCCGGCTGCCCTTCTGGCGCCAGGGCATCCGAGAACAAGGTGCCGCCAACCTTAACCCCGGCTTCCCGCGCAATCTGCTCGACCAGCTTGGGATTGGTGATGTTCTCGACAAATATTCCGGCCACGTGATTTTTGCGCGCCAGGTCGACAATGGCCGCCACATCGCGGGCAGTAGGCTCGGCCTCGCTGGAAAAGCCCGCGACGGAAATAAAGGTCAGGCCATAGGCCCGGCCGAAGTAGCCGAAGGCATCGTGCGAGGTCAGGATAGTGCGCCGTGCCAGCGGTATATCCTTGAACGCGCCCTTGATCTGGGCATCCAGCTTTTCCATCTGCGCCACATAGAGGTCGGAGCGCTTGCGGTAGTAGCCTGCATGCGCCGGGTCTGCCTGCGCCAGCCCCTCGGCAATATTGCGCGCGTAGAGCTCGCCGTTGGCCAGATCCTGCCAGGCATGGGGATCCACATCGCCAACCTGGTGATGCTCGTGATGGCCTGCTTCGTCGCCGTGCGTATCGTGGTGCTCATGATCCGCGTGCCCATCGCCGTGATCGTGCCCTGCGGGTTCATCGCCATGCTCGTGCCCATGCGCGTCCTGCTCATGACCGGCGAAAATGTCGCCGGCGCCGAGATGGCGCACCGTCACGCCCTCGGAAGCAAGCACCTGCCTGCCCTTGAAGCCCGACGCGCTGAGCAGCCTGGGCAGCCAGCCTTCGAAATCCAGCCCGTTCAGCACCAGCATGTCGGCCTGCCCAAGCGTCTTGATGTCTTTGGGCGAGGGCTCAAAGGTATGGGCATCGCCATCGGGGCCGACAATCGTCGTGACCTGCACGTACTCACCGCCGACCTCGCGCACCATATCGCCCAGCACCGAAAACGTGGCCACGACCTTGAGCGGCGCAACCCGCCCGGCATCCTGCGCCCACGCCACGGAGGTACTGCCCGTGACCAATACGCTTGCCGCGAGCAGGACCCGCGCCCAGGAAGATAAAACTCGAAAAACGAAAACGCATGTTCGTCTCATCAGACTACTCCAGAATGCGGGATAAACGTTCACGACGATCGCGCGCCTTGCGCCCCGCCTGGGCGCTGGCGGTTTCGGCTGCGATC
>JBLWTG010000003.1:0-186215 GCA_048270225.1 Pusillimonas sp. | reverse complement strand
CCCCATGGGGGCCCAGACAGACCGAAAGGAAGTAAATACAACCTGCCGCCAAGATAATCGCAGGGGAAGTAGGCACATTGGCGTAATACGAGCAGAGCAGCCCCAGATAGGACGCCAGGGCGCCGATCGCCGCCGACAGCACCATCTGCCTGCCCACCGCGCCCACCCAGAAACGCGCGGCTGTTGCGGGCAGCATCATGATGCCGACCACCATCAGCGTGCCCAATACCTGAAAACCCGCCACCATGGTCAGCACAAGCAAAACCAGAAACACCATATGGATGACCGTGCCCGCCATGCCCTGGCTGCGCAAAAACTGGGGATCCAGGCACTCCAGCACCAGCGGCCGGAAAATCAGTGCAAGGCTGGCCAGAGTGATGGAGGAAACCGAGGTCACCAGCAAAAGCGACGCGTTATCCAGCCCCAGCACCGAGCCGAACAGGACATGAATGAGATCCATATTGGACCCCCTGAGCGAAACCAGCAATACCCCAAGGCCAAGAGAGACCAGATAAAACGCGGCAAAGCTGGCATCTTCGCGCTGCGGCGTGAGCCTGGCGACCGCGCCGGCCAGCAGGGCGACCACCAGACCGGTGGCAACGCCGCCTATGGTCATGGCGCTGAGCGACAGCCCGGCAGTGAGGAAGCCGACGGCCACCCCAGGCAATATGGCATGTGCCATGGCGTCGCCCATCAGGCTCATGCGCCGCAGTACCAGGAATACGCCGAGCGGTCCCGCGGCAAAAGCCAGTGCGAACGAACCCGCCAGGGCCCGCCGCATGAATCCATAGTCGATGAAAGGGCCCGCAAGCCAGTCGAACAGCCACATCAGAGGTAGTCTCCCGCACAGAGATGGCGCGCCAGATGGAGGTTTTCAGGCGTGAGCGTTTCGCAGGTGGCGCCCCAGGCGACCGTCTGGCCCGCTAGCAGCAGGCATTGGGGAAAATGCGTCCGCACGAAATCGAGGTCGTGCAGCACTGCGATTACCGTACGGCCATCCTTATGCCACGCATGCATCAGTGCCGTCAGGTCTTCTGTGGTGGCGCGATCGACCGCCGCAAAAGGCTCATCCAGCAGCAGGATATCGGCATCGTGCAGCATGAGCCGCGCAAACAGGGCGCGTTGCAGTTGGCCGCCCGACAGCGTTCCGATGATGCGGCGCCCGAAATCAGCCAACCCGACGACCTGGAGCGCGGACTGAATGCGCTCGTGCTCATGGCCGCCAAAGCTGCGCCATGCGCCAACCCGCCGCCAGGCGCCCATGGCGACCAGATCGTAGACCGTCACGGGAAAGCTGCGATCGAGCTCGGACAGCTGCGGCAGGCAGGCCATGCGTGACGCCGCATCGCCCACCAGCCGGATATGGCCGCGCAAAGGGCTTACCTGCCCGGTAATGCCCTTGATCAGCGTCGACTTGCCTGCGCCATTGGGCCCCACGATAGCCGTGAGGGAACCGCGCGCAAAAACGCCCGTGACATCGCGCACGGCGATGCGGTCGCGCCAGCCCAGGGAAACCTGATCCAGCGCAATGACGGGGTCGGTCGCAATGGCGTGCGCGGCGGGGATGGGCGCGGCCTGGCGGATGGAGGGAGCGGACATGACGAACCCTGCCTTTAGCGCATTGCCCACGCTGCCAGCACCCATAGGAACAGGATGGCCGGCACCAGCCGGGCCAGACGGCGCGGACCAGAGGCGAGCAGCGCCGTGCCGCGATAGGATGAAGCCCCGCGCTGGGCCGGTGATTTGATCCGGAACATGAAAGAGGCCAGGGAGTTATCAGAATCCAAGAAGTCTGTTATGTTATAACATCCAGCGCTTTTTTGCAGGCGGGCAAGTCCGCTGGCAGGTTAACGGGCAGCGGTTACACTGATATGATTGCTCCCGGACGAGCCGCCGCACCCCTGCCTTTCGCGCAGCGCGCCCGTGATAATGCACACAGAGCCATCGCCATGCCCGAAAACCATACGCGAGAAACGCCCTCCCTGACCCTGCAATTGCGTACGGCCGAGTCCCTGTGCGCGCAGCGCGGCAAGCGGCTCACCCCCATACGCCGCAAGGTACTGGAAATCCTGCTCACCCAGCAGCGCAGCGTCAAGGCCTACGAATTGCTGGAGCTCATCCGCGACGTTCAGCCGGGCGCGGCGCCGCCCACGGTGTACCGTGCGCTCGATTTCCTGGTCGAAGAGGGACTGGTACACCGCCTGGATGCCATCAACGCCTGGTCCGCCTGCCTGGACGCCGCAGGCAAACCGCACGACCTGCTGGTGGTCTGTACACAATGCGGCGCCGTGGCCGAGCTCAGCGACCCATCCCTGAACCGGCAGCTCGCCAGAAAAGTCGCGGCAGCAGGCTTCGCGCTGTCCGGCCACGAAACCGAGCTGCGCGCGTTGTGCGCCGATTGCCAGGGCAAGCAGGCCTCCAGGCACTGCCACTAGCCTGTCCGCAGGCAGGCTTGCGCAACACGCCACACCAGAAACCATGCGCCTTTCACGGTGTATTTGCTCTAAAGCGGATGCTGTGATGTAATCGCACGTTGAAGTTTTTTTGCGCGGTACCCAATACAGCATTTTGCCGCCGGCTGCAGCGTTGGCGGCAAACGTGATTACCGCGCCTGCGAGGCCAGCCATGAACGCCGCAAAAATAGATCAAATGGTGCCGGTTACCATCCTTACCGGCTTTCTGGGCGCGGGAAAAACCACGCTCCTTAAGCGCATCCTTTCCGAATATCACGGCAAGCGCATTGCCGTCATCGAAAACGAATTCGGACCAGAAAGCATAGACAACGACCTTCTGGTGCAGGACAGCGAAGAAGAAATCGTCGAGCTCAGCAACGGTTGCGTCTGCTGCACGATACGTGGCGACCTCATGCGTACCCTGAACGAACTGCGTCTCAAGCGCAAGGCCGGGGATCTCAACTTCGAGCGCGTCATCATCGAAACCACAGGCATGGCCAATCCAGGGCCTGTTTGCCAGACCTTCTTCATGGACGACGACATCGCCGACTACTACCGGCTCGATGCAGTCATTACCGTCGTGGATGCCAAGCACGGCATGGAAACCCTCGACAAGCAGGAAGAGGCCCAGAAGCAGGTCGGCTTTGCCGATCGCATCCTGATCTCCAAGAAAGACCTGGTCAACGAGGCCGACTACAACGCGCTGCGTTCACGCATCCTGCGCATCAACCCGCGCGCCGCCATCACGCCGGTGCATTTCGGCGAGGCCGATATCGCGTCGCTGCTGGACATCAGCGGTTTCAACCTGAACACCATTCTCGACATCGACCCCGCTTTTCTGGCCGACGAGCACCCCGATGCAGCGCATGATCACGACCATGAGCACGGGCATGACCACGACCATGAACACGAGGGAGATTGCGGCCCTGCTTGCGGCCACCACCATCACGACCATCATCACGCGCACCACGACGATGAGATTGGCGCGTTTGTCTTCCGCTCCAGCAAGGCCTTTGATCCGGAGCGTCTGGAAGAATTCCTGGGCGGCATCGTCCAGGTGTATGGTCCCGACCTGCTCCGCTACAAAGGCATTTTGTATCTGAAGGGAATCAACCGCCGAATGCTGTTTCAGGGCGTACACATGATGATGGGCGCCGAGCCTGGAAAACCCTGGTTATCCAGTGAAAAGCCTAATACCAAAATGGTATTCATAGGTCGTAAACTTCCCCAGGAGATCTTCACCCGGGGCCTGGAACAATGCTTGGTCTGATTACGAACCAATCTGCCCGCAAAAACGCGTAAGCTATACCGGTTCTATGTATCAACACTAAAACAAGAGGACACACCATGGCAAGTAAATCAGCCGCCACAAAGACTCAGGGCCACTTGCTGACTGAAAAAGAGTTGCTGGCAATGCCCGAGGCCGACTACATGAACGCCGATCAGCTCGCGTTCTTCAGGAATCGCCTCAAGGATCTCGAACAGGACATTCTCAACAACGCAGACGCCACCACCGAAAATCTGCGCGAAACCCAGTTCGTCCCTGATCCCGCCGATCGCGCCACGATCGAGGAAGAGCACGCCCTGGAACTTCGCACCCGCGACCGCGAGCGCAAGCTGCTCAAGAAGGTCCAGCAGTCCATCAGCCGGATCGACTCCGGCGACTATGGCTGGTGCGAAGAAACCGGCGAGCCCATCGGCATCGCCCGCCTGCTGGCTCGCCCCACGGCCACCCTGTCGCTCGAAGCGCAGGAACGCCGCGAAATGCGCCAGAAACTGTACGGCGACTAGGCCTTCTGCCCTGCTTGCGGCTGGCTGCCCTCGCGCGCCGGCCGCAGCCTTGTTACATGCTTCCTCTTGAATCGAGGGATGGCGCCCCCATCTATAAATTTCAAAAGGAAGAATCCATGGAACAATTTCACGCCACAACCATTATTTGCGTCCGGCGCGGCAACGATGTCGCATTGGGCGGTGACGGGCAAGTCACCCTGGGCAATATCGTCATCAAGGGCACGGCCCGCAAAATTCGCCGGCTGTATAACGACAAGGTCCTGGCCGGTTTCGCCGGCGCCACCGCCGACGCCTTCACCCTGCAGGAACGTTTCGAGGCCAAACTCGAAAAATATCAGGGCAATCTCATGCGCGCCGCGGTAGAGCTCACCAAAGACTGGCGCACCGACCGCATGCTGCGCCGCCTCGAGGCCATGCTGATCGTGGCCGACAACGAACACACACTGGTGCTCACAGGCAATGGCGACGTGCTCGAGCCAGAGCATGGGCTGGCCGCCATCGGCTCGGGCGGCGCGTACGCCCAGTCTGCCGCCCTGGCACTGTTGCAGAACACCGAAATGTCCCCGGCCGAGATCGTCAAGAAGTCTCTCGAAATCGCGGGCGACCTGTGCATCTACACCAACCAGAACCATCTCGTCGAAACTCTGTAGACGCGGCGCATCCACGCCAGCGCCTCACGCCTCTATCCAGAATCTGATTATGTCTGCTACCACTATGACTCCCGGAGAAATCGTCTCCGAGCTCGACAAGAACATTGTCGGGCAGGACCGCGCAAAACGCTCGGTGGCCGTTGCGCTGCGCAATCGCTGGCGCCGCCAGCAGGTGCCCGAGCCCCTGCGCCACGAAATCGTTCCCAAGAACATTCTGATGATTGGGCCCACCGGTGTCGGCAAGACCGAAATCGCCCGTCGCCTGGCAAAACTCGCCAATGCACCGTTCATCAAGATCGAAGCCACCAAGTTCACCGAAGTGGGCTATGTGGGGCGCGATGTCGACACCATCATCCGCGACCTGGTCGAGATCTCGGTCAAACAGACGCGCGATATTGAAATGCGCCGCGTGCGCACACAGGCCGAAGACGCCGCCGAAGACCGGATTCTCGATGCCCTGGTGCCGCCGTCCCGCAATGCGCAGGGCGAACCGGAACGCACAGACACCAACACCCGGCAGGTATTTCGCAAGCGGCTGCGCGAAGGCCAGCTGGACGATACCCAGATCGAAATCGAAGTCGCCCAGATGCCTCCCCAGATGGAAATCATGGCGCCCCCGGGCATGGAAGAAATGACCGAGCAGCTGCGCGGCATGTTCGCCGGCCTGGGCCGCGACAAGAAAAAGCCCAAGAAAATGGCAGTCAAGGATGCATTCAAGCTGCTCACCGAAGAAGAAGCCGGTCGACGCATCAACGAAGAAGACCTGCGCACGACAGCCGTGACCAACGCCGAGCAAAACGGCATCGTCTTTCTCGACGAAATCGACAAGATCGCCACGCGCCAGGAGCATTCGGGTGGCGACGTATCGCGCCAGGGTGTGCAGCGAGACCTGCTGCCGCTGGTCGAAGGCACCACCGTCAACACCAAGTACGGTGTTGTCCGCACTGACCACATCCTGTTCATTGCTTCGGGTGCGTTCCACCTGTCCAGGCCTTCGGACCTCATTCCCGAACTGCAGGGCCGCTTTCCGATACGCGTGGAACTGGACTCGCTCACAGCGGATGATTTCGTGCGTATTCTGTCCGATACGGATGCTTCGCTGACCAAGCAATATGCCGCACTGATGGCTACTGAAGATGTCACCCTGGATTTCACCCAGGAAGGCGTGCACAGGCTGGCCGAACTGGCTTTCGAGGTCAACGAGCGTACCGAAAACATCGGCGCGCGCCGCCTGTATACCGTGATGGAAAAGCTGCTGGAAGACCTGTCTTTCGACGCCACGGCCAATGGCGGCCAGACGGTCACCATCAACGCCGCCTATGTGGACGACAAGCTGGAAGAAGCCGCAGCCAGCCAGGATCTGGCACGCTACGTTCTGTAGGCAGCCCCGGCTGCACTTTGCCCAAAGGGCCGACGCAATGCGCCGGCCCTTTGTTTTTCATGGGTTGCTGTTGCGGGCGGCGCACCTGCACCCGGCCGCTGAACAGCTATTTTGAGATGTCAGTCACAACATACTGATTGTTTTCGCGCTTTGCCGTAAAGCGCACCTTGTCGCCCGGCTTGATCCCGGCGAGCAGGGCCGGATCGCACTTGTACACCAGTGTCATGGCGGGCAGGTCCAGGTCGGAGATGGCGCCATGCTTGATGGTGACCTTGCCCGCCTGCAGATCAATACGGCGCACCTCGCCCGAGGCGCTGGCTTCCTGAGCCACGGCCTGCACAGCATAAACCGACGTTATCGCCAGTGCGGCGGCAACGATCTGCATGCTTCGATTATTCAATAAAGACATACGCTAAACTCCTGCTGTAGTACACATCAAGCATAACGCCAAACCATAGGCCTTGCCTGTATCGGAACGCATCACCCTGCGCAGGTGCTTCAGCCTGTTTCAGGGGTGCGTGCACGCCACAGAGTGGCCTGCCCTCGCGCAGCCTTGCCGCATCGCGTATGACGGGCTTTTTCCCTTGCATCTCACCAGGAGCTTCCATATGGCCACTCGCCTTTCTGTCATCGCCACCCGCACTGGAGACCAGGGCACGACCGGCCTGGGCGACGGCAGCAGAATCGACAAGGATGCGCCCCGCATCACGGCGCTGGGCGATGTGGACGAGCTGAACAGCATGATAGGCCTATGGAGATCGGAGATGCTGCCCCAGGATATCGATGGTCTGCTGGGGCAGGTACAGCATGACCTGTTCGACCTGGGCGCCGAGCTGTGCATCCCGGGCCATACCGCCCTGAAAGCAGAGCACGTGCTGGTGCTGGACCAGGCGCTGGCCGAATACAACGCCGAACTCGGCACACTGCAGGAGTTCATCCTGCCTGGCGGCACGCGTGCCGCATCGCTGGCGCACATGGCGCGCACGATATGCAGGCGTGCCGAACGTTCGGTGGTGGCGCTTGGCCGCTGCGATCCGGTGGGCGAGCCGGTACGCCAGTATCTGAACCGGCTGTCGGACCTTTGCTTTGTGCTGGCGCGCGCACTGAATCGCGCACAAGGCCAGACGGACGTGCTCTGGAACCATTGACGCCAAGTCCGGCGCGCAGCACGGCAGTCAACCGGCGCGCCCGCAACCGGCGACGGCGGCCAGGCAGTATCCCGCTCAGGCAGGTTTGTCGTGCGAGTGGATCTGCAAGGCCTCCAGAAAACGCGACACCATGTTGTAGGTGGCAATCGTGGCCGTAAGCTCGACCAACTGACGCGGTTCGAAATGTTGCCTGACGGCATCGAATACCGCATCGGGCACCTGTATATCGCGCGTCATGGCGTCGGTATAGGCAAGCACAGCGCGCTCGAGCGGGCTGAACAGGCTGGATGCGCTCCAGTTGTCGAGTGCATCGAGCTGGGCCTGCGTCATGCCCTCTTTGAGCGCGATGGGGGCATGCTGATCTGCCTCATAGGGCGCGCCATTCAGCACGGCGATACGCATAATGACCATCTCGCGCAGACTGCCCGCCAGCGAGGTGTTGTGGCGGATGCCGGTCAGGTGATTGAGCCAGCCGCGCGCCACCGGCGGGCTTTGCAGCAGCATCTGGTACAGGTGCAGAACACTGCCGCGTTCAGCGACAATCTGCTCGACCAGCGGGCTGACGTCGGGGTGGCTCAGGTCGGCGTAGGGAATGCGTGCCATGTATCGATGTTTCCTTTGAAGTTTTCAGGCCGGCAAGACTTGTCGCAGGCTAAGGTCAAAGCGCCGGACGATCTCGGTGATGTCGTCCGGCGTACAGATGAAGGGCGGCGCAAGCAAGGCGTGATTGCCGTGAATGCCATCAACCGTGCCGCCCATGGGATATATCATCAGGCCGTTCTGCATGGCCTGCTTCTTGAGTGCGACATGCACCTGCCGGGCGGGATCCAGCGTGGCCTTGCTGGCTTTGTCCTGCACCAGCTCGACCCCGACGAACAGCCCTCGGCCGCGTATATCGCCGACATGAGGATGCCCGTCCAGCGCGGCGTGAAGCTCGGCGCGCAGCTGCTCACCGCGCGCGAGCACGTTTTCGAGCAGGTGATCGCGTTCGATGACCTGCTGCACCGCCATCGCCGCGGCGCAGGCTGTCGCGTGGCCCATATAGGTGTGACCATGCTGAAAGAAGCCGCTGCCGTTGACGATGGCATCATAGATGCGTTTGCTGGCAAGCATGGCGCCTATGGGCTGGTAGCCCGCGCCCAGGCCCTTGGCGATGGCAAGGATATCGGGCGCGACGCCGTCCTCGGCGCAGGCGAACAAGTGGCCGGTGCGCCCCATGCCCGACATGACCTCATCGAGAATAAGCAGTACGCCATGCCGGTCACAGACTTCGCGGATGCGCTGCAGATAACCGCCCACCGGCGCCAGGGCGCCCGCCGTTGCGCCGACGACGGTTTCTGCCACAAAGGCCGCCACCGTATCCGGCCCCAGCTCGCGTATCCTGGCATCTAGCTCATCGGCCAGGCGTTGCGCGTATTGCGCCTCGGTTTCGCCGTCGCGCTGATCACGATAGGGATAGCAGGCAGACACGTGGCTGGCGGGCATCAGCAAGGGCAGGAAGGGCTTGCGTCGCCATTCGTTGCCTCCTATCGCCAGGGCGCCCAGCGTATTGCCATGATAGCTCTGGCGACGCGCGATGAAGTGCTGACGTGTGGGCTGGCCGATTTCGACAAAATACTGCCGCGCCAGCTTGAGCGAGGCCTCGACGGCCTCGGACCCGCCCGAAACAAAATACACGTGGTCCAGGTCGCCCGGAGCGCGCTGAGCCAGAAAATCGGCCAGATCTTCCGCAGCGCGGGTAGTAAAAAAGGACGAATGCGCATAGGCGACCTGGTCTACCTGCTGCTTGATGGCCTGGATGACGTCGGGATGGCCGTGCCCCAGACAGGATACGGCAGCGCCACCGGAGGCGTCGATGTAGCCTTTGCCGTTCTGGTCGAACAGCTGTATGCCTTCGGCGCGCACGGCAAAATCCAGGCGGGCTTTGGGATTGCGATGGAAAACGTGTGACATGGCGGTGCTGGTTCCCGAATTTCAACAAATGTTTCGTGTATCATATACCGATCAACAAATAAATCAACCGCTGCCCGGCTGGCATGCACCGCCATGAAACCGTACTCCGCCCCGCCCCCCCAGACCATGCAGGCGCTTGTCGCCCGCATACAGCGCGACTTCGCCGGCATGACACCGCAGTTCCAGGTCGGTGCGCGATACCTGATGGACGCCCCCGCAGAAATCCCTCTTGCATCCATGCGCAGCATTGCTGCACAGGCCGGCGTGCAGCCAGCAACGCTGGTGCGTCTGGCTCAATCCCTGGGATTCGATGGCTGGGAGGACCTCAAGCGCATCTATGTCCAGTCACTGCGCAGCGCGCCCAAAGGCTACGCAGCACAGGCCCGCAAGCTGGTGCGCAATGCCGACCCCGACACGCTGGGTCGGGCTGTCGCCGTGCAGTCCGACAACATACAGCGGCTCGACGCCGCCAATGCCAGCCGCCTGCCGGCAGCCATACGGCTGCTTGCTGCCGCCGCGCATGTCCACATCGCGGGGTTCAGAGCCTCGTTCGCGCCCGCCTTTACCTTTCAATATCTGTATCGGCTGTTCCGCCCGTCCGTCTCCCTGTTGCGGGGTGATGCGGGTACGCTCGAGATGGAGCTGCGCGCCATCAGCAGGGGCCACGCCGCCGTCATCATCGGCTTTGCACCCTATTCGCAGGAGTCCCTGCGGGTTGCCCAGGCCGCACGCAAGGCGGGCAGCAAGGTGCTGGCCATCTGCGACAGCGTCGTCGCCCCGATTGCCCTGCAGGCGGATTGCGTGCTGGTCTTCTCCACCGATACGCCGTCCTTCTTTCCCTCCAGTACGCCGGCGCTGGCGCTGGTTGAAATCCTCATCGAACAGTTGCTGGCCCAGGCCGGCCCCACGGCAGTGGAAGACCTCAAGCGCGCCGAGCAACAGCTGCACGAAACAGGCGCCTACCTCAACACGCGCTAGCCAACGGAACCACGATCATGCTTGCTCTACTTGAATTCTCGGGCTCTCCTCTGGACATCGGCAAGGCGCTGGGCCGCTTCGGCGCCCAGGCTGCTCACGATCATCTCATCAAGTCTTCCGCATGGAGCAGTGTCATGGCCTGGCGCGGCAGCGACACTGCCGCCGTATTGCGCAACATGGTGTCGACGCATTTTCCCCGTATCGAACAAGAGCTCGCCGGCCTGGCCCAGGGCCTGCAGCTCGACCCGGAGGACGTCTTTCTCTGGAACTGCCGGGGCGACCTCTGGGCCATGGCGCCAGACGGCTGCACCACCGTGCTGCGGCCCTGCGCCAATCAGCCGCGCATCACCCACAACGAAGACGGCGACCCCGGCTTTCTGGGGCGCTGCGGCATAGGCCAGTTTGCTCCCGACGGCATGGGCCGTTTCGCCTCATTTGTTTATCCCGCCTCGCTCCCCGGGCATACCTTTGCGATTACGCAGGCCGGCCTTGCCATGACCGTCAACAACCTGCGCTCGCGCCAGGTGGCGGCAGGCGCGCCGCGCATGGTGCTGACGCGCGCCATGCTGGAGCAGCCCACGCTGGAGGACGCCGTCGCGCTGCTCCGCAACACACCCCGATCCGGTGGTTTTCATCTGAGTCTGGGACAGCGCGGGCGCACAGATCTGCTCAGCATAGAATTCAACGCCGTCGCGGTATCCGTACAGACGGTGCAACAGCCTGCGCTGCATGCCAATCATGCCATCCATGACACCATGCGCGAACTGCCCCAGATCATTACCGACTCTTCCAGGCACCGCCAGCAACGCGGCAACGCAATGCTGGCCGGCAACACTGACATCGACCCGCTCCTGGTCCTGGCCGACCAGGCCGACTCCGCCCTGCCCATCTACCGCAATGCGCCGGATGACAGCGACAATGAAAACACCATGGCCACCGCAGACATTCACATCGGCAAAGACCATATCCGCTGGCATGTCTACGAGCACCCGCTGCAACGCCCCAGCTACAGCCTGATTGACGCCTTCCCGGCCTGAAAACCTGCGGAGGGCCTCACGCTCCAGCCCCAGGCTCGCGCCCCATGCGGCCCTGTGATGCCAGGGTGCCGCCTACAGGGCTGAGCGCACGAACTCGGCCACGTGCACACTCAGATCCGAAAGATCCGCCTGCAGGCTCTCGAAATTGGCAGTCTTCTCATAGCTTTCCTCGCTCATGTACAAGGCGCGGTTGATTTCGATCTGCAGGCTGTGACGGCGCTCTTCCGGCCTGCCAAGCCGGGAAATCAAGGCAACGCCCTTAAAGGGATCATTCCGGGCAACGGTATAGCCACGCTCGGTCAGGAAATCCTCGATCACGCCCACCAGGGCCGGATCGCATGTGGTGCCGTCCCGGTCACCCAGCACAAAATCCGCCAATGGCCTGTCCACGTCGAGCTCCAGGATCTCATAGGAATTCGCAGGCATGGAGTGCAGGTTCAGGTGCCAGACGACGCCGAAGCGCTCATGCGCCGTGTCTATGCTTTTGCGCAAGGCGGCGTGGTAAGGCTCGTAATACGCACCGATGCGGTTCTCGATTTCGGCGACCCAGAGCTTGCGTTCGTAGATCGGCTGCTTGCCGGCACGGCTCCAGATCAGTCCGTGGCCCAGTCTGGATTTTTCCGTGGGATGCAGCGCCGTCGTCCATGGCTCGGCAAGTATGTTGGGGTCGATGTCATCCAGCTCGCGGTTGGGATCAATATAACTGCGCGGAAAATTCGCTGCCAGAAGGGTGCCACCCACGGTGGGTATTGCCTGCCACAACTCATCCACGAACGTGTCTTCGCCCGAGCGCAGCACAGGCATGGCCAGTGCCGGCTGGAAGTCCGCGGGATAGATGGTGCCGCTGTGCGGCGAGTCGCAGATCAGCGGAATGGAGCTGCTTGCCGGGTAGGACAATACGTAGGGATCGAAGGCCGCGTCAGCGAATTTCATGTCTCTTCCTTGTTAGTGCTTTGATCATCGATAGCCGTGCCCGTTATGTCCATGGCATGCCGGCTGGCAGCCTCGTCCAGGTGAC
Organism: Pusillimonas sp.; assembly: GCA_048270225.1. GTDB lineage: Bacteria > Pseudomonadota > Gammaproteobacteria > Burkholderiales > Burkholderiaceae_B > Allopusillimonas. Next base: position 173,806 of record JBLWTG010000003.1, on the reverse strand, counting down.
AGGCACTCAAATGCGCAACAGGCGCAACGTCCGTGCTATGCCGGAATGCAGCATCAGGCGTGCCTGGCGTTCCCATCCTTCCTGCGCCTGCAGCCATCCGGACAATCGGCCTGAGCGCGGGACGCTCCGTGCGGCAACGAGGCATGACATACGGGCAGCGCGGATGAAAGGGGCAGCCCTGAGGCGGATGCAGCGGCGATGGCAATTCGCCCTTGATCGGATCGAACTGCCGCTGATCGGTACGCAGCGAAGGCAGTTCCTTGATCAAGGCCTGGGTATAGGGGTGGTGCGCGTCGCTGAATATCGTATCGGTATCGGCAATCTCGACAATGCGTCCCAGGTACATAATGGCGACGCGATCCGAGATATGGCTGACCACGCCAAGATTGTGGCTGATGAACAGATAGGTCAGCGAAAATTCCTTGCGCAGGGCCATAAAGAGATTGAGCACCTGAGCCTGTATGGAGACATCCAGCGCAGCAACCGCCTCGTCGCAGACGATGACCGATGGGTTGAGCGCCAGCGCCCGGGCAATGCCTATGCGCTGGCGCTGGCCGCCGGAAAACTGATGCGGATAGCGGAAGCGATAGGCGGGATCCAGCCCCACCTTGCGCATCATCTGCACCACATGGCTTTCCATCTCCCGACGCCGCACCAGCCCGTGCACGACCGGCCCTTCGCCGATGATGTCCAGCACACGCATGCGCGGGTTGAGCGACGAAAAAGGATCCTGGAAAATCATCTGCACATCCAGCTCGTACTTGCGCCGATCTGCGGCCGACAAGCTGGCCAGCGGTGCGCCCCGGTAGCGTATCTCGCCGGATGAAGGCGGCAATATGCCGGCCAGCATGCGTCCCAACGTGGACTTCCCGCAACCGGACTCGCCCACAATACCGATCACCTCGCCCTGCATCACCTCCAGGTCCACGCCTGCCACCGCCTGCACGGCCGGCGGTTTCCCGGCGCCCCGCAGCGTCCTGCCGAGGCGGTCGATCAAGTCCGACGGCTGTGTATAGTCGCGCCTCAATTGGCTCAGGCCCAGAATGGCTTGTCCTGCGCTCATGCCTGCACTCCTTCGTGCCAGCAACTGGCCCAGTGTCCCGGCGCGAGTTCTTCCAGCACCGGATCCCTGGCGCAGATATCCGTGGCGCGGTAGCAGCGCGCCTGAAAGGGACAGCCCTCCGGTAAGTCCAGCAGCGAGGGCGTCGCACCCGGAATCTGGAAAAGCGCCTGGCCCCGGGTACGAACAGACGGAATGGAGGAAATCAGGCCATGCGTGTACGGATGGCGCGCGGCGCCGATAAGCTGTGCTGTCGGTCCCGTCTCGACAATACGGCCGGCATACATCACGGCCAGCCTGTCAGCCAGGCCCGACACAATGGCCAGGTCGTGCGTGATCCAGATCAGCGCCGTACCCGTCTCGCGGCACAGCTTTTGCACCTCGTACAGAATCTGCCCCTGGATGGTGACATCCAGCGCGGTCGTAGGCTCGTCGGCAATGATCAGCCTGGGCTCGTTCAGCAAGGCAATGGCGATCGCAATGCGCTGGCGCATACCGCCCGACAAATGATGCGGATACACCAGCAGGCGTTCGGCCGGCGAGGGAATGCCGACCATGCCCAGCACCTGCACCGCCCTGTCTCTTGCCGCCTTGCGGGAGACCCGGTGATGCGCCTGCACGGCTTCGATCATCTGCGTATCGACCCGCAGCGTCGGATTCAGCGTCATCATGGGATCCTGGAAAATCATGGCCAGGTCGCGCCCTCGCAGGCGGCGATACCCTTCGGCGGACAGGGCCAGCAAATCGTGACCATCGAACATCATTCGCTCGGCCTGTATTTTCCCCGGCGTGTCGACCAGGCGCATCAGCGAAAAACCCGTAATGCTCTTGCCCGACCCCGACTCCCCGACCAGCCCCAGAATCTCGCCATGGCGCAGTTGCAGCGATACGCCGTCCACCGCCTTGACGATGCCCTCGCGCGTATGAAACCAAGTCTTCAGGCCCTGCACATCCAGCAACAGGTCCTGCGGCGCCGCTGCGTCAACACGCGCCACCGCCCCGCTCTCCAGCGGGCCCAGGGCCTGGCCGCGACAGCCTGGCAAAAATAGGGATCCGGTATGTCCTGGCATCATCGCGTCTACACCTCATTGCGCGGGTTGAGGATATCGCGCAAATGATCTCCGACCAGATTGATGGCGATCACCACCAGCGCCAGCGCCAGACCAGGAAAAAACGATATCCAGTAATTGCCTGACAGCAGGAACTCAAAGCCGTTGGCGATCAGCATGCCAAGCGAAGGCTGCGTCACCGGCACGCCTACGCCCAGAAAAGAAAGCGTGGCCTCCAGCGCAATAGCGTGCGCAAGGTCTATGGTCGCGATCACCATCAGGGGCGGCACACAGTTGGGAAAGATATGCCGCCATAAAATGCGATGCCATGACAGCGACATACATCGCGCCGCCTCGACGTACTCCCGATTGCGCTCGACAATGGCGGCGCCGCGCGCCGCGCGGGCAAAATACGCCCACTGCACAGCGATCAGGGCATAGATCACCTTGTCCACACCCTTGCCGAGTATGGACAGCAGCACCAGTGCCACCAGTATCGATGGAAAGGACAGCTGGATGTCGACGATGCGCATAATGATGGCGTCAATGCGGCCGCCGAAATAGGCTGAGGTCAGCCCGGCCGCCGCGCCGATCAGAAAGGCCACCAACACAGATACCAGACCGACCACCATGCTGATGCGCAATCCGTACAGAATGGCCGACAGCACGTCGCGCGCCTGCCCGTCCGTCCCCAGCCAGTAGGTGAGACTGCCATCCATATTCGTGGAGCCGGGAGGCATTTTGGAATCCATAATGTCCAGCGTCGCGATATCGTATGGATTCTGCGGCGCAATCCACGGAGCAAACACCGCCAGCAGGATAAAGACGCCAAGCAGTACCAGACCTGCCATGGCCAGCCTGCTGGCGGCGAACTGCGCCACAAACACGCGCCAAAGGCTGGCATGGGCGGGCAAAGGCAAGGCTGCCGTGCTAGTGTCGCCTGACATCACGCTCCCTCCATCCGCACGCGCGGATCAAGCACGGTATAAGCGATATCCACCAGCAGATTCAGGCCCGCCAGGAACACGACAGTCAACATCAAATAGGCCACCACGACAGGGCGGTCCAGGGTAATAATGGAATCGATCAGCAGCTTGCCCATGCCAGGCCAGGAAAAAATGGTTTCCGTCACTACGGCAAAGGCAAATACCTGGCCGTACTCCAGGCCGCCTATGGTGACGATGGGGATCATAATATTCTTGAGCAGATGCACCCCAAGCACCCGCTTTTCGCGCAATCCTTTGGCGCGAGCGAACTTGATATAGTCCTGCGGCAGACACTCCCGGGTAGCCGCCCTCGTGACGCGTATGATCAGCGCGCACTTGGCCATGGCTATCGTGCCCGCAGGCAGGATAAGACTCTTGAAGCCTTCCCAGTTGAAGACGCTGAGCTTGATCGGCCCGAATGACTCCACCGGTCCGCGCCCTCCTGCAGGCAGCCAGCCCAGCATGACGGCAAACAACATGATGAGCATCAGGCCTACCCAGAAATTGGGCAGGGAAAAGCCCATCACCGATCCCGCCATGATGCCGCGGGCGCCGGCGCTGCGCGGCTTCAGGCCGGCATAAACCCCCAAGGGCACGCCCACCAGCACCGACATCAACATGGCCAGCGTCGCCAGTTCCAGCGTGGCGGGCATGCGCTCCAGGATCAGCCCCATGGCCGACTCGCCCGTGAGGAAACTGTTGCCGAAGTCCAGATGCACCGCTTTGGCCAGGAAGATGCCGTATTGCTGCCACAGCGGCAGATCCAGCCCGAGGGAGGCACTGATGGCTGCCCGCTGCGCGTCAGTCGCCTCCGGGCTGGCCAGCATCTGCACAGGGTCGCCAATGACATACAGGCCGGCGAACACCAGCGCCGACATCACCAGCACGACAAGCAGCGTTTGCAGCAGGCGCCGGACTATCGTCGAAAGCACGGGCCTGCCCTACTTGGCCAGCGTCATGTCCTGCGCCAGTGTCATCTGGTCAACCCGTCCGCCATAGCGGATGTCATTCTTCATTGCCCAGACCGACAGCTCGAACTGCAATGGCAGAATGCCGTAATCGGCCATGACCATACCGCTGGCCTTTTGCAGCAGTTCCGCGCGCTTGCTGTCATCAAGCGTCTCCGAAGCCTGCATCACCACCTTGTCCATGTCCGGATTCGAGTACTTGCTCCAGTTGGTCGTGCCCAGCCCTGCCTCCGGATTTTTGGTCACCACCAGCGACATCAGCGGATTGAGCATCTCACCCGATGAAGCCGACCAGCCCGCCAGATAGCTGCTGAACGCGTAGGCATTGCGCTGCTTGAAAAACACCGGCGGCGCCATGGTTTCCACATTGACCTTGACGCCTATGCGCGCCCACATTGCCGCCACCGCCTGGGCGATGCGCTTGTCATTGGTATAGCGCCCGTCGGGTGAGCCCAGCGACATCGTGAAACCCTCCGGGTAACCCGCATCCGCCAGCAGTTTCTTGGCCTTTGCGGCGTCCGCCGGGGCCGCTTTGGAGAGCGCCTTGGAGGTGCCAAATGCAGGATACGGCAGCAGATTGGCTGCAGGCAGGCCGGCACCGTCCATGATGCGCGCAACAATCGCCTTGCGATCCAGCGCCAGGGACAGAGCCTCGCGAACGCGCTTGTCCGCCAGCGGATTCTTGCCATTTGTGCCCGACATGCCCTTGGGCGGCTGATCGCCCTGGTTCAGGGCCAGATAGATGACCCGCACGGACGGCGTCTCCTGCACGTGCAGCTTCTTGTCCTTCTTCAGGCGGGCCTGATCGTCGGTCGGAGGATCCTCGATGACATCCACGTCGCCCGCGAGCAGGGCTGCAACGCGCGCGGCGGAGTTGGTGATGGGGCGATAAGTGACCTTATCCCAGGCCGGCGGCTTGCCCCAGTAGTTTTCATTGCGGTCCAGCACAATTTCCGCGCCCCGCTTCCAGGACACAAACTTGTAAGGACCGGTGCCGATCAGGCCGTCGCCGCGATTAAGCTCAACCGTTGTCTTGCCCTCTGGCGCGGGGCCCGAGGCAGCTTTCTTGGACATGATGGGCACCAGCGACAAATTGGCCAGCAGGACAGGCGACGGGCCCTTGGTGGTGATTCTGACGGTATGGGGGTCTGGCGCTTCGACCTTCTCTATCGAGCTCAGATAAAGAGCATACGACGACGGGCTGTTGGGCACCTTGGGCACGCGGTCGTAGGTGAACAGCACGTCTTCCGAAGTAAAGGGCGTACCGTCCGAAAATTTCACGTCGGGCCGCAGCTTGAATGTCCACACATTCCCATCCACCGTCCATGACTCGGCCAGGCAGGCCACCGGCTTGGCGTCGCCATCGGTGCGCACCAGGGGGTCGAACATGGTTTCGGACAACTGCGTATTGGGGGTCAGGGAGTGGAATTGGGGATCCATCGAACTCGGCTCGGAACGCAGGGCGATCGTAAGGTCGCGTGCCTGCGCCATGCCGGCATAGGCGACACAGCTGGCCGCCAGCGCCACGGCAAGTACCGTCCTGTTTATCAGTTTCATCGTCATGCTGCCCTTCCTGTTATGAGAATGCGTTTGCGGAAAACTGAGCGGAGCACTATGGAAAACAAGCTCCATGCCAGAGACATGAAGCGAGTGTAGCCAGAGCCACTGCTTTGCATGATCGGTGTTTTCCCGATGAATGTATGCAGTTATTGCACTGCACCCCGCACACGGCGCATCGCTGCCGCATGAGGCCTCGCCGACGGGCCGAACGCGAGCCTGGGACATAGCTGCGCGGCGCCACGGGCAGTCCTGCGCAGAGGGTGCGTGTTACATGCAATCGGGCAGCAAAACATGGCTGGCGTTACACTAGGGCCTTGTCTGGCGGGATAACCGCCGCAGCCGGCCATGCCGTATACCGGGTTGAAGCAGCCCCCTTCTCCGTCACAGGCCGGCGGACAGATTTTTTGAACAGGCGGCCGGCGTGAGGCACGCCCCCGCCTCGAGCGCGAAAAGCAGAGGCTTGTGCGCAGGAAACCATTGATATGACTACATCTGTTGACCAGTCCACTCCGCAACCCACCGTGCGTCCGCGCGATACTGCCTACGATCCCACGCAAAAGCAGAAATCAGGCGACAAGACATCGCGCATTCCCATCAAGGTGGTGCAGGCCGAGCGCCTGAAAAAGCCCGAATGGATCCGTGTCAAGGCAGCCGCACCCGGCTCGCGCTTTTACGACATCAAGAAAATCCTGCGCGAACACAATCTGCACACCGTATGCGAAGAAGCATCCTGCCCCAATATCGGGGAATGCTTCGGCAAAGGCACGGCCACGTTCATGATCATGGGCGACAAGTGCACACGCCGCTGTCCATTCTGTGATGTGGGCCACGGACGCCCCGATCCGCTGGATACCAACGAGCCTGTCAATCTGGCGCGCAGCATTGCGGCCATGAAGCTGTCCTACGTGGTCATCACCTCGGTCGACCGCGATGATCTGCGCGACGGCGGCGCCGCGCACTTCGTGGAGTGCATACAGCAGGTGCGCGAGCTGTCGCCCTCCACCCGCATCGAAGTCCTGGTTCCCGACTTCCGCGGGCGCCTGGACCGCGCTCTTGCCATTCTGAACGAAGGTCCGCCCGACGTGATGAATCACAACCTCGAAACCGTGCCTCGCCTGTATAAGCAAGCCCGTCCAGGCTCGAATTACGAGCACTCGCTCAAGCTGCTGGCGGATTTCAAGGCCCTGCATCCAGACGTGCCGACCAAGTCCGGCCTCATGCTGGGCCTGGGTGAAACAGACGAGGAAATCCTGCAGGTCATGCGCGACATGCGGGCGCACAATGTCGACATGCTGACAATAGGCCAGTACCTGCAGCCTTCCGAGCATCATTTACCAGTGTTGCGCTACGCCCACCCCGATACCTTCAAAATGCTCGAACGCGAAGCCTATGCCATGGGCTTTACCCACGCGGCTGTCGGGGCCATGGTGCGCTCGTCATACCACGCGGATGAGCAGGCACACATGGCAGGAGTGGCCTAGCGCCCCTTCCAGACGGGCGGTCGTTTCTGGATAAAGGCGTCGATGCCTTCCGCCACGTCTTCTGCCATCATGTTGTCGGCCATCACCTGGCCGGCGTAATCATAGGCTTGCGACAGATCCATGCCGTGCTGTCTGCGGTACATGGCCTTGCCGGTGCGCACCGCCACAGGGCTCTTGCTGCATATGGCCTGTATCAGGGATGCCACCTCGGCATCGAGTTGGTCGGCAGGCACCGCGCGATTGATGAGACCGCTTTGCACCGCGTCCTGCGCACTGATGAACTCCCCCGTCACCAGCATTTCAAATGCCTTTTTCATGGGCACGCTGCGGGTCAGCGCCACGGCAGGCGTGGAGCAGAACAGCCCGACATTGATACCCGAGACAGCGAACTTTGCCATATCCGAGGCAATCGCCAGATCGCAGGAGGCAAGCAGCTGGCAGCCGGCTGCCGTAGCCATCCCATGGACGCGCGCAATGACAGGAACAGGCAGATTGACAATGCTCTGCATCACACGCCCGCATTGCGAAAACAGCTTGCTGTAATAGCCATGATCCGGGGTGGCCCGCATTTGCTTCAGGTCGTGTCCTGCACAAAACGCCCGCCCGTTTCCAGCCAGCACAACACAGCGAATGCTGTCATCTGCCGCAATGCCGTCCAATGCCTGCTGCAAGGCGCCCAGCACTTGCTCCGATAACGCGTTGAACTGGTCCGGACGGTTGAGCGTCAACATGACTACGCCATTCACGTTTTCCACCAATACCTCATCGGCTGCGATTGCCATGCCCTGTCTCCTTTAGGTAGGGGTTTGCGGCGCACAGGCCAGGAATGCCTGTGCCAGGCGCTCGCCCAGTTGCTGCCCTGCTTGCTCGATGGTAATCGCTACGCCGCAAGCGCGCAGATCGATGGTTTCAAGCCCCGCATAGCCACAGGGATTGATCCCCAGGAAGGGTGCCAGATCCATGTCCACATTCAGCGCCAGCCCGTGATAGGTGCAGCCATTGCGCACCTTGATGCCCAGAGCTGCGATTTTGGCTAGCCGGCCTTCCGCGACCGGCACATAGACACCCGGCGCGCCTGGCTTGCGGCAGACACCACGCACGCCCAAGTCCGTCAGATAGTCAATCAGCACGTCCTCAAGCAAGGCAACGTACTCCTTGACGAACAGGCCGTGGCGGCGCAGGTTGATCAGGCAGTACGCAAGCACCTGGCCAGGACCATGGTAGGTGACCTGTCCGCCCCGGTCTGTACGCACGACCTCTATGCCGCCCGGATTGAGCACATGTTCAGGCTTGCCCGCCTGCCCCAGCGTGTACACAGGCGTATGTTCCACCAGCCAGATTTCATCCGGGCTGCAGTCGTTGCGCGACTCGGTAAAGTCGCGCATGTCGCCCCACACCGGCAGGTAAGGGCTGGGACGAGGCAACCATTTGACCGGGATCATGACAGGCACGGCGGCTTCCTACAGCACCATCGCGACCAGCTCATGGCCATGCAGGGCGCGGTACAAATCATCGAGCTGCTCGCGCGAAGTGGCCCGCACCACGAAGGTGAGACCGATGTAGTTGCCATTGCGGCTGGGCCGCATCTCCACGGTTGCAGGATCGAAACCGGGATCGAACTGCTTCACCACTTCGGTGAGCACCTGCGCCAGATCAGGACGCGCCTTTCCCATGACCTTGATGGGAAAATCGCTTGGGTATTCGATCAGCGACTGCTCCGGAGGAATGTCGCGCGCCGTCATAGCTCGCCTATACAGCGGTCATATGCCGCACGCAGCGCCGCATAGACTGGCCCTGGAGTCCCTGTGCCAACTGGCCGGCCCTCGAACTGGGTGATGGGCAGGATTTCCTTGCTGGCGGACGTAAGCATGATTTCGTCGGCCGCATCGACCTCGGCTCGGGATATCGGCCTGGCCTCGAATGCAATGCCGGCCGAGCTGGCCAGCTCTTCCATCAGGCCATAGCGTATGCCTTCCAGGATCAGATTGCTGCGGGGCGGCGCGAGCAGCTTGCCGTCTTTGGCAATCCAGATGTTGCAAGACGAGCCTTCAGAAAGAAAGCCGTCGCGAAACTGCAGAACCTCGTCGACACCCGCCTCCACCGCATGCTGCTTGGCCAGCACATTGCCCAGCAGCGATACCGACTTGATCTCGCAATGCAACCAACGGATATCCGGGATGGCGACCGCGGTCATGCCTTTGTCCCTGAGCGCGGCGCCGGGCCGCTTGAAGGGAGTGACCATGCCGAAGATGGTGGGCACCGCATTTTTCGGGAAAGCATGGTCCCGTTTTGCCACCCCGCGGGTGACCTGCAGATACACCATGCAATCGCCCTGTCCGGAGCGCGCTATCAAATCGGCGACCAGCGATTCCCATTGCGCCAGCGTCATGTCCGTCTTGACGCCGATGGCCTTCAGGCTGCGCGACAGGCGCGCCAGATGCCCATCCATGCGGAAGGGCTTGCCGTTATATACAGGAACGACTTCATAAATGCCGTCGCCAAAAATGAAACCGCGGTCCAGCACGGAAATTCGTGCGTCCCCCAGGCGAACAAACTCGCCATTCAGATAGGCAATGCTGTCGTTATCGACATCGGGAATCATGATTTACTACACCTCAGAAAGAAAACAGGCCGGCGCATCAGGCCGGCCTCGGGCTATTGCAGCATCAAGCGGATTTTGTCGTACATCCGTCCAAAAAATCCGGCCTGCGGCACGTCGTTAAGCACATACAGAGGCTCTTCGCGCAGCACCTTGCCGTCTAGCGACAGCGAGACCGTGCCGACCTTGGTCCCCTTGGTCAGCGGCGCAACCAGCGGCTGGGCATACTGCGCGACAGACTTGACCTCTGAGGCCTTGCCGCGCGGCACAGTGACCCATGTTGCCGTAGGCGTACCCAGACCGACGGTTTCGGCCTCGCCTTCCCAGACCCGTGCAGAGACAGCCGGCTTGTCGTTATCAAGCAGCTTGACCGTATCGAAGTTCTGGAAGCTCCAGTTCAGCAGCTTGAGGCTGTTTTCGCTGCGCGCCGCATCGCTGGCCGCCCCCACCACCACCGACACCACCCTGCGGCCATCGCGCTTGGCAGTGGACACCAGGCAATAGCCCGCGGACTGCGTGTGTCCGGTCTTCAGGCCATCTACCGTGGGGTCTGCCCAGAGCAGGCGATTGCGATTGTGCTGCTTGATGTTGTTGTAGGTGTATTCCTTCTGGCTGTAGTAATGCAGGTACTGAGGGAAGCGAACGATCAGGTTGCGCGCCATGAGCGCCAGGTCGTGCACAGAAGTCAAGTGTTCGGGCGCCGGCAGTCCGGTGGAGTTTTCGAAATGCGTGTCCTTCAGGCCCTGTCTCGCCGCTTCTTCGTTCATCAGCGCGGTAAACGCGCTTTCGCTGCCGGCCACGGCTTCAGCCAGCGCCACGGTGGCGTCATTGCCCGACTGAACGATAAGCCCCTGCAGCAGTTCATCAACCGATACCTGGGTATTGGGCTTGATAAACATGCGCGAGCCTTCGGTCTGCCAGGCCTTCACGGACACATTCACTTTCTGGTCCAGGGACAGGCGCTTGTTCTCCAGCGCATCGAAAATCACATACGCCGACATGATTTTGGTCAGCGATGCCGGCTCGATTCTCTCAGTGGAGTTCTGCGCGCCGATGATCTGGCCGCTCGTTGCGTCCAGCGTCAGCCAGGCCTTGGCAGTCAGCGTGGGCGCCGGTACGGTGGACAGCTGGCCTACCGCAGCCACCGCGCCGGCAACGGGCGCGGCCACCGCCGCTGGGGCGGGCTCGGAAGCCGGCGTGGCTTGGGCGCCTGCCAGTACCGGGGACAAGGCAATCGCCACGCCGGCCGCCACGCGAGTGAGCCGGGAAGAGGTAAGGCGGAACAGTTCTGTAATCATCGGCAATAGGTCAGTAAAAAGAAGGATCACACCGCAAGCAGCCGCTGCAGCAACAGGTTCTTGAGCGTTATCAGCTTGCCATGAAAAAAGTGGCCGGCATCCGGCACCACCACCATGGGCAATTCGTGCGCGCGGGCAAAATCCATCGCTTCGGAAAGTGGAACAACCTCGTCGGATTCGCCATGCACCAGCATCGTATGCTCGGGAACATGGACATCGCGAAACCGAAAGCGTTCCACGGCGGAACCGAACAATAATAGCGCATCAGGCACGGTAAGGTTCTGTTCAGCGCGGGCCGAGTAGAGCTGGGCGGCCACGGAGGTGCCAAACGAAAACCCGGCGACCACCCATTTTCCGCCGACTGCCTGCGGGAATGCTGCCTCGAATTGGTCAATCAGCTGCAGCATGTCGCCGGTTTCGCCGACTGCGGCATCGAACTGGCCCGCCGAGTCACCCACGCCCCGGAAATTGGGCCGTAGCGCAATCAGCCCCTGCTGGACACAGGCGCGGGCGATCGTCGTAACAATTTTGTTGTCGCGCGATCCGCCATGCAGAGAATGCGGATGCAGCACGAGCGCCCAGCCGCGTGGCGTCTCGCCTGGCAGGTCGACAATGCAGTCAATCGGCCCCGCCTGGCCTTCGAACAACATTTTCTGGGTACGAACAAGCATAATTAACCGCTCACGTTATAAATAAATACGACAGGCCTTTCGGGCGCACCCGCGGGCGAGCCCATTTTACGTCAGCCTGTCGTTCCTGCACCGGCCGCTCAGGCGGTTTATCATCGCAAGCCATGAACCCAGTTTCCTGCCCCCCATTGCCCGAGCCAGCCCAGATGAAGGCTCAACTGACCACCGCCCTGCCGCGGTTCAGCCAGGTCTCGTGGGTACACACCACGGTTTCGACCAATGCCGACCTGATGACGCTCGCGCGCACCGAACACGGACTGCTTGCGCGCCCCTGGCTGCTGGGCGCGCATCTGCAGGAACAGGGCCGGGGACGGGCGGGCCGCAGCTGGCAGAATCGCGCGGGCGCCAATCTCATGTTCTCCTGCGCCTTCGACATTTTCCTGCCGCCGCGCCAGCTTCCTACGCTCTCCCCGCTGGTAGGGGTCGCCGCCTGCGAAGCGCTGCGCGCGCTGATCGCCCCCCAGCAGCGCCTGAACCTGACCATGAAATGGCCCAACGATATCCTGTGGCGCGACGCCAAGCTGGCCGGCATCCTCGTTGAAACCACACGTGCCGGCGCCTCGCGCCTGTCTGCCGACCACTACGTCGCCATCATCGGCATGGGTATCAATCTCGACGATGCGCGTGCGCTGAGCCAGTCTCTCAATCGCCGCATTGCCGACTGGTCCGAGATCGCGCGCGAAGACGATCAGGCGCGTCAGGCCGACCCGGCCACATTGGCCGCCCGCATCGCCCAGGCCTGGTACGACAGCCTGAACGATGTCACGGCCCGCGGCTTTTCCGCACTGCCAACACGCTACGCCCAGGTGGACGCCCTGGCCGGACAGCATGTCCATATTCTCGATCAGGACAAGCTCATCCAGGCCGGCATCGCCTGCGGCGTCGACAGCCAGGGGCAATTGCTGCTGCGCACGCCCGAAGGTGAAACCGCCATCAACGTCGGCGAGGTCTCGGTCCGGCCACGCCAGGAATACCCCCAATGAGACAACTTCTGATCGACATGGGCAACTCGCGCATCAAGTGCGGCTGGGCGAACACCCGCACAGGCCAGCGCGAACCCGGCACCGTCGCCGTCAGCCACACCGAGCTCGACCAGCTTGCCGACTGGCTGCCGGCCAGCTCCCATGATCTGTCACCCCAGGCCCTCGGCGTCAACGTGGCAGGCATGGCGCTCGCAGACAGGCTGGGCGCCTTGCTGCGGGAGCGTATCGGGTTAACGGTGCAGTGGATCGACAGCCAACCCGAGGCGGCAGGCGTGCGCAATGCCTACAACAATCCGGCCCAACTGGGACCGGACCGCTGGGTCTCCATGATAGGGCTGGCGGGCCACGCCAGCGGTGACGACCGCCCCCTGATGCTGGCCAGCTTCGGCACCGCCACCACCATCGATACGCTGGGCGCCGATCACAGCGGCGCACTGGCATTCCAGGGCGGTCTGATTTTTCCGGGGCCCATGCTGATGCGCGCCAGCCTGGCCTCCGGTACGGCCAACCTGCCCATGGCCGAGGGCGCGGCGGCAGCCTATCCCCTGCATACGCACCAGGCCATCACCAGCGGCATCGCCGCCGCACAGACGGGCGCCCTGCTGCGCCAATGGCGCGAGGGGCTGGAGCGCTATGGATGCACTCCCCGGGTGTTTTGCAGCGGCGGCGGCTGGCCGCTTGTGGAAACAGAGACAGAACGGACCCTGGCCAGAGCTCAGGCAGACCTTGGGCAGGTGAACGAACCCATTACCTGGCTGGCTTCGCCCGTACTTGACGGACTGGCGCGACTGGCGGTGTCTGGAAGGATATCAGCGTGACGGCTGAACCGGCAGCGGCGCGCCCAGCGCAATCGCATTCTGCTGCCTTTCGGACAGCGCTCGCGGCGCACGGCCCTGCTCGCTGGGCGGGGGCCCGAAGAGCCCCTGGCCCAAAGCCAGTATGCCCAGATTGGCCAGCAGTATGATGAGAAAGAGTGAACGCATGGGCGCAGTATAGCGCGCAAGCCCGGGCATGAGAATTGCTTGGCGAATCCCGCAAAGCCAGCCGCATCATGGCTTAACATTCAGTACACAGCACACATCAAGAGCTATTCAAACATGAAGCCAATTCGTAAAGCAGTTTTTCCCGTTGCGGGCATGGGCACCCGTTTTTTGCCGGCCACCAAGGCCATGCCCAAGGAAATGCTTCCCATCGTGGACAAGCCATTGATCCAGTACGCCGTCGAGGAGGCCATCTCCGCCGGTATCACTGAACTGATCTTCATCACCGGCCGCAACAAGCGGGCCATCGAAGACCATTTCGACAGAGTTCCTGAACTGGAGGCCGACCTCGAAGCCAAGCACAAGCACGAACTGCTCAATATCGTGCGCGACATCATCCCGTCCAACGTCAATTGCATCTATACGCGCCAGTCCGCGCCACTGGGCCTGGGTCACGCGGTGCTGTGCGCCGCGCCCATCGTCGGCAACGAACCTTTTGCCGTGCTGCTGGCCGACGATCTGATCGACGCCAACGTTTCGGTCACCCGCCAACTGGTCGACGCCGCCCACCGGCAGGATGGCAGCGTACTCGCCATCCAGGACGTGGCGCGTGAAAACACCCAGAAATACGGCATCGTTTCGGGAGACCGCATCAACGCCAACACCACTCGACTGAGCGGCATCGTCGAAAAACCCTCGCCGGAACTGGCCCCCACGACGCTTGCCGTCGTCGGCCGTTATGTGCTTGAGCCCGAGATTTTCAAGCACCTGCTCCAGATCCAGGCCGGCGTGGGCGGAGAACTGCAACTGACAGACGCTATCGCAAGCCTGCTGCAGGAACAAGCCGTCTTTGGGCTGGAATATGAAGGTACGCGGTACGACTGCGGCAGCAAGGCGGGCTTTTTCCATGCCACCATAGAGCTGGGCCGCAAATACCACGGGCTGGAGCCCTGAGCCTCACTGCCTGATTTCGTGCAGACCTGAAATCACGCGCACCACCGCGCCGGCGTGCTTTTGCACCCAGTGCGTGCCGGCCTGCCCCATGCGACCAAGGCGTTGCGGATCGTCCAGCAGTTGCAGCGCCAACTGCAGGGCCGCCTCCGCATCGGGCGCCCGCAGCGCAGCGCCCTCGTCCATGGCATCCACCACCGCCTGTTCGAAATTGCGCGTGTGCGGGCCCACGATCACAGGCGTGCCGATGGCGCAGGCCTCGATCAGGTTTTGCCCGCCCAAGGGCTGAAAGCTGCCAGCCACCACCGCGACCTGCGCCAGGGCGTAATACCACGGCATCTCGCCCAGGCTGTCGCCCAACAGCACAGCCACATTGCTGCTGACGCGCAGCGCTGTCGAACTGGAATCGCCCGCCTCAATCAATTGCGAGCGCCGGACAAACGACAGTCCGGCCTGGGACAACTGGTTCGCAGCCGTATCGAAACGTTCGGGATGGCGGGGCACCAGGCAGAACAGCACCTGCTCGGACAGATTCCTGCCTTGAGTTCGCGCGCGCCGGATCAGCTTGTGCATGGCTGTGATGAAGAGCTCATCCTCGCCTTCACGCGTGCTGGCAACCACAATCACTTTTCGCTTGAGCCCGACCGCAAACTCGCGGCCGCGCTGTATCTTGTCGTTCGGCAGGGAGATATCGAACTTGAAATTGCCTGACACCCGCACCGCCGAGGCCCCCGCCTGCTCCAGCCGCTGAGCATCCTGCAGCGACTGGGCATACACCGCGGTAAAACTGCCATAGGCTCGCCGCATAACGCTGCCCAGCCTCAGGCTCTGGCGCAAGGCATGATCGGAGAACCGGGCGCTTGCAAGCATCATGGGCACGCGCGCCTCCTGCGCCGCGGCCAGCAGGTTGGGCCACACCTCGCGCTCGACCAGCACCCCGGCGCTGGGGCGATAATGCGCCATAAAGCGGCGTGTGGCGCCCGGAAAATCATAGGGCAGCCATTGCTGCACCAGCCGGCCTTCGGCGATGGCCTTGCCGTATACGCGGGTGCCCTCTTCCCGACCGGTGATGGTCATGTGCGTCAGCAGCACATCTTCACCCTGATCGAGCAAAGCCTGGATAAAGGGCTGGGCAGCTCGCGTCTCGCCCAGGCTGACCGCATGGATCCAGACAGGTGATCGCAACACGCTGGCCTCGCCATACCGGCCAAACCGCGCCCCCGAGCATACGCCCCAATATCCGCCGACACGGTGCGCGCGCATCGCCATCCAGCCCAGCAGACCTGGGGACAGGATACGGATCAAGGTGGTATAGAGGAATCGATTCAAAAAGTGCCCACCATCAGCCGTTGAAGTCCAAAATCAAGCTTGCTCTGAGTACGGCCGAAACCGCCCAGCTGCGAATACCCGAACGTTACGACACGATATCATCGCCCGTAAAACGGGCATGTGAAGAATCGTCAAAATCCAGCGCCTGCCTGATGGCGCTCAGCACGGTTTCCGCAGAGGGCGCATTGCCCCGCTCACCCAGACTGGCCGTATAAGCCGGCCCTTCAAGCGGCGTGCGCACAGGCGTGGAGGCCTTATAGATGCCTATGGTAGGCCGGCCCAGGCCAGCGGACAAATGGGTCAGACCGCTGTCCAGCCCCACCATGATGCGGGCACCGGCCAGCACGCCGGCCACTTCGGTCAGGCTCATGCGCGGCAGGACCTCGGCCTGTCCGTCACCAGCCACCAGACTTTGCGCGCGCGCGGTTTCCGCCGCATTGCCCGACAAAAGCTTGAGCGCCAGGCCATGCTCATGCAGGCAGGCGAACACACGGCGCCAATCGGCTTCGGGCCAGAGTTTGTCGTCACGGCTGGCCGACGGCATGATCACCGCATAGGGGCTCACCACCACGCCATTGGTGATGCGCTCAAGACCGAAATCGGGCGGGCCCTCATAGGTATAGCCAAACGCCGCCGCCGCCAGCTCCCGCTGGCGTGTGACCGCTGGCTGCCAGAACTTGACCGCATGCTTTACATCGTAAAACAGGGAGGCCAGCGGCTCGCGCGCGGAGCGCAGGTCCAGCCCATGGCGCAGGCCGCGGGTCTGCCTGACCAGCCAGACTGATTTCATGAGCGCCTGCATGTCCAGCACGATATCGTAATCGCATCCGGCCAGCCTGCGGCGCAGCGCCGCGCGCTCCGCCCTGGTCGCCGCAGACCACCAATGCTTGCGCCAGCGGCGGTGCGCCACGGGTATGACTTCATGGACAGCGGGGTGCCACGCCGGAATTTCGGCGAAACCTTCTTCGACCACCCAGTCGATCTGCGCGCCCGGCACATGGCGCGCGATGTCCGATATGGCCGGCAGCATATGCACCAGATCGCCCAGCGAAGACGTGCGGACAATAAGAATTCGTTTCGTCATGGGCGGATTATATGTTACGCCTGCGCCATTCCACCACCGCGATCGTCATGCCGCTCAGACAAACAATGCCGATACCGATCCAGGACACGGCATCCGGGAATTGCCCCCAGATGAGCCAGCCCAGCGTAGCGGCGCTGATAATCTGGAAATAAACAAAGGGCGCAAGCAGAGATGCCGGCGCGCATCGATATGCCTGGATCTGCAACAAATGCCCCAGGGCGCCCCAGAATCCCGTGCCCAGCAGGATCAGCCATTGCCAGATCGACAGCAGGCTGAAAGTCTGTACCACGTCGTCCCAGATAAAAGGCAGCGCCAGCAACATGAACACGCTGCCTACCCCGCCACTCCAGATCAGCGACGTATACGGATCATCCACCGCCACGCGCCGCGTCGTGATGTACTGCGCAGACAATGCGCAGGCCGAGAGCAGGCCGAACAGCGTGCCCATGTGATCCAGGCCCGAACCCGGACGCGCAACCACCAGGACGCCCAGAAATCCCACGCCTGCCGCCACCCAGCGCGACATCAGCCTGGGTTCTTTCAGCACCCAGGGCGCAATCGCCAGGACCAGCAGCGGCGCCAGAAAATTGATGGCCGTGCCCTGCGCCTGAGGCAGATAATGCAGCGCCGTGAAAAAAAACATGGTCGCAAGCAGCATGGATGTCCCGCGAGCGGTCTGCGCCCAGGGTCGCCGGCATCGCACCATCCGCCATCCCTTGGCGGGCACCACCAGCGCCAATACCAGAATCAAATGCACGAGGTAGCGCACCAGGCACAGCACCAGCAATGGGACGCCGGTGCCCATGATGTACTTGCCGCTGGCGTCCAGCCCGGACAAGGCCCACATGGAAACCACCAGCAGACTGATGCCCGTCAGCGGCTGGACTGCCGCGCTTGCCAGTTTCATTCCGGCACTGGCGCCGGTTGCAGAAGTCATGCCAGCCAAATCTAAATGGGTGTCAAATCCGTTTTATAACGTGCAGCGCGCTCTGCGTATGTCCGCGAATTATTGCGCAGCCCGGCGACATCCTCGTCGGTCAGCGTCCGCACCACCTTGGCGGGCGCGCCAAGAATCAGGGAACGCGGAGGAAACACCTTCCCTTCCGTGACGACCGCACCCGCACCCACCAGGCTTTCCTTGCCGATCACCGCATTATTGAGGACAACGGCCTGGATACCGATCAGTGCGCCGTCCTCGACGGTACAGCCGTGCAGCATGGCCTGGTGGCCTATTGTCACGCCCCGGCCTATGGTCAGCGGAGAGCCGGGATCGGTATGCAGCACTGCGCCTTCCTGGACGTTGGACCCCTCTCCCACAACGATGGGCTCGTTGTCGCCACGAATGACGGCGCCAGGCCAGACGCTGGTGTGCGCATGCAGCTCTGCGCGGCCGATGATGGTCGCTTCGCTGGCGATGAAGGCGGAATCGTGTATTTTGGGGGCGGTATCGCCGAGCTTGTAGAGGGTCATGACTCTGTCAGGATAGAAATTGGGGGCTTGCAACAATGAATGACATGCTGTCGATGATACACCGCGGCCCATATACTCAAGGCAGAAGGCGCTGTGAGGCGGAAAAAATACGGCCCAGCTGCGCACTTCCGTACACATTCAGATGCTGATCGTCAAAATACACCGGCTTGCCCTCATACAAACTGCGCTGAGAGAAATGAGCAAGCGAAGGCGTCAGATCCACCCATGTGACGCCCGGAATCTCCGACACGGCACGCTTGACCAGAAGATTCGCCCTGGCCGCTTCATCCGAAGGCTGGCGCTCAATATTGAGACCTATTTTCCGGAAATGGGCGAGCCTGAACGGCGATATCGTCAGGCGAGGCACGTCTGACAGCACGTACACAGGCACAGTTTTCGCCATCGTGCTCAAGGTGTCCGTCAGTTTGGCCAAATAATGGGGGTCGGCTGCGTCTTTTGTCCAACCCATCTGAAACGCCCAAAAAGAGGTGAAAATCACTGCGTCATAGTGTGCGTAATTCGCCTGAACGTACTGCTTGAGCTGCTCGCACGGTTTCCATGCGAAGCGCGGCAGCACCTTCTCATCAAAACCAAATACGGGGGAGCAGGAGCTACCTGTCAGCACCCTGGCCGACCATCCTTCCGACCTGCCTACTACGTCCATGAATGCATTCAGTGAGGCGGCATGGGAATCACCCGTCACCAGGACACGCACAGATTTAGCAGGGTCGCCCCTCACGCAATGCTTGTTAAAGTTGCCATGACAGACATCGTCGCCATAGCTCATGAGCGCGAGATCCGGTGAGGCCGCCTCGGGGGACTGCACCAGAGGCGAATAGAGAAATGCCAGCATGCCCGCTATGGGCAGCACGTAAAACCATGAAAACGCCCGCACAAACCGCATCCGTCGCTTGCGTGTCGTCTGCTCCACCAACGCATAACTCAGCCCGGCCAGTACCACTGCCACGGCGACAGCAGCCAACTGCCACGACACGGGTAACGCATAACGCCCATAAACATACCGCATGTAAGCCAGCACCGGCCAATGCCACAGATACAGCGAATAGGAGATCAACCCAATGACCACCATTGCCTTCAGACTGAGCAGCCTGCTTGTCCAGGTCAGCCTGTAGTTTTCGCTTTGACCCAGATACAGGATCAATCCCGCTCCCAGACATGGGGCTAGCGCGTTATAACCGGGATACATCGACTCCCGACTTAACAAAAACATAGGCGCAACGATCAGGACCAGGCCGGCCATCGACCAAACGCCTGTCCATCGCGAGGATCTTGGCTGCTTCAACAATGCGGCCAGCGCCCCTATCATCAACTCCCCGAATCTCGACTGCAACAGGAAGTACAGATGCTCCCTGGTCCCTGCACGCTCCAGCGCATACTGCGTCCAGACGAAACAGATCAAGATCAGGCTGCTGGCCACCGCCACGCAAAAGCGGCGCCCGGTCACTGGTGAGAAAACCGTCCATCGGCGCACGACGAAGAAAAGCGCAGCAAGCAACAGAGGCCAGAGAAAATAAAACTGCTCCTCAACAGACAGGGACCACATGTGCAGAAGAGGGAGCTCGTCTGATGCCGCGTCGAAATAGCCGCGATCGCGCGCAAAGAAAATATTGGAGGCGAAAAAGGCTGCATATCTTGCCGAAGTCGCCAGATCCTGCAGGTCGGCCGGCAATAACAGCACCAGGCCCACCGCAAGCGTAACCAATACAACGGTAAAAAACGCCGGCAGAATGCGCAGGATGCGTCTTACATAGAATCTGCCAAAGGAAAAGGTGCCGTCCTGCATCTCGCGCACAATGATGCGGGTGATGAGAAACCCTGATATCACGAAAAAGATATCCACACCGATGTAGCCGGCAGGAATCAGGCTGTAATGGACGTGAAAAAAAAGCACTGACAGGACTGCAATGGCGCGCAAGCCGTCTATATCTGTTCTGTAGATGTTGTTATTAGTGAACACTGGCAATGACTGAGGAGGCCCGGCTTCATGGCGGATGCCGCTGCAATGCCCGGCCAGGCAAAATGGAGGACGTGAGCGATCATACACGCAGTGCGCCGGATCGATAAAGCGAAGCACTTGCTAACATTCCTTGTTGACTCCAACATAATTTTTGTAACAGCGAACACGTATAATATGGACGGTGTCTTGCGGCCCCGTCTGGCGCGGCATCTTGACTAGAACATATTATTTCGGAGCTAGAGTGGACAAACACGGGAACTATCCTCGGGCGCAATCAGGCGAAATCGACCTGGCCGAAATGCTTTGCGCCTTGTGGACAGCCAAGTGGTTTATTCTTGGCGCCTCCGCTCTGGCCATCTGTATCGCCGTCGCCTATGCGCTGACTACCCCCCCCGTGTACGAGGCCACAGCCAGAACCCTGCCCCCCACCGCGAGCGGTCTGGTCGGCTATAACGCCGCCAGCCAGCTTACCGGAGGTGCCATCAGTGGAATGTTGAATACCAAATCCACCGACGGCATAGAGACGATCTCGCCCGATGACGCCTACGCCGCATTCATCATGCAGCTCAGATCGAATGCCATCAAAGAGAAGTTCTTTGAAAGCTATTATCTTCCCGTGATGTCGAAAGAACACACGGGAAGCACTCAGCAGTTGTGGAGGCGCCTGGAAAAAAGCGTGCGCATCTCGCTGCCTACCCAGACCGACGCCAGCGCCACGGTAACGATAGACGGCACAAATCCGCGCCAGATCGCCGACTGGACCAACCGCTATATCGCTCTTGCCATCGACGCCACCAAAACCATCCTGCTGGACAACCTCAAAGGTGAAATAGATGTCCGCAAAAATGGTGTAGCAAATCAGATCGCTACACTGCGCACCGTCGCCAAAGAGTCACGTGAATCCACTCTGATCCGCTTGCAGAATGCCCTGAAGATCGCAGAGTCTATCCATCTGGAATCACCTCGCGACGGAACGTCTCTGGTCTTCATCGGCAAAGGAAAGGGAAGCTCAGACACATTCCTGAACAATGACCCGGCCTACCTGCGCGGTGCCAAGGCATTGCGCTCAGAAATCGAGCAAATCAAGCAGCGCACAAACGACGACGCCTATATTGATGAGTTGCCTGACCTGCTCAAGCGACAGGCTTTACTCCAAAGCATCACTGTGGACCGTCAGCATCTTTCCGTGGCTCGCATTGACGCGGCCGCTCAAGTCCCTGAGGATCCAGTCAAGCCTAGAAAAAAACTTATTGTAGGGTTGGGACTGGTAGTTGGCCTCATGCTTAGCGTCATGCTGGTTCTTGGCCGCCTGATGTTAAAAAAGGCCTGAATCCATCACCGTCAATGCTTGAGGCCAGAGTCCTTACACGATGACCATGCTACCCAACCGCCGGTTTCACAAGCTGCATGAGCAGATATTGCTGTCTCGCTCGCTGTCACTGATACTTGGCTGGGCTGTTTCCGTCCTTCTGCCTCTCATGTTCTACTGGGGCAGCCAGATTGTTCTTACCCCCAACCAGGGCCAGAAAACGGCAATTGTTGTCACAACGATGGCCTTCGTCATCTCGCACTTCGCCGTCAGACGGCTTGCCGCCATTTATCCTGGTGGCCGCTCGGGCTATTTCATCGCCCCGCAGGTCATCGCCATCTATATGTTGCTGGCGCTGATCGCCCTGTTGCTACGCATAGAAGTCTCCCGGTTCATACTCATCGCCTGTGGCCTGGCCGCGCTGGCCTGGTTCCACCTCGAGCATATTTCCACCTACAAGTATCGCCTGCTCAAACTCGCCGTGATTCCCGGCGGCATGGCGACGGATATATTGACGCTTTCCAATGTCGATGCGCGGGAGATCATATGCCTTGACCTGGAGGGCGTGCGCTATGACGCCGTCGTCGCCGACTTTGAATGCCTGGACCAAAAGACTGAACGTTTCTTGACACGATGTGCACTGAACCGGGTGGCCGTTTACGACGCCAAGCCCGTATATGAATCCTTCTCGGGCAGAGTCAAAATCAACCGGATGTCCGAGAATAATATCGGTTCACTGTTGCCCACGCCCATGTATGAGCGTGTCAAATTATTGATGGACTGGGTGATCGTACTGCTCACCCTTCCCATCGTCATCCCCGTCTGTCTGGTTACCGCTGTATTGATACGCCTTGAAAGCCCCGGCCCCATCATTTATTGCCAGACCCGTGTCGGCCAAGGGAACCGGCCTTTTACCATCTACAAGTTCCGAAGCATGCGATTCGACCGGGAGGCTCCTCAGCAGTTTGCCGGAGAAAACGACCCGCGCATCACAAAGTTCGGCAAGATCATACGGAAGCTGCGCATTGATGAGCTGCCGCAGTTCCTCAATGTGATCAAAGGTGAAATGAGCCTGATCGGTCCCCGCCCGGAGCAACCCGCCTTTGTCGAGGAGTTCGATCACAGAATTCCGTTCTACAGCTATCGACACGTGGTGAAACCAGGCATCACCGGCTGGGCTCAGGTTCGCCATGGCTACGCCGCAGACGCAGACGCCACACAGGTCAAGATAGAACATGACTTCTATTACATCAAGAACTGTTCGCTTTATCTTGATCTGATGGTGGTGTTTCTGACAGTTAAGACGATGCTGACAGGGTTTGGAGCGAGGTAAGAGATCAACATCCTCCATTTGCGCTTTACACTCCCATCTGGCTATTAGCATTGCAGCAGCAATGTCATGCCAATCTCAGAATTCGAATGTTTGCCCTGAAGTTTCTGCTCGATTCGATCAATGGATTATCCAGCACAGATAATAAAGCCGTGTCCCCAGACTCAAAGATGTACGGCGAGGAAAAACGACCCGAAGTGATGATGCGTCGACGATACCCACCATCTACTCGTTGCAGCAATATCCCGCCGTCTGCGGGACAATATACTACTGCACTGCAATCAGGCGTCAAACAAGCGCCAGTCGGATAGGTGCCTCTCGCTGTCTCGCCGATCGTTATCGTATCCATCTGCTTAATCAGCCCGGTTTGATCAAATACGATATGGACCATTTTTCCCATGACAGCTTGAGTCGCACCGTCACTCGCGCTGTATGTCACGAAAAGCTCATTTCTGCCGCGCCAACGGGCCTGATAAGGAACAATATTACTGAGGCTAGAGTTGCCGGTAACAATAGGAATCTCGTCGATTTGTTCGAAAGCATGATCGCTAAGAGCCAAAGTTAGTCCGTTGTGAAGCTTGGTGTTTGATGAATATAAGGAATAGACCAAAGCGCAACGCCCCGCTGGCGAAACAGAAATAGGAGCGGAATATGGGAACGTCCCCGCACCGAATGCAGCCACGGTACACGGGGCACTCCAATTGTCGCCACCGTCCTGGCTGATTCGAGCAACTGTTTTCCGCCATTCTCCGTCACTATATTTTCCCGCGTTATCTTGCAGCGTATGGATGAGAAGAATGCGCCCATCCGGCAAAGCTGCAAGAGAAGCATACGTACACCGACCTTCGTCCACGGACCTCACCGCCCCCCATCTGATGGCAGAATCGGGAAAAGCCGATCTCACACAAAACAACTCCGATGCGTGGTTGCTGAAACAGGCTAAAAGCTTCCCTGAGTGTGGACCAACGGAGATTCTGATCAGCGCCGGCGATCCATGATCGCTAGCGCCCGCGAATCCGAATATGGTCGTCTTGCTGATTAACACCAAATCATTGGAGATCTGTGCAATCGAGAGGTCTCCGGCACTTGTAAGAGACCCGAGACAAAAACCACTGCGAATGGGCGCCACATGGGGACTGTTGTACCAAAGCGCATAGGCGTCATTGATAAGAAGATCACTAGGCCTGTCTCGCGAGAGTGCCAGTGACGGCAATATGCAAGCACCAGCAGCAGACAAACCCCGAAGTAAAAATTGTCGGCGATACATTTGAAATCAGGCGTTTACCCTTCGGCTGCTCGTGTCCACCTGTTCCCTGACGGCCGAGTATTTACCTTTTATCCGCAAGATGGGCTTCTCAAAAAAATGATAGGAGAGCGGAACCACTACCACCAGGCAGAGCAATCCCGTCGTTGAGTCAGGCGGCCACGTCACCCCAGTCGCTCGCCAGGGCCCCGTAGACAGGAAGAATCCCTGCCACATATAAATTCCATAGGAAACCATGCCCAAGTATCGCAGCAATGGCCACTCCAGCATTCTCACAAGCAAACTACCTTGATTCTGATACAGCCAGATAATAAACATCGCCACGCCTGCTGCGCGCACCAGGAAACTGTAGCTATGCTCTCCGAAAAACAAGCTGTGTATATAGACGAACACAGCCACTACAAGAGCAAGCCTGTGTCCTGAAATACATCTAAATATGCGTTGAGTACTTCCAGAATTCACCAAGAGTGCACTGAGGGAGCCGATCATAATGCTCCCGCCCGCAACCATGGTCCAGCGCTCCACAAAATAGACTCTATTCCAGTCAGCCAAAACTCCTGACATCAGATAGCCCGACATCAAGATGAATAAAACGGCAACCAGAAACAGGACGCCCCTTCTCCCGATAAAAAACAAACTGAATAAGGCCGGCCACAGCAAATAGTAATGTTCCTCCACGGCAAGGGACCAAGTATGCCCCAGAATACCGGAGTACTCGCTTCGCGGAATGAAGTTATATGTGTAGGTGAGAGCGTACAAAAACGACTGATCAGACACACCGGCATTGCCGAAGTACTGCATGAGGCCGGCCAAACATACAACCAGAAAATAAAGCGGGAAAATTCTAATCGTTCTGCGGATATAAAAATTTTTAATGGAAACTCTTCCGGAAGCATCGATCTCTTTTATCAGCAGCGTGGTGATCAGAAACCCGGATAGCACGAAAAACACATGGACACCAGCCCCCCCATGAATTATCGGAAGCAATGATTTTGATATCCAGCCATTGCGCAGCAGGACGTCGTAAACACCCAAATGGGTGAGCACTACAGTGATAGCTGCGAGCCCACGGATTCCGTCCAAGCCCAATATTTTTTCGTTCATTGAGCTACGTAATGATAGATTTTAAAATTTTGTAAACACGCATCATCTCTGAAGGTGCTTATACACAGCGTTGCTGTCATATGGCCATCGTCAATTTTTTATCTCATCCTCAAAACGCGCTGCCAAAGCTTTGTATTCGTACAGCCTCAGCACGGCCTCGTACCCCGCTTCTCCCATACGCTGGCGATCCGCATCGGAATGCAGGCTCATCGCCTTGATGGCGTCAGCGATCGATTCAGGGTCCATGGGATCGGCGGAAAGCCCGCACTGATGATCTTCAACGGGATTGTTGCCGGCCTTGCACGCAAAAATAACGGGCAACTTTGCCATCATGTAGTCCCAAAGTTTGTTCGGACTGATGCCAAAGCGAAAAATAGGCTGTGGATTGAGCGAAATATAGCCAGCCGATGCCTGCTTCAGGACCTTCATCACATCGGCCTTATCAATCTGATCGTGAAACTCGACATTGGTCAGCGCTTCGCGCTCCGCGTACTGCATCAGCCGGGATTTCATCACCCCTCTGCCAACAAGCAGCAACCGGATTGCCGGGTGCGATGCTTTAAGCAGGCGAAATGCCTCCAGTACGGTGTGTATCGCATTAGGCTCACCGAGCGCCCCCGCATAGATCACGACAAAGTTTCCCTGCCGCCTCAAGTCGATTACATGCTGCTCAAGCGGTGCAATCGTTATAGCCTCATCCGAGTCCAGTTCTACGCCGCCAACGCCGTTCGGAATCCAAACAAATTTCTCCGGCGCCAACCCCTTGCCGACCATATGATCTTTCGCACAAGGCAGCAGACTTACCACCTTATCGGACTTTCTGTAAGCGAATTGCTCGATCCATCCAGTTACTTTCACGACCCGCGAATCAGGACTCATATCCGCCAGTTCAACAAGACTGAGCGGCCAAATGTCCCGAACCTCAAACAGAATTTTGGCACGCAGCAGCTTTGCTGCCAGCCACGCGCTGACATAGCCAAACGGGTGAGGTGATGAATAGATGATGGCATCCGGACGGCCTTGCTTCAAGGCCCGGAACAAACAATACGGTGCGAGCAGCAACGAAAACAGCAGCATTGAAAGTTTTCGGCCGATGCCATTTCCACTGTACCGGACCGTCGGAACAAAGGCGTAATGCACGCCATCCTTATGCTCATCAACTCGCCGCGGGCTGTCCGGCTCGAGCAGGTGGTGATAGGAAGCCGAAATAACCATGCACTGATGGCCGGATTTCGCCCAGTGCTTGGCAAAATAATAAGCCCGCCAATATCGCCCTACGCCCGGCCCACCTGCAGAAGGATGTATGTACCAGATTCTCATGAAAAAGCTTTGATTCCGTAGTAGTAGAGGACGGGCATATATTCCATCATAGAAATGCAGATCAAACAGCTTGCACAATACCCATAAATACGGCTACTTCCCGGCAAGGAAATCCGCGATCCTCCCTGCAGCCTTGCCACCACCGTACAGATCCTCTTTGTCTTCAACAGTGCTGAGCGATGCCTTGCGCACCGCATCCAGCATCGCGCCCTCTTCGGGTGGACAGAGCCTGTTGGCGCCAATGACAACCAGTTCGACCCACTCGGTTTGATCCCGCACGGTAACGCAGGGCTTGCGAAAGAAGAACGCCTCCTTCTGAACGCCGCCGCTGTCGGTCACGACGATGGCGCACTTCTTGAGCAGCCCCAGCATTTCCAGATAGCCAACAGGCTCTATCGTAATCACGTCGAGCACCAGGCCCGCCTTCGCAATAGCCTGCCGGGTCCGGGGATGCACGGGGAGGATGACTGGCGCAATTTCGCGATGCACGCGATTCAACCCGGCGACCACGCCGGCAAGCCTGCCCGGATCATCCGTGTTTTCCGCGCGGTGCAGGGTAGCAAGGACAAAGCCTTCCAGATCCGCGGCCACGTCGGGCACGACGGAAACTTCGCTGAACAGCCTCGCGCTATCCTCCATCACATCACCGGTCTTAAGTATGTGAGCAACTTTGTCCGTGATGCCTTCATTATTCAGGTTCTGCACCGCAGCATCTGTAGGACAAAATAGAACATCGCTGACCCGGTCAGTGAGGATGCGATTAATTTCCTCGGGCATCCGCATATTGAAGCTGCGCAGTCCAGCCTCGATGTGAGCCACCGGCACATGCAGCTTGGCTGCCGCAAGCGCTCCGGCCAGCGTCGAGTTGGTATCGCCATAAACCAAGAGACGGTCGGGCTGTGTATCGATGATGATGCGCTCAATTTCTGCCAGCATGCGGCCAGTCATTTCTCCGTGCGTGCCGCCATGGATCCCAAGCATAAAATCGGGTTTCGGCATCTGCAGCTGACTGAAGAATATATCCGACATGTTGGGGTCAAAATGTTGGCCGGTGTGGACCACGACTTCGTTTATTTCAGGATGCGTCGCGATGGCACGAGAGACGACGCCTGCCTTTACAAACTGGGGACGAGCGCCCACCACTGTCAACAATTTCATTTGTACTGTTCCTTGAATAAACCGTCGTAAATATTCAGAAGCACCCGCTCTTCTGCAGCCCAGTTATACCGGGTCGTCACCGCCGCGAGGCCATTCCCTCCCAGGCGGCGAGCTTCGTCCTTGTTTGTGGAGAGGTAATCAATGGCTTCTGCAATGGCCTGCGGATCCTCAGGGTCGACGCAAATACCGCAATCGTTTCCCTCGATGATCTCGCGCCACAAAGGAAAATGTGAGGCAATGACAGGTACGCCTGCGCTCATATACTCGAACATCTTGTTCGGCTGCGCCTCGATATGGTTCGGGGACGGCAGAAAGGTCACCACGCCAGCGATGGACTTGCTCAGTATCGCCGCAACACCCTTTCTGTCCACAAAACCCGCATCATCGACCCTCTTCCAGCCCGGCTCGGACTTGAGTTCGTCTTCCAATCCTGGGTCGGACACCTGCCCGGCCAGTAGCAGACGCACAGGGGCCTGGACCTGAACCAACGCGCGCACCAGCTCTTTCAAACCGCGAACGCGCGTGATGCCGCCGACATAACAAACAAGATCCTGCTTGTGGTCCCACGCTATGGGTTCGTTCAGCTCGCCTATGAGCGGATAGTTATTCACCGCTGTCGCGCTGACACCCTCCGATTCAAACTTGCTCTGAATGGCAGGTGTAGCCGTGACAATATGGTCGAGCTTGCGGCATACGGACATCTCGTACCACGACAAAAATCGGTATAAGAACCATTTGCTCGCCGCATTGAGATAGGCCTTGCCATGAATCTGCTTGGGCAGATCTTCGTGCGCATCGAAAATCACACGCTTTCCGCGTCTTTTCAACTTGGCCGCATAAGGCAGCAGCTCGGGATCATGAAGATGATAGATATCCGCCCCAAGCAACAGGCCTGCCTTATACACCCGGCGGGACGCCTTGAGCATTCTGTCGAACTTTCCTTGCGGCTTGCCAGTATCAACGACGCGGACGCCATCGACCTCCTCATCGCCAGCGCCGTCTGCCACCACAAGCGTTACCTGATAGCCTGCGCTCGCAAGCGAGCGACACTCCTTGAGAAAAATCCGGATATCGCGCCTCCGGTGCACGGAAGTGAGATGAACTACATTTAAGTCGCTTGGTGAAGTCATATAGAAAGCCAGTTATCCAATAAGCCAGTGCGCATCAGGAATAATTTTTTATCCCACCACCGCGTAATGATTCCACCACGCCCTGCACCTTCTTGATCCAAGCAAACTTTCGATCCCAGTTTTTATAGACGGAATAATCCTTGCCGGGGCCGGTCGACAATCTCACGAGCTCTTCGTTCGACATCTGCAATTTCTTTGCCACGTACTCAATATCGTCTTTAAGCTCCCTCTCGTCGTACAACGGCTGCTCCAGCGCCTCCAGCGCCTCGACTCTCGAAATCTCTTTGCTTAATATCTGGCTGGACAGGTGGGGGCGTCTCTTGTCGTAGCCGAACTTTCTTGGCAAATAATAATTCTGAAAGAACTTGGTGAAAACCGACTCTCCGTGCTTACGACCGTAATCCTTGTATCCAATATGCTCTTTCAGATAAGCCAGTGCCTCTCGTTTGTCGTATGGCATGTAGTTGAGCGGGCGCACCGTTTTCATTTTATAGATAAACGGAAAATAAAAATAATATTGAAATATCCCCACTTTCGGGTAATTCTTCAGGCGGATCGAACCAAACTTCTTGTGAATATCGACCAGATTGTCGACATCCATGGCCTGATGATGCCAGGCACGCGGAAATACTGATTCAGTCGCGATATTGCCGCCGCTGATGACGTACTTGATGTTGTTCTTGACGGCAAAGTGATAAAGCGACGCAAAAAAGGCATGGTCCTGCGGCACGTCCTGATTGGCAATCTCGGAGCGCAGATAGGCCACCTGCAAGTCCCGCATTTCTTCCCAGTCGATAACGTGAGTATGGAGATCATAACCACAGTGCTTAACGACTTGCTCAATATTGAAGACGGCCAATTCGCTGTTCCAGCCTCCGTCGACATGAACCACCAGCGGGCGCAGGCCGTAATCGCGGATTTTCAAAGCGAGATAGGAGCTATCAATGCCGCCACTCAACCCGATTATGCAGTCATAATCCTTTCCGGCACCTTCCTTTTTTATCTTCTCGCAGATATCACGTAGACGTTTCGCTCCTTCTTCATCAGGAAACCAGCGCTTGGAAGTAACGGTGTCAAACTCATGACAATGGTTGCACACGCCCTCGGCATCGAATGTGATTTGTGGATCCGACGTATCCATGACGCAGCGAGAACAGATCTGATAGGGTGTACTAGACATCAGTTAATATCCTTGAAATTCTCTTCCAACCGGGAATATTCCGGATAGGTAATAAGTACTGCCTTATGCTTTCCATGAAACACAAACATATTGCCCGCAGCGACCGCCGATGCACCGGCGCGCACAGCCTCACGCAAGTTCTCGAGTGAGTTGGCCCCGCCGGAAGCCACAACAGGCAATGATACGGCTCTTGCGACCTTGTTTATCAGGTCCGTGTCGTACCCCTTTCCTGTACCCTCTCTGTCAATCGAACAGATAATCAATTCACCCGCTCCAGCCTCTTCGAGTTGTTTTGCGTATGTGACCGGATCCAGTTTGGTATTGTGGGTGCCCGATTGCGTATATACCTGATACTTTCCAAGCAGAGTCTTGCGGACATCAATGGCAGCCACAATACTTTGTGAACCCGCGACGCTGCTGGCCTCCTTCACAAAGTCCAGATTATCCGCTGCAGCGGTATTGATAATGGCCTTTTCAACGCCGATTTTAAAAAGTTTTTCGATATCTTCCAGTTGAGTAAGCCCTCCTCCATAGCCGAAGGGCATGAAGGCCTGGGAGGCAATATCCGAGAGCAGCTCATAATTTGGCTTGCGATGCTCGCGGCTAGCGGTGATATCAAAGAAGACGAGTTCATCCACCTCTTTGGTGTTGAATATCTTTACGGCATTGATTGGGTCACCCACGTATTTGTGACCGGTGAATTTCTCGCCTTTTACAAGCCCTGCGTTCCTGAGCAGTAGCGTAGGAATGACTCTGATCCTCAGCATACACGCTCCATGAAATTTTCGAATACCTTCATGCCGAACCGATGGCTTTTTTCCGGATGGAACTGCGCTGCGTAAATATTATCTCTATTTACCGAGCAGGTGAACTCATAACCATAGTTGCAGGTTGCGGCGATGTCATTGTCGTCAGCGCACACAGCATGATAAGAATGAACAAAATAGAAACGGGGTTCCTGATCCAGTCCGACAAACAACGCGGCATCATCTCTTGGCCGGACCACGTTCCAGCCCATATGCGGAATCTTGAGCTTTCCTGCGTGGAACTCGGGTCCCTTAAAACGCCTGACTTGACCCCCGATAAAACCCAGGCCGGGCAGCTTTCCTTCTTCGCTTGATTCAAACAGCAACTGCATTCCAAGACACACGCCGAGAAACGGTGTTTTTCGCTCAAGAACAAAGTCACGTAACGTGTCCGCAATACCTGAGGCATTGAGTTTCTGCATCGCGTTATCGAAAGCGCCCACGCCTGGCAGAATAATGCCTGAAAGCTCCTCTACACTCTCCAAATCAGAGGTAATAACGGCATCCCCGCCCACTCTGCGCATCATATTTCGAATAGAGGCGATGTTACCCATTCCATAATCCAGTATCGCTATCATTTGGATCTACTATCCTTTTATGGCGGTTTTCAGGCTGGCCGCGGGCGACCCGTCCGGATCAATGTGCTCCGGGCCTTTTGTCTCCCGAATTTCGCCAGATGGACGGAAATCGAGCTTGAATAATGTCATCAAGATAAGCAACAACCCAATTCCCGAACTCAGGAAGGCCGTCGAGTACGCTTGCTCTGCGAGAAGCAAGGCATAGAGAAATGCCAGCCCCATGACTTCCCGCGTTCGACGTTGCGTATAAAGATAGTTCATCAGTGAAAAGACCACTGAAATAAAACATATTGCGACAAACCAGCCTGCCAGGCCCTGTTGCAGCATCGAATAAAGCAGCGTGTTTGTGTTGGCATTGGTGTTTTCATTACCGTAATACCAGTTGCCAAGGAACAGGCTGGCGCTTTGCCCGCTTGCCGAACTGCTCCCCCACAGCCATTCATCACCCCGGAAATACTGCAGCATGTAGCTCGAATACACCGCCTGCAATTGGCCCACAACGGCAAATGCCCTGCGAATGAAGTAGTCTGAGATATATGAATATCCTGTCGCCAGATACTCAGCAAGCGCCATTGCCAACAGAAAAAAGACCAGCAATGCGACCCGCATTGGAATTCTGGTGCCGTCGCTTCTGCGGAAAATCATGCCGACAAATGCCAATAACCCCACCATCAAAACTGGCGCCTTGGTTCCTATTAGCCAGAATGCATACACACTGAACAAGATCGGCATGATCAGTAGAATGGGCTTGCGCCTGAACGTGGCCAAAAACGCCATGAATGGCGCGACGCCATTGAGGGCCATCACGAACAGATAGGTAGTGAGCATACCCGTAGGAAAATGCGCCCTGCCTGCAATGCGACGAACATAAGAGCCTGCCAGGTCGAAGCCACCCGACTGGCCAGACAAGGCGCCGACACCGACACCTACAAGCAACAGGGCGAAAAGAGGTAGGGCGTAGGATGACGTACGCAAGAAATAAATCATGCGGACATTACGTACAAGAGCATCGTCCAGAACAAAGACGAGTACTCGATAGAGAAAAAGAGAAATGCTCAAAAACACAAGCAGCGCAATCCCACCGCTGATATCCAGTATCCCCGAAGCGCCCCACATGGATGCGCCGCAAAGCACAACAAAGAGAGAATACGTCATCAGAAAACAGTCAGAAGGCTTTTCCAGTCGTGAGGGCATCAACAAAGCGGTCGTGCAGTTCCATATCAACCACAAACAGACTTCCGGAAACCCCGCGTCCAGCGGCTCCATTTTCATGTATGCGTTGCCCGGCTGTATTTGATATACATACAGCAGGTAGATCATCAGGCTGATGCCCGAGACAAGCAGATAACGTTTAAAAAACCGATTAATAATCACCACGTCGCATACCCCCATCGCAATTAATGGGTGACAGCAAGGGATCTGTTCCCCCTGCTGTACTGATAGGAAAGGTAGATGTACACCCCATACAGTAAGGCATATCCCGCACTGTAATAGATCAGCGTGGACTCATAGCGTTCGAACAGAAACAGTGTGGCAATTGTCATCGCCAACAAGCTGACCTGCCAAAGCAAATCGACATGCTGTTTCTGTACGATGTAAAACGTATAGCTCAGCGGGCTGGCAATAAATCTAAGCGCATACATCGGAAGCAGCCAGGCCGCCATGGTTCCAGACATACGCCATTTATCACCAAAAAAGACCGCAAAAATCGGCTCTGAAAATGGGTAGACCACGACGACCATCACCACCGAACACGCCAGCAATACAAAAAACGTGCGCAAGTAAATGGCTACGCAATTGCCGTCAGCACGAAAATGCTCGCCCGCTGTGCGCTTGAACACATCGCGAATGGCATTGCCCAATATCGAGAGTGGCGCTCCCATCATACGGGTTGCGAGGGCGTAAAAACCCGCTACTTCCGGTCCGAATCGGCCGGTGAGCACAATGATGGGCATCTGGGCTGCTGCCGTGTTGATCAGGTCGGCAGGCAGGGAAAGCGTGGGGAATCGTCTGTATTTCGCCACGACATCACGCATCAGGACGCCGGCCTGTCTGATCGAACCCGGCAGCGCATGCTTGAAAGGCAGCAATCGGTAGGCAATCATCACCGCAACCCAGGCGCCTGTGACTTGAGCCAGGGCCAGCACCAATGCGGTCGGCTGCAGCCAGCCGGCAAGGATTTGCAACACCGTAATGCAGAGCGTCTGGGTGATCCGTATCAGCGAAAGGTTCTTGACGTCGCCATTGTTGGCCGCCCATGACTGCCACACCAGCGACAGTGCCGCACCCATGCTCATGGGAACCAGCAGGACTGTCAGGGCAGGCGACATATGACCATACAGATCGCCAAAGAAAAAGGCGATCAGAGCTGCGATCAGCATCAATACTACGCCTGTCATCAGAAGCAGCAGCACGGTGGTGACAACCAGGTTTTCCCGCTCAGCACCGTCCGGCTCCAATCCGAACGCATGCTCCAACCGATATGTGATGCACACCGTTATAACCAACGATATGCCAAGCCAGGTCGAAAATATACCAAAGGCTTCAGGCGCGTACAGGCGGGCGATCAGCAGAGAGCCCAGAATGGGTATCGCCTGGGCGACCGCAGCACCGGTGAACACGGATGCCACCCTGCGCCAGTAACCCGAACCGTGCATACTCAAATTGGCGCCCCCTGATTCACGCCAGTCCTCATCGCGTCACGACACTCTGCACAATGTGGCGCTGATCTACCTCCTTGAGATACGGATGCATCGGCAGGCTGACGATACGCGTTGCCACGTCATCTCCCACGGGCAGATTGGCGGCACTGTCCGCCACCGCCGGCTGCTTGTTCAGCGGGATAGGGTAATGCACGGCCGTCGGCACGCCGCACTCGTTCAGATGCTTCTGTACGCTGTCCCGCTCGTCCACCTGAATCGAGTATTGGGCAAACACACTCAGATTCTCAGGCGCGACATAGGGCGTGGTCGAAACGCCCGCGGCTTCGAACAAGGATCGATAGCGCTGGGCCACCTGCTGCCTCAATTCGATTTCTTCGGGCAGAATCTCCAGCTTGGGCAGCAGGATGGCCGCCTGCAGGGTGTCCAGCCGGCTGTTCACCCCTACCCGAATGTGGTGATAGCGCCGGTCCTGGCCGTGGCGCGCCACCTGGCGGATCACCTTGGCCAGCGTTTCATCATTGGTAAAGATCGCCCCGCCGTCACCATAGCAGCCCAGCGGCTTGCTCGGGAAAAAGCTGGTGCAGGCAATCGTGGTCAGGTTGCAGGAGTTGCGCCCTTTGTAGGTAGCCCCAAAGCTCTGCGCGGCGTCCTCGATCACCGGGATGCCATGCTTGTTGGCGATCTCATTGATGGCGTCGTAGTCGGCACACTGCCCGTAGAGCGAGACCGGGATAATGGCCTTGGTGCGCGCGGTGATGGCCGCTTCGAGCTTGGCCGGATCCAGATTGTAGGTGCGCGGATCAATGTCCACATA
This sequence comes from Pusillimonas sp., assembly GCA_048270225.1. Taxonomy (GTDB): domain Bacteria; phylum Pseudomonadota; class Gammaproteobacteria; order Burkholderiales; family Burkholderiaceae_B; genus Allopusillimonas. The sequence goes on along the minus strand of JBLWTG010000003.1, from coordinate 138,685 downwards.
GACCGGCCTGGCGCCCAGCACGGCTACCGTCTCGGCGGTGGCGATATAGGTGAACCCGGGCGTGATGACCTCGTCGCCCGGTCCGATGCCCAGCGCCATCTGCGCGATCTGCAACGCGTCAGTGCCATTGGCGCAGCTGATGCAATATTTTGCGCCCACGAAGGCGGCCAGCTTTTCCTCCAGCTCGGCCACCTCGGGTCCAAGAATGTATTTGCCGTGGGCCAGCACGCGGGCGATGCCCGCGTCGATCTTGTCTTTGATACGGTCCTGCTGCGCTTTCAGGTCAACGAAGTCGATCATATTCTAGGCTTCCTGCTTATGGAGTTGTTTGCCCTTGAGCACATACAGGGCCTTGGTATGCTGGCACTGCACCTGCCCTTCGCCCTCGATGGGCAGCGCCAGCTGCTCGCCAAACTCGCTCATCCAGCCGATCTGGCGCGCCGGCACCCCGACCATGAGCGCGTAATCGGGCACATCCTTGTTGATCACCGCGCCCGCACCCACAAAGGCAAACCGGCCTATGGTCACGCCGCACACGATGGTGCAGTTCGCACCCAGTGTGGCGCCTTTTCTGACCAGGGTGCTGCGGTATTCGTCCTTGCGCTCGATCAGCGAACGTGGATTGTAGACGTTGGTGAACACCATGCTCGGGCCGCAGAATACGCCGTCTTCAAGCGTCACGTTGTCGTAGACCGATACGTTGTTCTGCACCTTGCACTGATCACCGATGACGACCTTGTTGCCCACGAACACGTTCTGGCCCAGCGACACGCCCTGGCCGATACGTGCGCCCGCGCACACGTGCACAAAGTGCCACACGCGCGAGCCTTCGCCTATCTGTGCGCCCTGATCGACGATGGCGCTCTCATGCTGGTAGTAGCTCATTTCTTCAGGAAAGGGTGATAGTCGCCTTGCAGCGGGGTCAACTCGGCGTTGCGGATGGCCGCCACCGTGGTAATGGCCGTACGGTTCTCTTCCAGACCAAAGCCGCGGCCGGCCAGAATCTCTTCGTAGCTGCGGTTGTGCAGATCGGTAAAGCCACCGGAGAACTCGATTTCCTCGCCATCGACCGTGATCGAGCGATAGGTGCGCTGGCCTTTGGCGCGGATGGCTTCGGGCACATCCTCGACGTCTACCGACAGGAACCAGCGCACGCGCGCGTTCTCGTATTCCAGGTAGCCGCCCGCCTTGGTGTCGCCCGAGTGGTGAACCAGGTTTTGCTGCAGGTCGCCGAAGATAAAATGCAGCATGTCAAAAAAGTGCACGCCGATGTTGGTGGCAATGCCGCCGGATTTCTTCAGATCGCCCTTCCAGCTTTGCAGGTACCAGTGCCCGCGCGAGGTGATGTAGGTCAGGTCCACCTCGTGCTTGGTATCGCCCTTGGCGTTGCGCACCTTCTCGCGCAGGGCGACTATGGACGGATGCACGCGCAGCTGCAAGATGGTGTTCACCTTGTGGCCGGTGTCTTTTTCGATGTCCAGCAGCCCGTCGATATTCCAGGGGTTGAGCACCAGCGGCTTTTCGCAGATGGCGTCCGCGCCCGAGCGCAGTGCAAAGCGCATGTGCGAGTCATGCAGGTAATTGGGCGAACAGATGGCCACGTACTGCACCCGCTTCTCGCTCTGGCCGCGGCGCATCTTGTCGATGTGGCGGTCAAAGCGCTCGAACTCTGTGAAGAATTCGGCATTGGGGAAGTGACTGTCGATGATGCCGACCGAATCATTCGGGTCCATGGCCGCCACCAGACTGTTGCCAGTGGCCTTGATGGCCTGCATATGTCGCGGCGCGATATAGCCCGCGGCACCGATGAGTGCGAAATTTTTCATTTGACTTGGCTTCTGTGAATGTTTGAACTGTATCCTGATCCAGCCGCGAAACGCTCGGCCTCCTGCTGCAAAAGCTCGATCTCGGTCTTTAATGCTCTATATTCATTGACCTTGATCTTCAGAAATCGCAGGGTGAGCTCAGCCTTGGTGCTGACGCCCGCAGGCGTTAGCAGGTAAGCATAGCCCAGCTTGTTATTGCTACGCCTGAAATTCTGCATTTTGATCAATCCGCTGGACAGCAGCCCCTTGAGGCAGTAATTCGTCTTGCCCAGGCTGATGCCCAGCCTTCGCGAGAGTTCGCGTTGGCTCATGTCTGGATTTTCTTCCAGCAAGCGCAGCAGTTTCAGGTGATTTTCGTCAGACAAGATATGGGCAATAACGAGGCAATTTACGATATCCGGAAGCGCGTTCAGGGGTTGAACACGACTATATCACGGTGAATTCAGGTCAATCCAATACGGCAATCGACCTATTGCAATCAATTATTTCGGCTGTTTTCAGGCTTGCTGCCTTGAAGACTCCCAGCGCCATGCATCCTGGCACATTTGGTCAAGATTTCGATCAGCACGCCAGCCCAGCAGGTCGGCGGCTTTGTCTGTGGCCGCCCAACAGGCCCCCACGTCGCCAGGCCGGCGGGCAACCACCTGATAGGGAACGGATTTTCCGCTTGCGCGCTCGAATGCGGCAATGACTTCCAGCACGGAATAGCCTTTTCCGGTTCCCAGGTTGACCGTGACCAGCCCTGGCGAAGCATTCAGGCAATGGTTCAGCGCCCGAACGTGGCCATCGGCCAGGTCCATGACATGGATGTAGTCGCGCACCCCCGTGCCATCCGGCGTATCGTAGTCATCGCCATATACATGCAGGCGCGGGCGCTGGCCTGTGGCGACCTGCGCAACAAAGGGCATGAGGTTATTGGGCGTGCCCTGCGGCGCCTCGCCGATCAATCCGCTGGCGTGGGCCCCCACCGGATTGAAATAGCGCAGTCGCGCGATGCGCCACGCATTATCGCTGCGTTGCAAATCCGCAAGAATATCCTCGACCACCAGTTTCGTATGGCCATAGGGATTGGTCGAGGAGCGGGGGTGATCTTCCGTCAGCGGCAGCTCGCGCGGCTCGCCGTACACCGTTGCGGAAGAAGAAAAAATAATATTCCTGAGTCCCGCCTGCTGCATGGCAGTCAGCAGCTGGACGCTGCCGTTCACGTTGTTGTCGTAGTAGGCCAGCGGCAGGGCGGCGGACTCGCCCACGGCTTTCAGACCCGCAAAATGCATGACTGCGCAAAACTTGCGTTTGTCGAAAATCTTGGCCAGCAGGTTGCCGTCCCGGATATCGCCTTCCATGAAATCGGGCCGGATATCCGTGATTGCCGCAATCGCGTCCAGTACCTTGATGCTGCTGTTGCACAGATTGTCCAGTATCTGCACGCGATAGCCCGCCTGCTGCAGAGCAACCACCGTATGGCTGCCGATATAGCCTGTTCCACCGGTCACCAGGATAGTGTCAGTCATGCTTCTGCCTGTTCCTTATCCTTCCGGATTTTCTTTGATGCCGCATCGGCATTCATTTGCAACGGTCAAATTGGATTTTAAGGCAGACCAGAATACTGCCATGGTGACGAGAAAAAACAGCAGGGTATTGTTACGCCCAAGGATGATCTGCGTCTGTCCGAAGATGATATAACAACTCACCAATGCCACGCCGGCAATCGAATGCAATTGGGTGAAAGGATCGGGGCAGCGCAAATGCCGGCCAAAATGCGCCATCACGGCAAGCAACAGCGCGATTAATATTGACAACCCCAGCAAGCCCTGATGCAGCCAGACCTCCAGGAATGTGTTGTGGGTATTGGCAAGATCGTCAACGGAGGGCTCCAGCCTGCCCTCCGCGACAAGGCGCTGCTGCTCAGCCTTGTAATCCGCATCGCTCCAGCCCATCCAGGGTTTTTGGGGAATGATGACGGTCAAAGACTCCCACATCTCGAGACGGTTGCCCAATGATGTATTCGTGTTGCCTTTCTGAAAGTTCTGCACATCCTTCAAGGCATCGTTATAGCGCTCCTGCACCATCGGGACTGTCACCAAGGCCACCAGACCGCTCACGATCACGGTGACGCATACCGCAATCACCAGAGACAGGTTTGATCTGCGCAGATAGGCGGCGGCGAACAGCATGAGCACGATCGGCAGGGTAATCCAGCCGCCACGGCTGCCGGACATGATCGATGCATACAGGCCACAGAGCGTACCGATCAGCAGCGCCACCCGCCACAGCCAGGCGCGGCGAGTGAGCTGCACAGCCCAGGCCAGGCCTGCCGAGCAAAGCACCGCCATCATCAGCGCGACATCGCCGAACTGTATCCCGCCCGTGAAGCCGAACGCCCTGGGGTCCTTGTGCACCCATATCTGCCAAGCCGCAAGGCCTGCAGCCGATATACAGCCTACAATCATTCCGCCCCATAACCATTCCAGCCGCGGCGGATAGGCCAGCAACAAAAGCAGAATGGGAATCACCATCAGATAACGGGTGGAAAGGTCAAGGCTGGCGATGCGATTGTCGTGATAAAGCCAGCTGATCAGGCCGGCCAGAAAAACAGCGATCAGCAGTCCGATCAGGATTTTGTCGGCTCGCCGAAGCACGATGCGCGGGCGGCAGGCCAGATAATACAGGCTGGCCAGCAACAGCAAAATCAAGCCCCATGTATATCCACGGGGCACGGAAAGCATCATTGCAAAAAAAAGGAAGACGGCGAGCGAAACAATTCCAGGCAGAATTTTGCTGCGTACAGGGGGTCGATGCATGGAAAGTGATTTTAGGCCTTGCCCCATTCTCTATAACCTACAAAACACTACAAAGGTTCTCGGATAATAACAGCGCCCCTCAGGCTTGGCTATTCATCTGAATACTTACGTCGCAAGCCGATCACATCCTGCTCATCACGAAAATATTCGCAGCAATTGTATCCGGCACAGCGCCGGATTTTCGCATTCGGAACAGCCCGATTCCGCGTACCGGCGCGCCCGGCGGCCGATGGGACCCGACCGATATCAACCCTGCTGAGTGGGCCGGGCATCTTTCCTGGGGCGCCCCCGGGGGGCAGGCGCAATGCGCCGACTGGCCTTGCCCTGGATTGCCTCCAGGAAAGCCGTCTCGCCCAACGCCCATTGCCCAAACAGCGCAAGCCCGATGCGCTCGGCCTGTTTCGTCCCCAACCCACGGTCCAGCAGGCTGCGATACTGGGCTTGCCGCGCAAAAGGCGTATTGCCCAGATTCCAGTAATCAGGATGATCCGTCAGCAAGTCCAGGTCGCGGGCCGGAAGGCCCGCATGCGGCGCAGCGGAAGACCAGGGCCAACGCCCCGCCGCATCGACGTAGTGCAGTTGGGCAGGCAGCGACTCCAGCCAAACCAGCGCCGGAAGCACCCAGTGTCCTGGTTGCACCAACGCGCTGCGATAGCGTCCCTGGAACACCCGCCCGTGCCGCATGCCGGCGGCCATGCGCCGTCCCAACCCTTGAATCAGCCGCGACAGCGCGCGCGCATCCCGCGGCGTGCCCAGCAAGGTAATCCTGTCGTTCAGCAATAACCAGCCATGGAGCGCGACACCCTGCACGCCGGCCTCCGCCCTCAGCCACTCCAACAATAGATCGAGCTGCGCGACCGGCGTTGGATCTGAGGCAGCGGCCAAGGGGCGCAGGAACTCCGCCTGAACCAGTTGCGGAAGATCGGGAACATAGAGACGGGCTAGACGAGCCATGACGGGTGTGACTGGACGATTGAATATTTATTCTAACGCCTGGCGCCCGGAGCGTAACGCCTGATGCCGGTCCCACGGCAGCTCGTTCCCGCATAGCGTGAGGCCTGGACCGTGCAGATACGTCCAGAATCCTCTACCCTAACAACTGCAATACCGTCACAGGATCATTTTCTCAGCGGAGCAAGCCCTATGCAGCCCAGCCATTCCACGCAACCCGGTACGGTTGCCCCTCCATCCTCCCGCCTGCGAACGGCCGCCCCACGCAAGGTCGCCGTCTGCGGAGCAGGCGTCATGGGAGCACAGATCGCAGCGCATTGCGTCAACGCAGGCATTCCCGTCGTATTGTTCGATCTGCCGGCGAAAGAAGGCGATAAAAACGCCATCGCCAACAAGGCCATCGGCCAGCTCAAGAAGCTCAACCCTGCGCCGCTTGGCATACCCGATCTGGCCGATCTCATTACACCGGCCAATTATGAGGAAGACCTTGGCCTGCTTGCCGACTGCGATCTGGTCATCGAGGCCATCGCCGAGCGGCTGGACTGGAAGCGGGATCTGTACCACAGGCTGGCGCCCGCGTTACGCCCGGATGCATATATTGCCAGCAATACCTCAGGCCTGTCGATTACCAGCCTGTCAGAAGCCCTGCCGGAATCCCTGCGACACCGTTTCTGCGGTGTGCATTTTTTCAATCCGCCTCGCTATATGACGCTGGTGGAGCTCATTCCGACCGCCCAGACCGAGCCAGCCATGCTGGACAGCCTGGAAACCTTTCTGGTGTCGCAGTTGGGCAAAGGCGTGGTGCGGGCCAAGGATACGCCAAACTTCATCGGCAATCGTATTGGCGTATTCGGCATTCTGTCGGTGTTCACGCAGGCCGAGCAATTCGACCTGCCTTACGATCTGGTCGACGAGTTGACAGGCACGCGGCTGGGCCGCGCCAAGTCGGGCACCTTCCGTACGGCGGATGTCGTGGGGCTTGATACGCTGGCGCATGTGATCGGCACCATGCGCGAGCAACTGCCGGACGATCCATTCAACGCGCATTTCGGTACACCGCCGGTACTCACCGCCCTGATCGAACAAGGTGCACTCGGCCAGAAAACCGGTGCAGGCTTTTATCGCAAGGAAGGCAAGGCCATTCTGCGGCTGGATCCGCAGAAGAAAGAGTATGTCCCTGCCGCAGCGCACATCGATGAGGCTGTCGCTGCCATGCTTGCAGAGCGCGATCCCGCCAGGAAACTGGCAGCGCTGCATGATGCGGACCATCCCCAGGCGCAATTCCTCTGGGCGGTGCTGCGCGACAGCTTTCATTACAGCGCGGTGCATCTGGCGGAGATCGCCGATACCGCTGCCCAGCTTGATCTGGCCATGAAATGGGGCTTTGGCCATGCACAGGGGCCATTCGAGATCTGGCAGGCGGCGGGATGGCGGCAGATAGCGGAATGGATTGCCGAGGATATCAAGGCGGGGAAAACCCTGTCCGACGCCCCGCTGCCAGCGTGGGCAACAGAAGGGCCAGTCTGGGAGGCCCAGGCGGTGCATACCGCGCAGGGATCGTGGAATCCCAAGACCGGGCAGTTCGAGGAACGCAACACACTGCCTGTCTATGCGCGACAGATCGACGCCCCGCGCCTGGTGGGAGAGGTGCCGGCCCACACGCCCGATGTCGTCTATGAGGATGACGGCGTGTGCTGCTGGACGTTGCGCTCGCCTCACCCCGATGACGTGCTCATTGTCTCGTTCAAAACAAAAATGCACACGCTCAGTCCTGCGGTCGTGCGCGGTATCGTCAAGGCAGTGGAGCTGGCCGAAGCGTCCTATAAGGCGCTGGTCATCGGCCAGCACGGCGAGCCTTTTTCGGCGGGGGCGGACCTCAAGGCCTTGATGCCGGTGTTCGAGCAAGACGGCCCGCAGGGCGTCGAGCCGATCGAACGTGAAATGCAGGAAATGGTCATGCGGCTGCGTTATGCGCAGATACCTGTCGTGGCCGGGCTGGCTGGCATGGCATTGGGGGGCGGTTGCGAGCTTTCGGTGCATTGCGCAGCGCGCGTCGCGCATTTTGAAACGTATATGGGTCTGGTCGAGGTCGGCATCGGGCTGGTGCCGGGCGCCGGGGGCCTGACCTGGTGCGCACGCCGCGCCGCTGAACTGCAGGCCATGTCAGCGCCTGACGCTCCGTTATTGGCCTTCCTCAAGGGCTTCGCAATGACGGTCGCTACGGCGAAGGTGTCCCGCTCTGCGCTGGATGCGCGCAAAATGGGGTATCTGCTGCCCTCGGATCCCGTCGTCATGAACCGGCACGAAGTACTTTACGTGGCCACCCGGCTGGCGCGATTGCTGGCGGACAGCAACTGGCGCCCGCCTTTGCCGCGCCAGTTTCCGATCGCGGGCCGCGATGGCATTGCGACGCTCAAGGCGCAACTGGTCAACATGAAGGTGGGCGGCTATATCTCCGAGCACGACTTCCTGGTGGCCAGCCATGTGGCAAACGCAATCTGCGGCGGCGATGTGGATCCCGGATCGTTCGTTGACGAAGCATGGATGCTGCGGCAAGAACGCGATGCTTTCCTGTCGTTGCTGACGCACCCCAAAACCCAGGAGCGCATCACGGGCCTGCTCAAGACGGGCAAGCCGGTACGCAACTGACGATTGCCTGGCTTGGCCTATGCGTCATGCCAGGCAAAGCGGACGTTTGCGCAAGCAGACGCCCCCCCGTGTAACCACCAGATTCGGGCCTGGGCAAGCAGGACTCGACAAGGACACCAACATGGCTACATTGCAGCAAGCATATATCGTCGCCGCCACACGCAGCCCCATCGGCAAGGCGCCTCGCGGCTTTTTCTCCCATACCCGCCCTGACGAACTGCTGGCCGCGGTCATCAAGGGCCTGCTGGCCCAAACGCCTGGGCTGGACCCGGCCGCCATAGAAGACGCCATTATCGGCTGCGCTATTCCTGAAGGCCCGCAAGGATTGAATGTGGCTCGCATGGGGGTGCTGCTGAGCGGATTGCCCGCCTCCGTTGCCGGCGTCACCGTGAACCGCTTCTGCGCCTCGGGATTGACCGCGATCGCCATGGCGGCAGACCGCATCCGCACAGGGGAGGCACATGTCGTGCTGGCAGGCGGTGTGGAGTCCATGAGTATGGTGCCGACGATGGGCATCAATACCAGTTTCAGTCCCGCCATTTTCGAGCGGGAAGAAAACCTGGGCATGGCCTATGGCATGGGGTTGACCGCCGAAGAGGTGGCGCAACGCTGGCAGGTTTCGCGGCAGGATCAGGACGCTTTTGCTTTGCGCTCGCATGAGCGGGCCATTGCAGGCCAACAGGCAGGTGAGTTCAGCGACGAAATCCTGCCCGTGGAAGTGATACGCCGCCTGCCTGATCTGGCTGCCGCTGCCGCCGGCAAGCATGACGATGTCATGGTGCAGCGCCGCACCATCAATCTGGATGAAGGGCCGCGTCCAGATACCAGCCTGGAGGCGCTGGCCCGACTCAAGCCAGCGTTTGCCGCCAGGGGCAGCGTCACGGCCGGCAACAGCTCCCAGATATCCGATGGCGCCGGCGCCTTGCTGGTCGTGTCTGAACAGGCATTGAAGACGCACGGGCTGACGCCGCTGGCGAGGTTTGTCTCGTTTGCTGTGAAAGGCGTACCGCCGGAGATCATGGGCATAGGCCCCAAAGAAGCGATCCCGCACGCATTGAAGCTGGCGGGACTGAAACTGGACCAATTAGGCTGGATAGAACTGAATGAAGCTTTCGCCGCTCAATCGCTGGCGGTCATCCGGGAGGTGGGGCTGAATCCCGAGGTCGTCAATCCCTTGGGCGGCGCCATCGCGCTGGGCCATCCACTGGGCGCGACCGGCGCAATCCGCGCAGCAACCGTCATTCATGGATTGCGCCGTCGCCAGTTGGACTATGGGATGTTGACGATGTGCGTCGGCACCGGCATGGGCGCGGCAGGGATATTCGAGCGGACCTGACAGAAAACCGGCCAGGCAATCTTCTATGTTTTGCGAAATACGTCTTCCAGCGTTGAGGCGGCAAGCAGCCTGCCGGCCCATACCCCCATCTGACGGGCCGAGGCTGCCTGCAGCCGCTGGGTATACTCCTCTGGCAATGCACCGAATTTCTGAATCAGCAACTGGCGCAGCAGGCTGGCACGGCCTTCTTTGCGGCCCTCATGGTGTCCTTCGCGCAACCCTTGGGTTTTCCATTGGTAAGTCCAGGACCGGGAGTTTCGGTCTGCATATCCTTGATCTCCGTAAAATCTTGAGCCGGTGGAAACCTAATTTGCGGTAACGCGCGCGGCAGCAGCACATGGCGTATCCAGCCGGCAAAGGCGCGGCGCAACTCCGCATGCTCTTCACCCTTCGCGCACAGCATAATAGTCTGCATGATTTCGCTGACGTCTTCAATACCCCTGTTATGCTCAAGCCGAAACAGCAACGAGGCCAGATTACGTTCGGGCAAAACGCCTGAACGCAGCAATACACGCATAAATCTCCATTACCGCAGGGCAAGCCTGAGCAACGCCTCTTATGAAAATACAGAACACGCCACTACCCGGACTGATGCTGATCCAGACACCCGTCTTTCATGACGAACGCGGTTGTTTTCTGGAGACGTTCCGAGCCAGTCGCCATGCAGACCTGCTTGGACAAGATATTCAGTTTGTGCAGGATAACTGCAGCCGCTCGCATCGGGGCGTGTTGCGGGGCATGCACTACCAGCGCAGTCATCCGCAAGGCAAATTGATAAGAGTGAGCCAGGGCGAGATATTCGATGTCGCCGTTGATCTGCGACAACGTTCGCCCACGTTCGGCCGCTGGCACGGTGTCAGCCTGTCAGCCTGCAAAGCGGGCGATGCCGCCGAAACACAGTTATGGATACCTGCGGGATTTGCCCATGGCTTCCTGACTCTTTCCGAAGAAGCCGTGGTTGAATACAAATGCACTGACTACTATCATCCAGGGGACGAGGCCTGTCTTCGATGGAACGATCCCTCGGTAGGCATTGCGTGGCCTGCATGCGCAGCGGCCCCCATCCTGTCCGGCAAAGACAGACAAGGCCTGACGCTGACGATGCTGGAGCAGTCGGGATTGCTGCCTGCGGCAGGCGTATCCAGTACATCATGAGGAGTCCGCAGTGAGCAAAGTCCTGTTGACAGGTGGCAGCGGCCAGCTCGGACGCTGCCTGCTGGACCGCCTGCCCGCCGAGTGGCAAGTGTTTGCTCCGCGCCACGACGAGCTTGATATCGCCAATGAACAGGCGGTCCAGGCCTATGTCGGCGCCCATGTCCCGGACATCATCATCAATGCCGCAGCGTTCAACGCCGTGGATCAGGCCGAACACAATCCGGTACGGGCCGACGCTGTCAATGCGCTGGGGCCGGCCAATCTGGCCACGGCGGCGGCCCAGGCACGCGCACGCCTGGTGCATATATCAACAGACTATGTTTTTGACGGGCGGACGGCACAGCCCTATACGGAGCTCGACGCGCCGCTGCCCATCAACCAATACGGACTCAGCAAGATGCAGGGAGAGCAGAACGTGTTGAGCACGCTGCCCGACGCCATCGTGATCAGGACATCGTGGCTGTTTAGCGAATATGGCCATAATTTCGTGCGCAGCATACTGCAACAAGCAACCACCGGCACGCAGAGCGGGCCAGGCGTGGACCTGCGTGCCGGCAGCCCGTCCGGCTCCAATGCGCCTGCCCTGCGCGTCGTTGACGACCAAACCGGCTGCCCGACCTATGCGGGCGATCTGGCGCAGGCCGTTATTTCACTCGCCCTCCGGCACAACGCCGGACAGAACCCCGACGCGCCGTCTGCGCAAATGCCCGACGCCAACGCGCCCGACACAGACAGGATCTATCACTATTGCGGCAGCCAGGCCATGACATGGCATGCTTTTGCACAACAGATCCTGGCCTGCGCTTCATCGCAGGACAAAAGCCTGCGCATACCCAGGCTTTATGCCATCAAATCGTCGGCTTACGCGGCGCCCGCTGCGCGCCCCGCCATGTCGGTGCTGTCATGCGAAAAAATCAAGGCAATGGGGATTGCCTGCCTGCCGCTCGAACACAGTCTTGCAAAGGTTGTCGGCCTGTTGCTTGCAGAAAGCGCTGGCAAGCCCATAGGACGGGACGCCGCCCTCTGAGGCTTATTGCGGTGTGGTTGTCGACGCCGCCAGCAGAGAAACCCAATGCGCCGTCGAGGCATCGTGGTTGCCGTCCATCTCCGACGTGCCTGCCAGCTCAGCGGTAATGCCCTGCGCCAGCACCTTGCCGTACTCGACCCCCCATTGATCAAACGGGTTGATCCCCCAGACCAGACCTTGAACGAAAATCTTGTGCTCATAGAGCGCCAGCAGCGCACCCAGTGCATAGGGAGAAAGTCGGGGCAGCACAATGAGATTGGACGGGCGCCCCCCGGCATGGACTTTATGATGCGCCAGCCATTCTGCCTGCCCGCGTTCCATCCCGGCATCAAGACACTCCTGCAGAGCCTGCTCATAGGTTTTCCCCTTCAGCAAAGCTTCGCGCTGCGCCAGGCAATTGGCCAACAGACTCTGATGATGTGCGGGCCAGCCATGGTCTGCCTGCCTGCACACAATGAAATCTACGGGCGCGCCATCGCTGCCCTGATGCAGCCACTGGAAAAAAGTATGCTGCGCGTCTGTGCCCGGCATGCCCCAGACGGCAGGACCGGTCGGAACCCCAACAGGAGCGCCCGACAAATCCACCGATTTGCCCAGCGACTCCATCTCCAACTGCTGTATGTATGGGACCAGCTCCGAGAGTCGGAAATCATAGGGTGCGATATTGAGCGAGCCATAACCCAGCACACTGCGATTGACGATACCGGAGATTGCCATCTGGACTGGCGCATTGTCCTCGAGAGGAGCCTCGGCAAAATGCGCATCCATGGCGGCGGCGCCGGCCTGCATGCCGGCAACGACGTCGGTATCCACGGCAAGCGCCGTGGTCAGGCTGACGGACGACCACAGGGAGAACCGCCCCCCTACCCAGTCCCACAGACGGAATACATGGGACTTGGGGATACCCCATGCCTGCGCAACGTCGGGGCGTGCGGTGACCGCAACGACCTGTTCATAGGGATGCTGGATCCCCGCAGCCTGGAGCCACTCCAGCGCGCGCGTGCCATTCTGCAGTGTTTCCGCAGTGGTGAATGACTTGGATGCCATGACGATGAGTGTGTCATGCGGATCAAAGCCAGCCAGGCCGCCCTGCATGGCATGCCCGTCAATATTGGCCACGAAGTGCACCTGCCGCCAGGCTCCCGCATAGCCGAAGGCATTGACAGCCAGGCGCACGCCCCAGTCGCTGCCTCCTATGCCGATATGGACGATATTGCGCCAGCGGCGCTCGGAGTCGGCCTGCCGCACGAACTCTGTCAGACGCTGTCGCTCCGCGGCGATCTCCTCGACCGGATCGGGCGCACGCAAGGCTGTGTGCCAGGCAGCCCTATGCTCAGTCGCGTTGACGATCCCGCCACTGAGCAATTGCTCCCGTGCCTGCGGGAAATCGCGCGCCTCCAGCAGTGCCTGGGTGGCACGTGTCAATTCAGGTGAAGAGCCTTGCCCGCTGATGTCAACGTCAAGACCGGCCGCGCTGAGAATGCGCAGGCGATGGGTGTGAATGGGGGATTGTGTCGCGGCGTTTTCGAAAGCCTGCCATTCAGGCAAATCGCGCAGCGCGCGAAACCCGGCAGAACCGCTTGGGGGAAGGGTGCTGACCACTGACGCTCCTTGAAGGCATGTTTATCGATTGATTGTAATGCCAGAGGAGCGCAGCGGGATGCCGCGAAAATTGAATCAGCGGCGGCGCTGTGTGCTGACGCCAGGCGTGCGGCCGGCAATGTGACGATAAGTGATGCGGCCCTTGGTCAGGTCGTAGGGCGACATTTCGAGCGAGACTTTGTCGCCCGCGAGTATACGGATATGATGCTTGCGCATTTTTCCGCCGGTATAAGCAACGACCGGGTGTCCGTTGTCCAGGGTAACGCGAAAGCGAGAATCCGGCAGGACTTCTGTGACGAGTCCGCCCATTTCGATCAGTTCTTCTTTAGCCATAGATTACTCCTGTAAAAAGACAATAGATGTGCACTTGAGGCGGGACCCGCATTGCGGATCAACCTGCCTGGCTGTGCTGCAATCATGCCGCGCCCGTCGTCCGACACGCCAGACTGGATCGGAAGCGGCGCCTGTCGTCTGCCAGAGACAAGAGGATAACGATTGCTGCGTTGACACCGGCAAAGGCATCGGTTGCTGCGCTTCGGAGAAGCGCTTACTGGAAATATCCAAGCAGCGGACAAGACCTGCTGGTTTATCTTGCTACGAAACGCGAAGGACGCTAGGGTTAGATGCGCTGGCAAGCGATACGCCTTGGGACGCGCCCGCTTGTAGTGGCGGGGGCTTGATGTGGCTGCTTTTTGCAAAATGCGTGAGCATTGAGCCTTTATATGTTACCACAGGGGGGTGGTTTATACCATTTTTTGTGCGCTGTAAACAACACTTAAGACATAGGCCGGCTATCCGGCCCGTCCCCAGAAGCTGCCCTGCGATTTATACTGTGCCGCTCATCACCACCCTCCTGACATGCGCTGTTCGGCAAGATCCGGCCAAGCACGGTCAGCTTCCCGAGACCAAGCGTCTGACGGAGCATATACATGAAAATCCTGATCACAGGCGGCGCGGGCTTTATCGGCTCGGCGCTTATCCGCCATATCATCCAGCGTTCGGATGACAGCGTGATCAATGTCGACAAACTCACCTACGCAGGCAGTCTGGACAGCGTGGCCGAGGTGGCGGGCAGCCATCGCTACGCATTCGAACATCTGGACATCTGCAATCGCGCCGGCCTGGAACGCGTTTTCCGCCGGCACCAGCCGCAAGCGGTCATGCATCTGGCGGCCGAATCGCATGTGGACCGCTCTCTGGCCGGTCCCGCCGCGTTCATTGAGACCAATATTGTGGGCACATGCATTCTGCTCGAAGTGACGCGCGCGTACTACGAAGCGCTGGCGCCGGCAGCCCGCAAAGCTTTTCGCTTCCATCATGTGTCGACCGACGAAGTCTATGGCGATTTGGGCGCATCGCCGGACCTGTTCTCCGAAACCAGCCGATATGCGCCCAGCTCGCCTTACTCGGCCAGCAAAGCAGGCGCGGACCATCTGGTCGGCGCCTGGGCCCGCAGCTATGGCCTGCCGGTTATTCTTACCCATTGCTCGAACAATTACGGCCCCTGGCAATACCCCGAAAAACTGATCCCGCTGACAGTGCAGCGCGCCCTGTGCGGACAGTTGCTGCCCGTCTTCGGCGACGGCATGCAGGTGCGCGACTGGCTGCATGTAGACGACCATGCCCGCGCACTGCATCTGGCCGTCACCCAGGCGCCGCCTGGCGCACGCTACAACATTGGCAGCCATAACGAGCAGCGCAATATCGATGTCGTACACATGCTGTGCACACTGCTGGAAACGCTGGCTCCCGATAAGCCTGCAGGTCTGTCCAGCTACGCATCCCTGATTACCCACATCGCCGACAGGCCGGGCCACGATCGCCGCTACGCGATAGATGCCTCACGCATACGGCGTGAATTGGGATGGACGCCCCGGCAGGATTTTGCCCAGGGGCTGCACGACACGGTGGCCTGGTACCTGAAGCATCGCAGTTGGCTGGCACGCGGACAAACCGCCAGGCCCTGACGGGCTTGCTCCGGGTTATATGAGCAGTTGGTCGGCAACCGCATCGGGAACGTCAATGCCGGTTTGAGACGCCTGTCGGGCCAACTGCTGTCGGCGGCTGCCAGGCAGGCGCACCTGCTCATCGGCCAGCATGGCGGCCAGCAAGGTTTCAATGCGCTCATGATAGACATCCATGCCCCCCAGCGCAGCAGGATCGATGACCAGAAAAACATGACCGATGTGCGGGCGGTTTCCTTCCGCCGAGAAAAAAGAATCCGCCTCGAAAGCAAAGGCCGCGCCGGTCAGCGAGACGCAAAGCAGCTCGACCATCAGCGCCAGCATGGCACCTTTTACGCCGCCTGCCGGACACATCATTCCCTCAAGGCCTGCTTTCGGATCTGTCGTGGGCAGGCCATCTTTATCCAGCGCCCACCCCTCGGGAATAGAACGGCCCTCGCGGGCTGCGACCATCAGCTTTCCGCGCGCCACTTCGGACAGCGACAGATCAATGCTCAGGGCTGGCTGGTCTCGGCGCGGGAAGACTGCGGCGACCGGGTTGGTACCGAACAAGGCCCTGCTGCCGCCCCATGCAGGCATCGCAGCGGGCGAGTTGCTGAAAGCGAACCCCACCATGCCCGCCTGCGCCACCGCATCAAGATGCAGGGCCGCCGCACCAAAATGATGGCTGCGCGTAACGCCGGCGAACGCTATGCTGAATTCCCTCGCCCGGCGGACAGCCTCTTCAACGGCGAGCGTGCAGGCGGGGAAAGCCAAGCCTTCGTCGGCATCAACCAGCACACCCGCCCCATGTGAGCGTACGATGCGCGGACAGGCGCCGGCATTGACGCGTCCGCTGCGCAAATGCGAGGCGTACTGGCCCACCCGGGACAGGCCATGCGAGCCCAACCCCTGCATCTCAGCCGCAAGCAAGGCCTGCGCCGTACTGCGCGCCATGCTGTCGGAAGCCCCGGCCGCCTGAAGCGTCTTCACGACGCGCTCGATAAGCGCATCAACCTGATAAATGGCCATAGTGCGAGTCCTGTGTTATTGCTGCAAATAGGCGATGACCCGATCGGCGATCAGGCCGCTGACGCGTTGATTCGATTCCTCGGTCACCCCTGCGATGTGCGGGGTCAACATCAGATTCGGAATGCCTGCGAGTACTGTTCCCGCGCGCAGAGGTTCATCTTCGAAGACGTCCAGCGCTGCACCGGCCAGGTGGCCGGCGATCAATGCCTGAGCCAGCGCAGCCTCATCCACAATGCCTCCTCGCGCAGTGTTGATCAGCACTGCGCCGCGCTTCATTCTGCCCAGACGCTGCGCATCAAACAATTTGCGGGTGCTGTCTGTCAAAGGTATATGCAGGCTGACAACATCGGCCCGGCCCAGCATGACATCAAGCGGGGCCGGCTGCACGCCCGAAGCCGCCCAGACCGGGTCGGTATCCGGAACAGCCGGATCATAAGCCTGCACCTGCATGCCCAGCGACCGCGCCAGCCGCGCGACCATCTGTCCAATGCCGCCAAACCCGACCAGGCCCAGTGTCTTGCCCGCAGTCTCGCGCCCGCTGGACAACGCCACCCGCGGCCAGCCGCCTTGCGCCACATCGAAGGTGGATGCATAGCTGCACCGCAGCAGCATCATGCTACTTGTAATGACATACTCCGCCACGGCGAGGGAATTTGCGCCCACGGCAGGAATCACCTCGATGTTTCTTTGCTTGCATGCCCCGACATCGATGTTGTCCAGGCCCACCCCCAGCCGGCCGACCACTTTCAGCGCGCTGGCAATGGACAGCATGCGTTCATCCACCTGACTGCGATTACGGACTATCCATGCCTGCGCGCCTGGCAGCGCCGCCGCCAGCGCTGCCGGCTCGTCCACCAGTTGCGGGTCATAGACCACATCAAAACGCTCGCTTAGCGCTTGCACGGCGGCAGCGTCCATGAACTCCGAAATGACTACATTCATATCCAGGCTCCAAAAGCAGCATTGAAAACAGTGAACAAGGCGTAGGCAGCGCGGCAACATCCCTCAGTTGCTCTGATGCTCCTGGCCGATGTATTCGTAGCGATCTGTATTGACGCGGGACACCCGCCACTCCACCGGCTGCTGGTTGTACGAATAGGCTACCCGCCGAATTTCCAGCAACGCGGAGCCCTCCGCCACGTTCAGCCAGCCGGCATGGTCCGCATCGGCGCTGCAGGCTCTTGTCGCCTCTGCGGTGCCGATCACGTTGATGCCGAAATCCTGCTGGTACAGGCTATATAGCGTGTCTGGCCGATTGCCGAGCTGCTCGGCGCTCAACCCGCTGAACAGGGCCTCCGGCACGCAGATGGTGTCCACCATGACCTGCTCGTCATGCAGGCAGAGCAGATTGGCGAACTCGAAAACATAGGCGCCTGCGCCCAACAGCAGTTTTTCGCGCGCCTCCCCGCTCGCGCGCACGCGCCTGAAGCTCAACAGCTGCGGCGTAGGGTAGGACTTGACGCCATCCTGGCGCACGATGCGAAAGTAGCGGAAAAAATGCTGATTGTGGGCATGAATGGCAACAAAGGTTCCGCGCCCCTGATGACGAATGAGTATGTTCTCGAGCACAAGCTCGTCGATGGCCTTGCGCAAGGTACCTATAGAGACGCCGAACCGCTGCGCCAGCATTTTTTCCGGAGGAATGGCCTCGCCCTGGCTCCACTCGCCCGAGGCAAGCGTGCCCAGTACCGCCCGCTTTACCTGCTGATACAGCGGCGTACCGGACGGACTGAGCTGAGAAATGATTGCACTCATAGATGTTCCTAAAAAACATTGTCACAACCGCCGCGGTGTCATGGACAGAGGAATCCAGCGCGACGATTCCTGCACTCAAACCTTATATTAGCTCATATCGTTTAATTCATATAGATGATCTGCTTGACATATATCATTGTCCTCCCTACTATTTATTCACCGGCCTGCCATTCCGGACTCACCGGCCGCCTGTTTTCTATCGATGGAGAGAAAAAAATGATTCACGCCATATTGCATGACGCCAAGGACACGGTCGCGGTCGCGGTGGTGGAAGGCGTTACCGCCGGCACCGACCTTACCGCCTGGATCATGGACGAAGACAAGATGATTCACGTCACGGCAAAGCAGGACATTCCCATTGGACACAAAGTCGCACTGAAGGACATGAAAGTCGGCGATACGGTTTTCAAGTACGGGGTGGACATCGGCAAGGTCGTCGCGCCCATCTCCGCCGGAGACCATGCTCATGTGCAGAACATCAAGACCAAGCGCTGGTAAGCAGCTGTCATCCAGATAAACATTGCTCGCTTCCAAAGCGAAAGGACTTTCAACATGGCTGTCATCTCATCATCCACCACCTTCATGGGGTATCGCCGCGACAACGGGCGCGTCGGCGTTCGCAATCACGTCATCATCCTGCCTGTCGACGACATCTCCAATGCCGCCGTCGAGGCCGTGTCCAACAACATCAAGGGCACCATGGCGCTGCCGCACCCCTACGGCCGGCTTCAGTTCGGTGAAGATCTGGATCTGCACTTTCGCACACTCATCGGCACCGGCAGCAATCCCAACGTGGCTGCCGTCGTTGTGATAGGCATCGAAGAGGGATGGACCAAACGCATCGTGGATGCCATCGCCGCCACAGGCAAGCCGGTCGCCGGCTTCAGCATCGAACTGCACGGCGATCACGACACCATCATGCGCGCATCCAAAAAGGCCAAGGAATTCGTGCACTATGCCACGGGGCTATCCCGCACGGCCTGCCCCATCAGCGACCTGTGGGTGTCAACCAAATGCGGCGAATCGGACACCACTTCCGGCTGCGGCAGCAACCCGACAGTAGGCAATGCCTTCGACAAGCTCTATGCGCTCGGCAGCACGCTGTGTTTTGGAGAAACGTCTGAGATCACCGGCGGGGAACAGTTTGTGGCGGATCGTTGCGCCAACGATCAAGTACGTGAGCGCTTTATGTTCATGTTCAACCGCTATCAGGACATGATCAACCGGTGGAAGACCAGCGATCTGTCCGAATCCCAGCCCACCAAGGGAAATATCGCCGGCGGCCTGACCACCATCGAGGAAAAGGCGATGGGCAATATCCAGAAAATCGGCAAGCTATGCAAGGTCGACGGCGTGCTCGACAAGGCCGAAACCCCAACCGACAAAGGCCTGTGGTTCATGGACTCGTCCTCTGCGGCAGCGGAGATGGTCACCCTGTGCGCCGCCTCGGGCTATGCCGTCCATTTCTTTCCCACGGGCCAGGG
This sequence comes from Pusillimonas sp., assembly GCA_048270225.1. Classification (GTDB taxonomy): domain Bacteria; phylum Pseudomonadota; class Gammaproteobacteria; order Burkholderiales; family Burkholderiaceae_B; genus Allopusillimonas. Next base: position 119,124 of record JBLWTG010000003.1, on the reverse strand, counting down.
CAATGTCATTGGCAATCCCATTTTGCCGGTGATCAAGATCTGCGCCAATCCACGTACCGTGCGTACCATGTCCGAGCACGTCGATGTCGACACCTCCGCCCTGCTGCAGCGTGAGATCGACCTGGACCAGGCAGGAGACAAGTTGCTCGAATGCATGCTGCAAACCGCGAACGGACGCTGGACCAGCGCCGAAGCCCTTGGACATCGCGAGTTCGTGCTGACCAGGCTGTTTGAAAGCGCCTGATGGAAATTTGAATCAATGTAGCACCAAGTCACACCGTATCAGACCTAGCTTGTACCGCGGCGACATTCCATAGACAGGGATGTCGCTGCATTTGTTCAGAACATACCCATGCTAGACGGCAATACATGCCGCAACCAGATCAGGAGACGACAATGCAATACCGATTCACCACGCAGGCCTGTATCAAAAAATTCATCCTGGCCGCCCTGGCTTCAGCGAGCGCGATGTCCGTGGCCGGCGCGGCACCATGGCCACAGCATACCGTTACCATCGTTGTGCCGTTTTCTGCCGGCGGAACGACTGACATCGTTGCACGCCTTGTGGGCGACAAGCTTGGCAAAAAATGGGGGCAGACTGTCGTCGTCGACAACAAGCTTGGCGCAGGCGGCAATATCGGCACCGCCGCAGTCGCCAACGCAAAACCGGATGGCTATACCATCCTGATGGCGTCAGGCAGCATACTGACCGTCAACCCTCATTTGTACAAAAATCTGCCTTTTGACATCAAGAAGGACTTCGTCCCGATCACCAATGTAGCCAGCGGACCAATGGTGGTTGCGACTTCCAAACAGCTCAAGGCCAAGACGCTTGAAGAGCTCATCGCCATGGCCAGGAAGAACCCCAAGTCGCTGAATATGGGCTCCGCGGGATTGGGAAGCCAGGTGCATATGGCAGGGGAGAATTTTTCCTACGCAGCGGGCATCAATATGACGCACGTGCCGTACCGCGGCGAAGCGGCGTCGTATACGGATCTGATGGCGGGGCAGATCGATGTCGTGGTGGGCAATATTGGCGCCATCACGCCACTTTATGAATCGGGACGCATCAATGCGCTGGCAGTTACGAGCAAAACACGGGCGCCCATGCTGCCCAATATCCCCACAGCCGCCGAAGCCGGACTTCCACACTTTGAAAACTATGGCTGGTTCGGCTTGATCGCACCGGCAGGAACACCCAACGATGTCGTGCAGAAGATACAGCATGACACCGCCGAAGTACTTGCCATGTCCGACATCAAAAAGCGCCTGGCCGATCAGGGCATGTCTCCAGTGGCCAACTCCCCAAAGCAGTTTGCTGCGGCGATAGACAAGGAATCGGCCATGTGGGCTGATGTCATTGCCAAGCGCAAGATCACCATCGCACAGTAAGTACCGTCTGCCGCCCCGGGCCTGGCTACAACAGACGCCAGACCTGCGGCGCGGTCGAGATCAACAGCATGATGCCAGATATGGTCAGCATGACCAGCACCACACCCCGAAATGAACTGTCCGAAAACCGTCTGTACAGGCGAATCCCGACAAGAGAAGGTATCAGCATGGCCGGAGCCATCACGACAAAATAGCCAGTCAGCTCGCGCGTGATCAGGCCGTTGGCAGCAAACGCAGTGATGGTCAGCATGTGCATGAAGAGATTGAAGGCCTGGAAGACAGTACGCTGCTGATCCTTGGGCCAGCCCCGCAATTGGCACCACAAGGTCGGTATGGCGCCAGGCAGGCCGCCAAACCCGCTCATGGCGCCGCCGATCCAACCCACCAGGCCGTCAGCGACGCGGCCACCGCCGGTAATCCGCGGAATATGCGCTACCCATAATGCCGTGGTGCAGTACAGGGTGAGCAGCACCCCGACACCGAATTTAAAGAACAGCGGATTCATCAGTGTCAGCAAGGCCAGGCCGGTGGGCACGCCAAGTACGCCACCAATCAGAAAAGGCAGCAGTCGATGCAGGTTAAATCCGTGGCGCAAGGACCCCACGGCAAGCAACTGACCTACCAGCGATCCGAACACAATCAGCGGCACCATGAGTTCGGGCTCGATGAACCAGGACCACACGCCCAGAGAGACCAGACCGAAGCCAAAGCCCGCCAGCCCCTGAACAAAGCCAGCGATCACACTACCCAGTATCAAAATCGGCCAGATGCTCATTCCTGCGACACCCCGTTGCGTTATGCCCGGCGTATGACAGGCGCAGGCAGACCCTCCATCATGACATTGACGCATGCGGGCAACCCTGACGCGAGGGCATCGCCCAGCGCCTTGGGCAAGGCCTGTTGCGAAGTCACCAGCTCGCCATGTCCGCCAAAGGCGGCCGCTACGTTGTCGTATCGGGAAGGCAGCAGTTCGCAGCCCATCGTGCGATCTTCGCCATAATCCCGAACCTGAATCTGATATTCCGCATTCCAGCGCGCGTCATTGCCCACAACGCACAGAATGGGCGCCCGAGCACGCAACGCAGTATCCAGTTCAGCACAATGAAACCCGAATGTACCATCGCCCATCATGGCAATGACTGGCGCCTGAGGATAAGCCAACTTGGCAGCGACTGCCATGGGCAAGGCTGCACCGATTGCACCTGCCGCACCGTTGATGACCCGATGCGGTGCAAGCAGGCATGCCTGCGCCCATTGGCCGAACTCGCCGCCATCCACGACGAGTACCGCATCACTGTGGCTGTCGAGTATCTTTTGCACCGCGCCGCACACCAGCGCAGGCGGCAGACGTCCGTCAAGCGCCGCAGGCTTGTCCTGCCACGCAGGGGGGCGGTAGGCGAGCTCAGCGGCGACCTCCGCCCGCCAGGTATCCCACTTGCCAGGCTGATGAGCGCCTGCCTGATGGGTCAACGTGTGCAGCGACGCGTAGACATCCGCCTGGCAGCTCATGCGCAGCCGCTTGCCTACGGCCTGGGCCGACCGGCCGAACTCGGCCTCATCCGCATCCACTTGCAGGAATCCGCAATCGGCGGCCAGGACAGGGGCCTGTCCAAAACCCAGGGTGAAATCCAGCCGCTTGCCCAGCAGCAGAATGCAGTCCGCCCGCCGCAGCGCGGACGCCCAGGCGCCGAGGCTGGGATCATTGGCGCCACGCGGGCTTTCGGTGGCCACGACAGGCATCCCCAATGCGGTCTGGAGCTTTGCCACTGCGACGCGGCCTTGATCCGTCAGGCCCTGAGGGCCGACAAGCACCATCGGGCGATGAGCCTCACGCAGTTGCGCCAGGATCTCCCGCGCAACCTGCTCTGGCAGCGCTTGCGAAACGGCCCTGTAACAGTCAGCATCCGGCAAGGTCGCCGTGGAGACCGCAGCCTCCAGCACATCAGACGGCAAGCTGAGATGCACCGGCCCCGGTCGACCCGACAGCGCAATCCGGCAGGCCTTGGCGAAATCGCTCGCCAGCTCATCTGCGCTGGCACACAGCCACGCCGCCTTGACCACCGGCTTGGCCATGGCTACCTGATCCATCTCCTGAAACGCGCCATGTCCTTTGCGGGACAATGGCGCATGGCCGGACAGCAGTACGACAGGCGATTCAGACATGAGCGCCGTATACAGCGCGGAAACAGCGTTGGCATGGCCGGGGCCGCCAGTGACCAGCGCTACACCCACCTCGCCAGTCAGACGCGCCCAGGCATCCGCCATATGCACCGCAGCGCCTTCATGGCGTACGTGAACCAGCCTGATGTCATGCCCCAGCAAGGCGTCATACACAGGCATGATGTGATTGCCGGACAGGCTGAATACTGTATGAACGCCTGCTCGCTCCATCGACGCTACCAGGCTGCCTGCACCACATGCAGAACCACTCATCAACGACTCCTTGTTAACACGGCGTTTATCGTCGCACACTGCAGCAGGATGCCACCTTTGTGAGGCGACGACGTGTGCTTCGGTGCCTAAACCTTGACCACTGCCTGATCCTGTTCACTCAGGATGCTCTGTCCAGGCAACACACGCGTGAAAGCAACCGGCTGACGCGTCAGCGCCAGACCATCTTGCTTCATGTGAATGACAGAGAACCAGGAGTGCTCAAGATCGCGCACATCAGGGAAATCCTCACGATAATGCGCCCCCCGGGAATCTTCGCGAGCCAGCGCGGCATAAACAATGGCCTTGCTGACATGAATCAGGCTGTCGATATTGAGCCAATCCTGCCAGGTCAGGTTGAACGCACGATTGGCGTCCTCCAGGCCCGTATGATGCAACTCCTGATGCAGGACATCCAAAGCGGCGGCAGCACGCTTGAGCCCCGTCTGGTCGCGCACGATGCCCGCATCATTCCACATGCATTCGGACAGCCGTTCCCGCAGAGCATGAAGATCTCCTGCCGGCAGGCCAAAAGGCCGTTCCAGCGCTTCGATGGCCTGCGCGACCTTGTGCTGATCGTAGTCGCGCAATGGCTTGTCTCTGGTCCAGCGCGCGATGCTGTCACCCGCGATGCCGCCAAACACGGTGGAGTTGGCCACACCGTTGCCGCCCAGGCGATTGGCGCCATGCACGCCCCCCGTATCCTCTCCCGCCGCAAACAGACCGGTCCACGCAGTACTGCAATCAGGTTTGAAGACCACGCCGCCCATCATGTAATGCGCAGTAGGAACGACCTCCACCAGCCCTCCAGCCAGATCAAAGCCGCAATCGGCACAGCGATCCACCATGCCCTTGAACTGCTTGCGCACCGTGTCCACGCCAAGGTGGCTCATCTTGATATAGACGCCCCCATGGGGAGAGGTCCGACCCTCGCGCATTTCCGCAAAGATCCCACGAGAGACCACATCGCGCGTTGCCCGCTCTTCACGCGGATCGACCTTGTGCATAAACCGCTCATGCCGGCCGTTGAGCAGATGGCCGCCGGCACCCCGCAAGCCCTCCTCCAGCACGGTTCCGGTCATGCGCGTGTCGGTCCCCGCCAACAGGCCTGTGGGATGAAACTGCACCATTTCCATATCGCGCAGACCCAGGCCTGCACGCAAGGCCATGGCCAGTCCGTCGCAGCTTTTGTCGCCTGACGGCGTATGGAATTTGTACATGGTGGGACCGCCGCCGGTGGCCAGCAGGACAGCCTTGGCCCGCACAAGCCGGTAGCCACCGGTACGCACATCAATCATGAGCACGCCGGCCACAGCGCTGCCGTCAGAGGATGGAATCAGCTCGACCGCCCGATGCTCTTCGAGCCGCTTGATGTTGCGCGCCCACACTTGCTCAGCAAGACGATTGATGATTTCTATGCCAGTGAGATCGCCTTTGTGTACCGTGCGATCGAAGGTCTGGCCGGCAAATGCCTTCTGGTGCAACGAACCGTCAGCATTGCGATCGAAAAAACAGCCGATCTCGTTCTCAAGCTCATGAACGCGTTTGATCGCAGTATTCACCAGTGTCCAGGCCAGCTCCTGATCCGGCAACCATTTGCCGCCGGTAATCGTGTCCATGAAATGCCGCTCGGGAGAATCGCCTTGTGCCAGGGCCACGTTGTAACCGCCCTGAACCATGCGTGTGCATCCGCACTTGCCCAGCAGTCCCTTTACCGCCACGGTGATATCCAGCGAGGGATTCGCGTCATGCGCATGCAGCGCTGCAAACAGCCCCGCTCCGCCCGAGCCCAGAATCAGGACATCTGTTGTCGCAACATCGATCTGCGGACTCATGCGGCCCCCAGCGACGCAAGAATCGCGTCCCGGCGGCTTTTGACCTCATCGCCGATCTGGTCATACAGCGAACCGCCATGGCTATCCATTGCCACCAGCAATGGGCCAAAATCGCGTATGCGAAACTTCCACAAGGACTCGGGGTTCAGGTCATCCAGATCGACATCCTCTATCTGCTCTATCCAGGTTGTTTCCAGCGCGGCGGTTCCGCCCACAATGCCAAGGTAGACGCCGCCCAGTTCCTGGAAAGCCTTGAGCGAGCCCTCGTGCATGCCGCCTTTTCCAATAATGATGCGCACACCGCATTGCGACATCAGCTGTCCGGTAAAGCGCTCCATCCGCGAAGATGTCGTCGTGCCAATACATACTGACTGATACCCGGCCGGAAACGCGTCGGACACTTCCACCTTGCGCACATTCGGCGCTGTGTGAATCACGGCGTGACCAGCCATGTCCAGGCGTGTCGGCCGCTGCTTGTCAAACATCGCGATATACGTCGCGTCGCGGATGCCGAACAGTGTTTTCTGCAGGGTTACCGTATCGCCGACATGCAGGGCCCTGATCTGGGCCTCGGTGACCGGCATCTCAAGTTCGTAATGAGCCATGACTGCCTCCTCAGAATCCGTATTCGATTTGGCCATTGCCCAGGCGCGCCAGGGCTCGCCGTGCCGAGTGGCACTGCATGTTGACCGCGACGGGATTCATGGTGATGTGGGTTCCTGCCAGCTCCACATGCACAGCAAAAGAGGTGGCGTCGCCACCCAGGCCTTGCGGCCCTACGCCCAGCTTGTTGACGGCAGCGGACAACTCCTGCTCGAGCGCTGCGCCCAGGGGGTCGTCACAGGCGGAGCCAAGCTTGCGGGTCGCCGCCTTTTTGGCAAGATGCACGCATAGATCGGATGTCCCACCCACGCCGACACCGACAATCGTAGGCGGACAGGTGCGCCCCCCAGCATTGATGACGCAATCAACCACAAAGCGCTTGACTGCACCCAGACCCTCCGCCGGGATGGCCATGCGCAGAAAGGAGTTGTTCTCTGATCCACTTCCCTTTGGAATCATCTGAATCTCGAACGTGTCAGCTTCCTCCACAAAATCCACGTGGATAACCGGCACATCGATACCACAGGAGCTGTGATTATTTACCCTGCTTATTGGGTGCACGACGCTGGAACGAAGCGGATGCTCTCGCGTCGCACGCTCGCAGCCTTTGCGTATGGCCTGCTTCAGGCGCCAGCCATCAATGGCGACCTTGCGTCCCAGGAACACGTTGTAGATGGGTATGCCTGTATCCTGACAAAGCAGATTATTGTTGTTCTCGGCAACCTTGATGTTGGTGACCATGGTGTTGAGGATAGTGCGGGCGCGCTCCGACGTTTCCATGTCCTGCAAGACGCCAAAGCCATGCTTGATATCGTCGGGCAATAATTTCAGGGCCCTGATATACAGCTCACGGGCGGCCTCCTCTACCTGGTCATAATCGATGTCGTTCATGGTGTAGTAACTCATCTCAAGGTTGCAATAATGAAAACGACGGAGATCGCAGCCGCCATGCCAAGGCCGGCGGCAATCCATCCTTGCCGCAACCCGCGCCAGGGACGGAACTCGATCACTAAAAGACGTATGCCTCCCAGCGCATGTGCGGCGAGCAATAGCACCAGCGCCCATTCGCCGAACTTGAAGACTGGCGCCTCGTACCACCTCAACGCCGTATCCAGGCTGGCCTCGCCATCGAGTGCGAGTCCCAGCGTCCAGAAGTGAATGGGCAGAAACAGCGTCAGCAATATCCCCGATACACGGTGTATGCAGAAAGCCACCCAGCTCGCATGTGAGCGGGTTCGCAAGTCATTCCTTTTCATAAGGGGCCTCCCAACGTGACGGCCCATACGGCCCTGCACCCCAGCACAAGCAATACCAGCGCAAGCGCATTGGCGACTACGCCCGCCACGTCATCCCTGAGTCTGCACCACTCAATCAGCACCGCTCGCGCACCAATAGAAGCATGTATCGATACCAGCACGACGAAAGCCGTGTAGAAGATCGCCCACATCATATTGGCACGCGTACGTGCAAAGATTTCCGCAGCGCTCACACCACCCTGTATGGCATACACGATGACGACGATATGGATGAGTACAAAAAGCGCCATCAGCATGGCGGTGATGCGTTGCCAGTACCAGCGGCGTACCGATTTGACGACAGCACCGTCCATCAGGCTCCCCCTTGCGTTTCGAGCTTTTCGCCCCGCATGACGGCCTTGCTCACGCTGCGTTTAAGCCCGGCAATGCTGGCCGTTGGCGTCAGGTGCTTGGGACAGCGCACCGTACAGGAGCCCTGCGTATGGCAGGCATGACATCCCGCATCTCCCGCCACGGCAGCCAGGCGCCTGGCTGCGTCGATATCGCGCTCGTCGTTGACAAGCGTCCAGGCGCGGTTCAGGGCAGCGGGGCCCAGAAAGTCAGGCCGCCAGCTCACCACATCGCAAGAGGAGTAGCACACGCCGCAGCCTATGCACTCTATGCCGGCGTCCACTTCCTGCCTGGCTGGCGTGTCCGGCTTGACCTGTGCAACGGGCTCGTCGCGGGTGTGCGCCCCCAGAAATCGCCCGCGCGCCGCCTGCATCTTGTTGAAGAAGTCGTCCATATTGACAACCAGATCCTTGACCACCGGCAGATTGGACAACGGCGCAAGCTGCAGACGGTCGCCCGTGCAGACTTTGGCAATATGGGTGCGGCAAGTCCAGCGCGCAACACCATTGACCTGCATGGCACAGGATCCGCACATCCCTACCCGGCAGGCAAAACGATAGGACAGCGTCGCGTCCCGGTAACGCTGAATGTATGTGACCACATCCAGCACAGTCTGGCTCTCTCTGCGCGGGACATCGAAGGACTGATACTCGCCCTCCTCACCGCCGCGCCATACGTTCACATGTAATGTTGCAGGTAGTTTGGCCATTACCTCGTATCCACAAGCCCCGAAAAGGAATGCCCATCATGCCGCCGCCTTTGACAAAAGTAAAACTATTAATTATGTTGTCCAGACCAAGTTATTTTTATATGTCACGATGTCCTCCATCCGTCAATTCCGTACCGCGCTTGCCGCCGCCCGGCTGGGCAGTTTTGCCGAGGCTGGCCGCCAGATAGGTCTTACTCAGGCGGCGGTCAGTCTGCAAATCAAAAATCTCGAGAGCGAACTCGACGTCCGGATTTTTGAGCGTGGCGCGCATTCGCTTACGGTGACACCCGATGGCCGGCAGGTGCTGACCAAACTGAACGCCATCGTCTCGGACTACGACAGCCTGCGCACTCGCGCCGATGGCATGCTGCGGGGAACCTTGCACATGGGCGCCCTCGTCTCGGCGCTCATGGGGTCTTTTGGCAGCGCCCTGGCGCATATCAAGCATGACTACCCCGCTCTGGATATACGTCTGTTTGCCGGCCAGTCGGCACAGTTCGCCCAGATGGTTTCGGATGGGGAGCTGGACGCGGCAGTCGTGACCGAGCCCCCCGGGTTTGTGCCAGAAGGCCTGATGTGGACGCCGTTCTATGAGGAGCCGCTGGTGCTGATCGCTCCGCAGGAATATGGCCGCAGGTCCGTGCTGGAACTGCTCAACACCGAGCCTTTTCTTCAGTTCGACCGTTCGCTATGGACCGGTCGGCTCGTGAACTACGCCCTGGAGATGCTGGAGGTCGCCCCGGCCATCGCCATGGAACTGAACTCCATCGAAGCCATTGCGCAGCTGGTGCGCCAGCGTTACGGCGTCGCCATCGTCCCCCATCTGGCCAATGCAGAATGGTCGGCGCAGCAACTGATTGTCAAACCCTTGCCCGGCCGCCCGATCATGAGAGCTGTTGGGATGCTGGAGCGTCTCAAACACTCGAAAAAACCCGTCACCAGCGCATTGTGCGCACTGTTCAACGAGCAGAGTCACACGAGCTACGGATCCGGCTCGTCTCTGCAAGCGCGGGTGAGGGACGATGTCTAGGTCAGGCAGAAAAGCGAAGCAGCTTCTCAAGCCACTCATGCTCCGTGCGCCGTCAACCCAGCAGCCATCTGACATCAGCACAACACAGTTTTCACGCCACATTTTGGTGCACCGCATGTGCATCGCCTCTTTCGCCCGTCCCGCAGATTTTATATAAATAAATATATAACAGGACCATGGTTACGTCCCTAATTAATATGCAGCCATTTGATTACCCCTAAAATTAGGGACACACCATCATTTTTTTGTTGCATGCAGAGGACTTACGCAGTATCTTCAGTTTTCTGCGCTTATGTTGCGCACTGCACCATTTCAAGAGCCTGCCATGTCACAGTCAAATACTCTCGCACCTACCGTGGTGCCTCGCGTCGTCGCCGACGCGAGCTGCTCCGAGCCGCGTATCGTTCGCAAAACCCCTCCCATAAGCCAGGGGCTTTATCACACTGAAAACGAGCATGACGCCTGTGGCGTCGGCTTTGTGGCCCATATCAAGGGGCGCAAAAGCCACGCCATTATTCAGCAGGGTCTGAAGATACTCGAGAATCTCGACCATCGAGGCGCAGTGGGTGCCGACGAGCTCATGGGCGATGGCGCCGGCATACTTATCCAGATACCGGACCAGTTGTACCGCGAAGAAATGGCCGCCCAGGGCATTGACCTGCCGGCGCCGGACGAATATGGCGTGGCCATGGTCTTCCTGCCCAAGGAAACCGCCTCTCGCCTGGCCTGTGAGCAGGAGCTCGAACGCGCCGTGCGCGACGAGGGCCAGGTTGTACTGGGATGGCGCGACGTGCCGGTTGACCGCGACATGCCGATGTCACCGACCGTGCAGGCCTGTGAGCCGGTGATCCGCCAATTGTTCATCGGACGCGGCCCCGATATCATGGTGCCCGATGCACTGGAGCGCAAGCTCTATGTCATTCGCAAAACGGCCAGCCATGCCATTCAGCATATGCAGCTGGCGCACGGACAGGAATACTTCGTGCCCTCCATTTCGGTGCGCACCGTGGTGTACAAAGGCCTGCTGCTGGCCAACCAGGTAGGCGTGTACTACCGCGACCTGGCGGATACGCGCGCAGTCTCGGCGTTGGCCCTGGTCCACCAGCGTTTTTCCACCAACACTTTCCCGGCATGGCCGCTTGCTCACCCCTACCGCATGATCGCCCACAATGGCGAGATCAACACGGTCAAGGGCAACTTCAACTGGCTGCGTGCTCGCGAAGGCATGATGCAGTCGGCCGTGCTCGGCGCCGACCTGCCCAAGCTTTACCCCATTGTCTATGAAGGCCAGTCCGACACGGCGACCTTCGACAACTGCCTGGAACTGCTGGTGATGTCCGGCTATTCCCTGGCGCATGCAATGATGATGATGATTCCCGAAGCCTGGGAACAGCATGCCGACATGGACGAGAACCGCCGCGCGTTCTACGAATATCACGCTGCCATGATGGAGCCGTGGGATGGCCCCGCCGCCGTTGCCTTTACCGACGGCCGGCAGATCGGCGCCACACTCGATCGCAATGGGCTGCGCCCCGCCCGCTATCTCATCACCGATGACGACATGGTCATCATGGCATCGGAAGCCGGTACGCTGCAGATTTCCGAGCATCGCATCGTCAAGAAATGGCGCCTTCAGCCGGGCAAGATGTTCCTGATCGACCTGCAGCAAGGCCGCATCATCGATGACGTCGAGATCAAGTCCCAACTGGCCAATATGCAGCCGTACCGACAGTGGATCGAACGCCTGCGCCTGAAGCTCGAATCCCTGCCAGCGCAGAAAGCAGCAGATCCGCGCAAGGATGTCGCCCTGCTCGATCGCCAGCAGGCATTCGGCTGGACTCAGGAAGACATCAAGTTCGTGCTCCAGCCCATGGCGGCAAACGGCGAGGAGTCGACGGGCTCGATGGGCAACGATGCCCCGCTGGCCGTGCTGTCCAATCGCGCCAAACCGTTCTACAACTATTTCCGCCAATTGTTCGCGCAGGTCACCAATCCGCCCATCGATCCGATACGCGAACAGTTGGTGATGTCGCTGGTTTCCTTCATCGGCCCCAAGCCCAACCTGCTGGACATCAATAACGTCAACCCGCCCTTGCGGCTGGAAGTGACCCAGCCCATCCTGGATTTTTCGGCCATGGCGCAAATCCGCCACATCGCCGAGATCACATCCAACAAGTTCCGTAGCCTGGAGCTGGACATCACTTATCCGATTTCCTGGGGCCCGGACGGCATCGAAGCCTGTATCGCCGGGCTCTGCGCCAATGCGGCCGACGCCGTGCGCAGCGGCTACAACATCCTGCTGATTACCGATCGCAATGTTGATAGCGAACGTGTCGCCATTCCGGCTCTGCTGGCGACTTCGGCCATACACCTGCACCTGATCCGGGCCGGCCTGCGCACCAGCACAGGCCTGGTGGTCGAGACGGGATCGGCGCGTGAAGTGCACCATTTCGCGCTGCTGGGCGGCTATGGCGCCGAAGCCATCCATCCCTACCTGGCGCTTGAAACACTGGCCACACTGCCGCAACCGCAGGCGGCGATCAAGAACTACATCAAGGCGATCGGAAAAGGACTGAACAAGGTCATGTCCAAGATGGGCATTTCGACCTATATGTCGTATACCGGTGCGCAGATTTTCGAAGCTGTGGGGCTAAGCTCGACGCTGGTGCAGAAATACTTTACCGGCACGCCCAGCAATATCGAAGGCATCAATATCTTCGAAGTGGCGCAGGAAGCGCTGCGCGTGCACCAGGCTGCGTTCGGCGACGATCCAGTGCTGGCCAACGACCTGGATGCCGGCGGCGATTACGCCTGGCGTGTCCGGGGCGAAGAGCATATGTGGACGCCGGACTCTATCGCCAAGCTGCAGCACTCGGCCCGTTCCAACAACTACAGCACCTACAAAGAGTACGCCCAACTGATCAATGAGCAAACCCGTCGCCACATGACGCTGCGCGGCTTGTTCGAATTCAAGGTCGATCCCGCGAGCGCCATTCCGCTCAGCGAAGTCGAGCCGGCCAAAGAGATCGTCAAGCGTTTTGCGACCGGCGCCATGTCGCTGGGCTCGATCTCGACCGAGGCGCATGCCACGCTGGCCGTCGCCATGAACCGCATCGGCGGCAAGTCGAACACCGGTGAAGGCGGCGAAGACGAGTTGCGCTATCGGGATGAAATGCGCACCGGCAAGAAAACGGTCAAGAAAGGCGACACCATGGCATCGGTGCTGGGCCATGAGCGCATCGAGGCTGACATCCCGCTGGCTGCAGGCGATTCCCTGCGCTCGCGCATCAAGCAGGTGGCTTCGGGGCGATTCGGCGTGTCAGCCGAATACCTGAGCAGCGCCGACCAGATTCAGATCAAGATGGCCCAGGGCGCCAAGCCGGGCGAAGGCGGCCAGTTGCCTGGACACAAGGTCACGGACTATATCGCCAAGCTGCGCTACTCCGTGCCCGGCGTCGGCCTCATCTCCCCACCCCCACATCACGACATCTACTCCATCGAAGATCTGGCACAGCTCATCCACGACCTGAAGAACGTCAATCCCAGGGCATCGATTTCAGTCAAGCTTGTTTCGGAGGTCGGCGTGGGTACGGTTGCCACCGGCGTAGCCAAGGCGAAAGCCGACCATGTCGTGATCGCCGGCCACGATGGAGGTACAGGCGCATCGCCGGTGTCGTCCATCAAGCATGCCGGAACACCTTGGGAGCTCGGCCTGGCAGAAACACAGCAGACTTTGCTGCTGAACAATCTGCGCAACCGCATCCGTGTGCAGGCCGATGGCCAGATGAAGACGGGACGCGATGTCGTGATCGGCGCATTGCTGGGCGCGGACGAGTTCGGTTTTGCCACCGCGCCGCTGGTGGTGGAAGGCTGCATCATGATGCGCAAGTGCCATCTGAATACCTGCCCGGTGGGTGTCGCCACGCAAGACCCCGTCCTGCGCAAGAAATTCCAGGGCAAGCCCGAGCACGTCGTCAATTTCTTCTTCTTCATTGCTGAAGAAGTGCGTGAAATTATGGCGCAACTGGGCGTTCGACGTTTCGATGAGCTGATCGGGCGGGTAGATCTGCTCGACATGCGCAAGGGAATCGCACACTGGAAGGCGCAAGGGCTGGACTTCAGCCGTGTATTCCATGCCGTTCAGGCCCCGGGCCCGCGGCACCAGACCGAAATTCAGGACCATGCGCTGGACCATGCCCTGGACCATCAACTGATCGAGCGCAGCAAGGCGGCGATAGAGCGCGGCGAAAAAGTGTCCTTCATCACGCCTGTCCGCAACCGCAATCGCACGATAGGCGCCATGCTGTCCGGCGTCGTGGCCTCGCGTTACGGCCACGAGGGCCTGCCCGACGACACCATACACATTCAGTGCAATGGCACGGCAGGACAGAGCTTCGGCGCCTTCCTGGCACATGGCATCACGCTGGACCTCGTGGGCGAGGCCAACGATTACGTCGGCAAAGGCATGTCCGGGGGCCGCATCATCGTGCGCTCGCCCAACGATTTCCGTGGTTTTGGGCCCGACCACATCATCGCCGGCAATACCGTGCTTTACGGCGCGCTGTCGGGAGAAGCCTATTTCAATGGCGTGGCCGGCGAGCGCTTTGCTGTGCGCAACTCCGGCGCCGCTACCGTGGTCGAAGGCACGGGCGATCACGGCTGCGAGTACATGACGGGCGGCACTGTCGTCGTCCTGGGCCAGACAGGCCGCAATTTCGCAGCAGGCATGTCCGGCGGAGTCGCCTACATCTGGGACCCGCAAGACAACTTCCGTCGCAACTGCAACCTGTCTATGGTCGAACTGGAACGCGTTATGTCGCATCAGGAACAGCAGGACCAAGGGCTGGTCGAAAACTGGCACAGCCAGGCCCGAGGCAAGGAGCGCGAAACCGACGAAACCATATTGCGCCGCATGATCGAAGAGCACTATCGCCTGACCGGCAGCTTCCGCGCTCGCGACATCCTGGACGACTGGAACCGCAGCCGCCTGGCTTTCCTGAAAGTCATGCCGACGGAGTATCGCCGCGCACTTGGCGAAATCTGGCGCGCCACCAACCCCCAACAAATTGCTGCCTGAGGATCTGAATATGGGCAAGACTACCGGTTTTCTAGAGTTTCAACGCGTCAAAGAAACCTACGAGGCACCGCTGACGCGGCTGAAACACTGGCGCGAATTCGTGGCGCCGCTGACCGATTCCGAAGCCAAGAAACAGGGGGCGCGCTGCATGGACTGCGGCATTCCTTTCTGCAACAACGGCTGTCCCGTCAACAACATCATTCCAGACTGGAACGATCTGGTCTATCGGCAGGAGTGGCGCCAGGCATTGACTGTGCTGCATTCCACCAATAATTTTCCGGAATTTACCGGGCGCATCTGTCCGGCTCCATGCGAAGCCGCCTGTACGCTGAATATCAACGATGACGCCGTCGGCATCAAATCCATCGAACACGCCATCATCGACAAGGGGTGGAGCGAAGGATGGGTCACCCCGTTGCCGCCGCATCGGCGCACAGGCAAGCGGGTCGCAGTCGTAGGCTCCGGCCCCGCCGGACTTGCGTGCGCCCAGCAGTTGGCGCGAGTGGGGCACTCGGTCACCGTTTTCGAGAAGAGCAACCGTATCGGCGGCCTGCTGCGCTATGGCATTCCCGACTTCAAGCTGGAAAAATCCCATATCGATAGACGCCTGGCGCAGATGGAGGCAGAGGGCGTGGAGTTCTCACCCTCCACCTATGTCGGCGCGCCAGAAGATGCGCAAGAAGGTTTGACAGTACGCACGCCCGAGTCGCTGCGCGAAGAATTCGACGCTATCGTTCTGAGCGGCGGTTCCGAAACGCCGCGCGACCTGCCGGCACCCGGCCGCGAGCTGCAGGGCATTCATTTCGCCATGGATTTCCTGCGCCAGCAGAACAAGGCCAACAACGGTGACCGCGTCAATAAGCAGATCAACGCCAAAGGCAAGCATGTCATTGTGATCGGCGGCGGCGACACCGGGTCGGATTGTGTCGGCACCAGCAACCGGCAGGGCGCCGCTTCGGTGACGCAATTCGAGCTCATGCCGCGTCTGCCCGATGTGGAAGACAAGGAGCTTACCTGGCCTTACTGGCCGGCCAAAATGCGCAGCTCGTCGTCGCATGAAGAAGGCTGCGAGCGCGACTGGGCAGTATCCACCAAAAGCTTTGAGGGCAAGGACGGCAAGCTCACCAAGCTGGTTGCCGTTCGGCTGGAATGGGTCAAGGACAAAGCCACCGGCCAACTCAAGATGCGCGAGGTGGAAGGCTCTCAGTTCGAGCTGCCTGCTGATCTCGTGTTTCTTGCCATGGGTTTTGTATCGCCGGTGCGCAAGGTGCTCGACGCCTTTGGCATCGACCTGGATGCGCGCGGCAACGCACAGGCCAATACCGACGACTATCGCAGCAGCGTCGATAAGGTATTTGCTGCTGGCGATATGCGGCGCGGGCAGTCGCTGGTGGTCTGGGCGATCCGTGAAGGCCGGCAGTGCGCACGGTCTGTGGACGAGTTCTTGATGGGGAGCACGACGCTGCCGCGCTAGACTTTCTGCGCTGCAGTTACCGACAAGGCCTCTTCTGATGAAGAGGCCTTGTCGCATGGGCTAGGGACGAGCGCGCTGGTCGCCGTCGGCGAACACATCTTCCAGGGAGGACGCCCCAAGCAGCCTGACCGACCATTTTTCCATCTGGCGAACGGAGGCGGTCGCCAGGCGTTGCGCCACGGCGGCGGGCAGCGGACCGAATTTATGCGCCAGTTGCCGCTGCAACAGCAGCGCGGAGCCTTCTTTTCGGCCTTCTTTTCGGCCTTCTTTTCGGCCTACTTTCCTACCTTCTTTCCTGCCTTCCATATGGCCAACTATACGGCCTTCCTTGCGACCCTCGGTCAAACCCTGCATCTTCCACTGATGCGTCCAGGACCGGGACTGTCGGTCTAGCATATCCTTGATCTCCATGAAATCGTCGATAGGGGGTAGTTGTACCGCAGGAAGCGAGCGAGGCAGCAATACACGGCGTATCCAGTTTGCAAAGGCCTGTCGCAGCTCGGCGTGCGCTTCGCCCTGCATGCACAGGCCGATAGTCTGCATCAAATCTATCGTATCTTCAATACCACGATTGTGTTCGAGCCGGAACAGCAGTGCGGCGGGATTGTGCTCGGGCAGCCCTCCCGACCGCACCAGTTCACCTTCGTCTATCAGCAGGTATTCGAACTGCGGAAGAAAACGGCCTAATGCCGCCGGCAGCCGGTCAAATAAAGGCCGTGTAGTCGTTGGCGCACGCCAGGAACGGACGCCGCTATAAAGCACCACAGGAAGCAGGCGAGACAAAGGCTGGTCGTGCTTGTTGATGCGGCGCTGCAGCAGGCTTTCGCACAGCAGGCTGCAATAGGAGGCCATACGCAGCGCCATGAATCGCTCGCATGACGACTGATGCTCGAGCACAAGCAGGACGTGAGCGCCGGCCTGCGAACCGCACGGAATACGCCATACGTGGTCTCCTTGTCGCAGCGCCAGATGCCTGCTGACATAGGACGCTGGGATGGGCTGCATGGCGGACCAGCGCAGCGACTGCAGTCCACTGATATCAACAATGCCCTGAAAAAGACTGCGCACCATCACGGGATGATTGAACAAGCTGCGATAGCAGGCATCGTGGACAGTCATACTGCATGCTCCAGAAAACGAAGCTGTCCACTATAGACACTGCCGTCGCAGTAGAGCGCAGCCTGGCAAGACAATGTCGCATCGGCTTATACCCCACCCAGATCCCAGAGGCGGTCGAGGATGAAGGTAGCATCACCCTCTCTGCGCAGGTAGGCGCTCAGATGTCTGGCGCGCTTGAGATAAAAGTGCACAGGGCACTCCCAGGTGATGCCCATGGCGCCGAATGTCTGGATAGCCTGCCCAGCCGCTGTCGTCGCTGCCTCTATAGTCAACAGCTCGGCCATCAGGACTGAGGTCAATGCGTCCTTGCTGTCCTGATCCACCAGTTCGCATGCCTCGTGCAGCAACAACCGTGCATTGTCCAGTGCCATCCAGTTGTCCGCCAACTTGTGCTTGACGGCCTGATTGGCGCCGATGGGCTTGCCGAATTGCTCGCGTTCACACGCATATGCAGCGGCCAGGCTCAGCGACTGCGCCCCCACTCCCAATAGCTCAGCCAGCCTGAGGCAGCGCCTAGCCTGGCAGAACCGTGTCCATACACGCTCGGGACAGGCATGCTCGACCTGCCAGCACGCGACGCCATGCTTTACCAGGCGGCCCGTTGCTACCAATGGGTCTATCCCATGGCCAGCATGATCGACGGCGTGCGCAGATAGCGTGAGACGATCGTCATCCCAGGCAAGCCGCAGCGCGGCAGCCTCGCTGATGGCATACGTCGCGATGCCTGCGTCGTCCTTGCCATCGCTCGCGATCGCCATGTATTCATCACCGTTCCGCCAGTTCGCCAGCCTTCCCAAGGCTGTTTCCGCGTCAGGCGCGGCAACAGGAGCGAGCGCGCCAAGCAAATAGCCCCTTATCGCCATGGCGTCTGCGACAGGCAGGGGCAGGAGCCTCCGCCCCATCTCCTCGACCATCAGGGCTGCGTCGGCAAGACCTAGCGCCAGGCCATCGTCGGCTTCGGGCACACAAGCCTGCAACCAGCCCATTTCAACGCATTGCCGCCATAGCCGCCGCGTACGCTGTGCCCCTAAAGGAGCAGTGGCGACACCATCGGCCAGCTCCCCTTCCAGAAAATGCCTGACAGCATCGACCAGCATGGTCTGTTCTTCGTTCAATCCCATTGTTACGCTCCCCTGGGCAGACCGAGTATCTTCTCTGCGATGATGTTGCGCTGTATCTCCGACGTGCCGGCAAGTATCGTTTCTGCCCGCGACCAGAGATAAGCGTGGGTAAATGAAGCGATTCTGTCGGCGTCGCCGCCCGTCGCCTCAAGGCACACGCCATCGCCCATCAGCTCCATGGCAAAATCCAGCAAGGCCTGATGCGCCTCGCTCCAATGTACTTTTGTGGCAGAACCTTCTGGCCCCGGCGGTGTGCCCGATACAGCCTGTTGCAGCGCGCGCCTGGTCTTCAGGCCAAGCACATGGCTATCGATCGCCAGCCGCGCCCAACGCCGCCGGACGGCGGGCGATTCGTACTCCAGCCAGCCCCGGATGTCATCCAGTTCCTGCCGAAACCGGACCAGCCGAGGCAAAAAATAGGTACCGCGCTCATAGCTTGCCGCCGCCATGGCGATCTTCCAGCCCTGATTCTCCTCGCCGACCAGATGACGCGCATTCACCCGCACATCCTCGAAGAACACCTCGCAAAATTCCGCCTCGCCCGTAAGCTGCCGGATAGGCTGCACACGGACACCTGGCAGGGACATGTCCACCAGCAGAAAGCTCAAGCCACGATGGCGCGGCTGCTTGCGGTCAGTACGCGCCAGCACAAAACACCAGTCGGCCAGATCGGCAAAAGATGTCCAGATCTTGTGGCCGTTCAAAACGTAGTCATCCCCATCGCGATGCGCCCGAGTGCGCAGCGATGCGAGGTCCGATCCTGCCGAGGGCTCGGAATAGCCTTGACACCATATCGTGCTGTTCGTCAGCACACCCGGCAGGAAATCCCGCTTTTGCGCCTCAGTGCCAAAATGCAGCAACGTGGGCGCAAGAATGCCATGACCGATCAGATTGACTCCCAGAGGCGCGCCGCACAAGGCGTGCTCCTCATGGAAGATGGCCTGCTTGGCCAGACTGAGGCCATGCCCGCCATAAGCCTGGGGCCAACCAAGCCCGGCCAAGCCGTGGGAGCACAGATGAGTCTCCCAGGCACGACGGAAAGCCAGATCGCGCGGAGCGTGGTCGGAGGGCCATTGCTCGACGAACGCTGTGTAGTGCCTGCTCAGCCAGTCCCGTATGCAGGCGCGAAATTCGTCGTCGTTGTCCGGAAAATTCATATGTTGCGTCCTTATTGCTGCCATCGCTCCATGAGCGCTCAATTGACGCGGATATTGGCTTCGTTGGCGACCTTGGACCAGGTCTGGATATCCTGCGCGATGAACTCGCCAAAACTGGCCGGATCGCTGCCGATGGCATCCAGGCCCAGCGTCATCAGTTTCTCTTGAACTGACGGTTCTTTGAGTATCTCCGAAACTGCCTGATAGATGATCTGAACCGCAGCATCCGGAGTGCCCGCAGGCGCTACCAGACCGAGCCAGGGCATGGCCGAGAACCCAGGCACAACCGTCGCAATCGGCGGCACGTCAGGAACTGATTGCGAAGGCTTTGCGGTCGTGACGGCAAGGGCTCGGATACGCCCGTCTTTCACGAACGGCGAAGAAGATGCCCAGGCGTCGAACATGATCTCGACACGGCCGGCAACCAGATCCGTCAGGGCCTGTGAGCTGCCCTTATAGGGAATCTCCTGCATGTCCACCCCCGCCATACTTTTGAACAACTCGGCCTCAAGCTGGGTCGATGTCCCTACGCCCACGGACGCATAGCTCAGTTTGCCAGGATTGGCATGCAGGTAATCAATCAGTTCCCTGACTGTCGTCACAGGCAGGGATGCATTCACTTCCAGCACATGAACAACTGAGGCGACCTGCGTGACAGGAGCAAAATCCTTCACCGGGTCGTAATCAATCTTGCTGTAGATGCTGGGCGCAATGCCCAGCGAGGAGGCTGCGAGCAGCAGCGTATAGCCATCTGGTTTCGCGCGCGCCACATGATTGGAGGCAATGGTTGTGCCACCACCCGGCTTGTTTTCCACTATCACCGGCTGACCCAGCCGCGACTCCAGCCGCTCGGCAAGCAAGCGGGCCAGAATGTCTGTAGCGCCGCCAGCCGAAAATGGCACAACGATACTGACGGGCCGGTCAGGATAATGATCCGCCGCAAGCGCAGAACCGGCCATGACCGTCCCAATGCAAAAACCTGCAAGTAGTTTCTTGAACATATATGTCTCTCCATGAATATTTCTGGATTACAGCTTTGTTGAGATGCCTGACTCATCAACGCATGCCGATAGCAGGCATCGTGCTACCGGATACATCCTTTATTGCCTATACGGCGAGAATCAACGCGTCCAGGGCTATCGCGCCCTGTCCCAGTTTTCTCACCAGAAGAGGATTCACTTCAATTTCTCTGATGGAAGCTGGCGCGCGGCTCATGGCGCTGCCGACCGCAGCGATGGCCTGGACAGCCGCCTGGATATCTGCCTTGGGCGCATTGCGATATCCGTCAAGCAAGGGGAATGCGGTCAGCCGGCGCAGCAGTCTGTCAGCCCCCTCCTCATCCAGAGGCAGCAATGCGTGGGCGCTATCCTGATAGAGTTCGGTGAGCACGCCACCCAGGCCCACTGTCAGCATCGGCCCAAAGACCGGATCGCGCCGGACGCCTACGATCAGCTCGACGCCTTCCTGCTCCATGCTCTGCACCAGCACACCTTCAACCCTGGCCGCTGGCGCCCGCTCGCTCACATCACGCAGCATTTGGCGATGAGCCGCTTCTACCTGGGCCGCATCCTTGAGATTCAAAACGACACCACCGACTTCTGTTTTGTGAGCGAGGTCAGGACTCAGGACTTTGAGCACGACGGGATACCCCAGACTCGCAGCATGCTCGACAGCCTCTTGTGCGCTGCGCGCAATACGCTCCGCCTTTACGGGCACCCCTGCAGCAGCCAGAAACCGCAAGGCTCGCGCTTCATCCAGGGGCTCCTGCGGCAAGGCCAGTTCGGTTTCGCATCCAGGCTGAGCTGCCTGCCCGTTCGCCCACGAAACAGTCCGCTGCCTGCGGTCCTGCCACAACAGAAAGGGCCCCAGCGCCGAAACAGCCAGCCCAAGATCCTCGAATACCGCCACGCCCGCCTCGCGCAGCATGTCACGAGACTTCGCATGCCCGGTGTCGATTGCGGCAAAAAAGCGATTGTGCGCACGCGCCACCGCCACAATGCTGTCCGACATACGGTCGAGCATATAGCCAGGCGCATAGAGCACCACGGCATCGAGCGCCGGCGACGTCGCCAATGCTTCCAGTACGCTGTGGACAAAGCCTGGATCATTGACAACATTCCCGGTTACGTCCACCGGGTTGCCCACCATGCCGTAGTCCGGAATCCCTTGCCTCAGCGCAGTCTGTACGTCTGGCGGCAGGTCAGGCAAGTCCAGGCCGGACTCAATGAAACGGTCAGCGAGAATGGCGCCAAGCGCGCCCGACATGGTGATGACGGCCACACGCTTGCCTGCGCTGCGATGCCGCAGCTGGGCAAGCTGTGCCAGCACCGCCATCTGCGCAAAATCCCTGGCCTCAATAACGCCCAGCTGCTCGAACACGCTGCGATAGACACGCTGATCACCAGCCAGCGCCGAAGTGTGCGACTGCACCGCCGCTGCGCCCTTTTCGGTAGTGCCCGCCTTCAACGCAATCAGCACTTTGTCGTTCTGCACCAGGCGGCGGCAGGCATCGATGAACCTGGGCCCATTGCGCAGCTGCTCCACATATCCGAGCACAACCTCCGTATCGGCATCATCAGCAAGAAACGCCAGATACTCGGCGAATTCCACGCATGCCTCGTTGCCTGTATTGAGGAAATGCGAAACGGGCAACTCCAGTTTCCGCAACAGTGCATAAACAGCCGCACAGACATTGCCGCTTTGCGTCAGCAAACTGACTTTGCCGCGTCCTTGCTGCATGGGCACAGCGTTGAACACCGAGGCAAATGCGGTATGCGCCTGCGTATTGAGATTGGCAAACCCCATGCAATTGGGCCCCGCAATCACCATCCCAGACCTGCGGGAGAAAGCCTCCAGGGCTTGCTGCAAATCCCGCCCCGCATCACCCTCCTCAGCAAAACCCGCCGCATAGACAATCGCCGCTGGCACGCCCCTGGCGTGGCAGCGCTCAAGCATGGGCAAGACCTCTTTGGCGCCTATGGCAAGCACCGCAAGCTCAGGCGATTGAGGCACACTTTCCACGTCCGGATAACAGGGCAATCCGAATACCTCTCGATACTTTGGATTGACGGGATATATCGCGCCTTGGTAACCGTAGCGGGTCAGCAGTTCGATAGGCATGCCCCCGATGCGCCCGGCGTTATCGCTGGCGCCAATAAAGCATATGGAACGCGGGTCCAGCAAAGGACGAAGGTTCTGGCTCATGCAGAGCCTCCCGACTTGTTGCGCTGGATGGCCTGCGCCAGACCCTTATCCCTCACTGCCTTGAATTCGCTGCTCATATGCGACAACTGGTGTGTATCGAAATGCGCCGACAAAGCCGTGCGCAGCCCCTGCACATCCAGGCTGCGGTTCAGCGACTTCTTCAACAGGCGCAGCCCGAACGGCGGAGCCTGAGCGATACGCTGCGCCAGTGCCAGGGTTTCATCTGCCAATGCGGCGACCGGAACCACGCGGTTGACCATACCTATCCGGAATGCTTCGGGGGCATCGACACGTTCACCCGTAAACAGCATTTCCTTGGCCTTGCGCAGGCCCATTACCCAGGGATGAATCAGTACCTCGGTTGCCGCCGCCGCCAGCGTGTGGCCGACAGGGTCTGAAAAGTAAGCATCTTCCGAACACACCACCAGATCACACATGTTTGCAATCATGAAGCCGCCGGCGACGCAGGCGCCCTGCACCTGGGCAATGGTCGGCTTCGGAAAATCCCAAATGCGCAGGCAATAGTCGAAGTAGCGCAAGGATTCATATTCCCAGCGCTCCTCCACACTGAAGTCCGCTCTTTTGGCCTGGGCCTCCTTAAGATCGTGGCCGGCGGAAAAATGATCGCCCACCGCAGCAATCACCATGACACGCACGGCGTCGTCACGAGCGGCCTCTGATACCGCATGGTCCAGCTCGTCCAGCAGTTGCTGGCTCTGCGCATTGCGCGCCTGTGCGCGGTTCAGGCTGATACGCCTGACCGAGTCGGTATTTTCAACAAGCAAAAAGGTGTAGTTCATGGCCCGCCTTGGAGTAATGACATGCATGGGACGGGATTAGGCCATTCAATTTCCTACAATACAAACAATTAATATAAAATATCCCACAATATGAACAACACACAAAAAACCGGCACACAAAGCATCCGCCGTGTATTGCATCTTCTGCGCCTGCTCGCCGAACACGACGCCCAGGGCCTGACGCTGCAGGAAGTCATGGCGCATGCGGATCTGGAGCGCTCCACAGCGCATCGTTTGCTGAGCTGTCTGGTCGACGAAAACTTTGCCCGGCGTGAAACTGCCTCGCGCCGCTATTACCTCGGCATCGATGCCATGCAAATGGGCTTCTCGGCCATGTATCGCGTACCTATCGCCGATACGCTGCGGCCCTTGGCCAAACGGCTCTGTCGCCTGTCGGGCGACACAGTATTTCTGGTGGTCCAGCAAGGGGATTACGCCTTGTGCCTGCTGCGTGAACACGGCGAATTCCCTGTCCGGATATTCACTATCGATGCCGGCGAAAAAAGGCTCATGGGCATAGGCGCGGGTGGGCTTGCGCTCATCGCCGACTACAGCGACGCTGTGATCGCCGAAATCCATGCACGACACAAAGAGGACTATCTCAAGGCCGGACTGCCTTTACAGACTCTGCTCCTCCATGCCAAGGCTGCTAGAGACCAGGGTTATGCGGAAATTGTTGACGGCATCACCCCGGGCGTCTCAGGGGTAGGCTGTGCATTCTCGATATCCAAAATCACCAAAGTGGCCATCAGTTTCGGCGCGATCAGCCAACGCCTTGACGCTGCCCGCAGGCAAACCATGGGACGCCTGCTGGCTGCCGAATGCGAAGCCTGGCGCAAGGCGCCTGAAGTCGGCTGAAGCAGCGCCATGGCAGTGCACGCCATCCCCGCGCCAAGAAACATCTCGCATCACACGGCCTATTGTGCATAAAACGCTACAATGCAAGGCTTATCGTCAAAGTATCTGCTTATGACCTCGAACAGCCACACTGATGCCGGCCCCATCGTCAAGTTCAGCGGCGTCGCCCTGGGCTATGGCGACTTCACCGTACTGGAAGGCATAGACCTCGAGGTCAGCCGCGGCCAGGTCGTTGCCATGATGGGGGGCTCCGGCTCAGGCAAGACCACACTGCTGCGCGCCACCACTGGCCAGATCCAGGCGCAGCGCGGCCACATCCAGGTTTTTGACCAGGACATTGGCACCTTGTCCGGCGAGCGTCTGCGCGAGATTCGTCAGCGCATGGGCGTGCTTTTCCAACAAGGCGCCCTGTTCACGGATCTGAACGTGTTCGAGAACGTTGCCTTTCCGCTGCGTGAACACACCAGCATGACCGAACAGGAAATCATCGAGCGCGTCCTGGACAAGCTTGATGCCGTCGGGCTGCGGGCGGCTGCGCATCTGCGCATTTCAGAAATCTCCGGCGGCATGGCTCGCCGGGTCGCTCTGGCGCGCGCCATTGTGCTTGAGCCCGAGCTCGTGCTGTACGACGAGCCTTTTGCCGGGCTGGATCCAATCTCACTGGGCATCACGGCGCAGCTGATACGCAGCCTCACCGACCGGCTGCAGTGCGCCTCAGTCCTGATCACACATGATGTCGCCGAATCGTTCGCCATTGCGGACTATGTCTATGTGGTCGGCCAGGGCAAGCTGCTGGCCCACGGCAGCCCCCGGGCGCTGACCGGTTCCCAAGACGCCTATGTGAAGCAGTTCCTCAATGGCGAACCCGACGGCCCCATCGCCTTTCATTATCCGACGACGCCTGCCTTTGACAAATGGCTGGATCAACATCACGCAGGACGCCCATGATCTCTCCCGTCCGAACCATTACAACGCTGGGCACGCGCGTCAGGCACGGCGTCAGCGGCCTGGGCGCCTTCATGCGCCTGGGCGGCGCCGTTCTGGCGCGCAGCGGCGTGGCCATCAGACGACCCGGTCTGGTATCCCAGCAGGTACACTTCATCGGCAATTACTCCCTGCTTATCATCGTCGTATCGGGGCTGTTCGTGGGCTTCGTGCTCGGCCTCCAGGGCTATTACACGCTGAACCGCTACGGCTCCGAAGAAGCGCTGGGCCTGTTGGTGGCCTTGTCGCTCACACGCGAACTGGGTCCGGTCATTACCGCCCTGCTATTCGCCGGTCGGGCCGGCACCTCGCTTACCGCGGAAATCGGCCTGATGAAAGCAGGCGAGCAGATCGCCGCGATGGAAGTCATGGCGGTGGACCCCATACGCCGCGTGCTTACGCCGCGCTTCTGGGGAGGCGTCATTGCCATGCCCGTGCTGGCGGCGGTGTTCTCCATGGTGGGCATCATCGGCGGCTGGATTGTCGGGGTTCTGCTGATCGGCATCGACGCGGGTGCGTTCTGGTCTCAGATGCAGGGCGGGGTCGATGTCTTCAACGATGTGCTGAACGGCGTGCTCAAGAGCGTTGTCTTCGGGATCGCTGTCACCCTGATTGCGCTGCATGCAGGCTGGACGGCCAAACCTACGCCCGAAGGGGTATCGCGCGCCACGACGCGAACGGTAGTAACAGGATCGCTGGTCGTGCTGGGTCTGGACTTTATCCTGACAGCACTGATGTTCAGCAATACATAGCCAGATAAACTGACGAGAGGCGAATTAAACATGACGCGTGAAAAAACCGATTTCTGGGTGGGCCTTTTCGTGCTGCTGGGCGCCATTGCCCTGCTTTTCCTGGCTCTGCGGGCCGGCAATATGAGCTCGTTCTCATTTTCGCCCACCTACCAGGTGAAGGCGCATTTCGACAATCTGGGCGGGCTGAAGGTGCGCGCGCCCGTCAAGAGCAGCGGCGTGGTGGTAGGCCGGGTCTCCAGCATCAGCTTCGACAATACCCGCTACCAGGCGGTCGCTACCCTGGATCTCGACAAGCAGTACACCTTCCCGGACGACTCCTCGGCCTCCATCCTGACCTCGGGATTGCTGGGCGAACAGTACGTGGGACTCACCCCGGGCGGCGACGACAAAATGCTGGCCACCAATAGCGAAATCAAATATACCCAGAGCGCCGTCGTGCTGGAGGAGCTCATCAGCAAGTTCCTTTACAGCTCGGCCGACAAAGAAGGCGGCGCCAAATAGTGGCGCAGGCCGGCCTCCGCTCCGCTGACGCAAGCCACCCACGGGCAGGCGTCCGGGCGCGCTGGAATCGAACACATTCGCCGACTACAATCAGGCATCGCGGCCAACACAACACACCCCCCCTTATGACGCTCACTCCTACCTCCGCGCCTTCGCGCGCGCAACGCCACATCCGCCTGGCGGGCATCGTCGGGACCATGTCCCTCGTGGCCGGCTGCGCAACCGTCAGCCATCCCACGCCGCAGGATCCGTGGGAAAGCTACAACCGCAGCATGTACACCTTCAACGACACGGTGGACAAGGCGCTGCTCAAGCCCATCGCCTCCGGCTACGACCAGCTCATGCCGGATCCGGTGCAGACATGCATACACAATATGTTCAACAATCTGGGCGACATATGGTCAGCGGCGAACAGCTTTCTACAAGGCCGCGGGCACGATTTCATCAATACGGTGGGCCGGGTGCTCTTTAACAGCACCATGGGTCTGGGCGGCTGCATCGACGTTGCCTCCATGAACGGGTCCAAGCGCATCGTCAATGACTTCGGCGTCACGCTGGGCGTATGGGGACTGAAATCAGGCCCCTATGTAGTGCTGCCCTTCCTGGGCTCGAGCACACTGCGCGACGGCACCGCCACCGCCATCACACTGGGCACCGGTTTCTCGCCTACCACCCCTGTCCTGGAAATCGACGACGTACCTACCCGCAACGCCATCATCGGCCTGTACATTGTCGATGCCCGCGCCAATCTGCTCGAAGCCGACAAACTGGTCAACGAAATCGCGCTGGACCGCTACAGCTTCATCCGCGACGCCTACCTGCAGCGGCGCAAGGCGCTGGTCGACAGCCGCAGAGAAGGCGCCGCCGCCCCCGATTACCTGGAGGACGATCTGCCGGACTACTCCGACGACGACCTGCCCGACTATTCTGACGATGGCGCTGCCGCCCCCGCCGCTACGGGCGCGGCAACACAACCAGCAGGCGCCGGCGACAAAGCCGTGGCTGCCCCTGCCCAATAACCCCGGAGGTTTCCGTTCATGATTGTGTCTTATCTACGCTCTCTTTCACTGCTGCAACGCATGCTGGCCGTTGCCCTGCTGGGCCTAGGCCTTGCGGCGGCCTGCGCGCAAGCCGCCACGGTCAACCCCAAGGCTGCCCCCAATGACTTTGTCCAGGCCGCTGCCGACAATGCCCTGGAAGCCCTCAAGCAGGACAAAACAGCCCAGGCTGGCGATCTGAATCGCATCAACGAGCTGGTCGGCGAATACATCCTGCCTTACGTGAATTTCGAGAAAACCACGCGCCTGGCCGCCGGACGCTACTGGCGTCAGGCCACGCCCGATCAGCAAAAGCGCCTGGTTGAGGCGTTTCGCAATACGCTGATCCGCACGTACAGCGGCGCCCTGGCCAACGTCGACCAGACATCCGCCATTACCATGCAGCCCTTCCGCGGCGACCCCAAGGCCGACGACGTGGTCGTACGCTCGTCCTTGTCCCAGCGCAACGGACCGGCCGTCGGCGTGGACTACCGCCTCGAACAAACGCCTTCGGGATGGAAAATCTACGACCTGAACGTCGAGGGAATCTGGCTCATTCAGAACTACCGCAATCAGTTCTCCCAGCAAATATCCCAGAACGGCATCGACGGCCTGATCGATGCATTGAACAAGACCCAGCCCAAGCAGTAAGGCTGCCTGACCGCAGCAACCCCGCGCCTGGGCCGAGCCCGCGCGCAGCGTCTATAATGTAAAGCTTGGCCTTGCCTCAAGGCCGAGCTTTTTTTGTGGTGCCCATGCCTGCCCTCAGCCTAGAACACATCTCCAAAATTTACGCCCCCGACCCGCCCAGCCTCAAGAACAGGCTGCTGCGCATACCGGGCAAGCCCGGACATCAAGCGCTTGACGACGTCAGCTTCACCGTGGATCACGGCGAATTCTTTGGCCTGCTGGGCCCGAACGGCGCTGGCAAAACAACGCTGATTTCCATTCTGGCCGGCCTGGTGCGGGCCAGCAAGGGCAGCGCACGCGTCTGTGGCTACGATGTCCAGTCGGATTTCCGCCAGGCGCGCCGTTCGCTGGGCGTTGTGCCCCAGGAAATTGTCTACGATCCCTTTTTTACCGTGCGGGAGACCCTGCGCATCCAGTCCGGCTATTTCGGCCTGCGCAACAATGACGACTGGATCGACGAAATTCTCTTCAACCTGGGCCTGTCCGACAAATCCGACGCCAACATGCGGGCGCTGTCCGGCGGCATGAAGCGCCGCGTCCTGGTGGCGCAAGCCCTGGTGCACCGCCCGCCCGTCATCATTCTCGATGAACCCACTGCCGGTGTTGATGTGGATCTGCGCCGCACACTCTGGGACTTCATCGCACGCCTGAACAAAGAGGGACACACCATCCTGCTGACCACCCACTACCTGGAAGAAGCCGAGGCGCTGTGCGGTCGGATCGCCATGCTCAAGGGCGGCCGCGTTGCCGCGCTGGACACCATGCAGGCGCTGTTGGCACGTGTTGGCGGGTCCGATCTGGAAGACGCTTTCGTTCGCATCATGCATGCCGGCGAAGACAGCAGCCATGGCGAACGCGACGGCTCGGAAACGCTGGAGATTCCCACAACATGAAACCTGCACCCCTGCTCCAGCCCCGCACCGACATGGGCTCGGGCTTTCCCACCCTGCTGCGCAAGGAACTGCTGCGCTTCTGGAAAGTTGCGTTCCAGACCGTTGCAGCGCCGGTGGTCACCGCGCTGCTGTACCTGCTGGTGTTCGCCCATGTACTGGAAGGGCGCGTGAGCGTATACGGCACTGTGCCGTATACCTCATTCCTGATCCCAGGCCTCATGATGATGAGCATGCTGCAGAACGCCTTCGCCAATCCGTCATCGTCGCTGATACAAAGCCGCATTACCGGTAATCTGGTATTCATCCTGCTGCCGCCGCTATCGCATCGCGAGATATTCAGCGCTTATCTGCTCTCGGCCATCGCGCGCGGCCTGTGCGTGGGGGCCTGTATCTGGATCGTGGCGCTGTTCTTTATTCCCCTGCCGGCCACCAACATCCTCTGGGTGCTGGCCTTTGCCATACTGGCTTGCGGCATCATGGGCACGCTGGGCCTGATCGCAGGCCTGTGGTCCGAAAAATTCGATCAGCTTGCCGCGTTCCAGAACTTTCTGATCATGCCCGCCACATTTCTTTCCGGCGTGTTCTACTCTATTCACAGCCTTCCGCCCTTCTGGCAGGCTGTCTCGCGCTGGAATCCGTTGTTCTACACCATAGACGGCATGCGCTATGGATTTTTCGCCGTGTCCGACGTGTCGCCCTGGCAAAGCCTGGCCATCGTCTCGGCAGTGTTCATCGTGCTTTGCTTTTTTGCGCTGCGCCTGCTGGCCAGCGGCTACAAACTCAGGAGTTGACCGCCATGTTGCCTACCCCCGAACAAGTACACGAGTACATCGCCGCCAATCTGGACTGCGAGCACCTCGAGGTGCAGGGTGACGGTTCTCATTTCGAGGCGATCATCGTCAGTCCGGCCTTCGAAGGCAAACGCCTGATTGCACGCCACCAACTGGTCTACTCGGCCCTGGGCGAACGCATGAAAGCCGAGATCCACGCCCTGTCCATGCGCACCCTCACGCCCGCGGAATACAAAGCGAATCCTCATGGATAAACTGCTCATCACTGGCGGCAACCGCCTGCACGGCGAAATCGCCGTGTCGGGCGCCAAGAACGCTGCCCTGCCCATACTGTGCGCCAGCCTGCTCACCGCCGACACCCTCACGCTGCACAATGTGCCAGAGCTGAAAGATATCGGCACCACGCTGGCGCTGCTCGGGCAAATGGGTGTCAAGTCGGAAAAATCTGGTCGCAACAGCGTTACGCTCAGTGCCGGACAGGTCGACAAGCTTGAAGCGCCCTACGAGCTCGTCAAGACCATGCGGGCCTCCATCCTGGTGCTTGGCCCACTGCTGGCCCGCTTCGGCGAGGCGCGCGTCAGCCTGCCCGGGGGATGCGCCATCGGTCAGCGTCCGGTTGACCAGCATATCAAGGGGCTGGAAGCCATGGGCGCCGATATCCGTATCGAGCACGGCTTTGTGATCGCCAGAGCGAAACGTCTGAAGGGCGCCTCCATCCGGACAGATATGGTCACCGTCACCGGGACCGAAAACCTGATGATGGCAGCGGTGCTGGCCGAAGGCCGCACTACGCTGGAAAATGCGGCGCGCGAGCCCGAGATCAGCGACCTGGCCGAGCTGCTCAATAATATGGGCGCCCGCATTCAGGGCCAGGGCACGGACCGCATCGTCATCGACGGCGTTGACCGTCTGCATGGCGCCAGCCACCAGGTCATTGCTGACCGCATAGAGGCGGGCACCTTTCTGTGCGCCGTCGGCGCGACCGGTGGCGATATCACGCTGCGCAGCGCCGCCCCTGGCACCATGGGCGCAATCCTGGACAAACTGCGGGAAGCCGGCATGCAGATCGAATGCGGCGAAGACTGGATACGCGGCGCCATGGACACCCGGCCGCGCGCAACGGGATTCCGCACCACCGAATACCCGGGTTTTCCGACCGACATGCAGGCCCAGCTCATGGCACTGAACACCATCGCCGACGGTACCGCCGTCATCGTCGAGAATATCTTCGAAAACCGCTATATGCACGTGCAGGAGCTTGTCCGCATGGGCGCTGCGATAGACATCGATGGCCATACCGCTGTCGTCAGCGGCGCCGACCGTCTGTTGGGGGCCACCGTCATGGCCACCGACCTGCGCGCCTCGGCCAGCCTGGTCATCGCCGGCCTTGCCGCAGAAGGCGACACCACGATAGAACGCATTTACCATCTGGATCGCGGCTATGAGCGCATGGAAGAGAAACTGCGCGCCGTGGGCGCCGACATCCAACGCCTGACAGGAAAAGACGCATGAGCCCCGCCAGCCTGGACAAACCCCTGACCCTGGCCCTGTCCAAGGGACGCATTTTCGACGAAACCATGCCTTTGCTTGCCGCGGCCGGCATCCAGGTCTCCGAAAATCCCGAAACCTCGCGCAAGCTGATACTTCCTACCAGCAGCCCGGATCTGCAGATCATCATTGTGCGGGCGTCCGACGTCCCGACGTACGTTCAGTATGGCGCAGCGGATTTCGGCATCGCCGGCAAAGATGTGCTGTATGAACACGTGGCCACCCATCCAGGCGGCTTGTATCAGCCCATAGACCTCAATATCGCGCGCTGCCGGCTGTGCGTGGCCGTGCGGGAAGGCTTTGACTATGAAAACGCCGTGCGTCAGGGATCACGCCTGCGCGTCGCCACCAAGTATGTGCGCGCCGCCCGTGAACATTTCGCCAACAAGGGCGTGCACGTCGACCTGATCAAACTGTATGGGTCAATGGAGCTGGCGCCGCTGGTCGGGTTGGCCGATGCCATCGTCGACCTGGTGTCCACCGGCGGCACGCTCAAGGCCAACCATCTGGTCGCGGTGGAAGAGATCACGCAGATCTCCTCGCGCCTGATCGTCAATCAGGCTTCGCTCAAGACCCGTTCTGCGGCCCTGCAGCCCTTGATCGACGCCTTTGCGCAGGCATCCTCGCAGGCCGGCGCCTAGGCCGCTCCCGCGCCCGTATGGCGCGGGCGCTGCAGGTCTGCCGGCGAGCCAGCCATGGCTGGCGGCGCTTCCCGGCAACACACCCGCTTACGGTATACACTCAGGCCTATCAGCACGCATTTACTTACTCACCGGTTCGCACGATGTCATCGATCAAACGCCTAAGCACCCAGTCCGCGGGGTTCCAGGCAACCCTACGCACCCTGCTGGCGTTCGACGCCTCGCAGGATGAGTCCATAGAACGCGCCGTCGCAGACATCCTGCGCGACGTCCAGCAGTACGGCGACAAGGCCGTACTCGACTACACACAGCGTTTTGATCGCGTCAGCGCCGCAAGCGTGGCCGCCCTGGAGATCACGCGCGATGAGCTGCAGGCCGCGCTGGACGGGCTCGATGCCGCCCAGCGAACCGCGCTCGAAGCAGCCGCTCAGCGCGTGCGCAGCTATCACCAGCGCCAGCAGGCCTCTACCTGGACCTACACCGAAGAGGATGGAACGGTGCTGGGCCAGAAAATCACGCCGCTCGATCGTGTAGGCCTCTATGTACCGGGCGGCAAGGCCGCCTATCCGTCCTCGGTGCTGATGAACGCCATCCCTGCCAAAGTGGCCGGCGTTCCCGAAGTTGTCATGGTGACCCCCACCCCGGACGGTGTGCGCAACCCTATCGTGCTGGCAGCGGCCGCGCTGGCCGGCGTCGACCGCGCATGGAGCATAGGCGGTGCGCAGGCGGTCGGCGCGCTGGCCTATGGCACGGACACCATCGCGGCCGTCGACAAGATCGTGGGCCCGGGCAACGCCTATGTCGCCGCCGCCAAGCGGCGGGTATTCGGCACAGTGGGCATAGACATGATTGCCGGCCCCAGCGAAATCCTGGTGATTGCCGACGGCAGCACGCCGGCGGACTGGATCGCCATGGACCTGTTCTCTCAGGCAGAGCACGACGAACTGGCCCAGGCCATTTTGCTTTGCCCCGATGCCGCCTATCTTGATCAGGTCGAAGCCGCCATCGAGCGCTTGCTGCCCACCATGCCGCGCGCGGAGATCATACGCAGCAGCCTGGGCAATCGTGGTGCGCTGATCCAGGTGGCCGACATGGACGAGGCCTGTGCCATCGCCAACGACATCGCCCCGGAACACCTGGAAATCTCTACCCAGACCCCCCAACACTGGGCCGACCGCATCCGCCACGCGGGTGCAATCTTCCTGGGACGATACAGTTCCGAAGCGCTGGGCGACTATTGCGCCGGCCCCAATCACGTATTACCCACCTCACGCACAGCCCGCTTCTCTTCGCCGCTGGGCGTATACGACTTCCAGAAACGCTCCAGCCTCATCCATATCTCGGAACAGGGCGCCCGAACGCTGGGCCCCATCGCCGCGACACTGGCTTATGGCGAAGGTCTGCAAGCCCATGCCGCCAGCGCCGAATACCGCCTGAACACTACTGAAAGCTCCTGATCATGCGTACTGCCGACATTACCCGCAACACCAATGAAACACGCATACGCGTGGCCATCAACCTGGACGGCACCGGCCGCCAGACCATCAATACCGGCGTACCCTTCCTGGACCACATGCTGGACCAGATCGCGCGGCACGGCCTGGTCGACCTGGACATTCATTGCGATGGCGATACGCATATCGACGACCATCACACCGTCGAAGACGTCGGCATCACGCTGGGCCAGGCTTTTTCCGCCGCCGTCGGCGACAAGGCAGGCCTGCGCCGCTACGGCCACTCCTACGTGCCGCTGGACGAGGCGCTGTCGCGTGTCGTGATCGATTTCTCAGGCCGGCCGGGGCTTTACTACCATATTCCCTTCACGCGCTCACACATCGGCCAGTTCGATGTGGATCTGACGCGTGAGTTCTTCCAGGGCTTTGTCAATCATGCCCTGGTCACCCTGCATATCGACAACCTGCGCGGCGAAAACTCGCACCATCAGTGCGAAACCGTATTCAAAGCGTTTGGCCGCGCACTGCGCATGGCCACCGAGCTGGACCCGCGCAATGCCGGCGTAGTGCCCTCCACCAAAGGGGTACTGTAGGCGGCGCCATCCGGCGCCATCCACACCTGAACTCACCGCCTGACTATCGTGAATACTATCGCTATTGTTGACTACGGCATGGGCAATTTCCATTCGGTCGCGCGCGCGCTGCAGGCTGCCGCACCCGATGCCGACGTTCGGATCTGTCGTCATGCCGCCGACATCGACAGGGCAGCCCGGGTTGTGTTTCCCGGCCAGGGCGCCATGCCCGACTGCATGCGTACGCTGGATGAGTCGGGCCTGCGCGAAACCGTGGTGCGCGCAGCGCGCAGCAAGCCCCTGCTGGGCATCTGCGTCGGCGAACAGATGTTGTTTTCCAGCAGTGAAGAGGGCAATGTCACCTGCCTGGATGTTTTCCCCGGCGACGTAAAACGCTTTGCGGGGCCACAGTTTGCCGGCGCTGCGCCAGAGGCCGGCCCGAACGCGCCGGAACGGCTCAAAGTACCGCATATGGGTTGGAACCGCGTCAAACAGACACGCAGTCATGCCTTGTGGGCAGGCATCCCGGACGAAACACATTTTTATTTCGTACACAGCTACTATGCGCAGCCTGCCGACCCCGCGCTCACTGTTGGGGAAAGCCACTACGGACTGCGCTTTACCTGTGCGATAGCAAACGCTAATATTTTTGCAGTACAGTTCCATCCCGAGAAAAGCGCCGACCACGGCCTGCGTCTTTATCGGAACTTCGTAGATTGGAATCCTTAACATCATGCTACTGATACCCGCCATAGATCTCAAAGACGGGCGTTGCGTGCGCCTGCGCCAGGGCGACCTGGACGACGCGACCGTATTTTCCGAAGACCCCGCCGCGATGGCCAGCCAATGGCTGGAGCAAGGCGCCAGACGCCTGCATCTGGTTGATCTGAATGGTGCAGTGGCCGGCAAGCCCAAGAACGGGGCGGCCATCAAGGCCATCATCGCCGCCATGGGCGGCGACATTCCGGTGCAGATAGGTGGAGGCATACGCGACCTGGACACCATAGAACAGTACCTGGATGCCGGCCTGTCGTACATCATCATCGGCACTGCGGCCGTCAAAGACCCAGGCTTTCTGCGCGACGCCTGCAGCGCCTTTCCGGGCAATATCATTGTCGGGCTGGATGCGCGCGACGGCAAGGTTGCCACCGACGGCTGGAGCAAGCTCACCCGCCACGACGTGCTGGACCTTGCCCGCAAATTCGAAGACTACGGCTGCGAAGCCATCATCTATACCGATATCGGACGCGACGGCATGCTGTCCGGTGTCAACATTGAAGCCACCGTCAACCTCGCGCGCCATGTCAGCATCCCCGTCATCGCCTCCGGCGGCGTGACCGACCTCAAAGATATCGAAGCCCTTTGCGCCGTCGAGGACGAAGGCGTAGAAGGCGCCATCCTGGGTCGCAGCCTGTACGAAGGCACGCTGGACTTCGCCGCCGCGCAGAATCTCGCGGATCAGCTCGGCGCATCATGACAGCAGAGAACAAGGCCCTCGACACAGGCCTGACACGCCGCATCATTCCTTGCCTGGACGTAACAGCGGGTCGGGTGGTCAAGGGCGTGAATTTCGTCAATCTCATCGATGCCGGCGATCCAGTCGAAATCGCCCAACGCTACAACGAACAGGGTGCCGACGAGCTGACCTTCCTGGACATCACAGCCACCAGCGATGAACGCGACCTGATTCTTCACATCATCGAAGACGTGGCGCGCCAGGTCTTTATCCCCCTGACCGTCGGCGGCGGTGTGCGACGCGTGCCGGATGTCCAGCGTCTGCTCAATGCGGGTGCGGACAAGATATCCATCAACAGCGCCGCCGTCGCCGACCCCGAATTCGTGCGCGCGGCCGCCGACTATCACGGCTCCCAGTGCATTGTGGTCGCCATCGACGCCAGACGCGTCTCAGCGCAGGGCGAGCCACCCCGCTGGGAAGTCTTCACGCACGGCGGCCGCAAGGCGACCGGCCTGGATGCGGTCCAATGGGCGCGCAAGATGGCAGACTACGGCGCCGGCGAAATCCTGCTCACCAGCATGGACCGCGACGGCACCAAGTCCGGATTCGACCTCGAACTCACCCGCAGCGTGTCCGACGCTGTGCCTGTGCCTGTGATTGCGTCGGGCGGCGTGGGCTCGTTGCAGCATTTGGCCGATGGCGTCACCACAGGCCGCGCCAGCGCCGTGCTCGCCGCCAGCATTTTCCACTACGGGCAGCACACGGTGCAGGAAGCCAAGAATTTCATGGCCCGGCAAGGTATTAAGGTACGATTACCCGTATGACACAGGATACTCACTGGCTCTCAGCCGTTCAGTTCGACCAGGACGGCCTGATTCCCGCGCTTGCGCAAGATGTGGATAGCGGCGTGGTGCTCATGGTCGCATGGATGAACGCCGACGCGCTCGAGGAAACCGTCGCGACGGCGCGTGCCGTCTACTGGTCGCGCTCGCGCAAGCGCTTGTGGCGCAAGGGCGAGGAATCCGGCCACGTACAGATCGTGCACGAAATCCGTCTGGACTGCGATGGCGACGTCATTCTGCTCAAGGTGCGCCAGGAAGGCGGCATCGCCTGCCATACCGGCCGCGAAAGCTGTTTTTACCGCCGCCTGGACGGCGCTTCGGACAAAGCGGTCTGGACCGCAGTCGACCCTGTACTGAAAGACCCGGAACTGATCTACAAATGAAGCCGGATAACGCCGCCATCCTCTCCCGCCTGGCCGACACCCTGGAAACCCGGCTGCCGGCACAAGGGGGCGACCCCGCCTCGTCATACAGTGCCAGACTGCTTGCGCGCGGCCCCGACGCCTTTCTTAAGAAGATCGGCGAAGAGGCTACTGAACTTGTCATGGCAGCCAAGGATAATCAGCCCGACCGCATCGTCAGCGAGACAGCCGATCTCTGGTTTCATTGCCTGGTCACGCTGGCCCATTACGGCCTGCGCCCGGAACAGGTACTGGACGAGCTTGCGCGCCGCGAAGGCACATCCGGCCTGGAAGAAAAAGCCAGCCGCTCCACAGCAAAAGGATCTACATGAGCGATAACTGCCTGTTCTGCAAGATTGTCGAAGGCCAGATTCCGGCAAAAAAAGTCTATGAAGACGACGAATTTCTGGCTTTTCACGACATCAACCCGGCGGCGCCCGTGCATCTGCTGGTGGTGCCCAAGCGTCACGTGACGTCCCTGCAGGACATCAACGATCAGGATAGCGCCTGGCTGGGCAGAATGATGGCGCTGGCCCCGGCGCTGGCGCATGACAACGGCTGTACGCCGGGCCCCGACGGCGGCTTCCGGATTGTCATCAACACCGGTGCAGAAGGCGGACAGGAAGTCGGCCATCTGCACATGCATATTATCGGGGGCCCCCGCCCCTGGAACAAACGGGCGGCACCCGCCGCTTAAACGGAGAAACCTCATGGGTAGTTTCAGCATTTGGCATTGGCTCATTGTCCTGGTGATTGTCGCGCTGATATTCGGCACGAAAAAACTGCGCAATATGGGCGAAGACCTTGGCGGCGCAGTCAAAGGCTTCAAGAAGGGCATGCATGACGCCAGCGAAGAGGGCGAGGCCAAGACACCCGAAGCCGTCACCCAGCGCACCAAAAGCGACGACACGATCGACGTGCAGGCCAAGGAAAAAACGGACGCCTGAGGCGGCCGTACTCCATGTACCAGACAGATCGAGCACCCGCAGGCTTCGCCCCATGGCGAGCAGCCGCGCGGCGCGCCATGATTCGGCCCTCAGACCGGCGTATTCACGCCGCCGGTCTCTGGCCGGCATGTGCCGCTACCGAGGCCAGTCCGCGGGTGTATCGTATTGATTCCTCCTTTTCCCTGAGCGTACCGCGACATCATGTTTGACGTCAGCTTTAGCGAACTTATGCTGATCGGCGTGATCGCGCTGATCGTGATCGGGCCCGAGCGCCTACCCAAGGTCGCGCGAACTATCGGCCACCTGGTCGGGCGCGCGCAGCGTTATGTCAGCGATGTCAAGACAGACATCCAGCGCGAAATGGACCTTGATGAGCTGAGCAGCCTCAAGGGTCAGATGGAAGATGCCGCCCGTTCGGTGAAGTCCTCCATGCAAACAGCGTCTGACAGTGTGCGCGAGCCGCTTGAGGATGCCCGCCAGGCGCTTACCGAGGCCTCAGCCTCCATCGAAAGCCTGGCCAGCACCGCCACCGGGAAAGCCGGCGCCGAGTCCG
This sequence comes from Pusillimonas sp., assembly GCA_048270225.1. Taxonomy (GTDB): domain Bacteria; phylum Pseudomonadota; class Gammaproteobacteria; order Burkholderiales; family Burkholderiaceae_B; genus Allopusillimonas. The sequence goes on along the minus strand of JBLWTG010000003.1, from coordinate 80,607 downwards.
CCGGCGCGAGCACCGAACAGGCTTCCCCTCCCGCCAGGCTGCCGGACGCAGCCGAACCGGCGCATGACAGCGCCGCCGGGGACGATGCGCCCCACGAAGACACGACCACCCTGCCGCTGCCCGGTTTCGATGAACAGAACACCACCCCGACTCAAACAGGTAAGCCATCGTGACAGAGCAGGAAGCCCCTCAGGATACATTCATCTCGCACCTGGTCGAGCTGAGAACACGCTTGCTGCGAGCCGCCATGGCGGTGCTCGCAATATTCGTCGTGCTGTTTATCTACCCGGGCCCGTCGGCCATCTACGACGTGCTCGCCCAGCCCATGCTGGCCTCCCTGCCACAGGGCACGCGCATGATCGCCACCGGCGTCATCACGCCCTTCATGGTGCCGGTCAAAGTGACGCTGCTGGCGGCCTTCGTACTGGCGCTGCCGGTCGTCCTTTACCAGGCGTGGGCCTTCGTGGCGCCGGGCCTGTACAAGCACGAACAGCGCCTGGCCCTGCCGCTGATCGCGTCCAGCACCCTGCTCTTTCTGCTGGGCATGGCATTTTGCTATTTTGTGGTGTTCCGGACGGTTTTCCACTTTATCGCCAACTTCGCCCCGCAATCCATCACGCCCGCGCCTGACATCGAAGCCTATCTGGGCTTTGTCATGACCATGTTCCTGGCATTCGGCATCACGTTCGAGGTGCCGATCGCCGTCATTCTGCTGGTCAAGACCGGCATGGCCTCAGTAAAGAAGCTGCGCGCAGCACGCGGCTATGTGATTGTCGGCGCATTCGTCATTGCTGCCGTGGTCACGCCACCCGATGTGGTCAGCCAGTTCATGCTGGCGCTGCCGCTGTGCCTGCTGTTTGAGTTGGGCGTGCTGGTTGCGAGCATCCTGGAGCGCAAAGCGAAAGAAAAGGCCGGCGATGAAACCGCCGAGGTAACGCGCGACAGCGACTAAGGCCCCGCGCCGCCGGCGATCAGCGCCGGCGCTTCACGGGACGGGTGCCCACCTTGACGTCCATCTGCTGCGACTTGCCATTGCGCAGCAGCGTGAGGGTGGCCTCCTGCCCCGGCTTGAGCGGTGCGATCTGGTTCAGGAATCCAATAGAGTCATACACCTGCGCACCGTTTATTTCGCGCACAATATCGCCTACCCTCAGTCCTGCGCTCCAGCCCGGCCCGTTGCGCAGCACGCCCGCGATGATCACGCCATGCTCCTGCTTGAGCGCAAAGGCCTTGGCAAGGTCCGGCGTGATGTCCTGGGGCTCTATACCGAGCCAGCCGCGTGTCACGGAACCCGTCTGAATGATCTCATCCATGATCGCATGCGCCGCCTGGACAGGAATCGCAAATCCTATGCCCAGCGACCCGCCCGTTTCGGAATAAATGGCTGTATTGATGCCGACCAGTTGCCCCGACGCATCGATCAGCGCACCGCCCGAATTGCCCGGATTGATGGCGGCATCGGTCTGGATGAAGTTTTCGTAGATATTGATGCCCAGGCGATTGCGGCCCACGGCCGACACAATCCCCATGGTCGTGGTCTGGCCAACGCCGAACGGGTTGCCGATGGCCAGCACGATATCACCCGTGCGGGCCGGCGCCTTGTCGCTGAAGGCGATCGGGTGCAGCCCGGGAAGATCGATCTTGAGCACCGCAAGATCGCTTTCGGGATCTGCGCCCACCAGCGTCGCCCTGGCTTCCCGCCCGTCGCTGAGCGCGACTTCGATGGAGTCGGCCGCCTCGATGACATGAAAGTTGGTCAGAATATACCCATCGGCCCGGACAATGACGCCCGAACCCAGATTGGTCGACTCCTTGCGACGGCTGAAACCGGGCACCTCGCGAAACAGGCGCTCAAGCTCGGGGTCTGCGGGCAGCGGCAGCAGCGGCACATTGATATGCTTACGCGTATAGACATTGACGACGGAAGGCGTGGCGCGCGATACCGCATCGGCCAGCGACCACCGGGGCGAATGCGCCGCCGCGTCGGATGCTCCCGTCTGCAACGGCGCGCCGGCCGGCCCTGGCCCCGAGGCATCCGGCACGCCATGCAGCCATTCCGGCCGCAGTGTCGTCACGATGAATAAAATACCCAGACAGACAGTAACGGTCTGGGCGAATAGCAACCACAATCGACGCATAAGGCTATAAGGGAAAAAAGACATCCATGAATCAAGTTTCTACACGACAGCTCGCGGCCTGGCTGGACAGCACGCTGCAGGCCCAGCGCTTCAGGGATTATTGCCCTAATGGCCTGCAAGTGGAAGGCCGGACGGAGATACGCCACATTATCACCGGCGTGACGGCAAGCCAGGCATTGCTCGAGGCCGCTGTCGAGCGAGGCGCCGATACCGTGCTGGTCCATCACGGCTGGTTCTGGAAGAACGAGGACCCCTGCATACGCGGCCCCAAGCGCAGACGGCTCTCACTGGCCCTTCAGCATGACCTGAACCTGTTCGCCTATCACCTGCCGCTGGATGCCCATCCCGTACTGGGCAACAACGCCCAACTGGCGCGCGTACTGGGGCTGGTGCCCGATCTTGACGAAGACGGCAAGCCCGTCACCTGCGGCCCTGACGGCCTGATCTGGCTGGGCCGCTGCCCCGCCACGCCGACCCTGGGCGACCTGGGCGCGCATATTTGCAAAGCATTGCAACGTCAGCCATTAATTGTTGGAAATACGCAACAAAAACTTGCGCGCGTGGCCTGGTGTACAGGCGCAGCCCAGGGAATGATGGAAGCCGCCATTGCCGCTGGCGCAGATGCCTACCTGACCGGGGAAGCCTCAGAGCCGACTTTTCACCTGGCCACGGAAACCGGCACCGGCTTTATCGGTGCCGGCCACCATGCCACTGAACGCTACGGCGTACAGGCGCTGGGCCAGGCGGTGGCCGAAACCTTCGGCATCAAGGTCGAGTTTGTCGACCTCGACAATCCCGTCTGACCTGCAGTCGCCCTGCTATTTGCTCAACAGGTCGCGAATCTCGCGCAGCAGCACGACGTCTTCGGCCGGTGCCGCGGGTGCGGCGGGTGCGGCCTCTTCCTTGCGCTCAAACCGCTCGCGCGCGGAGTTGACGGCCTTGACCAGGCAAAACACCACCAGGGCCAGCAGAATGAAGTTGATCAATACGGTAACGAAGTTGCCCCAGGTCAGGAGCACCGCGCCTGCCTTGTTTAGCGCGTCGTAGGTCTCGGGCCCCGAATAGCCCGCTGGCGCGCGCAACAACAGGAACTTGCTGTTGAAATCGACTTCGCCTCCAAGGATGAAGGAGACGATAGGCATGATGATGTCTTTTACCAATGAGGCGATAATCTTGCCAAACGCAGCGCCGATGATGACGCCCACAGCCAGATCGATCATGTTGCCTTTGACGGCGAACGCCTGGAATTCCTGCAAAAAACCGCGCGCTTTGCTCATGATGTCTTTTCCTTTGACTTATGACATAACACCCGCCATCCGGGCTAACGCTATAATACGCGGTTGAAAAGATTGTACATAGCCAAAAATAGTGAACAGGCCATGCCCTGCCGGGGCAGAATAAGGATACGAGAATGAGTGAGATAACGACACAGCTAGACGATTCCGGCGCAGTCGATCCCAACCTCCCACCAGATCCGTCGCGACGTCTCTGGGTTACCACCGCCTGTGCGGTCGGCGGTGTGGCGGGCGTGGCAACCGCCGTGCCCTTCGTCGGTTCCTTTGCTCCATCAGCAAAAGCCCTTGCCGCCGGCGCCCCCGTCGAAGCAGATATCTCGTCTCTCGCCCCAGGCCAGATGATGACCGTCGAATGGCGCGGCAAACCGGTCTGGATCCTGCATCGCACCGAGCGGCAGATCAAGGACCTGCCCACGCTGGATGCCAAGCTTGCCGATCCCCATTCCGAGCGTCCCGGCTTCACGCCGCCGTTCGCCGAAAACGAATACCGTTCGCGCAGACCAGAAATCTTCATCTGCGTGGGCATCTGTACCCATTTGGGCTGTTCGCCAACACCCGAGTTCACGCCGGCAGCAGGGTTGCCCGGCGACTGGAAAGGCGGGTTCCTTTGTCCTTGCCATGGTTCTACCTTCGACCTGGCCGGGCGTGTGTTCAGCAACAAACCGGCCCCCGACAACCTCGAGGTGCCGCCTTATGTCTTTTCCGAAGATGGCATGCGTGTCACGATCGGCGCAGAAGACACCAAAAAGGCCTGATCCACACTGGCGCGCCTAGCGCGCCGCGCGCACCGAACCCGTTATACGCCTAGATAGAATAAGGAGCCGTTTCATGGCTGGCGACAAAACCGTCGAGACGACAGGACTCTTGGGCTGGGTTGATAAGCGTTTTCCGCTTACGACCATGGTCAAAGAACACATGTCGGAATATTACGCACCGAAGAACTTCAATTTCTGGTATTTCTTCGGGTCCCTGGCAATGCTGGTGCTGGTCATCCAGATCGTCACGGGTATTTTCCTGGTCATGAACTACAAGCCCGATGCCAAGCTGGCATTCGAGTCTGTTGAGTACATCATGCGCGAAGTGCCATTCGGCTGGCTGATCCGCTACATGCACTCGACAGGCGCCTCCATGTTCTTCGTGGTGGTCTACCTGCACATGCTGCGTGGGCTGTTCTACGGCTCCTACCGCAAACCGCGCGAGCTGGTCTGGATTTTCGGCGTGGCGATCTTCCTGTCGCTGATGGGCGAAGCCTTCTTCGGCTACCTGCTCCCCTGGGGCCAGATGTCGTACTGGGGCGCCCAGGTGATCGTCAACCTGTTCTCGGCCATTCCTTTCATCGGCCCAGACCTGGCCATCTGGATCCGCGGCGACTTCGTCGTCTCCGACGCCACGCTGAACCGCTTCTTTGCTTTCCACGTGATCGCCATTCCGCTGGTTATCCTCGGTCTGGTCGTGGCGCATATCATTGCGCTGCACGAAGTGGGCTCGAACAACCCCGATGGCGTCGAGATCAAGCAAGGCCCCAAGGACCGCTACGGTCGCCCGATGGACGGCATCCCCTTCCACCCCTACTACACGGTGCACGACATCATGGGTGTGGCGGGCTTTCTGATCGTCTTCGCGGCCATTATCTTCTTCGCGCCTGAAATGGGTGGCTACTTCCTGGAGTACAACAACTTCGTCCCGGCCAACCCGCTCAAGACACCGCCGCACATTGCCCCGGTCTGGTATTTCACGCCGTTCTACTCCATGCTGCGCGCCACAACGGCCGATTTCACACTGGTGCTTACCGGCGCCGCGGTCATCGCAGCCATCGCGCTATTCTTCAAGGGCAATCTCAAGGGTTTCTGGCGCATTCTGGTGCCGGTCATCCTGCTGGTGATCGCCGTGCTGCTGCGCACCATCGACGCCAAGTTCTGGGGTGTGGTGGCCATGGGCGGGGCGGTCGTGATCCTGTTCTTCCTTCCCTGGCTGGACCATTCGCCGGTCAAGTCGATCCGCTACCGCCCAACCTGGCACAAATTCCTGTACGGTATATTCATCGTCAACTTCCTGGTGCTGGGCTGGCTGGGAACGCAAGCTCCGAATCCCACGTTCAACCTCATGAGCCAGATCGGCACCGTGATCTACCTGGGCTTCTTCCTGCTGATGCCGGTATGGAGCCGGCTCGGGACCTTCAAGCAAGTCCCGGACCGCGTCACGTTCCACGCTCACTAAGGCAACCAATACGTTACGGATTGATCATGATTAAAAAGCTGCTAGGCGTCATTGCCCTATCACTGACTTGCACGGTTGCACTGGCATCGGGGGGTGGTCACCCGCTCGATCGGGCGCCGAACCGGATCAACGACATGACCGCGCTGCAAAATGGCGCGAAACTGTTCGTCAACTACTGTCTGGGCTGTCACAGCGCCAACTCCATGCGCTATAACAAGCTCACCGAGATCGGCCTGACCGACGAAATGATCCAGAAGAATCTCCTGTTCACGGGCGAGAAGGTCGGCGACCTGATGCACATCGCCATGAGGCCGGATGATGCCAAGAAATGGTTCGGCTCCGCACCGCCGGACCTGTCCGTGATTGCGCGGGCCAAGTCCGAAAACATGGGCCATTCGGGTGTCGACTACGTTTACACCCTCATGCGTTCGTTCTACCGCGACACCACCAAGGCCACCGGCTGGGATAATCTGGTGTTCCCAAGCATCGCCATGCCCAACATCCTGTGGCAGTTGCAGGGCCCGCGCACGCTGGACCGCACAGTCGTGCACGAGGTCGAGCTGCCTGACGGCAAATCGCAATGGGAACGGATCACCTCCAAGTACGACGGACAGGGCTTCTCGGAAATCAAGACGGATGTCCTCAAAGACTACGAGGGCGCCGCCGTGGACAAGGCCGTACTGTCCTCCAAGGACCCGCGTCAGGCTGCAGTATTTGACAACAATGTTGCCGACCTGGCGAACTTCCTGGGCTGGATGGCCGAGCCCGCGCAGCTGCTGCGCAAGCAAATGGGTGTATGGATACTGCTTTTCCTGGGTCTGTTCCTGGTCGTCGCCTGGCGCCTGAACGCATCCTACTGGAAACATGTAAAGTAAACGGTAATTAACCGTTCATATCGATAGTTGGCATCGTTGCCTGGACAACGTTTACACTATCAGCCAGGAAATAGGCGTAAGGTAATACGCCTATTTCCCTTTTCGGCGGGGCGTCTTCGATACCCGCCCATCATTTTCTAAGATTGGAATACGCGACATGATGGTGCTCTACTCTGGAACGACTTGCCCGTTCTCCCAACGCTGCCGCTTTGTGTTGTTCGAAAAAGGCATGGATTTTGAAATCCGTGATATCGACCTGTACAACAAGCCGGAAGACATTTCGGTCATGAACCCCTACGGCCAGGTGCCTATCCTGGTCGAGCGGGATCTGGTGCTGTACGAGTCCAACATCATCAACGAATACATCGACGAGCGGTTCCCGCACCCGCAACTCATGCCTGCAGACCCCGTCATGCGGGCGCGCACCCGGCTGTTCCTGTACAACTTCGAAAAGGAACTGTTCGTGCACGTGTCCGTGCTGGAAAACCGCGGCGTCGTCGACAGCAAAGCGCAGGACCTGGCGCGCCAGAGCATACGCGACCGTCTTGCCCAGCTCGCCCCCCTGCTGATCAAGAACAAGTACATGCTGGGCGAAGAGTTCTCGATGCTGGATGTCTCCATCGCGCCCCTGCTGTGGCGCCTGGACCACTATGGCATCGAGCTTCCCAAGAACGCAGCTCCGCTGCAGAAGTATGCCGAGCGCATCTTCTCGCGCCCTGCCTATATCGAAGCGCTGACGCCTTCCGAAAAGGTCATGCGCCGCTAGACGTTACGGAATGCCATGCAAGAGTCTTCAACCAAGCCCTATCTGATCCGCGCGCTGCACGAGTGGTGTACCGACAACGGCTACACGCCTCACATCGTGGTAACGGTAGACGCCAATACAACCGTGCCGCCCGCGCACATCCATGATGGCCAGATCACGCTGAACATCGGCACGCTGGCGACCAGTCGCCTGACACTGGGCAACGACTATATCGAGTTCCAGACCCGCTTCGGCGGCGTGACGGAGCAGATCTATGTACCCGTTGCCGCAGTGTCGGCGATTTATGCGCGGGAAACCGGTGCAGGCATGGGCTTTGATGTCGTTGACTCCCACCCCTATCCTGGCACGGACACCGACACGGGCGCTGCTGAAGGCTCAGGCCCCAAAGTCGTGGCCGACAACGGTCATCGGGCGCCGGACGCATCGGCCACGCCGCCGGACGACGACCCCAAGCCACCCCGGCTGACCATCGTGAAGTAGCAAGGCAGAAAGAGCGGTTCTCCGCTCTTTTTCTTTAGCCTGGCCGCCATATCCCAAGCAATGATCTGCGGCACGGTCACCGGAAACGCCCCATGCTCAGGCGCTCCCGGCGTTCAGTCAGCGAAAGCGCGCAGCCAGTTGCTCGGTGGCTCGCGCCAGCATGGCCAGATCCATGCCTACCGCCGTAAACAGTGTGCCCACTTCCATATAGTGGCGCGCCTGCGCTTCGTCGAAGGTAAGAATGCCTGGCGCCTTGTCTTTGGCCCTGATGCGACGGATAGCGTCTTCGATGGCGGATTGGACTTCCGAATGGCCGGGATTGCCCGGATGGCCAAGGCTGGCGGACAGATCCGCCGGCCCGATGAAAACGCCATCCACGCCGTCCACCTCGAGAATGGCATCCAGATTGTCCAGGCCCTGACGGGTTTCCACCTGAACCAGCAGGCAGAGCTCGCGTTCACAGGTCTGTATATAGTCGCGCGTGGCGCCGAATGCGCTGGCCCGGCTGGTGCCGCCTACCCCGCGCAGGCCGCGGGGCGGGTAGCGCATGCCTGCCACGGCATCGGCCGCTTCTTCGGCCGTTTGCACGTAAGGAATCAGCAGCGTCTGTGCGCCGATGTCCAGATAACGTTTTTGCTGCAACGCGTCATTCCATGTGGGGCGCACGACCGGGGCAACCGGAAAGGCCGCCGCCACCTGCAGCTGAGCGAGGATGGAGCCTACGTCGTTGGGCGCATGCTCGGTATCGAACAGCAGCCAGTCGAATCCCGCGCGGGCGACCACCTCGGCGCTGTAGGGACTGGCCAACGATACCCATAGACCCAATTGATGCCGGCCCTGAGCCAGCGCATGCTTGAAATGATTGACGGGAACGTTCATGGAACTCCTGCTTCGTAAGAATGAAAAGAGGCCGTAAAAACGATGACAAGGCCCCAAGAATAGTACCCCAGGCCTGATGCACGCCGAAGCAGGGTGCCGGATATGGCGCGCTACAATGACAAGTCGATTTTTTTACATAGTAAACCCATGACATTTATCCAGAAATTTGGCGTCGCAGCCCTGACCGGCCTGTTTTGCGCAACGGTACCCAGCCTCTCGAGCGCTGCCGACTGGCCGGCAGGCAAGCCCATCACACTGATTGTTCCCTACGCGGCGGGCGGCTTTGCCGACACGCGCATGCGCATGCTGGGCCAGGAACTGGCCCAGGAGCTGGGGGCGAATGTTGTGGTGGAGAACAAGGCAGGGGCAGGCGGGATCATCGGCACGGCCGATCTCGTCAAGGCCAAGGCCGACGGCTACACGATAGGCAGCGGCAATCTTGCCCCGCTGGCGGTCAACCCCACCCTGATGCCGAAGAACGTCACCTATGACGTCCAGAAAGACATCGCTCCCGTTATCCTGATTGAAGAAAGCCCGCTCATCCTGAACGTCAACAAAAAAGTCCCCGTCAAGGATGTCGCGCAGCTCATCGCACTGGCCAAAAAAGAACCCGGCGCGCTGACGTTTGGCTCCTCGGGCGTGGGTGGCGCTCATCATCTGTCCGGCGAGCTCTTCGCCTCCGAAGCCGGCATCGAACTCACACACGTCCCCTACAAAGGAGGCGCGCCTGCCGCCACCGATCTGATGGCCGGCCACATCGATATGATGTTCGAGATGGGCTATGCCGCCCTGCCCGCCATTCAGGCCAAGAAAGTACATCCCCTGGCGGTCACCAGCGCCAAGCGCCTGCCCTTGCTGCCCGACGTTCCCACCGTGGCCGAATCGGGCCTGCCCGGATTCGAATCCTACAACTGGCAGGGCATCATTGCGCCCGCCGGCACGCCAGCGCCCATCATCCAGAAGCTGAATGCCGCGTTCAACACCATCCTGCAAAAGCCGGAAGTCAAAAAGGCGTTTGATGAAACCGGCGGACAGGTCGCCGGCGGCAGTCCCGAAGATTTCGCGAACTTCATACAAAGCGAAACAGAAAAGTGGGCCGCGGTCATCAAGAAGGCCGATATCTCTGTCGACTGACCAGCAGGTTTCAGGACGGGCCGCTGCGCGCGGCCGTCCTACCGGAATACCTCTTCCGACCATCGCAACCCTGCATGACGAGGTATATGCCTTTCGCGGCGAGACCACCAATTTCGCCTCATTTCTGCGCGTGACCTGCATGCGCTATCTGGAAGTAAAGACACAGTCCATGCAGCATGCCCGCAGTGTGCTGCATGGGTCAGACCAGCGGGCGGCGCGCGAAGTTGCCGCCATGCCGCCGGCCTGTATGTCCCTGCAGGCAAAAACCTGACGCATCAAGGATGGCGGGCGCTTGTCCGCCAGTGCACCGCGCCGCCTCACGCCCCTTCGGCGATGACATCCTTGGGCAGATCGGTGCCGTGGTACTTCTTGAAGATGTCGTTGAGCTGGCCGCCTTTCAGATCCTGGCGGATCAGGGCGTTGAGCTTGTCCTTGAGTTCGGTATTCTGCTTGGTAACGCCGAAACCCATCATGGCCGTTGCCATGACCACCTTGATGTCCAGCGCCTTGGCCGGGTCTTTCTTGTTCAGCGCCGCAACAATGGAGGGGGCCGTGGAGAAAATGCTGGCCTGACCGCTGGTAATGGCTGTGATCGCCGTGGCATCGTTCTCAAAGCGGATGATATTGGTGCCTGCCGGCGCCAGCCTGGTCACGTTATTGTCGTTGGTCGTACCGCGCGCTGTCACGACCTTTTTGCCGGCCAGATCGGACATTTTCTTGATGTCCATATCCTTGGGCGCGGCAATCACCGACTGGATTGCGGCGTACGGGATCGTGAAATCGACCACTTTCTTGCGCTGATCGGTAATCGACAGGCTGGAGATGACCACATCGGCCTTGTTGGTCAGCAGAAAAGGAATGCGGTTGGCCTGGGTGGTCGGCACGATTTCCAGCTTCACGCCCAGGTTATCGGCGATCAGCTGGGCGGTTTCCACATCCGAGCCCACCGCCTTGAGTGCATCGTTTTTCATGCCATAGGGCGGTGCGTTCAGGTCTATGGCGACTCTCAGCACCTTCTGCTGCATGATCTCGTCCAGCGTATTGGCCTGGGCCTGAGGCGCGGCTGCGCCAAGTCCGACACAGGCCAATGTCAGGGCTGCAAACATCAGGCGGGGTGGAAATGTTTTCATGTGTTGTCTCCTGGATAGTAGGTATAGAAAGCCGGATAGCCGGCGTATATCAGAGCCCGTTGCCGACGAACTGCTGGAGCTCCGGCGTCACCGGATTGCGCAGGATGTCGGCGCTGCCCTGCTCATGTATCTTGCCTTCGTGCATGAAAATGACGCGATGCGCCAGCTTCATGGCAAATGCCATTTCATGCGTCACCAGCACCATGGTCATGCCCTCCTTGGCAAGCTTTTCGATCACACGCAATACCTCGCCGGTGAGCTGAGGATCCAGTGCGGAGGTCACCTCGTCGAACAGCATCAGCTTCGGACCCATGGCAAGCGAACGCGCGATGGCCACACGCTGCTGCTGCCCGCCGGACAACTGCTCCGGATAGCAGTCGATCTTGTCGGCCAGGCCGACCTGCGTCAGCACCGCCACGGCAATCTCCTTGGCCTTGGCTTTGGAAAGCTTGCGCACAGCCCTGGGCGCCAGCGTGATGTTCTGTTCTACAGTCAGGTGCGGAAACAGGTTGTAGCTCTGGAACACGATACCGACATCCAGCCGCAGCGCCTTGAGGTCTTTGCGCGGTATATCGGCGCCAAAAGTATGGCCGCAGACCGTGATCTGCCCTTCGTTGACCTGCTCCAGATGGTCCATGCAGCGCAGCGCCGTGCTTTTGCCGGACCCGCTCTGGCCGATGATGGCGACAATCTCGCCCGTTCCCACCGACAGGTCTATCCCCCTGAGGACATGATTGTCTCCGAACCATTTGTGGACATTGGTCAGGCGGACGACTTCCGACATAAAGTGTTCCTTATAGAGCGGCAAACCTGGATCAACTGCGCGCCAGCGTCAGCTTGCGTTCGAGCTTCAGGCTCATCCAGGACAGGGGATAGCAGATCGCGAAATACAACATGGCCGCCACGCCGAAATACAGAAACGGCTTGAAGGTGGCGTTGTTCAGTATCTTGGCGTTATAGGACAGTTCGGCAAAGCCGATGACCAGCGATGCAAACGATGTGTTCTTGACGATCTGCACCATAAAGCCCACGGTCGGCGGCGTGGCAATGCGCAGCGCCTGCGGCAAAATGACCTTGAACATGCGCTGCACGCGGTTCAGTCCCAGACATTCGGCGGCTTCCCATTGATTCTTCGGTACAGACTCGATACAGCCGCGCCAGATTTCACCCAGAAAGGCGGCCGACTGTATGGTGAGCGCAAGGACGGCGGCGAACAGCGCCGGCACCGAGCTATAACCGAGTATCGAGGGACCATAGAAACATACCCCCATCAGCACCAGCAGCGGCGTACCCTGGATGATGTTGATATAGGCAAAGGCCGAACGCCAGACCAGCCTGTGGCCGGATACCCGCATCAGGGCAATGACCAGCCCCAGCATGCTGCCGAAGATAAACGTGAGCACCGACAGCAGCAGCGTGCCATAGGCGCCTTCCAGGAGATACATGAGTTGCTCGTGATTCATTCCGGCTCCTACAACAGTGTGCCGAGCCGACGCTTGCGCACGAACATGAATTTTCCCAGCAGGGTGAACATTGCGCGCACGAGAAAGGACATGGCCAGGTAAATCACCCAAAGCACAATGAATACCTCGAAGTTGCGGAACGTCATGGCCTGTATATTGCCCGCGATACCGAACAGATCCTCCGTGCCGATGGCCGACAGGATGCTGGTGACCAGCATCAACAGAATGAACTGGCTGGTCAGCGCCGGGTAGACGCGTTCGAGCGCGGGAACAAGAATGATGTGCCAGTACACCTGCAGCGGCGACAGCCCCAGGCACTCGCCCGCCTCACGCTGATTGCGCGGCACCGACTCGATGCCGGCCCGCACGATCTCACAGGTGTAGGCCGTAATGTTGATCACCAGGGCCAGAATCGCTCCGACCAGGATAGGCATGGTCAGCCCAATGCTGGACAGGCCGAAGATGAAAAAATAGCTCTGGATGATGAGCGGCGTATTGCGTATGACTTCGACATATGCGCCCACGCTCTTGCGCAGCCAGGGCACACTGGAGCTGCGCGCAATCGCACAGAGCACACCCATGACGAAGCCGGCAAGCGTGGACCAGAACGACATCACCAGCGTTGTGGCGGCGCCCTGCAGAAACATCGGCCAGTATTCGAGCACGGATCCGAAGTCGAATTGATACACCATATCGCGCGATCGCTCATTGAAGAAGATTTGGACGTATCCTACCCTGCAAAATTGGTAAAACCACTTATCGATAACCCTGAATTTCAGAATAAATTCAATTATTGGTTTGACCAGTCCATCGGCATTCCCTACTATTTACAGCAATCTCCATCACTTATTCCGGACGGGCCCATGACACCTGGCTCTCTACTGCGCAGTACAGACCGGACACGCAGCTATCTGCATATTGCCGAGCAGCTCAGGCGGGAAATCCAGAAAATGGATATCGACGCCAGCGGGCGCCTGCCCTCGGAGCGGGAGCTGGCTGCGCTGCTCAATATCTCCCGCCCCAGTTTGCGCGAGGCCCTCATTGCGCTTGAACTGCAAGGCGAAATCGACATCCGTGTAGGCTCGGGCATTTATCTGCGCACCTCGGCGCCGGAGCGCGACGGCGCGCACGCACCGCCCGCCACGCTGGCGGCCGCACCGCTGCGACTGGGCGACAGCCCCAGGGAGGTCAATCAGCTGCGCGGCTTTCTGGAGGGCGGCATCGCTGCCCATGCCGCGCGCTTCATCAGCGCCCCGCAGCTGCGCCAGCTCAAGAAAAGTCTGAACGCCATGCGCGCCGCACTGTCCGACAGGCGCGGGGTGAACGCCAAGGCGGTCATAGACGCCGACCGGCTCTTTCATCTCACGCTGGCGACCAGTACCGACAACGAACTGCTGCAGCACACACTGGAAGGCCTTTTCGACCAGCGCTATCTGCCCCTGGCCAATACCATGCACAAGCATTTCGACAACTACCTTGCCTGGCAGGCAGCCATCGATGAACACCAGGACATCTATGACGCCGTCGCCGGCAGGGACCCGCTGCAGGCCCAGGCGGCCATGCAGCGCCACCTGGCACGCGCCCATGCCCGGCTGCTCTCCATGATCGGATGACACAGCGTCCCGGCCTTTCCCCCAACACTATTCCGCGCACAGCAAGGCTCATCATGCAAAACACTACTATCCGACTGAATGATCGCGACAATGTCATCATTGCCACCACGCAGCTGATGCAAGGCAATGTCGCCGAGGGCATCACCGTATCGGGACTGGTTCCCGCAGGGCACAAGATCGCCTCGCAGGAGATCCCCGCCGGCAGTCCGGTACGCCGCTACAACCAGATCATCGGCGTCGCCACCCGCGATATCCGGCCCGGCCAGCACGTTCACACGCACAACATGCAAATGATGGCGTTCGAGCGCGACTACGATTTCTGTGCGCACAGAAAAGACATTCAGGTCAATAGCGAAGCAGACCATTTCATGGGCATCGTACGTCCGGATGGCCGCGTCGCCACGCGCAATTTCATCGGCATTCTGACCTCGGTGAACTGCTCTGCGACCGTGGCCAAGGCCATTGCGGATTACTTCCGCCGGGACATCCATCCGGAAGCCCTGGCTGCCTACCCCAACGTCGATGGCGTGGTGGCCCTGCCCCATTCGACCGGCTGCGGCATGGCGTCGTCGGGCGTATCCATGGATACGCTGCGGCGCACCCTGACCGGCTACGCGCGTCAGGTCAATTTTCATTCGGTCCTGATGATAGGCCTGGGCTGCGAGACCAATCAGATCTCGGGCGTGCTGGCCGCCGGCGGACTGGCGGAAAGCAAGCGTCTGTTCACGTACTCCATCCAGGATGCGGGGGGCACGACCAAGGCCATTGCCAAGGGCGTGGACAAGGTCAAACAGATGCTGGCCGATGCCAATCAAGTCGAACGTGTGCCGGTATCGGCCTCGCATCTTACCGTCGGACTGCAGTGCGGCGGGTCTGACGGCTACTCGGGCATCACAGCCAATCCAGCGCTGGGGGCGGCCGTGGATCGCCTGGTCCGCGCAGGCGGCACGGCCATTCTGTCGGAAACTCCGGAAATCTATGGCGCAGAGCATCTGCTGACTCAGCGCGCCATCAGCCGCGAGGTGGGCGAAAAACTGATCAAGCGCATCAAATGGTGGGAAGACTATTGCGAGCGGAACCTGGCCGAGATGAACAACAACCCATCCGCCGGCAACAAGGCAGGCGGGCTCACCACCATCCTGGAAAAATCCCTGGGCGCGGTCGCCAAGGCAGGCACCACCAATCTGAACGATGTCTATGAATATGCCGAGCCGGTGACAGCCAAGGGCATGGTGTTCATGGACTCTCCCGGATTCGATCCGGTCTCGGCAACGGGACAGGTGGCGGCCGGCGCCAATCTGATCTGTTTCACCACGGGCCGCGGCTCGGCCTATGGCTGTACGCCCTCGCCCTCGCTCAAGCTGAGCACCAACAATGCCTGCTGGGAGCGTCAGGAAGACGACATCGATATCAATTGCGGCACCATCATCACCGGCCAGGAAAGCGTCGACAGCCTTGGCGAAAAAATTTACCGCATGATGCTGGACACTGCCTCTGGCACGCGCACCAAAAGCGAGCTGCACGGCTACGGTCAGAATGAATTTGCGCCATGGGTGATCGGCGCAACGATGTAAAAAAAACCCCGGGACGCTGTGAACTGCGTCCCGGGGTCGATGCGCGCGGCACAGTCGGCTGCGCCGCACCGGTTTGAGCTTATTGCGAAGCCTTGTGCACCGTCGCGGGCAAGGGCGTATGCAGCCACTTCTGGAACAAGCCGTCCAGCTTGCCATTGTCCAGATTCGTCTTGACGAACCCGTTGACGGCGGCCAGCAACTCGGGGCGCTTGTATTGCATGGTGACGCCCATCAACTGCTCATTGATCACATACTTGACCTGGAATCGGTCCGGATAACGCTGCTGCACCTGGGCAGCGATCACCGACGAGGTGCCGGCTGCATCCGTCTGTCCCATGATCATGGCCTGCAGCGCGGAAGCGTCGTCGTCAAAGCGGCGGATGTCCGTGCCTTTGGGCGCAACCTTCATCACACCGATATCGGTCGTGCTGGCGCGCGGCACGCCTATCTTGTACTTGGGGAAATCAGCAGGCGTGGAGATATGAGTCTGCTCGGGGCCGAGCAGCACCATGCTGGCGGCCGAGTAAGGGTTGGAGAACTGCACCTGCTTGACCCGCTCTGGCGTTATCGCCAGCGAGGCAACCAGCAGGTCGACCTTGTCCGTCAACAGATAGGGGATGCGGTTCGGTCCGGTTACAGGCACCAGGTCCAGCTTTACGCCCAGCGAATCGGCCAGCAGCTTGGCCACGTCCGCATCGTAGCCGTCCGGCTTGTTCTGCGCATCCGTCGTGCCGTAGGGAGGAAAGTCGATCACAATCCCCACCTTGAGCACACCGCGCGACTTGATGCCGTCCAGATAGCTTTCGGCATGGGCCAGCAAGGGCGCCGCCGACAGTATCGAGGCCACCACCACCCCTGCCAGAGCCGGCAGGGGGTTCTTCAGTAAGTTCGAGAACACACGTGTCTCCGTTATGGTGCTTTCAGTTACGGGCCCGCATCAACGCAGCAGGTCGGCCGCCCATGCGTGCACGCGCTGCTGCTGCTCGCCCAGCCCTTCTATGCCCAGGCGCACAACGTCGCCGTCCTTGAGATAGACAGGCGGCTTCTGGCCCAGCCCCACGCCCGGCGGCGTGCCTGTGGAGATCAGATCCCCGGGCATCAGCGTGGTGAACTGGCTGATGTAATGCACCAGATACGCCACATTGAAAATCATCGTCCGCGTACTGCCGTCCTGGAAGCGCTTATCGTTGACGTCGAGCCACATACCGAGATTCTGCGGATCGGCCACTTCATCCGGCGTCACCAGCCAGGGACCGATCGGACCAAACGTGTCGCAGCCCTTGCCCTTGTCCCAGGTGCCGCCGCGCTCGATCTGGTATTCACGCTCCGACACATCATTGACAACGCAGTAGCCCGCCACATGGTTCAGGGCATCCTCAAGCGAGACATAACGCGCTTTGCTGCCGATCACGACGCCGAGTTCAACCTCCCAGTCCGTCTTGACCGAACCGCGCGGCATCACAATGGCGTCATTCGGGCCGGTCGGCTCGGACCACTTCGTGAACAGAATCGGCTCGGCCGGCACTTCGGCGCCGGTTTCAGCGGCATGATCGCTATAGTTGAGCCCGACACAGAGGAATTTGCCAACGCCCGCATAGGGGGTGCCGATGCGCCCTGGGGCATCGACGACAGGCAGGGAATTCACATCGATCGCCTTGAGCGCCTGCAGACCGGCAGGCGAGAGCGTATCGGCCGTGATATCGGCCAGCTTGCCCGACAGATCGCGAACCTTGCCGTCACTGTCCAGACAGCCCGGCTTTTCCTGGCCCACAGGCCCATAACGCAGCAGTTTCATTGAGTTCTCCTTGATGTTCTCGATAGACACGGTGGTGGCCGGGCGCCCGCCGCAGCAGGCCGCCCCGCCTGGCGGCGCCCTAGTTGGACCAGCCGCCGTCGATGACGTGCGTGGTGCCGGTGGTAAATCCTGCTTCGTCCGAGGCCAGATAGGTGGCCAGCGCAGCGATTTCTTCGGCCTTGCCTACCCGGCCGACAGGCTGGCGCGCGACGAAGGCGGCGTGGATTTCTTCCTGGCTCTTGCCGTATTTTTCTGCCTGCATGGCGATGCGCCCCTTGAGCGAGGGCGACTCTATCGTGCCCGGACAAATGGCATTGCAGCGGATGCCGCGCGACACGAAATCGGCGGCAACGGATTTCGTCAGGCCGATGACCGCTGCCTTGGTGGTGCCATACACGAAGCGGTTGGGCACGCCTTTGATGCTGGATGCCGCCGACGACATATTCACAATGGAGCCGCCCTGCTTCTCCAGCATGCCGGGCAGGAAGGCGCGGATGGTGTAGTACATGGAACGCACATTCAGATCCATGGAGAAATCCCAGGCGGCCGCGTCAGTATCCAGAATGGTGCCGTCGTGCACAAACCCCGCGCAGTTGAACAGGATATCGATGGGGCCAACCCGGGCGGCCAGCGCCTTGACGGCGGTCTCGTCGGTGACGTCCAGCCGCTCTACCTGGCAGCCCTTCAGATCAGCAAGCAGGCTTTCATTGATATCCGTTGCAATAACGGTCGCCCCCTCGCGCGCAAATTGCTCGGCGGTCGCCCGGCCTATGCCTTGCCCTGCCGCAGTCACTACTGCCAGTTTGCCTGCCAAACGCCCACTCATGAAGCACTCCTGTCCGTCTGATGTCACGTTCCATTCATATGGAAAATGACTTTTTATATAAAAATTAATCGTATGCCCTGGTCAGGCCTAGCGTCAATGCGCCAATCCTTTATTTTTATTATCGAAAACCCTTATACGCACGCATTGGTTTGGATATTTTCTAGCAAGAAATGCCAAATATTCATTTTATATATAAAAGAATACGAAAAAAACGCTGCATCCAGAGGCTTGGGTCAGCGACACGTCGCACCGAAAGACAATCGCCCACCATATAGACGCCCACCGCCAAAATTTCGAGTAGAATAACGCCTTTGCCGGTTTAGCTCAGTTGGTAGAGCAGCGCACTTGTAATGCGAAGGTCAGGAGTTCGACTCTTCTAACCGGCACCAGAATACCCGCAACCCCGCTGCTTACGCAGCGGGGTTTGTTTTTTTGCGGCAAGCCAGGCCTGAACGCAACAGCATGCAAATGAGAATAGTTGTTATTATGTAAGCCCTGTCACATTTGTCCGTCCTCTTCCTTCATGCCCCGTTTCGGCAAATTCAGCGCAGACTGGCTCGCCCATTACAGCCAACTGGTCGACACCTGGCGCCAACGCACCAGCGGGCGCGAGGACGCGGAAGACGCCATGCACGATACGGTGCTGGGCATATTGGAGAACGGCACCGGCGTTATCGACAATCCGCGCGCCTACATGGCCCGCGGCACAAGCAACCGCCTGATCAGCAGGCACCGGCACCTCAGCGTCCTGGATATCACGCCGCTGCACGACTTGACCGATGCGCAACACCCCACCACGCCGTCCGCCGAGGCCGGGTTGCGCTTCCAGCAATTGGCCGATGCGCTGACAGATGCGCTCGAAGGCCTCCCACCCAAGTGCCGCCATGTCTATATCAAGCACCGCCTCGAAGGCTGCAGCCATACAGAACTGGCCAACGAAATGGGCCTTTCGCGCAGCATGATCGAAAAATACATGACGCGCGCCCTGCGCCATATCCAGCAAGAACTGCAGCATCATGTCCCGCCCAAATAGCCCTGACGACCTTGAACACCCGCGCGATGCGGCGCACTGGTTTGCGCGCATGCAGTCTGGCGAAGTCACAGACGAGGATCGGCGGGCGTTTGAGGCGTGGCGCAATGCCGACCCGCGGAACGAACGCCAGTACCAGCATCTGCACTATCTATGGCAAGCCACCTTGGCGCTGCCGCAGTCGCGCTTGCGCAGCATGATGTCCGGGCAGCACAGGCCCGGACATCCGGCCCCTCTCCTCTCCCGCCGCCGGTTTGGCCTTTGGTTGGCGGGAGGCGGCGCACTGGCGGTGGCGGGTGGCGCCGCCATGATCACCGGCGCACGGCGCGGACCTCTGGATGCCGCAACGCTGATCACGCGCAAGGGACAACGCCGCCAGGTCCCGCTGCCCGATGGCTCCACGCTGTTTCTGAATACCGATACAGCGGCCGTCTTGCGGTTTTACGCCACTGAGCGCCGGATCGAGCTGCAGCATGGCGAGGCATTTTTCGAAGTCAGTCCAGATGCGGCTCGCCCCTTTGTCGTCGACGCCGGCCTGGGCCAGATCACCGTAACAGGCACCCGCTTCAATGTGCGGCGCGACACCGGGGCGCTGCAGGTAAGCGTCGTCTCGGGCTCCGTGCGCGTGCAGGCCGGCCCCTTATGGCGTCGCAGCGAACGCCATCTGACGGCGAACCAGCAAACCGGTGTCGTGCAGGGCCAGGCCCTGGACGAGGTTCGCCACGTCGATGCCGACAGTTCGCGGGCCTGGACGCGCGGCAAAGTGGTTTTCAACAATGCCGCGCTGTCGCACGTGATCGACGAAATCAACCGCTACCTTGACAGGCCAGTTCGCCTGAAGGCGCCGCAACTGGCCAAGCTTCATCTATCAGGCGTCTTCAGTGTGGACGATCCCCACGCCATGATCGACGCGCTGCCGGCCATCGCGCCGGTGCGCCTGAATTACCAGCCGGACGGTCGGATAAGCATTCTGCCGCGCTGATTGCCGCGCTTCCCGCCGCATGCGCAACAGCGTTACATAATAATAATGATTTTTATTACGGTAATAAGGGGGTTCATGCGTCTATTGAGATGTACGGGACATATTTGCCTGGCCTGCGCCACAAGCCTCTCGATCCGACAGGACCGGGCAAGCGCTGTGGCGCACGTAATCTCTCACCGGAATACTGCATTGTGAATATTGAAAAAGCGCGCCGCGCCTCAACGCCCACGACCCGCGCCGAACGGCTGCGCGCAAGCTCGCTGGCTCTTTCCCTGGCCCTTGCATTCAGCATGGCGCCTGGCGTGGTCCAGGCCCAGGAAACACCGGTCGCCGTCAGCATCGGCACCCAGCCCCTGGGCGAGGCCTTGCTGCAGCTGGGCCAGCAGACCTCACTGCAGATTTTCTTTTCGCAGGACGCCGTGGCCGGCTTGACAGCTCATGCCGTGGCAGGAAACCTGGCGCCCGAAGCCGCGCTGCGCCAATTGCTGCAGGGAACCGGCCTCGAGTATGCCAGGACCGGCAACAACATTACCCTGACCCGTCCGGGGCCGACGTCAACCGCGCAGCTGGCGCCTGTCGTGATCAAGGGCGGCATTCTGGGCGACCTGTCCGCGCCCTATGCGGGCGGACAGCTGGCAACCGGCGGCAGCCTCGGGCTGCTCGGTGCCGAGGACATCATGGACTCGCCGTTCAGCACCGTCAATTACACCTCCGAGCTCCTGTACGATCAACAGGCCCGCACCCTGGCCGATGTGGTGGTCAACGACGCTTCTGTGCGCACCCTCACCTCTACCGGCGGTTTCGGCGAAGACTTCCAGATCCGCGGCTTCCCGGTCGGCAGTGGCGATGTCAGCGTCAACGGCCTGTACGGCCTGGTCTCCTCCAGCCGCGTTCCTGTGCAGATCCTGGAGCGTGTCGAGGTACTCAAGGGTCCGGGCACGCTGATGCGCGGCATTCCCCCGAACGGCAGCGTGGGCGGCAGCATCAATGTGGTCACCAAGCGCGCGGACGACGAACCGCTTACCCGCGTGACCACCAGTTATGCAAGCGAAAAAAATCTCACTGCGCAGCTGGATCTGGGCCGCCGTTTCGGCGAGGACAATGCCTGGGGCGTGCGCTTTAATGGCGTCATGCGCGGCGGCGAGGCCTCCACGCGCGATGGCGAGCAGAATCTGGGTATGGTCGCGCTGGGCGTGGACTATCGCGGCGATCGCCTGCGCTGGTCGATGGACGCCATCCACCAGGAAGACGCCCTGGAAAACATTCGCGCCCAGATCGGCTTCCAGAGCGACGTGACCGAGCTGCCCGATCCCCCCGATGGCCGGACAAACTTCTACCCTGGCACCCGGCTGACGCAACGCGACAGCACCATCATGTCGCGGCTTGAGTATGACATTACCGACAAGATGACGGCCCACATTGGTATGGGGTATCGGGACGGCAAGAACCGGCAGATTTTCCCGATCAGCGTCGCGCCCGGCAATCCATCGGTCCGGCAATCGGCTGACGCGGATGGAAACTTTTCCGTCATGACCAGCTATTACGATAGCTATTCCAAGACATTCAGCAGCGACGCCGGTCTGACGGCGGATTTCGACACCGGCGCAATCGGTCACAGGGTGGCGCTGGGCCTTACCTATATGGACCAGGAGCTGGGCAACGCCTATACCGCCGGAACCGAAGACACGCCCTCCAACATCTACAATCCTGCGCCGATACCGCCAGGCCCCACCGAACGGCCTTCTCCGCAACGCGCCTCCCAAACCACGCTGACCAGCTATGCGATATCGGACACCCTGTCGTTTGCCCAGGACCGTCTGCTGCTGACGGTGGGCGCGCGCCACCAGACTGTGGACGTGGACAGCTACGATACCGCCACCGGCGCCAGGACCGGCGGCTACCGCGCCAGCGCCATCTCGCCGGTTGCCGGCGTCGTATTCAAACCGCTGGACTATGTCTCGCTATATGGCAACTTTACCGAAGGACTGACGCGCGGCACCGTGGTGGGGCCAAGCTACGCCAACCAGGGTGCCGTGCTCGATCCCTACAAGTCCAAGCAGTATGAAGCGGGCGTCAAGGTAGACTGGGGCGACATCACCACCACTCTCGCCTTCTGGCAGATTGCACGCCCGGCAGCCCAGGCCGATGAAGACAACGTCTACGGCTACTTCGGCGAGCAGCGCAACCGCGGCGTGGAGCTGACCGCCTTTGGCGAACTGATGCCCGGCTTGCGCCTGATGGCCAGCGCCGCCTTTACCCAGGGCAAGCTCACCAAGACGCAGGACGGCCTGAATGAGGGCAACCGCGCTCCCGGCGTGCCCGCCAGCACCTATAACCTGGGCCTGGACTGGGATACGCCCTGGGTTCAGGGCCTGAGCCTGAATGGGCGAGTGCTGCACACATCGTCCGTCTATCTGAACAGCGCCAATACGCTGCGCCTGCCCAGCCTGACCCGCCTGGATGTGGGAGCGCGATACCGCACAGAGATTGCCGGCAAGTCCGTCGTGCTGCGCGCCAATATCGAGAACCTGACCGACAAGCGCTACTGGCTGGCGTCCAACTCCTTCGCGACCAACGGCGCGGGCCGCACCTACATGCTGTCTGCCTCGATCAATTTCTGATCCGGGCGGCGCCGGAAAATCTGGCGCCGCTGTCTAGATCGTGATGACTACATTGCCTGGCGCACGCCCGCCTTCCACGGCTTCGTGCGCGGCAACGATGTCCTCCAGCGCATAGGACGGCCCGATGTTGTGGACCAGCCTGCCCTCGCGCAACAGGTCCTGCAAGCCGTCCTGCGCCGCATGCCGCTCGGCATCCTGCAGGTCGTACACCAGGAAGAATCGCAGCGAGATGGATCGCTGCAGCCAGCTCCAGAACGCGATGGAAATCTCATCCGCGCGATTCGAGCCATAGCAGATGACAGTTCCGTGCGCAGCAACGGCACCGGCCGGCACCAGCCGGGCTGTGGTGGAGAAATCCATGTCGATGATCGCATCGACGCCCCGGCCCTCCGTCAGCGCCTGAATGCGATCGGCGACAGACTCCTGTTTGTATTCGATCAATTCATCGATGCCCGCCTGCCTGACCCGTTCGGCCTTGTCGGCCGACCCCACGGTGCCGATCACCCGGGCGCCCCGCAGGCGCGCGATCTGGGCGGCATAAAACCCCACCGACGACGACGCGCCGATCACCAGCACGGTTTTGCCCGCAAGGTCGCCCAGCAATTGCACGGCATGAATGGCCGTCAGGCCGGGAATCCCGAGGCAGGCGCCCTGCTCGAACGTGGCGGCGTCCGGCAGGTGCACCGCCTGCGGCGACGGCAGCACAATGTATTCGGCCGCTGTGCCCATGGCTCGCTGCCACTGTCCATTCCATATCCACACGCGCTCGCCGAGCCGTCCCGGCGGCACGCCTGGTCCCAGCTTGTCGATCACGCCCGCGCCGTCGCTGTGCGGGACCAGTCTGTCGACCGTCACGGGCCGGCTGCCGGCCCTGGACTTGACGTCGGACGGGTTCACACCGGACACGGCCAGCCGGACCCGGACTTCGCCGGGGGCGGGGTCGGGAACCGGAAGATCGCCCACCTGAAGCACGTCGCGTGCTTGTCCATTTTGCGAATACCACGCGGCGCGCATGAGGAACTCCTTGCCTGGTTGCATCAGGCTATACGATACCCCCTCTGGCCGGCGCGCGTGGGATTTTCCGCCCGCAGCCGCGTCTGCCGCGCCCGGGGACGCGGGCCGTCAGCCCTTGCGCGAGGCGCGCTTGAGAGAGGTATGCGGCAACCATTTCCAGAAAATCGCCGCCGACACGAATCCGAAACCGCCGGTCAAAGCAATGCCGGCGCCCAGGGATGCCAATGCCGTCATGCCCGACAGCACGAACGGCCCCGCGCTGGTGCCGACATCGCTGATCAGGCGCCAGATGCCGAGAAACTCGGTACGACCGCGGGTGGGCGAGGCGTCGGCGCCCAGGGTCATGTTGATGCCCGAACCAAAGCCGTTGCCCAAGCCCATGAGCATGGCGGCGGCGACAAACGTCGCCAGAGAAGTGGTCAGCGGCATGACGAGCAGCGACAGACCCATGATCAGGGTGCAGGGCAGCGCCACCCACAGACGGCCCCATTGATCCATGATTTTGCCGGCCGGATAAAACACCAGCATGTCCACTGCAGACGATACCCCGAAAATGACAGAGGTCGCAGCCGGACTCAGGCCGATGTGATCGGCCCACAGCGGGATGACGACCTGGCGGGCCGCACGCATGGCACTGATCAACAGAATGCCCGACCCCAGCGTCAACAGCACATGCGCATGTTCCTTCGCAATGTGCACCATCCGCGGCCTGGCGGCCTCCCTGGTGTCCGGCTCGCGGCTGTCCTTGATCTCGAGATCCGGCAGGGCGAAGGCCAGCCCGCCTGCCACCAACATGGCAGCGACGCCGACCCAGTAGGCGCCGCTCAGCCCCATGAAATGCATCATGCCGGCACCGGCAAAAGGGCCGATAAACATACCGATGCGATTGACGCCGCCCAGCGTGGAGAGCGCGCGGGCACGCATCGAGAATGGCACCGCCTCAATCAGGTAGGTCTGGCGGGCCAGGTAGAAAACAGAAGTCGCAATGCCGATCAGCAGCGCACCAAGGGCCAACAGGGCGGCGTGCGGCGCAAAGATGCAAAGCAGCAATGCGATGATGGTCAGCACGGAGGCGCCGATGAGCGCCTTGCGCTCGCCGATGCGCGAAGTGAGTAACGCGGCGGGAATATTGGCGGCCAGCGATCCGAGCCCGATCAGGGCAACGATAAGGCCCGCCACGGCGAAAGAAGCGCCCAGCTCCCGCGCACTGAGCGCGATGACCGGCAAAATGGCACCGTTTCCAAGTCCGAACAGCAGCGACGGGCCAAAGGCGGGAATGGCTATCTTCTTTAAACTGAAACCGGCTTCACCCATGCAAATACAGCCTTGAAATAATTCGCTCTGTTTCGGGGCCTGTATTTTACCCCTCCACGGCGCGGGCCCTGCGAGCCCTCCTCACGTCCTGTCCAGCCTGCACAGTGCCGGCGACGAACAGCTAGAACAGGATGATGATCACGGAGCCGGCCAGAATCAACAGGCCGCCCAGGGCCACAGGCCAGGTCAGGCTTTCACCCAGAAACGCCACGCCCAAGACAATGGCCAGCGCGACGCTGAGCTTGTCGACAGGCGCCACTTTCGATACGGGGCCCAATTGCAGCGCCCGGTAATAGCACAGCCACGACAGGCCGGTCGCCACGCCGGAGAGCGTCAGATACAGCCAGCTCGAACCGGGTACGGACACCGGCCTCTGCCATTCACCCCGCAGGGAAACAATGCCGGCAATGACGGCAAGAATAATCACTGTGCGTATCAGCGTCGCCATGTTGGCGTTCAGCCCGACCACGCCCAGTTTGCCGAACAGGGCCGTCAGCGCCGCAAAAAAGGCGGACCCCAGCGCAAAGACAACCCATCCTGAGCCGGTGTTCATGTCAGCGCCCCGCCAAGGCGGCCAGCGCAGCGATACAGGCGACCAGCGCCACCAGCAGGCTGCAGAAGCATATCCGGCGCAGGGTCCTGATTTCGGTCTGCAGCCTTGCGGCAGCGCTGTCCACACCCTCCATGGTTTCTTTCATCTGCAGCGCCAGGCCTTTTACCGATTCGGCATTGTGCGTCACCGCGGTCTGCAGCTCCTGTATCTGCCTGGGCACAAGCTCCTCGGCCTTGCCGCCCGGCGTCCTGGAGGTGAACATGGGTACGGCAGCCGTGACGATCTGGGTGATGTAGGGCAGCGCGATTTTCAGCGCGGGCAGGAAAGCAGCCATGGGCGTTGCCTCTTTTCAGGAAGTAGCATGCAGTCTAGCATCGCGCCGCGCGCCCTGTCTGCCGGACGCGCACTGTGCATTCAGGCCTATTCGTCGCCCAGCCCGAGCCGCTCATGCCACTGCGCAATGGACTCGTCCGGATACTCCTTGAACACCTTGTCGCCCGCGCGCGCATCGATCTCCACCCAGGAAGACCGGGCATTGGCAAAAAGATGGGTGCGCTCCGGCGGTACCGGCAGATTGCTGTCGATGGCGCTGGCGAAGGGATGGACGAGTTCCGGCCACTCGGGGCTGAACAGCCAGAGCGCGCTGCCGCATTTGCTGCAGAAGTGGCGCTCGGCCGTACTGATCTGCGGAGCCTGGCCGTCGCCAGAGCGCATTACCGCATGATAGACAGAAATATGTTCCTTGCCCTTGATCTTGAGCGTACCCGCATCGCCGGAAAGGTTGATGGCATAGCCGCCACCCCCTTGTGTCTTGCGGCAAATCGAACAGTAGCAACGCTGATATGGATAGGGATTGGTACTGGTCAGGGAAAACTGTACCGCGGCACAGTGGCAGGATCCTTCGAGTCGCATGAGACATCTCCTTGAACTGCTATTGAACCGGCGCTGCGCGCCTGCCTGCTGCCAGCAAGCGCAATGCCCGGCCCATGCGTCAATCCTTGAGCGGCATGCTGGCCAGGACTTTGTAATACGATCCGCTGTCACGCGGCTGCGAGGCCACCAGCACGCAGCGCTG
This sequence comes from Pusillimonas sp., assembly GCA_048270225.1. Lineage (GTDB taxonomy): Bacteria > Pseudomonadota > Gammaproteobacteria > Burkholderiales > Burkholderiaceae_B > Allopusillimonas. The sequence goes on along the minus strand of JBLWTG010000003.1, from coordinate 53,833 downwards.
CGGCGTCCAGATCAACGGAGGCTGCCGGAGTGTGGTCACATCTCCAGGCCCCGCGCGGCGCAGCAGGGACACGTGCGGTCGGAACGTGGCCGCCTCGCGTTTCCAGCCCATGGTGTGCAGGTGGGACCAGAGCGTTTCGTGCAAGGCATCCAGCCAGGCAAGGCGATCCTCGTCGTGCGCTCCCGGCCCCGCCCATACTATGCGCGGTCCAGTGAACCGTCCGAAACGACGCAAGGCCAACGGCGCCACCCGGGCCGGCCAGGCCGGCGCGGCCTGCACCAGCGCCCGGGCCTGTTCTGCCGGCGTTGCGCCCAGAAAGGCCAGCGTCAGGTGCAGGGTGTCCTGACGCTGGATCCTGCCGCCGCACAGGCGATGCGCATCCCGGGCCCAGGCCATCATGCGATCCGCGTCCGACTCCGACGGCCACAGTGCGAAAAACAATCTGAAGGAATCAGGCATGCGAGGGTCCATGATGCGCAGCATAACGCGTCCCCGACGTTGCGGACCAGCGATTGCTCTGCGGCCAGGCAGTTTCATCGGGGATAACCCACCTGTTCAAGCCTGCGCAAGCTCACTACACTTGCCCGCTGTACCGGTTGCCTGTGCATCGATGCCGTGCTGCGGCGCAAAGCATAAACCATCGCTGGACCGGCAACCCTGCTGTCCGCCCACCAGGCAGGCAGCACGCCAGTACGGCCCATATGGGCTGTGCCTGGCCAGGCCCCATCCAGGCCAGGCCCTACCCCGCTACCCAGGAGACATACCGTCGTGAAGCAGCAAACCCTCGAAATGATCACCAAACTGGTCGGGTTCGACACGGTTTCACGCAACTCCAATCTGGATCTCATACAGTTTGTGCAGGACTATCTGGCCGGGCATGGCGTGCAAAGCCATCTCGTCGCCAATCCCGAAGGCACCAAGGCCAATCTGTTCGCCACCGTGGGGCCCAATGTAGAGGGGGGCGTCGTGCTGTCCGGGCACACCGATGTCGTGCCCGTCGACGGCCAGCCCTGGGATACCGATCCCTTTACCATTGCGCAGAAAGACGGCCGCCTGTACGGACGCGGCACCTGCGACATGAAAGCGTTTTCCGCCGCAGGACTGGCCATGGTGCCGGACCTGCTGCGCCGCGGCCTGAAGCGGCCCATACACTTTGCGCTCAGCTATGACGAAGAAATAGGCTGCTTTGGCGCGCCCTCGATGATAGACCGGCTGACAACCGACATTGCACGCCCCAGCGCCGTCATCGTGGGTGAGCCCACAAGCATGCGGCCCATTGTCGCCCACAAAGGCATTGCCGCGCTGCGCACCACCATCACCGGCCACGAAGCCCATTCGAGCCAGGTGCAGCGCGGCGTCAGCGCGGTCACGACGGCGGCCCGCCTGATTACCTTCATCGACGACATGATGGCCGAAAACAAGGCGCGCGCCGCCGCCGACTGCCCGTTTGTGCCGCCCTATACCACGCTGCACGTAGGCGTCGTGCATGGCGGCACCGCACTGAACATCATCTCGCGCGAATGCTCCTTTACCTGGGATATCCGCGCGCTGCCCGGCGACGACTGGCGGCAATACCTGAACCGGATGCAGGCCTATGCCGACAGCCTGCTTCCCGCCATGCGCGCCATCGCGCCGCAGGCATCGATCAAGACTGAAATCCTCGCCGATGCGCCCCCGCTGCGCAATCAGGGCGGTGCCGCGCAACAGCTGGTGTTCGGGCTGTGCGGCCACGATCACGGAGATGTCGTGCCCTATGCCGCCGAAGCGGGCCAGTTTCAGGAGCGCGGCTTCGACGTCGTGCTGTGCGGACCGGGCTCCATAGACCAGGCGCACCAGCCCAACGAATACATCGATATTGACCAGGTCAGCGCCTGCGAGCGCTTCCTGGAGCAGTTGGCCGAGCAATTGGCAACCTGAGCGCGGCAGGCAGCTGCCCGGCCCTTGCCGCGCAGCCCTTGCCGAAGTACCCGACCAAGAACCCTGACAGGCAGGAGATGTACCATGAAACTGAAGCAGATCATCACGCAGACCGCAGTAGCGGCAACGCTGGCGCTGGCACTCGGGCTTGGCCAGGCAGCACAGGCCAAGACTTTTCGCTGGGCCTATCAGGGTGACATGATGTCGCTCGATCCCATGTCCCTCAATGAAACCTTTACGCTGGGCCTGCAAGGCTGGTTTTATGAAACCCTGGCTGCCTACGACAAAGACCTCAAGCTGGTGCCCCAACTGGCCACCAGCTGGGAAAATCCCGAGCCCACCAAGTGGGTATTCCATTTGCGCAAGGGCGTAACCTTCCACGATGGTACCCCGTTCACTGCTGATGACGTGATTTTTTCGTGGAAACGCAGCCTGACCCAGGGGTCGGACATGAAAGGCTACGGCGCCAAGGCCAGCGACATCAAGAAGATCGACGATCACACGATCGAAGTGACCACGCCGGAACCCAACCCCATCTTGCCGCGCGACTGGACCTTTCTGTACATCATGAGCAAGAGCTGGGCGGAAAAGCACAACACTACGGAGGCGTCGAATGTGAAAGGTGGCGCCAACAACTACGCCGCCTCTCACGAAAACGGTACCGGCCCGTTCTCCATCGTGGACAGACAGCCCGACGTCAAGACCACGCTCAAGCGCTATGACGGCTACTGGGGCAAGGATATTCCCACCAATGTCACAGACGTCATCTTCCAGCCTATCACCCAGGAATCCACGCGCGTGGCCGCACTGATCTCGGGTGAAATGGATCTGGTCATGCCCGTGCCGGTACAGGACTGGCCGCGCCTTGAAAGCGAACCCGACGTCCAGGTGCTGAACGAGCCCGAGGCGCGTGCCGTCTTCATCGGCATGGACCAGCACCGCGACGAGCTGCTGTTCTCCAACATCAAGGGCAAGAATCCGTTCAAGGACAAGCGCGTGCGCGAAGCCATTGACCTGACGGTAGACACCCGCGTCATCAACAAGAAAATCATGCGTGGCGCCGCCAAGCCGCTGGGCACGCTGATCGCCGACAAGATCAACGGCTACGACGAGTCCTTCGGCAAACCATATGACACCGATGTCGAAAAAGCCAAGAAACTGCTGGCCGACGCAGGCTATCCGGATGGCTTCAGCGTACAGCTGGACTGCCCCAACGATCGTTACGTCAACGATGAAAAAGTCTGCCAGGCCGTCTCCAGCATGCTGGCGCGCATCGGTATCAAGATCGACCTGCTGGCGCAAACCAAGTCCAAGTATTTCGCCAAGATCCTGCTGCAAGCCGGCAACAATACCAGCATGTACATGCTGGGCTGGACACCCAGCTCGGGCGACGCCGCCAACTCGCTCAAAAACCTGGTGGGCTGCCGCGACGACAAGACCGGATCGGGCCAGTTCAACCTGGGCGGCTACTGCAACAAGGAAATCGACGCACTCACCAGCAAGATCGAAGTCGAGACAGACCAGGCCCTGCGCAACAAGATGATCAAGGAAGCCTTCACGATTCTGCGCAACGACTATGGCTATCTGCCGCTGCATCAGCAGCCCATGTCGTGGGGTGTGCGCAAGGGCATCAAGGTGGCGCAGCGGGCGGACGACGTCCTGGACATCCGCAATGTCGTAATGCCTTGACGCCATGATTGGTTTCATCGCGCGGCGCCTGGTCCAGTCGATTTTCGTCATGCTGGCAGTGGGGCTGATCGCCTTCGGCATGTTCCGTTACGTGGGAGACCCGATCAACAACATGGTCGGGCAGGACACCACGCTGGAGCAGCGGGCCGAGCTGCGCAGAAACCTCGGCCTGAACGATCCCTTCCTGGTGCAGTATGGCCGCTTCATGGCCAATGCCGCCCAGGGCGATTTCGGCGTGTCCTACCGCCAGCGCCGGCCGGTCAGCGAGCTCATCAGGAGCAGGCTGCCGGCCACGCTGGAGCTCTCGCTGGTATCCGCGTTCATTGCGCTGTTCCTGGGCATACCGATGGGCATCTACACTGCGCTGCGACGCAATGGCATGCTCTCGCGCGCCTTCATGACGCTGTCGCTGGTCGGCATATCGCTGCCGACCTTTCTCATCGGCATACTGATGATTCTGGTTTTCGGCGTCATGCTGCGCTGGCTGCCCAGCTTCGGCCGTGGAGACGTGGTCGATCTGGGCTGGTGGACGACGGGCTTTCTGACCAGAAGCGGCTGGGAATCGCTGATCATGCCGGCCTTTACCCTGGCGCTGTTCCAGATGACGCTGATCATGCGCCTGGTGCGCGCCGAAATGCTCGAGGTGCTGCAGGCTGACTTCATCAAGTTCGCCCGGGCACGCGGCCTGCCTGACAGACTGATTCATTTCCGTCACGCGCTCAAGAATACGCTGGTTCCGGTCATCACGATCACCGGGCTGCAGCTCGGAGCCATCATCGCCTTTTCCATCATTACCGAAACCGTGTTTCAGTGGCCGGGCATGGGACTGCTCTTTATCCAGTCCATCGGCTCGGTAGACATCCCTGTGATGGCGGCCTATCTGCTGCTGATCGCGTTTTTCTTCGTCATCATCAATCTCGTGGTCGACCTGCTGTATTTCGCCGTCGACCCGCGCTTGCGCCTACACAAGAACTAGCATCGGAACCGGCACACCTACATGGCCCAGAACGCATTATCACGCGCCTACAACAGCGATATTTTCTACAGCTTCAGCCGTTCGCCCACTGCGATCATTTCGGCCGTGGTCGCGCTGGCAATATTTATCGGTGCGGTGTTCGCCCCGCTGATTGCACCGCACAACCCCTTTGACCTGGCATCGCTGAACCTGCTGGACGCCAATACCCCGCCCATCTGGAGCCCGGATGGCGATGCGCGCTTCCTGCTGGGAACCGACGATCAGGGCCGCGATCTGCTTTCCGCCATTCTGTATGGTTCGCGCATATCCCTGCTGGTCGGCTTCGCCTCTGTACTGTTTTCGCTGGTGATCGGCGTCTCGCTCGGGCTGATCAGCGGCTATGTCGGCGGACGCGTCGACAGCATCATCATGCGTGTGGCCGATGTGCAGCTCTCCTTTCCCGCCATTCTGATCGCGCTGCTCATCGACGGCATTGCGCGCGGCCTGCTGCCACGCGACATGCATGACAGCCTGGCGCTGTACGTACTGATCTTCGCCATCGGCATATCGGGTTGGGTACAGTACGCGCGCACCGTGCGCGGCGCCACCATGGTCGAGCGCAACAAAGAGTATGTGCAGGCCGCACGCCTGATCGGCATGCGCCCTTTTACTATTCTGCGCCGCCATATCCTGCCCAATGTAATGGGACCGGTCCTGGTCATAGCGACCATCCATCTGGCCATCGCCATCATCACCGAAGCCACGCTCTCTTTCCTGGGCGTGGGGATCCCGCCCACCACACCGTCGCTGGGCACGCTGATACGCATCGGCAACAGCTATCTGTTTTCTGGCGAATGGTGGATATCCATTTTTCCCGGCGTTGCCCTGGTGCTCCTGGCGCTGTCCGTCAATCTGCTGGGCGACTGGCTGCGCGATGCGCTCAACCCCAAGCTACGCTGAAGGTCCCGATATGGCCCTGCTAGACATACACGACCTGCACATCGAGTTTTCCAGCCGCCACGGCAACGTGGTGGCCATACAGAACGTCAGCCTGTCGCTCGAGAAAGGAGAAATACTGGGCGTTGTCGGCGAGTCGGGGGCCGGCAAGTCGACCATAGGCAACGCAGTGATCGGCCTGCTCGAGCCGCCCGGCAAAATGACTGCCGGTCAGGTTCTGCTTGACGGCGAACGCATCGACCAGTTGCCGCCGCAAGCCTTTCGCAAAGTGCGCGGCCGCCGCATCGGCATGATCTTTCAGGACCCGCTCACCTCGCTCGACCCGCTGCAGACTATTGAGCAGCAACTGGTCGAAACCATGCAGGTGCACCTGGGCCTGAACTCGCAGCAGGCGCACGTCCGTGCAATTGAGCTGCTCGACAACGTGGGAATAGAACATCCGCAACTGCGTCTGAAGCAATATCCCCATCAGTTTTCAGGCGGCATGCGTCAACGCGTCGTGATTGCGCTGGCCCTGTGCTGCGAACCCGAAGTCATTATCGCGGATGAACCCACCACAGCGCTGGACGTCTCCATACAGGCGCAGATACTCGAGCTGCTGCGCACCCTGTGCAGAGAAAAACAGGTGGGGATGATACTCATCACCCACGATATGGGCGTCATTGCGGAGGTTACAGACCGCGTGGCCGTGCTCTATCGCGGCAAGCTGGTGGAAGAAGGCCCAACCCGGCGCATACTGGGCATGCCCGAACATCGCTACACCAAAAGCCTGATTTCGGCAGTGCCCCGGTCGGACATCAAGCTGCGGCGCTTTCCCATGGTGACTTATATCGAGGACGTCCAGGCCCCCGCTCATCACGATAGTCTCGATGCCGCAACGGGCTGGTTGCGCGAGCGGCGCGATTTCGGCGTCCAGTCAGATCAGCCGCTGGTCCAGGTCAAGGAACTGGGCATGCGCTTCGTGCTGCGCAACTCCATCTTTCCCAGCAAGCGGATCGCCCTGGATGCCGTCAAGGACGTCAGCTTTTCATTGCACGCCGGCGAAGTCTTCGGCCTGGTAGGTGAGTCGGGTTCGGGCAAGTCCACAATTGCAAGGCTGATCGCCGGGCTCTACAGCCCCAGCCAGGGCCGTGTCGATTTTGATGGCGTGAATATCGCCCAGGTCGGGGACCGCAAAACCCTGAACAACTTCCGCCGGCAGATCCAGATGATCTTCCAGGATCCCTTCTCCTCGCTCAATCCACGCATGCGCATTCTGGATATCGTGGCCGAGCCCATCCGTTTCCACAAACTGGCCCGCACAGAAGCCGAGGTTCGCACGATTGTGTCCGGGTTGCTGGATTATGTCGGCCTGGGCGACCGCACATTGTTGCGTTTTCCCCACGAGTTTTCGGGCGGACAACGCCAGCGCATCTGCATCGCCCGGGCTCTGGCCACCCGCCCCCGTTTCCTGATCTGCGACGAGCCGACCTCGGCGCTGGACGTTTCCATCCAGGCGCAGATTCTCAACCTGCTCAAAGACCTGCAGGAAACGCTGGGGCTCACTATGTTGTTCATCAGCCACGATCTGCCCGTCATCCGCCAGATGTGCGACCGCGTGGGCGTCATGCGGCACGGAGAGCTGCTCGAAGTGGCCGATACGGAGACCTTGTTTTCCCAGCCGCGCCACGCCTACACCCAGCACCTGCTGTCGCTCATGCCGACCATGGATTACCTGTCGCGCGAGGGCCTGGAATTAGAACCAGAAACAATTTGACGCAAATTCCAGCCTTGCGTGACGCCCGTCAGCTCGCTCGCCCACCTATGATGACCCCAGGCAGGGAGGTGACATACTCAACCGTACCAGCCGTCATTCTTCGCAACTGAAAAGGACAAGACGCCATGGGTATCATCAGTATGATCGTAGTTGGCTTTATCGTGGGCCTGATTGCGCGAGCAATCATGCCGGGTGAGCAGAAGCTGGGCATCATCATGACCATTATCCTGGGTATCGTCGGCGCGGTAGTGGCCGGCTATCTGGGCAGCGCGCTGGGCTGGTATGCGCCAGGCGAAGGCGCCGGCTGGATAGGCTCCATCGTCGGCGCCATCATTGTGCTGTTCATCTACGGGCTTATCGTCAAGAAACGCTAGACGGGTCCGCCGCCGGCCATACCGGCGCGGACACTCCCGGAGCGGCCGCTGCGTGCGGCCGTTTTTTTTGCCATTGCCAAACCGATACAATAAACTTCACGCTTACCTCGTTCGGAGGCTGAATGACTGACATTCGATACCAAAAAGCCTATTCGCCAGCCCGTTTCTGGCAGAAACTCGGGTCCAGGGCCAAGGGCATAGGCCGCCACGCCCTCGAAAAAGCGCTCTATCTGTACTATGCCGTGCAGGATCCCAACACTCCGAAATGGGCGCGTCGCGTGATGTATGGCGCGCTGGGATACTTCATCCTCCCCCTGGACGCCATGCCCGACCTGATTCCCTTCGTCGGCTATACGGATGACATCAGTGTCATGGTCGCCGCGTTGGCCACGGTTTCCTTCTATATCACCCCCGACATCAAGGCGCGGGCACAACACAAACTCGACAACTGGTTCGGCCGCCCCTCCGCAGGCGCCAGCGCGGATGCCTGACAACACGCCCCCACCCGACACCTCCCCCCAGCCCCACGACGCAGTTCCGACAGGCTTTCGCGGCTGCTGGCTCGCCGAAACACTGCGCCTGCGCGAAAACCTCTGGGGCCCGCTTGAAGACACGGCCGAAGTGCGGCGCGCCCGCGCCGCGGGCGGCAGCTTTGCGGACAGGCTGCTGCGGCGCGCGCACTATCTGGGCCAGCGCGAAAACCTCGACCAGATCCTCGCCAAATGGTCGGGCATGGCCCGCCTGTCACTGTTCATCCTGGCCGTGGCAGCGCTGCTGGCCGGCGCCGCCACGGCGCTGGGCGCGCTGGGCGATGGCAGCCGTTCCGTCAATATCATGCTGGCGCTGGTCGCGCTGCTGGGCCTGAATGCACTGACATTTCTCTTCTGGCTGTTCAGCTTCGTCATCGTATCCGGGCATGGCGGCTCGTGGCTGGGCGAGTGCTGGCTATGGCTCACTCGCCGCCTGGCGCGCGGCCCCGATGCAGCGCTCGCACCGCGCGCCCTGATCGAACTACTGGGCCGCCACAATACGCTGCGCTGGGTGCTGGGCGGCATCAGCCATGCCCTGTGGACGCTCGCCCTGGCCTGCGCTGTGGCAACCCTGCTGGCCGTGCTCTCGGCCCGCCGCTACAGCTTCAACTGGGAAACCACCCTGCTCTCGCCCGATACCTTCGTCAATCTCGTGACGACGCTCGGCTGGCTGCCCGCCAAGTTGGGATTTGCCATGCCATCACCCGAGCTCATCCGCGCCAGCGACGGACTGCAGGTCCTGCCCGAATCCGCACAGGCGCTGTGGTCCAGCTGGCTGATAGGCTGCGTCATCGTCTATGCGCTGGCGCCCCGCGTGCTTGCACTGCTGCTCAGCCTGTTCATCACCCGCAAGAGACTGGCCAGCATGCAGCTCGACACCGGCCTGCCCGGCTATGCGGAGCTGCGGGATCGCCTCAGTCCTGCCAGCGAGCGCACCCTCATCGACCAGCAGGAAGGCCAGGACAGCGTCGCGACCATAGCAAGCGCCGCAGCACCGCCCGTTCGGCCGGGACAGCCCGTGCTGGTCGGCATCGAACTCGCCCCGGACGTGCCGTGGCCGCCTCCCGGCCTGTCCCCGGCTGTCGCCAATGTTGGCGTCATCGACAGCGGCAGTCAGCGCAGGGCCCTGTTGGACAGATTGCAGCAGGGCCGCCCGGCGCGCCTGCTGCTGGTATGCGACGCCCGGCAAACGCCCGACCGCGGTACGATTTCTCTGCTGGCCGAGCTCGCCGGCCTCGCCCAGGAGACCCGGGTGGCGCTGCTGGGCGCGCCCTCATCCAGCAGCGGTGCAAGCCGTGCCGATATATGGCGTGAACGGCTCCAAGCAGCGGGATTTCCCCCTGAAAGCCTGGCCCAGGCCAAGTCTGCCTCCCTGCTCTGGCTGGCGGGTACGCCGCCGCCCGCTGCCCAAGCCGCGACGCAATCGGCCGCACAGGCCAATGGGCGGCCAGCGGCCATTCCCGGGCCGGATGCCCAGGGGAGCGAGACGCCATGAGCACCAGGCCACCTCTGCGGCTGGCCGTGGTCGGCCATACCAATACCGGCAAAACGTCTTTGCTGCGCACGCTCACACGCGACCCCGGCTTTGGCAAAGTGCAGGACAGCCCGGGCACGACGCGTCGCGTGGAAGGCGCGCGCCTGTTGATCGACGGCGCCACGGCAGTCGAGCTTTACGATACGCCCGGTATGGAAGACGGCATCGCGCTGCTGGATTACCTGGACAGGCTGACCGAACCGGGCGAGCGGGTCGACGGCCCCGAACGCATCCGCCGCTTTCTGCAAAGCCCTGAAAGCCAGCGCCGCTTCGAGCAGGAAGCGCGCGTGCTGCGCAAGCTGCTCGAGTGCGACGCCGGCCTGTATGTCGTGGATGTGCGCGATCCCGTCCTGGGCAAGCACAAAGACGAGCTCGCCATTCTGACCGCCTGCGGACATCCCTTGCTGCCCGTACTCAATTTCACGCATAGCCCAGAACAGCGCCTGGGCGCGTGGCGCGAAGCGCTGGCCAGGCTCGGCTTGCATGCCATGGTGGAATTCAACACCGTCGCCCCCGCGCTGGACGGCGAGGCACAGCTTTATGACAAGCTGGCGCTGCTGATGGACGAACATGCCAGCCTGCTCGGCGAGCTCAAGCGCGATGTCATCAGCCAGCGCGACATCCGGCGCGATGACGCATTGCGACTGACCGCCGAGCTGCTGATCGACGTCGCCGCCTGGCGTGCGCTGAGCGAACCCGACGAGCAAAGCGTCCAGACCGCCACGCACGCCCTGCGCCGCCAGGTGCGCGATCGCGAAGCGGCCTGCGTGCGGGCACTGCTCAAGCGCTACAACTTCGACCAGCGCGATTTTCCGTCGCACACCCTCCCCCTCGAAGGCGAGCGCTGGGGCATGGATTTATTCCATCCTCAGGCGCTCAAGGACTTCGGCATCCACGTGGGCAAAGGACTGGCGGCCGGCGCCATGGCGGGCGCCACGCTGGACGTGTTCGCCGCGGGTCTTAGCCTGGGCGCCGCCACGGTGCTGGGCGCGGCCGCCGGCGGCCTCTGGCAGGGTGCGGACCGGCTGGGCAAGCGCATCATGGGCAGGCTGCAGGGCTACCGCGAAATCACTGTCAACGATGCCGTGTTGCGCCTGCTGGCCATGCGTCAGCTCGCGCTGATCGATGCGCTGGAACATCGGGGACATGCCGCGCAGGACCAGATCGTACTGGAGGCGGCCACAGACAGCGCCGCCACACCGGGCCGTCCGGGTTCTGGCCCGGCACAGGATACGCTGCAGGCAGGGCTGCAGCACTGGCGTTCGCGGCCATTGCCGGAGGTACTGAAAGAAGCCCGCAGCCAGCCGCAATGGTCTGCGTTATCAGAGAATTTCGACAACCAGCCCCGCCGCAAACAGGCCGTCAGGCAACTGGCCGGCAGCCTGGGCAGCCGCTAGACGCCGCCCGATGAGCTGTCGTCATGGTCGGGCGGGCAAGCGGTTGGCCTGGCCACGGCGCCGTCCCGGCTATAACAGTACAGGCCGGTCGGGAAGGTCGTTGCTAGCGGCCTGGCCTTCGGGCTGCTCGGGGCAGGTGCGGGCCAGGATGGCTTCGATATCGTCTATCGCCGCCAGCAGGCCGGGCTCGAACTCCTTGCGGCGCAGGCGATCGCGCAGGCGGTCGCAGACCTGCTCCCATTGCGCATCTGTGGCAGCAACACCCCGGTCCGCAATAATGTGCATGGCATGCCTGTCCAGCGCCAGATAAAGCAGTACGCCGGTATTGAGCGGCGTATCCCAGGCGCCCAGACGCCCAAACACCTCGAGCGCGCGCAGCCTGCTGTCGGGCTCATGCGCAGGGCTGACGGCCTCGACTGCCACCATCAGCTCGCCGGTGTGACTGGTCTCGCCCTCGCGTATGCGTTCCGCAATCCGGGTCAGCGTGTGCTCGCTGAAATGCTTGCGGCGCAGCCACTGTCCCTCTACGGCGGCCCAGCCTGTCAGCGCTTTCCATTTGCTGCCTTGTTGCATGCACTGTCCTTGTATTCTGTAGCGACATCCGCTGTCGCCATGAAAAGGCCTGCTGCGCCGACGTGCGCCGCAGGATAAGCGACGCTTGCCGCGCTGCGGCCGGCGCTGCTACCAACTGCCTGAGGCCCCGCCGCCGCCGCTGCCCCCGCCGCCGCCTCCGCCAAAGCCGCCACCTCCGCCAAAACCACCGCCGCCGAATCCCCCACCAAAGCCGCCGCCCAGCCCGCCGATCACGCCGCCGCGCCGGGCTGCACGGGATCCCAGGCGGCGATTCTTCACGCCCATCGCCCGCCCGACATTGGCCAGGATGAAACCGACGCCTGCGGCGATGACGGCGCCCCCGACACTGCCGAACACCAGAAAGGCGAAAAACCCCAGGGCCAGCGCCGCAAAAATGGGCGGCATGAAAAACCCGATGAAGGCCAGGGGCGCCAGCATGGCCAGCGGCGCGTCTTCCTGGCCGGACGCCTGCGCAGCTGGCGGCGGTGGCAGATCCTCGCCATTGATGAGTTTGACGAGACTGTCCACACCCGCAGTCACGCCGCCCGCGTAATCACCCTGCTTGAAATGCGGGGTGACCTGCTCGCGAATGATGCGACCAGCGAGAATGTCCGGCACAGCCCCCTCCAGCCCGTAGCCCACTTCGATGCGCAGATGCCGGTCATCCTTGGCCACGACGAACAGGATGCCGTCGTCTACCTTGGCGCGCCCTATGCGCCATTTGTCGAAGACTCTGCGGGCGTAGCTTTCTATGGTGTCTTCGCCGGTAGTGGGAACAATCAGCACCGCAAGCTGGGCGCCTTTGTTTTTATCGAGCGCGGTCAGTTGCTGCTCCAGATGGGAGCGCGTATTCGAATCCAGCGTGCCTGTCTGGTCCGTGACCCAGCTCTTGAGCTCGGGCACCGCTACCGGCGCGGCCAGGGCGGGCTGAAGCACCGCCAGCATGGCTGCAAGCGCCAGCACACCCATGAGCAGCAGGCGCAGGCCACGCCAGGCGCCATGGCCGGAAAGCGCCCTCAGCAACGATGGCGCATACGAATGCACGGATCGGGTGCCATGCATCATGGCTTGGCCGGCTCAGGCAGGGAGAATTTGACTTCGGGATCGCGCGTGATCTGGTCCTGCTTGTCCACACCGTAGTTTTCGATGGTGTGATAGCCGAATATCTTGGCGGTGATCAGCGTGGGAAACTGCCGCACGACCAGGTTGTACTGCTGTACCGCCTGGACATAACGACCGCGCTCTGTCGCGATGCGGTTCTCCGTGCCTTCGAGCTGGGTCATGAGGTCGCGGAACAGGCCGTCGCTCTTGAGCTGAGGATAGTTTTCAGACACCGCGATGAGCCGCGACAGGGCCGAGGACAATTCGCCCTGGGCCTGATTGAACCGCGCCATGACCGCCGGATCCTGGATGTCGTTGGCATTGATCTGGATACTACCCACCTTGGCGCGCGCTTCAGTCACCTGCGTGAGCACCGCCCGCTCGTTCACCATGTAGGCATTGACCGAATTGACCAGTTTGGGCACAAGATCGGCCCGCCGCTCGTACTGATTGAGCACCTGGGACCAGGCGGACTTGACCTGTTCGTCCAGACGCTGGATATCGTTGTAGCCGCAACCGCTGAGCAGTATCGACAGCAAGGGGGCAAGAAGCAGGAGCGCGTAGCGTTTCATGGATGCAGCCTGAAAATGGACGTGCTCAGATTACACCAGTCTGACCACTGAAAATCAATGCCGGCGCCTGTGCGGCGGTTACGGCCGCCTCTGGCGGCTGGACTGGCGCCCCGCGTGCACAGCGGCCTCCTCTCATCCAATGTGTGGCATATCCGCCCATATCCACGAGATATCCCCTGCCGGCTGTGTCCGTCCGGGATGGCTGGGGTATACTGCGGATTGCGCGTCCTACCAGTCAACGCGCGTCACCTGGGCTTTGCCCCTTCCCCTAGCTTCTTCAATCGTCCGCCTGGATTGGTATCTCTCGACTCGAGCGATAGGCTGTCGCTGGAGTCATATTTGTCTACCCACACTACATTTGCCGACCTTGGCCTGGCAGAACCCCTTTTGCGTGCTGTCGCCGATACCGGCTATGAACACCCTACGCCTATCCAGGCGCAAGCCATCCCACAGGTCATCAAAGGCGGTGACCTGCTTGCCGCCGCGCAAACCGGCACCGGCAAGACCGCCGGTTTTACCCTGCCTATCCTGCACCGCCTGATGCAGGATCCTGCCCGGGCCCGCAAGCCCGGCCAGCCCCGCGTCCTGATCCTGACCCCCACGCGCGAACTCACCGCGCAGGTGGAGGAATCCGTGCGCACATACAGCAAGCACACCACTGTGCGTTCCATGGTGATGTTCGGCGGCGTCAACATCAATCCGCAGATCTCCGCGCTGCGCAAGCCGCTCGATATTCTTGTGGCCACGCCCGGCCGCCTGCTGGATCACGCCCAGCAAAAAACGGTGGACCTGTCCGCCGTGGAAATTCTCGTGCTCGATGAAGCCGACCGCATGCTGGACATGGGTTTCATCCGCGATATCCGCCGCGTGCTGGCGCTGCTGCCCAAGACGCGCCAGAACCTGCTCTTCTCCGCCACGTTTTCCGACGAAATCCGCGAGCTGTCCAAAGGCGTGCTCAAGGACCCCGTCGAGATTTCCGTCGCCCGCCGCAACACCGCCTCCGAACTCGTGGCGCAAAGCGTCGTGCTGACCGAGCAGTCCCACAAGCGGGATCTGCTCAGCTATATCATCCGCGAGAGCGGCTGGCACCAGGTTCTGGTCTTCACCCGCACCAAGCATGGCGCCAACCGCCTGGCCGAGAAGCTCGTCAAGGACGGCCTGTCCGCTGCCGCCATACACGGCAACAAGAGCCAGGCAGCGCGCACGCGCGCCCTGGCCGGCTTCAAGGACGGCAAAGTGGCGGTCCTGGTCGCCACCGACATTGCCGCGCGCGGCATTGACATCGACCAGTTGCCCAATGTGGTCAACTTCGAGCTGCCCAACGTGCCGGAAGACTACGTGCACCGCATCGGCCGCACCGGCCGTGCAGGCAGCGTAGGCTCGGCCATGTCGCTGGTGGACCGCAGCGAAATCAAGCTGCTTGGCGCCATCGAGAAGCTCATCAAGCGGCCTATCGAGCGCACAACCGTCGAGGGCTGGTCTGCCGACATGGTGCGTGCCGAACCGCCACGCGCCGCCTCCAGCGAACGCAACGGGCAGGATGGCCGCCGCCATGACGGCGACTCGCGGCGTCCGCGCTCCGGCGCACCGCGTCGCAATCCGTCCTCCCCCGGCGGGGCCCCGCGTCACGGCGCTTCGCGCACGGCAGAGCCACGCAGCGGCGAACCGCGCAACCCGGGCCAGCGCGACGGCAATGGCGGTCGCAACGGCGGCGCGGCGCGTTCTGCGCAGGGCAAGCCTGGCGCTAACGCGCGCAGTGCTGGCAATCGCGGCGCCGGTGGCGCACGCGGCGGCAACGAACGGCGCGCCGCCCTGCTCAACAAGTAAACCTGGCGCCGTCCCGCAGCGCCTCCGGCCACCGGAGACCTTGCGGGACAAGCGGCGACCCCACCCCAGCTTCCTACACTCCCGACGACGACTGCATCATGTCTTTTTCCACCTGGCTTGCTTTCTTTGCCGCTGCCTGGGCAATTTCCTTCTCGCCCGGCCCCGGCGCCATCAGCGCCATGTCATCGGGACTGAAATACGGCTTCAGGCGGGGCTACTGGACCACAGGCGGGCTGCAGATCGGCCTGCTCACACAGTTCATTATCGTGGCGGTCGGCCTGGGCGCCCTGCTGGCCACCTCGGAAACTGCCTTCGCCATCGTTAAATGGATAGGCGTGGGCTATCTGATTTACCTCGGCTACCGGCAGTTCCGCACCGACGCGGCGCCGGTTGCCGTCCAGTCCAGCCAACCCCAGGTTTTCCGGGCGCGCGAACTCGTCATGCGCGGCTTTCTGATCAACATCACCAACCCCAAGGGAACCGTGTTCCTGCTGGCCGTCGTGCCGCAGTTTCTTGATCTGACCCGGCCGCTGACGCTGCAGTACCTCACCATCGCGGGCACGCTGTGTTTTACCGACCTGATCGCCATGGGTTTCTACACCACCCTGGCCTCGCGCGCGCTCAAGCTGCTGCGCAACCCCCGGCATATCCGCTGGCTGAACCGGGGCTTTGGCACGCTGTTCATTCTGGCTGGCACGGTGCTGGCCACGTTCAGCCATCACGTCAATGACTAGGCGCCGGCGCCCCGCATGCGCAACGGCCGCCGCGGGCTATCCCGGCGTCACCTGCCCCACGCCCATTTCTGCGCCGGCCCCACGGGGCCGCGCCGCCATCCACGCTAAAATCCGGTCATGAGCATCACACAAGAAGTCGCACGACGACGCACTTTTGCCATTATCTCCCACCCCGACGCGGGCAAGACAACACTCACCGAGAAGCTGTTGCTGTTCGCGGGCGCAATCCAGATCGCCGGCAGCGTCAAAGCGCGCAAGGCCAGCCGCCATGCGTCCTCGGACTGGATGGAGATCGAAAAGCAGCGCGGCATCTCGGTCGCCTCGTCCGTCATGCAGATGGAGTACCGCGACTGCGTGATCAACTTGCTCGACACCCCGGGCCACCAGGATTTTTCCGAAGACACCTATCGCGTGCTCACCGCCGTGGACGCTGCGCTCATGGTGATCGACGCCGCCAATGGCGTGGAACCCCAGACCATACGCCTGCTGCAGGTTTGCCGCGCGCGCAACACCCCCATCATCACCTTCATCAACAAGCTGGACCGCGAAGTGCAGGAACCGCTGGAACTGCTCTCCGAAATCGAGTCCCACCTGGGCATGGATGCCGTGCCGTTTTCCTGGCCGGTAGGCATGGGACGCCAGTTCGGCGGCGTGTTCGACATCCGCAGCGACCGCATGCGCGTGTTCCGCGCCGGCCAGGAGCGCCGCAACCAGCACGATGAGCTGATCCAGGGGCTGGACAACCCTGTGATTGCCGAACGTTTCGGCGACGCATTTGCCAAGGCGCACGAAGAAATCGAGCTCATCCAGGCGGCTGCGCCCGAGTTCGACCACGAGGCCTTCCTGGCCGGTCGCCAGACACCTATTTTCTTCGGTTCCGCCATCAACAATTTTGGCGTCCAGGAAGTTCTGGATGCCCTGGTCGACCTGGCGCCCACCCCAGGGCCGCGCGTCGCGCTGCAACGCGAGGTCAAGCCCGACGAGCCCAAGTTCAGCGGCGTGGTATTCAAAGTGCAGGCCAATATGGACCCCGCGCACCGCGACAGGGTTGCCTTCGTGCGCGTCAGCTCGGGCCGTTTCGAGCGCGGCATGCGCCTGAAAGTATCGCGCAACGGCAAGGAAATCCGGCCCAACAATGTGGTGTCCTTTCTGTCGCAGCGGCGCGAGCTGCTGGACGAGGCCTATGCCGGCGATGTCATCGGCATCCCGAATCACGGCGTGCTGCAGCTGGGTGATGTGCTGACCGAAGGCGAAGCGCTGCAATTTACCGGTCTGCCGTTTTTTGCGCCCGAGCTGTTCCAGGCTGTCGAGGTCAAGGATCCTTTGCGCACCAAGCAGCTGCGCGTTGGACTGAATCAATTGGGCGAGGAAGGCGCCATTCAGGTCTTCCGTCCGGAAGCCGCCGGCGGCTCCCTGCTGCTGGGCGCGGTGGGACAGCTGCAGTTCGAAGTGGTCGCTCATCGCCTCAAGACCGAATACGGCGTCGAAGCGCGCCTGATGCCTTCGCGTTACAACATGGCACGTTGGTTTACAGCGCAAGACCCCAAAATCTTGCGAAAATTCATGAACGCGAACGCTGCTAACATTGCTTATGATGTAGTCGATGCACCCGCCTTCCTGGCCTCCTCCCCCGCGCAGCTGCGGGTTGCGCAAGAGCTTTATCCCGGCATTGAGTTCCATGCCATGCGCGAGCACGGCGGGCAGGTCTTCGGGCAGAACGCGTAGGCCGGCGTGCCTGCCGGTTCGCAGCGGCCATTCATGGCTGGCGAGCAGGCAGGCGCATCGGCGTTTAAACTAGGCCATTCGTGGCAAATAGAGAACAATGATGTCCTGGCGTTTCATTTTTGCGATTTTGCTGATTGCCGCAGGCGCTTCCGCCTGGGGCGGTCTGAAATTCGGTGACTGGCTCGTGGCCCATGGCCCCGTTGCACCGCCGCCACCGGCCCACGCCGAGCTGTCCGCCACACCAGTGCTGGACGCCAACGGCCTGCCCTACACGGCGCGCCCGCCTCAGCCTCTGGTCAACGGCACTCTGGGCGTACCAGACACCGCCAGCCAGTCAAAGTGGCAACTGGCCGACACCTCCATCGAAGACATGACCGCCAATCCTGCCATTCATGTTGCCACGACGACGATTTCCATGGATCAGGCCCGCATGCTGGCCGACGGCGGCCAAGGCAGCCTGAACGGCATCGCAGACGTGAGCGGGCTGGGCCTGGGCAGCGACGGAAACGCCAATCAGCCGCTGCAGCCGGTCGAGATGGTGCCGCCTCCGCCGCCGCCCGCCCCGACCGTCAACAACCAGGCCTGGCAAGCCAGCCTAAGGCAGGATCTGCAGGCCTGCAGCGCCAAAAGCTTCTTCAACCGCCCCAGCTGCGCCTGGGCGGCCCGCAATAAATACTGCGAACCCAACAAGGCCTGGGGGCGCGTGCCGGACTGCCCGGCCAAGTCGTTCTGACCCCTGTCCTCGTAGCGCGGCCTATCGGGCATACGCCTGAGCAGCAGGCGGCATGGCGCCGTTGCATCCTTGATCATCGATGCGGCGGCCGCGCCGCCGGCAACCATCAAAAAGAATGCCGCCCCGGTTTGTCCGGGACGGCATTTTTATGTGCAAACGCAGCCCTGGCTTATTCGCCCATCTGCGACTGCAGGTAATTCTGCAGACCCACGCGGTCGACCAGTTCAATCTGGGTTTCCAGCCAGTCTATGTGCTCTTCAGTATCGTTCAGGATGTCCTGGAACAGATCGCGCGAGACATAATCGCGCACCGACTCGCAATGGGCCATGGCCTCCTTGACCGTCGCCTGCGCACCTGATTCAAGCTTGTGGTCACAGGACAGAATCTCGGGCACAGTTTCGCCGATCAGCAATTTGTGCAGGTCCTGCAGATTGGGTAGCCCATCGAGCATGAAAATGCGCTCTATCAGCCGGTCTGCATGCTTCATTTCGCCGATGGATTCGTCGTACTCGTGCTTGCCCAGCTTGTTCAGACCCCAATGGTTCAACATCCGGGCATGGAGGAAATATTGATTGATAGCGGTCAACTCATTCTTGAGTTGCGCATTCAGATATTTGATGACGGTGGTATCGCCTTTCATGGCCGTGCTCCTGCTTTATTGGTGAAATCTAACTTCCTGCGGCGGGCCGCAGTCCATCCCAGCCATAAGGCTAACACGACCGCAAGTCTTTGAGTTGGATTTCAACCTTTAAAATCAATAGCTTATGAACTCAAGCACAAGGCGCTTTGAGAATAAGAATGACTTTATTTTCGCTACCAGGCGCACCGAAGCCGCGTCAACGCTGGCCCTGCCGGCGGCAGGGGCCGCAGAAAACCGTGCAGACGCGGCAAAAAACCTCAAATCGCAGTGATAAGCGGAGGACTGGAATGAAAGGGGAGAAATATGGTTAATTTGTTAATAAATGAAACAAACAACCGGGAGACAAGGATTAGGCGCGCTGGATGGCAACGGCCACCATGGTATCGGCCTGGACAGGGTCGTTGGCCGCATCAACGACCCGCGTGCCGATGTCGGCGTCGGCACGCAAGGGGGATGTGCTGGCATATTTGCCGCCAGGCAGATACTCGGCCGCAGTCTCGGCGCAGCATCCGCAACACGAAGCGATGCCCAGTTCGCCCTGGAGTTCGGACATGGTTACCACGCCCCCGGCGACTGCCGTCTGCACCTGGCGTTCAGTGATGGCGTTACAGACACAAATAAACATGAGAACAATTATCAACCATATTCTTGCGCAAAGCAACCGAATCTGTCGTCTAGACGCTGCAAGTGCGGAAACCGCCAGGGGCGGCCAGAGTCAGGGCTGCTCCAGCGCTGCCCGGGCTTTACGCAGAATGGCGGGCTCTATGCCTGCGGCCTCGCGGTACTTGGCGACAGTGCGGCGGGCGATCACCACGCCCTGCTCGGCCAACCTTGCCGCAATCTGGCTGTCGGACAAAGGCTTGCGGGCGGGCTCTTGCTGCACCAGTTTGAAGATGAGCGAGCGCACGGCGGTCGCTGATGTACTCTCCCCATCGTCGGTGGGCAGAGCCACCCCGAAAAAGCGCTTGAGCTCGAACACACCCCAGGGGGTCTGGGCGTATTTGTGGCGCGTTGCCCGCGACACCGTGGACTCATGCAGCTCCAGCGCCTGGGCAATATCGCGCAGGAGCAGTGGCTTCATGGCTCCGACACCCCGCGCGAAGAACTCCTGCTGCCGGTCGACAATGGCCTGAGCGACGCGCAATATCGTCACGTAGCGCTGGTTCATGCTTTTGATCAAGCCGTGCGCCTGCTGCAATTGCGCCTGCATGGCCGGCGATTCCGGCGCCTTGTCCAGCAATTGCTCGTAGACGGCGTTGACGCGCAGGCGCGGCATGACCACGGGATTGATGCTGGCGCGCCACTGCTTGCCAGCCTGCCGGATGATCACATCGGGCGTGACATAATCGGCTGTCGTCGTGGCCCAGTTCCGCGCCGGCCGCGGCTCAAGCCGCAGCAGCACGCCATGCGCTGCGCGCAGGGTATCCTGGCTGCATCCCAGCGCCTCACGCAGGCGCGCGAGATTGCCGCTGGCCAGGATATCAAGGTGTTTTTCGGCAATCGCGCGCGCGCAATCCAGGATATCCGGCGGCGGCAACGTGTCCGTCGCAGCACGCGATGAGGTCAGCAGCGTGAGCTGCTGCTGCAGGCAGTCGCCCAGCGAGGTGGCGCCCACGCCAGGCGGGTCAAAAGACTGCAGCAGGCGCAGCGCGGCATTCAGTTCGTCTGGCTCAACGCCCAGCTCGGGTGGAAAACAGTGCAGGATATCAGCCAGCGGCGTGGCCAGATAGCCGTTTTCGTCCAGCTCATCGATCAGCACGGAAACCAGTGCGCAGTCCCTGGGACCGGCGCGTGTAAGGTGCAGCTGTGTGAGCAGGTGATCCTGCAGGGTTTCGGTCAGGGCGGTCTCGGGGCGCACCGGCTCGTCATCCGTGCTGTTGCTTCCGGACCGGTTGGATAAACCCAACACCATCCAGCGATCTTCTTCCTCGCGTTCCTTGCTCGCTACCGCATCGGCGGTATCAGTGTCATACTCTTCCTCACGTTCAAGCAGCGGATTCTCGATCAGCGCCTGGGCAACCTCCAGATCCAGCTCGAGCGCCGACAGCTGCAGAAATCGGATCGATTGCTGCAGCTGAGGCGTCAGCGCCAATTGCTGATGCTGACGAAGCTCTAGAGATTGCCGCGATTGCATAGATAAAATACTTTTTATGAAACCAACCACATCGCCACAACAACCCACCCGTCAGGACCAGGCCCTGCTCCGCAATACACTGCTCAAGCTGACCGCCACGCAAAAAATCATCTGCGTCGTGGTGATCGCTGTGGTGGTGCTGGTCTGGTACGACCTGCTTAACCGTCTGATTGCATTCGGACGGGGTATCGACTATAGCGGACTCAGCGCCCTGGGTGTGGAAGCCGTTGCCCTGATACAGCAGTACAACCCGTTTTTCTGGTGGGGCGTGGTGCTGCTGTGCACGCTTATTATTGCCTATTTTCTGTATAGCTTCGTGCAGGGCACACGGCAGACCGTTCGCGCCAAACTGGTTGACGAGCCCACGGTCGCCATGCTGGCCGACGAATTGTCCGAACCTGCGCTCAACGTACTGCGCTGGGCATGGAACGACCCGCGCCACCCGATCAGCGTGGGCGACCTGCAGCTTGCCGCCGCCGAACTGCGCAGCGGCCGGGCCCGCAAGATCGAACTGGCGCGCAGCCATGCCGCCCTGCTGGGCGTTGCCGCCGAACCCGAACCCCTGGATCAACGCTTGCCAAGCCTCTGAAATTATGGTTGACTATAGGGCATGAGTTCCGCACACGCCATTTTCGATCACGCCATGCCTCGCAGCCCTGCTGCGCCGGCGGCGTCGTGCGCATCCTCCCTGTCCCAGCATTCGCTGCTTTCCTCGCTAGCCCTATCCCTGCTGCTACCGATCGGTTGCCGGGCCTAGCGTTTGCGTGGCAGTTCGGCAACCGTCTCACGCCACACCTTCCCTCACCGTTGAACTTCTGTTTCGAGCCTGCCTGGCCATGCTCCGGTGATGCGACATAAAACCATATCCAGACACAGGTGTACCATGATCTCCAATCCCTCCGACAAATATCGTCCATTTGTCCCGTTCACGCGCGACTTCTCCGAACGTACCTGGCCCAGCAAGCGTATTACGCATCCGCCCATATGGATGAGCACAGACCTGCGCGACGGCAACCAGTCGCTGATCGAGCCCATGAGCGTGGAGCGCAAGCTGCGCCTCTTTGAGCAGCTGGTAAAAATCGGATTCAAGGAAATCGAAGTCGGCTTTCCCTCCGCCTCGCAGACCGACTTTGATTTTGTCCGCATGCTGGTCGACCAGAATCGCATTCCCGACGACGTCACCATCATCGTCCTGACGCAGTCGCGCGAAGACCTCATACGCCGCACGGTCGAATCAGCGGCTGGCGCCAAGCGCGCCATTGTTCACTTGTACAACGCCTGCGCGCCGGCCTTCCGCAAGATCGTTTTCGGCATGAGCAAGGACGAGATCAAGGAAATCGCGCTGTCGGGCACCCGCCTGGTCAAGCAATGCATGCAGGCGCATCCCGAAACTTCCTGGCGCTACGAATACTCGCCGGAGGTATTCAGCACGACCGAACCAGAGTTCGCGCTGGATGTCTGCAACGCCGTGACCGAAGTATGGCAGCCGACCCCGCAATCCAAGATCATCTTCAATCTGCCCGCCACGGTTGAGGCGACCACGCCCAATATGTACGCCGACCAGATCGAATGGATGCACAACAACCTGAACCAGCGCGACAGCATTGTGCTCAGTCTGCATCCTCACAACGACCGCGGCACGGCCGTGGCCGCTGCCGAGCTGGGCGTCATGGCCGGCGCCGACCGCATCGAAGGCTGTCTGTTCGGCAACGGCGAGCGCACCGGCAACGTGGACCTGGTCACCCTGGCACTCAATCTGTATACCCAGGGCATCCATCCTGGCCTGGATTTCTCGGACATCGATGAAGTACGCCGCTGTGTGGAATACTGCAACCAGCTGCCCGTGCATCCACGCCACCCCTATGCCGGCGACCTAGTCTTCACGGCCTTCTCCGGTTCGCACCAGGATGCCATCAAAAAAGGTCTGGCCCGCCAGCAAGCCGATGCGCTGTGGGAAGTTCCCTATCTGCCCATCGACCCGGCCGACCTGGGCCGCAGCTACGATGCGGTCATCCGCGTCAACAGCCAGTCCGGCAAGGGCGGGGTCTCCTACCTGCTCGAACACGAACACGGCCTGGTCCTGCCGCGCCGCCTGCAGATCGAGTTCAGCCGCGCCATCCAGCGCGTGACAGACGAAACGGGCGCGGAAGTCACCGCATCCAAGGTGTACGACATCTTCTCCGACGAGTACCTGGACCTGACCTCGCCCTGGAAGCTGGTGCGTCACCGCATCACCGGCGACCCCAAGGCCGGCAATGGCCAGCAGTTCTCCATTGAGGTCGAGCTCGAGGAAAACGGCGAGACCCGCAATCTGACGGGACGCGGCGACGGCGCCATCTCGGCCTTCGTGCATGCGCTTGACGCAGACATCCGCATCATGGATTACACCGAACATGCCATCGGTACGGGCACCGACACCCGCGCCGCCAGTTATGTCGAAATGCGCATCGGCGATTCGCCCACTGGCTTTGGCGTGGGCATCCACGAAGACATCGTCACCTCGTCTTTCCTGGCCATCCTGAGCGCGGTCAACCGCCACGCCGCCACCCAGAAGGCAGAAGCCCTGGCCGCCTGACGCCGCTGGCGCGCCCACAG
This sequence comes from Pusillimonas sp., assembly GCA_048270225.1. Taxonomy (GTDB): domain Bacteria; phylum Pseudomonadota; class Gammaproteobacteria; order Burkholderiales; family Burkholderiaceae_B; genus Allopusillimonas. The sequence goes on along the minus strand of JBLWTG010000003.1, from coordinate 30,090 downwards.
CGTCGCCCTGCTCCAGCCTGCATCGCCACAAGCGCAGCAGGCGCCGCCGCTCTTGACCAGACGGGCGGATCATACAGCCCAAAGGGCCGGATTCTGTATCACGGAATCCGACCCTTTGCGTGTCCGCTGCCCGCGCATGTCCGGCATCCTCTTGATGGGAAACGCTGTAGTGCCCTTGGCCGCCTAGGGGTAAATACTGTCATCAGCGCGAAATAATGCGTGTTTAATATGAAAACGTTTTCACTGAACCTAGACGGGCAGGAGGGGCGTTTTGGACCAGCAGCGGCGCAAGCCACCCGTTTCCATTCTGGAGATCGCTCGCGCGGCCGGAACCTCGCCTGCCACGGTATCGCGCGCGTTCAACCGGCCCGAGCTGCTGAGCCCTACAACCCGCCAGCACGTTCTGGACGTTGCCGCCGAGTATGATTTCCGGCCCGACCGGCTGGGCAGCAGTCTGCGCTCGGGCAATACTCGCACACTGGGTTTGATCCTGCCCACGCTGTCCAATCCTGTTTTCGCTGACTGTTTTGAAGGCGCCGAACTGCGCGCCAGCCAGTCAGGCTACAGCGTCATGATGACAGTTACGCATTACGATCCCGCCCTTGAGGCTGCCGCCGTGCACAGATTGATCAGCCATCGCCTTGAAGGCCTGATCCTGACAGTCGCCAATCCACGCAACAGCACCGTACTCAAGCTGCTAAGAAGCCGGAGCATGGCCTATGTGCTGGCCTATAACGAATCGTCTTCGCATGCATGCGCCGCAGTCGACAACCGGGCCGCTGCCCAGGACATGGTGGCTCACCTGGCGCAGTTGGGCCATCGCCACATCGCTTTCCTGAGCGGGCCACTGGAGCGGTCCGATCGCGCCCGCTCTCGGTTGGCAGGCGCACGACAGCGCGCCCGGCAACTCAAGCTCAACCGTGTCGCGCACTACGAAATGGCTACTCACACCACCGCCGATCAGGCGTTGGTCGCCGAGCTGATGCGTTCTGCAGACCGGCCAAGCGCCCTGTTCTGTTCGAATGATTTGCTGGCTATGGATGTGATCGCCACACTGAAGGCGCTGGGCCACAATGTGCCCGATGATATATCGGTGGCCGGCTTTGACGGTATCCGCTATGGCGTCAGCATGTCGCCCAGCCTGGCAAGCATCGAAGCGCCAGGTTTTGAAATCGGCAGAGTCGCCTGCCATTTGCTGCTGCAGCAGATAGAACACGGCGACACAGGCAGCGAACAGGTGCCGCACCGACTCATCCCTGGCGCGAGCGCTGCAGCTTTCACCGCCCCCTCTGCGCAGGACCATTCCCGGAAAATATCATGCTGATCGCCCAAATCACCGACCTGCATATTCAGCATGGTGGCAAACATGCCGAACACATACAGGCACATGCCCATCTGTCCGCCTGTGTCAGCGCACTCAATGCGCTGAAGCCCCGTCCTGATCTGGTGGTGGCGACCGGCGACCTGACCGAACATGGTCGGGCCGATGAGTACGAAACACTCAAACTGTTGCTGGCGGATCTGGACATGCCTTACATCATGATCCCGGGCAATCACGACAACCCGCAAACACTGCGCGCAAGTTTTCCCGAACACGAATATCTGCAGTCCGACTCGCCTTTTATCCAGTATGCGCTGGAGCATTGGCCGCTGCGTTTGATCGGGCTGGACACCACCATACCCGGAGCGGGCCAGGGGAGGCTATGCGAGCGCCGGCTTGCCTGGCTCGCAGAAATTCTCGCACAGGCGCCGGAACGGCCCACAGTATTGATGATGCATCACCCTCCCTTCGAGACAGGCATTCGCAGCATGGACGAGTTGGGCCTGATCGAAGGGCGTGAGGCCTTGGTCCGGACGCTTGAACCTTATCGGAATATTGAGCGCATTCTGTGCGGGCATCTGCACCGCAGCATTGTCTGCCGAGTCGGCAATACCGTCGCATCAACCTGCCCCGGTACGGCGCACCAGATTGCGCTGGACCTGCGTCCCGATGCCACCCTGTCTTTCAATTTTGAACCCCCAGGCTATCAGTTGCACTGGCAAGGCGCTCATGGCCTAGTCTCTCATCATGCACTGATCGGCGGGTTTCCCGGGCCTTTCCCCTTTTAGCCTATGTCAGAAATCATCCTCGACAATATCGTCAAACATTATGAGCATGCACCGGGCCAGCCACGAACCCGGATCGCGGCAGGCCAGCGAAGCAGCCATCCGCCGGCAGTAAACCAGATCAGCTGCACACTGGAGGCGGGCACCTTCAACGTGCTGCTCGGGCCCTCGGGCTGCGGAAAGTCCACAACGCTGCGCATGATCGCGGGCCTGGACAGCCCGACTTCAGGCCGGGTGTATATCGGCGGGCGCGATGTCACCGACCTGCCGCCGGCGCAGCGCAGGATCTCCATGGTGTTTCAGTCGTATGCGCTCTTTCCCCACCTGACCGTCAAGGAAAACATTCTGTTCGGGCTCAAGGTGCGCAAAGAACCCGCCTCGGAGCTCAAGCCGCGCCTGGACGGCGTCGCACAGCTGCTGGGCCTCGAACCGCTGCTCGATCGCAAGCCATCGCAGTTGTCGGGCGGGCAGCAGCAGCGCGTGGCGCTGGGCCGCGCGGTGATCTCTCAGGCGCCGGTATGCCTGATGGATGAACCGCTCTCCAATCTCGATGCGCAATTGCGCCACGAAATGCGCCGCGAAATCCGCGCGCTGCAACAGAAGCTGGGCATTACCATGGTGTACGTCACGCATGATCAAACCGAGGCCATGAGCATGGCGGATCGTGTCGTGCTGCTCAATGCCGGCGCCATTGCGCAGAACGATACGCCTGACCGGCTTTATGCGCAGCCCTGCTCGACGTTTGCCGCGCGATTCATCGGCACACCACCCATGAATCTGCTGACGTTGGATGACCAGACGATCGCCCGGCTCCGGAACAATATGCTCTCGGACGGGCTTCCGGCACAGGCCTGCCAACTGGGCATACGGCCGGAACACATCGACATCACGCCGGCGGCATCGGCCGGCAATCAGGGTGAAGGCGCAGCAGCACCCCGCGCCGGCGCTGCGGAAGCTGAAATAGAAACGGTAGAGTACTTCGGCGCCGATTCCATCGTTTTCTGCCGCCTTGGCAGTAATTCCGGCATTGCGGTGCGCAGCGCCGGCCATGTATCCGCCCAGCCGGGCGAAGCCATCCTGCTCCGATGGCGCGCAGCACAACAACATTTTTTCGACGTCTCGGGCCAGGCACTGCGCCAGGCGCCCGCTTTTATTTCATAGGATATTCATCATGCGACGCACTCTCCTGAAATCCCTGGTCATCGGCCTCGCGAGCGCTTTCTGTGCCGCGCCTGCGTGGTCACAGGACAAGCCTGTCGAACTCGAGTTCTATTATCCGGTCGCCGTGGGCGGACCCATCACCAAAATCGTCGATGGCATGGTCAACGATTTCGAGAAAGGCCACCCCGACATCAAGATCAAGTCCATCTACGCAGGCTCCTATCAGGACTCGGTGGCCAAGGCGCTGACAGCCTACAAGGGCGGCAATGCGCCGCAGCTGGCTGTCCTGCTGTCCACCGATATGTTCACGCTGATCGATGAGGGCGCCATTGTGCCCTTCGACCCCATGGTCAAGACGGATAGCGACAAAAAATGGATGAACGGTTTCTACAAGGCCTTCATGGCCAACAGCCAGACTGGCGGCAAAACCTGGGGCATTCCTTTCCAGCGTTCGACCATCGTTATGTATTACAACAAAGACCTGTTCAAGCAGGCGGGCCTGAACCCCGATGCGCCTCCGGCCACATGGGAGGAACTGGCCAGCCAGGCCAAGAAACTGACCAAGACCGACAGCGCCGGGCAGGTCACGCAGTGGGGGCTGGAAATCCCCTCGGGCGGCAGCTTCGCCTACTGGCTGTTCCAGGCGCTCACCACGCCCAATGACGCCATTCTGGCGAACCCGGACGGCAATGAAGTCTATCTGGACAAGCCCGCCGTGGTGCAGGCGCTGCAGTTCTGGCACGATCTGGCCTATAAGGACAAGGTCATGCCCACCGGCACCATAGACTGGGGCACCACCCCCAAGGATTTTCTGGTCGGCAAGACAGCCATGATGTGGACCACCACTGGCAATCTCACCAATGTCCGCAAGAATGCCAAGTTTGATTTCGGCGTGGCGCCCATGCCCAAGGCCAAGCGCGGCGGCAGTCCGACCGGCGGCGGTAATTTCTATCTGTTCGAGTCGGCAACGCCCGCGCAGCGCCAGGCGGCGTATGAGTTCGTCAAATGGATGACCAGCCCCGAGAACGCCGCAGCCTGGAGCATTGCCACCGGATACGTCGCCGTGTCGCCTGCAGCCTGGGACACCGACATCATGAAGCAGTACGTGAAGGACGTGCCGACCGCGACCGTGGCCCGCGATCAGCTGGAGGTCAGCGTTGCCGAATTCTCGACGCACGACAACCAGCGCATCACCAAGCTGCTCAACGACAACCTGCAGGCGGTGCTCACCAACTCGAAGACACCCGGGCAGGCCATGAAAGATGCGCAAGGCGAAGCTGACCGCCTGCTGCGCGCCTACAAGTAAGCCTGGCATGAGGTCATCGCTCAATGCGGTGTATGGCTGGCTGCTTTTGCTGCCAGCCATGGTGCTGCTTGCCGCCTTCACGCATTACCCGGCGCTGGCCACACTCTGGCACAGTTTTTTCTCCACGCCCAAGGCCAACCGGCCCGCGGTGTTCGTCGGTGCGGATAACTATCTTGCCATGTACCACGACCCCGTGTTCTGGCAGGCGCTCTGGAACAACCTGCTCTATGCGCTGGTGACGATACCGGTGTCGGTCGCGGTGGCGCTGATCATGGCGTTGTGGGTCAATGGCAAGCTGGCCGGGCGGGGCTTTCTGCGCCTGGCCTACTTCACGCCCACGGTGCTGCCCATGGTCGCTGTGGCCAATATCTGGCTGTTCTTCTACACGCCGCAATATGGCCTGCTGGATCAGGTCGCCCACCTGTTCGGACTGCCGAGCACCAACTGGCTGGGCAATCGTTCGACCGCCCTGCCCGCGCTGATGATGGTGACCATCTGGAAAGAAGCCGGATTCTTCATGATCTTCTATCTGGCTGCGCTGCAGCAGGTGCCGCCCTCGCTGCGCGAGGCCGCGATGCTGGAAGGCGCTTCGCGATGGCAATACTTTCACCGCATTCTGCTGCCTCTGCTGATGCCCACCACGCTGTTCGTGCTGGTCAACGCGCTCATCAACGCCTTCAGGATGGTGGACCACGTGCTGGTGATGACCAAGGGCGGCCCTGACAACGCCAGCACGCTGCTGCTGTTCTACATCTACCAGGTGGGCTTCAGCTATTGGGACACCTCGTATGCCGCAACGCTGTCCGTGGTGCTGCTGCTGGTACTGTCGATCACCGCGCTCATCAAGTTCCGCTGGCTCGACCGCCGGACACATTACCAATGACGAATAAACTCGACACGCTGGGCGCCTGGGCGCTGGGCATCATCTGGTTCCTGCCCCTGGCCTATGCCGTATGGGCAGCCTTCCACCCCGGCGCCTACGCGACGCACTTCGACCTGACGGCGCCGCTGACGCTGCGCAATTTCGCGACGGCCTGGAACGCCGCGCCTTTTGCGCGCTACTTTCTGAACACTTTTGTGCTGGTCACCATGGTACTGGTGGCGCAGTTCATTCTCTCTACGCTGGCGGCCTATGCTTTCGCCCGTTTCGAGTTTCGCGGGCGGGACGTGGTCTTTCTGCTGGTCTTGCTGCAGCTGATGATCATGCCCGATGTACTGATCGTGGAAAACTACCGCCTGATGTCGTGGCTGGGCGTGCGCGACACGATTTTTGCCGTGGGACTGCCGTATTTTGCGTCGGCCTTCGGCATATTCCTGCTGCGCCAGACCTTCAAGACGGTGCCGCGCGAGCTGGAAGAAGCAGCGCGCATGGAGGGCGCCAACCGCTGGCAGATATTGCTGAAAGTGTATGTGCCGCTGGCCCGACCGATTTACGTCGCCTATGGGCTGGTTTCGGTCAGTTATCACTGGAATAATTTTCTCTGGCCGCTGATCATCACGAACTCAGTCAGCTCGCGGCCGCTGACCGTAGGCCTGCAGGTGTTTGCCTCGACCGACCAGGGCATAGACTGGTCGGTGATCACGGCGGCCACGCTGCTGAGTGCGGCGCCGCTGCTGTTGGCGTTTTTGCTGTTCCAGCGTCAGTTCGTGCAATCGTTCATGCGGGCCGGGATACGCTAGGCCTGCCCGCTGCCGGTGCGGCACGGGCCGCCTGGCTCAGAAACCGACCACACTGCCCGGCAGATCGACCGTGATGCGAGCCTTTTCCAGCGCCAGCGCGGCCTGCGTGGCGAACTCGGTGGCTTTCGCCTGGTCCTGCGACAGCGTGGCATAACCCAGGGCATCGGCCACGCCCAGCACTTTATCCAGCAGCAACACCTTGCCGCTGGGCCGCAACGGCTCGCAGCCCAGGCGTACCCAGGCCTGATCGAACCAGTCGCGCGCCGCCTGCGACGCCGGGCCGCCCGGCTGGACATCGACGCTCAGCTCGATGGACTGACGGCTGCTGTAAACAAGTGTGACGGTGCTGCGCATGGGATCCCTTGGTGAATATCAGGAAAAATCGGGCATGAAAAGCCATCCCGCCGCGACAGGGCGGGATGCTTTCCCTGGTGCCTTACCAGGAGGGCGCAGGTTCCCAGACAACATCGGCATCCTCTTCCAGGGACAGGCGCAGCATGGCCAGCAACGGGAAGGCGCGCCGGCGAAAACTGACCGACTGCGAGATGGGGTGTTTTCTGGAGTCGTTGTCGTCGACGCCGTCAATGTCGTCGGATTCTTCGTCTATTGACATGGCCTGCTCTATGCCTTTGATGGCGTCGGGCAGTTGCTCGCGGGTGATCACGCCGCGCTCGGGCAGCGTATCTGTGTAGGGCTTGCCGGCAGCCTTGAGAATGGGCAGGGCGTGCTGCGCAAACATCAGTACTTCAGCGGCCGCTTTGGAATGAAAGACAACTAGCATGGGCGTTTCTCTTGAATTGACACATCACTACACTACCCTAACTTCGGAACACTGCCAAGCGGGGTTATCCGGAGCCAGGGCACCGTCCCGCAGCGTCACGGAAATGCCCGGACACAGACGGCAAAAGGGAAATCACGCTATCATTTAGGCCTTCCGGATCGCCTGCGGCGGGCGGCCGCGGCCTTGGCCGGCCAGCGCAGCGTCCTGCCGCCCACGGATCGCCATGCCAGCCAGGCCGGCGTCCGTCCTGCGGCGGGCCATTCACTTCTACGACTATCTATTTCTCATATGCTCCCAGGGCAACAACAACAGCTTATTTCTCTGATCAGCGCCGCCGTCCAAACCGTTGTCCCCGATACCCAGGCCAATGTTCTGCTCGAACGCCCCAAAGTCGCCGCGCATGGCGACATCGCCACCAATGTCGCCATGCAGCTGGCCAAGCCGGCCCGCCGCAATCCGCGCGAACTGGCGCAACAGATCGTCGACGCGCTGCTGGCCCAGGCACAGACACGTACGCTCATCGAAAGCGCCGAGATCGCCGGCCCGGGATTCATCAATTTCCGCCTGACCGCCGCCGCGCGCCAGGCGGTATTGAATGCCATCCAGCAAGAGGGCAACCGCTACGGCACCCTCCCTCAGGGCGGCAGCAAGGTACTGGTGGAATTTGTATCGGCCAACCCGACCGGCCCGCTGCATGTGGGCCATGCCCGACAGGCAGCGCTGGGCGATGCGCTGTGCCGCCTGTTTGCGGCCCAGGGGCATGCTGTCACCCGCGAGTTCTATTACAACGACGCCGGCAACCAGATCAACAATCTGGCCATCAGCGTGCAGGCACGCGCGCGCGGCATCGAGCCCGACGCCGCTGATTTCCCGGCCGACGGCTACAAGGGCGACTATATCGTCGACATCGCCAACGATTTCCGCTCACGGAAAACCGTGCAGGCGGCCGACGGCGCCTCGGTCGCCGCCAGCGGCGACGTCGACAGCCTGGACGATATCCGCCGCTTTGCGGTGGCCTACCTGCGCCGGGAGCAGGATCTGGACCTGCAGGCATTTGGCCTGACCTTCGACAATTTCTATCTCGAAAGCTCGCTGTACACCAGCGGCCAGGTGGAAAAAACCGTGCAGGCTCTGGTTTCCGCCGGCCATACCTATGAGAGCGAAGGTGCGCTGTGGCTGCGCACCACAGAGCTGGGCACGGGCGACGACAAAGACCGCGTCATGCGCAAGTCCGAAGGCGGCTACACGTATTTTGTGCCGGACGTCGCCTATCACGTCGCCAAATGGGAGCGCGGCTACCACCACGCCATCAACATACAGGGCAGCGACCACCACGGCACCATCGCCCGAGTGCGGGCTGGCCTGCAGGGCCTTGAAATCGGCATCCCCAAGGATTTTCCGGCATATATCCTGCACAAGATGGTCAAGGTCGTGCGCGACGGCGCCGAGGTCAAGATATCCAAGCGCGCCGGCAGCTATGTCACCATGCGCGACCTCATCGATTGGGTCGGACGCGATGCCGTACGCTACTTTCTGGCACAGCGCAGGGCCGATTCGGAGTTTGTCTTCGACATCGACCTCGCCCTGTCCAAGAGCGATGAAAACCCGGTGTACTATATCCAGTATGCGCACGCCCGGATCTGCTCCATGCTGGCGCAGTCGTCACAGCTGGCCGACCAGATCGGCGAGGCATCGGTCGAGTCCTTGATCGCGCCCACCGAATTTGCGCTGTTGCAGCGCCTGGCCGAATATCCGCAAACCATCGCCCTGGCGGCCCAGGAGCTGGCGCCGCACCACCTGGCATTCTGGCTGCGCGACTGCGCCGCCGACTTCCATGCGTGGTATAACGCCGAACGTGTCCTGGTCGACGACGTTACGCTCAAGCTGGCGCGCCTGCGTCTGGCGCGCGCCACCGCCCAGGTCATCGCCAACGGTCTCGAATTGCTCGGGGTTTCAGCCCCCGAAAGGATGTAACCCGCTCTTATGGCCAGCAAAAGTCGCAAATCGTCCAGTTCGCGCTCACGCAGCGGCACGCTGTTCGGCATCCTCGTAGGCCTTATTCTGGGGCTGATCGCGGCGGTCGCGGTAGCGCTGTTCGTCACCAAAGTCCCCATGCCCTTCTCGGACAAGGCCAGCCGCGACCCGGCCAATGTGCTGCTGCCCGATGCGCGCGACGCGCCCGATCCCAATCTTGGCCTGTATGGCAAGGACAGCCCGGCAGGCAATATCGCAGAGGGTCCCGCAAGCCTGGGCACCACGCCGCTGCCTGGGCAGGCGCAGGACGGCAATCCGCCGCCGGTGCCGGCCGGCCCCGATAATATCGGCGACCTCATCGCCACGCTGACCAAGCCTCAGCCCCCTGCCGCGCCCACGCCCGCCAAGCCGTCCGCCGCCGAAAAACCGGCCCCCGGCACCGAAGCGCCTGACGCCAAGGCCAGTTCCGGCAAGCAGACCACGTATTATCTTCAGGCCGGGGCCTTCCGCTCCGAAAACGATGCAGAGGCCGTGATGGCCCGTATCGTCATGCTCGGGCTGCCAGCCCAGGTGCAGAAAGCACAGGTCAGCGGCGGCACCATCAATCGCGTGCGCGTCGGCCCCTTCAGCGGCATCGACGAGATGAACCGTACGCGCGCCCGTCTCGGACAGGAAAAAATCGAAACCTCGGTCGTGCGCCCATGAACTTGTCGGCGCCTTTGCAGTCTCACCTGCCTATCCATCCTATTGCGGACACCGGAACCACACTATGTCGATAAAACAATTTTTCCATCGTTCCCTGGCTATCGCCACGCTTGCTGGCGGCATGCTGCTGGCGCCCACCACCCAGGCAGCCGACGCCTATGTCACCCTGGATCCGGCCCAGCCCTCGGACACGGTGGGCAAGATCGAAGTGCTCGAGTTCTTCGCCTATACCTGCCCGCACTGCTTCAAGATAGAGCCCATGGTCGAGAAGTGGGCCGCCACCCTGCCCGAGAACGTCGTGCTGCGCCCCGTCCCCGTGGCGTTCAACGCCAGCATGAAAGACCTGCAGCGCCTGTATTACTCGCTCGAAGCGCTGGGCCGGCTTGATCTGCACGACAAGGTATTCGCAGCCATCCACAACGAGCACAAGCGCATCTATACCGCCGATGCCATCGCCGACTGGATCGCCACGCAAGGCGTAGACCGCCAGAAGTTCCTGGACACCTTCAACTCCTTCGGCATCAACACCAAGGTCAGCCGCGCCAGCGAGCTGGCCGAGCAATACAAGATCGAAGGCACGCCCAGCATCGCGGTTGGCGGCAAGTACGTCACCTCGCCCAGCATGACCGGATCCTACGAAGGCACAATCCAGGAAGCCCAAAAGCTGCTGGACATGGTCAACAAATAATCGCCTGCCGCCCTGCGGCGTCGATCAGTTCCAAAAAGCCGGAATCCGTCCATGCGGGTTCCGGCTTTTTGCCATGAGCCCCCGATACAACAACCGCCCCCCGGAACCGCAGGCGGCGGCATTCAGCGCTACGCACCAGCCACTGCGGGAAAACCATGAATTGACCACTAGTCATATTGCACTCATCATACAGGCAGGCTAAGCGGTGGCTGCCCATCGCCAGCCTGCCGGCCAGGCACGGCCGTGATTCATGGATACAGGAGTACACCTTGTCATCGAGACGCAAGCAAGCCCGGGTGGGGGTCGACATCGGCGGCACCTTTACAGATGTCGCACTGGAGCTGGGCGACAAGCTGCACTCGGTCAAAGTCCTCACCGACTATAAGGCGCCCGAGCGCGCCATTGTCATGGCGCTGCAGCAGGCGGCCCAGCAAGCAGGCATCGGTCTGGAGGACATTGCCCTCATCATCCACGGCACCACACTGGCCACCAACGCCCTGATCGAACGCCAGGGCGCGCAGACGGCCTTCATCACCACCGAAGGTTTTCGCGATGTACTCGAAATGCGGACAGAAAACCGCTACGAGCAGTATGACCTGAACATCAAGCTGCCGCCCGCGCTCATCGAACGCCGCCACCGCTACACCCTGAGCGAGCGCATGGACGCGCAGGGAACAGCGCTGATCACGCCATCCGGGAAGGAGATCGATGCCCTCGTGGCGCGCATCGTCGAGGGCGGCTACGAAAGCGTAGCCATAGGCTTTGTCCATGCCTACGTCAACGGCGCGCACGAACGTCAGATGCGCGACGCTCTGCTGCAGCGCCTGCCGCAACTGTCCATCTCGATCTCGTCCGAGGTATCGCCACAGATACGCGAGTTTGAGCGCTTCAATACAGTCTGCGCCAATGCCTATGTACGGCCGCGCATGGAGTCCTACCTGAATCGTCTGGTCGGCAAAATTCATGAAGCAGGCGCGCAATGCCCGGTCTTTGTCATGCATTCGGGAGGCGGTATTGTGTCCGTTGACAGTGCATCGCGCTTTCCCGTGCGCCTGGTCGAGTCCGGGCCTGCCGGCGGCGCCATTTTTGCGGCACATATCGCGGCCCGTTACCGGCTGCCCTCGGTGCTGTCGTTCGACATGGGCGGCACCACCGCCAAGATCTGCCTGATTGACGACCAGGTACCCAAAACCGCCAATACCTTTGAAGTCGCCCGTACCTATCGCTTCAAGAAAGGCAGCGGCATGCCGATTTCCATTCCTGTTGTGGAGATGGTGGAGATCGGCGCAGGCGGCGGCTCCATTGCCTCGGTGGATATCATGAATCAAATACGCGTGGGCCCGCAAAGCGCCGGATCCGAGCCTGGACCGGCCAGCTATCAGCGCGGCGGCACGCAGCCCACCGTCACCGATGCCGACCTGCTGCTGGGGCGCCTGGATCCGCATAACTTCGCGGGCGGCTCCATTCGGCTCTCGACAGAGCGCGCAGATGCGGCCATGCAGCAACAGGTGGGCGAGCGCCTGACGCTATCGCCCGCTGAAAGCGCCTACGGCATCGCCGAGGTGGTTGACGAAAACATGAGCAACGCCGCGCGTGTGCACGCCGTGGAAAACGGCAAGGAAATCGCCGCCTACACCATGATTACCTTTGGCGGCGCGGGGCCGCTGCATGCGGCCAGGCTGTGCGAAAAAACCGGCATTGAACGCTTCATCGTGCCGCCGGGCGCAGGCGTAGGCTCGGCCATCGGCTTCCTGCGCGCGCCCTTCGGCTACGAAAGCATACGCAGCATCAACCAGCGGCTGAGCCGTTTTGACGCGGCCGCCGCCAGAGCGCTGATCGACGAGCTTTGCGACGAGGCCACGCAGTTCGTCAGCCTGGGCAGCAATGATGACGCACCCGTGATCGAAACCAGGATTTACATGCGCTACGTGGGACAGGGCTGGGAAATTCCCGTCCCGCTGCCCGACCGGGCCATCCTGTCCGATACTGAGGCACTGCGCAGTGCGTTCGAGACAAGCTATGCCAAGTATTTCGGGCGGCCCATCGACGGGCTTGACGTCGAAACCATCAGTTGGTCAGTCAAGGCCAGCTCGCCGCTGCCGCCCGTGCCCGCCCTCCAGCCGGCGAGCATACTTGCGGACGCGCCGCCCGCGCCCAAGCGGCGCATTTTCGATGCAAGGCTGCAGCGCGATGTACAGGCCGATATCGTAGAGCGTGATCGCCTGGCGTCAGGCATGCGCGTGCGAGGTCCTGCCATCATTGTCGAGAAAGAAACCTCGACGCTGGTCACGTCCGCCTTTGAGGCCATCGTACAAACCGACGGCTGTCTGCTGGTGCAGCGCATCGCCGACTGAGGAGCTTACGCCATGACGACCAATCGTCTTCAGAACATACACATGCAGGTCATGTGGAACCGGCTGATCTCAGTCGTGGAAGAGCAGGCGCTGGCATTGATCCGGTCGGCCTTCAGCACCAGCGTGCGCGAAGCGGGCGACCTGTCCGCCGGCGTCTTCGACAGACAGGGCCGCATGCTTGCCCAGGCCGTCACCGGCACGCCGGGACATGTCAACACCATGGCCGAAGCCGTGCCCAAATTCCTGCACGCCATCGGCGAAGACCGCATCTTCGAAGGCGATGCCTACATTACCAACGACCCCTGGCACGGCACCGGGCATCTGCATGACTTCACCGTGGTCTCGCCCTCTTTCCGCAATGGCCTGTTGATCGGCTATTTCGCCTGCACGGCCCATGTGGTCGATGTGGGCGGACGCGGGTTCGGTCCGGATGCGCGCGAGGTCTACGAAGAAGGCATATGCGTGCCCATCATGAAACTGGTGGAGCGTGGGCAAGTCAATCAGGATCTGATCAATATTCTTCGCAGCAACGTGCGCTCGGCCGACATGGTGATTGGCGACCTCTACGCGCTGGCGGCCTGCAACGGCACGGGCGACCGCCGCCTGCAGGACATGATGGACGAGTTCACGCTCGACCACCTGGACGATGTCGGCCGCTTTATCCTCGAACACAGTCTGGCCGCCACGCTGGAACGCATCGCCGCCCTGCCCTCGGGCAAATACAGCAACACCATGACCCTGGACGGCTACGATGAGCCCGTGACCCTGCAGGTCGAGCTGGAAGTCGCCTCCGACAAACTGGTGGCCGATTTTGCCGGCACCTCGCCGGCCAGTCCCTTCGGCATCAACGTGCCGCTGGCCTATGCGCGGGCCTATGCCTGCTATGGGCTTAAGTGCGTGATCGCGCCTGATGTGCCCAACAACACCGCCTCGCTCTCGCCCTTCCTCGCCCGCGCACCCGAAGGCTGCATCCTCAATGCGCAGCGGCCCAGCCCCGTGGCGGTGCGGCACGTGCTGGGACACTTCGTACCCGATCTGGTGCTCGGCGCGCTTTACCATTTTCTGCCAGACCGCATCCCGGCCGAAGGCAGCGGTGCGCTCTGGAACATCCATGTCAGCGCCAGGCCGCTGGACGCTGACTCTGGCCTGCCGCCAGCAGAAATTCTGATGTTCAACAGCGGCGGCACCGGCGCGCGTCCTACACTGGACGGACTGTCGTCAACGGCGTTTCCCAGCGGTGTGCACTCCATGTCTGTCGAGGCCACCGAGCAGGCCGGCCCGGTGGTCGTCTGGCGCAAGGAGCTGCGTTCCGGATCCGGCGGTGCAGGCCAGTACCGCGGCGGCCTGGGCCAGGTGATGGAACTGGGCCCCAGGGAGGGGTATGCTTTCCGTTTCAATGCCATGTTCGACCGTACCGGCCATCCGGCGCGTGGCCGTGCCGGCGGGCTCGCCGGACAGGCCGGCGGGGTGTCGCTGAGCGACGGGACGCGCCTGCGCGGCAAGGGCACCCAGCATGTGCCCAAGGATGCCCGGCTGGTGCTTGAGCTGCCCGGCGGCGGCGGATTCGGCGATCCGGCGCAGCGCAGCAAGGCCGCCCTGGCGGATGATTTGCGCAACGGTTATCTGAGCCCGGCGACGCTGGAGCAGGACTATGGCGTCACCGCCCAGAGCCTGGCCGATGTCGGAGACAGCCGCGTCGCCGAAGGCTGAATATTTTTCTTGTCCAGGCCTGCAGGGAGCGCCATGATGAACGCATCGCCCACATCGCCCGAACCGCAACCGTTCCAGCGCGCCCAGCGCATTGCCGACATGGGCATCTCTGAAATCCTGCGCATCGGCGCCGACGCTACTGAACGGCGTCGACAAGGACACCTGGTCATCGCGCTGGGCGCGGGCGAACCGGACTTCGACACGCCCGATCATGTCAAACAGGCGGCCATACGCGCCATCCAGGCGGGCGAGACCAAATACACCCCGCTGGAAGGCACGGGTGAGCTCAAGGCGGCGATTGCGGGCAAGCTCAGCCAGGAAAACGGCCTGACCTATACCCCGCCGGAAATCATTGCCTGCACCGGCGCCAAGCAGGTCATCTACAACGCCTTCATGGCGACACTGAACCCGGGCGATGAAGTCATTGTCGCCGCGCCATGCTGGACGTCCTATCTGGATATCATCGGCATCGCAGGCGGTGTGCCCAGGCTGATTCAATGCAGCGAGGACAATGGCTTTCGCCTGGATGCCGGCGACCTGGAGGCCGCCATCACGCCCCGCACCCGCTGGCTGCTGCTCAATTCACCCTCCAACCCCAGCGGAGCTGCCTACCAGGCCGCGCAACTGCGCCCGCTGCTCGATGTCCTGCTGCGCCATCCTCAGGTATGGCTGATGAGCGACGATATCTACGAACACCTCATGTACGATGACCAGCCTTTTGTATCGGCGATCCAGCTCGAGCCCGCACTGCAGTCGCGCACGCTGCTGGTCAACGGCGTCTCCAAGGCCTATGCCATGACGGGCTGGCGGCTGGGCTATGGCGCAGGCCCCCGCGCCCTGATTTCTGCCATGGCCACCGTGCAAAGCCAGAGCACCTCTAACCCCAGTTCCATCAGCCAGGCGGCAGCCACTGCCGCGCTGACAGGCGACCAGTCCATCATCGCCGAGCGGCGGGCCATATTTCAGCAGCGCCGCGACGTCGTGGTCGATCGGCTGAACCAGATCGACGGCATCGCCTGCCGCCGCCCCGAGGGCGCGTTCTACACCTTCTCAAACTGCGCGGACCTGATCGGACGCGCCACGCCGCAAGGCCAGCTCATCGACAGCGATACGGCCTTCTGCCGCTACCTGCTGCAGCACTGGGACACTGCCGTGGTGCCGGGCAGCTGCTTTGGTCTGGCGCCGTATTTCCGCATTTCCTATGCAGCATCCATGCAGGACCTCACCCAAGCCTGCGACCGGATTGAGCAAGCCTGCGCCGCCCTGTCCTGACGTTTGCCGCTCGCCCGCAGGCCCACAGAAACTAGCGTGCGTCTGACATCAGCGAGGGAAGATAAGTGACGATGTCGGGAAACAGCGCCAGCAGGACCACCGCCATGACCAGCAGGCCGAAGAAGGGCGCGGACGCCCGCGACACCTGCAGGATGTCACGTCCCGTCATGGACTGCATCACGAACAGATTGAAGCCCAACGGCGGCGTAATCTGCGCCATCTCGATCACAACCACCATATAAACGCCGAACCAGATCAGATCTATGCCGGCGGCCTGCACCATGGGCAGCACGACCGCGCTGCTGAGCACCAGAATGGAGATACCCTCCAGAAAGCAGCCCAGCACAATAAAGAACAAGGTCAGGACCAGCAGCAGCATGAAGGGCGACATGTGCATGGCCTGTACCTTGGCGGCCAGCGCCTGGGGAATATTCAGGAATGCCGCCGCGATGGACAAGGCGCCGGCACAGGCCACGATGAAGGAGATCATGCATGAAATCTTCATGGCCGACATCAGGCTCTCGCGCACGGTCTTCATGCTGAGCGTGCCGCCCAGCCAGGCCAAGGCCAGCGCGCCCAGGACGCCGACGGTGGCCGCCTCGGTCGGCGTGGCAATGCCGCCGTAAATCGTACCGATGACCAGCGCTATGAGGGCAACCACCGGCAGCAGCCGGCGCGAGTTCCACAGCTTGTGCACCAGTGTCAGCGAGGGGTCGCGCGGCGGAACTTTTCCGGGATTGAGCAGCGACCAGACCGCCACATAGCCCATGAAAAGCACAACCAGCAGCACGCCCGGCAGAATACCGGCAATGAACAGGCGCGCCACTGACTGCTGGGCCAGCACGCCATACACAATCATGATGATGGAGGGCGGGATCATGAGCCCCAGCGTTCCCGAGCCGGCCAGCGTGCCTATCATCATCTGCTCATCGTAACCGCGCTTGCGCAGCTCCGGCAGGCTCATGCGCGCCATGGTCGCGCACGTGACGGCCGACGAACCCGCGACCGCGGCCATGATGCCGCAGCCAAGGATATTGACGTGCAGCAGACGCCCTGGCAGCCAGTTCACCCAGGGACCCAGCCCCTTGAACATGTCTTCGGACAGACGCGTTCTGAACAGAATTTCGCCCATCCAGATAAACAGCGGCAGGGCGGTCAGGGGCCAGCCCCAGCTCGCATCCCACATTGATGAAATGGCAAGCGATCCTGCCGGCGCGTCCGAGAACATGGCCAGGCCGAAGATGCCGAGCGCCAGCAGGGACACAGCGATCCAGACGCCGCTGGCAAGCAGCGCCAGCAGAACAGCCAGCAGTATGCCGGAAACCAGAAGCACAGCAAACTGATCCATGTAGAACCCCTAAAAGGCGGGAGTGTCAGTCCAGCGCGATATCCGTGTTTTCTTCGTAACCCGCTTTCTCGTCTCTGGCCACCGCCACCGCGGCATCCACCAGTGCGATGGTCAGGATGATCAGGCCCAGCGCCATGCCGGCCTGCGGAATCCAGAACGGCACCGCCATCAGGCCGGGACTTACATCATGGAATTCGTAGGACTCCATCACGAAGGCGACCGCATGCCAGGACACATAGGCCATCAGGCACGCGCCAAAGCAGCAGCACCATAGCTCGGCCGCCTTGCGCCGGCCGCCGGACAGATTGCTGACCAGCAGGCTGACCCGGACATGCCCGCCTTCGCGAAAGGTATAGGCCAGGCCCAGAAAGGTCGAGGCGGCCATGAAGAAGCCCGAAATTTCGGTGGAGTCGAAGGCATAACCCCGCAGGCGGGCCAGTATCTGCAGCACGATCACCACTGCAATTCCAGCGAGAAACACGCCGGCGGCAATACCGCTTGCCAGATACACGCCATCCAGGAATTTACGCATCCCCGGCCTTTTTCTTCAAGGCAAGGTAGTTGTCGAGCACTTTCTGTTCCTCCGCATTGGCTGTCTTGCGCCAATCGGCCATCATGGCCTCGCCTATCCTGGCCAGCGCATCCTGGATATCCTGCGGCGCCTGCGTAACATGCATGCCATGTTGCTTGAGCACCTCCAGCGTTTCATCGCTGGCCGCCTTGCTCATCCTGAAGCCGCGATCGGTCGCATGCCTGCCTGCCTCGAGCACTATCTTGCGCACATCCTCATCCAGCTTGCGAAACGCCCGCTCATTGATGATGATGCCGTTCTTGTTGTGCAGCGTGCCGGTGTACATGAAGTACTTGACGTTGTCCCATGCCTGCGTATCGATGCCCGTCTGGGCGCTGGTGAACTGCGAATCGATCAGGCCGGTGGCAAAGGCCTGGGCCACCTCGGCAAATGGCAAGATGGTGGCCTCAAAACCCAGCATTTCGCCCATCTTCTGGGTGGGCTTTGAGTAAATGCGCAGCTTCATGCCCTTGAAATCTTCAAGGCGCGTGATGGCTTTCTTGGTATAGAAACCCTGCCCCGGCCAGGCCACATAGGAGATCACGCGCATGCCGTTCTTGCCGAACAGCTTGTCAAAGAACGGCGCCTGCGCATCGGCAAGCAGCATGGCCTCTTTGTAGTTGGCCGCGATATTTGGCAGGCCATCCAGGTTGTAGACCGGGTTCTCGTTGCCATAGACGCCAAAGCGGATCTCGCCTGCCTGCACCTGACCCGACTGCACTGCGCGCTTGATGGCGTCATGCTTGATCAGCGTGCCGTTTGACCGTATGTCGATCTTCAGCCGTCCGCCGCTTTTCTGCTCGACCTCCTGCGCAAATTGCCGGATATTCTTGGTGAAGAAGCTGTTCTCCGGATATCCTGTCGCCATGGTCCATGTAGCAGCCGAAGCGGCAAGCGGAAATACCAGGGCGGCAACCGCCGCCAGTTTGGACAAGCTGTGCATCACATTCCCCTGAAGGTGTCACTGAAGCGGGATCAGCCGCTTTGCATGTGCCGATTTTGCGCTGGCACTCATACAGCAGCCATCATACAAGTGTTAAAATATACTCAGCTTGAAGAGGGCTGCAAAGCTAGGGATATCCCCCCCGTCAACGCTAATAACAATAACGAAGGAGACCGCCTTGAGCGCAATCGCACCACGGCCACACGGCACCCTTACCAGTACGCTTATCCAGGAGCTCACACGTCGCATCGAGCGCCAGATCTACCGCGCCGGTGACCGCATGCCCTCCGAACAGCAGCTATGCAAGGAGTTCGGTGTCAGCCGCACGGTGGTGCGCGAAGCGGTGGCCTCGATACGGCTTTCAGGACGCCTGGCCAGCAAGCCCGGCGTAGGCGTATTCGTGGTGGCGCCCGAGGAGGCCGCCATCAGCATCGGGCAAGGTCTGGGCGCGGACAGCCGCGCCGCCCTGCACATCATGGAACTGCGCATAGGCCTGGAGGTCGAGGCCGCCGGTCTTGCGGCGGAACGGCGCACGCCGCAAGACCTGGCCGACATCGTTCATGCATTCGATACCTTCAACAACGTGGGCAGCGACAGCAAGGCCGCGGTCGAGGCCGATTACGCGTTCCACCTGGCCATCGCGCGCGCGTCCAACAATCCGCATTTCGCCCACCTGCTCGAGTCGGCCATCAAGGATGTCACGCAGGACCTTAAGCTCAAGCGCATGGGCAAATCTCCGAAAGAACTGGCCGTCTACGAAAAGCGCACAGCACGCGAGCACGGCGTTATCATGACTGCCATCATGCGCGGCGATCCGGCAGCCGCCCGCAACGCCATGTACAGACATCTGAACGACAGCGTCAATCGCTATCGGCGTCTTATCAACCAGCTTGCCTGATCGCCGCCCCCACCCTCGCCTGGAGCCTCGTCGCCGCCATGCTTACCCCTGAAGTCGCGCTTTCGTTTTTCGGCGTTGCCGTCCTGCTGGGCCTGGCGCCGGGCCCCGACAACCTGTTCGTGCTCATGCAGTCGGCCATGTGGGGCCGCAGATCGGGCATGTATGTCGTGCTTGGCCTGTGCACCGGACTGATCGGGCACACCGTGGCCGTGGCCATCGGGCTGGCCGCACTGTTCGCCGCCTCGGCCGCCGCCTTTACTGTGCTCAAGCTTGCAGGCGCCTGCTATCTGCTTTATCTCGCCTGGCAGGCCTTCCGCTTCAAAGGCATCACCGGCACCGACGAGCGCCCCGCCGCGCTGCGCGCCGGTCAGCTCTACCGGCGCGGCATCATCATGAATCTCACCAACCCCAAGGTCTCGCTGTTTTTTCTGGCCTTTCTGCCGCAGTTCACCTCGCCTGCGCGCGGATCCGTCGCCTTGCAGACGCTGAGCCTGGGTGGGCTGTTCATGCTGTCCACGCTGCTGGTATTTGGCCTGGTGGCGTGGTTCTCCGGCACGCTGGGCGAGCGTATCCAATCATCGCAACGCGCGCAGCGCGTCCTGAATCGCGTGGCGGGTGTCGTGTTCGTGGGGCTGGCCATCAAGCTGGCGATGGCGCAGCGCTAGACCGGCCCCTTTTGCGCCGCTGCGCGCTCAGTGGTCCAGCGACCCCTGTACGCCCAGGGCGGGGCGCTCGGCACGCCGGAAGCGGAGGATGCCATCCTCACCCAGCACCCGCTCCAGCTTTCCTTCGTAGTACAGAGCGTGCAGATGCGCCAGCGCTTCCCCCATGGCGAAGGTAAGCTGATGGTGATCGAGCTTGCGATGGAACATGATGGGCACAACCTCAGCGGCGCTGAGCGGTTGCGCGCACGCATCCAGCACTTCTTCCAGGCGCTCGGCATGGTGGCGATGCTGCTGCTGGATGCGCTCATGCAGGCCGCGAAACGGCTTGCCATGCGAAGGCAGCACCAGGCAGTCTTCGGGCAGGCTGTCGTAGCGACGCAGCGAGTTCAGGTACAGAGGCAGCGGATTGCTGTCGGGCTCATGGTTGAAGACGCTGATATTGGTCGAAATCCGCGGCAACACCATATCGCCCGAAATCAGCAGGCGCAGCGTGTCGCAGTACAGCGAGGCATGTTCAGGCGCATGGCCGTAGCCCACAATCACACGCCACTCGCGCCCGCCTATCGTGAAGCGATCGCCGTGCATGATGCGACGGAAGCTGGCCGGCATGCTGGGCACCAGGCCCGGGTAATAGCCGGTGCGCCCGCGTATGGTTTCCTGCGCCGCTTCATCCACCAGGCCGTGCAGCATGAAGTGCTCCAGCGGACTCTGCCCATTGGGGCCACCCTGCGCCCCGCCACTGGACCACAGACAGGCGACGGCGTAGTCCGTCATGGTCATCCAGAGCGGTGCATTCCAGCGCTCACACAGCCAGGCAGCCAGGCCGACATGGTCCGGGTGCATATGGGTCACGATGACCCGCAGGACCGGCAGCCCATCCAGCGCATTGTCGAACACCTGCTCCCATAGGGTCTTGACCTCGTCGCGCGCCACCCCGCAATCGACTATCGTCCAGCCTTCGCGGCCATCGATCTCGTCGCGCAGCAGCCAGAGGTTGATATGGTCCAGCGCAAACGGCAAGGGCATGCGGATCCAGCGTACACCGTCGGCGACGCTGCGTGCTGTGCCGGGCTGGGGCAGCTCGTCGCCCCAGGGATAGTCCAACTTTTGTTCGTTAGGATTCATTGTGTCTCCAATTCAGCCTTATGCGGCAACATTCGCCGCCGGCCGGGGCTCTACGATACCCGACAATCCGGGCGGGCGATGTGCCCAAGCCATGTATTATGGCATCATGTGACGTTAACGTTAACTGCTGATACCTTGCCATGACCGATCCCATCTGGACCATCTCCGAGCTGGCGCAAGAGTTTTCCATCACGCCGCGCACCATACGGTTCTACGAGGACCAGGGCATCGTCAGCCCCACACGCGAGGGCCGCAACCGCGTCTACACGGCACGCGACCGCACTCGCCTGAAGCTGGCCCTGCGCGGCAAGCGCCTGGGCCTGCAACTGAGCGAAATCGTCAATCTGATCAATATGTACGACAGCCCGGGCGATACGGTGCCCCAGTTGCAACGCTACCAGGACCTGTTGGCGCAGCATCGCGCCTCCCTGATGCGCCAGCTGCAGGACATCGAGCTTACCCTCAGTGAAATCGCAGAACAGGAAGAGACCTGCCGCGTCCTGCTCGCGCAAAAACAGGCGGACAAATGATTTACGTTTACGTAAACGTCATATAAAATCCCGATTAGCCACTGCTGAATTCGCGCCGGTACTGACCCGGCGACACAACCCGGCTGTCACCTTCCGGGTGTAAAACATGAAGAAAATGGCACACTGAACACGATCGCCATAACCTCTGGAGACCACGATGAATCTTCCCGGCTTGAACTTTGACCTCGGTTCCGATCTCGATATGCTGCGCGACGCCGTACGGGAGTTCTCCCAGGCTGAAATCGCGCCACGCGCCGCCGAGCTGGACCGCAGCGATCAGTTTCCCATGGATTTATGGCGCAAGTTCGGCAGTCTGGGGCTGCTGGGAATGACGGTCGGCGAAGCCTACGGTGGCACCAATATGGGCTATCTGGCGCATATGATCGCCATGGAAGAGATTTCGCGGGCCAGCGCGTCCGTAGCCCTGTCCTATGGCGCGCATTCCAATCTGTGCGTCAACCAGATCCACCGCAACGGCACCGAGGCGCAAAAGCAGAAATACCTGCCCAAGTTGCTGACCGGCGAGCATGTGGGCGCCCTGGCCATGAGCGAGCCTGGGGCTGGGTCGGACGTCGTGAGCATGAAGCTGCGCGCCGAGAAAAAAGGCGACCGCTATGTGCTCAACGGCAACAAGATGTGGATCACCAACGGCCCGGACGCCGATACGCTGGTTGTGTATGCCAAGACCGATCCGGCTGCCAAGCAGCGCGGCATTACCGCATTCATTATCGAAAAAAGCTTCAAGGGCTTTTCGGTAGCGCAAAAACTCGACAAGCTCGGCATGCGCGGCAGCCATACCGGCGAGCTCGTTTTCCAGGATTGCGAAGTCCCCGAGGAAAACATCCTGGGCCAGCTCAATGGCGGCGTCAAGGTGCTGATGAGCGGGCTGGATTATGAGCGCGCGGTGCTGGCCGGCGGCCCGCTGGGCATTATGCAGGCGGTGATGGATGTCGTCGTGCCCTATATCCACGACCGCAAGCAGTTCGGCCAGTCCATCGGCGAATTCCAGCTTATCCAGGGCAAGGTGGCAGACCTGTACACCACACTGCAGGCCAGCCGCGCTTTCTGCTACGCGGTGGGCAAGAACCTGGACAAGCTGGGCGCAGGCCATGCGCGCGAGGTGCGCAAGGATTGCGCAGCCGTCATCCTGTACTGCGCTGAAAAAGCCACCTGGATGGCAGGCGAAGGCATACAGATTCTGGGCGGCAACGGCTATATCAATGAGTACCCCACCGGGCGCCTGTGGCGCGATGCCAAGCTGTATGAAATCGGCGCAGGCACCAGCGAGATCCGTCGCATGCTGATCGGGCGCGAACTGTTCAACGAAACGGCCTGATCCGCGCCTGTCCTGTCATGACGAATTTCGGCGACCATCAGCGCATCGAGCAGCTGCCCCGGGCAAGTCTGTCGCCCGCCGAAGTGGCGCGGGCCATGCTCAAGGGCTTTGACCGCCACTACGCTCTGTTCCGCTATGGTGCGCAGCGCGCCAAATCCTTGTTTGAATCGGGCAACTGGCGCGGCATACAGCAACTCTCGCGCGAACGCATCGAATACTACGACACACGCGTGCGCGAGTGCACCACCGTACTGGCCGCCGCGCTCAAAGGCAGCGATGCCCGGCCGGCCTCAGACGAACAATACAGCCTGACGCCGGCGCAGATCGAGTTCTGGCAGGCGGTCAAGGCGGAGTTCGTAACACTGCTGGCCGGCCACCGCCAGCCCGAATGCGCCGAAACCTTCTTCAATTCGGTATCGTGCCGCATCCTGCATCGCGATTATTTCCACAACGATTTTCTGTTCGTGCGGCCGGCCATCGCCACCGAATATCTGGACAGCAAGCTGCCGTCCTATCGCGTGTATTATCCGACCCGCGAAGGCCTGGAAAAGTCCCTGATCAAGATGCTGGCCGACTTCGGTCTGGCTGCGCCGTTTTCCGACCTGCCCGCCGATGCGCGGGCGCTGGCCCGCATGGCCGTGCACCAGTTGCGGCTGACACTGCCGCGGGGCGCAGGCCCGCGCGTAGCCGATGACTGCCAGATCCAGGTACTCAATTCGCTGTTCTTTCGCAACAAAGGCGCCTATGTGGTCGGACGCCTGGTCAACCAGAGCGCCATCCACCCCTTTGCCATCGCCCTGCTGCATGCGCCCTCCGGGCAGATACGCCTGGACGCCCTCCTGCACTCGGCCGACGACCTGACCACGCTGTTCAGCTTCACGCGGGCGTATTTCCTGGTGGACATGGAAACCCCCGCCGCCTATGTGCACTTTCTGAACACGCTGTTCCCGCGCAAATCCAAGGCGGAGATCTACACCACCATCGGTTTGCAGAAGCAGGGCAAGACGCTTTTCTACCGCGACTTCCTGCATCATCTGGCGCACTCGCGCGACAGCTTCGACCTGGCGCCCGGTATCAAGGGCATGGTGATGACGGTCTTCACCCTGCCATCCTACCCCTACGTCTTCAAGCTGATACGCGACCGCATTGCCAAGCCCGGCATGGACCACGCCACCGTGCGGCGCAAATATCTGATGGTCAAAAAACACGATCGGGTCGGCCGCATGGCCGATACCTGGGAATACTCTCAGGTCGCTTTGCCGCGCGAGCGGTTCTCCCAGGCGCTGCTCAATGAACTGCGTGATCAGGTGCCCAGCCTGCTCGAAGAAGATGGCGATACGGTGGTGCTGCGCCACGTCTATATCGAGCGCCGCATGACGCCGCTCAACCTGTATCTGGCGCGCGCCTCCGATGCTGCGCTGGAGCGGGCCGTCAAACACTACGGAGACGCCCTGCGCGACCTGGCCGCCGCCAATATATTCCCCGGCGATATGCTGTTCAAGAACTTCGGGCTCACGCGCCTGGGTCGCGTGGTGTTTTACGACTATGATGAAATCCAGCGCATGACGGAAATGAATTTCCGCCGCATTCCGCCCGCGCCGAACCCGGAGGCCGAGATGGCTTCGGAACCCTGGTACCCGGTGGGGCCTAACGATGTATTCCCCGAAGAGTTCCAGTATTTTTTGCTGGGCGACCCGCGTGTGCGCGCCGCCTTCATGAAGCATCACGCCGAACTGCTGGACGCCGAGTGGTGGCAAGCCTGCCGCGAGCGTACCGTGCAGGGCCGCATCGAAGACATCTTCCCTTATGACGAAAGCCGTCGACTGCGCCGCGTGCCAACGCAAGCCGCAGGCGCGGCGACTACCCAACCCTGACAACGCAGGAGAACTTCCATGTCTGATTCCATAGTTTTAGTGTCTATCGTCCGCACGCCCATGGGCGCCATGATGGGCAGTCTTTCGAGCCTGGCGGCCCACGAGCTGGGCGCGGTTGCCATCAAGGCGGCCATGGAGCGCGCCGGCATCCCCGGCGAAGCCGTCGACGAAGTCATCATGGGCAATGTGCTGCAGGCTGGCCAGGGCCAGGCGCCCGCCCGCCAGGCCGCGCTGGGCGCCGGCCTGCCTCTGAGCGTAGCCTGCTCCACCATCCACAAGGTCTGCGGCTCGGGCCTGAAGGCCGCCATGTTCGGCCATGACATCATCGTGGCCGGCAGCGCCGATGTCGTGGTGGCAGGCGGCCAGGAAAGCATGAGCAACGCGCCTTATCTGCTGCTGCGCGGTCGCCAGGGCTATCGCTACGGCCACTCCACCGTCTATGACCACATGGCCCTGGACGGCCTGGAAGACGCCTACCAGCGCGGCACCGCCATGGGCGTCTTTGCCGAAGACTGCGCCGCCAAGTACGACTTCACCCGCGAAGCGCAGGACGCGTTTTCGCTGGAATCGCTGCGCCGTGCCCGCGCCGCCACCGAAGACGGCAGCTTCAAGTGGGAAATCGCGCCCGTCACGATTGCTGGCCGCAAGGGCGATACCGTGGTCGACACGGACGAAGCGCCCACCAAGGCCATGCCCGAGAAAATCCCCACGCTCAAGCCTGCCTTCAAGAAGGACGGCACGGTCACCGCCGCCAACGCATCGTCCATTTCGGACGGCGCCGCAGCCATGGTCCTGATGCGCGAGTCCACCGCCAAAAAGCTGGGCGCACCCCCCCTGGCGCGCATCGTCGGGCACAGCCAGCACGCGCAGGAGCCCGGCTGGTTCACCACTGCACCGGTGGGCGCCATGCAGAAGCTTTTTGCGCGTACCGGCTGGAAGGCCGAGGATGTCGACCTGTACGAAATCAACGAAGCCTTCGCCGTAGTCACCATGGCTGCCATGCAAGACCTGAACCTGCCGCATGAAAAGGTCAACATCCACGGCGGCGCCACGGCGCTGGGCCACCCCATCGGCGCATCAGGCGCACGACTGCTTGCAACCCTGGTCGGCGGCCTGCGCAAGACCGGCGGCAAGCGCGGTATCGCATCGCTATGCATCGGCGGCGGCGAAGCCGTGGCGCTGGCTATCGAAATGATCTGAACGGCTTGACGCGGCCCTTTCCTGCGGGCAGGGCCGCCCGCATCTCGCAAGGCCTGGCCTGATGGGCCAGGCAACATTCCCGTACTTTCCAGGAACCGCAATGCCCGTCATCGAATCCCGTATCAACCCCAGGTCACAGGCGTTTGTCGACAACGCCCGGGCCATGCAGGCGCAGGTGGACGATCTGCGCGCAAAGCTGTTGCAGACAGCCCAGGGCGGCAGCGAGTCGGCCCGGGCCAAACACCTGGCACGCGGCAAACTGCTGCCGCGCGATCGCGTGGAGCGCCTGCTTGATCCCGGCACGCCGTTCCTGGAACTCTCGCCCCTGGCTGCCCATGATGTCTATGACAATGCATCGCCCGGCGCCGGCCTGATCACCGGCGTGGGCCGGGTCAGCGGGGTGGAGTGCATGATTGTCTGCAACGACGCCACAGCCAAAGGCGGCACGTATTACCCCCTGACCGTCAAGAAGCATCTGCGCGCGCAGGAAATCGCCCGCGAGAACCGGCTGCCCTGCATTTACCTGGTGGACTCGGGCGGCGCCAACCTGCCCAATCAGGACGAGGTGTTCCCGGACCGCGAGCACTTTGGCCGCATTTTCTACAATCAGGCCACCATGTCGGCCATGGGCATCGCCCAGATCGCCGTGGTGATGGGCTCCTGCACCGCAGGCGGCGCCTATGTGCCCGCCATGAGCGATGAGTCCATCATTGTCAGGAACCAGGGCACCATTTTTCTGGGCGGTCCCCCGCTGGTCAAGGCCGCCACGGGCGAAGTCGTCAGTGCGGAAGACCTGGGCGGCGGCGACGTGCACACCCGCCTGTCGGGCGTGGCCGACCATCTGGCCAACGACGACCTGCACGCACTGTATCTGGCGCGCCAGGCAGTCGCCCGGCTCAACCGCGGCAAAGACAGTGCACTGCAGCGGCGCGATCCCGTGGCGCCGCTGTATGACACTCACGAGCTGGACGGCATCATCCCGGCCGATACCCGCAAGCCTTATGACGTGCGCGAAGTCATTGCGCGCATCGTGGACGGGTCCGAATTCGACGAGTTCAAGGCCCGCTTCGGCACCACGCTGATCACCGGGTTTGCCCACATCCACGGCATGCCGGTCGGCATCGTTGCCAACAACGGCATTCTGTTCTCGGAAGCAGCGCAAAAAGGCACGCACTTCATCGAGCTGTGCTGCCAGCGCAAGATACCGCTGGTCTTCCTGCAGAACATCACCGGTTTCATGGTGGGCCGCAAATACGAGAACGAAGGCATTGCGCGGCATGGCGCCAAAATGGTCACTGCCGTCTCCACCGCCTCCGTGCCCAAATTCACGGTCCTGATCGGCGGCTCGTTCGGCGCAGGCAACTATGGCATGTGCGGCCGGGCATTCGGCCCGCGCATGCTGTTCCTCTGGCCCAACGCGCGCATCTCCGTCATGGGCGGCGAACAGGCCGCCAGCGTGCTGGCCACCGTCAAGCGCGATGGCATTGAAGGGCGCGGCGGCCAGTGGAGCGCTGAGGAAGAAGAAGCCTTCAAGGCGCCGATACGCAACCAGTATGAGCGCGAAGGCCATCCCTACTACGCCACCGCGCGCCTGTGGGACGACGGCATCATCATTCCCTCCGACACACGCCGTGTGCTTGCGCTGGCACTGTCAGCCGCCCTGAATGCCCCGATCGAGGACACGCGCTTTGGCGTGTTCCGCATGTAATCGCAAGGAGTCGACGTGTTCACGACATTATTGATCGCCAATCGCGGTGAAATCGCCTGCCGCATTGCCGCCACTGCCCGGCGCCTGGGCCTGCGCACTGTCGCGGTGTACTCCGACGCGGATGCCAGCGCGCGCCATGTCGCCGCCTGCGACACGGCCGTGCGCATCGGCGGCCCCGAACCGCGCGACAGCTATCTGCGCGCCGACGCTATCCTGGACGCCGCGCGCCGCAGCGGCGCCCAAGCCGTGCACCCCGGCTACGGCTTCCTGTCCGAAAACGAATCGTTCGCGCAGGCATGCTCGGACGCCGGCATCGTTTTTGTCGGCCCGCCCAACAGCGCCATCGCCGCCATGGGCAGCAAATCGGCCGCCAAAAGCCTAATGGACAAGGCGGGCGTCCCGCTGGTGCCTGGCTACCATGGCGACAACCAGGACCCTGATTTCCTGCACAGGCAGGCTGACGCCATCGGCTATCCCGTACTGATCAAGGCCAGCGCCGGCGGCGGCGGCAAGGGCATGCGCATTGTCGAATCCTCTGCCGCATTCGCCGACGCACTGGCCTCGTGCAAGCGCGAAGCAGCATCAAGCTTCGGCGATGACAAGGTGTTGATCGAACGCTATCTGCTCAAGCCGCGCCACATCGAGATCCAGGTCTTTGCGGACACGCAGGGCCATTGCGTCTACCTGTTCGAGCGCGACTGCTCGGTGCAGCGCCGCCACCAGAAAGTGATCGAAGAAGCGCCGGCGCCAGGCATGACACTCGAGCGCCGCAAGGCCATGGGCGACGCGGCCGTGGCGGCAGCCCGTGCCGTGGGCTACGTAGGCGCCGGCACGGTGGAGTTCATTGCCGAGCCCGACGGACGCTTTTACTTCATGGAAATGAATACCCGCCTGCAGGTCGAACACCCCGTCACGGAAATGATCACGGGGCACGACCTGGTGGAATGGCAGTTGCGCGTGGCCGCCGGCCAGCCACTGCCCGTCACGCAGGACGAGCTATCCATCACCGGCCACGCCATCGAGGCCCGCATCTACGCCGAGAACCCCGACAATGGCTTCCTGCCTTCGATCGGTACGCTCTCCACACTGACCTTTCCGCCGCATGTCGCGTTTCGCAACGGCGACATCCGCGTGGATGGCGGCGTACGGGCGGGCGACACCATCAGCCCTTACTACGATCCCATGATTGCCAAGCTCATCGTACGGGGTCAGGATCGTGAACAGGCCCGCGCCCGCATGGCGCAGGCCCTGGGCGACATCCGCAGCGTCGGCGTGCAGACCAATATCGCTTTTCTGCGCAGGCTGATGCTGGACGATGCCTTCGCCCAGGCAGATCTGGACACAGGCCTGATCGAGCGGCGCCACGACACGCTGTTTCCGCCGGCCAGCGACGCCTCGGATGCGCAGCTGGCGCTGGCGCTGGCCGCGCTGCTGGCCCGGCAGGGGCTGCCCACGTCAGATCGCCGCCGGCACACGCTGCCGCAGGACCCCTGGCAACAGGCCGACGGCTGGCGTGTTACCGGCGCGTATCGGCAAGCCGTCACGCTGGCCGACGGCGAATCCAGCCATACGCTGACCCTCAGCCGGGACGCCGATGGCTGGACCTTCGCCCGACAGGCAGGCCCCCAGGCCTTTGAGTGGGACGTCCAGCCAGGCAGCGAGGGGCAAAGCCAGGTTCGGGTGCGGCTGGCCGGCGAAGACGCCCGCGCCACGGTGGTCGTCCAGGGCGAACAACTGCATGTGTTCAGCCAGGGCGGCGTCCGGGTGCTCAGGCTGCACGACCCGGTCACGCATGCCAGCGACGAGGAAGCAGGCCATGGCGGCGGCCTGACCGCGCCCATGCCCGGCAAGATTATCGCCATCGCCGTCAAGCAGGGAGACAGCGTCAAGGCCGGCGACACCCTGCTGGTGATGGAAGCCATGAAAATGGAACACACCATTACCGCGCCGGGCGATGGGACGGTAGGCGAGATTTTCTTTGAAGTCGGCGCCCAGGTCGGCGATGGCGTTGAGCTGATCGCCATGGAAACGTAAGGATTTCTGGCGTAATTGTTTTGACATCCTCCCCTCCCTTAAGTGAGGGGATTCCTACCGTGTTCAGTCCGCAGGGACTGACTCACCTCGGCGGGTTCCTGCTGCTGGCGACCTTACCGCA
>JBLWTG010000002.1:0-579455 GCA_048270225.1 Pusillimonas sp. | reverse complement strand
TCCGCAGTTCTACTTCCGCACGACGGACGTAACGGGCACGATCGAGCTGCCTGCGGACAAGGAAATGGTACTGCCAGGCGATAACGTGTCGATGAAGGTCAGCCTGATCGCGCCGATCGCCATGGAAGAAGGCCTGCGCTTTGCGATCCGCGAAGGCGGTCGTACGGTGGGCGCCGGTGTGGTTGCCACCATCTCCAAGTAACACGGCTTGACGCTGGCGGGGGCAATCATGCTCCCGTCTAATTCGTTCTTTAGGAATACCCATGAAAAACCAGAAAATCCGCATCCGTCTGAAAGCCTTCGATTACAAGCTGATCGATCAATCTGCTGCCGAAATCGTTGAAACGGCCAAGCGCACGGGCGCGGTGGTTCGCGGCCCCGTTCCGCTGCCTACTCGCATCCGTCGCTACGACGTGCTGCGTTCGCCGCACGTCAACAAGACGTCGCGTGATCAGTTCGAAATGCGCACGCACCAACGCCTGATGGATATCGTGGATCCTACCGACAAGACTGTTGACGCGCTGATGCGCCTTGACCTGCCCGCAGGTGTAGACGTCGAAATCGCATTGCAGTAAGCTGTTCCTTGAGCGCCTTGGGCGCACCAAGAAAAACGCCATGCTCATAGCATGGCGTTTTGCATTATGGGCAGGTGCCGCGCATCCAGGGCCGACGCACCATAAAAAGAACAAAGAGGGGCAGTGAATGAACAGAGTGCGGATTTACCTTGGAACGGTTCTGCTGACGGTGATGGCCCTGTGGCAGGCGCCCGCCTCCGCCCAGAACACGTCCTGCAACGCAGGCGCCCCTGTCAAGCTGGCAGACCAGACCTGGGAAAGCGCCACGTTTACCACGCACCTGATCCAGGCCTTGCTGCAGGCCGCTTATGGATGCACAACGGAAATCATCCCCGGCACGCCTGCTGCAATTGAGTCCGCGCTGGCGCAAAACGACCTGCAGATCATTGCCGAGTTGTGGTCGGGGCGTTCGCCCATTATCGAAAAGGCAATCAAGGCCGGCGATGTCAAGGTCGTGGGTGATACGTTGGCGGGCGGCGCGGAGCAGGGATGGTATGTGCCCGATTATGTCGTGCATGGCGATGCCACGCGCGGCATCGAGCCTGTCGCGCCGGACCTGGCTTCCTGGCGAGACCTGCCGCGTTATAAATCCCTTTTCCGGGATCCGGAAGTGCCGTCCAAGGGGCGTTTTCTCAATTGCCCGTCAGGCTGGGTCTGCGAAAAAACCAATAGCCGCTTGTTGACCCTGCACGGCCTGGACAAGGACTACAACAACTTTCGTGCAGGCACGGGCGCCGCACTGGACGCGGCCATCAGCGCAGCCTACGACCAGGGCAAGCCGATATTGTTCTATTACTGGCAGCCCGCAGGCCTGATGGCAAAGTACAAGTTCGCCAAGGTCAAACAGGATCCGTTCAATCAGGCCTGCTGGGACACCATTGTCAGCGGCGAGGGCAAGCTGTGCTCCTCCGACTTTCTGGTGGCCCATCTGAGCGTGGGCGTATCTTCCGTCTTTGCCAGGAACAACCCCGAGCTTGTCGCGTTTTTCGAGCGGCTGCAGCTTCAGCCACCACTATTGAACAAAATCATTCTGGAGATGACGGAGTCCCGCGCCAGCGGACAGGCGATGGCGACCAAGTTTTTGCGTGCACATCCTGAAATCTGGCATGCCTGGCTGCCAGCCGAGGCCGCCGCGCGGGCCGATCAGAAGCTGGGCCTGGCTCAGGCCAATGCCGGTACGAGCCCCGATGGCAAGGCTGACGCGCGGGCGAACGGCGACGCAAGCGTCCAAGGCAACGTTGGCGCGTCCGGGACGGTTGCAGCACGCTCAGGCCAGGGCATATTTCCTGAGTGGTCTGTCGCGCAATTCGTCAACCAGCGTCTCATGGCGGCGGTGAAGTCATATGGCGGCAGTTTCCGGGAATCGAGCGAATTCATACTAACCACGGTCTTGTTGCCGATCGAACAGCTGATGGAGGCGATACCGCCGTGGCTATTCCTGGCGTTGGTTGCACTGCTGTCCTGGCACGCAACCCGCAAGCCCTTCACTACGGTGCTGTACATCGTCTGCCTGTACGCCATCGGCGCAGTGGGGCTGTGGGACAAGCTGATGCAGACCTTCTCGCTGGTGCTGGTGTCTACGCTGTTCTCCATCGTCATCGGCGTGCCGGTGGGGATACTGGCCGCGAGCAGCAGGGTATTGCGTCGCGTGATGACGCCCATCCTGGATGTGATGCAGACCCTACCCAGTTTTGTGTATCTGATTCCGGTGCTCATGCTGTTCGGGCTGGGCAAGGTGCCCGCGCTGTTCGCCACCATTATTTATGCCGTGCCGCCTCTGATACGCCTGACGGTCCTGGGCTTGCGACATGTGGATGGCAATGTCATGGAAGCGGCGCAGTCGTTTGGCGTCACGCGCTGGCAGATGCTGGTCAGAGTGACCCTGCCGCTGGCCCGGCCCAGCATTATGGCGGGAATCAACCAGACCACGATGATGGCGCTGGCCATGGTGGTGGTGGCCTCGATGATCGGCGCGCGTGGACTGGGCGAGGATGTCCTGGCCGGCATTCAGACCCTGGATGTGGGCCGCGGCCTGCAGGCGGGCGTCGCGATTGTGATACTGGCCATCGTCATCGACCGTATCACGCAGGCCTATGGCCGCCCGCGCCGGGGCAAGCGGGCCTTGATGCAACAGGAGAACGCGCGATGAGCGGGACAGAAAAAGAAAATACGGTACCGCTGCACGCGGCAGTTGGCGGTGAACCGCGTGCCGATTCCCTGGCCTCATCGGCGATAGACGGGACCCAGCCGGCTGGCGAGGTCAAGATTCAGATACGCGATGTGTATAAAGTCTTCGGCCGGCGCGAGTCCGAGGCGCTGGCACTGCTGCGCGAAGGTGTCGACAAGTCAGCCGTGCAGACAAAGACCGGCGTCAATGTGGGGCTGGCGGGTGTGAACGCCGATATTCCCACGGGACAGATAACCTGCATCATGGGTCTGTCGGGCTCCGGGAAGTCCACGCTGGTACGCCACCTGAACAGGCTGATCGATCCGTCGGCCGGCGAAGTGCGGGTCGATGGCGAGAACATTCTCACCCTGAGCATGCCCGAACTGCGCGAGCTGCGTCGGCATAAGATCAGCATGGTGTTTCAGAACTTTGGTTTGCTGCCGCATCTTAACGTCGTGGACAACGTGGCTTTCGGGTTGAGTGTGCGCGGAGAAAGCCGGCAACAGGCCAGGAAGACGGCAAGCTCGTGGCTCGAACGCGTGGGTCTGGCCGAATACGAAAAAAGCTATCCCGATGAGCTGTCGGGTGGGATGCGTCAGCGCGTGGGCCTGGCGCGCGCCCTGGCCATCGACGCGCAGGTGTTGCTGATGGACGAGGCGTTTTCAGCCCTGGACCCATTGATACGCTACGACATGCAGGACCAGCTCCTGGCCCTGCAGCAGCGCTTGCAGAAAACCATCGTCTTCATCACGCATGACATTGATGAGGCGTTGCGTCTGGGCCAGCGCATCATCATCCTGCGCGACGGCAAGGTGGAGCAGGTTGGTACGCCCGGCGATATCCGTGACCATCCCGTCAACGAGTATGTGGAGCGATTTGTGGTGCGGCGTGCCGCACCCTCGGTCTGACAGGCGGAGAATGCGCTGCAGCGCGACCCCTGCCCCAGGCCGGGCCGGGACAAATGTTGCTTTCCCGCTATCCCGCCCTTGATTCGGGGTAAATACCAGTAGCTGCCTTGCAGGGTTTGCTTGACTCGTGTTAAAGTGCAAGGCTTAGCCAAAAAAGTAGTTGGCTATAGATCCGTGTATGGGTGGCGCCGCGTTGCTTGCGGCGCATGCGCATATAGTAATTAGCCCCGACCAATCGCAGTCGGGAATGGAGAAAACGATGTCGAACTCGACACCTACGCCTGCCGCTCATCGGCTGGGACTCGTGGGGCGTAAAGTCGGCATGACCCGTATTTTTACCGAGGAAGGCGAGTCCATCCCGGTAACCGTACTGGACGTGTCGAACAACCGCGTAACCCAGGTCAAGTCGCCAGAAACCGATGGCTATGCGGCTATTCAACTGGCCTATGGCACCCGTCGCGCTTCCCGCGTGACCAAGCCTCAGGCAGGGCATTATGCTAAAGCCGGCGCCGAAGCCGGCAGCATCCTGAAGGAATTTCGTCTCGATCCCGCCAAAGCCGCTGAGTTCTCAGCCGGTGCTGTGGTGGCTGTCGAAAGCGTATTCGAAGCAGGGCAAAAAGTAGACGTGACTGGCACCACGATCGGTAAAGGCTTTGCCGGTACCATCAAGCGCCACCACTTCGGTTCCCAGCGTGCTTCCCACGGTAACTCGCGTTCGCACCGCGTTCCTGGCTCCATCGGCCAGGCGCAGGATCCGGGTCGTATTTTCCCCGGCAAGCGCATGTCTGGTCACCTGGGTGATGCTACCCGTACCGTTCAAAACCTCGACATCGTACGTGTCGACGCCGAACGCGGCCTGCTTCTGGTCAAGGGCGCTGTCCCCGGCCACAAGAACGCCGATGTTATCGTGCGTCCCGCCATCAAGATGTCGGCCAAGAAAGGAGCCTAATCATGGAACTCAAGCTCCTGAATGACAAGGGTCAATCCGCTTCCACCGTCGCCGCGCCGGACACCATCTTTGGCCGCGATTTCAACGAAGCGCTCGTGCACCAGGTCGTTGTCGCCTTCCAGGCCAATGCCCGCAGCGGTGATCGCGCCCAGAAAGGCCGCGACAACGTCAAGCACAGCACGAAGAAGCCGTGGCGCCAGAAAGGCACCGGCCGCGCCCGTGCCGGCATGACGTCCTCGCCCATCTGGCGTGGAGGTGGTCGTGCATTCCCGAATTCGCCCGACGAAAACTTCTCGCAGAAGGTCAACAAGAAAATGTATCGCGCAGGTATCCGTGCGATCCTTTCCCAGCTGGCCCGTGAAGACCGCATCGCCGTGGTTGATGCCTTCGAACTCGACGCTCCCAAGACCAAGCTCGCAGCAGACAAGCTCAAGAGCATGGGCATGGACTCGGTTCTCATCATCACCGATACGCTGGACGAAAACGTTTACCTCGCCACCCGCAACCTGCCTCACGTTGCCGTGGTAGAACCGCGCTATGCCGATCCGCTTTCGCTGATCCACTACAAAAATGTGTTGATCACAAAGTCGGCTATCGCTCAACTCGAGGAGATGTTGGGATGAATGCCGCACGCCTGATGCAAATTATCCTCGCGCCGGTCGTGACTGAAAAAGCCACGTTCGTTGCCGAAAAAAATCAGCAAATCGCTTTCCGCGTCGTTCCCGACGCCACCAAGCAGGAAATCAAGGCCGCCATCGAGCTCCTCTTCAAGGTTGAAGTCGAGTCCGTCCAGGTCCTGAACACCAAAGGCAAGGAAAAGCGTTTTGGTCGTTTCATTGGTCGCCGCCGTAATGAACGCAAGGCTTATGTCTCGCTGAAAGACGGTCAGGAACTCGACTTTACGGAGGTGAACTAAATGGCACTCGTAAAAGTCAAGCCGACTTCGGCGGGTCGTCGCAGCCTGGTCAAGGTGGTAAGCCCTAACCTGCACAAAGGCGCCCCCTACGCTGGTCTGCTCGAAAAGAAAACGCGCGGTTCCGGCCGCAACAACAATGGTCATATCACGGTTCGCCATCGTGGAGGCGGTCACAAGCAGCACTATCGTGTTGTCGACTTCCGCCGCAACAAGGATGGCGTTCCGGCCAAGGTCGAACGCCTTGAGTACGACCCCAACCGTACGGCACATCTTGCCCTGCTGTGTTATGCAGATGGCGAGCGCCGCTACATCATCGCGCCGCGTGGCCTCGAAGTAGGTGCAACGCTGGTGTCCGGCCTGGAAGCGCCGATCCGTGCAGGCAATACGCTGCCGATCCGCAACATCCCGGTTGGCGCCACGATTCACTGCATCGAGATGCAGCCTGGCAAGGGTGCCCAGATCGCTCGCTCGGCCGGCGCATCAGCCGTGCTGTTGGCTCGTGAAGGCACATACGCCCAGGTTCGCCTGCGTTCCGGTGAAGTCCGCCGCGTTCACATCGACTGCCGCGCCACCATTGGTGAAGTGGGTAACGAAGAACACAGCTTGCGTCAATATGGCAAGGCTGGCGCCATGCGCTGGCGTGGTATCCGTCCGACCGTTCGTGGTGTTGCCATGAACCCGGTGGATCACCCGCACGGTGGTGGTGAAGGCCGTACAGGCGAGGGCCGTGAGCCAGTGTCCCCATGGGGTACGCCGGCCAAGGGCTTCCGCACCCGTCGTAACAAGCGCACAGACAATATGATTGTCTCGCGTCGCAAGCGCAAGTAAGGGGCGAACACTATGTCACGTTCGATCAAAAAAGGCCCATTCGTCGATGCGCATCTGATCAAAAAGATCGATGCGGCCGTCGAAGGCAAAGAGAAAAAGCCGATCAAAACCTGGTCGCGCCGTTCCACCATCCTGCCCGAATTCATTGGGCTGACGATTGCTGTGCACAATGGCCGCCAGCATGTTCCCGTGTATATCAACGAGAACATGGTCGGTCACAAACTCGGCGAGTTCGCACTGACCCGTACCTTCAAGGGTCACGCTGCGGACAAGAAGTCCAAGAGGTAAGTGATGGAAACTACAGCTATTATCCGTGGCGTCCATATTTCGGCCCAGAAAACGCGTCTGGTTGCGGATCTCATCCGCGGCAAGTCCGTTGCTCAGGCACTGAATATCCTGACGTTCACCCCCAAGAAAGCCGCGGGCATCCTCAAGAAAGCGCTTGAGTCCGCGATCGCCAACGCCGAGCACAACGACGGCGCCGATATCGATGAGCTCAAGGTCACGACCGTGTACGTGGACAAGGGCCAGTCGATGAAGCGTTTCTCCGCGCGTGCAAAAGGCCGCGGTAACCGTATCGAGAAGCAGACCTGCCACATTGTGGTCAAGGTCGGGGCTTAAGGAGTCGCAATGGGACAGAAAATACACCCGATTGGGTTCCGCCTCGCGGTCAACCGCAACTGGAGTTCGCGCTGGTACGCTGACGATAAGGCGTTTGGCGGCATGCTTTCCGAAGATATCCGCGTACGCGAGTATCTGAAGAAGAAGCTGAAAAACGCATCTGTTGGCCGTGTCATCATCGAGCGTCCTGCCAAGAATGCACGTATCACGATTTTCTCGGCTCGTCCGGGTGTTGTGATCGGCAAGCGCGGCGAAGACATCGAGAACCTGAAGGCCGATCTGCAGCGCCTGATGGGCGTGCCTGTGCACGTCAACATCGAAGAAATCCGCAAGCCGGAAACCGATGCTCAACTGATCGCCGATTCGATTGCCCAGCAATTGGAAAAGCGCATTATGTTCCGCCGTGCGATGAAGCGCGCCATGCAGAACGCCATGCGCCTGGGTGCCCAGGGCATCAAGATCATGAGCGCCGGCCGTCTGAACGGTATCGAAATTGCCCGTACCGAATGGTATCGCGAAGGCCGTGTGCCACTGCACACCCTGCGCGCCAACATCGATTACGGCACTTCCGAAGCCCAGACGACATACGGCATCATTGGTATCAAAGTGTGGGTCTACAAGGGCGACATGCTGCCTAACGGCGAAATGCCCCCGGAAACCGCAGCACCGCGCGAAGACGAGCGTCGTCCGCGTCGCCCCCGTGGCGATCGCCCCGACAGCCGCCGTCCGAGCGGACGCGGCCGTGGCCCTCGTAAAGATGCTGGAGCGCCGGCTGCGGCCGCGCCTGCGGCGTCCGAAGGAGAATAAACATGCTGCAACCTTCACGCAGAAAGTACCGCAAGGAGCAAAAGGGCCGCAATACCGGTCTGGCAACTCGCGGTGCGCAGGTATCGTTTGGCGAGTTCGGCCTCAAGGCCACCGGCCGCGGCCGTCTTACTGCTCGCCAGATCGAATCCGCCCGTCGTGCGATCAACCGCCATATCAAGCGTGGCGGCCGTATCTGGATCCGCATTTTTCCGGACAAGCCCATTTCGCAGAAACCTGCTGAAGTCCGTATGGGTAACGGTAAAGGCAATCCTGAATACTGGGTCGCAGAAATTCAACCCGGCAAGGTGTTGTACGAAATGGAAGGTGTGAGCGAAGAGCTCGCACGCGAAGCTTTCCGCCTGGCCGCCGCCAAGCTGCCTATTGCCACGACTTTCGTGTCGCGGCACATTGGCGCCTAAGGAGACCTGTAATGAAAGTCAGCGAACTCCGTTCCAAAAACGCCGCCGAGCTCAATACCGAGCTCGAAAGCCTGCTGAAGGCACATTTCAACCTGCGCATGCAGCGTGCCACTCAGCAGCTTTCCAATACCAGTCAGCTTGGCAAGGTCCGTCGCGATATCGCGCGTGTCCGCACCATCATGACTGAGAACGCAGGAAAGTAACATGAGCGAAACTCAAACCACCCAACCGGCAAAGCGTCAACGTACTCTCATTGGCCAGGTTGTGAGCAACAAGATGGACAAGACTGTCGTAGTCCGCGTAGAGCGGCGCGTCAAGCATCCCGTTCTTGGCAAGATCATTGTGCGCTCCAACAAGTACAAGGCTCATGACGAGACCAACCAGTACAACGAAGGTGACACTGTCGAAATCGCAGAAGGTCGTCCGATCTCCCGCGACAAGTCATGGACCGTCGTACGCTTGCTCGAAGCCGCGCGTGTAATCTGATGCACAGGCCCTCGGCCTGACACCCCAGGGTGTTGGTCAAAAGGGCCATGCAGGTGAAACATCCGCGAGGCTGGCCCGGTAACGGGCCGGCCAACAAAAACCCCCAGGAAAGCATGTCGCTACCTGGGGGTTTTTGTTGGCTGCGGCCGCAGCCAGGGCCGGCCGCAGGCGAAGGTTGCCCGTTTATTCCGAGGTGGCGGAGTCCTGATGACCCGGCTTTCCACAGTCGGGCTGCGCCTCGAACATGAGCTGCTCGCCTGTATCCGTCAACACCAGAAATGGTGCTTCGATGATGTCTTGGCCAATTTTCTGCCGCACCAGCTGTATTGCTTCGTCCCGACGAAACTCGATGATTTCGTCCGGCACGAAAATTGCATGCCCACCGTTGCGTACATAAATCACGCAGCCGTTCTGACCTTCTTTGTCGTCATAGGCGACGATCTCGCTTTCAATTCCCCTAGCCAGCTGTTGCATGAATTTGCTGTAGCCCATTACCCTACCTTTGCGATCAAGAAACACGCCCTGAATGGGTGTGCCGAGGAATTGTACGTAACGCAGTGCTCCGGCATATAGATGCTGTTGTACTAGACTAGCTAGTACTTTTGGCGCAGGCGGGGATTCCTGCGGGCTTTTATGCTTGGTGCGGGAAGGGACGCACGGCGGGGCCAGGAGTGCTGTTTGTCATACCTTCTCTTGTACCTGAGCCTTACTGTTTTCCGGGAGCCTGAACATGGTA
This sequence comes from Pusillimonas sp., assembly GCA_048270225.1. GTDB lineage: Bacteria > Pseudomonadota > Gammaproteobacteria > Burkholderiales > Burkholderiaceae_B > Allopusillimonas. The sequence goes on along the minus strand of JBLWTG010000002.1, from coordinate 570,043 downwards.
AATATGCCTTCTACGCCAAACGCCGGCAGGCGTCATCTGCAGCAAATCATAGGCGGGCTGAGCGAGGGAGTCATACTGATAGAGTCCGACGAAACGATCGTCTGGGCTAATCCCGCAGCGCTCCAGATGCATGGTGTCGCGACGCTGGAGGGCCTGGGAACGACGGCATCGGCATACTGCGAAGCTTTCGTGCTCAAGTACCGGAACAATCACAGGCTTCAGGCGGATCAGTACCCAGTCAAGCGCGCACTGTCGGGAGAGACGCTGTCAGATGTCGTGGTGGAGCTGGCCGACGCGGATGAAGGTTTTCGCCGTACGCTGAATGTACACAGCGTTACGCTGGATGACGACGCAGGCGCGCTTCAGTGCGTTGCCGTGGTGATGAGCGATGTCTCCGAGCGTTTCAACGCCGAGGAGCGTTTCGAGGCGGCCTTCAACGCAAATCCTGCTCCCGCCTTGATATGCCGTTTGGCAGATTTCCGCTACGTTCGGGTGAATCAGGGTTTTCTGGAAATGACGGGCTATGAGCGGAACGATGTCCTGGGCCGGTCCGCTTATGAGCTTGATGTATTGACCGAAGCCGATAACAGAGAGCGGGCTATTGCCAATATCGCAGAAGGCAAGACAGTGCCCCAGATGGAGTCCCAGATTCCCTTGCCGGGGGGAAGGCGCAAGTATGTGGTTGTGGCCGGGCAACCCATAGAGGTAGGCGACGAGGCCTGCATGCTTTTCACCTTTATCGATCTGGATCCCAGGAAGCAGGCTGAAGACACGCTCAGGCATACGGAAGAACGCTTTTCCAAGGCGTTCCGCCTGGCGCCTGTTCCGATGACGCTCAGTACATTGGCCCAGTTTCGCCTGATGGAGGTCAACGACGCTTTTCTGTCGACAACCGGCTATGCCAGGGACGACCTGATCGAGCAGTCACTGGCTCAGTCGGGCTTGTGGGCCAGTCCCAATGAGTATCGGCAGTTCGAGGCACGGCTCAAAGATGCCGGTGCTCTGCGCAACTACAGCATCCAGTTACGCACCAAAGAAGGCGCGGCGCTCGACTGCCTGGTATCGGCCGAGACGGTCACCATACACGGCGAGCGCTGTGTGCTGAGCGTGTTGCAGGACAATACCGAACATAAGCAATCAGAGAACGAGCTTCTCGCGGCGATTGAGGCTGTCATGAAGGATACGTCCTGGTTCAGCCGCACAGTCATTGAAAAACTGGCTCAGATACGGCGCCCTTCCGGCACGCACGACAACACGACACTGCTCTCGGAACTGACGGTACGCGAGCGCGAGGTGCTGGGCCTGATGTGCGAGGGCATGAGCGACGAGCAGATTGGCGAGGCGCTGCGAGTGTCGCGCAACACCGTACGCAATCACGTGGCCACTATCTATAACAAGATCGACGTGCACCGTCGCGGCGCAGCCATCATCTGGGGGCGAGAGCGCGGTATTGTGGGCTATGAGAAGCCGGGGCGTAGCCGACGATCCTGACGCGGGTCCCTGAGCGCCAGGTCCGGCAGAGTTTAGCTGTTCGTTGCCGGGGGCGCGACGGGGATGACCCGACGCGTTCAACCCCTCAGCGGCATGAGTGCTACAGGGGCTGATCGGGGGCCAGTTCGCTCACCAGTGCCGAAACGAGTGCTTGTGCCGGAAGCTCGCGCGCCAGTGCAGCGCCCTGGCCGGCCCAGTGCGCGCCGAAGTCGACCTTACCCTGCTTTGCGGCGGCAGCGAACAACTGTTTGGCTGCGTCGTAGTTTACGGGGTAGGCTGCTGGCACCGGGCTGCCCTGTGCTTCGCAGAACGTGATGTAGCGGTTGAGAATGCCGCGTGCCGGCCGACCGGAGAGCGTGTCCGAAAGCCGTGTCCTCGTCGCGCGTTCACTCTTCAGGGCATCGCGGTAGCCAGGATTGGCGCTTGATTCGGGACACAGGACAAAGGCGGTTCCCAGTTGCGCGGCGACGGCGCCGAGTTCAAGCGCCGCCCTGATGCCTTGTCCGTCCATGATGCCCCCGGCGGCGATGATCGGCAGGGAGGTGCGCTGCACCAGCAGCCTGACCAGCACGGAGGTACTCAGTTTTTCGTCGAGGACATCGGGATCGAACATGCCGCGATGTCCGCCGGCTTCGATGCCCTGCGCAACAATGGCGTCGATCCCTGCGGCCTCGATGTCTTGAGCTTCGCGCAGGCTCGTGGCGGTGGCCAGTGTGCAGATGCCTGCGGCGCGCAGCGCCGCAATGCGGTCCCGCGGAGGCAGGCCGAAATGAAAACTGACGACGGCGGGCCGCTTCTCGATCAGCAGGTCAAACCATTCATCGTCGGCGAGAAAACTTTTGTAGTGCTCTTCCAGGGAAGTGGGAGGCTTGGCGCCGCACTCCAGGAACAGCGGCTCAAGATGCCGCAGCCAGGCTGCTTCGCGTTGTGCATCGCGCACAGCCGGCGCATGGCAGAAGACGTTCACGTTGAAGGGCCGGCTTGTCAGCGCGCGTGTTTCATCTATCATCCGGCGCGCCTGCTCAGGGGTACTGGAACCCATGCCCAATGAACCCAGGGCGCCGGCATTGGAAACAGCGGCTGCCAGCTGAGGTGTGGACACCCCGGCCATGGGTGCCTGAATGATGGGGTGAATGCCGAGTTGCGAGAGAAAGGGGCCGAAGCCTTGCATGACAATTCCTTGTAGCGGGAAAGGGAGTGAATACAGCCCATTCTAATATTCTTGGTTAAGGAATACAATAATATTATCGTTCATAAATTGGGAATGATTAAGGTGGATCTGGAATCATTGAGAATTTTCAGGGCGGTTGCCGCTGAACTGAGCATTACACACGCATCGGCCAGGCTTGGCCGGGCACCGTCCAATGTCACCACGCGCATTCAGCAATTGGAGGCGGATATGGGCGTAGCGCTGTTTGTGCGGACGGGAAAGCGCATGGCGCTGTCCATGGCCGGCGAGCGGTTTCTGGATTACGCCCGGCGGATGCTGGCGTTGGAAGAAGAGGCCAGGCATGTGGTGACGGGCGGGGCCGAGGGCGGCGTGCTTCATATTGGCTGCATGGAGAGCACGGCTGCCAGTCGGATGCCTGCCCTGCTGGCAGCCTATCACACGCATTTTCCGGCGACACGTCTGGAGGTCAGCACCGGACCCTCCAGATCCTTGCTTGAGCAACTGCGCAAGGGTGGCTTGGACTGCGCGTTTGCGGCGCTGCCGCCGGCCCTGGCGGAAGATGAGGCCTTGGCAGCATTGGGTCTGTCCATGAAGCCCGTATGGCGGGAAGAGCTCCTGCTGTTGCTGCCCGCGACTGAAACCGGAGTTCAGGCGGCTGCACAGGTGCGCACCCGATCGCTGGCCGCCTTCAGGCAGGGCTGCACCTATCGCGCCATTGCCGAGGAGCAGCTGGATATTGCCGGCGACCCGGAATGGAAGGTGCAGGAGATGGGCTCTTACCATGCCATGATCGCCTGCGTGGCGGCCGGCGCATGCGTTACGCTCTTGCCGAGAAGCGTCCTGGAACTAGCCAGCGTCCCGCCGGGCCTGAAGACGCTGGCGGCCGGCCAGATCGACACCTGCCTGCTGTGGCGCACGGGGTACGACGTGCCTGCCTTCGAGCATCTGCTTGAGCAGATCGGGGAAGAGCAACCATGACGCGCGCAGGCAGAGAATCCGACACTGGCTTGCGGTCAGCACTTGATGCTGCGTTGGTCATGGCAGTAGGCATGGGCTTTGGCCGTTTTGCGTTTACTGCCATCTACCCGCATATGGTGACCGAAGGCCTGCTGGATCTGCACGGAGGTAGTCTGGCTGCTTCGGCCAACTACGCCGGGTATTTGCTGGGAGCACTGCTGGCGGTTCGGATACGCGCGCACAGCGCGAATCGCCTGTGCGTCGTGTCGACGGCGGGTACAGCGCTCTGCCTGGCCATTCTGGCACTGGTCCAGGCAACGTCGCTGATCATTGTTGTCCGGGGCATTGCAGGGGTTTTCAGCGCGCTGGCGATGGTGGCGGCGTCGCTCTGGTTGCTGGAGCATCGCAGGCAAATGCATCGCGCGCCGCTGTTGTATGCGGGAGTCGGAATAGGCATCGCGCTGTCGGCGGAACTGCTGGTCGTGGGCGTGCACGCGGGTCTGCACAGTCCGGGGCTTTGGCTGCTGCTTGGGGTGTCCAGCCTGATCATCGGGCTGGCGGCAGCCCCGGGCCTGGTCCGGAGCGCTCCGCCTGCCGAGGCACCGTCGCACATGGCCGCGCCGCTTGCCACGTCTGCCGTCAGGCCGCTACCGCTGGTCGTGATCTACGGCCTGGCAGGCTTTGGCTACATCATCACTGCGACCTATCTGCCGCTACTGGTCAAGACAGCGCTTCCCGATGTCGATTCCGCCCATGTGTGGGCGGTGTTCGGACTTGGAGCGGTGCCGTCCTGTTTTCTCTGGCATCGTTTGCAGGCGCGCCTGGGGACACGGATCTCGCTCGCCGTGAACCTGGCGGTGCAGGCGCTGGGCGTGATGTTGCCGGCCCTGGCGCCTTCTACCGCGGGGTATTTGCTGAGCGCTTTGCTTGTGGGAGGAACGTTCATGGGAACGGTCACCATCGCCATGCCCGCAGCTCAACGGGTGGCGCGGCAGACCAGCAGCACGCTGATGGCGACCATGACGTTGGTCTATGGGCTTGGCCAGATCGCCGGCCCCATCGTGGCCAATGCCCTATTCTCCATTAAGCCCGGCTTTACCAGCTCGCTTACGGCAGCAGCAGTTGCGCTGTTGATCGCTGCATTGATGAGTGTCCGTACGCTTTAGTGGTGTGTTTCGCCGGATTCCATACAGTGATAGTCCATACCGCGGGCTATTTTGTGGGCCGGCTTTTTTTCAGAGAGGAATGCGCCTGTTGGTCATGCCGACTGGCGGAGGGGCGGGTCAGAATTTGCCGATGAGCTGCCCTGATGCTGCTCCAGCTCTTTGCGTATTACATCGACGATAAAGCGTTGTCGCGCGAGCGGCATGCGGTCCAGGATGCTGGATACGCTTACTGCGAAGATGGGCTGTCCGCCGGGGCGCAATATGGGTAGCCCGACACCCAGTACGCCTGGTACTGCAGCATTGCCTACGGCTGACCATCCGCGTTCCTGGGTGGTGCGGATCAGCCGGCGCATATTGTCTTCGGTCATGCCCCCATAGTGGGGCAGCTCGTCTCGGCTGGAGGCTAGCACCTGTTCTATATCGTCGGTGCTCAGATTGGACAATAGGGCCAATCCCGCTGCGCCGACGCCCAGGGGCTGGCGATGGCCGATGGTGACAGCGAGCACCTGTACGGGATATGAGCCCACCTCGCGGTGGACGCAAAGAGAGTTTGCGCCATCGCGGCGCACCAGAAAACAAGAGTCGCCGGTTTGGGCGCAGATCCGTTGCAGCACGGGTTTGAGCTTTTCTATCGCATCGGCCAGACCCGCACGACGGGCAAGTCGTTCGTAGTTGAATACGTATCTGCGCGGCGTGGCAGACTGAATGGCATAGCCTTGTTCGATCAGGACGTCTAGAAATCGGTACACCGTCGGCCGGTGGATATGCGTCAGTGCTGCAATGTCGGTGATCTTGAGGCCTTCTTCTCCAGCCTGGCACAGCACATCCATGATTTGCAATCCACGGGCAAAGGTTTTGGGCCCTGGGGCCTGTGGGCCAGATCCTGCCATGATGGACCTCCTTGTCTAAATTATAGACATAGTTGCTTGTAGGTATCGGCAAGCACTTATAAGCTTGCTTGAAGCGATTGATAATAATTGTCCAAATTATAGACAAAGGAGACATTTCATGAAAAGAACAATTAGGAGTGCGTGGGCCGCGTTGGGTGCTGCCGGCATGGCCGCTGTACTGTTGTCGCCACCGGCGATGGCGGCTTATCCGGAAAGGCCGGTCACTATTGTTGTTGGCTATGCGGCGGGCGGCGCAACAGATATTCTGGCGCGCGTGGTGGCGAAGTCCCTGGCGTCGGAGCTGGGCCAGACGGTCATCGTCGAAAACAAGGCGGGCGCCAACAGCAATATCGGCGCCGAGTATGTGACCAGGGCAAAGAAAGATGGCTACACCCTCTATGTAGGCACCATTGCCAACACAATCAATCGCGCGCTCTATAAAAATCTGAACTACGATTTTTTGAACGACTTTGCGCCCGTTGGCCTGATGGCCAGCATTCCTAACGTGCTCGTGGTCAACCCCAAGCTGCCCATCAAGACGGTCAGCGAATACATTGCGTACGCTAAAGCCAATCCGGGCAAACTGACTTGCGCATCGTCAGGCATTGGATCGTCGATTCATATGTCATGCGAGCTTTTCAAATTGCGGACGGGAACAGACATTCTGCATGTCCCTTATCGAGGCAGTGGACCGGCCGTGGCGGATCTGTTGGGCGGACAGGTTGATTCCATGTTCGATAACCTGCCCTCGTCCATCGCTCATATCAAGGCTGGAACGCTGCGCCCCGTGGCCACGACAACGAGGTCACGCGTGCCCACATTGCCGGAGGTACTCACGTTTGCTGAGGCGGGGGTAAAGGATTTTGTCGTTCAGTCCTGGTTTGGGCTATCTGTTCCGGCAGGCACGCCTGCCCCTGTCATCACGACGCTCAACAAGGCGCTGAACATTGCGCTGAAATCTCCTGAGGTTGTCGAAACGTTTGCAAAAAGCGGCTTTGTCGCACCTGAGGCACCCAACTCGCCAGCTCAGGCAAAGGCCTACACCGAAGCGGAAATTGAGAAATGGGCCAAGGTTGTCAGTCAGGCCCATCTCTCGGCAAACTAAAGTACCGGGCGAGTGGCGGCGAGGCATGCGGATGACCGTCGACTCAGGTCGCAGCGCGGCGCCACGCTCCGGATTGTTTAATCCATACATTCTTTTGGCATAGACTCATGCTACCGATAGATTTTCTGTACCGGGCTGTAAAGCTGTATCCCGATAACATTGCCATTGAAAGCCCGGCCGGGCCTATCACCTATGCCGAACTGGGTCGGGCCGTCGACGCTCTGGCCTGCGTCCTGCAGGACAGGGTGTCCGAGCCAGGTTCGCCTATTGCAATGTGCGCGGGCAATGCACCTGAATATATTGTCGGCATGCTGGCCATCATGGCCGCAGGCCAAGTATGGGTGCCCTTGAATTATCGCAGTACGACACCGGAGCTACAGCGGATACTTGAGGCTGTCACGCCTGCGTTCGTGCTGGTCGATGATTCGGGCGATGCGCTTATTCCTGGCGCAGAGAAAGACAAGCTGCATTTTCGGGACTTCCCTGCGTTGATCCGGCAACATACGGGTCGCGCTCCCGTCAAGCATCTGCGCGGCCGCGACGATACTCAGGCGATCAAGTTCACGGGAGGTACCACCGGCTTGCCCAAGGGGGTCATGCAGCCTTGTCGGGCCTGGATGGCCGGCATTGTGAATCAGATTGGCGGATGGAATATCACCCAGCAGGACAAGTTCGTGGTGTGTGCGCCGATCAGTCATGGCACCGGAACCTACATACTACCGTTGCTGGCGCAAGGGGCGGCATTGTTGCTGTGTGCTTCGAGCGGTGCGCGAGACCTTCTGCATGCTTTTTCGGCGCTGCGGGGAACCATGACCTTCATGCCGCCAACGCTTATTTATAAAGTCATGGCGGAGCCAGATGCCAGCCGGGAACAGTTTCCCGATCTACGCTTGCTGATCTACGGCGGCGCGCCTATGCCGCCGGAAAAAATCGAAATGGCCCAAGACTTCTTCGGTCCGGTCATTGCTACCACTTATGGCCAGACGGAGGCGCCGCAAATCGCCACGCTATTGCGTCCGCAGGAGCTGGCCGATCCCCGCTATCGCGCTTCTGCCGGTCGCGCAACGTGGTATTCGGATGTTGCTATTGTGTCGCCGGACGGAACGCTATTGCCTGCGGGAGAAGTCGGTGAAGTCACTATACAGGGCGATCTGGTCATGAGCGGGTATTGGAAGCTTCCGGGGAAAACGGCTGAAACCATCAAGCAAGGACGTTTGCATACCGGGGATATCGGCTACATGGATGAAGAGGGATTTCTCTACATTAAAGACAGGCTGCGCGACGTCATCATCACAGGAGGCTTCAATGTCTATCCTGTCGATGTTGAAGGTGCGCTGTCTCGCCATCCTGCCGTACACGAGGCATCAGTCTTCGGTTTGCCGGACAGCAAGTGGGGGGAGGCCGTGAATGCGGCGGTGCAGCTTAAGGTGGGGCAGACCGCTGACGAGGACGCACTGAAGGCATTTGTGCGCGAACTTCTCGGCCCCGTACAGGCCCCCAAGCGAATTCATTTCTACGAGAGCCTGCCTAGGTCCCCAGTAGGCAAGGTGCTCAAGATGGCCATCCGGGAGAAGTTACTGGCTGAGCCTGCCCAATAACGTATCGACGATTGAACAAGGAGAGACAATATGACTTCGACACCCCCTGTCACCGAACTGTGTGCGCATTCACTGACTGGCATGAATTATCGGGACCAGGACCTGGTCAATGATCTGATCGGAGAGCGCACGTTTACGGATGTCATGTTCACCCAGATCATGGGGCGCAGGCCGCGTTCAGTGGACTTGAGAATCATTGACGCGGTGCTGATTACGCTCATGGAGCACGGCCTGACACCCAGTGCGATTGCCTCGCGCCTGATCTACATGAGCGCCCCAGAAAACCTGCAAGGAGCGGTATCGGCAGGCATTCTTGCGGTGGGCAGCCAGTTCGTGGGCACCATGGAAAACTGTGCAGGTTTGCTGGAGCGTATCCTCGCGAGCGGAGATCCAGACCAGGAGGCCAAGGAAATCGCCATGTCCTTCAAGGCATCGCGCGGCCATCTTCCAGGTTTCGGCCATCATCTGCACAAGCCCGATGATCCGCGCTCCATCAAGCTGCTGGCCCTGGGCCGGGCGGAAAGTGAACTGGACCAGCGATACATAAGCGCGTTGCAGGCATTGAGCACGGCCATTGACGATGTGTATGGCAAGCACATTACCATCAACGCAACCGGGGCCGTTGCGGCATTGTTAGGTGAGATCGGCGTGCCGAGGCAGTTGATGCGCGGGTTTGCCGTGATCTCGCGCGCGGCGGGCTTGGTGTCGCATATTGCAGAAGAGCAACGCGTGTCGACAGGTCGATTTATCTGGGACACGATTGATCAAGCCATCCCTTATGTTAAAACCAGCACACAGGCCTAAGGCCCGTAAAAAGGATCTGGTCCATGCGTTTTGAAAATCAGATTGCCTTGATTGGCGGCGCAGGTAGCAGCGGCCCGGGGTGGAGCATAGGCAAGGCTGTTAGCGTGACGCTGGCACGCCAGGGCGCACGCGTGGTTGCGCTTGATTGCAACATGGATGCTGCGTGTGAAACAGTGCAGGCCATCCAGCAAGAGGGAGGTGCCGCATTGGCGATTCAGGCGGACGTCTCCGATGAGGCCTCCATGCGTCAGGCCATTGCCAGCGTAAGCGCCGAGTGGGGCGATATAGATGTGTATGTTGCAAACGCCGGCATCGGCAAGATGGGAGGCGTGGAGGACACCGACGTTGTCGATTTGCGTCGTATTCATCAGGTCAACGTCGAGAGTCTGCTGATTGGCGCTCGTTTGATTGCGCCATCGATGAGCGCGCGTGGAAAGGGGGCGATCATTACTGTTGCGTCGATCGCGGGTACGCGCTATCTGGGTTATCCGCATCTTGCCTATGGCGTCACAAAGGCTGCGCTTATTCACTTCACGCGTATGCTTGCGCATGAGTATGCCGGCCAGGGAATACGCGCCAACTGTGTGATTCCAGGATTGATCGACACGCCGCGGATACAGAAGAATATCGCCCGGGCATATTCGGGGAAGGGCGATATCGCGACGATGCGTGACCAGCGCAGTGCGCAGGTGCCGTTGCAAAGAATGGGCAGCCCATGGGAGGTCGCGGACGCGATTGCGTTCCTGGCGTCTGATGAGGCGTCCTATATAACGGGCACTGAGTTGCTGGTGGATGGCGGGCTGACAGGAAAATTTTCGTAGGCAGCTTTGCTACTCGCCGGAAAGTCCACTACTCCTGCCCAAGCAGCGCCTTCTTGAGCGATTTCTGAGCGGGCTTGTGACCCAGCCAGACGCGCAGCAGCGCGGGGCCGAAGCGTGGGTCCTGCACGGCGCCAAGCGCTGTGCCCCGAAACGAAACGGCCACGCCGGTTGCGCTGATGTCCAGGTCGATGATGTCGCCGTCTTTGCCCTGGCCTGCCTTGTTCATGATGCGCAGGAACGCGTCGGTAGCCGGCCGCAGGCTGGCCAGCTCCTGCGGGCTGGTGTTGTCATTCAGGCCTTCGTTCAGGGCATCAGACAGTGTCTTGCTGTCGATGTCGCGCAGCAGGATAAGCTGCAGGCGGCGGGGCGAGCTGTCTTGTATGAGCGCATCTGCATCACTGGTACGCCGCTCGGCATATAGTGCGGCGACATAAACATCAAAGACAAAGCGCTTGCGCAATCCCGCGCCATTCAGCCGCAGCGTGTGTCCTTGCACAATGGCCTGGCCCGGGATGGGAACGCCGGCCACCTTGCGAGGGGGATGCGCCAGGGGGGCGTCTGTCGATGGCACTGGGGTGGGCTCCTGGGTGCTGGCAATTGCTTTTGCGGGCCCCTGCGATGCGGCGTGCGACGCGGCCGGTGTCAACGCCATGCCAGCGGTCAGGCCGGCGGCGGCCAGCCATAACGTCAGGCCGCCAGCATTATGCTTTGTGCTGTTCATCATGTTGCGCTCCTGTGGCCCCGGTATCGTCCTTGAGCTCGCGGCGCAATACCTTGCCGACATTGCTGCGCGGCAGGTCGTCGCGAAACTCGACAAGCTTGGGCGCCTTGTAGCCGGTGAGTTTGTTGCGGCAATAATCGATCAGCTCCCGCTCCGTGACTTTGTTGTGTTTGCGGATGACAAACAGTTTGACGACTTCGCCCGAGTGTTCGTCTGGCACGCCGACGGCGGCAACTTCCTTGACGTCGGGATGCTCCGCAGCGACTGCCTCGACTTCATTGGGATAGACATTGAAGCCGGACACGTTGATCATGTCTTTTTTGCGGTCAAGAATAAAGATGTAGCCCTGCTCGTTGACGTAGCCGATATCGCCGGTATGCAGAAACCCATCGGCGTCCATGACTTTTGCGGTTTCGTCAGGACGATTCCAGTAGCCCGGCGTGACTTGCGGCCCCTTGACGCAGATTTCTCCGCTTTCGCCTTGCGGGATGTCCTTGCCCTGATCATCGCGGATGGCGATGTCAGTGGAGGGTACTGGCAGGCCAATGGCACCGGTGAATGTTGTCTTGTCCAGGGGATTGATCGTGACCGCCGGCGAGGTTTCCGTCAGGCCGTAGGCTTGCGCCAGCGGGACGCCCGTGCAGGCGAGCCAACGCTTGGCGATGACCTCCTGAACGGCCATGCCGCCGCCCAGCGTAAACCGGAGCGACGAGAAATCCAGCTTGGCGAAATCCGCATTCAACAGGAGGGCATTGAACAGCGTGTTGACGCCGGTGATGGCGGTAAAGCGATGCTTGCGCATGGTCTTGACCACGGCCGGAATGTCGCGCGGATTGACGATGAGTACATTGCTCGCGCCCAGCACGATAAAGGTCAGGCAGTTCGCCGTCAGAGCGAAGATATGATAGAGCGGCAGTGCGGTAATGATGCACTGCGGGCCGCTCACATAAGGCTTGACCCAGGCATGGGCCTGGCACACATTGGACACCATATTGCCGTGAGTCAGCACGGCGCCTTTGGCGACGCCGGTCGTTCCGCCGGTATATTGCAGCAGCGCCATGTCGTCGTGGGTCAACGACGGTTTGGTGTAGTCAGCGCTGGCGCCTTGCTCAAGCGTTTGCCTGAATGGCTGGGCGCCGGGGAGCCGGTAGGCAGGTACCAGTTTCTTGACATGCCGCACCACCAGATTGGTCAGCGCGCCTCTCAGTGAGCCCAGCATATCGCCCAGCGATGTGATAACTATCGTATCGATCGCGGTGCCTTCCAGGGCGTTCTGAAGCGTGCTGGCGAAGTTTTCGGCGATGACAATAATGCGCGCACCCGAATCCTGCAATTGATGATGCAATTCGGTGGCGGTATACATGGGATTGGTGTTCACAACGACCCCGCCGGCCCGAAGGGTGCCGAACAGGCATACCGGATATTGCAGGAGGTTGGGCATCATGAGCGCGACGCGATCGCCCTTCTTGAGGCCTTTGGCCTGCAGCCAGGCCGCGAACTGGCGCGAGTATTTGTCCAGTTCCGCATAAGTCATGCTGGCGCCCAGGCTGTAATAGGCGATGTCGGCGGCATGCCGGCTGCAGCTTTCTTCCAGCATCGACACGAGCGAGTCGTACCGGGCGGCTACGTCGGTAATCTCGGCCGGGATGCCTTCCGGGTAGTGTTCCAGCCATATGCGTTCCATGCTACTTACCCCCTTTTGACCTTGTAGTATGACTTATCCGCGATATATACCATGCGCTCGACGACGGTGTACACGGTTCCTTCGGCATCCTTGATCTCAATGGTGAAGCGGCGTGATGTTTCGTGCTCTTTGTCCAGATCTTCGCAGATATCGTCAATGTCTTGCTGCGAGATATGGAAGTCGGCATATAGCGTGGTGTACGCCGGCCGGCGAAAGCGAATGGCAGCAGACTTGTCCCACACAATAATGTCGCGTTCCATGCGTGCCAGCAGCATGGCTGCGTGGGGGCCGTCAGTGATCGCGAATAGCGAACCTCCGTATAGTGATCCAACGATGTTGCGCGTGCGTCGGGTCAGGCGCAGACTGATCCGGACCTGAGACAAATCCGGCGAAATATACTGCACCCGTCCTCCCGAGGAACGAAAGGCCGGGTGCAGGTTGAAGCCCAGACGCATGGCCCGGGCGCGCCAGCGCAAGGGAATGCGTTTGAGCGTGGACAGCTTCATGTTGACGGCTCAGATACTAGAAACGATAGGAAACCTGAACACCGAGCAGATTGGCATCGGACGAGTAAGAACCGCGCACATTGCCTTTCTTGGCGGTGTCCGTCGTATTGTCGATATCGGTGCTTTTGACGAACAGGTGGGCATAGCCGACGTCGATGGTGGTCTGGTCGTTGAAGCGGTACTGCGCGCCCAGCGAGGCCCAGATGCGATCGTTGTCGGGCAGCGAGGTTGGCCGGTGCGTGGCATCCCTGATAGGCGACTGATCCCAGGCTACGCCGGCCTTGAAGGTCCAGGCCTGGTTCATGTGATAGTTGGCGCCGAAGGCGACACGCCATGTATCGCGGAACTTGAGATCCAGGCTATCCTCGCCCAGCACAGGCCCGTTGTCGATGTCCAGCGACTTGATGCTGCTCCAGCCTGTCCAGGAAACATCCGCCAGCAACTGCCATTTGCTGTTCAGATTGTGGGATAGGCTCAGGATGGCGGTATCAGGCAGCTTGACGGTCGTGCTTGCATCCACGCGCGTGGGCAGCGGGGCAACGGCGGGAACGTCGCTCAGTTTGGTATGGCCGTCGGCGTTGATCTTGACCTGCGAGCGGTAGGACAGCCCCACGGTGGTATCAGGCGTGATGTCATAGAGCAGGCCGACGTTCCAGCCCCAGCCCTCGCCGCGCATATTGACCTGCGCACCGGCGTCGGGAAAGATCAAGGGGCCCGCAGGCCCGGCGAAGGCCATGGGTACAGCACGCTTGTACTCGGCATCCAGGTATGTCCAGTTCAGGCCGGCGCCGATGGACAATCTATCCGATACCTTGTAGGCAACCGATGGATTAACGTTGACGCTCTGGATTTCGAATTTGCGCGAGTGATAACGCCCGACCCAGTCGTCGTCATACTCGGTCATCAGGCCGAAGGGGGCGCCGATGCCCAGACCGACAAACCATTCGGGGGTAAGCTCCCAGGACGCATACAGATTGGGCACGATGCCGGTGGAGCCGGCATCGCCGCCATTGTTGTTGCCCAGCGGCATGCCGCCGGGTCCGGTACTGCCGTTGTCGTCAAACTTGAACGAGGGACGTATGGCGTTCACGCCACCCGAAATATTCACGCCCGGCAGCCTGGTCATGCCCGCCGGGTTATAGAAGATCGTGCTGGCATTCTCTGCAACGGCCGCCGACCCCGCGTAGGCATTGCCCAGGCCGCTCGCATTCTGCTCCAGCAACTGGAACCCGGACGCATGGGCGCCCGTGGCGCCCATGCCAAGAATCAGTGCGGAAACAATGCGTAAGGACTTTACTGCTCTCATGTGTCACCTCCGGTTAAATTACGACAAACGGGCTGCGTTCGATTTATAAGGGGCCCTGTCAAGGGTGCGCAGCGCATAAAGCATTACGCCGGGCCTTGCGTGGCTTGGCCCGGAAACTACAGGTACTGCATGATGCCGTCCGTTTTGCGGCGCGGGCGGCATCATGGGCGGGCAGTCAGGCAACATGGCTGCGGGCCTGTGCATAATGCAGCGGGCCGCCAGTGAAAGGGGCAAACCCTGTTCCAAAGATGACACCGGCGTCTGCAAGATCTGCGTCGGCGACCACCCTCTGGTCCAGTTGTCGCTGTGTTGCGGCGATCAGCGGCGTGATGAGCCGTTGCGCCAGTCCGGACGGCGCCGTTCCTGGCGCCTGGCGGACGGGCTTGTTGTTTTTCCAGGTATAGAAGCCCTGGCCTGACTTGCGGCCCAGTTCCTTGCGCTCGAGATGGGATTTGAGGCAGGCAGGCATCGGGGCGTCGCCGGAAAGCTGCTGTCCGGCGTCCCGGGCGATATCCAGGCCAACTGTATCCACCAATTCTATCGGCCCCATGGGCATACCGAACTCAACCATGGCTGCATCAATGGTTTCGGGGCGCACGCCTTCGTCCACGCAACGCATGGCTTCCAGCATATAGGGCGCGAGCACGGCATTGACGAGAAAGCCGGGCGTGCTTTGCACCGGCAGCGGCAGCTTGTCTATCTGGCCGGCGAAGGCATAGGCGGCGGCACGGGTTGTTTCGCCAACGCCATCGGTTTCGACGATCTCAACCAGCGGCATGCGGGATACTGGATTGAAGAAGTGCAGGCCGATAAAGCGTTGCGGCGCCGTCAGCCCGGTACGCAAGGTTTCCAGCGACAGGCTGGAGGTATTGGTGGCGAGGATGGCGTCCGGCTTCATGCGGGTTTCCAGCTGGCGGTACAGGCCGCGCTTGGCATCGGCGTTTTCGGTGATGGCTTCGATGACGACATCGGCCAGAGGTACGCCGTCGCCCCGCAGGTCTGGTATCAGCCGGTCCGCCGCCGCGCGTGCGTCGCGCGGGTTTTTCTTCTTGCGTGCAAACAGCGTGCTGGCCCGCCCCTGCGCGCTGGCAATGCGTGCGCGATCCTGGTCCTGCAGAGTGACCGTCATGCCTTTCAATGCACACCACGCAGCAATGTCTCCGCCCATCACGCCCGCGCCCACAACGTGCACATGTCGCACGGCGCCCGCGTTGTTGGTCTGCTTGCCCAGCGCCTTGAGACGCTCCTGCAGACGGAAGACGCGCAGGAGATTGCGCGCGGTATCCGAGCGTACGATTGCGTCGATTAACGCCGGGGCCTTGAGTGCATTGCCGTCGTGCCGGGCCCAGCACTGCAGGATAGCGCGCGGGGCGGGATAATGCCCGCCCGGATCGCGTTTGTCGAGTTTTGCGCGGGCCTGTCTGGCGACCAGGGGCCGCAGGGGGCGCTGGTTCAGCAGGCCTGCCAGTCCGCCGGCCCTGTGCGGCTTGCGTTTGCCCAGTACCATCATGGCGGCTGCCCTGTGCATGAGCCGTGGCGCGACGACGCCGTCGGCCAGGCCCAGTCGGACCGCTTTGCGGGCGTCCTGCGAACGGCCTGTCAGCATCATGTCCAGGGCCGCCGGGGCGCCAATGATCTGTGGCAGGCGCAGCATGCCGCCCCATCCGGGAAAGATGCCGAGCATGACTTCGGGCAGGGCGAGCGAGGTGCCGGGCTGGTCAACCACCAGGCGGTAGCGGCAGGCCAGAGCCAGCTCCAGCCCGCCGCCCAGGCAGTGGCCGCGTATCAGGGCCAGTGTCGGATAGCGTGTGCGGGCAAGTCGCATATACATGTTCCAGCCGCGCTCGACCAGCGCCAGCGCTTTGTCGCGGGTGTCCAGGCTGGCGAACTCGTCGATGTCCGCGCCCGCGACAAAGCCGCTATCCTTGCCTGATTGGATGACCAGGCCGGCAGGAGGCGATTGATCCAGCCAGTCCAGGGCGGCGCCCAGCTCGCGCAGCACCTGGGCCGACATGCGGTTGACGGCGCTGTCGGCGCAGTTGATCGTCAGCCACGCGATACGCTGCTCGTCGAGATTGCACTCGAAGTTGGCCAAGTTGAGGGATTCGAATGTACTCGCCATGATCAGGCCTCCTCGTCGCAGGTTTCAACCAGCATGGCGCCGCCCTGTCCGCCGCCGATGCAGATGGCCGCCATGCCGCGCTTGAGCTTGCGCGCACGCAATGCCTGCAGCAGATGCAGCACGATGCGCGCGCCGGACGCGCCTACGGGGTGGCCCAGCGCAATGGCGCCCCCGTCGACGTTCAGGCGCTGCTGGTCGAGCTCGCCCAGCGCCGCTCGGCCCAGATGTTTCTGGCACCATGCCTCGTCGTTCCAGGCCGCAAGGCAGCCCAGCACCTGGGCGGCGAAAGCCTCGTTGATTTCCCACAGGTCCAGATCGTTCAGCCCGAGGTGGTGGCGCTCAAGTATGGGCGTGGAGGCAAAGACAGGGCCCAGTCCCATGACCGCAGGATCCAGCGCAGCCCATTGCGCGTCGATGATGCGGCCTATGGGCTGCAGACCCCAGCGCTGCACGGCCTGGCCGGAAGCGAGTACCAGCATGGCGGCGCCATCGGTGACTTGTGAGCTGTTCCCTGCAGTGACGTTGCCCCACGGCTTATCGAACACCGGTTTGAGCTTGGCCAGTTTTTCAGGTGTGGAGTCTTCGCGTACGCCGTCGTCTTCCGCATACAGCACGCCCTTGCCGTCGGCCAGCGCGACGATTTCATCAAAGGCGCCATCAGCGCGCCCGGCCAGTGCGCGCTGATGGCTGCGGGCCGAGTAGGCATCCATGTCGTGGCGGGTAATGCCGAAGCGGTGTGCGAGGTTTTCGGCGGTTTGCCCCATGGACAGCCCGACCACGGGGTCCGTCAGGCCCTTGAGCAGGCCGATGACCGGCGCGAGATGGTTCAAGCGCAGTTTCTTGAGTACTGCGAATTTTTGACCGGCGCCGCGTGCGCCATTCCAGGCCGCCAGCCATCTGACCATGTCGTCGCTGAACAGGACCGGTGCACGCGAAAGCGCATCGACGCCGCCGGCCAGGACCAGGTCGGATCGGCCCGTCTGGATGGACATGATGGCCGAGTCGAGCGCCTGCATCCCCGAGGCGCAGTTTCGCATGACCGTCCAGCCCGGCACCTTGTCGCCGCAGCCAAGGCGCAGTGCGATGACCCGGCCGATATTGGTTTCGTCTGGCGAGGGTGCGGCGCAGCCTACGATGACTTCACTCAGGTTCGACGGGGCAAAGCGCTGGCGCAGCAGCAGCTCGCGCCCCGACTGGACGGCAAGATCCGACGCGGCAAATGGTCCAGGCGCGTTGCGTGCCTTGAGAAACGGGCTGCGTGCGCCGTCTACAACATATACAGGTTCAAATGTACTGGTCATGTTCTGTACCTCAGGCTACCTGGCGCATTGCCGGCGCGTCATGCATGTTGCCCCGCGCCATGTCGCGCGGAAAATCATCGACTGCGATGACCTGGTCGCGCAGGCGGTTGCGTTCGCGCAACTGCGCGTATTCGTCGTCCGTAATGCCGCCGGCGGCATGGGCTGCCCCGGCAATATCGCGGACATTGGCTTGTGGGTTGCCGTCGAGCTGGCCGGTTTTTTCCAGATGGCGGATCTTGGCTTCTATGCTTTCGCAGGCGATGGTGGCTTCGAGCGCGGCATCAATGGCCGCTACAGGCGAGGCCAGGTCAGAAGGCAGGAAGCAGTCGCGCGTGAGACGGTCGCGCGCAGGGCCCGGAGCAATCAGGATGCGCGCAACCTGCTGATCCAGCTTGTCGGCGGCCGGTTGCGCCGGTCGGCCCAATGGAAAGCACAGCACGCGCAGACCCGCGGCCAGGGCCCGATTGGGGAAGTTTGCCAGCACGCCGTCAAAAGCGTGTTGCGTGGCGCGCAAGGCATCCTGTACTGCCCAGTGCGCAAGCGCTGCGTCATCTGCCTGGCGCCCATCGTCTTCAAAGCGCTTGAGCGTCGCGCAGGCCAGATACATGGTGGAGAGGATGTCGCCCAGGCGCGCTGACAGGCGTTCGCGCATCTTGAGCGAGCCGCCCAGCGTCAACATGGATGCGTCGGCCAGCACCGAGAATGCGCAGGCGTAACGCGTGAGCTGGCGATAGTAGGTTTCCATTTCGGGGGCGACGTCGATGCCCGGGCTGGCCATGCGGCCGCCGGTCAGCCCATGGCCCAGTGCTCGCGCCGTATTGCCCAGTGTGTGACGGACATGTCCCCAGAATGCCTTGTCGAAGGCCTGCAGGCCGCGTTCGCGGTCGCTGTCCTGGGCGGCGTGCATTTCGTCCAACACATAGGGGTGGCATCGTATGGCGCCCTGTCCGAAGATAATGAGGCTGCGCGTGAGGATGTTGGCGCCTTCGACGGTAATGCCGACGGGCAGCTGCTGGTAGGCGCGTCCGAGGAAGTTTGAGGGGCCAAGGCAGATGCCCTTGCCGCCGATGATATCCATGCCGTCGTTCACCACAACGCGGCCGCGTTCGGTAAGGTGGTACTTGACGATGGCAGAGACGACGGATGGCTTTTCGCCCTGGTCGACTGCGCCGGCAGTCATGGCTCGCGCGGCATCCATGAGATAGGTGTTGCCGCCGATGCGTGCGAGCGCCTCCTCGACGCCTTCGAACTTGCCTATGGGGGTGCGGAACTGGCTGCGCACACGACTGTAGGCGCCCACAGTGCGGGTGGTCAGCCTGGCCATGCCGGTGTATGACGAGGGCAGGGAAATCGACCGCCCCGCCGCCAGGCATTCCATGAGCATGCGCCAGCCCTGTCCGGCCATGTCAGCGCCGCCGATGATGAAATCAAGCGGCATGAACACATCTTTGCCATGGGTAGGGCCGTTCATGAACATGGCATCGAGCGGAAGGTGGCGGCGGCCGGTTTCCACGCCCGGATGATTCGCGGGCACCAGCGCGCAGGTGATGCCGATGTCCGGCTGATCGCCCAGCAGGCCGTCCGGATCGTACAGGCGGAATGCCAGACCCAGCAGGGTGCACACCGGCCCCAGGGTGATGTAGCGTTTGTCCCAGCTTACCCGCATGCCTAGCACTTCCTGGCCTTCCCACTGACCTTTGCAGACTATGCCGAAATCGGGAATGGCCGCAGCGTCGGAGCCTGCCCAGGGGCTGGTCAGCGCAAAGGCCGGGATGTCTTCGCCCTGCGCAAGGCGTGGCAGGTAGTGATTTTTCTGCGCTTCGGTACCGTAATGCAGCAAGAGTTCGGCGGGGCCGAGCGAGTTGGGCACCATCACGGTGACCGACAGCGCTGAATTGCAGGTGGACAGCTTGGTGACTATTTCGGAGTGTGCTAGCGCCGAGAAGCCGCGGCCGCCGTATTCCTTGGGAATAATCAGGCTGAGAAAGCGGTTTTCCCGTATGTACCGCCAGACCTCCGGAGGAAGGTCGTAAAGCTCGTGGGTGATCTGCCAGTCATTGATCATGGCGCAGACCGTTTCGACTTCATTGGCCAGAAAATCCCGCTCTTCCTGGGTGAGCTCCGGGCGTGGCAGCGCCATCAGGCGGGACCAGTCCGGCTTGCCGCTGAAAAGCTCGGCCTCCCACCAGACGGTGCCGGCTTCCAGCGCATCGCGCTCTGTGTCGGACATCTGCGGCAGAATCTTGCGGTAGATCCGATAGACCGGCCGCGTCAGCAGGCGCACGCGCAATGGCGCAAGCACAAGCACGACCGCGCATGCGATCACGATAAGCAGGACGAGGGTGAGCAGTATGGTCATGGATTACCTTTTTATGTCGGCAGCGGCCTGCGGCACCGGCGGGCTCGCCGTTGTGCTACAGGTGTCGTCGGGCAGCGGCGCACGCAGGCCGCCCAGCAGAAAACTCAGCAGGCGGTCGAGCAGGCGCTGGGCCGGATCGCCGCCGTCGCGCTCCGATGGCGACCAGTTGATGGCCGAGCGCAGCGTTTCGGCGCCGGTGATGGCATATGACGTTGCGCCCAGCATGAAGTGAAAGCGCCAGATCATTTCGATTTCGGGAACATCGGGCAGCGCGCGTATGAGTGCTTTCTTGAAGCGGGCGAGGACTTCGGAGTGTTCGTCGATGATGGCGGCGCGGATGAATCCGCCCGGATCGGACATGCTGCGCTCGAGCAGCGGCACGAAGGCTTTGCTGTCGGTGTCCGAGCCGCAGGCATGCCGCACCAGCGGCCCGAAGAAGGCTTCGACGATCTGCGAAGGCTTGAGCGCCTGGCCGTCGGCCTGGGTTTCGAGCGCGTCCAGCAGCAGCATGCGTTCGGTGTTGAGCGCGGCAACGCGGCGTTGAAAAACCGCCTGCACCAGGCCATCCTTGCTGCCGAAATGATAATTGACCGCCGACAGATTGACGCCCGCCGCCCCGGTGATCTGGCGCATGGACGTGTTGTCGTGCCCTTGCTGACCGAACAGTTGTTCAGCCGCGTCGAGAATAAGCGCTCGTGTACTGGTGGAGCTGGTTGTGCTCATAGGCATGCCCGTGGGTATTATTGTTGGAAGAAGGCAACATAGTTCAAACGTTTGTTTGAAACTCTACGCGTCTGGCCGCACATTTGAAACAGGGGTTTTTACCTACGAAAAAAAACCGCGCCCTTTGCAGGGCGCGGCGGGGCCGACCAGGGTGACGTATTACACGTGCGTCACAAACTTGGTCACCAGGTAGCTGTCGAACGTTTCCGCGCCGCCCTCACTGCCGATGCCGCTGTCCTTGACACCGCCGAAAGGCGTTTCCGGCAGGGCGCTGCCGAAGTGATTGATGTTGACCATCCCCGACTCGAGGTCGTTGGATACCCGCGTGGCGGTTTGCAGCGAGTTGGTGAACACATAGGAGGACAGCCCGAAGGGCAGGGAGTTGGCCCGGCGGATGACATCGTCGGCATCCGAGAAGCGCACAATGGGCGCGAGAGGGCCGAAGGGCTCTTCGGTCATCAGCATGGAGTCTTCGGGGATATCGGTGATTACCGTGGGCGAGAAGAAGTGCCCTGGGCGATCCAGCGCCTGACCGCCCAGTACGACTTTGCCGCCCCGGTCGACGGCGTTCTCGACGAATTTTGTCATCGTGGGCACACGACGCTCATGCGCGAGCGGGCCCATCTGGGTGTCGGGATCCAGCCCGTCGCCGACCTTGACCGTTTTGAGCGTGTCGACAAACACGGACAGGAACTGGTCGTAGGCCTTCTCATGCACATAGAAGCGCGTGGGCGATACGCAGACCTGCCCGGCGTTGCGGACTTTGAAGCGCGCCAGCTGCTTGGCGGCGCGGTCGATATCGGCGTCTTCAAAGACGAGCACCGGCGAATGGCCGCCCAGCTCCATGGTGACCCGCTTCATGTGGGCGCCGGCCAGCGAGGCCAGGTGCTTGCCGACAGGCACCGAGCCGGTGAAAGACACTTTGCGCACAATGGGTGAGCGGATCAGGTAGTCTGATACTTCGCTGGGCACGCCCCAGACAATGTTCAACACGCCGGGAGGCAGGCCTGCATCGTGGAACATGCGGGCGATGGCCATGACGGCGCTGGGCGAGTCTTCAGGGCCTTTCAGGATGATGGAGCAGCCTGCGCCGATGGCGGCGCAAATCTTGCGTATGGCCTGGTTGTAGGGAAAATTCCAGGGCGTGAAGGCGGCGCAGACGCCGATCGGCTCACGCAGCACCATTTGCCGGACTTCGGGGCTGCGTGGCAGGATGACGCGTCCATAGATACGGCGGCATTCTTCGGCGTGCCAGTCGCAATGGTCGGCGCAGGCCATGATTTCGCCCACGGACTCGGCCAGGGGCTTGCCTTGGTCCAGGGTGAGATTTCGGCCGATTTCCTGCGCGCGGTCGCGCGAAAGCTGCCCGACCTTGCGCAGGATTTCGGAGCGCAGCATGGGAGAGCTGTGGCGCCAGGTTTCGAATGCGCGGGCGGCCGCGGCCAGGGCGCGGTCCAGATCTGCGGTGCTGGCGTGCGGCAGCTGGCCGAGCACATCCAGGGTGGAGGGGTTGGTGACGTCTTCGGTGCGGCGGCCGCCGCCTTCGATAAATTCACCATCTATATATAATGCCAATGACTCGTACATGCTGCTTCCTTGCTCCGGTGATAGTTGTGTCGGCATCATGCAACCGCAGCCAGGCCCTTCGAACTGCGCAGCCAAAACACGACACCTGTACAGATTAGTTGGCTTTGCTGCTTGCAAGACGTCAAAAAGTAGAATACCATAGACGACTTGCTGGCAAAAACCATTATGGGCAGCCCGGCGAGCCTTTCAAAGGCTTTGCGCTGCTTCATTTGGCCGGCAAGGTATCAAACGCGAGTTTTTTAGCAAGATTTCAACCCAGGGTGTAGGGGCATTAGCTTCGAGCCTGACGGGACCAAAACTGGTTGTGCGGTGCTGCCTTATCCGGGCAGCTCATACGGCTAAGTTGGAACAGGAAAAATCATGATCCAAATGCAGACCACGCTGAATGTGGCCGACAACACAGGTGCACGTTCAATCATGTGCATCAAGGTGTTGGGCGGCTCCAAGCGCCGTTATGCCGCCATCGGTGACATCATCAAAGTGAGTGTCAAGGATGCGGCCCCCCGCGGACGCGTCAAGAAAGGCGAAATTTACAACGCAGTAGTGGTGCGTACCGCTAAGGGCGTTCGCCGTAAAGACGGTTCACTGATCAAGTTCGGTGGCAATGCCGCCGTGCTGCTCAATGCCAAGCTGGAACCCATTGGCACGCGTATCTTCGGACCTGTCACGCGCGAACTGCGTACAGAAAAGTTCATGAAGATCGTGTCCCTGGCTCCCGAAGTGCTGTAAGGAGCAAAACATGGAAAAAATCCGTAAAGGCGACGAGGTCATCGTATTGACCGGTCGCGACAAAAAGCGCCGCGGCACGGTTCTTCAGCGTGTTGATGCTGATCACGTGCTGGTCGAAGGCATCAATGTCGTCAAGAAGCATGTCAAGGCCAATCCGATGGCCGGCTCGCAGGGCGGCATCATCGACAAGACCATGCCCATTCACATCTCCAACGTGGCTGTCTACAACCCCGAGTCCGGCAAGGGCGAGCGGGTCGCCATCAAGGAAGTCGACGGCAGCAAGGTCCGTGTATTCCGTTCCAACGGCGCAGTCGTTGGCGCCAAGGCTTAAGGGGCGAATAACATGGCTCGTTTACAAGAGTTTTACCGCAGCAAGGTCATGGCCGACCTGCAAGCCAAGTTTGGCTACAAAAGCGTCATGCAAGTGCCGCGCATCACCAAGATCACCCTGAACATGGGTGTGTCCGAAGCCGTGGCCGATAAAAAGGTCATTGAGCACGCTGTTTCCGATCTCACCAAGATCGCCGGCCAAAAGCCCGTCGTCACCAAGACGCGCAAGGCGATTGCAGGTTTCAAGATCCGTGAAGATTATCCCATCGGCTGCATGGTCACCCTGCGTGGCCAGCGCATGTACGAATTCCTGGACCGCCTGGTCGCCGTCGCGCTGCCGCGTGTGCGGGACTTCCGCGGGATTTCCGGTCGTGCATTCGACGGGCGCGGCAACTACAACATCGGGGTTAAAGAGCAGATCATTTTCCCCGAAATCGAATACGACAAGATCGACGCAGTGCGTGGTATGAATATCAGCATCACCACCTCCGCCGAGACCGACGAGGAAGCCAAGGCACTGTTGACCGCCTTCAGTTTCCCGTTCCGTAACTAAGGGGCGATCACGTGGCAAAACTTTCACTGATCAATCGCGATATCAAGCGCGCCAAACTGGCAGAAAAATTCGCTGAAAAGCGTGCTGCCCTGAAGGCCGTTATCGACGACCAATCCAAGTCTGACGAAGAACGCTACCAGGCTCGTCTGCAATTGCAGCAACTGCCGCGCAATTCCAACCCGACACGCCAGCGCAATCGTTGCGTTGTCACCGGGCGTTCGCGTGGTGTTTACAGCAAGTTCGGCCTTACTCGTCACAAATTGCGCGAAATGGCGCTGCGTGGCGAAGTGCCGGGCATGACCAAAGCCAGCTGGTAGGAGAAATACACATGAGCATGAGCGATCCCATCGCCGACATGTTGACCCGCGTGCGCAATGCGCAACAGGTGAACAAGACGTCGGTCAGCATGCCCTCCTCCAAGCTGAAAGCAGCAATCGCTGCCGTGCTGAAGGATGAAGGCTATATCGATAGTTTCCAGATTACCGGCGACCAGGCCAAGCCTGTGCTGGAAATCACCCTCAAGTACTACGCTGGCCGTCCGGTCATTGAGCGTATCGACCGCGTGTCGCGCCCAGGGCTGCGTATCTACAAGGGTAGCAAGTCCATTCCTCAGGTCATGAACGGTCTGGGTGTGGCCATCGTGTCGACGCCGCGTGGCGTCATGACTGATCGCAAGGCACGCGCCAATGGCGTGGGCGGCGAAGTACTCTGCTACGTGGCATAAGGAGAATCATATGTCACGTATCGCTAAGTATCCCGTACCGGTGCCCCAGGGCGTCGAGGCCACGATCAGCGCAGGCCAGATTTCCGTCAAGGGCCCTCTGGGCACCATGACACAAGAGCTGACAGGCGACGTTGTCGTCCGTCAGGAAGACGGTCAGCTGTCTTTTGCTGTTGCCAACGATTCCCGCCATGCCAAAGCCATGTCGGGTACAGTGCGCGCATTGGTTGCCAATATGGTAACGGGCGTCAGCAAGGGCTTCGAGCGTAAACTCACCCTGGTGGGCGTGGGCTTTCGTGCCCAGGTTCAAGGTGAGGCGCTCAAGCTGCAGCTTGGTTTTTCACATGATATCGTTCACAGCATGCCTGCTGGTATCAAGGTAGAGTGTCCCACTCAGACCGAGATCATCATCAAGGGCGTCAACAAGCAGGTTGTTGGCCAGGTGGCTGCTGAGATCCGTGCCTATCGCGAACCCGAACCCTACAAGGGCAAAGGCGTGCGCTATGCCGACGAACGCGTCATCATCAAAGAAACCAAGAAGAAATAAGCGCGCAGGCAAGGACGAATTATGGACAAGAAACTCTCCCGTTTGCGTCGTGCGGTTGCGACTCGCCGGAAAATCTCCGAGCTGCGTGTTAATCGCCTCTCGGTTTACCGCTCCAACCAGCACATCTACGCAAACATCATCTCGCCGGAAGGCGATCGTGTGCTCGTTAGCGCTTCGACGCTCGAGCCCGAGGTGCGCAAGGCGCTGGCCGACCAGAAAGCCAGTGGCGGTAACGCCGCTGCCGCAGGCCTGGTGGGCAAGCGTGTTGCCGAAAAGGCAAAAGCTGCCGGTATCGAGCTGGTTGCCTTTGATCGTTCGGGCTTCCGTTATCATGGCCGCGTCAAGGCGCTGGCCGACGCCGCGCGTGAAGCCGGCTTGAAGTTCTAAGCAAGGGATTAGGCAAATGGCTAAAGCACAAGGCAAGCACGCCGCCGAGCAAGAGCGCGACGACGGCATGCGAGAAAAAATGATTGCGGTCAACCGCGTCAGCAAAGTGGTCAAGGGTGGTCGTACCATGAGCTTTGCTGCGCTGACCGTAGTCGGTGACGGCGACGGCCGCATCGGCATGGGCAAGGGCAAGGCCCGCGAAGTGCCCGTAGCGGTGCAAAAGGCAATGGAACAGGCGCGTCGCGGTCTGGTCAAGGTCGCTCTCAAGAACGGCACCCTGCATCACACAGTGGTTGGCAAGCACGGCGCTTCGACAGTGCTGATCTCGCCCGCTGCGGAAGGTACTGGCGTTATCGCCGGCGGCCCGATGCGCGCCATCTTCGAAGTGATGGGTGTACGCAACGTGGTTGCAAAGAGCCTTGGCTCCAGCAACCCCTACAACATGGTCCGCGCAACGCTCAACGGCTTGCGCGCCTGCTCTACGCCCTCCGAAGTTGCCGCCAAGCGTGGCAAGTCGGTGGAAGAAATCCTGGGGTAAACCATGGCACAGAAGCAAATTAAAGTTACTCTCGTGCGCTCTGTTATCGGCACCAAGCAGTCTCATCGCGACACCGTTCGCGGTCTGGGCCTGCGCGGTCTGAACAGCAGCCGTGTGTTGGTCGATACTCCCGAGGTGCGTGGGATGATCCGTAAGGTGGATTATCTCGTTACCGTCTCGGAAGCGTGAAAGGAATCGAGATGTCACAAACTCAACTCAATACGCTGAAGCCGGCAGAGGGTGCCAAGCACGCTCGCCGTCGCGTCGGCCGCGGCATTGGCTCTGGCTTGGGCAAAACTGCCGGCCGTGGCCACAAAGGCCAGAAGTCCCGTACCGGCGGCTTTCACAAGGTCGGTTTCGAAGGCGGTCAAATGCCTTTGCAGCGTCGCCTGCCCAAGCGCGGTTTCACGCCTTTGAATCAGCATTTGTCCGCTGAGATCCGTCTGTCCGATCTGCAACGCCTGCCCGTCGACGAAATCGATGTCCAGGTGCTCAAGCAGGCCGGCGTGATTGGTCAATCCGTACGTTACGCGAAAGTCATCAAGTCGGGCGAACTGTCCCGCAAAGTGACACTCAACGGCATTGCTGCGACTGCAGGCGCTCGCGCCGCGATCGAAGCGGCCGGCGGCTCGCTGGCTTAAAAAGGGGTCACGGTGGCTAAAGCTCAGGCTCAGGGTAAAACGGGTCCACGATACGGCGATCTCAAGCGTCGCGTCGTTTTCCTGGTGCTCGCCCTCGTGGTCTATCGGCTGGGTACGCACATTCCCGTGCCGGGCATCAATCCGGATGCCCTGGCAGACATGTTCCGTCAGAACCAGAGCGGTATCCTGGGTCTGTTCAACATGTTCTCGGGTGGTGCGCTGTCCCGATTCTCGGTGTTCGCGCTGGGGATCATGCCCTATATTTCCGCATCCATCATCATGCAGTTGATGGCGGTGGTGGTGCCTACCCTGGAAGCCATCAAGAAGGAAGGCGAATCCGGGCGTCGCAAGATCACGCAGTACACCCGCTATGGAACGGTTTTCCTGGCGCTGGTGCAGGCGGTAGGCATATCGGTCGCGCTGGAATCGCAGCCCGGGCTGGTCATCGACCAGGGCATGATGTTCCGCTTTACCACGGTCGTGACGCTGGTTACCGGCACGATGTTCATCATGTGGTTGGGTGAGCAGATCACCGAACGCGGTTTGGGCAATGGTATATCCATCCTGATCTTCTCCGGTATCGTGGCGGGCTTGCCCAATGCGCTCGCCGGCATGCTGGATCTGGTCCGCACCGACTCCATGTCTATCCTGTCGGCGCTGTTCATCTTCGCCCTGGTTGTGCTGGTTACTTACTTCGTGGTGTTTGTCGAACGCGGCCAGCGTCGGGTCACGGTCAATTACGCCAAGCGCCAGGTCGGCAACAAGATCTACGGCGGCCAGAGCTCGCATCTGCCGCTCAAGCTGAACATGTCCGGGGTTATCCCGCCCATTTTCGCCTCGTCGATCATTCTGTTGCCGGCAACGGTTACCAGCTGGTTTTCCAGCAACCCCAACATGCGTTGGCTGGGTGATATGGCCGCGGCGTTGTCGCCTGGGCAGCCCTTGTACATTACGCTGTATGCAGCACTGATCATCTTCTTTTGCTTTTTCTACACGGCACTGGTGTTCAACAGCCGCGAAACTGCAGACAACCTGAAGAAGAGCGGCGCGTTCGTTCCGGGCATTCGCCCAGGCGAACAAACCTCGCGCTATATCGACAAGATATTGATGCGTCTGACCCTGGCGGGTGCCATCTACATTACGGTGGTTTGCCTGTTGCCAGAGCTGATGCAGGCGCGTTGGAACGTACCGTTCTACTTTGGTGGTACTTCTCTTTTGATTATCGTGGTGGTGACCATGGATTTCATGGCTCAAGCCCAGGCTTACATGATGTCCCACCAATACGACTCACTGCTCAAGAAGGCTAACTTCAAGGGCGCTGGGCTGCCCATGCGGTAGAAGAGAATGGCAAAAGACGACGTCATACAAATGCAGGGAGAGGTTCTCGAGAACCTGCCCAACGCAACTTTTCGCGTCAAGCTGGAAAACGGCCATGTAGTGCTTGGCCACATATCGGGCAAGATGCGCATGCATTACATCCGGATCCTGCCGGGTGACAAGGTCACAGTGGAGCTCACACCCTATGATCTGTCGCGTGCCAGGATAGTGTTCCGCTCTAAATGAGCGGCCGGTTACAGGAAACTAGGAGTCAACCATGAAGGTAATGGCATCGGTAAAGCGGATCTGCCGCAACTGCAAGATCATCAAACGTCACGGCGTGGTGCGAGTCATTTGCACCGATCCACGTCATAAGCAGCGCCAAGGCTAAGGCCGGGTGCAACGGATTTAACAAGGAAAAGTCATGGCCCGTATTGCTGGCATTAACATTCCGCCGCATCAACACGCCGAAATCGGACTGACCGCGATTTTTGGCATTGGTCGCACCCGCGCTCGCAAGATTTGCGAATCCGCAGGCATCGAACTGTCCAAGAAAGTCAAGGATCTGACCGACGCCGAACTCGAGCGTATCCGCGAACACGTAGGTGTGTTCACGGTCGAGGGTGATTTGCGTCGTGAAGTACAACTGTCGATCAAGCGTCTGATCGATTTGGGAACATACCGTGGTCTGCGCCATAAGCGTGGTCTGCCTGTGCGCGGTCAACGCACACGTACCAACGCCCGCACCCGCAAGGGCCCGCGTCGCGCTGCTGCTTCCCTGAAGAAATAATCGAGGATTAGAAGATGGCGAAAGCTTCCAACAGCGGCGCCTCGCGCGTTCGCAAAAAAATCAAGAAGAGCGTATCGGACGGCATTGCGCACGTCCATGCGTCCTTCAACAACACGATCATCACGATTACCGATCGCCAGGGCAATGCCTTGTCCTGGGCAACGTCTGGTGGCGCCGGCTTCAAGGGCTCGCGCAAATCCACGCCGTTTGCTGCGCAGGTTGCCGCCGAGTCCGCAGGCCGCGTCGCGATGGAATACGGTATCAAAACACTAGAAGTTCGCATCAAGGGCCCCGGTCCCGGCCGCGAGTCGTCGGTGCGTGCGCTGAATGCTCTGGGAATCAAAATTTCCAGCATTTCGGACATCACACCCGTCCCGCATAACGGCTGCCGTCCGCCCAAGCGTCGTCGCATCTAAGGGGAAGCATCTTGGCACGTTATATTGGACCTAAATGCAAGCTCTCGCGCCGCGAGGGTACTGATCTGTTTCTGAAGAGCGCCCGCCGTTCGTTGGATTCGAAGTGCAAGCTCGAATCCAAGCCCGGTCAACATGGCCGCACTTCGGGCGCCCGCACGTCGGATTTCGGCCTGCAGCTGCGTGAGAAGCAAAAACTCAAGCGCATGTACGGCGTTCTGGAAAAGCAGTTCCGCAAGTACTTTGTTGAAGCTGAGCGTCGCCGTGGCAACACTGGCGAGACCCTGATTCAATTGCTGGAATCGCGTCTGGACAATGTCGTATATCGCATGGGCTTTGGCTCGACTCGCGCAGAAGCACGCCAGTTGGTGAATCACCGCGCTATCGAACTGAACGGCCACACCGCCGATATCGCCTCCATTATCGTCAAGGCTGGCGATGTGGTGTCGATTCGCGAAAAGGCCAAAGCTCAATTGCGTATCCGCGAAGCGCTGGACCTGGCCACTGGCCAAGGCCTGCCGCAGTGGGTCGAGGTCGACACGACCAAGCTCACCGGTACGTTCAAGCAGGCTCCGGACCGCGCTGATGTCGCCCGCGACGTCAACGAGTCGATGGTCGTCGAATTGTATTCGCGCTAATCGCTGCTGTTTTTCCGCCGGACACGCTCAGTTGCGCGTCCGGCGGTTTGCGTTGTTTTTTGTCCTCCCGGCGGTTTGCGCCGGGATTTCCATCAGCCTTATCGGTGTAACGAACCGAGGGTATTGAAAAGGAACATCCATGTCTCAAGGTTTTCTCAAGCCTCGCTCCATTGAAGTCGAACCCGTTGGCAAGAACCACGCCAAGGTCATTATGGAGCCTTTCGAACGCGGCTACGGCCATACGCTGGGTAATGCCCTGCGCCGTATCCTGCTCTCGTCCATGACCGGCTACGCGCCCACCGAAGTCCAGATGACTGGTGTCGTGCATGAGTACTCGACGGTCGCCGGCGTGCGTGAGGACGTGGTCGATATCCTGCTGAACCTGAAAGGCGTGGTGTTCAAGCTGCACAATCGCGAGGAAGTCAATCTGGTACTGCGCAAGCAGGGCCAGGGCGTGGTACTGGCCAGCGATATCGAGTTGCCGCATGATGTCGAGATCATCAATCCTGATCACGTGATCGCGACGCTGACCGATGCCGGCAAGCTCGAAATGCAGATCAAGGTCGAGCAAGGCCGCGGCTACGTGCCGGGCAATGTGCGCGCGCTGTCGGATGACCGCACGCATACGATCGGCCGCATTGTGCTGGATGCATCCTACAGCCCTGTGCGCCGCGTCAGCTACGCCGTTGAAAGCGCGCGTGTCGAACAGCGCACCGATCTGGACAAGCTTGTGCTGGATATCCAGACCAATGGCGTGATCTCGCCCGAAGAAGCGGTCCGTCAGTCGGCCCGTATCCTGATGGACCAGATCTCCGTGTTTGCAGCGCTTGAAGGTGCGGACAATTCTTTCGACGCGACGCCGGCCAGCGGTCGTCAGCAACAGATCGATCCGGTTCTGCTGCGTCCTGTGGACGATCTGGAGCTTACCGTACGTTCGGCCAACTGCCTGAAGGCCGAAAACATCTACTACATCGGCGACTTGATCCAGCGCACCGAAAACGAGCTGCTCAAGACGCCGAACCTGGGCCGCAAGTCGCTCAACGAAATCAAGGAAGTGCTCGCTGCGCGCGGTCTGACACTGGGCATGAAGCTCGAGAACTGGCCTCCTCTGGGCCTCGAGCGTCCCTGATAACCAGGCGCCGGCATCCTGCGCAAGCAGGCGGCCGGCACTGCTGTGATAAAATCTCGTCCCTCACCCGGCCCGCAGCAATGCTGATAGAAGAGCCGGCTCACCGCGGAATCATTCCGCTTTATAGATTCAAAGGAAAACATCATGCGTCATCGTAGCGGTCTACGTAAACTCAATCGCACCAGCAGCCACCGTCTTGCCATGTTCCGCAACATGGCCGTGTCGCTGCTTACCCACGAAGCCATCAAGACGACTCTGCCCAAGGCCAAGGAACTGCGCCGGGTTATCGAGCCTCTGATCACTCTTGGCAAAGAGCCCACCCTGGCCAACAAGCGCCTGGCATTTGCCCGCCTGCGCGATCGCGACGCCGTGGTCAAGCTGTTCGCTGAAATCGGCCCTCGCTACAAGGAGCGCAACGGTGGTTACACCCGTGTGCTCAAGATGGGTTTCCGTCAGGGCGACAACGCTCCCATGGCATTCATGGAGCTGGTCGACCGTCCTGAAGTCGAAGAGCAAGAAGCCGAGTAAATCAGTGCGGCCGGAGCATGCTTCGGCAGGGTAGCAAGCAAACGGGCCTTCGGGCCCGTTTTTCATTGGCTCACCTGATGCGACGAGATCCCGATGACTCAGGCCGGCAGGGATGGAAGGGGTGTTGTTTCTCGGTACAATGCCTGTGAGCAAGCCATCTCTCAGGATTTCATTCCGTGAACGAAGACTCTTCTACTGCCTCTGGCCACGATGCGCAGCCGGTGCGAGGCGGCGC
Source organism: Pusillimonas sp. (assembly GCA_048270225.1). Taxonomy (GTDB): domain Bacteria; phylum Pseudomonadota; class Gammaproteobacteria; order Burkholderiales; family Burkholderiaceae_B; genus Allopusillimonas. The sequence continues at coordinate 538,235 of JBLWTG010000002.1, read as the reverse complement.
CGGCACTGTCGTATCAATGTCCGACCAGGCCGAGGCGGCCACTGCTGTCCAAAGCCAAGCGTCTGAGCTGCAGGCCTGCGATGATGTGGTGGTCATTCTCGGCAATGCGCCCGATATATTGCTGGCCAAGCGCATTGCCCACGTGCTGGTCGAAGAGCATTACGCCGCCTGCGTGAACCTTGGCGCGCCCGGTGTGTCCATGTACCTGTGGGAAGGCAAGCTGGAGGGGGCGGAAGAGATCCCCATAGTCATGAAAACCAGTGCGGGACGTGCGTCCGCGTTGGTAGCTCGATACCGGCAGCTTCATCCCTACGACGTTCCCGAGGTGCTTGTGTTGCCTGTTTCTGGCGGCAGTCCGGACTATCTGGACTGGGTGCGTGAGCAGACAGGGGCTGCTTTTCCCGCGGGCCGGCACGAATCGTGAAGCGGTTCGCTATTCATAGGAAGTAAAAGATGTCCCATGCAGCGCTGGTCGATCCAGCTCCCACGGCCCTCATGCCTGGCTTGTCATCTGGTCAGACCGGTAGCCAGGCTGGTGGGTCTGCTACGAGACGGCCGTTGGCTGGAACGCCGGTCCAGTCAGGTGCTGGCCGCTGGGTCAGGGCGGCGCTGCTCCTGCTGCTGTTATTCGTGGCGGCGGCATGGGCGCACACCTCGTTCGCAGCTTCCGAGGACGATTTTCTCGATCCCGAGCAGGCCTTTGTGTTTTCCGCGGCGACGCAGGCGCCCGATACGCTGTCTGTTCATTTTGATATTGCGCCGGGCTACTACATGTACCGCAAGCGCTTTGTGTTTGCCACAGAGCCTGAATCGGCATCCGCAGCCTTGGGTGAGCCCGTGTATCCGGGCGGCATCGTCAAATATGATCCGACCTTCGAAGAAGATCTCGAGGTCTATCACGACCAGATTACCGTCAGGCTGCCGCTCAAGGCCGGGGCCGGCGCCCAGGCTTTCCGTCTGGCCATTACCAGCCAGGGGTGCGCCGATGCGGGGCTGTGCTACCCCCCGGATACACACGAGATCACACTAACGCCGGTGGCGGGCGGCTATCAGGCCAGTGGCGCTGGAGTGGTGGATAGCGTTCCAGCGCCAGCGCCGCAAAAAAATCAGGCCGCTGCATCCGGTGCGCAAGGGCAAACCAGCCTGTCGGCGTCGCAGGGCCAGACCAGTCTTTCGGGCGCGCTTGATCTGGGCGATACCGGATTGGCGGCATACCTGACCGATGCTGGCTGGGCCAAGATCATTCTGCTGTGCCTGCTGCTGGGCCTGTTGCTGTCGTTCACGCCCTGTGTTCTGCCCATGGTGCCTATTCTGCTGGCCATCCTGGCGGGCACGGCGGGCTCGGGCAAGCAGGTGTCACGCTGGCGAGGTGTGTCGCTGGCGGCGGTTTTTGTGCTGGGAATGTCGCTGGTTTACACGGCGCTTGGCATTGCTGCCGGCCTGGTCGGCGCAGGACTGGCTGCCTGGCTGCAGACCCCCTGGGTGCTGGCGCTGTTTGCCGTGCTGCTGGCCTTGCTGGCGCTGGCCATGTTCGATGTTTTTACCCTGCAGGCGCCCGCAGGCATGCAATCGGCGCTCAATGAGCGCATGTCCAGAATTCCCGGCGGTCATTACGGCGGTGCGTTCGTCATGGGTATGCTGTCCGCATTGATTGTCGGACCCTGCGTGGCTGCGCCGCTGGCTGGCGTGCTGCTGTTTATTTCGCAGACCGGGGATGTCGTGCTGGGCGGCTCCGCGCTGTTTGCCCTGGCCTGGGGAGAAGGCCTGCTGCTGCTCGCGGTGGGTGCGTCCTCGGGCATGCTGCTGCCCAAGGCGGGGGCATGGATGGAAGGCATCAAGCGTCTGTTCGGCATGATGCTGCTGGCGACCGCGTGGTGGATGGTGCATTCCGTACTGCCGGCCTGGCTCACCATGCTGGGCTGGGCCTTCCTCGCGCTGTGGAGCGCGGTGATGCTGGACGCATTCAGCGGGGCGCAGGCTGGCGTATGGGGCGGTTTTCGCAAGGCCCTGGGGCTGCTGCTGGCCTTGTGGGCCCTGGCCCTTGTGCTGGGCCTGTCGGTTGGCGGTCGTGATGCGCTGCGGCCGCTGGCGCCTCTTGCCGGGTCTGCCTCGGGCTGGCAGGGGGCTGCAGCAGGCGCCGGTAACGACGCCGTCGATGCAAAAGGCGCCGAGCAGGCGGTCAGGTCGCATTTCACGCAGGTGCATACCACCGAAGAACTGGATAAGCTGCTGGCGGGCACGGATCGCCCCGTGATGCTGGATTTCTACGCGGACTGGTGCGTGTCCTGCATAGAAATGGAGCGTTTTACCTTCAGCGATCCTGCCGTGGCGCAGCAGATGTCCCGCATGTTGCTGGTACAGGCCGATGTCACCAAAAATTCCCCGGAGGACCGCGCGCTGCTCAAGCGTTTCAAGCTGTTCGGGCCGCCGGGAATTATTTTCTTTGATGCAAGCGGCCAGCCGCGCGAAGATGCGCGCGTCGTCGGCTTCAAGAACGCAGCAGATTTCGGCAAGATACTGGACCGGGTGCTTGCGGCCCCCAGGGGATAGGTTTCTTGCCTGCCTAATGCCTGCCTTTATCAGGGATCGGCCGTGCATAGGCCTGCTTGATCAGTGCGATGTGGTTGTCCTTGATGCGCGAAGACGGCGTGGCGGACCAGATCAGGCTGGTGACGGATTTTTGCCGGTGGGGAAACGACAGAAAACGGATGCCCGACATACCACTGCGCGACAGGCAGGCCGGCACCAGTGATACGCCCATGTTCTGCGACACCAGTGAGGCAACACTGAGCCAATGGCGCGATTCATACCTGACCTTGGGCAGAAAGCCGGCGTCCAGACACATGGCAAGCAGGGTCTCGTAATACACCGGCGAGAATGCGCGAGAAAAGAAAATAAACGCCTCGTCGGCAAGCTCTGCCAGATTGGCTTGCGTGCGGGTGGCCAGGCGATGGGTCTCGGGCACGCAGATGGCAAAAGGCTCGACCGACAGTTTTGCGGATGAGACATTGTCCGGCACGGGATTGTGGTGAATGAAGCCGATATCGATGCCGCCGCGAGCGACCAGTTCGATCTGCTCGGCCGAGTTCAGCTCCAGCAACGCATGCTCGACCGCCGGATACTCCGCCTGGCATTGATTCAGGACCTCGGGCAGGCCGCGATACAGCATGGAGCCCACGAAACCGATCTTGATCTGCCCCTGCAGGCCTGCATCAATACGCGAGATCAAACCGTACAGGTCCGCATTGCGACGCAGGAGAAATACCGCTTCCCGATATAGTTCGCGGCCGGCCGGGGTCAAGGATACCTGGCGGCTGTTGCGCAGCAGCAGCTGCGCCTGCAGGGCTTCTTCCAGTTGCTTGATGGCATAGCTCAAGGGGGGCTGCGAGATATGAAGCCGTCTTGCCGCTTTGCTGAAACTGAGCTCTTCGGCGACCGCCACGAAATAGCGCAGCAAGCGCGAGTCAATATCCATAGTGTTATCTATATTTGTTCGGTATAGATGGTAATAAAAACGGTATTTGTTTGAATGAATGGTGCGCTCTAAGATGATTTAAATCAAGTCATGTGAGCCGCCATGAGCCCTAGCACTTCGCCTTCCGTCTCCAATATCCCTGATGCGTTCGGGGTCAATCTGTTTGAATCAGATCCCTATGCCCGCGCCATGCTGAAGGCTTATCTGCCGCCGGCATTGTTTGTGCACCTATTGCCGCATTTCGTTGAGCTGGGCCGCCTGGCCGGCGGCACACTCGATGAGCTGGCGCGTGTGGCTGATCAGCACCCGCCCACACTGTCGGTGCGTAACCGCCGGGGCGAGGATGAGTCCCGCCTGGACAAGCATCCGGCCTATGTGGAGCTTGAGCGCATCGCCTACAGCCAGTATGGCCTGGCCGCGATGTCTCATCGGCCAGGCGTGCTCGGCTGGAATGAACCGATGCCGCCCATCGCGAAATATGCGCTCACCTATGTGTTCGTGCAGGCGGAGTTCGGCTTGTGCTGTCCGGTCAGCATGACGGACTCGCTGGCCCGCACGCTGAGAAAATATGGCGATCCGGCGCTGGTGGCGCAGGTGCTTCCGCAGGTGACGGCGCTCGATTTTGATGAGTTGCGCCAGGGTGCGATGTTCATGACTGAGCAGGCTGCGGGCTCGGATGTCAGCGCAACCGAGGTGCAGGCTGTTGCACAGCCGGATGGACAATGGAAGCTGTACGGCGATAAATGGTTCTGCTCCAATCCTGATGCGGGGTTTGCCATGGTGCTGGCTCGCAGCGAGGACGCCCAGGGCCTGGCCGGCGTATCCCTGTTCCTGCTGCCGCGCACGCTGCCGGATGGGTCGATGAACCACTACCGGATCCTGCGTCTGAAGGACAAGCTGGGCACGCGCTCAATGGCCAGCGGAGAGATTCGCCTTGAGGGCGCGCAGGGCTGGCTGGTGGGTGAGCGGGGCCGCGGTTTCCAGCAGATGGCCGATATGATCAACAATTCTCGCCTTTCCAATGGCATGCGGGCCGCCGGGTTGATGCGCCGCGCGGTCGGCGAGGCGGTGTTTGTGGCGCGCAACCGGCGCGCGTTTGGCCGCCGACTGATCGATATGCCGCTGATGCAAAAGCAATTGATGAAAATGATCGTGTCGGCCGAGCAGGCGCGCTCTGTCATGTTCCAGACAGCGGCGGCGCTGGCCCGGGCCGACCAGGGTGATGCGTCGGCCAAAGCCCTGGCCCGCATCCTCACGCCCTTGATCAAGTTCCGCGCTTGCCGCGATGCAAGAAAAGTGACGGGGGACGCCATGGAGGTCAGGGGCGGCTGCGGCTATATCGAGGAGTGGGTTGAGCCCAGGCTGATGCGCGATGCCCATCTGGGGTCGATCTGGGAAGGAACGAGCAATATTGTTGCGCTCGATGTGCTGCGTGCGATCCGCAGGAACGATTGTCTGAGCGCATTGCGGGCACATGTGGCCAGCCTGCTGGCCGACGGTGCGCCATGCCGGGATTCGTTGGCCCAGCGCCAGCAAGAGAGCCTGGACAAGGCCTTTGCGCTGGCGCAGCGTGCTGCAGCTGAGGACAACTCCGCACTGGCGCGTCAGGCGGCATCGGCACTGTACAACGTGGTGTCGCTGGCGGCAATGCGTCAGGAGGCGGGACAGCCGGACCTGGCATCACGCGGCCAACTGGCCGATCTGATTCTGCTGCACAAACTGGCGCCGCGCGACCCCTGCGCGGTCCAGGATGACGAACTTGACTACGGCGCGCTGCTTCAGGCCTGTGCCTGATTGCAGGCGGCCGCCATTCCAAAACATAGTGGAGAGACAACGATGAAAAAACTACTGATATCCCTGATGATGTCCGCCATGGGCGTGCTGGGCGCGGCGCCCGCATACAGCGCCCAGGCCTATCCGAGTCAGCCTGTGAAGCTGATTGTGCCCTTCCCGCCTGGCGGGCCCACGGACGCCCTGGCGCGTCGTCTGGCCGATGCGATCGGCAAGCCGCTGGGCCAGCCTGTGATTGTGGAGAACAAGGCGGGTGCAGGCGGCAATATCGGCTCCGAGTACGTGGCAAATGCGGCGCCGGACGGCTATACGATATTGTTCGGCACTTCGGGCCCGCTGGCCATCAACGTGAGCCTGTACAAAAAGCTTGGCTATGATCCGCGCACCAGCTTCGCACCCATTACGCGCATAGGGCATCTGCCCAATATTCTTGTGCTCAATCCCAAGGTGCCGGCAAGCGATCTGAAGGAATTGATTGCCTATGCCAGGAAAAATCCCGATGCCTTGTCGTTTGCATCGTCTGGCAATGGCGCCTCGTCGCATCTTGCGGGCGTGCTGTTCAACGAGATGGCGGGAACCTCCATTCTGCATGTGCCCTATCGGGGCACGGGACCCGCACTGAACGATCTGCTGGGTGGGCAGGTATCCATGGCGTTTACCGACATCATGACGGCGCTGCCGCACGTAAAAGCCGGTACGTTGCGGCCGATCGGGCTGGCCAGCGCGCAACGCTCGACCGCCCTGCCCGATCTGCCGACGCTGGCCGAGCAAGGACTGACCGGTTATGACGTCAGCGTGTTCTTTGGCATCGTTGCGCCGGCTGGTACGCCCGAGCCCATCGTCACAAAACTGAATGCCGCCTTTGGTCAGGCGATGGCCGACCCGGGCGTCAAGGCGACTCTGGAAAGCCAGGGTATCGTCCAGGCGGACGATAAAACGCCGGCGGGCCTTTCCCGCTTCATCAACAGCGAAGTCGATAAATGGGCTGCCGTTATCCACAGCGCGAATATTTCACTGGATTGATTGAGATGAGTGAGCATGCTGCAACGCCGGGTGCACTGCAAGGCTGCAAGGTCGTGGACCTCTCCCGTGTGCTGGGCGGCCCGTACTGCACCCAGATATTGGCGGATCATGGCGCCGAGGTGTTCAAGATCGAACCGCCCGCCGGTGACGAAACCCGCGGATGGGGGCCTCCTTTCCTGGATGGCACGGCTTCGTACTTTCTGGGCGTCAACCGCAACAAGTACGGACTATCGCTTGATCTGTCGACGCCCGAGGGCCAGTCATTTCTGAAGGCCATGTTGCAGGATGCGGATGTGCTGGTCGAGAACTTCAAGCCCGGCACGCTGGAAAAATGGGGACTGGGCCAGGAGGTGCTGCGGGACGCGTTTCCGCGTCTTGTGCATTGCCGTATCAGCGGCTTTGGCGCGGATGGCCCTTTGGGCGGGCTGCCGGGCTACGACGCCTGCGCGCAGGCCATGTGCGGTCTGATGAGTGTGAATGGCGATGCGGACGGCGAGCCGACGCGCGTGGGCCTGCCGGTGGTGGATATGGTGACTGGGCTGAATGCGGCCCTGGCGGTGCTGATGGCGATCAATGAGCGGCATCGTAGCGGTCGCGGGCAGTTTCTGGACATTACGCTGTTTGATTGCGCTATTTCATTGCTGCATCCGCACGCGGCCAATTATTTCCTGAGCGGCAAGATACCGCAGCGGACTGGCAATGCGCATCCCAATATTTCGCCTTATGAGTCGTTTGCGACAGGTGACGGTGAGATTTTCCTGGCGATTGGCAATAACCGTCAGTTTGCCTTGTTGACCGACGCGCTGGGAGAGCCGGAACTGAGCCGCGATGCGCGTTTTCTGAACAATGCCGATCGCCTCGAGCACCGCGATGCGCTCAGGGGGATGCTCACGCCTTTGCTCAGCGGGCATGACGCAGCGACGCTGGCGCAGACCTTGCTGAAAAAAGGTGTGCCGGCGGCGCCGGTCTTGAACGTGGAGCAGTTGCTGCAGCATCCGCATACCCGGCATCGCGGCATGGTGCTGGAGCGGGGGGATTATCGCGCCATTGCGTCGCCCATCAAGCTGTCGCGCACGCCTGCGACCTTCAGGCATTTGCCGCCTGCCTTTGGCGAGCATAACGCTGTGGTGAAGCCCGCGCCGGATACGTCCGGCGCTTGAGCGCACGGACTGTGATCAGCCCTGCGCCTTGAGCAGTCTGGCCGCTTCGATGGCGAAGTAGGTGAGAATGCCGTCGCCGCCCGCACGCTTGAAGGCCAGCAGGGATTCCATCATGACCTTGTCGTGGTCCAGCCAGCCGTTGGCGGAGGCCGCCTGGATCATGGCGTACTCGCCGCTCACCTGGTAGGCGTATGTGGGCATGCCGAAGGCATCCTTGACCTCGCGCAGTACGTCCAGATAGGGCATGCCGGGCTTGACCATGACCATGTCCGCACCCTCGCGGATATCGGCTTCGACTTCGCGCAGCGCCTCGAGCCGGTTGGCCGGATCCATCTGGTAGGTGAACTTGTTTGATTTGCCCAGATTGGCGGCCGAGCCCACGGCATCGCGGAAGGGGCCGTAGAAAGCGCTGGCATACTTGGCCGAATACGCCATGATGCGGGTGTGTATGAGCTGTTCGGCCTCCAGCGCTGTGCGGATGGCGCCGATGCGGCCGTCCATCATGTCGCTGGGGGCGACAATGTCCACGCCGGCCTGTGCCTGGACCAGGGCCTGACGCGTGAGTATCCGCACGGTGGGCTCGTTCAGCACATAGCCGTTGTCGTCGATGAGGCCGTCCTGCCCATGGCTGGTGTAAGGGTCCAGGGCGACGTCGGTGAGCACGCCCAGCTCGGGAAAATGCTGCTTGAGCGAGGCCACCACGCGGGGCATCAGGCCATCCGGGTTGGCGGCCTCGATGCCATCGGGTGTCTTGAGCGAGGGGTCGATCACAGGAAACAGCGAGAGTACGGGTATGCCCAGCGTCAGGCATTCTTCGGCGACCTTGAGCAGGGTGTCGGGCGAGTAGCGCACTACGCCAGGCATGGAGGGCACAGCCTCCAGCACGCCCTTGCCTTCGCGGACAAAAACCGGATAGATGAGGTCGTTGGTGGTGAGCACGTTTTCACGCACCAGGCGGCGCGAGAACTCGTCGCGCCGGTTGCGGCGCAGGCGGGTGGCGGGAAATTCGGTAGAGGGGATGAAAGCAGTCACGGTACGACCTTTGGGGAAATCCAGTTTTCGATGTGTTTTGCGGCTTCTTCGATGCCGATGCGGTGGGTGGCAGAGAATGGCAGGGCATTGAGGGCGCCGATGTCGGCCAGTTCCTTGCGGACGGCCGCCACGGCCTTGATGCGTTGTCCGTAGGCGAATTTGTCGGCCTTGGTCAGCAGCGCGAGTACCGGCCGCCCTGTGGGGGCGACCCAGTCTGCCAGCCGGCGATCCATCTCCGTTACGCCGCGGCGGATATCGATCAGCATCACGATGCCAGCCAGCGAGGCGCGGTCGCGCAGATAGCCGCCCAGTACGTCGGCCCATTCTTCGCGGGCCTCGCGGGCGACCGAGGCATAGCCATAGCCGGGCAGGTCCACCAGGAATCCCAGGTGGGAGCCGGGTTCGATGGGGTCGGGAATGCCGAAGATATTGATGAGCCGCGTACGGCCCGGCGTTTTGCTGGAGTAGGCCAGCCTGCGCTGGTTCGTCAGAACGTTGATGGCCGACGATTTGCCCGCGTTGGAGCGCCCGACGAAACAGACCTCCGCCGTCGTGGGCGGGGGAAGCTGATCAAGGCGGGCGGCCGAAATGGTAAATGAGGCGCGATGCAAAATAGACACGGAGGGGTACCTGCTCGGTTAGAGTCAACCGCTATTGTATAATCGCAGGTTTGAAACAGTTGCGTCATTTTCCTTGAGATCCTCTTTTGAGTGGAAGTGGCGTCGTCATCGTGGTGTCTGTGGCACCCGGATCGAACACCGATCGTCGAGGTATTCATGAAGCACATGCTTTCCAGTATCGTCATGGCCAGCGGCTTAATGCTGGGTTCTTCCATCATTTCGCTGGCCCATGCGGCTGACCACCAGGGCGCGGCCAAGCCCGACGCAGCCAAGGGCGAACAGCTTTTCGCCAATGGCGACGCTGCCCGCGGCATCCTGGCCTGTGCGAGCTGCCATGGGGCAGCAGGCAACAGCACCATCCCGCTCAATCCCAATCTGGCGGCGATGCCTCACGAATACCTCGTCAAGCAATTGCACGATTTTGCGCCTAAAGACGAAAAAACCCCGCCTGCGCGCGGCGGCGCCGATGGCGCTGCATCGGTCATGACGCCTTTCGCTTCCGCGCTCACCGAGGCGGACAAGCAGAACATCGCCTATTATCTTTCTCAGCAGCCCCTCAATCCCGATACCGCCGGCACGGCGACCAACGAAGCAACCATGGAGCGCGGCCAGCAGATCTGGCGTGGCGGCCTGCCTGATCGCCGCGTACCGGCCTGTGCGGGCTGTCACTCGCCCAACGGCGCCGGCGTGCCTGGCAAATTCCCTCGTCTGTCCGGACAGCATCCTGAGTATCTGGCCACGCAGCTCAAGCTGTTCCGTAGCGGTGATCGTCATAACGGCGCTATCATGCACGATATCGCTGACCGCATGTCAGACTCGGATATCGCCGCAGTGGCTGACTACGCTGCCGGTCTGCGCTGATCATGCGCCTGTCGCGGGCATAACGCCTCTAGCGCCATAAACTAGCAAACAAGGGGGAGGCTGTAGCAGGCGCCCCCTTTTTTATGAAGCATCTTCCGTGAGCCATTCTTCTTCTGCACGCAGACTTGTTGCCGACCTGACGGAACTCTTGGGTTCCATGCGTTTTGCAGTCAGTTTGCTGATGTTTATCTGCGTTGCCAGCCTGATAGGCACGGTGCTCCAGCAAAACCAGCCGGCCAATAACTATATCGATCAGTTCGGGCCCTTCTGGTTTGGCGTGTTCGACAAGTTTTCGATCTGGCAGATATACAACAGCTGGTGGTTTTTGCTGATCATGACCTTTCTGGTGGTGTCCACCTCCATCTGCCTGGTGCGCAATGCGCCCAAAATGCTGCGTGACGCGCAGTCCTTCCGGGAGTACGTGCGCGCCGGCAGCTTGCGGGCTTTTCACCACCGCGTCGAGCTCGACAGCACGGTGCCGGCGGATGTCATGCAGACGCGCGCTCAGGGCTGGCTCAAGCAACACGGCTACCGCTACAAGATACGCCAGGAAGAAGCGGGTGTCATGATCGCCGCCAAGAAAGGCAGCGCCAACCGGCTGGGTTATATCTTTGCTCATTCGGCCATTGTCATCATCTGTATCGGCGGCCTGTTGGACAGCGAGCTGCCGGTGCGGCTGCAGGTGTGGCTGGGAGGCAAGCATCCCATCACGCAGAATATGCTGATTTCCCAAGTGCCGCCCTCGGGCCGCCTGTCGGGCGCCAACCCTAGCTTTCGCGCCAATATGATGGTGCCCGAAGGTTCGCAGAGCAGCACCGGCATCGTGGCGGTCGGCGAGGGCGTGCTGGTGCAGCCGTTGCCTTTCGTGCTGAAACTGAAGAAGTTCATGGTGGATTATTATTCCACCGGCATGCCCAGCAGCTTCAAGAGCGAGGTCGAAGTCACGGATCCCGAGTCGGGCAAGTCCTTCAGCAAGACCATCGAGGTCAATGAGCCTTTGCGCTATAAGGGCGTGACCGTCTACCAGTCCAGCTTCGATGACGGCGGCAGCGCTGTCCAGCTGACCGGGTATCCCTTGTCCGGTCCACGCAGCCAGGCTTTCGACGTCAAGGGCAAGATAGGCGAAGGCGCCGAGATCACACAGGGCAGCGATGGCGCAAAGCAGCCGCTGAGCGTGGAGTTCACGGGCCTGCGTGTCATCAATGTCGAAAACATGGGCACCGACGCCGCGCCACAGCCCAAGGCCATGTTCGAGCATGTCGCCTCCGTCACGGGCAGTGCAGCCGGCGCCAAGAACGAAAACCTGCGCAACGTAGGCCCCAGCATTCAGTACAAGATCACCGGCGCCGATGGCCAGTCGCACGAGTACACCAGCTATATGCTGCCCATGCCGCTGGACGGCGGCATGGTGTTCCTCATGGGCGTACGCAGTTCGGAAGCCCAGCCTTACCGCTATTTGCGGATTCCGGCCGATGCCAATGGTTCGATGAAGGAGTTCATGCTGCTGCGGGCCGGACTGGCCGATGCGTCGCTGGTCAGGCTGGCCGCGCAACGTTTCGCGGAAAAGAACGCCACCAGTCAGATTCAGCAGCCTTTGCTGGAGAAAGCGGCGCAGGGCGCGCTGGAAACCTTCCGCAAATCGGGCTTTAACGGTGTTATTGAACGGGTGCCGGAGCAGGATCGCGAAAAGGTGCTGGGTTTTGCCGTGCCCATGATTCAGTTGTCATTGGCTGAATTGCGCGATATTGTTAGAGAACGAAATAACATTCCTGTGGTCCAACACGAGGGCGACGCCGGCGCCCAGGCCGATAAATGGATACAAACCGCCTTGCTGGCCCTGGCCAACCTGCCTGACTACCCGGCGCCTGTACTCATGACGCTCAAGAACTTCGATCAGGTGCAGGCCAGTGTATTCCAGGTGGCGCGCAGTCCGGGCAAAAACACCGTGTACCTGGGTTGCCTGCTGCTGGTCATGGGGGTGTTTTCGATGTTCTACATTCGTGATCGTAGGGTATGGGTCTGGATCAAGCGGCAGGGCAGCGGCGCGCAAGTGTTTGCAGCCATGACATCGCAACGGCGCACGCTGGACTTCAATCACGAGTTTGATCGCTTCAAAGACGCGTTTACGCGTCTCGCAACCTGAGAGGTTATCTATGTCCGAGACCACTATGCAAGCTTCCGCACCGATGTGGCAGGAGTCCATGACTGCGAGTGGAGACGCACGCGGCCGGCGTGGCAAGCCGGATTGGTCGGATATCGGGTTTTTCCTGCTGCTCGCCGCCGGCGCCGCGTATGCCCTGGCAAATCTGGGCGCGAGCATGGATTACTACGAAAAACTCATCCTGTGCGGAGGCGTGCTGGTCTGTAGTTGGTTGGCCTGGCTGTGGCGACCCCTGCGCACGCTCATGATCGCGGGCGGCCTGAGCGCTCTGTTTGCGATCTGGCTGTACAGCGGCGGCGGCGGGTTGCAGCAAGGCGATCTGTCGCGCGCGGAAAGCGTATTCCTTCTGAAATACCTGTTTTCCTCGCAGTCGGCCATTTTGTGGATGTGCTCGCTCTTTGTGCTGGCCATGGTCTGCTATTGGATCGGTATTTTCAGCAAAACCGCGGCTTGGCTGGGCACTGTCTTTACGTGGAGCGCCGTTTATGCGGGCCTGACCGGAATGCTGGTGCGCTGGCGCGAAGGCCATTTGCTGGGTCCGGATATCGGCCATATCCCCGTCAGTAATCTCTACGAAGTCTTTGTCCTGTTTTCGCTGATCACCGCGCTGTTCTATCTTTACTATGAGCGCCGCTACGCCACACGAGCCCTGGGCGGTTTTGTGCTGATGGTCATCAGCTCGGCGGTGGTATTTCTGCTGTGGTATTCGTTCACGCGTGATGCCTTCCAGATTCAGCCGCTTGTTCCCGCTCTCAAAAGCTGGTGGATGAAGCTGCACGTGCCGGCCAACTTCATCGGGTACGGCACATTCTCCCTGGCAGCCATGGTGGGGTTCGCCTATCTGATCAAAGAGCACGGCCAGACGCGCTCCTTGGCCAAGCTGGCACCCTTGTTCGTCCTGGGCGCGGTGCTCTGTGCCGAGCCCATGGTGTTCGGCTCTCGCGAGCTGTCTGCCACCTGGATGATTTATTTCGGCATAGGCGCCATCATTGTGGGCCTGATTCTGGCCTTGCGCGGCCCCATCTCCGAAAAGCTGCCGTCGCTGGAGATTCTCGACGACATCATGTATCGGGCGATTGCGGTCGGCTTCGCCTTCTTTACGGTCGCGACGATTCTTGGCGCCCTCTGGGCGGCGGACGCCTGGGGCACCTACTGGCAGTGGGATCCCAAGGAAACCTGGGCGCTGATCGTCTGGCTCAATTACGCTGCCTGGCTGCACATGCGGCTCATGAAAGGCCTGCGTGGCACGATGGCGGCCTATTGGGCGCTGGGCGGGCTGCTGATCACCAGCTTTGCCTTCCTTGGGGTAAACATGTTCCTGTCGGGGCTGCACTCCTACGGCGAGCTGTAGGCGATTCTGTCGGGCGGCGTCCGGCTGCCCTGCAACAAAAAAGGCCCTATGGGCCTTTTTTGCTGTGGTGCATGCGATTTGGTTGTCGTATCACCCGGGGTGCGTGGCGCGGCATTACGCCGCGTGGCATACGGCTCAGGGCAGTATGCTTTCGTCCTGGAACAGGTCTTCGATACTTTCCCGCGGGCGGATGACATGCGCCTGATAGCCGTCGACCATGATCTCGGCGGCGTGCGGCCGGGAGTTGTAGTGGCAGGACATGGTGAAGGCATAGGCGCCGGTCGACAGAATGGCCAGCAGGTCGTCCTGCTGCAATGCCAGCTGGCGGTCCCGCGCCAGCCAGTCGCCGCTCTCGCAGACAGGGCCTACGATGTCATAGACCGGCGCGGGCTCCGCGGTATCGCGCGGCGTGACCGCTTCGACGCCGTGCCAGGCGCCATAGAGTGTTGGCCGGATCAGGTCCGTCATGGCCGCATCGACGATGGCGAAATTCTTGGCCGGGCTGTGCTTCAGATATTCGACGCGTGTCAACAGTACGCCCGCGTTGCCCACCAGTGAACGGCCTGGTTCCAGGATGATCTGAAGATCGCCCAGGCCATGGCTGTCCAGCCGCTGGAATACCTGGTCCAGCAGCGTGCGCGGCGAGAGCAGGGTTTCGTCGGTGTAGCGGATGCCGATGCCGCCGCCCAGGTCAAGATGATGCAGCGATATGCCTTCTGCCGCCAGCGACTGCACGAGGGCAATCAGCTTGTCCAGTGCGTCCAGATAGGGGGCGACATCGGTGATCTGCGATCCGATATGGCAGTCCAGGCCCACGATCTGTATGTGGTCCATGGCGGCGGCCTGCCGGTAGACGCCGAGCGCATTTTCGATGGCGATGCCGAACTTGTTTTCTTTGAGGCCGGTTGAGATATAGGGATGAGTCTGAGCATCGACGTCGGGATTGACGCGCAGCGACAGCGGCGCCACTTTGCCAAGTTCGCCCGCGACAGCGTTCAGGCGCGCCAGTTCGTCTTCGGATTCCACATTGAAGCATTTGACGCCGGCCTCGAGCGCGGCTTTCATTTCCCAGGCCTGCTTGCCGACGCCCGAAAAGACGACTCGGGCCGGATCGCCGCCGATGGCCTGTACGCGTGCGAGTTCGCCGCCCGAGACAATGTCAAAGCCCGTGCCCAGTGTTTTGAATTCGTTGAGCACGGCAAGATTGGGGTTGGCCTTCATGCCGTAGCAGACCAGTACGTTGCGACCCTGGATGGCTTCCTGGTAGGACGCCCAGGCGTCACGCAAGGCCTGTCGAGAGTATACGAACAGCGGCGTGCCGAACTGGTGCGCCAGTTCGGTAAGCGGAATGTTCTCAGCGTGCAGGACGCCGTTCTTGAGCTGAAATTGTGGTGCAACGGTCATGGCTGGAATCGGATCGGTAGGGGTACTTCGCAGCGTTGCCAGGCCGGGCGGCGCGGTGCGTGGCCGTGGCCGTGGCTGTGGAGCGGAGTTTGCTTAAGGGCGGGCTTGCGGGTTGGCGGCAGCAGGCTGCGCGGTGTTGTCCTGCGTGGTCTGCGGCGCGGAGGGCGGCACTGTCAGAGTCTGGTCCGGCGGCCCAGGCGGCGGCAGGTATAGCGGACCTTTATAGCCACAGCCGGCCAGCGCAGCCAGCAGCGCGGCCGCAGCGATGCGTCGTGCGGGCGGCAAGCGCAGGAACAGGGGGTGAATCGACATGATGAACTCCGGTGCGAAAGAGTGATTATGCCTTGTGAGGCGATTCGCTGCATAATCCGCATCGCCCAGGGGCATCGTTCAAAGATGGTTGGGCCTGGCAGCGGGCGGGGTATGCCGCCGCTGCCGAGGCAGCCATCGATGCCAGGGCCCGGAACGGGGCCTAGAATGGAACGGTGGGCGGCTCAGGAACGTCGCCGCGCTGGCCCAACTGGTTGAGCAGGTCGCCTATGCCGTCCATGCCGCCGCCATCAACAGGCACGTCGGAGGGCGCTGGCAGACCGACGCGGGCCACTGCCTGCCCCGGCGGGAATTCGGAGAAATAGAAATCGCCGTCTATGCGCGACAGTCCTTCCGGAATGGGGCCGGGCGGTGTCTGAGGCTGCCCTTTGAGCGCATATTGCATATAGCCGAGCCAGATGGGCAGCGATGCCCCGCCACCGGTTTCGCCCTGGCCGAGGGAGCGGGGCTTGTCGAAGCCCATCCAGGCAATACCGACCAGCTTTGGGGTAAAGCCCGCGAACCAGGCGTCGTTGGAGTCGTTGGTCGTGCCCGTCTTGCCGCCGATGTCGTCGCGATGGAGGGTGCGGTGCACGCGAGCGGCGGTGCCATAAGTGGCCACGCCGCGCAGCATGTCGTCCATGACGTAGACGGTGCGCGGGTCGATCACACGCGCCGCGGCATCGCCGGCGATCGTGGGCTTGGCTTGCATGATGATTTTGCCGCTGCTGTCCGTGACATGGTCGATCAGGTACGGAGGGACGCGATAGCCGCCGTTGGCGAATACCGAATAGGCGCCCGCCAGCTGCAGCGGAGTGACGCTGCCTGCCCCCAGCGCCAGCGGCAGTACTGCCGGCTGCCGCGCACGGTCGAACCCGAAGCGGGTGATGTAGTCCTGCACATACTTGGGACCCACCGCCTGCATGATACGTATGGACACCATGTTTTTGGATTTGTACAAGCCTTGCCGCAAAGTAAGCATGGGCTCGTAGTGGTTGCCGTAGTTCTTGGGGGCCCAGGCCTTGGAGCCTGTTTGCGCGGCGGTGAGCCTGAAGGGTTCGTCCGAAATCTGGGTGGCGGGCGTCAGGCCGCGCTCAAGCGCCGAGGCATAAAGAAACGGCTTGAATGCGGAGCCCGGCTGGCGCCAGGCCTGCGTGACGCGGTTGAACTTGCCTTCGGCGAAGTCGAAGCCGCCGACCATGGACTGGATGGCGCCATCCTGAGGACGGACGGAAACAAAGGCCGCCTGCACCGCCGGCATGTTGATGACTTCCCAGTGGTCGCCGTTCTTGTGTACATACACCACCGCGCCGCGTGCGATGCGGTATTTGTCCTTGGCGTTCTTGCCCAGGCCGCGCGCGACGACTTTCAGGGCGTCTTTGTCGGTGATATCGATGATTTCGTTGGATGTGCGCGCGACCTTGATCAGGCTCGGGCTTGCCTGGAGCACCACGCCGGTGAGCAGATCGTCGTCGTCGGGGTACTTTTCCTGCAGGCTGTCGAGCACGGCATCGAGTTTTTCGGGGTCGTTCTCGATACCCTCCGGCAAGTCGATGGTTTCTTCCGGCCCGGGGTAGACGGAGCGACGGGTGTAGTCCAGTATGCCTTCGCGCACGGCATCGTAGGCGGCTTCCTGGTGTTTGGAGTTCACCGTGGTGTAGATGTTGAAGCCGCGCGAGTAGATGTTGTCCTGGTAGACGGAGTACAGCAGCTGGCGCGCCAGTTCGGCAACGTAGTCGCCATGGATGGCGTAGCCGCCCGAGGGCGTGCCGGGCGCGGACTTGATGACGATCTCTGCGTTCTTTGCCTTCTCGTATTCGTCGTCGGTCAGATAGCCCAGGCTTTTCATGCGGCCCAGCACATACATCTGGCGCGACTTGGCGCGGTCGAAGTTGGCAATGGGGTTAAAGCGCGAGGGCGCCTTGGGGATGCCGGCCAGCATGGCGGCCTCGGCCGGCGTGATCTCGCCCAGCGGTTTGCCGAAATACGTGCGCGAAGCCGCCGCAAAGCCATAGGCGCGATGGCCCAGGTAGATCTGGTTCATGTAGAGATCGAGAATCTGGTCTTTGGTCAGCGTGGCTTCGATCTTGAACGTGAGCAGCAGCTCGTAGAACTTGCGGGTGTAGGTTTTTTCGGACGACAGGTAGAAGTTGCGGGCCACCTGCATGGTGATGGTGCTTGCGCCCTGCGACTTGGACATGTGCGTGAGGTTGGCGACCACGGCGCGCGCCACCCCCGCCCAGTCTATGCCGCCATGCTGGTAAAAGCGGTCGTCTTCGGCTGATAAAATGGCCGATTTCATGACATCGGGGATCTCGTTGAACCGCAGCACGTTGCGGCGTTCTTCGCCGAATTCGCCGATGAGCACTTTGTCAGCGGTATAGATGCGCAGCGGTACGCGAGGCCGATAGTCGATCATCGCGCTCAGGTCGGGCAGGTTGGGCCAGGCGAGCGCAAGCGCGAGCGACATCAGCAAGGCGCCGCACAGGCCTAGCCCGACTGCGAAGATGCCGGCTTTTAGCACGAAGCGGCCCATCCATGAATGCGATGTGCCGGTACTGCTTTTTTGGGAATTGGTAGAGGAACTCATCAGGGGCGATTTTAAGTCTAACCGCGATCAGACTATGATTTGCGCTTCAGGTTTATGTAACGGAGTAATGCTGGATAGTCGAGTCGGGCGTGCTGCAAGTGGGATAATACACAAATGAATCATTCTTTACCTGTCGGGTCTACGCCACAGAGCCCTGAAATTGGGCCGGAACCACTGCGTGCGGGTGATCGCCCCGTATTCCTGGTGGGGATGATGGGCGCCGGCAAGACAACAATTGGCCGTCATCTGGCACGCCTGCTGGGCCGGGAGTTTATCGACCTGGACCACGAGCTTGAAGCGCGCTGCGGGGTCAGGGTGTCATTGATTTTCGACATCGAGGGTGAAGAAGGGTTCCGCAAGCGGGAGGCCTGCCTCCTGGAAGAGTGTACAAGGCGACGCAATATCGTGCTTGCCACGGGCGGCGGCGCGGTGCTTGCGCCGGAGAACCGGCGCTATCTGGCCGAACGCGGCCTCGTGCTGTACTTGCGCGCCACGAGCGATGAGCTTTACCGGCGCGTGTCGCGCGACCGCAGCCGACCGTTGCTCCAGACGGCGGATCCCCAGGGCCGCCTGCGCGACCTGCTGGCCGAGCGTGAGCCGCTGTACGAGGGCATTGCCCACCTGACCATAGACACAGGCTCCTCGCCCGTCGCCAATCTGGCGCGCGGCCTGTTGCCCCTGCTGGAACTCAACGAGGTCAAACCATGAATACAGTCCAGGTTGAAACGCCGGGCGGATGCTATCCCATCACTATTGCGCCGGGCCGGCTGGATGCACTGGCGGAAAGCATACCTGAGGATGCCACGGCGATCGCCATTGTCACCAACCCGACCGTGGGCGCTTTGTATGGCCAGCGGGCATATGATGCATTGGCGCGCAGCGGCAAGCCGGTGCTGCGCATTGAGCTGCCGGACGGCGAGGCATACAAGGACTGGCAGACGCTCAATCTGATTTTCGACGGCCTGCTGCGCAACCGGCTGGATCGCAAGGCTGTGCTGGTGGCGCTGGGCGGGGGTGTGGTCGGCGACGTCTGCGGCTTTGCCGCCGCCAGCTATATGCGCGGCATACGGTTTCTGCAGGTGCCCACCACGCTGCTGGCGCAGGTGGATTCTTCGGTCGGCGGCAAGACGGCGATCAATCATCCACTGGGCAAGAACATGGTCGGGGCGTTTTATCAGCCCATCGCGGTCGACATCGACACCGAAGTCCTGAGCACCCTGCCCGCCCGCGAGATATCCGCGGGCCTGGCCGAGGTGATCAAGTATGGCCTGATCATAGACCGGGCCTTCCATGACTGGTGCGAAAACAATATCGCAGCCCTGCGCGCGCTCGAACCCGAGGCCATCGCCTATGCCATTCGCCGCTCATGCGAGCTCAAGGCTCAGGTGGTGTCCCAGGACGAGCGTGAATCCGGGTTGCGTGCCATTCTCAATCTTGGACATACCTTTGGCCATGCCATCGAGTCCGGCCTGGGTTACGGGCAGTGGCTGCATGGCGAGGCCGTGGGCTGCGGCATGGTGCAGGCGGCCGAGCTCTCCGCGCTGGTGCTGGGCCTGCCGCAGGCTGATGTGCAGCGTGTGCAGGCGCTGGTTGAGGCGATCGGCTGCCCGGTGCAGCCGCCGGACCTCGGGCTGCAACGGTGGCTGGACCTGATGCAGGTGGACAAAAAAACAGAAGGCGGGCAATTGCGCTTTGTGCTGCTGCAGGAATTGGGCAAGGCCTGCGTGCAGTCGGCGCCAGACCAGGCCGTGCGCCAGGTACTGGAGAAAGCCGCCGCGACGGCGCCCGCCTGAGGCCGGGGCATGACAGTGCTCGCACCGTACGCCTGCCATCCGCAAGCCAGCCGCGGACGTCGTCATGCGGAGCCGCCGCCCACGGGCCGCAATGCATTCCAGCGCGATCGCGACCGCATCATTCACTGCAATGCCTTTCGGTTGCTTGAGTACAAGACCCAGGTGTTCGTCAATCACGAAGGCGATCTCTTTCGCACGCGGCTGACGCACAGCATTGAGGTCGCGCAGATCGCCCGTTCGCTGTCGCGCAATCTCGGGCTGCACGAAGACCTCACCGAAGCCATTTCGCTGGCGCACGACCTGGGCCATACGCCGTTCGGGCATGCCGGCCAGGACGAGCTGAACGCCTGCATGCGCGAGCTGGCGCCTGCGGCAGGAGGCTTCGAGCATAATCTGCAGAGCCTGCGCGTTGTCGATGAGCTTGAGGCGCGGTACGCAGCCTTCAATGGCCTGAATCTATGCTTCGAAACCCGAGAGGGGATTCTCAAGCATTGCTCGGTCAGGCATGCGCGCACACTGGGCGATGTCGGCGAACGTTTTCTCCAGAATGCCCAGCCCTCGCTGGAAGCGCAGATCGCCAATCTTGCCGACGAGATCGCCTACAACAATCACGATATTGACGATGGTGTGCGCTCGGGGCTGATTTCGGTCGAACAGCTGCAGGTGCTGGAAATCTTTGCCACCCACTATGCCCAGGTCAAGCGCAGATATCCCAATATAGAAAAGCGGCGGCTGGTTGCCGAAGTCGTACGAGCCATGATCAATACGCTGGTGGTCGATCTCACCGAGACCACGCTGGCCAATATACGCAGCCATGCCCCCACGCATGTTGACCAGGTGCGTGCCGCGCCGCCGCTGGCGGCCTTCTCGGCCTCCATGCGCCGACAGGCCGATGCGCTCAAGCATTTCCTGATGGGCAATCTCTACCGGCATTATCGCGTGATGCGCATGACGACCAAGGCACGCACGATTGTGCGGGAGCTGTTCGTGGCATTTCTGCAGGAGCCGCGTTTGCTGTCGGACGAATACCGGCGCGATGACGAGGTGGCGCAGGCGCGCGCGATTGCCGATTACATCGCAGGCATGACGGATCGCTATGCCATACGCGAGCATGCGCAGCTTTTCCGGATGGGAGGCGACGCGGCGCTGTAGTGCCGCGCCGTTGAGCCTCCCCGCGCGCTCAGCGCTCCAGCAGAGGCTTCAGATAGCGTCCGGTATAGCTTTGCGGACATGCGGCGATGGCCTCGGGCGTTCCCTGCGCCAGGATGTATCCGCCCTGCTCGCCGCCTTCCGGACCCATATCGATGACCCAGTCCGCCGCCTTGATGACATCCAGGTTGTGCTCGATGATGACGACAGTATTGCCGCCTTCGACCAGCTTGCGCAGTACGTCCAGCAATAGGGCGATATCCTGGAAATGCAGGCCGGTGGTGGGCTCGTCCAGGATATACAGCGTGCGCCCGGTGCTGCGCTTGGACAGCTCCAGCGACAGTTTGACGCGCTGCGCCTCGCCGCCGGACAGTGTGGTCGCGCTCTGGCCCAGGCGCAGGTAGGACAGGCCGACATCCATCAATGTGGTCAGCTTGCGCGCCACTGACGGCACGGCTTCGAAATAATCGAGCGCCTGCTCCACCGTGAGGTTCAGGACCTGGCTGATGTTGCGGCCGCGATAGCGGATTTCCAGGGTCTCGCGGTTGTAGCGCTTGCCGCCGCAGACATCGCAGGGCACATACATGTCGGGCAGAAAATGCATTTCGACCTTGACCACGCCGTCACCCTGGCAGGCTTCGCACCGGCCGCCTTTGACGTTGAACGAAAATCGGCCCGGATCATAGCCGCGTGTACGGGACTCGGGCACGCCGGCGAACAGCTCCCGGATAGGCGTGAACATGCCGGTATAGGTGGCCGGGTTGCTGCGCGGCGTGCGGCCGATAGGGCTCTGGTCGACATTGATGATTTTGTCGAAATGTTCCAGCCCTTCCAGCGTGTCGTAAGGCGCCGGCTCGGTCTGTGCGCGATGCAGCTTGTGCGCGACGGCAGTTGCCAGCGTATCGTTGATCAGCGTGGACTTGCCCGAACCCGATACGCCTGTGATGCAGACCAGGCGGCCGGCGGGCAGGGCCAGCTCGACCTGCTTGAGATTGTTGCCGCGGGCGCCTTTCAGGCGCAACCAATCCTGATCGGGCGTAACCGGGCGGCGCGGGCCGATATCGATGCGGCGCGTGCCGTTCAGGTACTGGCCGGTCAGGGACTTGGGATTCTGCATCAGATCTTGCGGCTTGCCCTGGGCCACGATGTGGCCGCCGTGTTCGCCTGCGCCCGGCCCCATGTCCAGCACGAAATCGGCCGCGCGTATCATGTCCTCGTCGTGCTCGACCACGATGACGCTGTTGCCCAGGTCGCGCAGGTCCTGCAGGGTTTGTATCAGGCGGTCATTGTCGCGCTGATGCAGGCCGATGGACGGCTCGTCCAGTACGTACATCACGCCTGTCAATCCCGATCCGATCTGGCTGGCCAGTCGGATGCGCTGGGCCTCGCCGCCCGATATGGTGTCGGCGCTGCGGTCCAGCGACAGATAGTTCAGCCCCACATTGTTCAGGAACTGCATACGCGCTTCGATCTCGCGCACAATGCGTTCGGCGACTTCTTTCTTGGCGCCGCTCAGCTCCAGTGCCTGGAACCACGCAAGGCAGGCGGACAGTGACAGCGCCTCAACCTCGTAAATGGCACGGCCCCGGGGCGTGGCGCCTTCCGGGCCGCCCCCCAGCAGCACGTGCCGGGCTTCGGTGCGCAGGCGCGATCCGTGGCAGTCCGGACAGACCTTGACCTGTCTGTACTTGCCCAGCTCTTCGCGCACGGCATTGGAGTCTGTTTCGCGCCAGCGCCGTTCCAGATTGGGCAGAATGCCCTCGAAAGGATGTTTCTTGACCGTGGTGCGGCCTTTCTCATTCAGGTAAAGAAAAGAGACTTCCTCTTCTCCCGATCCATACAGTACTTTGTCGCGTATCTCCGGCGACAGGTCTTCGAAGGGCGTGTCCAGGTCGAATTGATAGTGGGCCGCGAGGCTGGTGAGCAGCGTATGCGTGAAGGCATTGCGTTTGTCCCAGCCGCTGATCGCGCCGCTGGCCAGACTAAGCTCGGGGAAGGCGACCACCCGCTTGGGATCGAAGACTTCGACGCAGCCAAGTCCGTCGCAGGTGGGACAGGCGCCCATGGGATTGTTGAAACTGAACAGGCGCGGTTCAAGTTCGGTCAGGCTGTAATGGCAGACCGGGCAGGCATAGCGGCTGGAGAACGGCAGTGCTTCGCCGGTGTCCATATCGAGCGCCAGCGCGCGGCCCTCCGCCAGCTTGAGCGCTGTTTCGAAACTTTCGGCAAGTCTTTGCTGGGCTTCGGGCCGCACGCGCAGGCGGTCCACCACGACGTCGATATCATGCTTTTCGGTTTTCTTGAGCGGCTTGAGCGCGTCGATGGCCAGCATTTCGCCATTCACGCGCAGGCGCACAAAGCCCTGCGCCTGCAGGCTGGCGAACTCGTCTTCGAAGCTGCCCTTGCGCGCACGGGCGATGGGGGCAAGGATGGCCAGACGGGTTTCGGGCGGCAGGCTCAGCACCTTGTCGACCATCTGGCTCACGCTTTGCGCCTGCAGCGGCAGGTTGTGGTCCGGGCAGTAGGGCGTGCCCACGCGCGCATACAGCAGGCGCAGGTAGTCGTGTACCTCTGTGATGGTGCCGACCGTGGAGCGGGGGTTGTGTCCTGCGGATTTTTGCTCGATGGAGATGGCAGGAGACAGGCCTTCGATCAGGTCGACATCAGGCTTGTCCATCAGCTGCAGAAACTGGCGCGCATAGGCGGACAGGCTTTCGACGTAGCGACGTTGTCCTTCCGCGTAGAGCGTGTCGAATGCGAGTGAGGATTTTCCCGAGCCCGACAGACCTGTGACCACCACCAGCTTGTGGCGCGGCAAGTCGACGGAAATGTTCTTGAGATTGTGCGTTCGGGCGCCGCGGATGCGTATCGCTTCCATAAGCTCGCTGATTAAGGGGTTCGAAAGGCCAACTTGTTACTATAACGCGCCGGGCGCATCCATGCGCCGGCGCCGGTCACGGGTACAACACGCGGCGGCGATATGGTTTAATTGATTCACATCTATGAGCACCCACACATCTTCCTCAGCCAGCGCCTCCAGGACCAAGCTCAAACTGACTCCCGTCGAGCGTCGCGCCAGCGTCATGCTGGCCCTGCTGTTCGCCGCTCGCATGCTGGGCCTCTTCCTGCTTACCCCTGTTTTTGCCGTGGTGGCGCAAACCATCCCGGGCGGCAATGACGCCGCGCGGGTGGGGCTGGCCCTGGGAGCCTACGGACTGACGCAGGCGGTGATGCAGATTCCGCTGGGCATGGCGTCCGATCGCTTTGGCCGGCGTCCGGTCATCGTGGCCGGCATGGTGTTGTTCATTGTCGGCGGCGTCATCTGTGCCCTGGCGCGCGACATAGACTGGATACTGGCCGGGCGCGTCATCCAGGGGCTGGGTGCGGTCTCGGCCGCCATTACCGCCTGGGTAGCCGATGCAACCCGTCCCGAAGTGCGCACCCGCGCCATGGCCATGGTGGGCGGCTCCATCGGCATTTCGTTTGCCGTCTCGCTGGTGCTTTCGCCCATGCTGGTCGGCGAGTTCGGCCTGTCGGGGCTGTTCTGGGCCATCAGCCTGCTGGGCTTTGTCTGTTTGCTGCTTGCGGCTTTTGTTGTGCCGTCCGTGCCGCAGGCCGGAACACCGATTGTCCAGGCCCGCCCGCGCGATGTATTGCGGCACGCCGACCTGCTGCGCCTTAATTTTGGCGTGTTCTGTCTGCATTTCATCCTGATGTCGCTATTCATCGTGGCGCCTGGCCTGCTCGCCAGACTGGGCGGCTATGATTCGGCCAATTTGTGGGAAGTGTATTTGCCGGTCATTCTGATGTCCTTCGTGCTCATGGTGCCTGCTGTGTTTTATACCGAGACGCGGCATGCGCACAAAGTTGCGCTGGAAATCGCCGTGGCTGGTCTTGTGGTCGTGCTGGCCCTGATGCCGCTTGCCAGCCATCATTTCTTTGCTCTGGTGGCGATGCTGGTTGGATTTTTCATCGCTTTCAATATTCTCGAGGCGCTGCAGCCTTCGCTGGTTTCGCGCGTGGCGCCGCCGGAATACAAGGGCCTGGCTCTCGGTTTCTACAATACCTCGCAATCGCTGGGCGTGTTCCTGGGGGGCGCGGTCGGCGGCCTGCTGGCTTCGGAACGCAATGTGTCGTCGGTATTCCTGCTCTCGTCAGCGCTGGCTTTTGTCTGGTTTCTGACGGCGCGCGGGTTCAGGTCGCAAACCTGATTTGCGGTTCTCGCCCGGGGCGGGATTATTTGGACACCGGGTATTTCCCCGCCAAGCGTAACCCGCCAAAATCGTCGATAATGGAACAATTAAGCTTCATAAAGATCTAAAGGTATCGTCATGGCCTCAGTGAACAAAGTCATTATCGTCGGCAACCTTGGCCGCGACCCCGAAGTCCGCTACAGCCCGGATGGCGCCGCCATCTGCAATGTTTCCATCGCCACCACGTCGCAATGGAAAGACAAATCCACCGGCGAGCGCCGCGAAGAAACCGAATGGCACCGCGTGGTGTTCTACAACCGCCTGGCCGAAATCGCCGGCGAGTATCTTCGCAAAGGCCGCGCCGTCTACGTCGAGGGCCGGCTCAAAACCCGCAAATGGCAGGACAAGGAAACCGGCGCCGATCGCTACAGCACCGATATCGTGGCGGACCAGATGCAAATGCTGGGCGGCCGCGAAGGCGGCGAAGCCGGCATGGGTGGTGGCGGTGGCGACTACAACCAGGCTCCCGCACAGCGCAGCCAGCGCTCCGCACCCCAGCAGCAACAACAGCGCCCGGCCGCGCAGCAGCAGTCCGCACCGGCAAACCTGGCGGACATGGACGACGATATTCCGTTCTGATTTTCGCTGGCGCCACGCGTCAAGCCGCAAGATTCATCCCCGGTAAACCTTGGTGTTTGCCGGGGATTTTGCTTTTCGGTCTGCGTACGCGCATGGTCTGCCGGAGCGGGCCCCTTGCGCGGCTCAGGCCCGCCGTATGCCCGCGTTGTACCAGCCCTTGCTCTGATTGACGACTCGCACCGCCAGCAGCATGACCGGCACCTCGATCAGTACGCCCACCACGGTCGCCAGGGCGGCACCCGACTGGAAGCCGAACAGGCTGATGGCGGCTGCCACGGCCAGTTCGAAGAAGTTGGACGCGCCGATCAACGCGGATGGGCAGGCGATGCTGTGTTGTTCGCCGACCCGGCGATTGAGCCAGTAGGCGAGTCCAGCATTGAAGAAAACCTGGATCAGGATGGGCGCTGCCAGCATGGCGATCACCAGCGGCTGGCGGATGATGGCCTGGCCCTGAAAAGCGAACAGCAGCACCAGCATCAACAGGAGGGCGGCAATGGAGCAGGGGCCGAGGCGGGCCAGGGTTGCCTCGAATGTCTGCTGTCCTCGGCGCAGCAGCGCGCGGCGCCACAATTGGGCGAGAATGACGGGTGTCACGATGTACAGGCCGACGGATACCAGCAAGGTCTCCCATGGCACGGTGATGGACGACAGGCCCAGCAGCAGGCCGACAATGGGCGCGAAAGCGAAGATCATGATGGTGTCGTTGAGCGCGACCTGAGACAGCGTGAACACAGGATCGCCGCCGGCCAACCGGCTCCAGACGAAGACCATGGCGGTGCAGGGGGCTGCAGCCAGCAGGATCAACCCGGCGATATAGCTGTCCAGTTGTTCGGCAGGCAGCCATGGGGCGAAGATCTGCCGGATGAACAGCCAGCCCAGCAAGGCCATGGAGAACGGCTTGACTGCCCAGTTGATGAAGAGGGTCACGCCTATGCCGCGCCAGTGCTGCCTGATCTGGCCCAAGGCCCCGAAGTCCACCTTGAGCAGCATCGGGATGATCATCACCCAGATCAGTATGCCGACCGGCAGATTGACCTGCGCAACCTCCAGCCGGCCGATGGTCTGGAATGGCGCTGGCATGAGTTGTCCGAGCGTAACGCCCATCACGATGCAGAGCAGCACCCACAGCGTCAGATAGCGTTCGAATGTGCTGATGGCGGGAGGTTGCGGCATGAATTGAATTATATACGTGTGGTATGTCGCGCTGTCAGAGATGTGGGTCCTGCCTGCGTCGCGGATGGGATTGCCGGTACGGCAGGTTTCCCGCGATGTCTTCGCGTGTCAGACCTATGTCGCGCAGTTGATGATCGTCCAGTTCCAGTAGATGGGTACGTTGGCGCTGCCAATCAGAACGGCGCCACAGAGTATCGTACCAGCGCATCAGTCTGGACAGGATAGATGGAAGAATGGCGTGTGGGACAGGCATGCAGAGAGTTCCGGCTATGTTGGATGGCGGATCGCGTTGGAGGGAATTCTCGCCGCATGACCGATAGCGAAGCTACGGTTGCGGCCGTAGTGTGGCGCGTGCGGGCGGTGCTACGATGGAACGCAGGCCAGATAAAGGGGGATTTATGCTCAGTACTGCAGCGTTCGCCGCTACGGCGGCATTGATAGGCGATCTTGCGCGTGCGAGCATGTTGTCCGCCCTGATGGATGGCCGGGCCCTTACCTCGACCGAGCTGGCCCGGGTGGCGGGCATTACGCCTCAGACCGCAAGCGGCCATTTATCACGGTTGGCGGATGCAGGGCTGATTGCGGTGGAGCGTCAGGGAAGGCATCGGTATCATCGTCTGGCGTCGCCCGCCGTGGCGCATATGCTCGAAAGCGTCATGTCGGTGACGACAGGCCTTGATGGACCGAATCCGTCAGGGCGCAAGACGGCTGTTGTGACCGGGCCGCGGGACAAGGCCTTGCGTCGGGCCCGTACATGTTATGACCACCTTGCCGGCGAGCTTGCCGTGGCGATGGCGGATCGCATGGTCGAGCGTGGGCAGATCGAGCTGTCGCGCGATGGCGGCGCGTTGACGCCGGCAGGGGAGATTTTTCTGCGCGGGCTTGGGCTTGAGCTGGACGCCTCGGGGGGCGGGTCGCATAAAGACAGCGCGCGCGTGTTTTGCCGCCCATGCCTGGACTGGAGTGAACGCCGCCCGCATATCGCGGGTGTGGTTGGCCGGGCGCTGTGCCAGTGTTTTCTGACGCAGGGGTGGGCCAGGCGGGTGGAGAGCTCGCGCGCGGTCACGATTACGCCGTCGGGTCAGGCTGTATTGAGCGAGGCGTTCGGCATCATGTCCTGATCGGGGCGGCCCACGTCCTTGCCGAAATGGATACGCCGGAGGCCAAAGCTGGTTCGGTTTCAATGCGGCTGACTGCGACGGTTCCTCAGTGCAATTCGGTATGTTCCTTGAGCGGCGTGTCGTCGCGTACGGGTACCGTCTGGCGCTCGATCATGCGTCGCACGCGTGGGGGAGACGCGCCTCGATGCAGCGCCAGAATGGTGTCGAAAACTTCAGCGTCGGCGAATGTCCGGCGCTGGTGATGCCGCACATACTCCACCCAGGTGGGTACGTGATAGCTTTCGGTCCAGATGCGGGGATTTTCCAGATCGCGAAGCAAGGCCCATTGTCGCGCGCCGTCCCGGATGCGGATGCGTCTGCGCTGCGCCATGGCCTGAAGAAAGGGGCGTATGTCTTCCTGCGCGATTTCATAATCGAGCGTCACCAGGATGGGCCCGCTGCGCGGACGCAGATCCAGGCTCAGTTCGGGTTCGTGAAAGCGGTCCAGCGGGTCCAGGTTCAGGGTGCCGAACTCTGGCAGGGCGTAGCGCAGTCCGATCAGGCCGCCAATAACAAGGACAATGCCGGACACAAAAAGCGAATTGTTGGCGCCGTGGGCGTCCGCGATCAGGCCCCAGATCCAGCTGCCCGACGCCATGCCGCCGAAGGTGGCGGTTTGGTATATGGCCAGCGCTCTGCCCACAACCCATCGCGGCGTGGATAGCTGAACCGTCACATTGAACAGCGAGAGCGTCATGACCCAGCATGCGCCCGCCGGCAGCAGGACCAGGCAGCTCATCCAGGTGCTGTGGCTATAGGAAAGCAGGATGGCGCTGACGGCATAGACCAGAAACGCTGCGCGCACGATGGTTTCGTTGCGCCATATTTCCCGCACGCGGGCATTGAGCAGGGCGCCCAGGATGGCGCCCGCGCCAAAGCAGCCCAGCAGTATGCCGAAGGTGAAGGCGCCGCCCTTGACCAGGTCGCGCGCCACCAGAGGCAGTAGCGCGAGCACGGAAACGGCCGCCAGCCCGAAGACAAAGCCGCGGAACATGACTTTGAGCAGGTTGGGCGACATGGCGATATAGCGCAGCCCGGCCGAAATTGCGCTGCCGAAGGCTTCACGCGGCAGCGTGTGCGGGAGCCGCTCGGGCTTCCAGCGAAAGAGCGCCATGATCAGGGCAATGTAGCTGACAGCGTTCAGGGCGAAGGCGAGCGCCGCGCCGGCCAGCGCGACAATCACGCCGCCGATGGCCGGTCCGACACTGCGCATGAGGTTGTAGCTCATGCTGTTCAGCGTGACGGCGCCCGGCAGGTCTTCGCGCGGAACGATGTCGCCCATGGAGGCCTGCCAGGAAGGGTTGTGCAACGCCGTCCCGCAGCCGATAAAAAAAGTGAAGGCCAGCAGCAGCCAGGGGGTCAACTGGTCTGTCAGGGCAAAAACGGCCAGTATGGTCGACACAATCATCATCATGATCTGTGCGGTGAGCATGATGTTGCGGCGATCGAAACTGTCGGCCAGCGCGCCGGCGGCAAGCGAGAAGATCATGATCGGCAGGGTGGTGGCTGCCTGCACCAGCGCCACCATGTCGTCCGAGTTTGCGATGCTGGTCATCAGCCAGCCCGCGCCTACGGCCTGGACCAGGCCGCCGAGATTGGACGCCAGCGTTGCCGTCCACAATGCCCGGAAGGTGGGGTGCCGGAACGGAGCCAGGGGAGATGCTCTTTTGGGAATGTCGAAATCTCCTGTCTGCTTAGTCGAGAAATGCATTCCGGCGGGTGGGCGTCATTGCGTCAGTGTACAGTGCAGCGATATGGCAATGAGCCCGGACTGGCCGTATGGCTTGTTGTGAGTGCTATTGTAAGGCGTTGCGCCGGTGTTGTTATTGAAAATCCAGATCTGCCTGGATTGCCGCGATCCCTGCCTGAGCGCAGGCCTGGTCGGCGTCGCCGCCAGGCGCGCCCGAAATGCCGATGGCGCCCACCAGCGATCCGGCGGCCTCGATGGGCAGTCCGCCGCCCAGCGGCAGGACATGATCAAGTTGCCGGATGCCTGAGCTTGTCTGGCCTGCCTGCGTAGCTTCGGCCAGATCTGCCGATGACATGCGGAAACTGGCGGCGGTGTAGGCTTTGCGTGTAGCTGCGTCGGGTGTGTGGGCGCCGGCGTAGCGGTCGCGCAGCAGGGCGATCGGCGTGCCGGAGCGGTCTGTCACGCTGACGGCCACCTGGTATCCCCGCGCCGCGCAAGAGGCCAGGGCGGCCTGCGCGGCGGCCAGCGCGGCCTCGGTCGTCAGGGTCTGGCTGGTGTAGGTCGCCTCGGCGGCTTGCGTACTGCTCCAGCACAGGGTGCCCAATATCAGTGCCGCCATGATTCGAACGCGTTGCTTCAACGTATGTCTCCTTTTGATGCGGCCGTGCAAGGCTGGCGCCCTGGCTGTGCCGTCCTCTGATCGAGGCGGGGCCGCTCCCCCCGACAATATTATTTCTGGATATTAGTTTATATAATAAAAGAGATATGAATCATTTGGGGAACGCTATGATATTCAAGCAGCTTTTTGACCCCACTTCATCGACTTATACGTATTTGCTGGCAACTGGACAGGGCGGGCAGGCGCTGCTGATTGATCCGGTCAAGGAGCACGCCGGCCGCTATCTGGATGTGCTGACAGAACTGGACGCGCAGTTGGTCTACGCCATCGATACCCATACGCATGCAGACCATGTCACCGCGCTGGGCGATCTGCGCGACGCGACCGGCTGCGTCACCATCATGGGTGATCGCTCGAGGGCGCGCTGCGTATCGCGCGGCATCAGCGATGGGGAACTGCTGTCCGTGGGCGATATTTGCCTGCAGGGCCTGTATACGCCAGGCCACACGAACGAGTCCTTCTGTTTCGTGCTGAATCCGGACCAGCCGCAGGCCGTGTTCACCGGCGACGCCTTGCTGATACGGGGTACGGGCAGGACGGATTTCCAGGGCGGGGACGCTGGGCAGTCGTGGGATTCGATCATGGACAAGCTGTTCAGCCTGCCGGATGGCACGATCGTGTATCCGGCTCATGACTACAAGGGATGCGTATCGTCCACGATCGGCGACGAAAAACGACTGAACCCGCGGTTGGTGGACATGACGCGCCAGGAATACATTGAGACGATGAATGCGCTGGATCTGCCCACGCCGCGCATGATGGATGTGGCGGTGCCGGCGAATCTGGCTTGTGGGCAGGCGCCGGGCGGCTGATCCGAGGGGGTGCGCCCGCCCGGGTTCAGGCTGCCGCGCGGTCGGTGTGCAGGCGTCGCTGCAGCGCGTCGATGATGACCAGCTCGGCCTCTCGCGTGAACAGATCGGCCTGTACCATGGACCAGACCTCGCTCACAGGCACGAGCCGGAACTCGCTGACTTCGCCGTCCTGGTTTTCGGGCTGTATGGATTCGGCCAGGATGCAGTCGCTGACCAGCACGTCTTCGACCTGATAGCCTTCCGGCAGACGGCGGTGCATGCGCAGAATGATGCGCAGGGGGTCGCGATTCTGTAGCGCTGCGGGTGCAAGCCCGGCCTCTTCGTTGCTTTCTCGCAACAGTGCCGTGTCGAGATCTTCGCTTGCTCCCGCAAGGCCGCCGACCAGCGTATCCCACATGCCGGGGTCGGTGGTTTTGGTGTCGGCGCGCCGCGCAATCCACAGGCGTCCGTCCGGGGCCCAGGCGTTCAGGTGCACGGCCTTGGTCAGCAATCCGAGGGGGCGCACGGAGGCGCGTTCGATGGCGCTGAGACGGCGCCCTTCACCGAAGACATCAAGCAGTTCGTTACGCCATCCGCGCAAGCATCCCTTGTCGCGCAAGGTGGCGGCAATATTGGCCAGCACGGCTTCCAGGCGCAGGCGCTCGCGCGGCGCGGCAGTGATGTGGACGGCTTCGTGATCGACATGCACGCCCGGCAGTCCGTCCATGTTTGCTGTGGCCTTGGCGGTGATCCAGCCGGCCACCCGACCGGACACCGTCAGCGGGCGCGACCCTTTGGGCGGCAGCTGCTGTATGCGTTTTGCGAGCTGCCGTTGACGCTCGGCCAAGCTGGCTGCCATAGGGTGAATAGGTACTTCGTTCATGCCATAATTGTAGTGTATGCCCAAGGGACCACGCCGCAACCCCCAGCATAAACCACCGCAATTGCAAGGACTCTCAGCCCACGGTTGGTGTGAGTTCGTTATAATTCCGCGGTCTTTAAGTAATTCGAGCAGGCAAGTTCGACGGTGTCATTGTAAGCCTGCCACCCAATAATTCAGTGCATTCCCACGTTTTTTTTGGCCCGGGTTTTGACCAGGATCAACGTTTGGCATAAGCACGTCGTATTTCGAGGTCAGCATGAAGAAGTTGAGATGGTTATCCGGCGCGGGTGTCTTGCTTATGGCAGGCGCTGCAGTGGCGCAGGTCAAGGATATGCCCGGAGGGCCCAGAGTCAATCAGCTCAATCTCCACGAAGGGGTTACGGAGATCTCCCGAGACATCATGTGGGTCCACTGGATGATGATGATCATCTGTGCGGTCATTTTCGTGGGCGTCTTTGGGGTGATGTTCTACTCCATCATCTACCATCGAAAATCCCGCGGTGCGGTGGCCTCCAAGTTTCATGAGCATCTGGGCATCGAAGTCGCCTGGACCATCATCCCTTTCCTGATCGTCATCGGCATGGCGCTTCCCGCCACGCGCACGGTGGTGGCCATGAAAGACACCTCCAGTTCCGATCTCACCGTCAAGGTAACGGGCTATCAATGGCAATGGGGCTACGAGTATATCGACGGGCCGGCCCAGGGCGTGAAATTCCTCTCCAAGCTGACAACCCCGCGGGCGCAGATCAATGGCGATGAGCCGCGCGGCAATCTCTACCTGATGGAGGTCGACAAGCCGCTGGTCGTGCCGGTCGACAAGAAAGTCCGTATCGTGCTGACCGCCGACGACGTCATTCACTCGTGGATGGTGCCTGAGTTCGGCGTCAAGCAGGATGCCATTCCAGGTTTCCTGCGTGATACGTGGTTCCGCGCCGAAAAAATCGGTACTTATCGCGGTCAGTGCGCTGAGCTCTGTGGTAAAGACCATGCCTTCATGCCCATCGTCGTCAATGTGGTTTCCCAGGCAGACTATGACAAGTGGTCGGCCGAGCAGAAAAAGGCCATGGCTTCCGCGGCGGACGATCCCAACAAGGAATGGACCAAGGACGAGTTGTTCGCCCGTGGCGAAAAAGTCTTCGGCGCCAACTGTGTGGCCTGTCACCAGGCCAACGGCAAGGGCATTCCAGGTACATTCCCTGCGCTCGATGGCGACGAAAAATTCGTGCTGGCGCCCAAGAAAGGGCAAATCCTCACCGTGCTCAATGGCCATCCGGGTACCGCCATGCAGGCATTCCGCGACCAGCTCAGTGATGTCGAAATTGCTGCTGCCATTACGTATACCCGCAACGCATGGGGCAACGCAGGCAAGGGTAAAGATCCAGTCGTGCAACCCAAAGATGTCGCCGCGCTGCGCTAATGCGGCAATCCGAAACGAATTTGACTGTCATTTGCCTGGCTGCGCTATGCGGCAGCCGGGTTGAGTAGGAAGGAGTCCACCATGAGCAGTGTTACTGCCGATCACGTCCCAGCCGCCCCCGGGCACGAAAGCCACGGGCACGATGATCATGACCACAAGCCACATGGCTGGCGGCGCTGGCTGTTTGCCACCAACCATAAAGACATCGGTACGATGTACCTGATCTTTTCGTTCTGCATGCTGCTCGAAGGCGGCGTGCTGGCGCTGCTGCTGCGCACCGAGCTGTTTTCGCCGGGCCTGCAGTTTTTCCAGCCTGAGCTGTTCAACCAGTTCACCACCATGCATGGCCTGATCATGATTTTCGGTGCGGTCATGCCTGCATTCGTCGGGTTTGCCAACTGGATGATCCCGCTGCAGATCGGCGCGTCGGACATGGCGTTCGCCCGCATGAACAACTTCAGCTTCTGGCTGCTGCCCATCGGCGCCTTCCTGTTCACGGCCTCGTTCTTTGTTCCTGGCGGCGCCAACGCGGCCGGCTGGACCATGTACGCCCCGCTGTCCCTGCAGATGGGTCCGGGCATGGATTTCACCATCTTCGCCGTGCACATTCTGGGTGCTTCGTCCATCATGGGCGCCATCAATATCATCGTCACGATATTGAACATGCGCGCGCCAGGCATGACGCTGATGAAAATGCCGCTGTTCTGCTGGACCTGGCTCATCACCGCCTACCTGCTCATCGCCGTGATGCCTGTGCTGGCGGCCGCCGTCACCATGCTGCTGACTGATCGCCACTTCGGTACCTCGTTCTTCAACGCGGCCGGCGGCGGCGACCCGGTCCTGTATCAGCACGTGTTCTGGTTCTTCGGACATCCGGAGGTCTACATCATGATTCTGCCGGCGTTCGGCATCGTGTCGGCCGTCATCCCCGCCTTTGCCCGCAAGCCGCTGTTCGGCTACGCCTCCATGGTGTATGCCACGGCTGCCATCGCCATCCTGTCCTTCCTGGTCTGGGCGCACCACATGTTCGCCACCGGCATGCCGGTGACAGGGCAGCTGTACTTCATGTACGCCACCATGCTCATCTCCATTCCCACGGGCGTGAAGGTGTTCAACTGGGTCGCCACGATGTGGCGCGGTTCGATGACATTCGAAACGCCCATGCTGTTCGCGATCGGCTTTATTTTCGTGTTCGTGCTGGGCGGCTTCACCGGCCTGATCCTGGCTGTGGCGCCTATCGACATCGCCGTGCACGATACCTACTACGTGATTGCCCACTTCCATTACGTGATGGTGGCCGGCTCGCTGTTTGCCATGTTCTCCGGCGCCTACTACTGGCTGCCCAAGTGGACTGGCCGCATGTACGACGAAAAACTGGCCAAGGTGCACTTCTGGTCGAGCATGATTTCGTTCAATGTCACGTTCTTCCCCATGCACTTCCTGGGCCTGGCCGGCATGCCCCGCCGCTATGCCGACTATGCAGCCCAGTTCACGAACTTCAACGAGATTGCGACCATCGGCGCATTCTGGTTTGGATTTTCGCAGCTGATTCTGCTGTATGTTGCCATCAAGGCCTGGCGCGGACACGGCGAGCCGGCACCCGCCAAGCCTTGGGAAGGCGCCACAGGCCTGGAATGGACAGTGCCTTCGCCAGCGCCGTTCCATACCTTTGTTGAACCACCGATTGTGAAATAAGGCAGCATCCATGACACCCGAACAGCGCCGAAAAAACCGCAATACCGCCATCGCCCTCGTCATCGTGGTGATTGCGGTGATGGCGTGGGCTTTCTGGCGCGGCGGCTCGCTGGGAGGCTGATGCCGGACATGACCGACGACATCAACCACCTGGCCCGCCGCAAGCTGAACTTCTTCCAGACCATGAAAGCCGTGGCCTGGGGGTTTTTCGGGGTGCGCAAGGGAAGAGGCTACACGGACGATATCGCCAACCTTAATCCCGTGCATCTGATCATCGCCGGCATACTGGCTGCGCTGGTCTTTGTTGTGGCGCTGGTCACGGCTGCCCGCGTACTGATCGGCTATTTGTCCTAATATCTTTAATTCAATAATTCGCAGGAGATCACCATGAGTGCAAGTCACTCGGCTCAGGGGAAAGAGGCACCTTACTACTACGTGCCCGCCGATTCAGTACACCCGGTCCGGGCCAGCTTTTCCTTGCTGCTCACGCTGCTCGGGGCGGCCTTGTGGGTCAATAGCTATCACGTGGGCTTCTGGCTGTTCATTGTTGGCCTGCTGAGCCTGTTCGTCGTGCTGTATGGCTGGTTCGGCGACGCGATCCGCGAATCCGAAGGCGGCATGAACAGCGTGCGTGTGGACCACTCCTATCGCTGGAGCATGGCCTGGTTCATTTTCTCGGAAGTCATGTTCTTCGGCGCGTTTTTCGGCGCCCTCTGGTATGCCCGCGAAGTGACCACGCCCTGGCTGAGCAACCTGGATCATCAGACACTGCTCTGGCCCAACTTCACCGGCAGCTGGCCTAATTTTGGCCCTGCCGGCGTCGTGCCCGAGTTCAAGACCGTGGGTCCGTTCTGGCTGCCTACCATCAACACGGCGCTGCTGCTGACTTCAGGCCTGACACTGACAATTTCCCACCACGCGATGCGCGCCAATCATCGCAGCAAGGCGATTTTCTGGCTTGCCACGACAGTGATTCTGGGCTTCTGCTTCGTGGCCTGCCAGGCCTACGAATACCATCATGCCTATACCGAACTGAACCTGCAGTTCAATTCGGGCGCCTATGGTTCGCTGTTCTACATGCTGACGGGTTTCCATGGCTTCCACGTTATTCTGGGCGCCACCTTCCTGACCATCATCCTGTTCCGCCTGATCAAGGGCCATTTCACGCCCGACCATCACTTCGGATTCGAGGGCGCGGCCTGGTACTGGCACTTTGTTGATGTGGTCTGGCTGGGCCTGTACCTGTTCGTCTACTGGTTCTAAGACAATCGGGCAGCCTTTTGCAGGTGCACGCAAAAAAGGCTGGCGGTTGCCAGCCTTTTTTCCTGGATCGCCCGATGCAAGCATCGCTCCCTTGGGGGGCTTTGTTCTTTTCCTAGCCAGCGGGAACGCCTGTACTCTGGATCCAGCCCATGTGGTGGGCGAAGAGTACAAACAGAAATAGTGCGATAGACAGGCCGATGCGCACCGTGAGGGCATTGACAGTCCGGTTGGTGCGGCCTTTGTCGCGCATGAGGTAGATCAGCGCGGATGCCAGGCTTCCCAGGATGCCCAGGAAGGCCAGCACGACGAGAATACGCATTATTTGCCTCTGAAAAAGTTTGAATTATTGCAGACATGGTACGCCTACACACGAGTTATCGCACGCTGGCCGCTTTGCTACTCCTGGCAGTGCTGGCGTATGTTTTCGTGTCGCTGGGCAATTGGCAGTTGCGCCGCGCCGCTGAGCGGACGGCCATCAGCCAGTCGATTGCGCATGGCCGCGCCAGCGCACCCCTGCAGCTGGAGGCCGGCATTGCAGACAGCGCCCTGGTGCCCTGGCGGCCGGCAAGTGCGGCGGGTGTCTGGCGCCATGACCTGACGGTGCTACTGGAAAACCGCAACCATCAGGGACAACCGGGTTATTGGGTGGCAACGCCGCTGATGTTGCCCGGTCAGGTCGCGGTGCTGGTGCTGCGGGGCTGGCTGCCCCGCTTTACGGGCGCGACAGGTTTGCCTATCGCACCCCAGGTGCCGACGCCTACAGGCGAGCAGGCCGTTCAAGGCGAGTTGCTGGCGCGGGTGCCGCGCCTGTTTGAGCTCGCCGGCTGGGCGGGCGGCGGCGCCACGAAACTGCCCGTCCAATTGCCGTTGGCCGATGGCACGGTGCCTGTGGTGCAGAATCTGGATCTCAATGATTACGCGGCGGCCACGGGTTTAAAATTGCTGCCGACAGTCCTGGCGCAAACGACCGCGGCGCAACCGGCAGGCGAATCGGCCGGCGCTGGCATGGCGGGGCAAGTTCCGGCCATGCAGTACGATTGGCCCGAGCCGTCGGTGGATGCCGATCAGAATCGCGGCTACGCCTTGCAATGGTTTGGTTTTGCGGCCATTGCAGCGATTGCATGGCTGTTTATCGCCTGGCGCGCGTTGCGCCGGACGCGCAACCCCTGATTTCAAGGATATTACTGTGCCCAGCACGAATTCTGCACCCTCGCCTGGCGCTCCGCGCCAGCGCTCAATGTTGCCGGTCTACCTGATCATCCTGATTTGCCTGACGCCTATTGTTCTGGCCCTGCTGGCTTATTATGTTCCTGCCTTGGGCCTGCGGCCCGAGGGTCAGACCAACTATGGCACGCTGGTGCAGCCGCAGCGTCCCATGCCCGATAGCGCCGCCTTGCCGCTCAAGACGCTCGATGGCAAGGCGTTCAATCTTGAAAGCCTGCGCGGCCAGTGGCTGCTGGTGAGCGCCGATGCATCGGCCTGCCCCGAGTCCTGCGTGCGCAAGCTGTTCATCCTCCGCAACTCGCATGCCAGCCAGGGCAAGAACGTGGAGCGTCTGTCGCGCGTCTGGTTTGTGACTGACGACGGCGATGTTTCCCCGACGGTGCTGGACGCCTATCGCGGCACCAACATGCTGCGCGCTGATCCTGCCCGGCTGGCCGCGTTCCTCGCCCCCGACGCCACGCCGGAGCAGCGCGATGAGGCGCTCAAGGCGCCGATGTGGATTATCGATCCCCTGGGCAACCTCATGATGCGTTACCCGGCCGGTGCCGATCCCTTGTCCGTGCGCGATGACATCTCCAAGCTGATCCGCAATTCGAGAATAGGCTAGCGCAGCATGGCACGCATTGTTCAACGCTATCGCAAGCTCGTTTTCCTGACCTGGTTCCTGACGCTGGACCTGATCATGTTCGGCGCTTTTGTGCGGCTGACCGATTCGGGCCTGGGCTGCCCGGACTGGCCGGGCTGCTATGGGAATGTGACGCCGCTGGGCGCCAGCACCCATATCGAGAATGCGCTGCAGGCCATGCCTTATGGCGCAGTGAGTTTTTCGAAAGCCTGGATAGAAATGATCCATCGCTACGCCGGTTCGATACTGGGCATGCTCATTATCGCCATTGTCTATATGGCCTGGCGTTACCGCAAAGTGCTGGGGCATACTCCCCGGCTGGCGACTGTAACGTTGGTGGCGGTATGCGTGCAGGGCGCATTTGGGGCCTGGACAGTAACGCACAAGCTGATGCCGCTGGTGGTCACTTCGCACCTGCTTGGCGGCATGCTGCTGCTCTCGCTCATGACCTGGCTGGCCGCTCGCGAGAAGCCCCATCCCTGGGTGCCGGCGAGTGCGGGGCGTTTCCGGCCATGGATGGCTTGCGGTCTGGCGCTGCTATTCGTACAGATCGCGCTGGGCGGGTGGGTCAGCACCAATTATGCGGCGCTTGCGTGCATGGATTTTCCGACCTGCCACGGCCAGTGGCTGCCCCAGATGGATTTCCGAAGCGGGTACTCTCTGGTGCGGGGCCTGGGCGTACTGCCGTCGGGCGATATGATTTCCCAGGAAGCCCTGACAGCGATACACTGGGTGCATCGCAATTTTGCTGCGATCGTGTTCATATACCTGGCCGTCCTGGGATGGAAAATGCTGGCCGAACCTGGCCTGCGCGGGCCGTCCCGACTGCTGCTGGGGCTATTGCTGGCCCAGTTGCTGACTGGCCTGACCACGATTTTCTTCCAGTGGCCGCTGTTGATCGCCGTACTCCATAATGGTGGTGCGGCCGGTCTGACGCTGGCCAGTGTTACCCTGCTCGTGCGTCTGTCCCGGGCCGGAGAGGCTAAAATACCCACATGAGTACCGTAACCGCACCCAGCCAGCCCCTGTTTCGCCAGTATCTCGTACTGACCAAGCCGCGTGTGACACAACTGGCTGTTTTCTGCGCCATCATCGGCATGTTTCTGGCCAGCCCTGGCCTGCCGGACCTGCGCCTGGTCGTGGCGGGTACGATAGGCATCTGGCTGCTGGCGGCGGCGGCCTTCGCCGTCAACTGCCTGATCGAGCAGGAAATCGACGCACGCATGCTGCGTACCGCAAGACGCGCCACCGCGCGCGGCACCATCAGCAACAATCAGGTCATTCTGTTTTCCGGCGTGCTCGGCGGGCTGGGCATGCTGGTGCTGTATCAGCTGGTCAATCCCCTGACCATGTGGCTGACCTTCGCCACGTTTGTGGGCTATGCAGTGATCTATACCATGATCCTCAAGCCGCTCACGCCGCAGAATATCGTCATCGGCGGCCTGTCGGGCGCCATGCCGCCCGCGCTGGGGTGGGCCACCGTCGCCAACGCCGTGCCGGCCGAGGCGTGGATACTGGTGCTGATCATCTTTATCTGGACGCCCCCGCATTTCTGGGCACTGGCGCTCTATCGCAACAACGATTACGCCAAGTCGGGCCTGCCCATGCTGCCTGTTACGCATGGCAAGCAGTTCACTCGTCTGCACATACTGCTCTACAGTTTCGCGCTGTTTGCCGCAACATTGCTGCCTTTTGTCGTGCGCATGAGCGGCATGTTCTACCTGGCCTGCGCCATTGTGCTGAGCGGTATTTTCATCCTGTATGCCTGGCGTCTGTACAGGGCGTATTCCGATGAGCTGTCCCGCAAGCTGTTCAAATACTCCATCCTGTATCTGGCGCTCCTGTTTGCGGCCCTGCTCGTTGATCACTGGCTTGGCCTGGTCTGAGCCCACTTATTGGTAGGTGCTGTCATGTTTGTATTTTCCAAGAGCCGCCGCAGCCTGATGGCCGTTGCTGCCGCAACGGCGCTGGCGGCAGCAATGGCCGGCTGCGGCGAAAGCAAGCCCGCGTTCCTGGGGTCCGACATTACGGGCTCGCACTTGGGCAAGGACATGGCAATGCAGGACGGTAACGGCAAGCTGCGTACGCTGGCCGACTACAAGGGCAAGGTCAAGGTTGTCTTCTTTGGCTTTACCCAGTGTCCGGATGTCTGCCCCACGGCCATGGCCGAGCTTGCGCAGGCCATGACGCTGCTGGGCGATGACGCGGGCAAGGCGCAGGTGATCATGATCAGTGTCGATCCGGAGCGCGACACGCCCGAGGTGCTCGCCAGTTATGTAAAGGCGTTCAATCCTCATTTCATCGGGCTGACCGGCACGCCTGAACAGCTGGCTGCCACGGCCAAGTCCTTCAAGGCTTACTATGCCAAGGTCAAGGGTGCGACGCCGGAACAGTACACCATGGATCATTCGGCCTCGTTCTATCTTCTGGATCAGGATGGCGAGGCGCGGGTGCTGGTCAGGGGCGATGCCTCGGCCAAAGACATCGCGCACGACATTCGCGCGCTGCTGTAGTCCGGTTCGGCCTAGGCCGGCGTCCCGCCTTCCGCATCCTGGTCTTTGGCATGCGCGCCAGCCTCTGCTGCTGGTTGGGGCGGCAGAGGATGCTCGACTTCGGGCAAGGTTGAGTCAGCCGACGCGTCGCGATGCGGCATGAGGTCGGGCAATGGTTCATGCTGGCGCACGCCCGACTGGAACTCGCGCCACACCTCCAGCGCACGCAGGCGCTGCTTGACCACCGCTTCGATTTTCTCGCGCAGTGCGGGATCCCGATTGAGCAGCTTGTCCAGGTCTCGCTCCTGCAGCATCAGCAGGCGGCTGTAGCCCAGTGAAGTGGCGTCGGCCTCGAACGACGATTCGGACATCAGGCCGATTTCTCCAAAGATTTCCCCTGTACCCAATTCGACGCAGCTCTGATCGGGCAGCCG
Organism: Pusillimonas sp.; assembly: GCA_048270225.1. Taxonomy (GTDB): domain Bacteria; phylum Pseudomonadota; class Gammaproteobacteria; order Burkholderiales; family Burkholderiaceae_B; genus Allopusillimonas. The sequence continues at coordinate 497,158 of JBLWTG010000002.1, read as the reverse complement.
GATGTTCACCGCCCCAGAGGCCACGATGTACATGGCGCGGTTGCGCCTGGTATGCATCCGGATATGCTGGTCAGGCACGGCCAGGCGCGGCTTGAGCAGCTTGCTGATGGCTTTCAGGTTCTCTGGGGATAACCCTTCGAACATGGGAACGCGCTGGATGAGTTCGGTAGCGCCCATGGAGATGTCCAGGCTGGGATGCTGCTGTACATGCTGCCAGCGGCGTTCGGTCTGCTTGATCAGGTCTGCGTACATCTCGCCGGTAATGAGCGCCTGGGACAGCATATCGCGGTAGCGCAGACGTTCGAGTGCGCGTGCCATGCGGCCCAGGTAAGCTTCCTGCAGCCAGAGGGCGAACTTGGGATACTGCAGGCTCAGTGCCTGCAGGGCGGTGTCCAGTTGCGCGAGGCGGTAGCGATGCGCCTGGACGATCTCGTCGGTAGCTTCCTTGCCGAGCAGCGGCTGTATTTCCTCTTCTGCGAATTCGACCAGGTGTTGGGCCACTGAGCGTTTGCTCATGAGATTGGTGAAACGCTTGGCCAGCTCGCGTGTCAGCCAACCCTGAAAGCCGAAAATATAGTGCAGTCGCAGCGCGATCCTGAATGCGGGGGAGTAACGCAGGTCGGCCGATATTGCCGCGCGGAAGCCCTGCAGACCGCCGGTGCGCACTGCATCGCTCATGCGTTCGGCCCGGGCCAGCAGGGCTTCGGCCGCCCGCCAGTCGACGACCTGGGCCTTGAGGGTGTCATAGAACAGTTCCTCTTCGCGGGTCGCGATAATTCCCAGACCGATCGACACCTTTTGATCAACCGTCAGGCTGGCCAGCTCGCCGCCGTCTATGCTGGCCTGGGTCGCGTCAAAGACAGTGTCCACGCTTTGGCGGGCATCGTTGCTGATGTGTTCGCGGTCGGCGATCCGGTCGGTTTTCTCGCGAATATCCTCGAGTGCGACAACAACCGCCTGGTTGCGCAGCACGCGCTCGAGCAACGGCAGTTCATTCAGGCGCAGCTTGCGTATCAAGGGGCGCAGGCTGATGCCGTTGATAAACAGCGTCATCAGCACAAAGCCTGTCGTGGCGACGGCAATGAACTGGCGGGCCTCGTAAGGCACGTTGTGCTGCTCGGTAACGGCGAGGGCCAGGGCCAGCGACACGGCGCCCCGCAGCCCGCCCCACCACATCACGATGCGGTAGTGAGGGCTGACCTTGGTGCCGAACCTGGTCAAGCCTAGCAGGGGCAGCATGCCGAAGACCATGAAGCCGCGCGCCAGCAGCGTGACCAGGAACACAATCAGCGTTAACACAACCTGTGTCAGGGTGATATCGGCCATCATGCGCGGGATGAGCATGGCTGCGAACACGAAAATCAGCGAATTGGCCCAGAAGCCGAACTGCGACCATGCGCTTGATAGCTGCTCGAAGGTGGCTGGCGACATGCGGGTGCGGCCGGTGGTGCCCACGACCAGTCCCGCAATGACGGTGGCGACAACGCCTGATACGCCCAGATAGTGCTCGGAGATATAGAAGGTGAGATAGGCCAGCGCGACCGTGAGCGTGATCTCTGCGGTGGGCCAGCCGCGCAGGGCGATGAACAGCCCGCTGGCCAGGCGCCCCATGAGAAAACCGGCGATGCCTCCTCCCAGGAAGCTGAGCAGAAAGCTGTAGAACACCTTGCCGGCGGAGAGTGATCCGCCGCCGAATATGACCGACAGCAGTACGGTGTACAGGGCGATGGAGGCTGCGTCGTTGAACAGCGACTCGCCTTCGACCAGCGTGGTCAGGCGCTTGGGCGCGCCTACATTGCGAAAGACGCCCACCACGGCGACCGGGTCGGTGGTGGCGACGATGGCGCCCAGCATCAGGCATACCACCAGGCCGTAGTCGGATATGTAATTGAGCGAGAAACCGACGGCAACCGTGCATACGACCACAGCGACAATGGCCATCATGAGTATGGGGCCGATGTCGTCGAGCAGACGCCGCACGTTGAGCGCGAGAGCGGTTTCGAACAGCAGGATGGGCAGGAAGACGAACAGAAAGGTTTCGGACGAAACCTCGAAATTTTGCAGGGAGTCGAGGAAATCCGACATGACCATCGGCGCCCAGCTGTGCACATGGATGATCAGCCCGAGAATAATGCCGACTATGGCCAGCAGCACCGAATAGGGCAGGCGTATGCGGCCGGCAAGCGGTGGCATGAAAGACACCAGCGCCAGCAAGCCTGCCAAACCAAAAACCAGGTGCCCTATATCCATGAACGCTTGTATCGTGTAGTCGATGAAGAGCCTAGGATACTTTTTTTTATAGGGATGTGGGGGCCGCCGCCGGACGATTGCGGCCCAGCGGCGGTAAATATCCGCAGAAATAAAAGCGGGACACCATAGGGTGTCCCGAAAACATCCGCTTCAATAGGGAGGGGAAGAGGAGAAGCCGAAGCGGATGGTGAACAACGGCTCGCGCATCGAAAGCCAACGCGTTGTTCATGTACTGTTAGTGTGCGGCAGAAAGATAAAGTTCAATCTGTCCGACGGAATATGTAAAGATTTGTTGTTGTGCGGATGCGGGGAGGCGCCGCGTCAGGCGGCCAGCGCGGTGCGCAGCTTCTTGAACGCGGCAGCTTCTATCTGGCGGATGCGTTCGGCCGATACGCCGAATTCTGCAGCAAGCTCGTGCAGCGTGGCACCGCCTTCGTCCTGCAGCCAGCGTGCCTGGACAATGCGGCGAGATCGTTCATCCAGGCCGCCCAGCGCATCGGCCAGGCCTTCACCCTGCAGCGAGTATTGGGCCTGGCGTTCCAGCACGGAAGACGGTTCCTGTTCGCCGTCGTCGGAAAGATAGGCAATGGGTGCATAGCCGGCATCGTCGTCCTCGCGGGTTTCGAGGGCCATTTCCCGGCCGGACATCCGGACTTCCATTTCGCTGACATCTTGCGGGCGGACGTTCAGCTCGCGCGCGATGTCGTCGACCTGTACGGGGTCCAGGCTTTGCCCGCCGTCGTCCGGGCGCATGCGGCGCAGATTAAAGAACAGCTTGCGCTGGGCCTTGGTGGTGGCCACCTTGACCAGGCGCCAGTTGCGCACGATGTATTCGTGGATTTCGGCCTTGATCCAGTGCACGGCGAAAGACACCAGGCGTACGCCGCGATCGGGGTCGAAACGCTTGACGGCCTTCATCAGGCCGATATTGCCTTCCTGGATGAGGTCGGCGTGCGCCAGGCCATAGCCCAGGTACTGGCGAGCGATGGAGACGACCAGCCGCAGATGCGAGGTAATCAGCTGCCTTGCGGCATCCAGATCGGCGTCGTCGCGCAACCGCTTGCCCAGGGACGCCTCTTGCTCTTGAGTGAGCATGGGCAGACGATTGACGGCACTGATATATGCTTCGATCGTGCCTAGCGCACCAGGATTGGAGACAGCCATGGCCAATTGGTTGTTGGTCAGGGCCAGGGATTGCGAAGATTGCGTCATCGTTGTGAGCGGTCCTTGTACAAGTTTGCAGTTCCAATATTAGCACTCCGTTCAATGGAGTGCTAATGGAGGGCGGCGAAAATGCGATAGATAGGAATAAGAGGCCGTTTTGCGCCAAAAGTTCCTCTTTTACGGCTGTTTTTGCCTGTTTTTTGATATTTTTCTGCTGTCGGGGCAGGCCTGGATCAGGGCGAGATGATGGACCTGAGCATGCCGACCAGGCGGTCGGCGTGGTCGGCTTCCAGCCTGGAGAGCACCTGGTGCTGGTGGGCCATGGCCTGTTCACACAGAGGGCTGACCAGGCGGGCGCCCTTGGGCGTGAGCTTGACCAGTGTCTGGCGGCGGTCAGCGCGTGCGGTGCGCAGCGTGAGATAGCCCTGGGCCTGCAGGCGAGGCAGCACCTTGCTGAGGGTGGGCTGCTTGGTGAGGGCCAGGTGGGCCAGTTCACCGACGGTTTCACCGGTGCTTTCGAAGAGGCTGGCCAGGATGCGCCATTCTGTGATCGATAGCCCCGCTTTCTTGACCTTGACGTGAAACTCCGCAGATATTTGGTGGCTGGCCAGGGCCAGCACCGAGGCGAGATAGCGGTGAACGAAGCGTTCGGGCGCCGCAGCGCCGGCGTCTGCCTGAACCGATGCGCAGGGCGGGGCCGCATCCGCCGGGCGGGCGGGCGATCCGATGCTGCGGAGTTCGTCTTTGGCAATCATGGCTTCCTTGTGGTGCGGGTGCTCATCCAGCTCGGTATTCTACCCCGCAACAATACCTGAAGCAGGTACGGAAAAACAGCGACTAATGGAAATTGCCTATATCCAAGCGACTGTAATGTCTATTAAAAAACTTTTTTATATGAATATTCATGCTTTTCTTGACGCCTTTTAATTTGAAGCCTAAAGTAAACAGAAATTCATGCCGCCCGCGGTTTGATTCGATGATAGCCGTCTGTCCGTTCTTTGAGTGACGGCTGCTTGTCGACAGGGAGGCTTAGAGGAGAAGACAAGAATGGCAGAGCGCTCGTTCAAGAAAGAAGTGGAGCAGCTGCGGATCGGCGCCGGCGAGGAATTTCGCGGCGAAGGCATACTGGCTGTCACCAAAGGCCTGCTGCAATCGGGCGTGGGATATGTCGCGGGCTATCAAGGCTCGCCGATTTCACATTTGATGGATGTGCTGGCCGATGCCCAGGATATTCTGGAAGAGCTGGGCGTACACTTTGAGGCTAGCGCCTCGGAGGCGACGGCCGCGGCAACGCTGGCTGCCTCTGTCATGTACCCCATACGCGGTGCGGTCACCTGGAAGTCGACCGTGGGCACCAATGTGGCGTCCGATGCGCTGGCCAACCTTGCCTCGGGCGGAGTGACGGGCGGCGCGCTGGTGATCGTGGGCGAAGACTATGGCGAAGGCTCGTCCATCATGCAGGAGCGAACGCATGCCTTCGCCATGAAGTCGCAGATGTGGCTGCTGGACCCACGCCCCAACCTGGAAAGCATGGTCAATGCAGTGCAGGATGGATTCGATCTGTCCGAAGCCAGCAACACGCCGGTGATTCTGCAGCTGCGCATACGCGCCTGTCATGTGCACGGGCGCTTCATCGCCAAGGACAACCAGCGGCCGCCGATGGGCCTGGCCGAAGCAATGGCGCATCCTGTCCGCGATACCAGCCGTATCGTGTTGCCGCCCGCATCCTTTTTACATGAACACGAGAAGATCGATGCCCGCTGGCCTGCTGCGACCGCGTTCATCAGGCAGCGGCAACTGAACGAATATTTCGAGGGCGACCAGGACGATATCGGCATCATTCTGCAGGGCGGGCTGTATAACGGCGTCATCCGGGCCCTGCAACTGCTGGGCCTGGCCGACACCTTTGGCAACAGCCGTATTCCGCTGTATGTCATGAATGTGACCTATCCCGTGATCGACGAGGAGGTGCATGCCTTCTGTGAAAACAAGAAAGCGGTGCTGCTTGTTGAGGAAGGGCAGCCCAACTACATAGAACAGAATCTGAACACCATACTCAGGCAGGCTCGGCTGGACACCGCCTTGTGTGGCAAGGATGTGCTGCCGATGGCGGGCGAATACACCACGGCAGTGATGCGCGATGGCCTGCAGGCATTTCTGGCGGCGCATCAGCCCGCGCTGCTGGAGCATGTGGCGCAGGATGCGCCAAGGCCGGCTGTGCGTCCGCGCATCGACGGGATAGCGGCCCTGGCCGACGCTGACGAGCGCATCTCCATTGCCGAAGTGCGGCGCCCTGTTCCTGACGATACGTTGTCGCAGGTGGTGCCGCCGCGTCCCGCCGGCTTCTGTACGGGCTGCCCCGAGCGTCCGATTTTTGCGGCGCTGACGCTGGCGCAGGAATCATTGGGCGAGCATCATATTGCCTGCGATATCGGTTGCCATCTGTTTTCCATCCTGCCGCCGTTCAACCTGGGGGCGACCACGATGGGCTACGGCCTGGGCGCCTCCAGCGCGGCGGCGTTCAACGTGCCCTCTTCCCGCCGCACCATTTCCATCATGGGTGATGGAGGCTTCTGGCACAATGGGCTAGCCTCGGGGATAGGCAATGCGGTATTCAACAAATACGATGGTGTCATCATCATCGTCGACAACTATTATTCGGCCGCCACAGGCGGGCAGGATATTCTTTCCTCGCGCGCCAGCAACGCGCATCGCGCCACCAACAACCCCATCGAGGCTGCCGTGCGCGGCGTGGGGGTGAAGTGGCTGCGCACGCTGGACCGTACCTATGATGTAGGCAAGGCGCGGGCAACGATAGAAGAAGCGTTGACTACGCCGGAGCGCGGCCCCAAGGTCATCATCGCGCAATCCGAATGCATGCTGAACCGCCAGCGCCGTGAGAAGCCCGCTTTCAACAAGGCCGTCAAGAGCGGTCAGCGCGCCGTCAAGCAGCGGTTTGGGGTTGATCCGGATGTTTGTTCGGGTGATCACGCCTGTATCCGGCTGTCGGGTTGTCCTTCGCTGACGATCAAGGACAGCGGCGATCCGCTCAAGGAAGATCCGGTGGCCTATGTCGACAACAGCTGCGTGGGCTGCGGCAATTGCGGTGAAGTCGCCGACGCGGCCGTGTTGTGCCCATCGTTCTATCGCGCCGATATCGTGCACAACCCCAGTGCCTGGGACAGATTCAAGGCGCGCATGCGCCAGCGTGTCATCGGTTATCTGCAGTCGCGCCGCCAGGCGCGACTGGATCACTACGCTTTATAAGGCTGGCCATGACGACTGAGCAAAGCGCAAGTATGCCTCCGAACGCCGGCGCCGGCAGGCCGGGCGGATTTCGTGAAGGCACGCCGATCAAAATCGCGGTCCTGGCCATGGGAGGCCAGGGCGGGGGCGTACTGGCCGACTGGATCGTGGACATGGCCGAGCACGCCGGCTGGTGGGCCCAGACCACCTCGGTGCCGGGCGTGGCGCAGCGCACCGGGGCGACGATTTATTATCTGGAGCTCTTGCCCGAGTCTGCCGTGCAGGCTGCGGGCTGTCCGCCTGCGCTGGCCATGATGCCCACGCCAGGCGATGTGGACGTGGTGCTGGCGGCCGAACTCATGGAAGGCGGACGTGCGATCCAGCGCGGACTGGTGACGCCGGCCCGGACAACGCTGGTGACTTCTTCGCACCGCAGCTATGCAGTGAATGAAAAGGCCGCGCACGGTAACGGCATTGCTGATTCCAACAAGGTGATCGACGCCGGGCGGCGAGCGGCCAGGAAGTTCTATTGCCTGGATCTGCAGGCCGTGGCCGACCAGGCCGGAAGCGTGATCAGCGCCAGCCTGTTCGGCGCGCTGGCCGGCGCCGATACGCTGCCATTCGGGCGTGAGGACTACGAAAACACCATACGGCGCGGCGGGCTGGGTGTGGAGGCCAGCCTGCGTGCCTTCGGCATGGCATGTGAGCAGACGCGCCAGGCGCCGGCATCGCCCGCAGATATCGATATGACGCGCGCCATGCCTGCGGTGCCAGACAAGGCGGCGAGCCCGCGCATGCAGGGCATGCTGGATGAACTCAGAAACGAATTCCCCGAGCCGGCGCAAGCCATGATGCTGGCCGGTTTGCGCCGCATGTTGGCGTTCCAGGACCTGCGCTATGCGCGTCAGTATCTGGTGCATATGCACGATATCCGCAAGCTGGACGCCGAGTTCGGCGGCGCGGCCAGGGGCTGGGTGCTGACGGCGGCTGCGGCGCGCTATGTGGCGGTGGCCATGGCCTATGACGATGTCATACGCGTAGCCGATCTCAAGACGCGGGGAAGCCGTTTCGAGCGTGTGCGGGACGAGGCGCGCGCTCAGGCCGGACAGTTGGTCTACGCCACGGAGTATATGCACCCGCGTCTGGAGGAAGTCTGCGGCGCGATGCCGGTGGCGCTGGGGCGGGCGATCGAGCGCTCACCCAGATTGTCGGGCCTGCTCAACCGGTTTTTCCGCAAGGGCCGTTATGTGCAAAGCGGCACGCTGCACGGCTTTCTGATGCTGTATGCCCTGGCGGGCATGCGCCGTTTCCGTCGAGCTACCTTGCGGCACCAGGTCGAGACAGAGAGCCTGCATCAATGGCTCAAGCAGATCGCCGATACGGTGCACCACGATTACGACCTGGCTGTTGAGCTGGTGCATTGCCGCCGACTGGTCAAGGGTTATAGCGATACGCATGAACGCGGCAATAGCAAGTATCAGCGCCTGCGCCTGGCAGCCAGCCAGTTGCTGGGCCGCAGCGATGCAGCCTGGCAGCTCAAGCGATTGCGCGAGGCCGCCCTGGACGACAGCAAGGGGGAGAAACTGGATGCCCTGCTGGCGCAAACCGTGCCGGCGCAGGCCTGAAGCAGGCGCCGCTGCGCGAGACCGCAAAGATGAAATGAACATACAAGAGACAAACCGTGAGCACCTTAACACTTACCGTCACTGATATCCGCAGCGAAACACCGCTGATACGTGCCATTACGCTCAAGGCCAGCGATGGCCGCCCACTGCCGGCCTTTACGCCGGGCGCCCATCTGAAGGTCAGCATCCCGGATCAGAAGGAGCCGCGCTGCTACTCCCTGGTCTGTCTGGAGGGAGAGTCCGCCTGTTTCGGGTCGCCCTCTGCGTATCATCTCGGGGTCAGGCTGGAGACGCCGGGTACGGGCGGGTCACGCTATATGCATGGACTGTCGGTCGGCGACACGCTGGAAGTGGAGGGGCCGCGCAACGATTTTGAGCTGCACGAAGCGCAAGCCAATGAGCACCCGATTACGCTGGTCGCCGGCGGCATAGGCATCACGCCCATTGCTTCGATGGCAGCCAGCCTGAGGCGCGCGGGCCGCGCTTTCCAGCTGCATTATTACGGCCGCAGTCGCGGCCAGATGGCGTTTCTGGAGACGCTGGCGGCGCAGCACGGCGAGGCACTGCACATTCACGCCGACGATGACGACACTTCGCAACTGCCCTTGAGCGCCCTGCTGGCGGGCATAGACCAGAAACAGCATTTATATGTCTGCGGGCCGAAAGGGCTGATCGATGCCGTGGTGGATCATGCCCATGGCAGGCAATGGCCGCACGCCCACGTGCATTTCGAGTTGTTTTCCACGCCTGCGCCGCAGGAAGGCGACAAGGGCTTCGAGGTCGTGCTCAAACAGTCCGGACAGCAGTTTCACATACCGCCAGACAAGACCATTCTCGAAGTGTTGGAGGACGCGGGCTGCGACCCGATGTTCGACTGCCGGCGTGGCGAGTGCGGCGTATGCCAGGTTGCCGTGCTGGAAGGCCGGCCCGATCACCGGGATTACTACTTGTCCGAGGCGGAGCGCGATGCCGGCAACGTCATGCAGATCTGCGTATCACGCAGCCATTCAGACCGTCTTGTGCTGGACCTTTGACCGACAGGTGCACCATGAACTATCGCAATAATCCCGCCGCCGTGGCCGCACTGGTCCGGCCCACTGAGGTCCACAAGGACCTGTTCATCGATCAGGAGCTGTTCGAGCTGGAGATGGCGCATCTGTTCGCCAACACGTGGGTCTATGTGGGCCACGAAAGCCAGGTGCCCAATGTGGGCGATTACTTTACGACCACGGTGGGCGACCAGCCGGTGGTGATGGTCAGACATACCGACAAGTCTGTGCGGGTGCTGCACAACCGTTGCCCGCACAAGGGTGTACAGGTGGCGGCGAACGCCTGCGGCAACACCGGAAAATTCTTTCGCTGTCCCTATCATGCCTGGACATTCAGAACGGACGGCCAGTTGCTCTCGATTCCGCTCAAGAAGGGATACGATCCTGAAGTGCTCAAGCAGTGCGAGGCGAGTCAGGGCATGGCGGCCGTGGAGAATACGCGAAACTATCGCGGCTTTGTGTTCTGCCGTCTCAATCCGCAAGGCCAGTCGTTCGAGGATTTCTTCGGCGAGTCATTGTCGACCATCGACAATATGGTCGACCGCGCCCCTGAGGGACGCCTGGAAGTCGCCGGCGGTGTGCTGCGCTACCTGCACGACTGCAACTGGAAAATGCTGGTGGATAACCAGACGGATACCTGTCATCCCATGGTGGCGCACGAGTCCTCGGCTGGCACGGCAGTCAAGGTGTGGGAAGAGGCGCCCGAAGGCACGCCCAAGCCGATGGCGGTCGAGCAGTTCGCGCCCTTTATCTCGCCTTATGAGTTTTTCGAAGGCATGGGCATACGGGTGTGGAAGAACGGCCATGGCCATACCGGCGTCAGCAATTCCATTCATGCGGCCTATTCGGCCGTGCCAGGATATCTGGAAGCCATGGAAGCGGCTTATGGTCCCGAGCGGGCCAGGGAAATACTGGGCGAGGTCAGGCACAACACCACGTACTTTCCCAACATCATGGTCAAGGGGCCAATTCAGACGTTGCGTATTTTCAAACCGCTTGCTGCGAACAAGACGCTGGTGGAGTCGTGGACTTTCCGCCTGGTCGGGGCGCCGGACAAGCTGCTGGAACGCACGCTGATGTACAACCGCCTGATCAATGCGCCGACCTCGGTGGTGGGGCATGACGATCATGAGGTGTATGAGCGTTCCCAGCACGGCCTGCACAGCCGGGGACGATCATGGGTCAATGTCGCTCGCCTGTACGAAGCTGACGAGCCGCAGCGCGAGAACGAAGTGGTCAACGGCACCAGTGAATGGCAGATGCGCAATCAATACCAGGCCTGGGCCCGCTATATGACCGCCACCATGAAGGAGCAGGAATGAGCGAATTTACGGATCAGGATCTGATCGGCTTTGCATACGCCGAAGCGCGCATGCTGGATGAGCAGCGTTTCGAGGACTGGCTGGCGCTGTTCACGGAAGATGGGTATTACTGGATGCCGCTTACGCACGGGCAGACCGACCCGGTGCTCGAGGGCTCACTCATGTACGAGGACAAGCTGTTGCTGCGTGTGCGCGTCGAGCGCCTGGCGGGGCAGCGCACCTATTCGCAGCAGCCGGTCAGCCGCAGCCATCACCTGCTGCAGCAGCCTACCGTGGAAACCTCGCATCCCTGGCACATGCCCTCGCAGGGACAATACGTTGTCCGCGCCGCCTTTCATTACGTCGAAACACGAAAGGACCAACAGACCCTCTACGCAGGCTGGTCGACGCTCGAGCTTCTGGCAGATGGCGCGGCCTTGCGCATCCGGCAGAAACGGGTGGATCTGCTTAACTGCGATGCCGCGCTGCGCAGCATCCAGCTCTTCATGTAAGAAAGGGGCGAGAACTTGTCCAACACTGTTTACCAGGCATTTACGGAATCGGCGGCGCGGTGGCCTGCACACCCGTTCTTATGCGTCACGCCCGAAACCGCGCTGGCCTATGGCATTGAACCCGGCGAACTCACCTACCGTCAGGCACAGGCGCGTATTGATGTCCTCAAGACTGCCTATCAGACAGCCGGATACGGACACGGGCATCGCGTGGGTCTGCTGTTGGAGAATAGACCAGACTTTCTGCTGCACTGGTTTGCCCTGAATGCGCTCGGCGTGTCGGTGGTGCCGGTCAATGCCGAATTGCGGGCTGCCGAGCTGGCGTATCTGATCGGGCATTCCGACATGATCATGGCCGTGGCACTGCCCGAGCGGCATGCCAGCCTGCTGGACGCGGCCAGGAACGGGCCGCTGGCGGTCATGGGGCCGGACGACATGCCGCCCCGGGCGCCGTTGCCCGCGCCGTATCGGGATGCGCCGATAACCGCCGGCACTGAGTGCGCGCTGTTGTATACCTCGGGCACGACGGGGCGGCCAAAAGGCTGCATGCTGCCTAACGACTATTTTCTGCATGCTGGCCGCTGGTACCGGGATATCGGCGGTCTGGCGGCCCTGCGCAATGGCGAAGAGCGCATGCTCACACCGCTGCCCCTGGTGCACATGAACGCCATGGCCTATTCCGTCATGGCCATGGTGCTGACCGGAGGATGCCTGATCGCGATAGACAGGTTCCACCCTCGCAGCTGGTGGGAGACCGTGCGCAGTACGGAGGCCACCGTGGTGCACTACCTGGGAGTGATGCCGGCCATTCTCATGAAGGCGCCGCCCAGTGCGCAGGACCAGGCGCATCGTGTACGGTTTGGATTCGGCGCGGGCATAGATCGTGCATTGCATACGCCTTTTGAACAGCGCTTTGGCTTTCCCTTGCTGGAGGCCTGGGCCATGACCGAAACAGGCGCGGGCGCCGTTGTCATTGCCAATTGCGAACCGCGTTTTGCAGGCAGCAGCTGCTTTGGCAAAGCCGGGCCTGATGTCCACGTGCGCGTGGTCAATGATGCCGGCCAGGACGCGGCCGTGGAAGAGCACGGCGAGCTGCTGGTCAGGCATGGCGGGAAGGATCCGCGTTTTGGTTTCTTTGCGGGTTATCTGAAGGACGACCAGGCAAGCCGCGAGGCATGGCGCGACGGCTGGTTTCATACCGGCGATATCGTGCGACGCAATGCGCAGGGGTATCTGCATTTTGTGGACCGAAAGAAGAATGTCATACGGCGCAGCGGCGAGAACATTGCCGCGGTGGAGGTGGAGAGCGTGCTGCTGCAGCATCCGGCCGTCAAGGCGGTGGCCGTGGCGGCCACTCCCGACGCCGTGCGCGGCGATGAAGTGCTGGCCTGCGTGGTGGCGCACGACATGCCTGGACCAGCACAGGCAGAAAGTCTGGCGCGTGACATCGTCACCTGGTGCCTGGGACAATTGGCCTATTACAAAGTGCCGGGCCATGTGGCCTTCATCGACGCCCTGCCGCTGACCGCCACCAACAAGATTCAGCGCGGCGAACTCAAGGCGCTGGCGGCAGCGTTGCCAGGCACGGACCTGTGCATCAATACCTGTGACATGAAAAAGCGCCAGGAGATCCCCTCATGACGGCGTCCCGTCTGGGTTATTCCGGCATCGTTGCGACTGTCCCGGTGACCATTCCTTACGTGCGCTACAGCATCCAGAGCGCGCACTGGTGGCTGGGCAAGGCGCTGGGCGCGCTGCTGCGCCAGTCCGGTGCGGCCAAGGATGCGGTTGACGGCTTGTGCGTTTCCAGCTTTACGCTGGCGCCCGATACTGCGGTGGGCCTGGTGCAGCATCTGGGCATGAGTCCTGCCTGGCTGGATCATATCCCCATGGGCGGGGCCAGCGGCGTCGTTGCCTTGCGGCGCGCTGCGCGGGCGGTGCAGGCTGGCGATGCGAATATGGTGGCCTGCATAGCCGGCGATACCAATCATGTGGATTCCTTTCGCAATACGGTCAGCCAGTTCTCGCGGTTCGCCCAGGATGCGGTTTATCCCTATGGCGCGGGCGGCCCCAATGCCAGCTTCGCCCTGCTGACCCGCAACTATATGCAGCAGACCGGCGCGACGCGCGAAGATTTCGGCAAGCTGTGCGTGGCCCAGCGCGAGAATGCGCTGCGCTACCCGCACGCGTTGATGAAAAAGCCGCTGACCTTGCAACAGTATCTTGATGCGCGCGAGATCGCCGATCCCATACATCTGTTCGACTGCGTCATGCCCTGCGCCGGTGCGGATGGCTTTCTGGTCATGCGCGAAGCGCAGGCCAGGGACATGGGGCTGCCGTTTGTACGCATTCTCTCTACCATTGAGCGTCACAATGCCTGGCGCGAAGACGCCCTGCAGATGCGCGGCGGCTGGACGGTGGACCGCGACGCGTTCTACCGGCATGCCGGCGTAGGGCCGCGCGAGGTGGATTTCATGCAAGCCTATGACGACTATCCGGTGATCAATATGATGCAGATCGAAGATCTTGGTTTCTGTGGCAAGGGCGAGGCGCCTCAGTTCGTGCGGGACCACGACTTTACCGTGAGTGGCAGCTTTCCCTTCAACACCAATGGCGGCCAGCTTTCGGTGGGGCAGGCCGGGGCGGCGGGCGGCTATCTGGGCATGGTCGAGGCCTTGCGGCAGCTCACTGACCGTGCCGGCAATACGCAGGTAGCGCGGGCGCGCATTGGCCTGGTCAGCGGCTTTGGCATGATCAACTATGACCGCGGCATCTGCACCGGTGCCGCCTTGCTGGCAAGGAGCGATGCATGACGGCGCCACTTTCGCGGCCTGCGCGCAAAAATCCGGTTGCCCGTACACGACAGGCGACCCGGCCGCCGGCCGCGCGCAGCCGCCGCGCACTTGGCCTGACGGCCGCCGCCGCACTGGGTCGTTTCGAGTTGCAGGCCTGCCAGGAATGCGGCGCAGTGCAGTATCCGCCGCGCGAGGTCTGTCATCACTGCCTGTCGGACCGACTGCGCTGGCAGGAGGTCGATCCGCGTGGTCGCCTGCTGGCCACCACGGTGTTGAGCCACAGCAATGATCTGTATTTTCGTGAACGACTGCCCTGGCGTATCGGTACCGTCCAGATGCAGGCTGGTCCTTCGGTGGTCGCGCATGTACATGGCGATTGCAGCGAAGGTGACGACGTACGGCTGGCGCTCAAGCTCGATCGCAGCGGCCAGGCCGTGATGATAGCCATCCCCTTACTGGCGACGCCTCATATGGAAGACGACAAGACATTGCGCGAAACCTCCAGCAACCCCAAGTTCCGGCGCGTGCTGGTCACCGATGGCAAGACTGCCGTCGGCCTGGCCGTGATCCGTGCGCTGCTCGATGCCGGCGTGACGTCCGTGTTTGCGGGCGACCCGGAGACCTGGCGGCGGTCCGCCGCTTTCGATGACCTGTGCAGCGATGAACGCGTGCACGTGCAGGACATGAATATCACCGATACAGACTCGGTCGAGCGCATATCGCGCTCCATCGGCGGCAAGGTCGATATCCTGATCAACACGGCGGATCATCAGCGCGATGGCGGCATTCTGTTCAGCCGTGACATGAACAAGGCGCGTGACGCCCTGGATGTGAACTGCATGGGCCTGATCCGGCTGGCCCAGAACTTCGGGCCCGGCATGTCCGGCCGCGCCGCCGACGGGGTGAGCAACGCGGTGGCCTGGGTCAATATCCTGTCGATCTATGCCCATGCCAATCTGCCCGCGCGCGGGGTCTGGTCGGCGTCACAGGCTGCGGCGTTGTCTGTGGCGCAGTGCCTGCGGCACGAGTTCATGTCGTCCGGCGTGCGGGTGGTCAATGTCTTTGCAGGACCGCTGGATCATGAATGGGAGCAACTGACGCCGCCACCGCGCGTCAATCCGAAAGCCGTGGCAAGCGCCATCGTCAAGGCCCTGCAGGAAGGGACGGAGGACGTCTACGTGGGCGATGTGGCACAGGAGTTCCTGGCGCGTTGGCGCGACAACCCCAAAGGGCTCGAACGCGAGCTTTGACAACGCATGGCAGCGCCGGTGGCGAACCGGCAAGCATCACTACAGGAGAGATAATGAGCACTACTGCATTAGGCCAGTTCATGGCCGAGCTGGCCTCAGGAAAAATCCGTATCGTCGACCTGACCGAAACCCTGACGCCCGAGTTTCCGACCATCGTGCTGCCGCCCGAGTTCGGCCAGGCCTGGCCTTTCCGTATCGAGGAGATTTCCCGCTACGATGAACGCGGACCAGCGTGGTACTGGAATAATTTTTCGATGTCCGAGCATACGGGCACGCACTTCGATGCGCCCGCGCACTGGGTCAGCGGCAAGGACCAGCCCGACAACACGGTGGATACGATTCCGCTGGACGCCTTCATCGCCCAGGCCTGCGTGCTGGACTGTTCGGCCGAGTCAGGCGAGGACCCCGATTTTCTGCTTACGATAGATTTTGTCCAGAAATGGGAGGCCGAGCATGGCCGCATCCCGGCGCGATCATGGGTCTTCATGCGCACCGACTGGTCCAAACGCGACAAGCCGGTGGACTATCTCAATATGCAGGAAGATGGCGCTCACTCGCCCGGGCCCGATGCCCAGGTCGTGCCCTGGCTTATCAAGGAGCGCGATGTGCACGGCTTCGGCACGGAATCCGTGGGTACGGACACCGGCCAGGCCCAGCATCTGGATCCGCCCTTTCCCTGTCATTACTTCATGCACGGCAACAATCGCTATGGCCTGCAGTGCATGACCAACCTGGATCAGTTGCCGCCGACCGGCGCGGTGATTTTCTCGGCGCCGCTGAAGATACGCAGGGGCTCGGGCAGTCCGCTGCGGGTCCTGGCGCTGACGCCCGCGGCATAAGGGGCAGCACACATGAATGAACAACATATCGCGCTTGTGACCGGAGGCAGTGCAGGCATTGGTGCGGAGATCTGCCGCCAGATGCTGGATGCCGGGTATGAAGTGATTTCGATGGCGCGCAGGGCGCCGGAGTTTGTGCATCCGAAGCTGCATTCCGTGTTGGTGGACTTGCTGGATGCCGATGCTGTGACGCAGGCTGGTGCCGAACTGGCGTCGCAGTATCCGATCAGCCACGTCGTGCACAACGCAGGGGTTATCTGGCCCAATCTGCTGCCGGACGTGAGTCTGAACGAGCTGCAAGGTCTGACGCAGATTCATCTCGGGGCGGCCATCAGCCTGGTGCAGGCGGTCCTGCCGTCCATGGAGCAGGCGGGTTTTGGCCGCATCGTGCTGATGTCCTCGCGCGGCGCCCTGGGATTGCCCACGCGTACAGCCTATTCCGCGACCAAGGCGGGCATGGTCGGCATGGCGCGCACCTGGGCGCTTGAACTCGCGCCCAAGGGCATCACCGTCAATGTGGTGGCGCCCGGCCCTATTCAGACCGATATGTTCTACGATGTTATTCCCGCCGGCAGCGAACGCGAGCACAATATTGCCCAAGGCATACCTGTGCAGCGACTCGGGCGGGCCGATGACGTGGCCAGGGCGGTGATGTTTTTCGCCGACCCGGCCAACAGTTTCATTACTGGCCAGACGCTGTATGTATGCGGCGGCGCCAGCGTGAGTTCGGTGACGATCTGAATTACCTTTATAGAATCAAAAACAACGGAGACACATTATGCTGTTCAGAACTCTTGCTCTATCCGCCGCATTGTTTGCCGTCCTGGGCGCCGCCCCTGCGGGCGCGCAGGTCAAAGTAGGCGTCGTCACCTCCGCCACCGGGCCCACCGCCCTGGTCGGTATCCCGCAAAAGAACACGGTCGCACTGTTGCCCAAGAAAATCGGCGATCTGACGGTGCAGTACATTTCGCTGGACGACGCCAGCGATCCCACGCAGTCGGTCACGAACTTCAAGAAGCTGATTTCAGAAGAGAAGGTCGATGCCATCATCGGACCTTCAGGATCGCCCAATGCCATGGGGGTGATTCAGTTTGCGGCGGAATCCGGCACGCCCATGCTGGCGCCAGTAGGCACGGCTTCGGTCGTGCTGCCCATGACACCGGAAAAAAAATGGGTGTTCAAAACCACGCAGAACGATGACATCATCGCCAGGGCGCTGGTTGGCCACATGGTCAAGCACGGCATCAAGACGGTCGGCTTCATCGGCCTGAACGATGCCTATGGCGAGAACTGGCTCAAGGTGTTTACCGGCCTGGCCAAGGAAAACAATATCAAGATTGTGGCAGTGGAGCGCTACCAGCGCTCGGACAGTTCAGTGACCGGCCAGGCGCTCAAGGTGTTTGCCGCCAATCCCGACGCGGTGTTGATCGCGGGTACGGGCTCGGCAGCGGTGCTGCCCGAGACCACGCTGGCCAAGCAGGGTTACAAGGGCAAGTATTACCAGACTCATGGCGCGGCGCTGCCCGCTTTCCTCAAACTGGGCGGCAAGGATGTCGAGGGCACTGTGCTGGCGGCTAGCCTGATGCTGGTATTGCCCGAGATCGACGACGCGAATCCCTCCAAGAAGATCGCTCAGGACTATATCGCGCGCTATACCAAGCTGTATGGCGAAAAGCCGGCAACCTTCGGCGCCAACGTTTATGACGCCGGCCTGCTGCTGGAGCAGGCCATCCCGCTGGCCGCCAAATCCGCCAAGCCTGGCACCAAGGCGTTTCGCAGCGCGCTGCGCGATGCGCTGGAACAAACCCACGAGCTGGTGGCCACGCAAGGCGTGTACAACATGTCGGCCGAAGACCACAGCGGATTCGATGACCGTGGCCGTGAGCTCATCACGGTCAAGAACGGCGAATGGCGATTGGTTAAGGAGTAATCGCCTGCTGCCGCCGCCATTCGGTGGGTGATACACCGAAGCGGCGGCGGAATGCGTGGCTGAATACCGCGGAGTCCGAGAATCCGTGCTGATAGGCCAGCTCGCTGATCTGCCGCGTATGCGTTGCGTCGGCGAGCAGGTCGCGGCAGCGCTCCAGGCGCGCTCCCTGAATATAGTCGGCCGGCGTCTGACCCTGGTTTTCAAACAGCTTGTACAGATAACGGCGCGAGATCCGGAAATGCGCGGTGATGCCTGTGATCGAAAGATCGGGATCATGCAGATTTTCGTCGATATGCTGGCGGATGGCGCGAAATTGTGCGTGACGGACTTCGTCGAGCCCGGACATACTGTCCGCCCCGCTTTGCTCTGAGACATTCAGTCCTATCATCTGCAAGATCGTATTGGCGATGTCGCGCGTTGCGGTGGGAGACAGGCCGGGATTTTCCAACAGAGCCAGGCGCAGGGTATCCATGGCGATGCGCGCGCTGCCGTGCCGGGCGCTGAAAGCGCGGGCAACGGCTCGTTGCAGGTAGGGCTCCCATACCGACATCTGCGCCGACGAAATCTGCAGTACCAGAAAGTGGGCGTCCTGGTCCACGGCAACCTCATAAGGCCTGGCCGTGTCGTACAGCCCCCATTCGCCGGGATGCAGAATGGCCGACCGCCCTTCCTGGACAATGGTGCTGCGTCCCGACAACTGCAGCGTTGCCTTGTAGACGCTTTGCTCGGCGCGGCTGGCCAGCGTGCGTGTGCGGCACACGCGCTGCGCCGAGGTAACCAGTTCGGTCACGTGCAGGCTGCCCAGCCGGTCGCTGGCGGCGGTGTTCAGGAAAGCCCCGCCCGTCGTGGCGCGAACCTCGAGTGGGACGAAATATTCACATACGCCATCGCGCCATGGTGCATGGCTGTCGAAGTGACGCGGCGGGGTGCGCAATAGCATGGGCGTCATACACCTGATGCCTTGAAAAAGATGCGGGCGGGCATGCGCCGGAAAAGCCCTGCGCACAGACGCTCGTATAAGCTTTATACCTAAATCAAAGTGCGGCGACCATGGGTAGAAACCTGTAGAGACGGCCGTCGGGGAGGTCAGGGTGCAGGAGGGTTGCTGCCGTAGGTATACGGGGCCAGCGCCTGGCCCTGCGCCGCGATGGCCTGGGCGACCGCCTTGCGGGCTCTGGCCACGTCGTCAAAGCGATGTTGCCTGGCAGCGCCGACTTCGCCGGCGGTAAACGGCCTGGAGGCTGCGCCAGCCTGACGGGGACCATAGGTCATGACGGCCCAGTTCAGGACAGCGGCCAGCTCGGCGTTGCTCAATTGCGACTGGGCTGCGCCAGGCACCCGTATCATGTAGTCGCGCCCTGCGGGTAAGCCGGCCAACAGGCCTATGGAGTCGCGGAAACTGGGTACACCCTGCCGGGTGACGCCGGCGCCGTCATAGCGATGGCAGCCTGCGCATTGCAGCATGTAGTCTTTATACGCCGCCGTGGATGCGGTGGAAGGCGTGGAGGGTGTCTGAGCGGCGCAGGCGGCGCTGGCAAGCATGACTGCCATGGCAAGCAGGGCGGAAACGTGCTGCCGCCCTGCTCCCGCGGCATGCCATGCGGAGGCGAGGCGTGTTGCGCGCGCGCCCCGGCTGCCTGATGCCGCACCCTGGCGTTCGGTCATGGCATAACGCTCCTCATCATTGTTTGGCCAGTCCGACAACAATCGAGGTGGTGCAGTGGAACGTCGAGTTTTCATTGGCCATGCACCAGTTCACATCGTTGTGCAGGAAGAACTCGTATCCTGGGCGCTCGCGCACCTGCGAGGAGCAGAGGCAGCGATTGCAGGCAGTCTTGCCGCAGCAGTCATGATAGCTGACGAGATAGTCCTTGCCGTCCTTGGGATTGTGGCAGGTGCCTACCCAGGAGATCGGCGACGGCGTGGTGCCGGGCGGGCAGGTCGTGGGCGTGCCGCCGCAGCAGGAGCACAGAAAACCGTCCACCGCGCAATAGCGCCAGTAGTCGCAAGAGGTAAGTTCTTCTTCCGTGGCATCATCCAGGCCGGGAGACTTGCCGGCGGCGCGGGCCACCGGCAGTACCGGCATGAGAAAGGCCGATCCGACCAGCGCCTTGCTGACCGTGCGCAGCACGCTGCGCCGCGATGATTTGTGCGCAATACTGCGCGCCATGTTTTCGCCAAATTTATCCAGCCAACGCATTGACGTTCTCCTTGCGCGAAACTTGAACTTCGTTCAGGCCATGATTGGCCAGGTATTCCTGGGCGGATGCGACGCCAAGCTCCTTGGCGGTAAACAGGCTTTCCAGCTGTTCGCGCGAATTGATCAGGCCTTTGGCGCGGACAATGCCTTGCTCATCGATCAGTGCGGCATAAGGCAGCTTGCTGATCTGAAAGCCCATGCCCAGGCTGGTGGACAGCAGGTAGGGAAACTGTTCGAGTCCTGCCTGGCGATAGAACGCCAGATGCTCGGGCATCTCGCCGTCGCTGGCCAGCACGATGTCCAGCCATTTCTTTTCTGTGGCAGCAACGGATTTGAGTATGGGCAGCAGCTTCTTGCAGACCGGGCAGGTGGGCGAGAGAAAGAACAGCAACTGGCTGCGCGGTCCGGCAAAGCCTATTTTCTGGGGCCTGCCCAGCATGTCGTTCAGTTCGAACGTGGGCGCAGCATCGCCTACGGCGGGGCCTTTGTCCATGGTCAGCGCGCCCATTGGCGCCACCCGTTCATACAGAACGCCGATCTGGCGTGAAAGCGCCAATACCACCAGCACCAGGCACAGTACGACAACCCAAAGGACGATGTTGGAAATCATCAAGGCATTCATGGCGTTTCCTTATGTTTTTTGAAATCGTTGATGTGAATCGATCAGTTGATTCAGGCAGAAATACAGGCCCAGCGCCGCAAGCGTTGTGCCAAAAAAGGTCAGCGCGTCGACCCAGCCCAGGCTGCGCGCCGAGGCATGCTGGGCCAGCAGGGCAGGCGCGGCCAGCACCAGCAGCAGGCTGTTGCGCAGTATCAGCCACCAGGACAGTCCACCACCCTTTTCAGCAAAGCCGCCGCAGCCGCAGTCGATATCGCGGCGGCCGCGCAGCAGATTGGCGGCGATGCCGGCGCAGGCCAGCAACAATACCGCCATGGCCAGCGCCGCCCCGGCGGCGCGGGTGGCCGGAATCAGCAGCAGTAGGCCGCTTCCCAGTTCTGCTGCGAGGAACACCGCAGCGAATGGCCGCACAAGTGTGGCCGGCAACAGGGCATAGCCTGCCGTGGCCTGTTCGAACAGCGAGAAATTGGCCAGCTTGCCCAGCGCGCCCGACAGCAATATGCCTGCCAGGGTCGCCGCAGCCGTATAGATCAGAATGGGGTCTATCACTTTGCGTCTCCTTCATAGGGCTGCGGCTCCACCTGCAATGCGGCTTCGCCGGCGCCTTCTATGGTTCTCAGATACTTGGGCTGCGCGGCACCGATATCGTAGATGTTCACATTGCCGCCATCGAGCGTCAGCAGTCGCGGGTGAGGGCCCTGGGCGACCGACATGGACAGGCCGTCGCGGCCCGGTTCGCGCGCGATCCGTTGCTTCGTCTTGAGATCGTATACCCAGATCTCGGCAGCGGGGTTTTTATGCGAACCCTCCTTGCCATCGGGGTGCATGAAGACATAAAGACGCTGCGTTGCGCGATCAACATCGATCACGTTATAGCCGCCGGGCACCCAGCCCTTGGCTTTGTCTTCATCGTTGAGCAGGGACCAGACCGGTTCGAAGGCGATCTCCTTGCCGCCGAGATCGGCGGTATAGACATTGCCATTGAAGGAAACAAAATAGGCTTTGTCGCGCGTGAGGCCCGGCGCAATGAAAATGGGATCCTCCTGCACGGGGAACATGGCTTTGCTGCGATGCTGGCTTGCCACCTTGCCTTGCTCGTCCAGATCGATGGACAGCAGCGCGCCGTCGCCGCAGATGGTCATAAAGCTGCGCGGCTTGTCGGGTAACGGAATAATGCTCCAGCAGCCGGCCGATGAGGTGATCTCGCTGGCGAACGCCCCCTTGTCGACATCTACGACGGAAATCGACGAAGCAGGCGTGGCGTTCTGGACCAGTATGAATTTACCGTCCGCCGTTTGCCGGAAAATACCCCGGTAGTTGAGCGCCTGGGCGCGTTTGGCGGGGATGGCGATTTCCTTTTTGAACGTCAGGGCCCTGGCGTCCCAGATTTCCACCACATCAGCGCGCTTGCCTCGCGTGACGCGCTCGTAGTAGGTAGTCATCACGTAGATGTTCTTGCCATCATGCGAGAGCTGCATATGGCCGTTGTAGCTGGTAGGCACCATACCCAGGAACTTGCCCGTCGCGCCATCAAAAATATTGACGCGGCTGTCGGTCAGGTGCTGAAACACAGAGTCCATCACATAAATGCGCTGCGATGCATCGGCCGGCAGCAGATGGCCACCGGTCAGTTCTTCCAGAGGCTTCTGCTGGGCCGCCGCCGGCAGGGAGACGGCCAGCAGTGCTGCGGCCAGCAGTCCATACAGTCTGGGCCTGGTGAGCGATAAATTGATCATGAATAATATCTCCTGGCTGATGGGTCCGGTTCAGAATATGTAGGCATAGCGCAATTGCACGCCGCGCATCTTCGGCCCGTTCCTGACGTCGAGGTCGTGGATATACTGCAGTTGTATCTGGTTTGCGTCATTCAGCTGATGCGTGATCTCTGCTGCCAGTTGATGGCTGCGCTGACTCGACACCACGGTATCGCCGTTGATTTTTTCCTTGCCGCCCGTTTCGTAGCGGTAGCGCATGCCAACATAAGTCTGCGGCGTGATATTGGTCGACGCCAGGAACATCAGCCGCATCGAGGGCGATTTCTCCAGCTTCTGGCCATAGTAGTTGTTGTTGTCGCCGTAGAACTCGAATTCGGCCACGCCTTCAAGATAGGTGGACTCGCCCACGCCCTTCACAAAGGCGAAGTCCTGTATGGTCGTCCACCGGTTCTTGCCCGGCGACACATCCGCCTGCGAGCCATGATAGCGGCCCGTAGGAAAGGTAATGAATGGCTCCCATGCAAACCAGGTCCGGGTGTCCTCATTGTTGTACAACCAGAAGGCGGCGCCCGCCTGAATGTCGCCAAAGCCGGTGAGGCGGTCATGCGGAATGCCGGGCACCTTGGCAGTGGTGCGGTAGGCCGGTGCGATCAGTTCATACTGTACGGTCACGCCGCCGACCTGGCGAAACGCCATAGGGCGCAGCACCAGCGCCTGGAGGTCGATCTGTGGTCCACCCTGAACGCGATGGCCGTGGTCATAGAAGCCGTGGCTGCCCAGTGCTGCAAAATAGCTGGCGAAAATATTGGTTCCCGGCGGCGCGGGAATCCAGTCGCGCGCGCTGGGGTCGCCAGCCCTGGCCTGGTTGGCCAGGCCCAGGCTGGCGGCTGCCGCCAGCAGGGCAGCGCACAGCAATCCAGTGCTTTTTTTCATGCGGTCTCCTCATTATTTTGTTATGGCCGCCCCGGAGATGCGCGCGTCAGATCAATGCGCGGACGGGTAGGCAATGCAGACGGATTTTTTTTCCAGATACATCTCGATGGCGGCATGGCCGTGCTCGCGTCCAATGCCTGATTGCTTGTATCCGCCGAACGGCATGTGGGGGTCGAGCATATTGTGGGTGTTGACCCATACCGTGCCAGCCCGGATGCGCGGCACCAGGCGATTGACGCGCGCCAGATCATTGCTCCAGATACTGGCGCCCAGGCCAAACTGGGTGTCATTGGCCAGCGCCACGGCCTCATGCTCGGTCTCGAAGGCTGCAGCGACCACGACAGGTCCGAAGATCTCCTCACGGCTGATGCGGGCGCCGGCCGGTGCGCCGGCAAATACCGTGGGCCGTACAAAATAGCCGTCGCCTGCACCGGCCTCGCCGCCGGCCAGCACCTGTGCGCCTTCCTGCCTGCCGATCTGGATATAGTCCAGCACGCGTCGCTGATGGCGCGCCGAGACCATGGGCCCGATCTGCGTGTCCGGATCCAGGCCGGAGCCCAGCTTCATGCCCGAGGCCGCCTGCGCCAGTCCAGCGACGACCCGCTCGTATATGCCTTGCTGAACAAACAGCCGCGACCCGGCCGTACACACCTGGCCCTGGTTGAAGAAGATCGCACCGGCCGCGCCCTGTATGGCCAGATCGATATCGCAGTCATCCAGGATGATGACTGGTGATTTTCCGCCCAGCTCCAGCGATACCCGTTTCATGTCGTCCACAGCCTGGCGGCCGATCAGCTTGCCCACCTCGGTCGATCCGGTAAAGGCGATCTTGTCGACATCGGGGTGGGCGACCAGGGCCGCCCCTGTGATTTCGCCGCGACCCGTAATGACGTTGATAACGCCTGGCGGAAAGCCGGCCTCAAGTGCAAGTTCGGCCAGGCGGATGGCTGTCAGCGGGGTTTCTTCCGCCGGTTTGAGCACGACCGTGCAGCCCGTGGCCACGGCTGGCGCGATTTTCCAGATGGCCATCAGCAGGGGGAAGTTCCAGGGCACGATGGCCGCCACCACGCCTACCGGTTCAGGGCGGGTATAGGCGTGATAATTGAATCCCGGAGGAAAAGGAATCGACACATTGAGGGTTTCGCCCGATATCTTGGTGGCCCAACCCGCCATGTAGCGCAGCCACTGTGCGCCGGCGCCGACCTCCAGGCCCTGGGACAGCGCCAGCAGCTTGCCGTTGTTCAGCGTTTCCAGCCGCGCCAGTTCGTCGCCGTGCTGCTCGACCAGATCGGCCAGCTTGAGCAGCAGCCGTTCCCGCCCCACCGGCGGCATATCCCGCCAGGCAGAGGCTTCGAATGCCTGGCGGGCGGCCTTGACTGCTTCGTTCACCTGGCGCGGCCCAGCCTCCAGTTGCCGGGCGATGACTACCCCGCGAGCCGGGTCATAGACGGGCAGGGCATCGCCTTCGCCCTCGGTCCAGGGTTTGCCGCCGATAATCATGTGTTCCCGAATGGCGGCCAGTTCCGGACGGTTCTGATCCAACGCAACTGACATGTCTCCGCTCCCCTCTAGAGTGATGGAAGCAGCATAGCAACGGAGCCGGTCCGGGTATTGTCGCGCTGTGCACTGCTACATGTCTGTTTGCGCACGAGGTGCGCCGGCACGTGGCGGTCTGACTCTTCCGTGTACTGCCGTGGTCGGCGGCAGAAGGCGCAGCCAGGGCTGGGGTTTCAGTACTCCGACGATTTGCCGGTGAGCGCCACGCCGACGCGCAGCATCAGGTAGGACACACTGTCCAGCAGCCGTCCGGCCCAGCCCCTGCGCTGCAGAGATGCTTCGGTTACCTGCTTGGCATTGGACTGTATCTCGGTTTCCAGCGCCGAGCGCAGCGACTGCGCGAAGTCCTGGTCCTGGATGTAGACGTTGGCCTCGCGCGCCAGCAGCAGACTGAAGGGATCGAGATTGGACGAGCCCACCATGGAGCAGTGATCCATGACGGCCACCTTGGCATGCAGATAGCTGGCCATGTATTCATATAGCTCTATGCGCTTGTCCAGCAGCGTGCAGTACATGTAACGGGAGGCGCGGTATTGCATGGCGTACTCGGAATGCCCCTGCAGCAGCAGCCTGACGCGTACGCCACGCGCGGCCGCGGCCGCCAGCGCCTTGCGCAGGCGACGGCCAGGGAAAAAGTAGGCGTTGGCGATGAGGATTTCAGACTTGGCGCCGGCGATGGTGCTCAGGTAGGCGTTTTCGATGGATTGCCGGTGCAGGACGTTGTCGCGCAAGAGCAGCGTTGCGCGCACGCCCGGTGTGTAACGCTGCTGCGGCGTCTTGACCCGTGCCTGGCGCCAGGCTGTCCAGGATCTCAGCCGTTGATAGAAGGAGGGCCAGTCGTCGCGCCGCCGCCAGGCCATGCGCAGCCACAGCACGCGTTGGGCGCGCGCAATATCGTCGACGATAGGGCCTTGCAGTTGCACGGCGAAGTCGAACCTGGGTTGCGGACCGGCGCCGTCGTCGGGCACATCGACATAATCGTCAAGAATATTGATGCCGCCGACGAAGGCAAGGGCATCGTCCACCACCGCCGTTTTGCGATGCAGCCGCCGCAGCCTCCGCAGATTGAAGCGCACATTGCTGACGCCGCGCGGCTCTGGCCGGTAGACGCGGTAGCGCGCGCCCATGTCCGCCAGTGCGCGACATACTTCCTGCACGTGTTCGCTGCTGCCGAAGCCGTCGATCACCACCCTGACCTTGACGCCGCGGCGGCAGGCCTTCGCCAGATGGTCGAGTACGCGCCGTGCGGTGTCATCCACAGAAAAAATATAGGTTTCCAGATGCACCTGGATTCGGGCCTGGTCGATTGCACTGCACAACGCGGGGAAGAAATCCTTGCCATTGTGCAGCAGCGCGATTTCGTTGCCGTCAGTCCAGTGAAGACGTGACTCCTTGTTGACCATGCCAGCCACCTTGCCTGCGCCTGTGCGGCTACAGATCCATGAGTCCCAGTATCCCCAGGCTGAGCGCGGTATCGGGCCGGCGCAACTGCATGAGGACATTGAAATGATTGGTGTCGGGGATTTCCACCAGCGTGGCAGGAAACCCGCCTTCCTGCCACGCCTGGCCATAGTACTGGCTCTGGCGCTTGAACTCGTCGGTTTCGTGTTCGCCCCATGCAATGAACAGTGGACATCCCTGTTCGGGAAGTTGAAAGGCGGGGCTCAGGGAGACCGCTGCGGCAGGATCCAGACGGGCCCATTCGTTGATATGGGTGCGTACCAGCGGGCGTAGATCGAAAAGCCCGCTTATCGGGCTGGCGCTGTGCAGAATGTTCGGCGGCACGTTGTAGGAAGCATGCCAGTCGTCGGCCAGCAGCATGCCGACCAGGTGTCCGCCTGCCGAACTGCCGCTTGCATGAAGGCGGTTGGGATCGCCATTGTATGTGGGGATATTGCGCCAGACCCAGGCCAGTGCGCGGCGGCACTGGTCGACGATATGCGCAAGACCGACGGCTGGCGCCAGCGAGTAGTTGACAGCCACCACCGTGGCGCCGGCCTGCGTGAACATGGGCGCCATGAAAGAGGAGTCATCCTTGGACAGTGCCCGCCAATAGCCGCCATGAATAAACACGAAGACGGGGGCGCCGGCTTGCGGCGCAGGGAAGATATCCAGGGTTTCGTCCGGATGCGCGCCATAGGGAACAGACAGATACCCCTTGGTCTGCGCCCTGGCCTGTGCGCTGAAATCGGCGTACTCCTTCAGGAAGGGCAGGCAGTCCGGCACCGAAGCGCGTGCATTGTATTGACGGTCAAGCTCGCCGGGCGCATACGCCATGGGGTTGTCGTCGGGCAGCGGCGTGGCGTTCATGGTCAGGGCAACTCCAGTTCGGCGAACAGCGGCGCATGGTCGGAAATCTGCCGCCAGGGCAGGCCCTGCAGCACACGCGCCTTGCGTACGGCAAAGCCGCGTTGGTATATGCGGTCCAGGCGCAGCCAGGGAAAGGCGGCCGGGAAGGTGCGGGGAGGCGGTGTCAGCCTGGCGGCGCCGTTATTGCCCAGCTCGTGTACTTTCTGGGCCAGCGGTCTGGGTTGCGGCAGATGCAGCAGGCTGTTGCGCAGCCGCGTGACGGAGCTGCGCAGGCGGCGCGGCATGCTGTCGTCATGCGGCGCAATCGCAAACACTTCGAACAGGTTCAGTTGCTGCACGAACATCGGCGCCAGGCGGTTGTGCCAGTCGTTGAAATCTCCCGCTATCAACATGGGTTCGTCGTCCGGCACCAGGCGTCGGATACGCTCCACCAGCGCGGCAACCTGCCGCGAGCGGCTGCCTGCAAACAGGCCCAGATGCACCACCATGCAATGGACTGGAGTGGTGTCGATGTCGACGACGACATGCAGCAGGCCGCGTTGCTCCAGCCTGTGATCGGAAATGTCCTGGTTTTCGTGCTTGAGGATGGGAAAGCGGGATAGCAGCGCGTTGCCGTGGTCCGTCTGTGAACGCACGGCGTTGCAGCCGTAGGCGGTGTTCATGTCGAGCGCCGCTCCCAGCGACTCATGCTGGGCATTCAGGCTGATGCGCTGCTCGTTGCGGCCTTGCAGCTCCTGCAGGAACAGCAGATCGGGGCGCAAGCCGTACAGTCCGAGACGCAGGTCTGAAAACGATTCCCGGGTGCCCGTCGCCGAGCGGCCCTTGTGAATGTTGTAGCTGACGACCCGTATGACGGACACTTGCGCTCCCTTCGGCTGACTGTCTGTTCCTTACTTTACCTCGGTATTGCGTAAACGAATATGAAGTTCGCGCAATTGTTTTTCGTCTACGGGAGACGGCGCCTGTGTCAACAGGCACTGGGCGCGCTGCGTCTTGGGGAACGCGATGACATCGCGAATGGACTCGGCCCCCGCCATGAGCGTCACCAGGCGATCGAGGCCGAACGCCACGCCGCCGTGCGGCGGTGCGCCATATTGCAGTGCGTCAAGCAGGAAGCCGAACTTGAGGCGGGCCTCGTCCGGATCGATGTTGAGCGCGCCAAACACCTTGCGCTGTATATCAGCACGATGGATACGCACCGAACCGCCGCCCAGTTCCCAGCCATTGAGCACCATGTCGTAAGCCTTGGCCAGCGCCTTGCTGGGATCGGTTTCGAGCAGGTCTTCGTGACCGTCTTTCGGGCTGGTAAAGGGATGATGGGCCGCAAAATAACGGCCTTCTTCCTCGTCGTACTCGAACATCGGGAAATCGACGACCCACAGCGGCTGCCATCCTGCTTCGAACAGGCCGTGTTCCTTGCCGAACTCGCTGTGGCCTATCTTGACCCGCAATGCGCCGATGGCATCGTTGACCACTTTGGCCTTGTCCGCGCCGAAGAAAATCAGATCGCCGCTTTGAGCGCCGGTACGCTCGATCAGCCTGGTCAGCGCGTCGGGGTGGATATTCTTGACGATGGGCGACTGCAATCCTTCGGGGATGGCGGCGGCATCGTTGACCTTGATGTAGGCCAGGCCCTTGGCGCCGTAGATGGCGACAAACTTGGTGTAGGCATCGATCTCGCTGCGTGGCATATTGGCGCCGCCGGGCACGCGCAAGGCCACCACGCGGGAGGCGGGGTCGTTGGCGGGCGCGGAAAACACCTTGAAGCTGACGTCCTGCATCAGGTCGCCAACGTCGACGAATTCCAGCTTGACGCGCAGATCGGGCTTGTCCGAACCGTAGCGACGCATGGCTTCGCCCCACGACATGAGCGGGAACGGCGTAGGCAGCTCGGTCTTTTGCACCTTGGCAAATACCTGGCGAATCATGCCTTCGAAGATCTCGCGGATCTGCTCTTCGTTCAGGAAGGATGTTTCGCAGTCGATCTGGGTGAACTCGGGCTGGCGGTCCGCGCGCAGGTCTTCGTCGCGAAAGCATTTGGTGATCTGGTAGTAGCGGTCAAAGCCCGACACCATCAGCATTTGCTTGAACAGTTGCGGAGACTGGGGCAGCGCATAGAATTCGCCATCGTTCACGCGCGACGGCACCAGGTAGTCGCGCGCGCCTTCGGGCGTGCTCTTGGTGAGCATGGGGGTTTCGATATCGACAAAGCCCAATTCGTCCAGGTACTTGCGCACTTCCATGGCGACGCGGTAGCGCAGCATGAGGTTGTTCTGCATTTGCGGACGGCGCAGGTCGAGCACGCGGTGCGTCAGGCGGGTGGTTTCGGACAGGTTGTCGTCATCCAGCTGGAACGGGGGCGTGACCGAAGGATTGAGCACCTCGATTTCGCGGCACAGAATCTCGATCTGGCCAGATGCCAGGTCGGCGTTGGTAGTGCCTTCCGGGCGCAGGCGCACCAGACCGGTAACCCGAACGCAGAATTCATTGCGTATGCTTTCGGCAGTGGCGAAGGCCTGGACATTGTCCGGATCCACGACAACCTGGGCCAGGCCGGCCCGATCGCGCAAATCGATGAAAATGACGCCTCCGTGATCGCGGCGGCGATGAACCCAGCCAAACAAAGTGACTGTCTGGTCCAGATATTGTTTACTGACCTCGCCGGTGTAGCAGGTACGCATCGAGGATTACTCCGTAGTGAAATGCTTGGTTGGGCTGTGCGCGGACGCGCAAGCGCTCAGGCGGTGGATGTACCGCCTGGCGTGGCAGCTGGGGCGGCGCTGGTGGTCGACGGGGCGCTCGATGCCGAGTCGCCCTTCGAGCCCGTTGCGTCGCTGGCCGCCGGTGTCTGGGACGGGGTGCTGGCGGTGGCGCCGGACGAGGACGCGCCGGAAGACCCATTATTTCGAAAATCGGTTACATACCAGCCTGAGCCCTTGAGCTGAAAGCCAGCGGCAGTGACCTGCTTGGCATAGGTGCTTTGCCCGCATTCGGGGCAGACCGTAAGGAGTGGATCCGACATTTTTTGCAGCACGTCCTGGGCATGGCCACAGGCGCTGCACTTATAAGCATAGATAGGCACGACAGAAATCCCGAAAGAGTTTCCAGTAATAACGCGCCAGAGACCGCCTGCCGTGGGTGGCACGGAAAGAAATGCGGTGAGGCGCAAAAAAGATCAATTTTAGCCGGTTTTGCCCGCCGCGATGGCGGGCGCCCGCCAGAGCGCCTGTGTTCAGAAGGTCTTGGGGATCATGAACATGGCTGCGGCCACCAGCGTAGGCACCAGGGCTGACCCCAAAAGCTTGAGCGGCGAGATTGCGCCATTGGGGAAGCAGCCCTTCAAAATGGAAAAGCCGGCCGGGTTGGGGGCATTGGCGATCACGGTCAGCCCGCCTCCCGTGACGGCTCCGGCGACCAGCATATAGCGCCAGATTTCGTTCGTTCCTTCTACCAGGGATCCCAGATAGGTCAGCGCAGCGTTATCCGTCACTGCCGTCAACGCCGTGGCGCCCCAGTACAGCACGATCGGCGACAGGCCGGCCAGCAGGTCCTGGAGCCACCATTTCTGCAGGCCGCCCAGCAGTACCAGTCCCGCTAGAAAGAAGCCGACCATCAGACCTTCGCGGATCAGCAGCGGATTCTGGTAGCGCGAATAGGCATGGGCATAGCCGATGAACAGCATCAGAAAGCCCAGGAAAATGACAGGATGATGCGCCGACAGCACAATACCCACCAGGAACAGCGTATGAATGCCGATGACCGAGAATGGAACGGGCGGCCGTGTCTTTTCGGAAGGGTTTTTGCCGATCTCGCCGGTGGTCAGGTGCGCGCGGCAGATGAATGTGAGCACGCCTGCGTTGATGAGCACGGCCGCAGCGGCGCGCCAGCCGAAGTGCGTGGCCATGTACGCGGTATCCCAGCCAAAGGTATGGGCGACCATCAGCACCGGCGGCGCGGCATAGGCGGTAAGCACGCCGCCTATCGAAATATTGACGAACAGCACACCCAGCGTCAGATACTTGAAGCCTGCCTGGTCGGGCCGGCGGAAATAGGCATCGCGTAACAGCAATGCCGCCAGCGTCATGGCGGCAGGCTCGGTGATGAAGGATCCGGCCAGGGGCACGAGTGACAGGGTCACAAAATACGTGGCCAGCTCATTGCGCACGGGCAGGATGCGCGCCACGAGGCGTACCGCCATATTCACCATTTCGAGAATCGGGCGGCTGGCCGCCACCACCATAATGACGAACACGAAAGCCGGCTCAGTGAAGTTGCGCGTATCGATGTACTTGACCATGGTATCCAGGCCGGACACCAGCGCCATGCAAACGAGCAGCACACAGGCCCAGACGCCGAATACGGCCTCGACTTCGGACAGCAGGTGCCACAGTCCCGAGTGGGGGCCGTTGCGATGCGCCAGCCGGGCAAACACCGGTACCGAGAAAGTATGGATGATGGCGATGGCAAACAATGCCGTGGCCAGATATTCAAGAAAACCGGTCATGTCCTACCTAATCTGTTGTTATTACAGTACTGTGCCCGCCAGCGCAGCCACCAGCAACAATACCCCGACCGCCATATTGGCCCGGAACAGCATGAAGCTGCGGTCGGGCCGGGCCAGGCTGAATACGCTCATTTGCCAGACAAAATGCGCGGCAATGGCGGCCACGACGACATAGTAGGGCCAATCCATGTCCATGGCTGCTCCGCCATACAGCCACAGGGCGATGGTGGCGATATAGAAACCGCTGATCCATGCCTTGCCATGCTTGCCGAAGCGCAGGGCGGTGGAGTGCAGGCCCAGCTTGATATCGTCGCGCACATCGACATAGGCGTAGATGGAATCATAGCCAACCTGCCATAGGACTGCGCCCAGCCACATGGCGATGGCCGCCAGCGGCACGATATTCTGGGTGTCGGACCAGGCCATCAGCATGCCCCAGTTAAAGCCTATGCCAAGCACCACCTGGGGCCAGTAAGTAAAGCGCTTGCACAAGGGATAGACAATCACGATGGGCACCAGCGCGACAGCCAGCCAGCGGCTGTATTCATTCAGTGCAAACAGCAGCAGCGCGCAGACCGCCAACTGGCCCAGCACAAACCACAAAGCCTTGCGCAGCGTCAGTTGTCCGCTGGTCAGCGGGCGAAAGCGCGTGCGTTCGACCTGATGGTCGAACTTGCGGTCAAAGATATCATTGAAGCAGCAGCCGATGCCGCGCATGATCAGCGCACCAAGCGAAAAAATAACGAGGCGCAGCAGCGTGGGCATGCCGTCCGCGGCCTGGACCAGCGCAGCCAGGCAGGGCAGCAGCGTCAGCCAGGTACCCACGGGCCGGTCAAAGCGGCACAGGCGAGCGTAGGGGCCCCAGGCGCGAGGCAGCCAGCGCTCGACCCAGTCGTCGGGGCGCATATCGGACAGGTCGGGTACGTCGGGCGCTGTAGCGCCTGGATGTGCGTGGCGAGCGTTTTCGGGGGCTGGTGTCATTGAAAATCAATGGGGGAGCTATCCCCCGGTCATGCGTTAGCTTTCCTTGATGAGCTGGCCAAGAATGGCGATGCCCTCGCGGATCTTGTCCTCGGATACGGTCACAAAGCTCAGGCGCAGGGTGTTGGCCTGGGGATGGGCATCGGCAAAGAAGGGCGCGCCGGGCACGAAGGCGACGTTGCGCTCGACGGCGCGCGCCAGCAATTCGCTGCCATCGATATGGGCGGGCAGAGTGACCCAGATGAACATGCCGCCTTCAGGCCGCGTCCAGCTGGCGGTTGCAGGGAAGTGCTCGTCCATGGCATCGAGCATATAGCCGCACTGCTGCTTGTAGAGTTCGCGCACGACCGGCAGATGCTGGGCCAGAAACCCGCTCTTGATGGTTTCATACACCGCCATCTGCGTGACCGAGGCAGTATGCAGGTCAGTCGCCTGCTTGATCTGGACAAGCTTGGCAATAATGGGGCGCGGCGCCACGATATAGCCGAGCCGCAGCCCGGGCGCCAGCACTTTGGAGAACGTGCCCAGCCGGATGACCGTGGCGCCCACGGCGCGGCCAAGGCCCAGCAGGCCAGGCAGGGGTTCGCCGGCATAGCGCAGCTCGCCGTAGGGGTCGTCTTCGATAATGGGGATTTGCAGCGCAGCGCAGCGCTCGACCAGGGCCTTGCGGCGCTCCAGACTGAGCGTCAGCCCGGTAGGGTTCTGGAAGTTGGGCAGGGCGTAGATGAAGCGGGCGCCGGCGGTGCGCTCGGGCGTCAGGCTTTCGGGAAGCAGGCCGCCCTCATCGGTGGGCACCGATACATATTCGGGTTCGAACAGCGAAAACGACTGCAGCGCGCCCAGATAGCTGGGTGCTTCGACCAGCACCTTGCTGCCAGGATCGATGAACAGCTTGCCCAGCATGTCCAGCGCCTGCTGGGAGCCCGATACGATCAGGACTTCGTCCGGCGAGACATTGTCGGCGCCGGTGCGCTTGAGGTCTTCGGCCACCCAGGCGCGCAGCGGCGCGTAGCCTTCGGTGGGGCCATACTGGAGGGCGGACTGGCCCGATTCGGCCAGGACGCGGTCATAGGCCTCGGTGATGGCCGCAATCGGAAAGCCCTTGGGCGACGGCAAGCCGCCTGCAAAGGAAATGATTTCGGGACGCTCGGTGACTTTCAGGATCTCTCGAATGGTCGAGCTGGTCAGTTGCTGTGCGCGTTTGGAAAAAGTGTAGGGGTGAGAGTAAGAGTCCATGTAAAAGCCTGAAAGTCTGTTAAAGAGCAAGACGAAGCCACTAGATTACTGCAAGTCGTAACGAAATGCTTGGCAGCGCCAGCCTTTCAACGCGTCTGGTCGGTGCGGCGGCGGTCGCGGCGCACGGACCGGACCAGCCACCAGAACAGGGTGAGCGAGCAGCCCAGGCCGGCTACGAAAATGCCCAATACAATCCATTGGCCGGTGGTCATGTGTCTGGAGGTCCGTGTTGAATAAGTGGGAAGATTTTAGTCCATCACGGCCGCTGGCCGCTGCGCTGGCGCCACTCATCGATGGCCTGCTGCGCGGCTGCGTCCAGGGCGCATTCGTCCAGCGCCTGGCGATGCTCGAAAATCATCCTGGCATAAGGCTGCGCCAGGGCGGCGACCTGCGGACTGAGGGCGCATTCATCGCCGGTGGAGGGCGAGCGGCGGCGCCAGTCGTTGATGGCGGCCTCCAGTTCTGCAAGCGTGAGCATTGAGTTCATGGCGTGGAAAGCGCGGCGGGCGGCATGCTGTGGGCCCAAACCAGCCACTATATAGCCTGGCGGCCGAACCGTATAGTGCCCCGGCGGTCAGGAACCCGGCCGCGGCCTTGCGCCGTGCCTGCCTGCGCATACGCACCGGTGATCAGCCGCATGGACGGCACATGCGCTTCGGTTTACTCTATTTGCTCGGACAGACGCCAACACGCCCACAAGGACGCTTCATGACAACACAGAACCAGAATCCATTCATATTGCCGGGCCTGGGCCAGACCGGGGACATGGCTGGCAATCCTCTGCTCGCCAGCATGGAAATGATGCGCCAGGCCTGGGAGGGGCTGGCCAAGACAGGCGGACTCGACGGCGCCATGGCTGCGCCCATGTCCGTGGATGATCTCGACCGCCGCATCAAGGATCTGCGCGCCGTGGAAAACTGGCTGCGCATGAATCTTTCCATGCTCTCCAGCACCATACAGGGCATGGAAGTACAGCGGTCCACCCTGGCCACCCTGAAATCGTTCATGGCAGGCGCGGCCGCGAGCGCGGCGCAGCCCGATGCGAAGACAACGCCCTTTGATGCCTTCTGGGCGCTCTGGCAGGCCAACGCCGGTCAGGAGGCGCCTGCGGCCGGCACAAGCGACACCAAGCCCCAGCGCGCATCGTCCGCCGCGCCCGACAAGGCGTCGGCCGGCAGGCAGGCCGAGCAGCCACCGGAAGCCGGACAGGCCGGGAAGGCCGGCGCAGCGCCGGGCACAGCCCAGCCAGATGCCGCCGCTGCGGGGATTCCTCCGGCGCTGGCCGCCCAGGCCATGGCCGCATCCCAGGGGTGGTGGGACATGGTGCAAACACAGTTCGACAACCTTGCCACGGCGACATCGGCTTCGCTGCAAAGCGCCCAGCCCGTTCCGCCCGGCTCCACGGCCGAAACTGGATCAACGCTGGACAAGTCCTCCGGCAAAGCCGCGCCGGCCAGTCCCGCCGCGCGCAAAGCGCCGGCCAAGCGCGCCACCACGGGTACCAAGCGCAAACCGGCCGCCAAGCGTCCGGTACGCAAGTCTCCCTCGTCCGGATCCTGACAGGCAGACAGCGGCCCAGCCCGAAACAAAACCTTGCGTTTGATCACCCGGGGCGGTGCAAGATCTGGCCGCCGCTGTGTATGATCTAGGCTGTCTTCATAAATAACGTGTATCTCACATGCTCAACATCGTTATCCTGGCGGCCGGCCTCGGCAAACGCATGCAGTCAGACCTGCCCAAAGTTCTGCACCCTCTGGCAGGCAAGCCCATGCTCGCCCACGTGCTGGACAACGCGGGCGGACTGAGTCCGGACCGCATCATCGTGGTGGTGGGCCACGGCGCAGACCGCGTGCGCGAAGCCTTTGCCGACCGGAAAGACATCGAGTTCGCCTTGCAGAGCCCGCAGCACGGCACGGGCCATGCTGTGCAGCAGGCCGTTCCGCTGCTGCTGGAAGACGGCAACGACGATGTCACGCTGGTGCTGTATGGCGATGTGCCGCTGGTACAGACCGATACCTTGAGCGCCCTGCTGGCCGCCCGCGCGGGCGGCATGTCGGTACTCACTGAAAAACTCGATGACCCAAGCGGCTATGGACGGATCGTGCGCAACGCGCAGGGCGAGGTCGTGCGCATCGTGGAGCACAAAGACGCCACGCCGGACGAGCAGCGCATCAACGAGGTCAATACCGGCATCCTGGCCGCGCCCACCGCGCAGATCAAGGACTGGCTCGCCCGCATCGACAACAACAACGCGCAGGGCGAGTACTACCTGACCGACATCGTCGGCCTGTCCGTCAAGGACGGCCTGCCTGTCCATGCCTCGCACCCGGGTGCATCCTGGGAAACCCTGGGCGTGAACAGCCGGGTACAGCAGGCCCAGCTCGAGCGAGACTGGCAGGCCGAGCAGGCCCGCCGCCTGCTGGAGCAGGGCGTCACGCTTGCCGATCCATCCCGCTTCGATCTGCGCGGCTCGCTCACCTGCGGGCGCGATGTCTTCATCGATGTAGGCTGTGTTTTCGAAGGCAAAGTCGAGCTGGCCGACGGCGTGCGCATCGGGCCGCATTGTGTCGTGCGCGACGCCTCCATCGCCGGCGGCGCGCAGATCGAAGCCTTCAGTCATATACAGCAGGCCAGTGTCGGCGCAGACGCCCGCATCGGCCCTTACGCCCGTTTGCGTCCCGGCGCCGATATCGGCGCTTCGGCTCATGTCGGCAATTTCGTCGAGATCAAGAAAAGCGTGCTGGGCAAAGGCTCCAAGGCCAACCACCTGGCATACATCGGCGATGCGCAGATCGGTGAGCGCGTCAACATCGGCGCAGGCACCATCACCTGCAACTATGACGGCGTCAACAAGTTCCGTACTGTCATCGAGGACGACGCCTTCATCGGCTCGGACACGCAACTGGTCGCGCCCGTCACGGTGGGCAAGGGCGCAACGCTGGGGGCAGGCACTACCCTCACCAAAGACGCGCCCGCAGGCCAGTTGACCATCTCCCGCGGCCTGCAGAAAACCATCGAAGGGTGGCGCCGTCCCGTCAAGAAATCCTGACGTGAGGGAGACAGGCCGCCGCATGATCCTGCACGCCGTCGCCGAAGGCGCGGCCAGTGCGGAACAGCCTGTACCGTTGCCGGATGAAGCACAGGGCGGCGAGTCGCGCGCCAGCCAGCGCACCGCCCAGCAAGACCCTCGTTCCCAGAAGCCCGCCTGCGGCGTCCTGCCGGATGGTCTTGAAGCGCCCAGACGCCACTGGGCCGTCTTTGCCCTGATGCTTGCCCTCACCACCACGGTGCTGGACTCATCGATGGTCAACGTGGCCCTGCCCGAAATCGCCCGGGCGCTTGCCATCAACCCGGCAGACATCGTCTGGGTCGTCATCGCCTACAGCCTGGTCGTGGTCATTTCATTGCTGCCCTTGTCGGCGGTGGCCGAACGCATCGGCTTCAGGCGCATGTTCGCACTCGGCATGACGCTATTCATGATTTCATCGCTGGCCTCGGCCCAGGCCAACTCGCTGGCCTGGCTGATCGCGTCGCGCATGGCGCAGGGCCTGAGCGCTTCGATGCTGATGTGTCTGTTCGGCGGCCTGGTCCGCAACATCTATCCGTTGCGCAAGCTTGCCATGGGCATCAGCCTGAACGCCATGATGGTCGGCACAATGTCGGTACTGGGTCCGACGATAGGGGCTTTTCTCCTGGTTAAGGCATCCTGGCCGTGGATTTTCCTGGTCAACATGCCCATCTGCCTCCTCGCCTATCTCGGTGTGCGGCACCTGCCCGATGTACCGCGCAGCAAGGGACGGCTGGACTGGATAGCCTGCCTGCTCAGCGCGCCGCTTTTCGGGTTGACGATTGCCGGCCTCGATTCTCTGGTATCGAATCCCTGGCGGGCCTTGCTGTTTCTGTTGGGTGCGGTGCTGGCCGGCATACTGCTGCTGCGGCGTTCGCGCGGGCAGGTTGCTCCCATTGTTCCCGTCGATCTGCTGCGCATTACGCCCATCGCCTACGCGGTGGGGGCGTCCGCATTTTCATTTGCGGCGCAGATGGCAGCCTTTGTGTCGCTGCCCTTTTACTTCCGGCAGATCCTGCATTACGCCTATAGCGAGGTCGGGCTGCTGCTGGGGGCGTGGTCGATAGGCATGGCCCTGATGGCGCCCGTGGCCGGCTACCTGTCCGGCCGCTACGCCG
This sequence comes from Pusillimonas sp., assembly GCA_048270225.1. Lineage (GTDB taxonomy): Bacteria > Pseudomonadota > Gammaproteobacteria > Burkholderiales > Burkholderiaceae_B > Allopusillimonas. The sequence continues at coordinate 458,957 of JBLWTG010000002.1, read as the reverse complement.
TCGCAGTATTATGTGGCATTGGCGCAGGCAGCATGGCGCTGGGCATGTTCTGGCTGCTGTTGTTGCATGACGGCGTGCTGTTTTTCTGGCCCATGGCCGCCATGCTGGTCGCCGGCATCGGATTCGGCTTTTTCCAGACGCCCAATAACCGCGCCCTGCTGGCAGGCGCGCCGCGCAACCGAAGCGGCGCCGCCGGGGCGATGCAGGCGACGACCCGTGTATTCGGCCAGAGCTTCGGCACTGCGCTGGTCGGCGTGGCCTTCGCACTGAGCGACGTTTATGGCGCGGTGATGGGGGTGGCGGTATCCATTGCCTGCGCATTGGCGGCCATGATGGTCAACATCGTGCGGTACTACTTCAGCCCTGTCGCCGATCTGGAATTCTGAGTCTCATGAACATACTGCAACTGAATTTCGAGCGAGGCTGGCGCGGCGGCGAACGGCAAACACTGCTGTGCATGGAGCAGATGCGTCTTGCTGGTCACACGGTGTCGCTGCTGGCCCGGGAAGGCGGAGCATTGGCCGCCCGCGCCCGCGACGCCGGCTTTACCGTGCATGCCTGCGCCAATATCGCAGGGGTATGCCGCTTCCTGCTGACACAGGGCAGGCGCTACGCCATCCTGCATGCGCAAACCGCCAACATGGTCACCTGGCTTGCCATTCTCAAGCCCTGGCTCAAGGGCAAGGTCTTCACGCGACGCACCGCATTTCCCATAACGTCCCGGCGCGAGTCGCGCACGGCCTGGAAATGGCGGCGCGTCGATGCCCTGGTGGCCATCAGCGAAGCCGCCGCAGCGGAGCCGCGACGCCTGGGCCTGCCGGTCCAGGTCATCCCCAGCGCCGTCGAAAGCAGGCCGCTGGATGAGTCCCGGGCCAGTGAATTCGCCGCTGCGTTCGCACTGGACGGCAGGCTGGTGCTGGCCACTGCCGCCGCCCTGACACATGAAAAAGACCCCTGCACGCTCCTGCGTGCTGTGCATCGCCTGCGCCAGCGTCGCGGCGATTTTGTATTCCTGCATCTGGGCGCCGGCGGTGATGCCGAAGCAGAGGCCCGCGCCCTGCACCAGTCGCTCGGCCTAGGATCGCATTATGTGTTCGCCGGTTTCCAGAGCGATGTGGAAAGCCTGTACCGGCTCATGGATGTGTTCGTACTGTGCTCGCGCCACGAAGCCCTGGGCACCAGCGTGCTGGATGCCTTTCTGTATGGCGTGCCGGTGGCGGCCACCCGGACGGGCGGCCTTGCCGAAGCGTTGGCCGACGGGCGTGGCTTGCTCTGCGAAGTCGGCGACGATGAGGCGCTGGCCGATGCGATGGAACGTTTGCTGGCGGATAAAAGCCTGCGCGCCAGTCTGATCGAGCGGGCTCGCGACTACGTTCGTCGCGAGCATGATCCTGCCGCCATGGCGGCCCGCTATCTGAACATTTATGAGGCGGTGGCCGGCGAGGCGGGAGAGGACGCTACCTGATGATGGTTCGGGTTTCGAACTTGGCCCGATTGATGGAAAAAAAACTGCGCACATTGCGGATATTGGCCTGGGCGGTGAACACCTCATGCGCCATGGCATGATAGGAGGGCATATCCGCCAGTTGGGCGATCACGATGAAATCAGGCCCGGGCGAAACCCGGTAGCATTGCAGCACTTGGTTGACGCCGCTGATATGCGTTTCAAAAGCGGTATAGGCCTCTGCCGTCTGCACATCCAGCGTGATCTCGATAATGGCTGTCAGGCTGTTGCCTACCTGCTCGGGGTTGATCAGCGCCACCTGTTTTTCGATGACCCCCTCGTCCACCAGACGCCGTACCCGGCGCAGACAGGTAGGCGCCGAGGCGTGCACCCGCTGTGCCAGTTCCTGATTGGTAATCGAACAATCTGTCTGAAGTTGTTCCAGGATGCGACGATCAAGCTCGTCCAGCATTGCAATATTCGGCTTTAATGACATTATCAGAAAAAATATAGTCTAGTATGAAATATAATTGCGTCATCAATTGTTAATGAAATAAATTACCATATGCTCGCAAAATAAGAAATCATATTTCTTCAGCTTCCGCGCAAAATAGCCCCATTCTCAACATTCGGCAGGAGTCTGCTTATGTGCGGTATCGTCGGCGCAGTCGCCCAACGCGACATCACCCCCATTCTTCTCGAAGGCCTCAAGCGCCTGGAATACCGTGGCTATGATTCATGCGGCGTCGCCGTGCATGCGGACGGCACGCTGCGTCGCGCGCGCAGCACCGAGCGCGTAGCGGAACTGCAGGAGCAGGTCGCCAAAGAAGGCATCAAGGGTTATACCGGCATCGCGCATACGCGCTGGGCCACACACGGCGCGCCCGCCACGCACAACGCCCATCCCCATTTTTCCGGACACGGCAAGGGCGAAGCCCGCATTGCCCTGGTCCACAATGGCATCATCGAAAACCACGACGAACTGCGCGCAGAACTGCAGGCCGCCGGCTATGTGTTCACCAGCCAGACCGATACCGAAGTCATCGCTCACCTGGTTGACCATCTCTACACCGACGATCTGCTCAAGGCGGTGCAACAAGCCACTCGCCGCCTTGAAGGCGCTTACGCCATCGCCGTGTTCTGCCGCGACGAACCTCACCGTGTCATCGGCGCCCGCCATGGCTCGCCGCTGGTGGTCGGTCGCGGAGAAAACGAAAACTTCCTGGCCTCCGACGCGCTTGCGCTGGCCGGCACCACGGATCAGATCATCTATCTGGAAGACGGCGATGTCGTCGACCTGCAGCTTTCGCGCATCTGGATCACCAGTGCCGACGGGCAGGCCATAGAGCGCCCGGTTCATACCGTGCAGGCCCATACCGGCCAGGCCGAACTCGGCCCCTATCGCCATTACATGCAGAAGGAAATCTTCGAGCAGCCGCGCGCCGTCAGCGACACCCTGCAGAACATCGAAAGCATCACGCCGGAATTGTTCGGCGATGAGGCATTCAAGGTCTTCAACGAGATCGACAATGTGCTCATCCTGGCCTGCGGCACCAGCTATTACGCAGGCCTGACGGCCCGCTACTGGATAGAGTCCGTCGCCCAACTGCCCGTCAACGTTGAAATCGCCAGCGAATATCGCTACCGCGACAGCGTGCCCAACCCCCGCACCCTGGTGGTCACTATTTCGCAGTCCGGCGAAACCGCCGACACGCTGGCCGCGCTCAAGCATGCGCGCAGCCAGGGCATGGAACACACGCTGACCATCTGCAACGTGTCCACCAGTGCCATGGTGCGCGAGTGCAAGCTGAACTACATCACCCGCGCTGGCGTTGAAATCGGCGTGGCTTCGACCAAAGCTTTCACCACTCAGCTTACCGGGCTCTTTCTGCTGACCCTGGCGCTCGCCCAGACCAAAGGCAAGCTGTCCGAAGAGAAAGAAGCCGAGCAGCTCAAGTCCCTGCGGCACCTGCCCGTCGCCATCGGCGCCGTGCTCGCGCTTGAGCCGCAAATCATGGCCTGGGCCGACCGCTTCGCCAGCAAGGAAAACGCCCTGTTCCTGGGCCGCGGCATGCACTATCCCATTGCTCTCGAAGGCGCGCTCAAGCTCAAGGAAATCAGCTACATCCACGCTGAAGCCTATCCTGCTGGTGAACTCAAGCACGGTCCGTTGGCCCTGGTCACCGAAGCCATGCCTGTGGTCACCATTGCGCCGCGCGACGAGCTGCTCGAAAAGCTCAAGTCCAATATGCAGGAAGTGCACGCGCGCGGCGGCGAGCTGTACGTGTTTGCGGACGCCGACACCAGGATCGTCGCCAGCGAAGGCATACACGTGATCCGCATGCCGGAAAATTACGGAAAACTGTCGCCGATCCTGCACACGATTCCGCTGCAGTTGCTGGCGTATCACACGGCATGTGCGCGGGGAACGGATGTGGATAAGCCGCGGAATCTGGCCAAGAGTGTGACGGTGGAGTGAGGGGTGGCGGGCTCTGGGTCTGCTCTGATTTCTTCATGATCAGGCAACCAAGCCCGGCTTCTTTATGCCTGCGTCCAGGATGCTGGGGCCGGCTGTAGTAGTAGGTACTCGTTGCCTGCCGCAACGCTTATTGCCATCTTAAACGCCTGCTCAAACTCAACGCCACGTTCGGCCAACCGGCGTTGATTCACGCTATAGCCCTGTATCAGATGCTCCTTGAGCACACGGGTGGCCCACTGGCGAAATTGCACACCACGAGGCGACTTGACTCGGTAGCCTACAGAGATGATGACATCAAGGTTGAAGTATTCGACCTGGTAAGTTTTTCCGTCAGAAGCAGTTGTTGCATTTTTTGCAACAACTGAACCCCGCTCCAATTCTCCCTCTTTGAACACATTACGGATATGGCGTGAGATTACTGATTTATCACGATCAAATAAAGCAGCCATCTGATCAAGGCTAAGCCAGGCTGTATCTTGGTCTACAGTCACTTCCAACTGCGCATTGCCATCCTGGCTGACAAAAATTTGGATCTGTTGTTCAGTCATTTGTAGTTACCGCGAGCATATTCGTATTTAGAGTGTCGGATTAAGATTTCCCTTGGTAGGCGCAGTCCCGTCGAGCATCGTCAAGCGTTGGGTTTGACGTTTACATAAACTGTCCAAGAAAACGTCCGCCTCCCCAACTGAGCAGGTTCTGATGGGGCATTACATGCATTTCGGCGAGTTTTTCAACACAATAGGCCCGAAGCTGGCAGTCGCTCCGGCTGCCAGAGTGGCTACTCATAATGCGTCCACATTCTCAAAGCACGGACGATACGTTTCTGGACGAACACCTCATACACCAATCGATACTGGATATTGATTCTGCGGGAATAGGCGCCAGAGAGATCACCAACCAGCTTTTCGTAAGGCGGGGAATTCTGCAACGGACCAGCCTCCAGTATTCCAATTAGTGCTTGTACTTTGGTCTTGAGGCCAGCCACAGCAACCTTTTTTGCATCCTTGAGCGCTGCATTTGCGTAGACGACCTGCCAACTCACCAATCAAGCTCCTTGGCACTGCTTTCCAGGGGTTCCGCCATCCCCTTCTTGATGGAGTCGCGCATGCCCGGTATGGAAACCAGATACAGGGTTTCCTGGATGGCATCCCAATCTGTCTCGGAGATAAGCACTGCGCTCGAACGCTTGCCGGCAATTCGAATCGGCTGGTGAGACTCGGCTGTTTGGTCGATGAGGCGATAGAGGTTGGCACGTGCCTCGGTCGCAGTCATTGTTGTGGACATGGTACCTCTCCTGAATACACTTATATCGTGCGTTTTTACGTACGCTTAGTCAAGCACCGTGGTACTTGTCAGAAGCCAACCCGGAGCGATATTTCGACGGCGTACGCTCATCAGGGTTTTGATACGGGATTTCGCGGCGCTATTCGGAAAGCCGTTTCCAGAGGTATGCCTACATCCTATAACCGGTGCCGCACGGATTTGATCGTATGCTGGAAACCCGCGAATCCATACAAGCCATCACGTTGGATGAAAGCGAAAAAAAGCTGCTACTTCTGCTTCCCGACAGACTTTAGTCCAATTTGGCTGTGCCAATGTCTTCGTTCTTCACCATAGCCCTATGGGGCGATCGTGGCTTAGTACTGCCCCATGTAATCGCGTTTGCCGATCTCAATGCCGTTGTGCCTCAAAATCGCATAGGCCGTCGTCACGTGAAAGAAAAATTGGGGCAGGCCATAGCTGAGAAGATAAGACTGGGCATCGAATCTGCGCTCTTTCGGCGTTCCTGGTCGGGTAATGATCTCGCGGCTTTCCTGGCCGTCTATGCTCGACGGGTCGATGCCATCGATGAAGGCCACGGTCTTGCCGATGAGATTTCGCAACTCCTGGAAGCTGCTTTCGGTGTCATCGTTTTTTGGCACTTCGAGGCCGGCCAAGCGTGCCGATACGCCACGAGAAAAATCGCAAGCCACCTGAATCTGCCGGGTCAGGGCAAACATATCGGGAAACAAGCGTGCCTGAAGCAGCGCTTCCGGCTCGATCTTCCGGTCCGCCGCATGGGTTTCTGCCTTGCTGATCAAGGCGTCCAGGCTGCCCAGCATTTGTTTGAACACGGGCACCGAGGCAGCGTAAAGGGAAATGGTCATGACAACTCCAGGGGAAAGAGAGCAGTCATTATAGGCATGAGGCCGAAGTGCTTCGCCAGCACGACCTGGTACACGCGGGCAATGGACGCGCAAGGCACAGATGGAGGTCATTGATGCCACGGGCTGTATCATCATGCCGGGGCACCGAGCACCATGGCCAGGGCTATCTTTACCACGCCGTCTCCGGTAACCAGGAACGGCTCGGTGGCTGTTGTGATAAAGATCAGGCGTGCGCACTCATATAGAACGCTTGAATCGCCTGAACGAGTAGCTTCAAGTCAGCCCGGGACACATCGCGATGTAATACCAATCGACTTTGATCGCCGTAAACCGCTTTGACCAGCATTCCCTGCTCGGCCAGGGCTGATTCAAGCTCACGGTCATCTACTTTTGAAAACTCGGCAAATACCATGTTCGTCGCATGCCCCGCCACATGTACCTCGTCGATTTCCGAAAGTGCCTGGGCTAGCCAGGCGGCATTCTCGTGATCGTTGACCAGTGTTTCTACATGATGATCCAGGGCAAACAGGCATGCTGCCGCCAGCAGACCGGATTGGCGCATTCCCCCGCCCAGTACTTTGCGCCAACGTCGTGCGCGCTCGATCAACTCGCGATCGCCTACGAGCGCGGACCCAACCGGGGCGCCCAGGCCTTTAGAGAAGCAGATCGACGCAGAGTCGAAAGGCGCGCAGACCGTCTCGATGGAAACGTTCATGTCCACCGCTGCATTAAAAGCGCGTGCACCGTCCAGATGGCATGACAGGCCATGCTCTTTTGCAAAATCTGTAGCTGCCTGCACGTACTCCGCAGGTAGAACTTTGCCGCCGATCGTATTTTCAAGTGCGAGCAAACGTGTACGAGCGAAATGCGGATCGTTGGGCTTAATCGCTTTGGCCAGGCGCGCCAGAGCCAGGCTCCCGTCGGGCTCATGTTCAATTGGTTGGGGTTGGACGCTGCCCAGCACTGCGGCACCGCCGCCCTCGAATTTATAAGTATGTGCCTGTTGCCCCACGAGATATTCATCGCCGCGTTCGCAATGCGCCATGATTGCGGCCAAATTGCTTTGCGTACCGGTGGGAAAGAACAGCGCTGATTCTTTGCTGCACAGTCCGGCAATCTTTTCCTGCAACCTTTGTACAGTGGGGTCGTCGCCCCAGACGTCGTCGCCCAGTGGCGCCGCACACATGGCGTCGAGCATTGCCCGTGAGGGGCGGGTGACCGTATCACTGCGTAGGTCGATCATCTGAAAATCCTTGGGAAAATGTTGAAAGATAAAACTGACTAGATATCGAACTCATGGGGAAATGCATATACTAGCTCGCCGCTGTCTATAAGTGGCTGGACCAGCGCTTTCTGGGCGATGCCCACGCCTTGCCCACGGATGACCGTTTGATAGACGAGCGTTCCACTAGTTTTTAGCGGGGGCTATCCAAGAATCCAGCCACTTCAACCCGGCGGCACGTGCGGCGCAGGCACAGAAAGGCCTTCAGGACACAGATTCTTCAGACTTGCATGCACGTATCTGCCAGGCTCGCAACGGCTCCCCAGAGGGCCTAAAAGATCGGCGATCATTAAACGGCACACTTGGGCTGCTGTGGGCGTGGTCAAGCCAGTTGTCGCCTTCAGATGAATATCAAACGACGGATTCAACTGTTCGCCGCATCAACTGAGCAACGATACGATACGATGCGTCAGTAAAGATTGCGCTTGTAATCAACAGCCAGACTCTTGCGCATCAGACCGGGAGTCGCAACCAGTCTTTTAGCGAAGGTTGCGGCTAAACCTCTCGCCTTGTGCAGCTTTACATGCGCGGCAAAGATGGCCGCCGGATCGATATCTGCGGGCGGCGGGAGCGCAGCCAACGGTGCGGCCCGTACCAAGGCATTGCTTTCTTGCAGCACGATAGATGGAGACGCAATGCTGGTCACGAGTTTGGGGACCTTGTCCTGTACCGCGAAAGGTTGTCTGAGTTGGGGGGCGGCACTGATGATAGTCGCTGGGTGGCGCGATAGGCGTGTACAGATTGTTGGGAATGGATGCATAGCCCCATGGGAAAACAAAGCCGATGTCGGCATCGTTGGTCATGCGCGAAAAGCTGGCGACGACATTGTGCTTGACGGCGTCGGTCGCAAATTTTGCGGTCAGGCCGGTTTCAAAACTGGTGGTATCGGGCTCGAATTTCTGCCAAGCTGGCGTCGACACATAGCCGCCATCCATGCTCGTCAATGTCGCATTGCCTGCGACGGCGTCCAGTTTGTGCTTGCGATTGCCCAAGGCCGCATGCACCGTGATGTTGTCGGCGATGTCGTGCTCCACGCGCCCCACCACCGACGTGTCGTGCATGATGATGCGGCCATAGCCGGGATAATTCAGGCTTGTGTCCGATGGCGCACTGGGCAGACTGGCCAGTGTAGGAGCAATCTGAAACTGGCGTACTTCGTTGTCGATCCGCTGCGACACATGCATGATGTCCAGCGATGCCCGCGTGCGCTCGCCGCGATAATCCAGGGCGACGGACAGCATCTCTGGTCCCTGTCAGCCGCCTGCAGGGATGTTTCGATCAGTGTTTAATTGATGATGAAATAATCATATAATGATAATTTCATAATCAATAGACAGGCTTATGAACGACGCTACCGAAGCTCGATCGCTACTTCAGGCGCGCCTTCTGGCCCATCTTTTCAAACAGCCTGACTCATCTGGGCTGGTGCTAAAAGGTGGGCTCGCGATGAGTGCGATCATGGGGTCGCAGCGCTACACCAAGGATATAGACCTTGATCAAGACCCGGCTCGCAGTCTTGCCAGCTTGCAGCGCCTGGTGCGCACAGCGATTGATCAGTCAGCCCGAGGTTTTCTTAACAATCTGAAAGTGACTGAACCCAAGCAAACCGACACGGTTGCAAGATGGAAGGTCGAAGGGATATCCACGGATGGGGTCGCCGTCCACTTGACCCTGGAGGTGTCCCGGCGTCCTGCCGCAGGAGCGCATGCGAAAAAATGGCGTTACGTTGCACCACATGATGCTCGCGTTAGCACGGTTCTGGTCGACGGATATGATGCGTCTTCACTGTTGACCAACAAAATTTTTTGCCTGTCGAGCGAGCGCCGCAATGCTCTTCGGGATTTATACGATGCTCACTTGCTGATTAGCCGCGACGTATTTCCGGACGGGAGATTCTTTGATGCGAGCGAGCAAGACCAAGGGCTGTCGGTCAAAGTGTGGAATAAGCTGGAGTTTTTCACGTGGGATCAGTACAGGCAAGAAGTGTTTGTATTTCTGCGTGAAAATGAACGCGACGCTCAGACTGAAGGCCTGTTCGACGAAATGCGTACCGTTGTGGGGTCCGCCGTGGAGCAATGGTGTCTGAATGGGGGCAGAGACAAATCGGCAGGGTCTGCTCCATGATGGAGCTCATCAAGGAACTCCGGCATCCGGATAGCCCGCGGGTGCTCAATGCGTATATGGTGGGCCGTCTGCTAACTGGATCGAGCGCCACCAAGGCAAGAAAAGTAGCCCAGGCGTCCGAGGCGGGCCTCATCATCAAGGTCCGCGCTGGCCTATACATGAACTCATTCAGCAAACCCGCGGTTGCACTGGCAGAATGTGCAGGCTGGATACGCCCAGGATGTGTCGTTAGTCTGCAGACGGTGCTGGGCGATGCCGGGATTCTGCACAATTACACGCCCGATGTTTTTGCGGTGCTTGGTACCGAGATCATGACGTCTGGCGGCAGCCTTCGCAGCCATCAGGGATGGTTCCATTTCAAACGATTATCCCCGCGCTACCAGTACGCGGGCCGGACCGAAGACAGATTTGATATGGCGGCTACGACATACGAGCGCGCAACGCCAGAAAAGGCATTGATGGACTGGATTGCGCTTGGAAAATCGCCGCGCAGCACTATGACGCCGCCTCCGCCCATGGATATCGAGTTTGATGATTTTGATCAGGGTAGGCTTGAGCGGCTCTCCCGCGCCTGTGGGTTTGACGGCGAGCTCGATGCGTTGCGAAAGGCGCACGAGGGCGCCTGGCGAGAGCGGGAACTGAGTGGTTGATGTGTATGCATGGCCCACACGTTGGCTATCGGCGGCAATGCTTAGTGGCAGGTACACGACGCTAACAGGTCAGGATAGTTACAAACGCCGGACGCGCGGCCAACCGCTCATACCATGCGACGACGGCGGGCAGGGATGTCGGCGTGCCGAGTACATCGGGGAAGTCTTCGCCAAGCACAACGTCCGGCAGGTATACGCGACTAAGTGATTCCACACGCATATCAGCGGACCTCATGTCGGCGACTGTTTAAACAGGACAACCGGCTTGGATGATCGTGACTGCTTGTTCTGCAAGATCCATGTTGGCCCTTACTACACGCTAGACCAGCGCAGCTGGTATTGGAAAAATTTTTTGACAATGATATCATTATTGATATCAATAAATCGGGCTAATGTGAAATCGGAAAGCTGGCAATGCCGAGCGTCGAGAAAATCATCAGACAAATATTGATCGCACTAGACAAGCTCAATATATTTTAGGTGCTATGAACATGGACTTAAAACATTACACGTATCGTGTGACGTGGTCTGAGGAAGATAAGGAGCACGTTGGTTTGTGCACAGAGTTTCCTGGTCTGTCATGGCTCGATGCTGATGCGAATAAGGCGTTACGAGGCATCATGGATGTAGTCGCGCAGGCGGTGACTGATATGCAGGAAAGTGGTGAGACTGTGCCTGAGGCTTTGTCTGAACACGCCTATAGCGGAAAATTTGTCGTGCGGGTGCCGCCTATGATTCATCGCAAACTGGCGATGGAGGCCGCAGAAAAAGGCATTAGCATGAACCGCTTGGTCAACGCCAAGCTAGCCATATAGAACTATCTTCACGCGAACTTGAATTCCGCACTTCCGGCGCGCGCCACAAAATGCACCAATATCCGAGCGAACGGCTCGCGATCCGCAGCATGGTAGACGCAGCCCTGATCTCACGCTACTCCTCGAGTTTCCGAACAATGCGTTTTGCGAGCTTGAGTAAGGGCTCGCGGAGTTTCTTTTCTACATCTGTGATCAATTCACGGCTTGAGACGCTGACATTCAGGACATGGATGGGGTAGCGCGCAGCTCGAAGCGGAGTGGCAAGTGCCACGACTTCGGGTTGCCAGGACGCGGCACAATAACCGCACGAAGCCACATTGTTTACTGCTTGTCGTATTTCGGCTGCCAGGCTGTCCCAATCGCTGGTGCGGCGACTCCTTATGTGCGACACAATGCCTTCGCGCTCCTCCGGGCCGATCGCTGCTAGGTAAGCGCGTCCAAGAGATGTCAGTTCAATCGGCACGCGCAGGCCTGCGACGACGTTGCGCAAGGAGACCTTGCGGTTATAGCGGACAGATTCCAGGTAAACCATTTCATCGCGATCTCTGGTGGCCAGGCCGACATTGATCTTGAGTTCTTCCGCCATGGATCGCATGAGTGGCGCGGCAACCTGGAGCAAGGGGGATCCTGCCCGCATTGCTTGCCCGAGGCTTAGCAAGGGGGCTGCCAGGCGATATGCCCGCTCACGCGGGTCGTGGTCCAGCATGCCGCAACGAACAAGGGTCTGTGTAAGTCGGCTTACCGTGGCCGGGGAAAGGCCCGTGCGATCTGCAAGCTCACTGTTTCCCAACAGGCCCGCACCAGGGCGAAAGGCCCGCAGAATCTCCATTCCTCGTTCCAGGGATCGATTCTGAGCGGGCAGCCCGAGTCGTTCTGATTCTTCTTTCCTAGCCATGGCATGCCTTTGGTCTGGAAGCTTTTAATTCCACGCAGTGAAATTGATGACGTCAAAATCGACAGTGTAGCTCCTACACTGAAAAACATCGCTTTGTGGCGAGCGAGGTAGTTCCAGACGTCGACCACGATAATTACTCCAGGAGACATAAGTGAACAAATACATCCATTCTTTGGTGGGCCGTTTTTCGGCCCTCGCGGTGGCGATGGCGGCATGCGCAAGCCTGTCCGCGCCTGCCTTCGCTGCCTTTCCCGAGCATGCCATCCGGATCATCGTGCCTTTTGCACCTGGCGGTGGTACTGATCTTATCTCCCGGCTCCTGGGTGACGGCATGTCGCGGGAGCTTGGCCAGCCAGTCATTGTCGAGAACAAGCCTGGCGCCGGAACCACCATCGGATCCGAGGATGTGGCGCGCAGCAAGCCGGACGGCTATACCTTGCTGATGGCTACCTTTGCGCATGCCCTCAACCCCAGTCTGCGTTCGAACCTGCCATACGACACCGATAAGGCATTTGCGCCGGTGATCCTCGTGGGTCATTCTCCCAGCGTGCTTGTTGTCCGCCCGGACAGCCCCTATAAGTCTGTTCAGGACGTGCTTGCTGCTGCAAAGAAGCGGCCCAACACGGTGACCTATGCGTCGCAAGGCGTAGGGACGTCTGCCCATCTGGCAGGCGAGCTGCTTGAAAAGCTGGGGACGGTTGATATGTCACATGTCCCTTATCGCGGAGCCGGCCCGGCATTGAATGATCTGTTGGGAGGGCACGTCGATATGATGTTCGGTACGGCGGCGGCCGTGGGTTCTGCTCTTGGGGCAGGCACATTGCGAGCATTGGCTGTCACTACCGCTGAACGATCCCCCGCTCTGCCGGACATACCCACCATTGCTGAAGAAGGCCTGCCCGGCTATGTCCTCGACAGCTGGTACGGCTTATATGCACCAGCAGGCACTCCGCCCGACGTGATCGCACGTCTTAACAAGGCCGCCGCAGCTGCAGCCCAGGCAGATGCATTCACCAGCAAGGTGCAGCATGAGGGTTTGATGGTGACGCCCGGCAGCCCTGAGGATCTGGACAAATACGTAAAGCATGAACAGAGCCGGTGGGCCGACATCGTTGCATCCAGCAAGATCACGCTGAACTGAATAGAGCACACCGCAGAAACCAGGAATTTCCATGATGAATGAACTTATCAAGCTGGATGTACAGGCCGGCATCGCGACAATCTATCTGAACCGTCCAGACAAGCGCAATGCATTCAGCGATGACATGCGCAGTGAGTACCTTGCAGTATTGCAGGAAGTGGCGTCTAACAAGAGTGTGTGCGCGGTCGTCCTTACAGGAAATGGAAAGGGGTTCTGTGCGGGGGGCGATGTCGCAGGCATGGAAAAGCGCATGCAGGCGGACCCCGGTGAGGTCGGATTCAACGGTTGGTCCCGTCAGCAGCGTGTCCATCAATGTGTGTCATTGCTGCACTCAATGCCTAAACCGACCATCGCGGCAGTCAATGGCGCGGCCTCCGGCTTGGGGGCGGATACTGCCATCAGTTGCGATTTCGTGCTGGCCAGCGAGGCGGCATCGTTCACCTGGTCGTATATTAATCGCGGACTTATTCCGGATGGCGGCGGGCTCTATTTTCTGCCTCGCCGTGTTGGCCTGCCCAAGGCAAAAGACCTGATCTTCAGCGGACGCAGAGTAGATGCATCTGAGGCTCTGCAACTAGGTATTGCGGATCGTGTGGTCGAACATGAAGCGTTGCTGCCGGCTGCTTGGCGGTGGGCGGAAGAGGTCAGCAAGGGCTCGGCAACCGCATTGGCACTGGGCAAGACCATTCTGAATCAGACTTTTGAGCTGAGTGCCCACCAAGTATTTTCCCAAGGCAGTCAAGCACAAGCCGTTTGCTACACCACGCATGATCACCGGGAGTCCGTGCAGGCCTTCCTGAAGCAGAGAGACGGGCGCCGCGCCGCTGTTACGACAGAAAGAAAGGTTTGAAGAATATGGACGCGATTTCCCGTTTAATCAATCCACGCAGCGTTGCGATCATCGGCGCGTCGGGTGACCCGGCAAAAACATCGGGCAGGCCTGTTGCCTACTTGCGCAAACATGGATTCGGAGGGCAGATATATCCCGTCAACCCCAAGGTTGATGAAATCGCCGGGTTGAAATGCTATCCGGATATTGCTTCACTGCCGGAAACACCCGATGTGGGGATTGTGCTCTTGGGGGCGAAGCACGCACACCACGCTGTGCGCGATCTCGCCGAACGCGGAACGGCCGCTGCCATCGTGCTGGCCAGCGGTTATACAGAAACGGGAGCGGAGGGCGCACGGCGCCAGCAAGAGCTGCTGGAGGCGGCGGGCGAGATGCGTATTCTGGGACCTAACACCATCGGGCTGGTGAACTTGACGCGCAGCATCCCTTTGTCTGCCAGCAGCGCACTGGAAATGGATCGTTTCCCGGTGGGATCAATAGGCGTAGTGTCCCAGAGCGGAGGTATTTTAGGTTCGCTATTATCTCGCGCGGCCGCGCGTGGCATTGGCTTGTCTACGCTTGTTTCCACGAGCAATGAGGTCGATCTGGATCTGGCAGATTTTGTGAACTTCCTGGCGGACGACGAGGCGACGAAGGTCATTGCTCTGTATGTGGAGACCATACGTGACGTCGCAAAGTTCAGGGCTGCTGCCCTGAAAGCTTCCCGGATGGGGAAACCTATTGTCGCGTTCAAGGTTGGACGATCCGAGTCTGGTGCGCGGGCCGCAGTGTCTCATACTGGAGCCATGGCAGGAACCGATAAAGCTTACGAGGCGCTGTTCAGGCAGACGGGCGTTGTCCGTGCCGAGCGTTTCAGTGATTTGCTCGACATCCCTGCGGCGCTATCGACAAGCCGCAGGCTTCAAGGCAGGCGCATTGCCATACTCACCTCGACCGGAGGTGCCGGTACCTTGGTGTCTGACGCCTTGGGGCTGAATGGCTTTGAGACTCCGGTGCCTGATGCTGAAACAGCGGTCAGGCTACGGTTGCTCCAGAATGGCGATCACGCGGCGCTCGATCGCAACCCTATTGACGTAACGCTTGCGGGACTGCAGCCTGACCTTCTGCGCGGTGTCATTCGCGCGATATTGGAGAGTCAAAGCTATGATGCAGCCGTTGTTATTGTCGGTTCATCTGGCCTCGCAGCGCCTGAGTTAATGGCGGGTGCGATTCGCGACTGCTTGTCGGGCAGCAACAAGCCCGTCATTGCGTATGTAAGTCCGCACGCACCCCATATTCAGGCGCTTTTGAATCAGCAGGGCGTTCCTGCATTCACGGAGCCAGAGAGCTGTGCAGTCGCGTTGGAGTGGATGCTGAAATCGGCAGCTAGGAAAGATTGCGATCTCGCGCCAACCGTGGCGTTGGCAGACGAGGTGGCGTTGTCTGCGCTTCCTGATGGCTCGCTTGATGAAGTCGAGGCCAAACGGCTGTTTTCTATTTTTGGCGTCCCTTCAGTTCGGGAGCTGGCTGTAAACGACATCGAGGCTGCTCGGGCTGCGACCGAGGAGTTGGGGCCTAAGGTTGTTCTTAAGCTTTTATCGCGCGAGATCGTCCATAAGAGTGAGGTGGGCGGAGTAGCGGTAGGGGTAGACGCCGAGCAGATGGCCGAACACTTCCAGCTTATGCAGAAAAGGGTCCTGGCATCTACCGGGGAGGTGCCCGAGCGCTATCTGGTACAGGAGATGGTGAGCGATGGTGTTGAGCTGATACTTGGCTTTCATCGCGATCCTGTTGGCGATGCCATTCTGCTCGGCATGGGCGGTATTGCTGCCGAGCTGTTCCTGGACACCACAATGCGCTTGCTGCCGGCGCTGGGTGGGTTGAGCCGTGACGATGCACACTGCATGATGCGGGAACTGAAGACATGGCCGTTGTTGGATGGCTATCGTGGCCGCCCCAAGGCTGATACGCAAGCTCTTGCAGACGCCATTGTCGCGTTTTCATGCATGGTGGCTAAGATGGGTGATAGCCTGGTCGAAGCAGAAATAAACCCTCTATTTGTATTGCCAGAAGGATGTGGAGTGAAGGCGGCAGACGGAATTGCGATCCTCAGACATCACTTGTCAGCGGAGCACGAGGAAGCACATGCATGTGACTGAACTGCTTGCACGCGAAGCTGTCGCGTTACTGCACAGGCCGATCCCTGATCCAGTGATGCACCATGCCAAGCGAGCTGTCATCGACTGGTATGCCGCTGCGCTTCCCGGTACACAGACCGAGCCCGTGCGACTGCTGGAGCTGGCCGTGCTCGATGATTTGGACCGTGGTCGCGCGAAGCTTGTGCTTGGACGGCAAGCCACGACGCGTACCGCAGCCCTGGTGAATGGCGCGGCCGCGCATGCGGCAGAACTGGATGACAGCTTTCGCGATGCCATGTATCACCCCGGTGCAGCAACCATTGCCGCCGCACTCGCCACCGCACAAGAGAGGGGACTATCAGGAGGGGACTTTCTACGCAGCGTAATCGTCGGATATGAGTTGTCCACTCGGATAGGCATGGTGATGGGGCGTGCGCACTACCGTTATTGGCATAACACCGGGACAATAGGCGCGTTTGGTTCAGCGGCGGCCGCCGCAGCCTCTCATCGCTTGGACGTCAAGTCATTTGCGCATGCGCTGGCGACGGTGGCCACATTCTCCGCCGGACTGCAGCAGGCTTTCCGTATGGACTCCATGTCTAAGCCGCTGCATCCGGGGCGGGCCGCCGAAGCGGGTGTTCTTGCGGCACAGCTGGCGCATCGAGGCGTGACTGGGGCGTTGGATATTCTAGAGGGCGAAGCAGGGCTGGGGCAGGCGATGAGTGACGGCCCGTCCTGGTCAGGTATTATCGATACGCTTGGGGATGAATTTCACATTACGCGACTTACGGTGAAAAACCATGTCGGCTGTGGCCACGTATTCCCGGCGATTGACGGAGCACTAACGCTGCAACGCCAATATGGTGTGGATGCGACAGACATCCGTCATATACATATCGACACTTACCAGGCGGCGTTGGCCATTGCTTGCCACGACAAGCCAGAAACCACCAACGAGGCTCGTTTCAGTCTTAAGTACATGGTGGCCACAGCTCTGGTGCATGGTGATGTGCGGCTGAATGCGTTCTCTCCGGATCGCCTTGGCTGCCTTGTGACTCGCGCTTTGATGAGCCGGATTACAGTTGCAGTTGGCGCCGAGCTCGACATGAAGTTTCCCCAGGAACGCGCCGCGAGCATTATGTTCGAATTGAATAATGGCCAACGCCTGACTTATCTGCAGCCCACGCGCAAAGGAGATCCCGAGCTTCCATTGACTGATGGGGAGCTTGGTGAGAAATTTATGGAATTGACCGCCACCATCATCGGCACCGAAAGAGCGACTGAGTTGCTGAAAACTCTGTGGAATACGCAACACCGGGAAACCGTCGATTGGATTCCTTGATGTCTCTTGTCAGCACGGCAGTCTGCTTCGCTTTTTCTGGGTCTGAACGACTATTCCTGGCCCCTGTAAACGTCCTCTCAGGACACGGCTTTCGGAAACGCCGGACGCGCGGCCAACCGCTCATACCATGCGACGACTGCGGGCAGGGACGTGGGCGTGCCGAGTACATCGGCGAAGTCTTCGCCCAGGCTGATCCAGCGACGCACCACCAGCGCGATCACGATGTCGGCCACGGAGAATCCTGATCGCGCCACAAAGGGTTGACTGGTGAGCACTGCATCGACCATGGCGAGCAGGCGCGACCCGTCCTGGTAGGCCTTTCTGATCGCATCATAATTTCGCTGCGGTTCGGGCGTGCGGGTCAGGCCCACATAGCTGGTCCGCAAGCTGATCCACAGCGTACCGAGCTGCCAGTCCATCCAGCGCTCCACATCGGCACGGTCTTTGAAGTCAGCAGGTAGAAGCGTGGGGCGGCTATCGTTTGCCGCCAGATACCTGACGATGGTGTTCGATTCCCACAGCACCAGGTCACCATCGACAAGCACGGGCACCCGGCCATTCGGATTGAGTTTCAGGTACGCCGGGGTGTCGACGACGCCACACTGCAGCCCTGCGTCGATGCGCTCGTAGTCGCGGCCTTCCACGCGCCCCAGTTCGCCCAGCGTCCACAATACCTTCTGCACGTTGATAGAGCTACGTCTGCCATATAGTTGCATGTACGGTTCCTTTTTGGGCGAAAGGACCTGAAGGTCAACAACGTATGCGCTCAGTCGCGCATCTTCAGCTTCCACTTTAGGAATATACCCGATGGGCGCCGGCATGCGGTGGTGATTGAACCACGCGGTCTATGATCAGAAGGGCTAACTCTTGAGAGAAATGCCGGCTTTTAGCGCCGTGCAGCATTTCAGGCCCGTTACACGTACGGGCTTATTCAGAAATCGGGAACGAGCTTGAGGCTTGCGCCATCTAATGGTCAGAGGCAGGACAAAAAATCGTATCAGCCGGATTCACATCCTTCCTCCTACCCATCGTTTTCTTGGAGATCAACATGTCTAACTTGATGGCCTGCAGGCCCTCCTCCGGCTTTTCGGGAGCAAAATAAAATGCTGAACTATGCCATTACCGTATTTGCCATCGCCGCACTTGGCGGCATAGTGCTTGCCGCGCACGTCCTGCGCAACAAGTTCGCTCCCTGGCTGCTGTCCTGTGTGCATGCGCTGCTTGGCGCGGCGGGCCTGGTGCTGTTGATCACCCTGCTCGCTCAGGGTGATGCGCCGCAGCAGGTGCTGACTGGTTTCGTACTGTTGCTGGTGGCGGCGCTGGGAGGATTCTTTCTGGCTTCGTTTCATGTCCGCAAGAAACTGCCTCCCAAGGCGGTGGTGATCATCCATGCCGGCGTTGCAGTCGTGGGCTTTCTGACACTGGCAAGTACGTTGCTGTGATGTTGCGCCATCCCCTTCATCCTGCATTGGTCCATTTTCCTATTGCATGCTGGTCGCTGGCCGTGCTTGCCGATTTCGCTGGACTTTGGTTTGGTGAGGCTGCCTGGCGTTGGTCTGGGGGACTTCTCGTCGTGGGCTGTGGCATGGCTCTGGTGGCCATGCTCGCGGGCTTGGTCGAACTATCTCGTGTGCCTGAAGGTTTAGCGATGCAGACCGCTTACTGGCACATGGGGGCAATGCTTGTTGCCTGTACGTTTTTCAGTGCTCGCCTGTTGCTGCGGCTGGAAGATTTTCGGCCTGTGGAGCCGAACACTATTTCTCTACTGTTGGATGCGGGCGGCTTTATCTGTTTGGCTGTCGGCGGTTGGCTTGGCGGCAGGCTGGTTTATCAGTACGGGGTCGGGCGCGCCGGCAGCTAGGCCGTACGCCCATCGCGTCAGAGAGCTAGGCTGGACGCACATGTGTGTTCACATATGCCTCACAGCGCAGAACGAATATTTGAGGCAGTGGAGCGTAGCGCACCCAAGTATTTTTCGACAGCCTCGGCCTCGGTAATTTGGCCTGAAGGCAGGCTGACATTGATCGCTGCCAAAGCCCTGCCCTCAAGGTCTTTCACGGCGACGGCAAGACCGCAAATCGCTTCATCCAGCTCTGCATCGACCCATGCGTAACCTTTTTCTCTCGTGGCCAGAATCTCGGCTTGCAGTGTGTCTCGGTCTGTGATCGTCTGATGCGTGAGCCGCTTTAGCGGCGCGTTCTCGAGAAAGCTGTCTAATGCTGGCCCTCCCGATTCCGCCAGAAGTGCCCTACCCATAGAGACAACGTTCGCCGGCAGGCGGCTGCCTAGAGTAGGGCTAGCGCGAAGAATCTTGTAGGTCGGAACGCGAACGACATAAACGATCTCATCCCCATCGAGAATCGACATCGCGCAGGACTGTCTGATGCCCTGTGAAAGCTCTTCGAGCTCGAGTTGCGCCTGCCGCCAGAACGGCAGTGAATATAAATATGAAAGGCCAAGATTCAATACCTTCGGAGTCAGTGCATAACTGCGCCCGTTGGTGCTCGTATAGCCAAGATCGGTCAGTGTGAGCAGATAGCGTTTTACGACGGATCGGCTCAAGCCGGTATCCTCCGCCAAGCCGGCGATATTCATCGCTGGCTTGCTACGGCCCAACGCTTCGATCACCTGCAATCCGCGCGCGAACGTACGTACGAAAGACTCGCTTTCCGGGTTTGCCATTCGTCTTCTCCTTTCAATCTCTGAAAACCTATGGAGGATACCCGACTCGTCGCGGATCGTCCGTGCAAGGGCTGTCTTGATGTTTGTCCGCACAGTCCGTCAGCATCGAGTTGCACCACCTATTCCTGAATGAACCATTGACAGTGAAGTAAGGCCTGCCTACAATTGTTCATCCAGCGGTTATTAACAACCGCTGAGCGGTGATTTTAACACGGGCGACAAAACGCCCCTACACGCGTCCAATCCGGAGGGCATACATGGATTACAAGTACGACAACGATTTCTGGGCCGGCAACGCCGCTCGGAAAATCTGGGATGACATCGTGCCGGGCGAGCCCCGCAAGACGATTCCCTACACGCTAACCAAAGAAGCGATCTATAAATTGTGTAAGGCCACTGGCGACATGAATCCTCTATATGTTGACGAGGACCACGCCAAGGCCACGAAATGGGGCGGCATCATTGCGCCGCCATCCATTCACGTGTTGCTGATGTTCTCGTGCACGCCCAATGATGATTGGATGCGCAGCCCCGGCACCATCAACGCAGGCCAGTCCTGGAGCTATAACATCCCTGCTCGTCCAGGCGATGTGATCACGCTGAATGCGCGCGCACTCGACAAGTTCATCAAGGGCGATCGCTTGTTCGCCATTCATGACAATGTCTTCTTCAATCAGAACAACGAAGTGATCTGCTCCGGCCGCGGCTGGACGATCCGTCCGATGTAAGGAATAAGCCATGGAAAACACATTCGATATCGAGGAAGGCCAGCAGGTCCAAGGAACTTCCTTCAGCCCCACACGCGAAACCATTTGGGAGTTCTGCGAGGCTTCACTCGACTACAACCCGTTGCATTGGGATGATGAGTACATGAAATCGAATTTCGGCAAAACGAACTTCGGTGGAATCATCATGCACGGCATGTCCAACTTCAGTCTCATCACCAAGATGATGACCGACTGGGCACTTCCCAAAGGTGGTACGCATCGACGTCTGGAAACAAGATGGAAGTCCCCGGTCAAGCCAGGTGACACCATCACACCGTCGGGAACTGTGAAGAAAATCAAGAAGACCGAGAAGGCAAATTGGGTCGTGGTATCAGTACAGGTAAAAAACCAGCAGGACACGCTCATCGCCGAAGGAGAGGCAGTGGTGGAGTTTCTTCACTGATCCTCCACGGCATTCGCTGCAACAACGCAGTTCAGGACGGTCGCCGGCGTGCGGTGCGTCCTTCACCAAGGAGACAAAATGAAAAATGCAATTCGCATGCTTGCAGGTATGACCGTAGCGCTAGCTTGCACTACCACGTTTGCTGCGTCATATCCTGACAGGGCGGTCACGATCGTCGTTCCATTTCCCGCAGGCGGCACGACAGATGTACTTGCCCGGCATCTGGGCAAAGCATTGTCAGACGAATGGGGCCAGCCGGTGGTTATCGAGAACAAGGGAGGGGCCAGTGGAACGATAGGGTCGGCCCAGGTCGCAAGAAGCGCCCCTGATGGCTATACCTTGCTCGTGACCGCGACGCATCATGTCATTAATCCGACCTTGCTTAAAGACACCATTCCTTATGACACCAAGACGGCATTCACGAACTTGGCGATGGTCGCGACGGTTCCCAATGTGCTGGTGGTCAATAAGAATTTCGCGCCTAAGACGGTACAGGAGCTTATCGAGCTGGCAAAGAAGAAACCGGGCGAAATCAATTTCGGATCGGCAGGCATAGGCGGCGCAAATCATTTGTCCGGCGAACTGTTTGCTCATATGGCAGGTATTAAGCTCACTCACATCCCGTATCGCGGCGCGGCTCCTTCTCTGAACGACCTGTTGGCTGGACAGATACCTATGATGTTCGATTCGGTACCGGGCGTCATTGCACATATCAAGTCTGGGAGCTTGCGTGCGCTGGGCGTCACCTCCGCGCAAAGAGTTCCTCAACTCCCGGATGTTCCGACGATCAACGAGGCAGGTGTTAAGGGGTTCGAAGCGATTGCGATGTTCGGCATGTATGGCCCCAAGGGTATGCCTGAGGTGTTGGTAAAGCAGATATCGTCCGATGTGAATAGTGCGCTTGCCTCGCCGGATATCAAGAAGAGGTTCGCAGGCCTGGGCGCAACACCTGGCACGATGGATCAGCCAGCATTCGATTCCTACGTGAACAAGGAAATCGACAAGTGGGGTGAAGTCATCCGGGCGGCAGACATCAAGCTGCCAAAGTAAGCGGTAGACGCATTTTCTAAGGCATAAACAATATGTTGGATCACTTGCTTAACCCGTCGGCGGCCATGAAGACGGCCGTCGACGACAAGGCTTTGTCGAATATCCGAGTACTGGATTTGTCGCGCATACTGGCCGGGCCCTGGTGTACCCAGAACCTGGCCGACATGGGGGCGGAAGTCATCAAGATCGAGCGTCCGGGAACGGGGGACGATACCCGGGCGTGGGGGCCGCCTTGGCTTCCAGGCCAGGACGAAAGTCAGACGCGGGATTCGTCG
Source organism: Pusillimonas sp. (assembly GCA_048270225.1). Taxonomy (GTDB): domain Bacteria; phylum Pseudomonadota; class Gammaproteobacteria; order Burkholderiales; family Burkholderiaceae_B; genus Allopusillimonas. Next base: position 436,494 of record JBLWTG010000002.1, on the reverse strand, counting down.
TACTATTCGGCGGCGAATCGTGGCAAGAAGTCGGTAACGATCGATATCACCACACAGGCGGGGCAGGATGTCATCAGGCGGCTGGCCAGGATCAGCGATGTTTTCATAGAGAACTTCAAGGTGGGCAACCTGAAGAAGTATGGCCTGGATTACGAGTCTATCCGAAAGGAGAATCCAGCCATCATCTATTGCTCTATAACCGGGTTCGGGCAGGACGGCCCATACTCGCATCGGCCGGGCTATGACTTCGTTTTTCAGGGCATGGGCGGCATGATGAGCGTCACAGGTGAAAAAGACGGGGTTTTGGGTGGAGGGCCTCAGAAGGTTGGCATTGCCCTGGCCGATATCATCACTGGTATGTACTCCACCATTGCGATCCTTGCGGCGATCAACCATCGGGGCAAGTCGGGCGAAGGCCAATACATCGACATGTCGCTGCTCGACTGTATCGTTGCCTTGGGTAGCAATCAGATTACGGGCTATTTTGCCAGCGGCAAGGTACCGGAACGGATGGGCAATGCACACATGAGTCTTGTGCCATACGGTGTTTATCCCACCAGCGACGGTCACGTAATAATCGCCATTGGCAATGACGAACAGTGGCAGCGGTATTGCGAAGTCATGGGTCGTGATGATCTGGCCACTGACTCGGATTTTGCCAAGGTTACGGGGCGTATCGTCAATCGTGATCGACTGGACGTAGAGCTGAAGAAGACTATGCAGACACGCGACTCTGCAACGTGGCTGGATGTGCTGGAAAAACGGGGGGTTCCGTGCGGACCGATCAACGACTATGAGCAAGTATTCCGCAACGAGCAGGTGATGCATAGAAAACTGCTATTAGACCTGGAACGAGAGGATGGCGCGCGCATCGGTGCAGCGGCTTCGCCTATGCGCCTTGAAGGCACGCCGCCAGCTTATGCCTTACCGCCGCCGATACTTGGGCAGCATACGGACGAGGTGCTGGGCAACCTGCTCGACACCGACTCGGATGAACTGAACCGATTGCGTAGCGCGGGTGTGATTTAAGCCGCACATTGGTTGTAATTGATTACTGAGGAAAATCTCATGAATAGTTCGCTGCAAGACGCATACATCTGTGACGCTATCCGCACGCCTTTTGGCCGTTATGGCGGCGCACTTTCATCCATTCGGACTGATGACCTGGCGGCTATGCCGCTCCGTGAACTGATGACCCGAAACCCGAGGGCAGATTGGGGTGCAGTCGATGATGTGGCATATGGATGCGCTAACCAGGCTGGCGAAGACAATCGCAACGTAGCGCGCATGGCGACATTGTTGGCGGGTCTGCCGATCGGGGTGCCCGCTTCCACGCTGAATCGACTGTGCGCGTCCGGCCTCGATGCCATTGGCACCGCCGCACGGGCGATCAAGAGTGGCGAGGTTCAGTTCATGATTGCTGGTGGAGTTGAAAGCATGTCACGTTCACCGTATGTAGTGAGCAAAGCGGATTCCGCCTGCTCTCGCCAGCAGACTATGTTTGATACCACGTTGGGATGGCGGTTCGTCAATCCGGTCATGAAACGTGATTTCGGAATCGACTCCATGCCCGAAACAGCTGAGAACGTTGCTGAGCAATTTGGTATCTCGCGCGAAGATCAGGATGCTTTCGCCTTTCGAAGCCAACAGCGCGCGGCGAGGGCGATAGTGGAAGGCGTCTTTATAGAAGAGATTGTGCGCGTCGAGGTCCCAGGTAGGAAGGGCTCCGAGACCATCGTGGAACGCGACGAGCATCCGCGTGAAACGACGCTCGCTGCATTGGCGCGGCTCAATCCCATTGTGAAAGAGCAGGGCACCATCACAGCGGGAAACGCTTCTGGCGTCAATGATGGCGCATGTGCCGTACTACTCGCGTCGGAGCAGGCGGCGGCAACGCACGGTTTGCGACCTCGGGCCCGTGTGGTTGGGATGGCAGTCGCAGGCGTTTCACCGCGCATCATGGGCTTCGGGCCCGCGCCTGCGGTGCGCAAGGTGCTGGCCCTCACAGGTTTAAGTATTGACGATATGGACGTTATTGAACTGAACGAGGCTTTCGCCGCACAGGCATTGGCGGTGACGCGGGATCTTGGACTTGCAGATGATGCGTCGCAGGTCAATCCTAATGGAGGAGCCATTGCCTTAGGTCATCCGCTGGGGGCCTCTGGGGCAAGGCTGGCACTCACCGCTGTCAATCAATTGCACCGCAGCGGTGGTCGCTACGCATTGTGCACCATGTGCATTGGCGTGGGACAAGGTATTGCGCTTGTGCTTGAACGGATCTGATCTCGACAAAATCGGGAGATAGCAATGATTAACAAGTTATATGAAAGCGCACTTCAGGCAGTCAGCGATGTGCACGACGGCGCCACGATACTTGTCGGCGGATTCAGTGGAGCAGGGGTGCCCGAGGACCTTATCACTGCGCTGTTGGAGCAAGGGGCGTCCGATCTTACATTGGTTCATAACAATGCCGGAAACGCCAATACCGGTGTGGCGCGGCTGCTTTCGGCTAACAGGGTCTGCAAGATGATTTGTTCATTTCCGCGCTCCTGGGAGTCGCATGTTTTCGAGGGCCTGTACCGTCAAGGAAAGGTTCAGCTCGAATGTGTGCCGCAAGGCACGCTGGCTGAGAGGCTCCGTGCAGGCGGTGCAGGCCTGGGCGGCATATTCACGCCCGCGGGGTTTGGTACTGATCTGTCCGAGGGCAAAGAAACGCGGATGATAGACGGCCGCGGATACGTCTTCGAGAAAGCATTGTCGGGCGATTTTTCCCTCGTCAAGGCACGACGTGCCGATCGCTGGGGAAATCTTCAATATCGAATGACGGCGCGTAACTTCGGGCCGGTCATGTGCATGGCGGCAAAGACGGCTATCGTCGAAGTTGATGAAGTAATGCCGCTGGGCGCGCTGGATCCTGAAACCGTCGTGACGTCAGGTGTTTTCGTGCGAAGAGTCGTGAAACTGAAGGGACAGATATCATGAGCAACCGGTTTTCCGTTTCGCGAGAATGCATGGCGAGGCGGGTCGCGCAAGATGTTCCCGCTGGCGCAGTGGTAAATCTGGGCATAGGTATGCCTGAACTTGTCGGCAATTACTTCGCTTCCGAGGATGAGATTATTATTCACACCGAGAATGGCATTATTGGGTCGGGTCCGACCGTGGATGGCTCTTTGCAGGATTTTGACCTGATCAATGCTGGACGAAAACCGGTCTCTCTGGCTCAAGGCGGACACTTTGTGGACCATGTCGACTCGTTCGCGCTCGTGCGAGGAGGCCATTTGGACATCACCATATTGGGTGCGTTCCAGGTTTCAGCAGGGGGAGATCTGGCGAACTGGTCGACGGGTGATACTGCAGCGTTACCGTCGCCGGGGGGCGCCATGGATCTCGCTGTAGGAGCTCGCGCGGTGTTTGTCATGATGAGCCTGTTCGGGCGTCAGGGTGAAGCTAGATTTGTCAGGCAGTGCACGATGCCGCTCTCGGGTTCGGGTGTAGTTAAGCGGCTATATACAGACCTGGCAGTGTTCGACCTCTCGGAGCACGTTCCTGTTGTCCTTGACCTAGTAGAAGGTGTTGATCTGGACGATCTGTCCGCCAAGCTTGGCATGCCGCTTTTGCCATGCCCTGCTGGGGTGGGCGCATACGTCGCATGATCGGGCTCATGGGCGACGCGGCTATGACCTCAGCGCGTACGCTCCACTCATCAACCTTACCAGAACAAGTACGCAGCGCTACGTGCTTCAGCAACATGGTCGAGAACTATAATGCCGCTTTTAGGCATGGCGGATCATTCGATTGATGACATTGGAAAAGCAACTGAGTTTTCTAAGAGAAATTGACAGGCTGAAAACCGTCATACGGCAATCACCATTGCTTGATGCAAGCCGGAAGGAAAATTCTGCCGAGCATTCCTGGCATCTCGCGATGTACGCCTTGATACTGAGCGAGTATGGTTGCGGGGCAGTGGATACCAATCGGGTCATACGCATGCTGCTGCTGCATGACATTGTTGAGATAGACAGCGGCGATGTTCCGATACACGGCGGATCTTCAAGTGGATTGCAGGCCGAGCAGGAATCCAGGGCGGCAATGCGCTTGTTTGGTTTGTTGCCATCGTCGCAACGCGACGAGTTTCTCGATTTGTGGCTGGAGTTTGAGCGCGCAGAGACCGACGACGCGAAGTTCGCGAAAGCGCTCGACCGCTTTCAGCCGTTACTGGTCAATATCTTCACCGGTGGCGGAACCTGGACAGAGAATGGTGTTTCTCATGAGCAGGTCTTGTCCCGTTATGGCCCAGTCATCAAACGTGGCGCGCCCAAGCTATGGGCGGTATGTGAAGAATGGGTATCAGAGCATTTTGCTCGTCAATCGTCAGGTATATCAAAGCAAACTGACTGAGCCGCAGCGTAGCAGACCTCTCACCAGTGTTCCGCACCAACGGTACGCAAGCGCCTGATTCCGAAGAATACAACCGTTTGCTCAGCACTGGCTTCACTGATTGGCTACTGCAGGCTGATGGGCTGGTCCAGCAGCCCATCAGCCTGTCGCTGTCGGACCTGAAGCGTCTGCAGTCACGCACACTATGTGGTGTTTCACTGCGCGGACGAGCTGGAGGCAACGTTCGATGGCAGCGGCCGCTATTACGAGAACATCGACCTGCTCGATGCTTACCACCCGCAGACCCTGCTCGCCTATGCCATGAACGGCAAAGCGCTTCCCGTAGCGCACGGCGCACCGCTGCGCCTTAGGGTCGAAAGACAACTTGGCTATAAGCACGCGAAGTACTTGATGCGACTTGAAGTCGTCTCCTCTTTCGACAGCTTATGGGGTGGGCGGGGCGGCTACTGGGAAGATCGTGGTTATGAATGGTATGCGGGTATTTGATGGCATGTGGCGCAAATCGCAAGCAGTATCTAGAATGGAGAGCACGACATCAACCAGCGAGGAACTCCCCATGCCACATGCCTCAGACGCCACCCGCAGTCCAACAATCCTGCTTGTCGGCGCTTCGCGCGGCCTCGGCCATGCCATGGCGGCCGAGTTTCTGAAAAGGGGATGGCATGTCATGGGTACGGTCCGTGCCAATGGCAGCCGAACGCTGTTGCACGATCTGGCCGATGCGCACCCTGACCGGGTTGAGATCGAAACGCTGGATATCACTCGACCCGAGCAGATCCTGGCCTTGCGTGAACGCTTGTCGGGAAGATGGTTCGATGTCCTGTTCGTTAACGCCGGCACGACCAACCCAGACCCGACTCAAACCATTGGCGAGGTATCGACCGATGATTTTGTTGACATCATGATCACCAATGCGCTCAGTCCCATGCGTGTGGTGGAAAGCCTGAGCAACCTTGTACCGCCGGCGGGGCTGATCGGGATTATGTCCTCCGGGCAAGGCAGCATCGCCGACAATGAGTCAGGGCAGCGGGAAGTTTATCGAGGCAGTAAGGCCGCGCTGAACCAGTTCATGCGCAGCTTTGCCGCGCGCCAGGCAGAAACGCCGCGCGCCCTGCTGCTGATGGCGCCGGGGTGGGTACGCACAGAGTTGGGCGGGCCCGAGGGGCGGCTGTCAATCGAGGAAAGCGTCCCGGGAGTCGTGCAGGTGTTGCTGGACAAGCAGGGCCGTCCCGGGCTGGAGTACCTGGACTATCGTGGCAGGACTGTGCGGTGGTGATTAAGTGCTGCTTCTGTCTCGCCCGGAAGGAGTACGGACATACGTCGTATGACCATACCCCAGACGGATTACAAAGCAACAGGCGGTCAGTAATCCCAGAAGACGGGAACCCAACGGAAGACGTCGCCGTCAACCGCCACTCGGCCGACAGAAGGGAACGGCAGGTGAGTAGCCACCAATAGCCCGCCCGTTTCCGCCACGTCGTGTAGCAAGCGGGTCCTGACCTTAACGGCTTCATCTGGGTCGTGCTCAAAGCCATTGTGCCAGTCTGGGTGCTCGAATCCGACGGTGAATACGGCGTCGCCGGCGAACGTCAGCGCTTCGCCATTCGAACTGACCTGGACAATGCTGTGCCCGGGGGTGTGTCCGCCAGTACGGCGGACGATCACTCCTGGCGCTACCTCATACTCGTTTTCGAATGCTCGCAGATTGTGGCGATACTCGTCGGCAAATTTGTCGGCGGTCGCTCGGAGTGCGTTCGGGAATCCTTCAGGCATCGATGTGCGGGTGAAATCGGGCGTCTCCCAAAACCTGATTTCGGCAGCTGCAACGTGAATCCTCAGATCAGGGCGCAGTTGCTCCTTTACGCCGTCGACGAGCAGCCCGCCAACGTGGTCCATGTGCATATGGGTAATCACCACGTCAGTTACTGATCCAAGATCAATGCCGGCAGCATTCAGTCTGTTGATTAATTGCCCGGCGCGGGGTAGATGCAGGTCCGGGTCACAGCCTAGCCCTGCGTCGATCAGTATGGTCTGCTCGCCGCTCTGTACCACCACAACATTCAGCGCCCAGTCAAAAGCGTCGGCGGGCAGGAACATGTCATCCAGCCAGGCGGCGCGGACGTCGGGGTCGGCATTATGTCCCAACATTGCGGTGGGAAGCGGTAGTACGCCGTCGCTGACCACCAATACATCTATCTCGCCGATCCGCACGGCATAGCGTGACGGAACCAGCTCTTCGGGTTTTGGTGTAACGGATGGCGCGATATTGTCTAGGTTTAACATGATGGAATCTCCAATGAGAGGGTCGGGTTGCCCGGCTGGAACTGTCGGGCGATTTTCTTGATGAGCGCAGCCCCCTGTCTTGCGGGGCGCTGCTTACGGCCGGAGGCCGTATGTGGTGATCGTAGGCAGCAAAGGCAAGCGGCGGTAGGCCCATGAACGTACTCACCGTGTTGCCTGAGAGGCATCAAATGGCTGCCCGCCAATCGAACATGTAGTTACGATGCAGAGCGATAGTTAAGTTCGCCTTCGCTCAGCAGGCCCGCAGATCTGGCCTCATCCAGTTCTTTCAATACTTGCGCACGAGACGCGGTTGAGCGACGCCCGGCGGCAGGTATTCGATTGTCGGATTCGCCTTGCCATATCCGGCCCGCGGTTCTGGCAGCCTGAAACTCCTGAACGACCTCGTCCCGTGTCTTGGGGTGATCGAACGGCTCGATCGGAAAAGAAGGTTGTTCCACATCATTGTTGAACTGATGCTCAGACGCTGGTCTGTCGGCTTGAATGCTCTGTGCATAGGCGCCGTCCGCCAGAACAAGACCTGCGGAGAGGGCGATGATTTTGAATGCTTTCATGAAGTACTCCGGTGGTGAAGAGCCTTTTCGGGCTCGAGATTGAACAACGAGTTGAATCGGTGTGTGGGTCGATTGTGCGGATGCATGTTGTCGGCCTGCATGCTGTGTATGAATGACGCGCCTGGTTATCGGGCCTGTTCTTTTCGCTGCGACAATGTCGAAATATGCATGAGCGGCGCGAGCTTCAATACAGGCAACCTGGAGCGGCGTCTGAGCAGAAGAACCACCAGGAAAGCCGCAGGAGATGCCGCCAATGCAAGCAAGACGTAAAGCGAAAAAGGTTTCAGGAACACAATCACCTGTGTCACGGTGTCCTGGAATGCATAACCCAATGCAAGCGCCGAGCCGGACCAAATCGCGGAACCCAAGGCGTCATAAACGAGGAACTTGCGCACATACGTGCCATTGGCTCCGGCAAGCAGTGTGGCCATTGCGCCCGCTCCCGGCATGAATTTCGCAATCAGCAGCGTTCCGGGACCGTACTTGCGATAGAAATGGGCGCTGCGTATAACACACGTATCAGGCGACATGGATAGCTGGCAGATCAGGCGCATAAGTGCATTACCAAATCGGCGTCCAGCCAGGTACCATGCCATATCGGCCGCTAGGCAAGCGAGTACCGCTATGCCCAGCGAGTGAAAACACGAACCCGTACCGCCAAGCGTTGACCGAATTGCCCCCGCCGCGATCAGTGATGGATAGGCCGGTATCGGCAAGCCCATTTGCTCCAGAAAAACTGTGGCGAGCAGCAGCAGTTGCCCGTGTTGATCAAGAAACGAAAAAAAATTCAAGGCATTCACGTCGTTGTCTCCGCAAGAGGGTTGGTGCCACCCATGAGACAAATTCTATGGACGTGGCCACCCTTGCGGTAGACTCGCGCAAGGTACGAGCGTGTTGCCTTGGGCGCATCAATCGGCGTTTAGCGCCACGGCCGTAGGGGACTTGTTCGGCGTCTGACGTCATCGGGCCTGGCGCGGTATATTGTCGGCACAATTCGGAGTTAGGCTTGAGTGGCTCACTCAGACTCCGATGCGGAGAAATCGTCATCTATAAGGCCTACGCACTTCTTGCCTTGACTACACTCTTCTGGGCGGGCAACTCGATTGCCGGCAAGCTTGCGGTGGGGCACGCCTCGCCTATGGTGCTTGTGACGGCTCGCTGGGCGAGCGTGATGGTGGTGCTGTACGTGTTCAAGCGCGGGCAGATTGCGGCAGACTGGCAGATGATTCGGTCCCGGCTGCGCTACCTGCTGGTGTTGGGGGCGCTTGGCTTTACCGTCTTCAGCGTTGCGCTCTATTACGCACTTGTCTACACCACCGCGATCAACGCCAGCATTCTGCAAGGAGGCATGCCGCTGTTCGTATTTGCGGCAAGTTTCATACTCTTTTCCAGTCGGATAAGCATTGAGCAGGCGATCGGTTTTGTATTTTCTTTCGTCGGTGTGCTCCTTATCGCCATGCGAGGCGAGTTGATCAATTTGATCGAGCTGGACATTAACTTCGGCGATGCGCTGATGCTGGTCGCCGTTATGGCGTATGGTGTTTATACGGCGGCGCTGCGCAGCAAACCCCAGATCCACTGGACGAGCCTGTTATTCACCTTGTGTCTGGGCGCCACCTTGGCCTCCCTGCCCCTGCTGGGCGTTGAGGCCATTCGGGGTGAGACCATCCTGCCTGATGTGCGAGGCTGGACGGCCATCAGCTATATCGTCATCTTTCCGTCGCTTGTGGCCCAGGTTTTTTACATCCAGGCGGTTGAGCTCATTGGCGCTAACCGGGCTGGCCTGTTCATCAACCTGCTGCCGGCATGGGGAACGCTGTTGGCGGTGACTATCCTCAGAGAGGAATTTCACTTTTATCATGCGGCGGCGTTGATCATGATCCTGGCCGGGATCAGCCTGGCCGAGTATGGCGGGCGAAAGCTGAGCAGACAAGCAAAAAGCGCTCTAAAGTAGTCTTTTCATACAGAATACTACTTTAGGGGGCATGCTTAAGGCATGGTATGGACTAAAAATACGCAATAAAGTAGTATTTGTATAAATAATCCTACTTTATTGCGCGCAATGGCTACCATCCTAAAACTCTCTCAAAAGCTACGCCAGCAACTGTCCTCGCTTAATGCGACGCAGGCTGCGCTGCGTCAGCGTGTCGGCCTGTCGCGGCGGACGATGACCAACGTATTTAGCGGTGAAGCTGACTTTAAGGTATCTACGCTCCTGGCGGTGGCCGATGAACTGGGCCTGGATGTTGTGCTGATCCCAAAAGAAGCCGTGCGCGCAATCGACCACAATGTGTCGCCCACTACTCCCAAGGTATTAACGGGTGTGCAGGCCGCGCTGAACCGCCTGGCCGAGGCAAGCCCCAAGGCAAATCTCAAGTCTAAGACCAAGGATCCTACGGAGCAGGCATGAACATCAAGGCGTTGGAAATTCGCTTGGGCGACCGGCGGATCGGTCTACTCTTTCAGTTCGCTCCAGACGGGGGATCCATGATCAATCGGTTCGTGGCGGATGAGGACGTGGCCCTGGATCCAGGTTTGCCCGTAGTGTCGCTCTCCTGGCGCGCGGACTCGCCCCAAGAGCAGGTGACCTTCTGGCGTGATCTATACAGCCAGGCCTTTAATGGAAAACTGGCCAAGGATGGCCAATCCTGGTTTCTGCCCCCATTTTTCCAGAACCTTTTGCCAGAGGGCGTCTTCCGCAACCAGTTGGCAAGCGCCCGCAAATGCGAGCCAAATGATCATTTCGAGTTGTTGGCGGCATGCGGCAAGGATCTGCCAGGAAACATCTATGCGCTACCCATCGAGCTCTCACGCACCGAGCTCGGTCGACTCATCACGCAGAACGCCGATGCGCTGGAGATGACCGTGACGGCCGATCCTCTGGAAGGTGGCGTCTCGCTCTCAGGCTTTCAGCCCAAGCTTGGCGTGATTAAAGAAGGGGATCGTTTTGTTGGCCGAACCAAAGATGAGGATTCGCATATTATCGCCAAGCTGCCGGTTGGCGGGTATCCGCTTTTGCCGGAAGTTGAAGCGCTTTCATTGCAACTTGCGTACGCCGCGGGCGTCGATGTGTGTGAGGCGAGACTTGTCCCGATGAGCCAGCTTGCCGCAAAGCACGCGTACGAGTTGGGAGATATAAAAAGCGAGACGCATTTTCTGGCCGTGAAGCGCTTTGATCGAACCCCTGGCGCCCGTATCCAGTGCGAGGATTTTGCACAGGTATTTGGCGTCATGCCCGAGGACAAGTACTCCTTGGACTACTCCTATCTGCAGGTGGCCGCAGTCCTGCTTTCCTACCCGAGCCTGGGCAAGCCTGCGGTGATGGAGTTGCTGCGCCGAATCATGGTCAATGAAATGCTGGGAAATCCCGACATGCATTTAAAGAACATTGGTCTTCGCTATCCTGGTGATGGCTCCGCGCCGCAGCTTTCGCCCGCCTACGATATCGTGGCGCACGCCATCTATACGCCGAGCCGGGGGCATGGTCTGCGCATTTTGCCGGAAGATTTCGAGCCAGCAATCCCGGCAGGTAAAGCGGGAAAGGAAGACAGGGCGCCAGATCATGCGCGTCGGCGCCTGTTAAGCCTCACGCCCAATGTATTGAGAATTTTCTGCAATGCCCTGCAGATGCCTTGGTCGGCTGCAAGCAAGGCAGTGTCCGATTGTGTTGTCGCTGCCGTCAAGCACTGGCCGGGGATAATTCAGGAAAGTCCGCTTGCGCCACGCCAGAAAGAAAGGCTGCTCGCTTACTTTTACGAGCATTCGGCTGTGCGAGGAGTGATGCGGCGAAATGAACGACTGCAAAAAAGCTGAGGCTTCTTGAATAGGAGTTGAACTAAGGACGCAAGCTTTTTACCGCATTCGCTTTTTCTTCAGTTGCACTCGCAAGTAAGCCCAGGTCAGTACCCGCAGAAACGAAATGGGCGCCTTTTTTCACGAGCTGCGCCAGCAACTACGGATGGCTGGCTGCAGCGCGAGGGTGAACCTATTCAGGAAATCAGGCCCGGCGATATCGCATGAGTCCCGCCGGGCCCCAGTGGATACACGACTGGAAACTAGCCATTTCCGGCATAAGCCAGACACCAGCCCTTGGGGCTGATGTCCCCGGCCACAACAAGACAGCTTCCTGCTGCGTCAGTGGATTTTCCAGGCACGAAGTTCGCGCAATGGGCGCAGTCGGATGTGCCCTTTGGATGATCCTGGTATTGCACCGCCGACTTGCTGGCCTTGGCCGCGTCGTCTGCCTGTGCAAGCGCTGAGGCAGACCACGACAGCAAGGGCAGGCTCGCTGTCGCGCCCGCCACACCGGCAATGCATCGCAGCGCGTTCCGGCGCGAAGAGAAGGGGGAAGAAGCGTTCGCCATGATAGTGGCCCTCATGTAATGGTAAGGATTGGTTCAGCATGCAAAAGGAAGATGCCTGCCTGGTGTGTCGGGACGCAGGAGAACGCTTTTAATCGTTGCCCTGTACCGCCAGCCAGAAAGGCAGCTTGCCGTGTGTCGGCACTTGTTTGACGACGTCCAACGTGGCGCTGTCGATCACGGCAATCTTGCTGGTGCCGGTCACGCTCGCGTATATCCAGCGCCCATCGCGGCTGGCGCGAACACCGTGCGGTCCCTGGCCGACGTCAATGCGTTTGACGACCTTGAATGTGGTTGGGTCGATTACGTCCACTACATGATCGGCTATTGCGCCGGTCACCACGTAGCGGCCTCCGGGTATCACGTCGATACCGCCATGGCTCAAGCCGACGGGTATCACCGCGAGCACCTTGCGGGACTCGATGTCGACTGCCGCCACCTTGCCGACAAGATCGCGGACCCACATCGTGGCTTCATCCTCGGACAGGTCCAGGTTGTGGGGGCCTTTGATGCCAGGAACTTCTATTTCGTCGACCTTTTCCAGCGTTTTCATATCCACCACGGCAACGCCTGTACCACCCTGAAGGGTCACATAGGCAAGCTTGTTGTCGGCGGTGAAGCGCACATTGTGAGGCACTTTTCCGACCACAATGGACTTGATCATTTTCCGCGTGCTCATGTCGATGACGGCGACCGTCCCGGTGCCGGCGCTCACGGCCAGACCCCAGCGGCCATCGGGGCTGATGCCCACGCCTTGCGGTATCGAGCCGATGTCGAACGTCGCCAGTTTTTTGCCATTGCTGGCATCCAGCAGATAGGCTTGCGGCAGATCCTTGGCGCTTACCAGCATGCGCGTGCCGTCAGGACTGATCGCGTCGTAATGAGCGCCGGGCAGCTCGCCCCAGGTCTTGCCTGTAGACAGATCTTCGACGGCATTTCCCGTTTGCAGTGTCGCGTATACCGGTTCGGGAAATAAAGGCTTTAACTCGGCGGCACTGGCGCTGCCAACACTCAAGCCCGATGCCAGCGCGCAGGAAAGGCAGGCCAGTGTCAAACGCAGGCGGTGTGTCGGTAGCGAGTTCTCGCTCAAGCTCATGTCAACTCCTTTTGGGTAGTGAAAGATAAGGAAGCAGGAGGCCGCTGGACTGTTCGCCATGCCTTACGATGAACGGCCTCGACGCCGAAGCTGTCCGATGGGCGGCCCTGATTCTGTTTTCATCTTAGGCGTTGGGCGCTGTCGCGAACGTGGCATTTCGATGACAACTTTGTCATGAAATCGAGATCGCACATCATCGCCTCAAACATGTCTTATTTGTCATGCCCAGGTCATGGGGCTGTCAGCGGGCGATCACTAGAGTGGAGTCCTGGCCAGATAGTCTGGCACCACCATCACGCAGCGCAAGCGCACTGTGTGGCCGTTTTTCTAAAAGGAATCCATCATGTCTGTACGAAGCAAAATGTTTGTTGCAATCCTGGCCCTTGCCGCAGCCGTCCCCGCCACCAGCTTTGCCTATTGGGTCCCGGACAACACAGAACAGGGTGGCACGGAGGTATACGATTGGTCCAACATGAAGAGCCGCGCTCAGGTGCTCGAGGAGTTGGCAGAGGCCAAGGCCGATCCGACGTGGGACACACGTCAGGGCGAGGCAACTGGATTATGGCCGCAGGACAGGGCGGCGTCGCACAAGACGCGGGCTCAGGTCATCGAGGAACTGGAGTCGATGACTCCCCAGGAAAAAGCCTATATAGAAAGCTTCTATACGGGGGCTTGATCGCCCTGCCGCACCGGCAGGCTGTGGCGAATGCTTTCTCCGTCCCGGGATAGGACAGTCGGTTTGGCAGTGAACCAGCTGTCCCTACACATCTCCCAAACACCGCCTTCCGAAATGATGAATGGTAGATTGAACACCCTTTCTCCTACAATCGGCTCATAAGCAACAATAGCAGCGCGGTGCAATGACGCCGATAGCGCGTCCCCGCCTGTCATAAGAGACAAACGATTGGAGGAGGGGACTGGGTGTTTCTGAATATCCTGCCACTGGCGCTCGTTGACGGCGTCGCCTACGCGTGTTTGCTGTTCCTGGTCTCCATGGGACTGACACTAATCTTCGGTGTCATGGGCATACTGAATGTCGCGCACGGATCATTCTATGCCTTTGGCGGCTATGCGGCCTCCAGCCTTGTGATGCAGATTGCACCGGCAACGCAATCAGCCTTTCTTCCGCTGCTCAGCCTTTTTCTGACAGCCATCGTGGTCGGCGTCGTGCTGGGTGGCCTGATGGAAGTGATACTGATACGCCGCACGCTGCGCTACGATCCCACCCTCAAGCTGCTCATTACGTTTGGCGCCTTCCTGATGCTGGAGGACGTTCAGCGCCTGATCTGGGGCGCGCAGCCCTACAGCGCAAGCGAAGTGGTGAATCGTCTGGGCAATATAGAACTGGGCGATATCACCTATACGACCTATCAACTGGTGGTCGTGCCCGTGACGGCGCTGGTGGCCTATATCGCACTGGAGTACTTTCTCAAGCGTACCAACCTGGGCAAGCAGACGGTGGCCATCACGCATAACCGCGAAGTGGCTACGGCATTGGGCATCAACGCACGCAAAATCGGGTTCATCACTTTTGCCATTGGCGCGGTGCTTGGCGTGCTGGGCGGGGCGATGGCCTCGCCGACAACATCGCTGGTGCCTGGCGCGGGCACAGACATGATTGTGCTGTCGTTTGCGGTGGTAGCGACCGCGGGTCTGGGACAGGTCACGGGAGCGCTGATTGCCGCGCTGCTCATTGGCATCGTTCGATCCATTGCCGTCTACATGGCGCCTGAGTTCGAAGTGGCGGTGCCCTACATCATCATGGTACTGGTGCTCATCATCCGGCCCTACGGTCTGTTCACCGTTGCGCAGGCGAGGACGATCTGATGCTGATCCCCGCACTTTCCCTGGCCAGCGCCGCACTTGCGCTCGTCTGCGGCCTGCTGCTTCCGTGGACGATCACGCCCATGGTCATAGGCCTGACATACGCCATTGCAGCGCTGGGCGTATCGGTCATGGTGCGCGCAGGACAGGTGTCGTTTGGCCATGCCATGTATGCGTGCATTTCGGCGTATGCGGTCGCATTTCTTGCGCGTGCCTTTCCGCAGTTGGACGCCATCGTGTTGGTGCTGGCGGGCGTGGCGGCCAGTTTTGTCGCCAGCGCCGTTATCGGTGTTTTCATCGTGCGCTATCGCGGCATTTTCTTTGGCATGCTCAATCTGGCGCTCAGCATGGTGCTGTATGCGCTGCTCGGCAAGCTATATCACCTGACTGGCGGCACGGACGGCATGCGGCTGAACCGCCCGGCAATCCTGGGCATGACACTGGAGCGTGGGCCTTTCGAGGTTGCCCTGCTGCTGTTCACCCTGGTGGTATCCCTGATGCTTGCCTGGTGGGTGCAGCGCTATTTCCGTTCGGGAAGCGGCGAGGCGCTCTCGGGCATCAAGACCAACGAAACCCGGCTTGAGTACTTGGGGTTTTCGGCCTGGTATGTGATGTGGAAGGGCTATCTGCTCTCTGCTGTGGTCGTGGGGTTTTCCGGCAGCCTGCTGGCGCTCATGCAAGGCCTGGTCACGCCTGACATCGGGGCCTGGCTAAGGTCTGGGGAGTTCATCTTCATTACCATTCTGGGCGGCGCGGGACATGCGGCGGGTGCTTTTCTGGGCGCATTCGGGTTTGAAGCCGTCAAGCTGGTGTCGGCGGCATGGTTTCCCGGGCTGTGGCAGTTCCTGCTGGGCTTTACGCTGGTTGTGGTGATTTTTATTTTCCCCACCGGCTTTGTCGGTCAGCTCATGCGCCGCAAGCGCACCCGAGTGGGAGCGTAGCCATGGCGCCATTGATTCGTACGGAAGGCTTGCATCTGGCATTCGGCGGCGTGGTGGCGGCTGACCGCATCGATTTTGAGCTGCACACCGGCGAGCGCCTGGCTGTCATTGGACAGAACGGCGCCGGCAAGACAACCTTCATCAATATCTGCACGGGGTATCTGAAGCCTCAGGCGGGCCGCGTGCTGCTCGACGGCCTGGATATTACCGGCATGGCGCCGCGCAAGATCGTCAGGCTTGGCGTGGGGCGTTCCTTCCAGTTGCCGCAGCTGTTTACGGAGCATACTGTGCGTCAATGCATACAGATCGCTGCCGCGCGGCGCAACAAAGACTTAAGCTGGTTCAGGCCCCTGGCGCAGACCGTCGATACGCGGGAGGTGGAAGAAACGCTGGAACTGGTAGGTCTGCATACTGATGCGCAGGCCTTGTCCAGCGATCTGCCTGAAGGCAAGCGCAAGCTGCTTGATGTCGCGATGGCGCTTGCGCTGCGTCCCAAGCTGTTGATCATGGACGAGCCCACCAGTGGGGTGGCGTCGGAAGACAAACATGGTCTGATGCAGACGGTGATGCGGGCGTTGGACGAGCGCAAGGTGACAAGCTGGTTCGTGGAGCATGATGTCGAGATTGTGGCCCGCTACGCCACGCGTGTAGCGGCCTGGATTGCGGGGGCTGTCGTTGCCGATGGGACGCCAGAGCAGGTGCTCAACAATCCGCAAATCACGAGCGAAGTGCTGGGGACCTGAGCCATGCTGACGATCACGAATCTGAATGTGGACCTGGCTGGCAATCGTATCTTGCGCGACATCAATGCAGGCTTTGGCGCTGCGCAAACGATTGCCATTGTGGGGCGCAATGGGGCCGGCAAGACAACGCTGTTGCGCAGCATCATGGGGCTTATCCCTGTGAAATCCGGTGCCATTCTGTTGGATGATATTGACATGACGCGCCGGCCGGCGCATCTGCGCGCTGCGCACAGCATGGGCTATTCGCCGGAAGACCGCGTTATTTTCCCGACCATGACTGTGGAGGAAAACCTGCGCTTGCCCTGCATTACGCAAAAGCAATCGGCCAGGCAGGTCGATGAGCGTCTTGCCGTCGTGCTGGAGGCGGTACCGCAGATTGCGCCCATGCTCAAGCGCTCTGGGGCGGCCCTGTCGGGCGGGCAGGGCAAGATGGTGGCGTTGGGGCGCGCGCTCATGGTCGGCACACGTATGCTGCTGCTGGACGAACCGTTCCAGGGCCTGGCGCCCAAGCTTGGCGTGGAATACACGCAGGCGCTGAGCCGGTTGAAGGTGCTGCAGCCCGAGCTGTGCATTGTCATTACCGAATCAAACATAAAGCTGTTGGGAAATATTCCAGACCAGACCTGGACCATCGAGCGAGGTTCCATCGACGCCCGGGCAATCACCATGAAGGAAGACCTGTAAATGCAGATGATTATTGATGGCAAAACTGTGGATGCAAAGGACGGACAGACACTGCAGGTGTTATCGCCTAACGACGGCAAGGCATTCGATACCATACCCCGAGGCGCCAAGGCCGACGTGGACCTCGCCGTCAAGGCTGCCCGCCAGGCGCTGTCGGGGGAGTGGGGCAGGCTGACCGCCACGGAGCGCGGCCGCCTGATGATGAAGTTGGGCGACAAGATACTGGAAAACCGTGAAGAGCTGGCGCAACTGGAAGCGCGCGATACGGGTAAGCCCATCTCCACAGCGCGTGCCGACATCGCTGCGCTGGCCCGCTATTTCGAGTTTTACGGCGGCGGTGCGGACAAGGTTCACGGTCAGACGATTCCGTTTCTGAACGGCTATTCCGTCCAACTGGTACGCGAACCCTTGGGTGTGACGGCTCATATCATTCCCTGGAATTATCCGGCCCAGATGTTCGGCCGCAGTGCCGCGCCGGCGCTGGCCATGGGCAATGCCGTTGTGGTCAAGCCTGCCGAGGACGCCTGCCTGTCGGTACTGCGTACCGCCGAGCTTGCGCTTGAAGCAGGATTTCCTGTGGGCGCCATCAACATCGTAACGGGACTGGGCGAGGAAGCGGGGGCGGCGCTGTCGCAGCATCCGGACATCAACTTCATTTCATTCACGGGTTCTAACGAGGTGGGTGTGCTGATCCAGCAGGCGGCCGCCGTCAATGCGGTCAAGTGCACGCTGGAATTGGGCGGCAAGTCGGCCCACATCGTGTTCGACGATGCCAATGTCGGACTTGCTGTCCCCGCGATCGTGAAAGGTGTGGTGTACAACACCGGGCAAACATGTACGGCGGGCAGCCGCCTGCTGGTGCAAAAGTCCATTTTCGATGAGTTCATGGCCCGGCTTGCCGAGGAGTTCTCCAAGACCCGGGCAGGCACGCCCGATATGGATCTGACCTGCGGTCCGGTTGTGAACAAGGCGCAATTTGAGCGAGTCCATCGTTATGTCGATCAGGGCCGGCAGGAAGGCCTGAAGATCGTTGCCCAGGGCGCCATTGCCGACGGTGTGCCTGAGGGCGGGTATTTCGTGACGCCGACGCTCTTCAGCGCGCCCGATCACAGCAGCTGTCTGCTGAGCGATGAGATTTTCGGGCCGGTGCTTGTCGCCGTGCCGTTCGAGACGGAAGCCGAGGCGGTTGAGCTGTCGAATGCGACGAGCTACGGCTTGATGGGGGCCGTCTGGACCGAGAACGGCGGACGCCAGCAGCGCGTTGCCAAGGGTATGCAGGCCGGACAGGTCTATATCAACGGCTTCGGTGCTGGCGGCGGCATAGAGCTGCCTTTCGGCGGGGTGAAGCGCAGCGGCCATGGCCGCGAGAAAGGCTTTATTGCATTGGAAGAGATGAGCACGACCAAGACGATCATCAATTTTCACGGCGAGTAGCCGGCCTTCATAACAATAAGCAAGGAGACAGCTCATGGAGCAACTGAAAGGCAAGGTCGCCATCATCACGGGCGGTGGCAGCGGTTTCGGCGAGGGTATCGTCCGCCTGTTCGCCAAGGAAGGCGCCAAGGTCGTGATTGCGGACATCAACGAAGAAGCGGCAGACCGTGTTGCCTCGGAAATCGGCAGCAGCGCGCTCGTGATGAAAACCGACGTTACCAGCAGCGCCGACATCGACAAGCTGGTTGCCGCTACGCTGGAGAATTTCGGTTCCCTGGATATCGTGGTCAACAACGCGGCCATTACGCACAAGAACCAGCCCATGCTGGACGTGGACGAGGCGATGTTCGATCGCGTCTTCAATACGAATGTGAAATCCATCTATTTGATGACACAGGCGACAGTGCCCGTCATGCGCACACAGGGCCAGGGCGTGATCCTGAATATAGGTTCTACAGCGGGCATCCGGCCGCGCCCGGGCCTGTCCTGGTACAACGCCTCGAAGGGCGCGGTCAATGTGCTGTCCAAATCCATGGCCGTGGAGCTTGGGCCGGAGAACATCCGCGTCAATGCCATCTGTCCGGTGATGGGTGTCACGGGCATGTTCGAATTGTTCATGGGGCTGCCCGATACGCCGGAGAATCGCGCCAAGTTCCAGTCGACCATTCCATTGGGAAGATTCTGCCGTCCTTCGGACGTAGCGGCCGCGGCGTTGTATCTGGCCAGCGACGCAGCTGAATTCATTACGGGTATCGAATTCCCGGTGGATGGCGGCAGAACGATCTGAGTATGCTGCCAGGGCGGCGGTCGCCGCAAGCGGCACTGACACCCCGCCCATGCGCTGCTGCATCGCTACAAAGGAGAAAGGAAAATGAAAATACAAGCTGCCGTTCTGCGTAACGTGGGCGCGACTGCGCCTTACGCGCAAAGCCGGCCGTTGGCCATTACCGAAGTTGAGCTGGATCCGCCGCAGTTTGGCGAAGTCCTGGTCAAGATCAAGGTGGCAGGCTTTTGTCACTCGGACTTGTCCGTGATCAATGGTGATCGGCCGCGTGGACTTCCCATCGTGCTTGGGCATGAGTCTTCGGCCGAAGTGGTGGAAACGGGGCCGGGCGTGGATGATCTGAGGCCGGGCGATCATGTCGTGATGGTGTTCGTGCCCAGTTGCGGCTGTTGCTTTCCCTGCATGCGCGGGCGTCCCGCCCTGTGTGAGCCGGGCGCAGCGGCCAACACCCAGGGTACCTTGCTTGGGGGAGAACGGCGCGTGCACATCGGCGATGAGTATCTGAATCATCACACCGGTGTGTCCTGCTTCGCAGAGTACGCGGTCGTCTCGCGCCGCTCATGCGTCAAGGTAACCGCGGACATTACACACAGGGAGGCTGCGCTATTCGGTTGCGCGGTGCTGACTGGCGCGGGCGCAGTCATCAACCGGGCCCGCATGCGTGCTGGAGATACCGCCGCTGTGGTGGGGCTGGGCGGTGTCGGGCTGAGTGCTTTGCTGGCCTGCGTAGCCAGCGGCGCACGGCGGGTGGTGGCGGTGGACCTGAGTGACGAGAAGCTGGAGCTGGCGCGCCAATTGGGCGCTACGCACCTGGTGAATCCGCGCACGATCACCGGCGACGCGGAACTGATCGACGCCGCCGGAGGGAGGGTTGACTATGGCTTCGATATGGCGGGCGCCGTGCCTGCGTTCGAGACGGCCTACAAGCTCACTGACCGCGGGGGATCGACCATCACGTCCGGCCTGCCCAACCCTCGCCATGCCTTCTCGCTGCCGCTGTCGCAAATGGTCGGCGAGGAACGCGAGATCCTGGGCAGCTATCTGGGTTCGGGACAGCCGGCGGTCGATATTTCCCGCTATATCGATCTGTACAAAACAGGACGTCTGCCCGTGGACAGGTTAATGGGCGAGACCTTCACACTGGATCAGGTCAACGAAGGCTTTGACCATCTGGCGTCAGGAAATGGTTTGCGGGATGCACTTGTGTTTGGTCGATTTACATAAATAGAACTCAATGAGGAGACACATGATGTTGATGACTAAAATCGGTCGTCTGTTGGGAGTCGCTGTCCTGGCTGGTGCAGGCATGACGGCAACGGCTGCTGAGAAACCCCAGGCCTTGCAGGTGGGTATCTCGACCTATCTGTCGGGATCGGCTTCGGTGTTTGGCGTGCCGGCGCGCGATGCAGCCGATATTCTGATTGCCGACATGAATGCCAATGGCGGCATCGGCGGCGTGAAGATCGTGCCTACCTATATAGACGAAGGGGGCGGCAGTGAAAAGCTGTTGTCCGAGTACCGCCGCCTGGCGGCGGGGGGCACGCATGTCATGCTCTCGGCCATTTCCAGTGGCCATTGCAATATTGTCGCCCCGGTGGCCGAAGACCTGAAGGTGCTCAATATTCTGTGGGATTGCGGCACGGAAAAGGCGCTGGAGCAAAAGCAGCTGAAGTATGTTGTGCGGACAGAGGCCAATGCGACCGCCGAAATGGTGGCGACGGTGCTGTATCTGCTCAAGCAGAATCCCGACTTCAAGACGCTGGCCATCGTCAATCAGGATTACGCCTGGGGCCGCGACTCACGGGATATTTTTGTGGCGGCGCTCAAGAAGTTCAAGCCGGATGTGAAGGTCGTGGCCGAAATGTATCCCAAGTTCGGTGCGTCGGACTTTTCGACCGAGATCAGCCGCTTGCAGGCGCTGCGGCCCGATGTCATTCTGTCGACCTCCTGGGGCGGGGATCTGGATAACTTTGTGCGGCAAGCGGCGCAACGCAATCTGTTCAAGAACTCGCTCTTTGTGCTGCCGCTGGCGGAAAGCTCGCTCGAACGTCTGGGCAAGACCTTGCCTGACGGCGTGATTGTCGGCGGGCGCGGCGATCATTATTTTCTGCATCCCGAGACCAAGGACGACCCGGCGCACAAGGCCTTTGTGAAGAAATTTCACGACAAGACCGGTGCCTACCCCATTTACTCGGTATATCACATGGTTCAGGCGCTGCACGGCCTGAAGGCGGGTTACGACAAGGCCATTGCGGACAACGGCGGACAGTGGCCCAACACCGAGCAGGTGGCGGCGGCGATGCATGACATTGACTTCAAGGGGTTTGGCCGCGAGCTGCATTTGCACCGCAAGGATGGCCAGGCGCTGGAGGCGCAGATGCTGGGCATGAGCAAGGCCAGCAGCGATTATCCATTCAAGGTACTGGACAAGATGATGATTGTGCCGGCGGAGCTGGTCACACCGCCGGAAGGCCAGGCATCGCTGGACTGGATAGACAAGAACCTGAACGCTCAGCTGCTGGATAACGACAAGCTGACGTCTTTCGACTAAATCGGCCTGTGTGGGTGCAATGCGCTGCCGTTGCGTGTTGCGCCCCGGACTGTTTTGATGTTCTTACTACGATGTATATGTGATGTAGCCTCAATCTTGCCTTGTTGGCGTACTGGAGAGTGTGCGCTTGGCACTGCGCTTCATCTCTTTCACAAATGCCTGAAGAGCAGGGTGGCGACGCTCTCCCTTGCGATAGGCGAGCAAAATGCGTCGGCGAATTTCTGGGCGCAGGGGCACCGCTTTGACCTTGTCGAGCGGTTTAATGAGGCGCAGCCCTGACGCAATCGAAATCGAGCAGCCGGAAGCTACCATCGCGGCCACCATCTCGAAGCCCGTGCAATGCGCATTGATTCGCGGTTCAAACCCTGCGCGCCGGCACAAACCAGCAAAGAATTCACCAAACGAACTGGATGTCGAATCCAGAGCCCAGGAGGCTTCGCGCAACTCCGATACTTGCAGCGAGGAGCGATTGGCCAGCGCGTGGGAGCTCGGCAGCAAAATATGCAAGGCGTCCTGAGCCAGGGGAAGCAGTTCGTAGGCATGATGACGCACGCCGGGATCGGCGGCCAGGTCGTCAATAACAGCCACGTCCGTGCGCCAGGCACTCAATGCCGTCAGCCCTTCCTGCGGCTCCATTTCCTGCACCACAATACGCAGGCGTGGATGCGTAGCCTGAAGGGCTTGCACGATGTCCGCCAGAACGGCCGCTGCAATCGAGGGAAAGGCTGCAATCCGAAGCTCTCCAGAGATATCGCTGCGTAGCTGAGCCAGTTCGGACTTGGCTTCATCCAGTATGGCCATGATGCGCTCGGTGTGGCGCACCAGTGCGTCGCCTGCAGGGGTTAACACAACCCCGCGTCCGCGCCGTTCGGTCAGTGCCGTATCCAGACTGCATTCGAGCTGCGCAATCTGCTGCGATATTGCCGATGGCGTCAGATACAAGGACTCAGCGGCAGCCGCCATGGTGCCGCAGCGGGCGAGTTCACGCAGGGTCAGAAGCCGGTTGATGTCCATGTTCAACAATCCAATCGTATTCAAATAGTTAAAATATTTAATGAATAAGGCAAAAATATATCAATAGACGTAATGATATTACGTTTCTACCATGGCATAAGTATTCAGACATCGCGGTTGGGGCCGCGCGGATTACGCTGCAAGGAGATTGGGCCATGGCCATCAGTGTTTTCGACCTTTTCAAGATTGGAATTGGTCCTTCAAGTTCGCATACGGTCGGACCTATGCGCGCGGCCAGACTGTTCACGCGGGCGTTGGCGCACCATGAAAAAATGGCTTCGGTCATGCGCATACGCGTAGCGCTGTACGGTTCACTTGGCGCTACCGGAAAGGGCCACGGCAGCGACAAGGCAATACTACTAGGCCTTGCGGGGCATGCGCCCGATACCGTGGACGTGGATCAGATCCCTGCCATTTTGCAGGCCATCCGTAGCAAAGCCTCGATTCGCCTGGACGACGTCCACGACATTGGCTTTGATGAGGTGGGAGATATCGTCTTTTACCGACGTGAGTCACTGCCGTTTCATGCGAACGGAATGAAGTTTGCAGCATTTGACCAGCACGGAACACTGCTCCACGAGGCGACGTACTATTCCGTAGGAGGTGGGTTTGTCGTCAGCGACGTGGTGGCGACAGATGGCGCCAGACAGAAGGTCATCGCGCCTGACACGAGTATTTTGCCATTCACATTCCATTGTGCTGACGAAATGCTGGCGCTGACACGGCAGCATGGAATCAGCATTGCGGAATTGATGCGCCGCAACGAGCATCATTGGCGCACTGATGAAGAAATCAACGCGAACCTTTTGAAGATATGGACTGTTATGCAGGCCTGTGTGCAGCGCGGCTGCCGTACCGAGGGAGTCTTGCCGGGAGGTTTCAAGGTCAGACGACGTGCTGCGCACTGGATACAGCGCCTGGGCGTTTTTGTGTGCAGCCCGGAAGACCCGATGCGCATGTTGGACTGGGTCAATCTGTGGGCCTTGGCCGTCAACGAAGAGAACGCCGCCGGTGGCCGGGTCGTGACGGCGCCGACTAACGGCGCGGCGGGCATCATCCCGGCCGTATTGCACTACTACATGCATGCCATTTCAGGGGCTAATGAGCAGGGCGTTATCGATTTTCTGCTGACGGCTGGTGCAATTGGCATTCTGTACAAAGAGAATGCTTCAATCAGCGGTGCAGAGGTCGGTTGCCAGGGTGAGGTTGGCGTGGCTTGCTCCATGGCAGCCGGTGCGTTGTGCGCTGTGCTGGGTGGTACGCCGGCTCAAGTCGAGAACGCCGCCGAAATCGGTATGGAACACCATCTGGGCCTGACCTGTGATCCCGTGGGGGGCCTGGTACAGATTCCGTGTATCGAACGCAATGCCCTTGCCTCTGTTAAGGCCATTAACGCGGCACGCATGGCGTTGCAGGGCGACGGTGTGCACCATGTCAGCCTGGATCAGGTCATAAAGACGATGCGCGAGACGGGTGCCGACATGAACAATAAATACAAGGAAACGGCGCGTGGCGGGCTGGCTGTGAATATTGTCGAATGCTGATTTGTGTGTTCTCCGCGCTTACATTGCCGCCTGTGCGTTGCTTAAATTAGAACAAAGACGCCCATTGTCTGCGGTTTCTGACGCGCCGTGGCGCGGGTACCGTCCCGTCTGGGTCATGAAAAATGCTTTGTTGCAAAGTTCTGGCCAAACACATACCCGGTTTGGTCGTCAACGTAGGTAAAAATAATGGAACTGACGGAAAATATCATTCACAGTATGAAGGGCTGGCGGCAGCATCTGCATGCCCATCCAGAACTGGCATTCGAGGAGGTTTCGACCGCCAGCATGGTGGCCTCGGTGCTGCGGGCTCATGGTATCAAGGTGCAGGAGCAGGTCGGGCGTACAGGCGTTGTCGGGACGCTGGAGCGGGGCGATGGACCTTGCATAGGTTTGCGTGCTGATCTGGATGCCTTGCCTATGAACGAGAAGAACGTTTTTGCTCACATGTCAGTACATGAGGGAAAAATGCACGGTTGCGGGCACGATGGTCATACCGCCATGCTGCTGGGTGCTGCAGTGGTCTTAAGTCAAACTGAGGGCTGGAGCGGCACTGTGCATTTTATCTTCCAGCCCGCCGAAGAAGCTGAGGGCGGAGGTTTGGCCATGATAGAAGATGGCCTGTTCGAGCGTTTTCCGTGCGACATGGTGTTCGGTATGCATAACTGGCCGGGTCTTTCATTGGGCAGCTTCGCTATCAACCCAGGGCCTATGATGGCATCGTTCGACACCTTCGAAATAAGCCTGCAGGGCAAGGGCGGTCACGCAGCGATCCCTGAGCTTGCTCAGGATACGCTGCTGTGTGCAAGCAGCATAGTGGTCGCGCTGCAATCCATTGTGAGCCGCAGGGTCAGCCCGCACGATACGGCGGTAGTGAGTGTCACACAGATTCACGGCGGTAGCGCATGGAATGTATTGCCGGAACAGGCCGTCATCCGCGGCACTGTACGTTGCTATTCGCAACAGACGCAAAGCCAGATCCGCACGCTGCTGCACGACATCAGCCACGGGGTGGCCGAGACGCACGGCGTGAAGGCAAGTCTGGCCTATCACGTTGGTTACCCGGCAACGGTTAATGCTGCCGATGCCACAGCACTGGCCATCGAAGCCGCCGCAAGCGTGGCAGGCAAAGACAAGGTGAAAACTGACTGCAAACCTTCCATGGCCTCGGAGGATTTTGCCTTCATGCTCAATGCCAAGTCGGGTGCGTACATCTGGTTGGGTGTCGATGCAGGCGCTACGGTGCCTTTACATACCCCGTACTATGACTTTAATGACGATGCACTCGAGATGGGCGCCAGGTATTGGCTTGCTTTGGTTCAGGCGGTCCAGTCAGTTGGCACGCAAACAGGCCAGTCCCGATGACATATATTGCATCATGCGGTTTGCCGCCATCGAAAGCTTGCGTCCGGTACGGGTGATCAGATGAACCTCGGCGGCCCGCATGATAGCCTGATCAACCGGAAGCGAAATAAGTTGGCCGTCCCGCAATTCGCCTTGAGCGACGAAATCCGGCAGAAAGGTGATGCCCAGCCCTTGGCGGACAAACTCGCGCAGGCCATAGAATGAGTTGATGGTGAGCTTAGGGCTCAGGCGCACGTGTTCAGTCAACTCGACGAGATGCAACAGTTGCCGCATTCCATAAGTATCGTGATTCAGTGCGATGGGGAACTTCAGGAGTTCGGCGAATGAGATAGGGCCGGTCCGACCAAGGAGCGGGGAACCTGGCCCGACGATAACATTGACGGGCTGTCTGCTTGACGCACGCGATACCACTTTGGACTCGGGCGGGGGATTGAACACCAACCCGACATCTGATTCGTCTTCGCTGATCCGCCGCATGACCTCATTGGTGCCGCCCACATCAAGCACGATGGATATACCAGGAAACTCGGCGGCATAGCGACTTAATGGACCCGTCATGAGGTCGGCGATAAATCCTTCACCTAGCGCAATGCGCACCGTGCCGCGGTGCAGTCCGCGCATTTCCTGCAATTGAGTCAGCAGATCGTTCTTGTGGGCAAGTTGTTCACGAAAATAACTCAGTACAAGCTGGCCGGCCTGCGTGGCGGTTACACCGCGAGTATGGCGTTCGATCAGCGGAAGGCAAAGCTCTTGCTCCAGCAGGGCTATCTGACGGCTAACCGCAGATGGGGCGACGTTCAACGCGTCGGCTGCCGCGCGCATAGTGCCGCGTTGAATGGATTCAAACAGATAAATCAGCCGTGTTTCCTGGATATCTTCGTGCATGCATGGGCTCCGCGCCCAAAAGCAGACGGGAAATCAGCTGTGGACGGTAATGACAATAAAGTGAGAGGGCAATCTCTATTCTAGTGTTGCGCAAATTAGAACAAAAGTACACATCCCATGTCATTGGCAGGAGTTCCGGAGCCATGCATCATTATCTTTCGTTGCGCGAGGCATAAGCGCGCACCTATAAAAAGACACATCAACGTGACGGAGACAGCATAATGACGGAAGCGCATATGCGCGACATGATTGCGCGCGTACGTTCGGGTGGTTTATCACGCCGGACATTCATACAGAGAATGGGTGCGCTGGGCCTCGCAGCTCCGCTTGCGGGTCAGTTGCTTTCCTGGCACGGCGTTTCCATGGCGGCTCCGGCGTCCTCGCCACTTCCTGAAAATGCCGTACGCGGCGGCGCGTTGCGCCTGCTTTTCTGGCAGGGCCCTACGTTGTTGAACCCTCATTTTGCACTAGGGACCAAAGATCAGGAAGGTTCACGGGTGTTCTACGAGCCACTGGCCGGATGGGATCCCGAGGGTCGGCTGATGCCGGTGCTGGCTGCTGAAATACCTTCGGTGGAAAACGGTGGTGTGTCATCCGATGCCAAATCAGTGACCTGGAAGCTCAAGCCCAACGTGAAATGGCATGACGGAAAGCCTTTTACCGCCGACGATGTGCTGTTCAACTGGCAGTATGCAACAGACCCCGCAGCGGCGACTATTACTATCGGTTCCTATAAAGATGCCCATGTTGAAAAGATAGATGATCTCACCATACGTGTAAGTTTCAAAAAGCCGACGCCCTTCTGGGCCGACGCCTTCGTAGGTGTAGTGGGCATGATTATTCCCAGGCATTTGTTCGAGTCATACGCCGGGTCCAAGTCTCGCGAGGCGCCTGCCAATCTCAAGCCTGTGGGCACAGGACCTTATCGGTATGTGGATTTTCGACCAGGCGATATCCTGAAGGCCGAGCGCAACCCTGATTACCACATGCCCGGACGGCCGTATTTCGACACCCTGGAAATCAAAGGCGGCGGCGATGCGGTATCGGCCGCCCGTGCAGTACTTCAGACCGGAGAATACGACTATGCGTGGAACACGCTGGTCGAGGACACTCTGCTCAAGCGCATGGAAGCAGCAGGAAAGGGAGTGCTGGAGCTGACCTATGGGGGAAACATAGAGTTCATCCAGCTGAATCCGACCGACCCGCGTATCGAAGTGGACGGAGAGCGATCCAGCATCAAGACTGAACACCCCCTTTTCAGCGATCCGGCTGTGCGTGAGGCGATGAGCATGCTGATAGATCGAAAATCGATCCAGCACTATATATACGGACGTTTAGGCAGGCCGGTGCGGAATTTCATCAATGCGCCCAGCCGATTTGTTTCCCCCAACACATCGTATGAATACAGTGTTGAGAAGGCCAAGGCTATTCTTGACAAGGCAGGCTGGAAGCCTGGCGCGGACGGCGTGCGTGAGAAGGACGGCAAGCGGTTGGCGCTGTTGTATCAAACCTCCATCAACGCGCCGAGACAAAAAACCCAGGCTATTGTCAAACAGGCTTGTCGCGATGCAGGCATCGAGGTTGAGCTCAAATCCATTAATGCATCCGTGTACTTTTCGGCTGACCTGGCCAATCCCGAGAGCAATACCAAGTTTTACGCCGACATGCAGATGTATACGCAAAGTATGACCGAGCCCGATCCACAAAAATTCATGACGCAGTTTGTGTCGTGGGAGGTGGCGAGTAAAGCCAATGGTTGGCAGGGTCGTAACGTGCTGCGCTGGCGTAACGAGGAGTTTGATGCGCTATTCAAAGTAGCGGCGGTGGAAACCGATCCAGTGAAGCGGGCGGCTGTCTACATCCGTATGAACGACCTGGTCGTGGGCGGCAACAACCTGCAGCCCATATTGCATCGCGCTTCGGTGGCGGCTCGCAGCAAGACGTTGACACCCTTTCTGAGCGGTTGGGATAACACGCTCTGGAGGCTTCCTGATTGGTATCGCACAGCCTGACGGAATCAGCGCTGCATTATTTTTTCTCCACAGGAAACCTTCATGGCTTCATACCTATTGCGACGGCTGCTGATTGCCCTGCCCAGCCTGCTGGCAATCAGTCTCATATTGTTCACCGTGTTGGCGCTGGCACCCGGTGATCCTTTCGGCGAACTGGCCCAGAATCCGGTGATCCCGCCCGAGGTGCAGGCGGCGCTGCGTGCCAAGTTCGGGCTGGATGATCCCTTGTTGGTTCGGTATTTCCACTGGTTGAGCGCCATGGCGCAAGGCGATTGGGGCTTCTCATTCGCCAGCCGCATTAACGTTGACGAACTCATTCTTCAGCGGCTTCCCACGACCTTGTATGTCATAGGCGCTGCGCAAGTACTCGCATTATTGGTAGCGCTGCCGGTGGGCATTCTGGCAGCCGTCCGCCCGTACTCTATCTTCGATCAAGTCGCCAACACGTTTGCCTTTGTGGGCTTCTCCCTGCCTACTTTCTTCACAGGGCTGTTGCTCATTATGGTGTTTTCCATTCAGCTGGACTGGCTGCCGTTCGTCTACCGTTCAGACCTTTCCGCTACTGGCTGGCATTGGATGTGGGAGCAGTTCAAGCAGAGCATCATGCCAATTGCCGTGCTCGGGCTTTTTCAGGGCGCTTCGTACACACGTTATGTACGCTCGGCGATGCTGGATGTCATAGACATGGACTATGTCACGACAGCGCGGGCCAAAGGCCTGCGTGAGCGCACGGTCATCATCGGCCATGTTGCGCGCAACGCGATGATTCCGGTGGTGACGCTGGTTGCGCTGCAGATGCCGCATGTGTTTGGCGGTGCCATCGTGACCGAGGAGATCTTTCGCGTCCCTGGCATAGGCTCACTGCTGATCAATGCGATTCTGTCGAGCGATACGCCAGTGGTCATGGCGATCACCTTTGTGTTTGCTTGTCTCGTTGTTTTCTTCAACCTTATTGCAGACTTACTTTATGGCATCCTCGATCCACGCATCAGTTTCACTTGAGACGGCCCCTCGAATGGACTCCGCAGCCCCAGTCTCGGCATTGCGCGATCTGGCTCGGCGCTTTGGGCAACACAAGCTGGCCACGCTCAGTGTCGGTATCCTGTTGTTGATGGTACTTGGCGTTACGATGGGGCCCTGGTTATGGCCTATAAGTATCAGCGATATTGATCTGGCCGCCAGCCTGCAGCCGCCTTCTTGGCAGCATCCCCTGGGCACCGATGACCTGGGGCAAGACTTGTTGGCCAGAATGATGTATGGCGGCCGTATTTCATTGGCGGTGGGTGTCATGGCCATGCTTGTGGCATCAGTGCTCGGCATTGTGGTTGGTTCCATCTCCGGTATGTCACGCGGGCGCATGGGGCCGTTCCTCATGTGGGTCACCGACGTTTTTCTGTCGCTGCCGCAACTGCCGCTGCTGTTGTTGATTCTGTATCTGTTCCGCGACAATCTTAAACAGATGTTCGGGGTAGAAGGGGGCGTTTTCGTGCTGGTCGTGGTTGTCATTGGCGGCCTGAGGTGGATGTCCATTGCGCGCCTTGTCCGTGCTCAATTTCTGTCGCTGCGCGAGAAGGAGTTCGTCGAGGCCGCCCAGGCCGCTGGTGCGACCCGCTGGCGGCTGATCTGGCGACACATTTTGCCCAACGCCATCGGCCCTGTAATCGTGGCCAGCACCATCGAAGTGTCAATCGCCATCATTGCCGAATCGACGCTTTCCTTTCTTGGCCTGGGCTTTCCGCCCGATGTACCCACCTGGGGACGTCTGCTGTTTGACGCGAAAGACTATCTGAACATTGCCCCATACGCAGCCATGATTCCGGGCGTGGCCATATTTCTTACCGTACTGTCCATCAACTTCATTGGCGACGGATTGCGCGACACCTTCGATCCTCGTCGCGTTCATTGATCACAAGGACCTGCATGTGCAAACAACCTGTGCTTTCCGTCAACAATCTCGTTACTGAGCTCTATTCCGAAAAGGAATGGCGTGCTGTGGTAAAGGGCATATCCTTCGATATTTCGCCCAGGGAAACCGTTGCGCTGGTCGGCGAATCCGGATCGGGCAAGAGCATAACCGCGCTGTCCCTGATGGGGCTTGCGCCCCGCCGTATCAGCCGCGTACAAGGAGGAGCGCACCTACTGGGAGTAGACCTGCTGTCTCTGCCGCCACAGCAGTATCGCAGACGCCGCGGCAACGATATGGCCATGATTTTCCAAGAGCCTATGACCAGCCTTAATCCGGTCCTGACCATCGGCTTTCAGATATCGGAAGCGCTACGCCAGCATCGCGGGCTCTCACGGGCCGCAGCGCACCGCGAAGCCATACGCTTGCTCGACCGCGTACAGATTCCCGCCGCCGCTGCGCGTGTGGATGAGTATCCTCACAAGTTTTCGGGCGGTATGCGGCAACGCGTCATGATCGCCATGGCGTTGGCATGCCAGCCTAAGCTACTGATTGCGGATGAACCTACCACGGCGCTTGATGTCACCATCCAGGCGCAGATTCTGGATCTTATCCGAACCATACAGGACGAAGACGGTATGGCTGTTCTGTTCATCACTCATGATATGGGGGTCGTGGCGGAGATCGCGGACCGCACGCTGGTCATGTATCACGGCGAGGTCGTTGAGCAAGGGGCTACCGCCGAAATTTTTGCGCACCCGAAAAAACCTTATACCCGCGGATTGCTTGCTTCAGTTCCCAGATTGGGTTCGATGCGGGGGAGCGTACACCCACGTGCTTTTGCGCTGGCAAACGCGGATGGTGTTGTCGGCGATGATCCTGAGGAACACATTACCGTACAGTCCTCAGCTGAGCCCTTGCTCGAAGTCAAGGACCTCACCACACGCTTCGATGTTCGCGCGGGCTTTTTCAAGTCGTTGAGAGGACGCGTACACGCCGTCGAGAATGTAAGCTTTACCTTGCGTCCAGGAGAAACCTTGTCGTTGGTAGGCGAGTCGGGCTCCGGCAAGTCGACCACAGGACGCTCGATTCTAAGGTTGACGGAGCCGACTGCAGGATCGATCAAACTATGCGGTGAAGATATCATGCATCTGAATGCCAATGCATTGCGCGAACGACGCAATCGGATTCAGATGGTTTTTCAGGATCCTTTTGCCAGTCTGAATCCGCGCATGCAGGTTGGCGCGTCCATCGCCGAGCCTTTGATTATCAGTGGCCTGACACCGGGCCAACAGATTCGCGATACCGTCGCGCGTCTGTTAAAACGGGTAGGCCTTTCTCCCGATAGTGCGCGGCGCTACCCGCATGAGTTTTCCGGCGGTCAGCGTCAACGCATCTGTATTGCCAGAGCGCTCTCGGTCAACCCGCAGATCATCGTCGCCGACGAGGCGGTATCGGCGCTTGACGTATCCATTAAGGCTCAAGTGGTGAATCTGCTCATGGAGCTGCAGGCCGAGCAGGGCATTGCTTACCTTTTCATTTCGCATGACATGGCGGTTGTGGAACGTGTCAGCCATAGGGTGGCGGTCATGTATCTGGGCGAGATCGTCGAGATCGGCCCACGCGAGGCTATTTTCAGAAATCCGCAACACCCTTATACCAAACGTCTTATCGACGCGGTGCCTGTCGCTGATCCGTCTCGTCGCGGCCGTGCTCGCAGTATTTCAGGCCAGGAGCCTGTCAGCGCGATCCGTGGACTGGATTTTGTCCCCCCCAAGCGTACGATGCGCAATGTAGGTGAAGGTCATTATGTCAATTGTTGAACCCTTTGATACCGGCTGGCTGGACGTCGGGGACGGTCACCGCATTTATTATGAACAGTCGGGCAACCCCGAAGGTATTCCTGCCGTGATGCTTCATGGGGGCCCTGGTGACGGGTCAAAGCCTCGCAACCGACGTTTCTTTGACGCTGCGATCTACCGACTGGTGGCGTTCGATCAGCGGGGGGCTGGCCTGTCCACACCCACTGCCAGCTTGGAATCCAACACCACACAGCATTTGCTTAAAGATATCGACAGTCTGCGTTGCCATCTGGGTATACCGCGTTGGCTGGTAAGCGGTGGGTCATGGGGCAGCTTTTTGGCCATGACCTATGCCATCGCCTACCCGGAAAACGTACTGGGACTGGTGCTCAGGGGTATTGTATTGGGCGGGCAGGGCCAGGTGGACTGGTGGTTCAATGGTCGGGAAATTATGTTTCCCGATTTGCATGAACGTATGCGCACATACGTGCCAAAGGCCGAGCAAGGTGACTTGTTGCTGGCTTATTATCGTCGGCTGCGTGATCCGGAGCCGGACATACACATGGCAGCGGCCGTTCGTTTGCGGGAATTCATGGCGCCCATGACGCGGTTGGTGCCGGATGACAACCCGCAAGTCAGTATCGATCCACAGCATGCGTTGAACATAGGACGCCTCTGGACGCACTACTGCGTCAATCGTTTCTTTATGCCCGACAACTATATTCTGGATAATATTCAGGTGTTAAGAACGCTTCCTGCCATCATTGTGCAAGGTCGCTACGATGTTGTGACGCCGTTTCGTGCGGCCTATCAGCTTAGCCAGGCCTGGCCTGAGGCAACGCTGATGGCTATACACATGGGTGGACACGCTTCTGAAGACCCGGCCATTGCGCAGGCTTTGCAGGCTGCGCACGACAATATGGCTTCAAGATTGTCGTGATTAACGCATTAGGTACCGAACCATGCGGCGCGCAGCCTGCTCAGCCTGAGAACGCCGTCCGCCTTGATGAATTACGGAAGTAGGTGAACGGCCTGAAAGCTATCCGCCACTTTCGCATAATGACGCTGCCGGGTAGCGGGGCAGATAGGTTACAAGGTGGTTTCCTGCAAGGAAGCTTCGGGCGCTCCGCTCTGGGCCGCCGCAGCCATGGCGGCAAATCCACCCTCCAAATCCTTGATCAGATCCGACGGGTCTTCCAGCCCGATGTGCATCCTCACACCTGGTCCTGTGTAAGGCCATTTTGTACCGGTGCGGCCCGCAGGCGAAAACGGCAACGCCAGGCTTTCATAGCCGCCCCATGACACGCCTAGGCCGAACATTTGGAGACTGTCGATAAACGCATGCAGCGCCTTTTCAGAGATGGGGTGCAGGGCAATCGCAAACAGTCCGCACGCTCCACGGAAATCGCGTTTCCATAATTCGTGACCGGGATGGCTGGGCAACGCCGGATGCAGTACCTTCTCCACTTCCGGGCGTGCCTCAAGCCACTGCGCAACCTGCACGCCGGAGGCCCAGTGCTGGCGCAACCGTACCCCCATGGTGCGCAGGCCCCGCAGTGCAAGAAACGCGTCGTCGGGACTGCACGTTTGGCCCAGGGTCTGGGACGTTTTATACACGGCGTCCCATGTCTGTTCATTACAGCTGGCGATGCCCATCATGGCGTCAGAGTGGCCCACGATATATTTTGTGGCGGCCTGAATCGAGACATCGACCCCATGCTCAAATGCTTTGTAGTAAAGCGGTGTACCCCAGGTATTGTCCATCACCACATAGGCGTTGTGTGCATGCGCAACCGCTGCAATGGCAGGAATATCCTGAATCTCGAAGGTTTCGGAACCCGGGGACTCCACAATAACGACCCGGGTATTAGGCTGAATCAGGTCAACGATGTTCGCACCCAGTTCCGGGTTATAGCGCGTTGCCTGCACGCCGAATCGAGAAAGTGTGCTGTTGAGAAACTCTGACGTCCAATGATAGGCGCTGTCAGTGATCAGGACGTGATCACCCGCGGAAAGTAATGCGGTCAGCACGCTGGAGATGGCAGCCAGGCCCGATGGGTAAAGCAGGGCGCGATGGCCGCCTCCGATCTCGATAATGGCTTCCTGCAAGGCGTGATGGGTCGCTGTGCCAAAGCGGCCGTAGGTGCTAATGCCAAATTCCCCGCTGGCTTGTCGCTTTTTCTTATCCAGCCAGTGGCTCATACTGGGACTCACCAGGGTAGAGCCACGCACGATAGGTGTGTTCACCACACCCTCAAAACGCTCAGGATGTCGACCTGCACATACGAGTTGGGAATCTTGTTTCATGAATGGGATACTCTTTGATATTTCGCGCGGCGAGCCACAGCGCTTATGTACGTACAGTATAGGAGGGAAGCATTAGAAAAAACTGTCAATCTTTCTAGCTGCCGGGTTCTAAAAGAGAAAATTTATCCTCGAGTTACATGCTACAGGCTGGTCAATACCGTCTTCTTTACGTTGGCGAGGTGTCGCAATAAAGGTGTTCGGTCATTCCTTAGCTCGACCGTATACGTCCGTCGGGCTGTTTATTTATTTACCCGATCCTGCTCCCCGCTTCCGCCTATGGCACGCGAGATATCGTCTGCCGCGGCCTTGAGGGCGGACACGAACTTCTGGTTTGCGTGGTCGCCGGGGCGTAGGCTTTCGGGGCCGGAATAGCCCACGATGGGCACCGTCAGTGCAGCAATGGCAACGCCCAGGTAATTGAGAATAGGGCAACTGATGTCGGTGATGCCAGGCACGACGCCGCTGGTTGATATCTCGTATCCCTGCTCGCGGATCTGCGCCAGCCTGTCCTTGCATTGCTTTTGCGCAGACTTGGGCTCGTCCGCCGTCATGTCGGCAATCAGCTCAGGCAGACTCTCAGGAAGCTGGTGCGCCACGATGGTGCGTGCCGAGGCATACCCATAAGTGCATGGAAACACCGCACCCACCCTGACGCTCCATCCCATCAGCATGGCGTCGGGCTGCGCCTGGGCGACCACAATCAACTTGTCGTTCTGGCGCACAACCAGGTGGCAGGAGGTGGCAATCTGGCTGGCCAGCAATTCCATCCTGCCCATGGCAACGGTGATCAGTCGCTTGGTGGGCGGATTCAGATGGGCAAGCTCAAACAGACGCAGCGTGAGCGTGTACAACCCTGCGGCCGGATCCCTGGCGATATAGCCGCGCTCCTCGAGTTCTCCCAGCACGCGGAACACTTCGCTCACCGAACGCCCCACCTGTTCAGCGACCTCCTTCTGGCTCAGTCCATAGGGCACCTGGGCCAATAATTCCAGGATATCCAGCCCCTTGCTCAGGGCAGGGACCCGGCTTTTTGTACGCTCATTTGTCATTTCAGGGTTCTCATCATCTTGACTCGATTTGATTTCATATGCAAAATTCGCCTGATCAATATGAAATTATGTCCGAATTAACCAGACAGCACCACCACGCAATGCACAGCCTCTTCCTGAATCCAGGAAGGCGCCATACAGGCGCTGCGGCGCCATGACCATGGGCCGGCATGTAAGAGCGCG
This sequence comes from Pusillimonas sp., assembly GCA_048270225.1. Taxonomy (GTDB): domain Bacteria; phylum Pseudomonadota; class Gammaproteobacteria; order Burkholderiales; family Burkholderiaceae_B; genus Allopusillimonas. The sequence continues at coordinate 400,762 of JBLWTG010000002.1, read as the reverse complement.
AGCGTTGGCGAAACCGGCGGCTGGGTTCATACGGATGTATTAATCAGAAACGATAAATTTTCCCATAATAGGAGACAACCCAATGCAGTCACTGTTTCGCTACGCCATTGCGGCGTCCCTTATCGCGCTGTTGCCAGGCCTGTCCGCAGCAAAAACGGTCAAGCTGAGGATTGTCGATGAACTCGCGCCGACAGAGCCCATCAATATCGTGGCCAAGGAGTTTGCCAAGCGGGTAAACGAGCGCAGCGACGGACGCCTGAGTATCTCGGTGTTTCCGTCCAGCCAGCTCGGCACCAACAACGAAACCTATGAGCAGGTCAGGCAAGGGGCGCCGCTCATCCAGGTGGTCGATCCAGGCTATCTGTCTTCCTACATTGCCGATTTCGGCATTCTGAACGGGCCTTACCTGCTCGACGATCCCGCCGATTTCCAGAAAATCCTCGACAGCGACTGGTTCGGCCAGTTGGCGAAGAAGGCGAGCGACAAGGGATTCCATGTGTTGTCGTTCAATTATTTCTTCGGCAAGCGGCATATGCTGGGCGATAAGCCCTATCCAAATGCCGACTCCCTGAAAGGGGTCACTATGCGCGTGCAGCCCAATCCGCTGGTCGTCAAGACATTTGAAGCCCTGGGCGCGCGCGGTGTGGCGCTACCCTGGGTCGAGGCCTACAGCGCGCTGGCGCAGCACGTGGTCAGTGCCGTCGAGGCGCCGCTGGGCTCGTTGGTGGGCGCCAAGCTGCAGGAACAGCGCAAAGTCCTGACCTTGACCGGCCACTTCACGGCTTTTGTCGGCATGGCGATGAACGAGCAGATCTTCAACTCGCTGGAGCCGGACCTGCAGAAAATCCTGACCGAGGAGTCTGTCGCAGCAGGCAAGCGCATGACCGAAATGACGATTGCCAACGACAACAAGATTCTTGCCCAACTGGAGAAGGAGGGCGTGACCATCGTGCGTGATGTGGATGTGAATTCGTATCGGGAAGCGACCAGAAAAGTATATGACGAGTTTCCGGAGTGGACGCCGGGAAGCTACGACAAGATCCAGGCTTTGCTGAAGTAAATGGCCGACGACCGACAGACTACCTACTGCGACATATAGCCACTGCCATGGATTCCTTACGTACCGATAAACGGGGCGCGGCGACCGCACCCGCGACCTCCGCCAGGACCAGATTTTCTGATCTGTATTTTGAAGAGTATGCAGCGGCCATTGCACTTTTGTTCGTAGTGGGCTCTGTAAGCTGGGGTGTGCTGACACGTTATGTGTCGCATACGCCGGCGATATGGACCGGAGAGACGGCGAGAATCGCCTTTGCCTGGACGGTTTTTCTGGGATCCGCAGCAGGGTTCAAGCGTCGTGAACATATCGTGATCGATGTATTCCTGCCTCTGCTGCCGTCGGCTCTGGGCAAGGCGGTGCTGCGTGTTGCCGACCTGATTGTGCTGGTGGTTCTGGTCGTCATCACGGTGCTGTCGGTGCGCTTTACCATCTCCACGTATGCGGCTTTGACGACGGTGCTGCGCTTGCCTCAGTCGGTGATTTATGGCGCGGCGGCGGTAGGGTTTGCGCTCATGACATGGCGCCACATTCAGGCCATGCGCTCGGGCCGGTCGGTGAGCAAGCCAGTCATCGGCAATGACGGCATGTCTGTGCAGGAGGCGCAATCATGATTATCTGGCCTATGTTTCTCATGCTGGCGCTGCTGGCCTTGTGCGTGCCGGTTGCCATTGCGCTGATTGCGCCCAGCCTGGCGTACTTTTATCTGGGCGCCTCTATTCCCATCGATATCTTCATCCAGAAGATTATGTCCAGTACGGACTCCTTTCCGCTGCTGGCGCTGCCCTTTTTCGTGCTGGCAGGCAGCATCATGAACGCAGCCGGTATTACCCGGCGGCTGCTGGCTCTGGCCGATGCCTTCGTGGGACATCTGGTAGGCGGCATCGCGCAGGTCACGGTCATCCTGGCCACGATGATGGGAGGGCTCACAGCCTCGGCCACGGCGGATACCGCCATGCTGTCCAAAATGCTGGGCCCCACCATGATCGCGCGCGGCTATCCTCCCGGATTTGCGGCTGCCGTGGTGGCCTGCTCGTCGGTCATCGTCGCCATGATTCCGCCTGGCATAGGGTTGATTGTCTATGCTTTCATGGCCAATGTGTCGGTGGGCAGGCTCTTTGTTGCCGGTATTGTTCCCGGCCTGATGACGACGCTTAGCATCATGATCGTCATCTATGTCATTGCGCGCAAGCGCGGCTTCAAGCCTGAGCGCACCCGAAGAGTGCCCGCAGTGGAGCTTGGCAAGGCCTTCAAGGATGCGATATGGGCGCTGACGGTACCCGTGTTCATTATTGTGGGGCTGCGTTACGGGATCTTTACTGCGACCGAGGCGGGCGCCATTGCCGTGCTGTACGCGATCTTCGTGGGCGTGGCCTGCTACCGTGAACTGACCATATCCCATATCCCTGAAATCATTCGCGATTCCGTGATGGCGATCTCCATCGTCATGCTCATCATCTGCGCCGCGACCACTTTCGGATATTACATGGTCTGGGAAAGCGTCCCTACCCAGATCGCTGACAGCCTGACCACGATGACGACCCAGCCGCTGGTCATGCTGCTCATCATCAACGTCTTCCTGTTGTTCGTCGGCATGTTTCTGGAAGGCACGGCAGCCATCATTCTGTTGACGCCTATCCTCGCGCCCCTGACCGGCGCGCTGGGTGTGGACCCGATCCACTTCGGCATCATCATGGTGCTCAATCTGACCATAGGCGGCGTGACGCCTCCGGTGGGGACGCTGTCCTTTACGGCCAGCAGTGTTCTGCGCATACCCGCGTCGCAAACATTCAAGGAGTCAGTGCCGCTGGTAGCGGCGCTGCTTGCCGTCCTGGCCATCGTGACCATCATTCCGCAAGTCTCGACATTCCTGCCTCATCTGCTGATGCCATAGGCCCCGCTAAAGGCCTATACGGACAGCACTGACTGGATTTACACACAAGCTTTATTTATCTGTGCCATGCAAACTACACAAACGCCATCTGACTCCCTGCCGCTGGACGGCCTGGTTGTGCTTGATTTCAGCCAGTTTCTTGCCGGACCTTCCGCATCGTTGCGGCTGGCCGATCTGGGCGCCAAGGTGATCAAGATAGAGCGCCCGGAAACCGGCGATCTTTGCCGCCAGCTTTATGTCAGCAATCTCGAGGTCGATGGCGACAGCACCCTGTTTCATACGATCAACCGGAACAAGCTCAGTTTCTCGGCTGACCTGAAGAATCCGGACGACCTGGTCCGCATTCAGAACCTGATTGCGAATGCCGACGTCATGATCCAGAATTTCCGGCCTGGCGTGATCGAGCGACTGGGCCTGGGCTACGACACGGTGCGGGCGCTCAATCCACGCATTATCTATGCCTCGGTGTCGGGTTACGGAGATGCCGGACCCTGGCGCGGACGGCCTGGGCAGGACTTGCTGGTTCAGGCCATGTCTGGTCTTGCGTGGCTTAACGGCAATGACGGCGAGCCGCCGGTCGCCGCAGGGATGGCGGTCGCCGATATGATTACAGGAGCCCATCTGGTACAGGGCATTCTTGCAGGCCTGGTCCGTCGCGGGATACATGGCCGGGGCGCCCGCGTGGATGTCAGCCTGCTGGAATCCATCATGGATCTGCAGTTCGAATTTTTCACCACGTTTCTGAACGGTTCGGGCGACGCCCCGACCCGCAGCAGCATTTCCAGCGCCAGCGCATATTTGGGCGCGCCCTATGGCATTTACGCCACCGTCGATGGGTTCATCGCCATTGCCATGAACCCGATAGGGAAACTGGCGCGCCTGCTCGACTCGCCCGCATTGGCGCAGTATTCGGATGAGTCCACCTGGTTCGATGCGCGCGACACCATCAAGGCCATCTTGCGCGACATTCTGCTGACGCGAACGACCCAATCCTGGCTGGATCTTCTGGAGGCCGAGGACGTCTGGTGTGCAGAGGTCATGGACTGGCCGACGCTGGTGCAGCACGACGGTTTCAAGGCGCTGGATATCGTGCAGGACACGCTCACGAACAACGGCAGCAGGATCCGCACCACACGCTGCCCGATCCGGATAGACGGGCAGGTGCTGAAGTCTACAAAGGGTGCGCCCAAGATAGGCCAGGACAACGAACAGATTTTGAATGAATTGCTATCGGAGAGCATCAGGCCATGATTGTCGAACGCTATTTTGAAGAATACCTGATAGACGAAAAAACCTGCAGTACGGGTCGCACCATCACCGAGGCGGACATTGTCCTGCATGCGGGGCAGACCGGCGATTTTTTCCCGCATCACATGGATGCGGCATGGTGCGCGACACAGCCTTTCAAGCAGCGCATCGCGCACGGTACGCTCATCTTCAGTGTGGGCGTGGGCATGATGGCCAGTGTCATCAATCCTCACAGCATGTCCTATGGCTATGACAGGCTGCGCTTCGTCAACCCGGTGTTCATCGGCGACACCATACGGGTGCAGTCGACCATTGTGGAGAAGCGCGACCACAAACATCCGGGCCAGGGCCTTGTGATCGAGCGGCTGGAAGTGCTCAAGCAGGATGATACGCTGGCTTTGGTCTGTGACCATATACATATTGTCGCTTGCAGGCCGGAGGGCGCATGAAGGAAATCACCGTGCTCAACTGGCAGAGCCGGCGGGCGACGCAGCCCATGGCCGCGGCGATCGAGGGCTTTGTCAGGCAACATCCGGACTGCGCCCTACGCCAGGTTGTACGCCCACTGAGCGATTTTGAACACCAGAGCATCGAGGACATCGCCCAGCGTTATGACCTGATCGTCTACGACCATCCGTTTTCCGGTGCTATTGCGAGTTCGCAATGCCTGGTTCCGCTCGATACGCAGCTACCCGAGATGCTGGGGAATCAGGCCGACGCAAAGTTTCTGGGGCCCAGCTTCGCCAGCTATCGCTGTCAGGGCCATGTGTGGGGCGCTCCCATCGACGGTGCAACACAGCATGCGGTCTACCGTCAGGATCTGCTGGACCAGCTCGGCGGCGAAGTACCGCAGTCTCATGCTCAGGTGCTTGAACTCGGCCGGCGGGCGCGCAGCCAGGGCATGTACCTGGGCACGGCAATTGAAACGCCGCATGCCTTTATGTCGGTCCTGTCGTACATGGCGAATCTGGGCGGGCCCATCACGGCAGATGAGCAGGGGATACTCAGTATTCCGGAGGCCAGCTTCGTGCCGGCCTATCAGGCACTGGAACAGATTCTGTCTCTTTCTGCGCCCGAGAGCCTGGACTGGAACAGTATCGCGGTGCACGAAGCCATGGTGGCCAGGGACGACATCGTCTATTGTCCTGCCGTATACGGTTATGCCACCTATGGAGAGCAGGATCAGCGCAAGCCTTTGTCGTTCGCCGGCTTTGCCGGCATTCAGCAGCCTTTCGCTGCAGGGGCGACCCTGGGCGGCACCGCGCTCGGTCTGTCCAGCCATTGTCGCCAGCCCGAGCTTGCGCTTGCCTTCATCCGGCATATGCTCAGCGATGAGGTGCAGATCAATCTCATCGGTACGAACTACGGGCAGCCTGCCAGCCTGGCGGGCTGGGACAATCCTGATAACGACCAGCGGTTCAACGGCTTTTATTCAGCGGCACGCGCATCCATGGAGCACAGCTGGGTACGTCCGCGTTATCTCGGCTACGTGGAGTTTCAGCGGCGCAGCGGATTGATCGTGGCCGAGGGCCTGCGTGAGGATAGCACCGCAGAGCAAGTGCGCGGGCGCTTGCTGGCGCTGGTGGCGGAGACCAGGTCAGCGAACGCCCAGACAGGCACGCCGGCCGGGGCCGGCTGATATCCTTGCTGGTCCCACATCATAAAACCTGCGTCGTCTCGGAGAAACTGCGTGTTTTCCTTATCTGACGAGGGCTGTATTACTATCCCTGATTGAGTTCATCGCCGTTAAAGTGGATGATTGTTCATGACAAACTCACATCAGGGAGCGCGGATGAGGGCACAATCAGATCAACAGAAGATCCACACACGCTGGAAGGGAATACTTGTGATTGTATTCTGTTGGGGCATTCTCTTGCCTGAAGAGGGATGGGCCTGTGGGCTGCAGGTCGCATGGCTTGATGATGCGTGTCATCGTGCTCAAGAGATCTGGAACACTGGAAGCAATGACCTCTATGTAACGGGGTGGGCATGGCATAACCGGGCAATGTACAGCGCGGAAAAAATAGCAACATACAATGAGGCTGCCCTGGGAGGCGGATTCGGCCGTAGCATTTACGACGAAGACGGCGACTGGCAAGGCCTGTATGCCATGTCATTTCTGGACTCTCATAGCGAATTCCAGTTCATGGCTGGATATGGATTTCTGAAAATGGCGAAGGTTTCGCCCAATTGGCGATTGGGGGCTGGTTATACGCTATTTCTTATGTCCCGCAAGGACATGATTGGTTATATCCCTTTCCCCGGTGTCCTGCCGCTGGTGTCTGCGCAATATCGAAAAGCAAGTGTTTTTGCCACTTATATCCCCGGAACACGGAATAACGGCAACGTGCTGTTCGTATTTGGTAAATGGTCCTTTTAGCGGGGGATCAGCCGCTAGCGGCTAGCGCCGAGTTTCATGCCCAGATCGTCACCCAACGCCGGTTTTCCACAGCGAAGCCGTTTCGGGAAATTATCCTGCGCACCAAGCGGTGGAGCAGTATGGACGGTCAGCACACGGTGGCCATTTCAATTGCATTGATGGGGACTTTCAGCTGAGTCGTGTCGCCGGAGGCACCTCTGGCATATGCGTCATAATATGTCTCACGCAAAATTGCGAATAACACACTGTAATCATGCGCAATTGGTTTCCGCTACATAGTTATCCATCCTATATCCGCTTCAAACGGACCGGTGTGGTCAGAGCCAGCCCTCCTGTGGTGCTGGCTTGCGGCTTTCTGACGCTTATTGCGCTGGGCACCCTGTTCTTGATGCTGCCCGCCGCCGCGCAAACGCCCATCGGCGCGATGTCTGCGCTCTTCATGGCTACTTCCGCCGTTACCATCACAGGCCTGGGCGTTGTGGATCCCGGGACGGACCTGACGACCTTTGGGCAGGTCGTGCTGATGGTACTGGTGCAGCTGGGCGGGCTGGGCTATGTGACGTTTGCCGTGGTGTCGGCCATTACGCTGGGCAAGCGCATGAGCCTGCAGCACCAGGCCCTGGCGCTGGAGGCATTCAATCAGACCAGTGTGTCCAAGGTCAGGAACACGGCCTTCCTGGTGTTGCGCACATCTGTGCTGGTGGAGCTGTCCGTTGCAACCATCCTCGCCATTTGGTGGAGCCGTGATTTTCCCTGGATGAAAGCTGTCTACTACGGCGTTTTCCATGCCGTGACAGCCTTCAATAATTCAGGTCTCTCGCTTTTTTCAGACAGTCTTGCCCGGTTTGTGGACGATCCGGTCACCGTGTTTACGATTACCGCGGCGATTATCCTGGGCGGAATCGGCTTTACCGTGATTGGGGACCTTTGCGCGACGCGTTCGTGGTCGCGCCTGCGCCCATACACCCGAACCATGATTGTCGGCACGGTGGCCCTCAACCTATTCGGGTTTCTTGCGATTCTCGCGCTCGAACACACGAACCCGGCGACGCTGGGCCATCTGTCCTGGTATGGGCAGGCGCTGGCCGCCTGGACGCAGAGCGTCGTGACACGAACAGCAGGCTTCAGCTCCATAGACATCAGTCAAATTCGCGATAGCTCGGCGCTGGTCATGATGTTTCTCATGTTCATCGGCGGCGGTTCGCTCAGTCTGAGCGGAGGCATCAAGGTGGGTACCTTCATCGTACTGCTGGCGGCGGTGAGGGCTTATGTCTTTCATCGTCAGGAAGTCGTGCTGTTCAACCGCACGATTTCATCCAGCACAGTGCAAAAATCTCTTGCCTTGTTGCTGATCAACGTGGTGCTCGTATTCACGGGCACGCTGCTCATGACGATTTTTGAGAAAGCGCATTTCGTCGACTTGCTATTCGAGGTGGTTTCCGCGCTCAGTACAACGGGCTTGAGTCGCGGCATTACTGCGAGCTTATCGGCGCCCGGCCAGATCGTTCTGGTGCTTTTGATGTTCGCCGGCCGGGTGGGCCCGCTCACCCTGGCCTACAGCATCGCTACGCAGCGCCGCAGCCGTGTGCGCTATCCGGAAGCAGAGTTTCAGGTCGGCTAGCGGCCATGCGCTGCATGGCGATGGCCAACGCCGGCAGACCTGAGCTGCCTGATGGTAATCGGCAGTTTTGACCTTGTCTTCAATATGCAAGAAAAAAACGCACGTGTGGCTTGAACGGAACGCTTTGGCTGTGCATTGGCTTTTTATCCGTAGCTGCTATCCAATAGGTTTAGAATGAATAAGGAGATAGCCTGAGCCTTCAGCATAATGTCAGCATGCTGCATGGCGATCATGTCATATGTCCGGCGATTCTCCAGGATGAATCTACACTTGCGAGGATACTTTATGAGCGACCAGCTTTTTCCAGAATGGAAACCATCAAGGCGCCAATTCCTTACTGCCACAGCGATCAGCACTGCCGTCGGAGCAATCCCATTACGCGTGTATGCGGCCAAGACCAGCGATGTTCCGCTCGAGCAGTACAAACCTGAATACCTGAACGCTACCGAGTGGGCATTCATCATGGCGGCCACGGCGCGCCTGATTCCTTCCGAGGGCGATGGGCCAGGCGCCCATGAGGCGCACGTTCCGGTTTTCATCGATCGCCAGCTCGCCAGCAAATATGGCAAGGCCTCGGACTGGTACATGGAAGGTCCTCACAATCCTGCAGCTGATCCAAACCTGGGATTTCAATCACCGCTCACGCCGGCGCAGATATATCGCCAGGGCATTGAAGAGGTTAATGCCTGGTGTACGACCAATCATGGCAAACTGTTTGCCGAGCTTGAGCCAACGCAGCAGGACGAGGTGCTGACGGGGTTGCAGAAGGCGACCATCAAGCTTCCGGTGGAACTGCGGGATTTCTTCACGCTGTTGCTGGGCAATACCAAGGAAGGCTACTTTGCCGATCCCATGTATGGCGGCAATCACAAGATGCTTGCCTGGTCGTACATCGGTTTTCCGGGCGCACGTGCCAGCTTCAAAGAATGGGCGGATCAGTACAACGTGGCATACCCGTTGGGTCCTGTTTCAATTTCCGGCGAGAGGGCATGAGTCATGGCGCGTAAAGATCCGAAAAAAGATGTGGTCATTGTCGGCCTGGGATGGACAGGCGCCATTCTGGGCATAGAGCTGGCGCAGGAAGGGCTGGAGATTCTTGCCCTGGAGCGCGGCGGCGACCGCGACACCGTGCCCGACTTCAAATATCCGAACATCGCTGATGAACTCAAGTACGGCGTACGCTACGATCTGATGCAGCGGCCAGCCGAATCCACACTGACCATCCGGCGCACGCTTGATGAAGTCGCCTTGCCCTATCGGCAGCTTGGCTCCTTCCTGCCTGGCAATGGCGTGGGCGGCGCCGGCTCTCACTGGAACGGCCACACCTGGCGTCCCCAACCCGAGGAGCTGCGCCTGCGCTCCTATACGATCGAGCGTTTTGGTGAGAAAACCATCCCCGAGGACATGCTGCTGGAAGATTACCCTGTCAGCTACGACGACCTTGAGCCATACTTCGACCGGTTCGAATACGTCGCGGGTATTTCGGGGCAGGCGGGTAATCTGCGCGGCAAGATCATTCCTGGGGGCAACCCTTTCGAAGGCCCTCGCTCACGCGACTATCCCATGCCGCCCATGCTCCAGACCTACGACGCTACCCTGTTCGCCGACGCGGCCAAGGCCATGGGTTACCACCCTTTCCCTCGTCCTGGTGCCATCGCGTCCAAATCGTATGTCAACGAGTACGGCATGCAAATGGGGCCCTGTAATTACTGTGGTTTCTGTGAGCGCTATGGATGCTACAACTACTCCAAAGGCTCGCCCCATGTCTGTATTCTGGATGCGCTCAAACGCAAGCCCAACTTTTCGTACAAGACCAACTCTGAAGTCATCCGCGTTGAGCTGGCTGCAGACAAAAAAACGGCAACGGGTGTCACGTACTTTGACCACAAAACGGGCGAGGAAGTCTTCCAGCCTGCCGACCTGGTCCTTCTGTGCGCCTATTCGCTGCACAACGTCCATTTGCTGCTGGTGTCCGGCATAGGCAAGCCCTACGACCCGGTGACCGGCGAAGGAGCGACCGGGCGTGGTTATGCATACCAGATGAATGGCGGCGTAAAGCTGTACTTCAAGGACAAGGAATTCAATCCCTTCATCGGCACCGGGTCCAACGGTATGTCGATGGACGACTTCAGCATCAATCAGATCGATTTTGCCCGCCATGGTTTTATCGGCGGAAGCTACATTACAACGGGTACGACGAACGGGCAGCCTATCCGGTCTATGTCTCTGCCGTCCGGTACGCCTTCCTGGGGCAAGGACTGGAAGAAAGCCGTGGGCGAGTGGTATGGTCATTCCATGAGCATAGGATCTCATGGTTCCTGTATGTCCTATCGCAACTGCTATCTGGATCTGGATCCGACCTACAAGGACCGATTCGGAAATCCCATGATGCGCATGACGTTCAACTGGAACGATAACGACATTCGCATGACGCAATACATGCGCGTGCAGATGGAGGAAATCGCCAAGTCGATGAAGCCCGATATCATGCAGTCCGGCTTCAAGAAAGAAGGCGCCATGTACGATGTGCGTCCCTATCAGACCACCCATAACGTGGGCGGCAACGCCATGGGCGTCGATCCGGCCAAGTCGGTCATCAACCGCTACCTGCAGGCGCACGATGTTCACAATGTGTTTGTAATGGGGGCGGGGGCTTTCCCGCAGAACCTGCAATACAACCCTACGGGCATGGTCGGCGGGCTGGCTTACTGGGCGGCGCATGCGTTGCGGACTGACTATCTGCGCCAGCCGCGCAGCCTGGTCTGAGGAGATATCGACATGAAAACCCTGATGCGTATCGTGCTTGTGCTGATCGTCCTTGCCATTGTGGTCATCGCGGCCATGATCTGGGTGCCGGTGCAGCGCACGCCTGCCAAGGCGCTGGGCGAGGCCGACTCTACCGTTTCTGTCGCGCGCGGTGAATACATGATGCGGGCTTCGGACTGCATGGCTTGTCATACGGCCAAAGGCGGCAAACCTTTTGCGGGCGGGCTTGAAGTCGAGTCGCCGCTTGGCGTGATCTACTCCACCAATATTACGCCTGACAAGGAAACGGGCATCGGCAACTACACCCTGGATGATTTCCGGGCCGCGCTGTACGACGGGCTGCGCAAGGACGGCAAGCATCTGTACCCCGCCATGCCTTATGAGAATTTCCGCTTCCTGACCGAGGCGGATGTGCAGTCCATGTATCAGTACTTCATGAAGAAAGTGCCGGCTGTGCACAATGAAGTGCCGGAAACAAAGCTGAAGTTCCCGTTCAATCAGCGCTGGGGATTGCGCGCCTGGAACTGGCTGGCGCTGAAAGATCCGGAGTTCAAGCCTGCGTCCGACGATGCCCGCATCGCTCGGGGCGCCTATCTGGTCCAGGGCCCCGCGCACTGCGCAGCCTGTCATAGTCCGCGCACGGCATTCATGTCGCAGGACGGCATTACAGACGAGAACCCCGCTTTTCTTACTGGCGGGGATCTCAATGGCTGGTCGGTACCGGATCTTCGGGGCAAGGACAGCGTCTCGGCCAAGTGGAGCACTCAGCAGATTGCGCATTATCTGGCCACAGGCCGTAACGATCATGCCACCAGCGTGGGTGAGATGTCCTCTGTCGTGGAGCATTCGTTGCAGTATCTGACGGACGACGACAACATGGCTATTGCCGCCTACCTCAAGCATTTGAGCGGAAGCGCCGATACTGCCAAGGCGTCCTCTTCCGGCAAGCCCGAGCCGACCGATACAGAAAAGCTGCTGGCAAGTGCTGATCCAAAAATGCCGTTGGGAGCGCGTCTGTATACGGACAACTGCGCGGGCTGTCACTTTGCGAACGGGCGCGGTGCACCGGAAATATTCCCTGCGCTGGACGGCAACGCCCTGGTCACTGCCGCCTCGCCCACGGGTCTGATCTCTGTCATTCTGCATGGTGCCGAGCTGCCTTCCACCGAGAAACGGCCTGAACGGCTGCGCATGCAGGGCTATGCGTGGCGCCTGAGCGATGATGAGGTCGCTGAACTGGCCACCTTCGTGCGGCAAGGTTGGCACAACAAGGCATCGGCGGTCAGTGCCGGTGCGGTGGCGCCGTTGCGGTGATGGGTATGAGAGGAAAAGCCTGGCAAGGTGGCTTTGACGTTCAAGCAGGTCGATGATGTGATGCGGTCGCTGTGCGTTGGCACGGTGATCGAATCGTCGGTAAGCGCCTGATTTGTCTGTAGGGCCGGAATGGCGTCAGCAAGCGGTAGTCAATTTTAGATCGATTGATATAAAATATTGACATCGCTCGCCATTCTGGCAGGCAACCACGCATTTCCGGAGATGAGGCATGACAGACTCCCCTGACTACACGCCGCCCAAGGTCTGGACCTGGGACAAGCCCAATGGAGGCAATTTCGCGAGCATCAACAGGCCGGTGTCCGGGCCTACTCACGACAAGACGCTGCCGGTCGGGCGTCATCCGCTGCAACTTTATTCGCTGGCCACACCGAATGGGCAGAAAGTCACCATCATGCTCGAGGAGTTGCTGGCGCTGGGCCATCAGGGCGCCGAATACGACGCTTGGTTGATCAGAATCGGTGAGGGCGATCAATTCGGCAGCGGGTTTGTCGACGTCAATCCGAACTCGAAGATTCCCGCCCTGGTGGACCATTCCGGCCCTGAGCCGCTGCGGGTGTTCGAGTCAGGCTCTATTCTGGTCTATCTCGCCGAAAAATTCGGTGCCTTGCTTCCAGCCTCGCAACCGGCCCGTGCCGAATGCCTGTCCTGGCTGTTCTGGCAGATGGGCAGCGCGCCGTATCTGGGCGGGGGCTTTGGCCACTTTTATGCCTACGCTCCCTTCAGCATGGAATATCCCATCGATCGCTATGCCATGGAGGTCAAGCGCCAGCTTGACGTGCTGGATCGGCGCCTGGCCGACCATGAATACCTGTGCGGGGCGGACTATACCATTGCCGATATTGCGGTGTTTCCCTGGTATGGCGGCCTGATCAAGGGCTGGCTGTACGGCGCCGCCGAGTTCCTGTCGGTGCAGGACTACACGCATCTGCAGCGTTGGGCCGACACGATACTGGCGCGGCCTGCGGTGGCCCGTGGGCGCATGGTCAATCGCATAACGGGCGATCCGTCCAAGCAGTTGCACGAACGCCATGATGCCAGCGATTTCGATACGGTACGGCAGGCATGACGCTGTCACTCCACAGTGCGAGGGGCTGAGCAAGCCAGGTGAGATGGCCATTGCTCAGCGTTCTCGGGCACACGATGCTCGCCAGTTGCCGTCCTGTGTCCAGTGATCGCCTGAATCGCATCAGGCGCATTCGAACTGGCGTGAAGCCGCCTGGTACGTGGCAAGGCTACTGCAAACCTTCAAAACAAACCTGGAGCATGTGCTGCACGATGGCATCGTTGTCCATCTTGCTGTAGAGCTGAAGATACTCCACTGAAGGGTCGCATGTGCGTGCATAAAAAGAAAAAAGAATCACGTCGTCCGGAAGACTGGTGCTGAGCTCGCCCTGGGCCTTGCCCTGAGCCACAATTTTCTTGAGGCGTTGGTGAAGCTTGAGTACGCGAGTGACATATCGCAGGTTACGGGTAAGCATTTTGCGTACATGCGGACTGGTGGAGGGCAGGAAGGGCATGCCACCGCTCAGTCTCACCCTTAAGGCCCATTCAAGAAGCGCCTTCAATCGGTCTCGGGGCGATGTCTCTTTGGGCATAGCCTCGAGGCGTTCCAGCGCGCCGTTCATGAGGCGAATCATGGCCTCGCCGACCAGATCTTCCTTGGATTTGAAATGCTTGTAAAGGCTGGGTTTGGAGATGCCGACTTCGACAGCGACGTCATCCATGGTCATCAGATCGAACCCTTTTTCGCCAAGGGTCTTCGTGGCTGCGTCAAGAATGGCGTCCTCGCGCATCTTGAAAGCCTTGTCTTTAAAGCTTGATCGACTTAAAATACTCATTAGTAAAAAACTCTACTCATTAGTAGCACTATTAACTTCAAGGTAGATTCCATGTTATCACTGATCGTTGAAGATGCGTCCATCGTTTGACATGACTCGCACGGAAGCCTCTCCGCGATGGCAGCGCCCGGGTGCGTTGCCATCGCCGGTGCTGCATGTTGCGGGCAGCCCGGTGAGGGACAATGCTCATGAGTAGTGCTCCGAATTTCGGCGCACGCGTCGCAGTGGTGGGCGCAGGCATCAGCGGGCTGTCTGCCGCTTACTTATTGGGCAGACGCTACCAGGTCACCTTGTTTGAGGCGGCCAGTTATCCGGGTGGGCACACCAATACGGTAGACGTGGCTCTGGAAGGCGTCAGTCACCCCGTCGATACAGGATTTCTGGTTTTCAACGAGCGCACTTACCCTAATCTGATCAGCTTATTTCAGGAGCTGGGCGTAGCAACACATCCCAGCGACATGAGCTTTTCAGTGTCGCTGGACGAAGGCCGGCTGGAGTGGGCCGGTAGTAATTTGAATACTGTATTCGCCCAGCGCCGTAATATCATTTCTCCGCGCTTTCTTGGCATGTTGCGTGATATCGCGCGCTTTAACGGATCGGCGCGGCGTTATTTCGACATGGCCCAGAGTCGGGGGTACTCGCTGGGCGAGTTGTTGGTTCAAGAAAGTTATGGCGCAACATTTCAGAGCAATTATCTGTTGCCCATGGCATCGGCCATCTGGTCCAGCTCCGCAGCGGATATTCTGAACTTTCCTGCCACGACGTTTCTTCGTTTCTGCGCCAATCATGGTCTGCTCCAGGTGCGTGACCGTCCTCAATGGAGAACCGTCTCAGGTGGAGGCCGCGAGTATGTCCAGCGCATGCTCAGGCACATACCGGATATGCGCCTGAGCACACCGGTACTGAAGGTGTCGCGAGATGACGGCGGCGTATCGGTGATGACCCGATCCGGGGCGGAACGATACGACGCGGTGGTGATGGCAACGCATGCGCCGCAAACGCTGGACATGCTGACCGACGCCGGTGAGCGGGAACACGCGGTTCTGGGCGCCGTCCGGTATCAGAAGAACATTGCCATGCTGCATACGGATACTTCGCTGCTGCCACGCAGGCGTCGCGTATGGTCTGCCTGGAATTATCTGGGCGCCTGCGCTGCAGATAACGGCCGCCCGGTCTGCGTGAGCTATTTGATTAATCAATTGCAGCCTCTGCCATTTCGTACGCCGTTGGTGGTGACACTCAATCCCGTCAATCTGCCGGCACCTGAAACAAGACTGTCCAGTTTCGAGTACCAGCATCCAGTACTGGACAACCATGCAATTGTTGCGCAAGCGCAGTTAGCCACGCTTCAAGGCTTGCGCAATACGTGGCATGCCGGTGCGTGGACAGGCTACGGGTTTCATGAAGACGGCCTGAAGTCGGCGCTGCGCATCGCCGCGAGGTTCGGCGTGCTTCCCGACTGGGCGGTGCTATGAGCAGGCGAGCCTCCGTTGCGGCCACGCCTTGTGCAGCGCTACTGCTTTCGGGCAGCGTCATGCATGAGCGACTGCGTCCAGCGCGCAATAGATTTGTATACAGAATTTTTTGCGTGCGCCTTAATCTCGATAGGTTGCTGGAACTGAATCATTGGTGGTTTGGTGTGGATCGAGCGCGCGTAATGGGTATCCGGACGCGCGATTATGGAGCCTGCGATGGTTCGGACCTGGCCGCCTGGATGCGCTGTCAGCTTGCCGAGGCCGGTGTGCAGGCGGATGGCGAGATCTGGCTTCAGACGTTTCCGCGCGTCTTTGGCTATGTGTTCAATCCGGTCAGTTTCTGGTACTGCCACGACAGTGCCGGAGGCCTGCGCGCCTTGCTGGCTGACGTCACCAGTACTTTTGGAGAGCGCCATTGCTACCTGCTGGTCGGGCCGGCGGGTGAGCCCATAACGGCGGCCACCACGCTTGAATGTCGCAAGCGATTGCATGTATCACCCTTCTGCCGTGTCGAGGGGCATTATCAGTTTCGTCTACGCGACATAGACGGCACTTCATTTATTGCCATTGACTACTTTGATTCGGAAGGCATGGTACTTCGTACCTCGATCGGCGGCCATCTACGCGCGCTTACTGCGCTTGAGGCCGCACGGGCAGTAATCGGCCAGCCGCTGATGACGTTCTCTGTCATAGCTCGCATTTACTGGCAGGCCATGCGCCTTTGGCTGCATAAAGTCCCTTTCTTTTCAAAACCTCCGCGTCAAGAATCGGGGGCGCTCCCTGCCGATCCTGAAAGCGCCATCAAAGATAGAAAACCATGACAAGCCAATCTGCCTCTGAGTCCGCAATGGCCAGAATGCCCGCGTCCGGCAGGCTTTTCCTTTCGTTGCTCGAACGTATCAGCATCGGACATCTCGTCGTGATTACGCCATCGGGTGCGCGGCGTGTATTCGGTCAGCCTGGCATGTCCCCTGGGGCTACCCTGAAGATCACCGACTGGCGAGGCTGCTCAAGAATACTGAGGGGCGGGGATATCGGCTTTGCGGATGCCTATCAGGCGGGCTGGCTGGATTCGCCAAACCTGACCGGACTCTTGCGTGTCGCCTTATCCAATGAAACAGTGCTTGCCGACGCTGTGTGGGGAAAGTGGCTGCCTCGAGTATGGTATGCCCTGGTTCACCGTCTACGCCCGAATAGCAGGGCGGGCAGCAAACGCAATATTCATGCTCATTACGATATTGGCAATGCGTTCTACAGCCAGTGGCTGGATCCGGGCATGGCCTATTCCAGCGCGTTGTTCTCTGGGTGCATGGACAAGCCTCTCGAGACGGCCCAGACGGACAAATACGAGCACATTATGCAGTCACTGGCATTGCGTCCAGGTATGCGTGTACTGGAAATCGGTTGTGGCTGGGGCGGATTTGCATTGCATGCCGCCCGCCGGGGGATTCGGGTGCATGGTGTCACGATCTCTCAGGCCCAGTGCGAGTTGGCCCGGCAGCGCATTCGGGAAGCGGGTCTGGATGGAGTGGCCGAGATTGATCTATGCGACTATCGAGATCTGGAAGGGCGGTACGATGCCATCGTCTCGATAGAAATGTTCGAGGCGGTAGGCGAAAAATTCTGGCCTGAGTTCGGACGCATCATGCATGAACGACTCGCGCCCGGCGCACAGGCGTTGCTTCAATCCATCACGATCGACGAAACGCGATTTGAGCAGTATCGCAGCAGCAGTGATTTCATCAGGCAGTCGATATTTCCCGGCGGCATGCTGCCCAGCCCGGAGCGATTGCTCCAGGTCGGCCGCAAAGCCGGTCTCCACGCTCAGATCACACTTCGTTTCGGCAAGGATTATGCCGAAACGCTAAGGCGTTGGCGAAAGTCTTATGAGATGAAGCTGAGCGAAATCCGCAGACAGGGATTCGACGAGGCGTTTGTGAGGATTTGGCGGCTCTACCTTGCTTATTGCGAGGCAGGATTCGATGCGCAGCGCACAGATGTCGTGCAGTGTGTATTCACGCGGCCTGAATAGCATGCGGGCCTGCCTGCTGGCTTTCGCCCTGTTCGCCTTCTGTGCCCACGCATGGGCAGGCTGGAGGCAGGTATTACCGGATGCGCAGCGCTGTGGGCAGGGCGATTTCCGCATATATGGATTTGATATTTATTCGGCCCAGCTATGGGGGCGTTGTTCTACTGCGCCGCTCGATGCCCCGTTTGCTTTGCAGCTTACTTATCATCGCAGCATTGGGCGCGAAAAACTCGTCGACAGCAGTCTGGACGAGATGAAACGCCTGGCTGGCGCTCCGATATCCGACGAGACATTGAGCCATTGGCGCACACTGATGGAGGCCGCGTTTGTTGATGTTGCGCCGGGAGACCAGCTGACGGGAGTGTTTTTCCCCGGCGAGGGCGTCAGATTCTATGCGGATACTCGCCAGACGGCCGACATTCGTGATCTGCCATTTGCCCAGGCCTTTTTCGGCATCTGGCTTGACCCGGGCACGCGGGCGCCAGCCTTGCGCAACGATCTGCTGAGAGTCAGGCCATGAAGCAAGCGGCTGGTTCGTTCGCTGCATATGGCCTGCTCGGCATGCCGCTGGCAATGGCTGCGCTGCCGGTCTACATTCAGGTGCCCATTTACTATACCGGCCAGCTGGGCCTTTCGCTGTCGCTGACCGGTTTCGTGCTATTTGCCGCCCGCATTGTCGATACGATTCAGGATCCCTGGATAGGCCAGGGAATAGACAGGCTTGCACGTCGCGCCTGCCTTGGGCCAACGCTATGGATCGCATGCCTGGTATTGATATTTGCGTTTGTCGGATTGTGGCTGGCTCCGGTTTCGGGTGCGCTGCTGGCTGTTTGGCTCGCGTTTGCACTGATGCTTGTCTACACGGCGCACAGTGTGCTTAACATTGCATACCTTGCCTGGGGGGCCAGGTTGGCGCCGCATGCTGCCGGATTGACCAGAGCCTCTGGCTGGCGCGAGGCCTTCGGACTTGCTGGCATACTGCTCGCCAGCATATTGCCGGCATGGCTGGTCAATGGGGTTGGCAGCAGCTCCCGGCAGAGCATGGGCACCTATTCCGTGGTGTTCGCGCTGTTGCTGGTGCTTGGTGTGAGCGCCCTGCTGCGTCGGGCACCGGCATGGGCACAAAGCCGAGAGACGACAAAAGACGTCTCGCTGCGTGAATGCCTGAATAATGGACAGGTCAGGCGACTGCTGCTGCCATATTTTCTCAACGCCTTGTCTGTGGCCATTCCCGCTACGCTTGCACTCTTTTTTATCTCAGATGTCCTGGGTGAGTCGCCATGGTCGGGCTATTTTCTCGGCAGCTACTTCCTGGCGGGTGCGGCCGGCACGCCAGCATGGATGATGCTGGCTATGCGGTGGGGGCCCGCCCGTGCATGGCGTTTGGGAATGATGCTGGCTATTGTCACGTTTCTGTGGGCTGCCACGCTTGGGCATGGCGACCGTTATCCCTATCTTGCAATTTGCGTGCTTGCCGGGCTCTCCTTGGGCGCTGATCTTGTGCTGCCGCCGGTGTTGTTGGCTCGGCAAATACCTTCGAGCGAATCTCCGGCAGCTTACTACGGGCTTTGGAGCCTGCTGGGCAAGCTCGCGCTGGCTATGTCAGGCCTTGCCCTGCCCTGGCTGGCCATTCTGGATTACCGACCGGGCGAGATCCCCAGCGGTGGGCAGGCCCTGGCATGGACCTACGGCGGGTTGCCGTGTCTGTTCAAGCTTCTGGCGCTCTGGCGCCTGCACTATTTTCACGAACCCAATGGAGCGCAATGATGATGAAACCACTGCTTATGCTCGCTGGTGCGCTGGCGCTGACATCCTGCGCAGTGCCGGATGTTTCCCGCTATGCCCAGGAAGAACCCAGGCTTGACGTCACCCAGTATTTCCAGGGCAAGACCGAGGCATGGGGGATGTTTCAAAAACGCAGCGGCGAAGTTGTGAAGCGCTTTCATATCAAGATGGAAGGCCACAATCAGGACGGTAAATTCATACTCAAAGAGCATTTCTTTTATACCGATGGAACGGAGCAGGAACGCGTTTGGACTTTCACGCCGCAGACTGACGGTTCGCTTCATGGTGAGGCTGGCGATGTCATAGGCGTGGCCATAGGCCGGGGTGCCGGGAACGCATTTCGCATGCGCTATACGCTCAAACTGCCTGTTGGTGACACGGTCTATAACGTTAAGTTCGACGATTGGCTTTTTCGGGTGGATGAGCAGACGGTGGTAAACCGGGCCAGCGTGACGAAGTTCGGTTTCGAGGTCGGGCAGGTCACTGTATTTTTTCGCCGCGACCAATAATTGGTTTCTGGCATGTTGAGGACATCATGTTTCTGACGCCACTGAATCCCCGCTGGCCCGACTGGCAGGGCAAGCGAGTCTGGCTGGTTGGCGCATCAAGCGGCATAGGCGCAGCGGTTGCCCGTGATCTTCTGCAGCGTGGGGCGCATGTCGCGCTCAGCGCCCGCAGGCGCGATGCGCTCGTCGAGGTCGCCGGCCAGGCCGGGCAGGCGGTTGTCGTGCCCATGGACGTGACCGATCCGCAGGCCTGGAAAACAGCGCACGCCTATTTGTTGCAGGAGTGGGGGGGGCTGGACCTGACGCTTTTCTGCGCAGGCCAGTATGACCAGGTACGCTCCTGGGAGCTTCGGTCAGAAAACGCGCACACAACCATAGACGTTAATCTGGCCGGCGTTTTCTATGGCCTTGAAGTGATTCTCCCAGACCTGATTGCCCGGGGCGAGGGCTCAATCGCCCTGGTTGCCAGCGTGGCAGGCTATCTGGGGCTGCCCAATGCCACTGTCTATGGGCCGACCAAGGCCGCACTTATCAACCTGGCAGAGCTTTTATATGCCGAATTGCACCCCAAAGGCCTGGGGGTTTATCTGGTGAATCCGGGTTTTGTGAAAACCAAGATGACCGCACGCAATACCTTCCCCATGCCTGCGATGATCTCGACCGAGCAGGCCGCGCGCGAGATACTAGGCGGTATCGAAAAAGGGCAGTTCGAGATTCACTTTCCCAAGCGATTTACGCGGCTGCTGAAAATGGTAAGCCTGCTGCCTTATCGCTTGCGGCTGGCTGCGCTGGTGCAGATGATGGGACGCTGATCATGCTTCGTTTTATTCTGTTTGTCGCGGTGGGCGCCTTGTTGTCGATGACTGCGCTGGCCGTTTTCTCGCCCCTGACGCTGCTGAACGCGTTGGCCCTGATCGACACGGCCAAAAGTCGCATAGTGAGAGACGTGGCATATGGCCACGAGGCGCGCCAGAAGCTTGATCTCTATATTCCCAGGTCGTCAAATACGCCGCCTCGTGTGGTGGTTTTCCTATACGGAGGGAACTGGAATAGCGGGTCGCGCGAACAATACGGCTTCGTCGGCCGTGCGTTGGCCTCACGGGGCATATTGACCGTTGTCGCAGATTATCGGCTGTCTCCGCAGGTGACCTACCCCATTTTTATCGAAGACTCGGCCCAGGCGGTGTCCTGGACGCTCAAGCACATAGGCGAGTACGGCGGCAATGCCAGGCAGATTTTTGTGGCCGGCCACAGTGCCGGAGCCTACAATGCAGCCATGGTAGCGCTTGATCCACGCTGGTTGGCGAAATTCGATGCGAGTCCTGCCGCGCTGCGCGGATGGATAGGTATTGCGGGACCCTACGACTTTCTTCCTATCGTGGCTGAGTCCATCAAGCCGGCGTTCCTTTATCCGAATACGCCTGTTGATTCCCAGCCCATCAGGCATGTTACCGCAGCGGCGCCGCCCACGTTGTTAATAACAGGCAGCGCAGACACGGTGGTCGACCCGGAGAGAAACTCGGCCGGCCTTGCCGCCGCACTGCGCGCGAAACACGTGCCTGTGCAAACAGTCAGTTTGGAAGGTGTCGGCCACGGTATGCTGGTTGGTGCATTTGCGCCAGTGTTGCGGTCGTTTTTTCCCGTGCTTGAGGAAGTCAGCCATTTTGTATCCCGCAATACTGATGTGATGCATGATGACGACAAGGCCGAACGTGGCACTCAGGCGGAGCATGGCGCAGCACGTTCAATTTCATGAAGGAAATTTTATGTCCAAACCCAGAATTCCCGCTATCGCTGCTTCCGAGATCACGCCCGAAGCCGTCTGGCAATCGCGCCGCCGCTGGATGCAGCAGGCGGGGGCAGGGGCCGTCGCGGTATTGGCCGGCAATTGGCTGATGTCTTCGGACGCTCTGGCAGCAACGCTGCCCAAGAGCACGCCCAATCCTCTGTACCGTGTCGACGACGCCTTGACCTCGGAAAAGGATGTTACGACCTACAATAATTTCTACGAGTTCGGCACAGGCAAGAGCGATCCCTCCACCTATGCAGGTGGGCTGCAGATCGATCCATGGTCGGTGAGCGTCGAGGGCGAGGTCGAGCATCCTGGCGTGTACGACCTGGACGCGCTCCTGAAGCTTGCGCCGCTCGAGGACCGGGTGTATCGCCTGCGGTGTGTCGAAGCCTGGTCCATGGTGATTCCGTGGCAGGGTTATCCGCTCTCCGCATTGCTCAAGCGAGTGAGGCCTACAAGCAAGGCCAAGTTCGTGGAGTTTGTGACAGTGGAGCAGCCCAAGAACATGCCCGGCCTGAAGGATCGCATCCTGGACTGGCCGTATGTGGAAGCGCTGCGCATCGATGAGGCCATGAATCCGCTGACTCTGCTCACCTTCGGCGTTTACGGCAAGCCTTTGCCCAGGCAGAATGGCGCGCCGGTGCGGGTGATTATTCCATGGAAATATGGCTTCAAATCCGGCAAGTCCATCGTCAAGATCCGCCTGACCGAAAAGCAGCCACTGACCAGTTGGGTCAAGGTCGCGCCCAGTGAATATGGATTTTATGGCAATGTGAATCCGCAGGTGCCGCATCCACGCTGGAGCCAGGCCACCGAGCGTCGTATCGGTGCGGGGTTTTTTGCGCCGCGCGCCGAGACACTGATGTTCAACGGCTATGCCGAACAGGTTGCATCCTTGTACACGGGTATGGATCTGAAACGCAATTTCTGATGCAGTTCGAGTATCGGGATTGGACCGCGAGTATTCCCTTCTACGACAGGACATCATGGCTTTGACAGACACTACGCAGCGACCCGTTGTCCGATGGACAGCCCGGCAGATTGCCGTGACCAAGCCCTTCGTCTTTCTCCTGTCGCTGTATCCGGTGTTTCATTGGGTGTGGCTGGGGTTTACAGACGGGCTCACGGCCAATCCGCCGGAATTTCTGATCAGGTCCTCGGGCATCTGGGCCCTGGTGGCGCTGGCGCTCACGCTGCTGGTCACGCCTGTCAGGCGTCTGCTGAAGCAACCGGCGCTGTTGCGCTACCGGCGCATGCTGGGGCTGTTCGCTTTCTTTTACAGCACCCTGCATGTACTGGGCTGGGCCTACTGGGAGCGTAACTGGTCTCTTGCATCGATGGGGCAGGACATCTGGCAACGGCCTTTCATCACCGTGGGTGTGATCGCCATGGTGCCCATGCTGCTGATGGCCCTGACGTCCACACACGGCTGGATACGCCGGCTCGGTCGCGGATGGCAGCGTCTGCACTACGCGATCTATCCCATTGCAGTGCTCTCCGTCGCGCATTTCTGGCTCATTCGCGCGGGCAAGAATAATTTTTTCGAGCCCTACCTGTATGGCGCGATCTTCACGCTGTTGCTGCTTTACAGAGTGGGACATTGGCTCAAACGCCGCTCGGATCGTCCGGCAGGCTCAAGCCCAAGCGCGCGGTGAGCCGGCCCTGAATGCAGATGAGACTGTCCGTCATCATTCCCGTCTTGAACGAAGCGGCTAATCTTGCCAGCTTGCGACAACAGATCCGAATGCTTGATGAGGCAGGATGCGAGGTGATCGTCGCTGATGGCGAAAGCAATGATGATTCGCGGGATCTCGCGTCAGTCAAAAATGTGCGCTGGATTTCAGCGGGACCAGGGCGAGCCTCCCAGATGAACGCTGGCGCAGAATTGGCGGGCGGGGAGGTGTTGCTGTTTCTGCATGCGGATACACAGTTGCCTGCCAGGGCTGTGCAGGACATTGTCTTGGCATTGTCGCGGCCGGGCATATGCTGGGGGCGGTTTGATGTCGTCATCAGTGGGCGAAGTCGCATGCTGCCCGTCATTGCCGCGATGATGAACTGGCGATCCCGCATGAGTGGCATCGCGACCGGTGATCAGGCCATCTTTGTTCAGCGCGATGTGTTTACCCGGATAGGTGGGTTTCCGCTACAGCCGCTGATGGAAGACATCGCGCTGTCAGCGCGCTTGCGCAAGCTCAGCCGTCCAGCTTGTCTGCGGGCTAAAGTGAGGACTTCAGGTCGTCGCTGGGATACCAATGGCGTGTGGCGGACCATGCTATTGATGTGGCGCCTGCGCTTGCTCTACTGGCTGGGCACGCCAGTCGAGAAACTTGCCCGAGCCTATCGTCGTTGAGTGCACCCTATCTTATCAGCCAGATACGCGGCGGCATCAATTCTGATCGTTGCCGTTCATTGTCAATATAGTGAGTGAACCCCTGGTGGGCACATCATTGCGGTCATGGGTCACCAGAATGGCTGGTATCCCCTGTTGGGCTAACCAGTCGAAAACGAACGCCCTAAACTGTTCGCGCCGTGCGGCATCCAGTTTGGAGAACGGTTCGTCCAGCAACAATGCACGCGGCTCTGCCAATAGCGAGCGCGCAACGCTGATGCGTGCTCGCTGTCCGCCGGACAGCGTGGCCGGATCGCGATCGTGAAACCCTGCCAGGCCTGCCCGCGCTAGCATCTGATCCACGCGTTGGCGTCGTGCGCCCTGACCGGTGATGCGCGCAGGCAAGGCAAAGG
The DNA here is from genome assembly GCA_048270225.1 of Pusillimonas sp. GTDB lineage: Bacteria > Pseudomonadota > Gammaproteobacteria > Burkholderiales > Burkholderiaceae_B > Allopusillimonas. The sequence continues at coordinate 376,294 of JBLWTG010000002.1, read as the reverse complement.
CCATGTTATGGCCTACACTCATATGCGGGAACAGCAGATCGTCTTGGAACAGGATCCCAATCCGGCGGCGCTCAATCGGCATGTCGAGGACGGACTCGCCATCGAGCAATAAGTCTCCGGCGTATCGGAACGCGTCGTTGGCATCTCCTATCATCCAGTTCAGGACAGTGGACTTGCCCGATCCGGACGGCCCCATGATAGTGTGCACCTGTCCGGGCTCCACTGCGAAATCCAGGGGTCCGACAAGCCGCTGTGTGCCGCGATGGATGTTCAGGCCGCGAACCTCAAGCATGAGTGACTCCTTTCAAAGCATCGCCCTGCGTGCATGCGTGCTGCGCCAGGATATAAAGACAGTCAACGAGAACGCCAGCAGAGGAAGCAGCATTTGTAGCGAAGACTGAACGGCCAGGATGCGTCGGTCTCCGCCGGCGCTCAAGGCAACCGCCTCCGTGGTGACTGTCGCGAACCGGCCTGCGCCCGCAAAGAGCGTGGGAAGGTATTGGGCGACACTCACAGAAAATCCGATGGCAGCGGCGGCCAGGATGGGGCGCAGCAGCATGGGCCACTTGACCCTGATGCAGGCTTCCCAGCGCGTGCAGCCCAAGGCGCGCGCCGTGGTGACAATGCGTGGATCAAAGGCGCGGTAGGGACCAGTCAGGGCAATCAGCATATACGGTAGCACCCAGGCTAGGTGACTCCAGATGAGACCTGCCGGCGTGCCGTCCAGATTGAGCCGCAGCAGCACACTGTATTGGGCGGCGGCCAGGGGCAACGCTGGCAGGAGTAACGGCGCATAAATCAGCGAGGTATAACGGGAGGGACCCCATTCCAGCCAAATCAAGGCCAGGGGAAGCATCAGCGCCACACAGCCCATGCCCAGCCAGAGGGTGGTAAACAGCGGTTGCAGATCCACTGACATCCAGTTGGACATCGTCCATTCGGACGGAAGCAGGGCAGGGAAAAACCAAGCACTTGTGAATGACCACAGCAGCAGAACGATACCGGGCAACACACCCAGTGCAAGCACTATGCCCAGGGCGACGCGCTGAAGTTGGGGCGATGCGCGGCCAGGCCTGCGGCGGCCTTGCGGATAGTTTGTCAGCCTCGCGCATACGGTCCAGGCTAGCCGGATCAGTATCACAGTGAGCGGCAGCAGGCCTGCCAGCAGCAGGGCGCCTATTGTGCCCTGAGCGATGCGCTGCTGATCGGGGTTGGACAACCATTGCCAGGTCAGTACCGCCAGGGTAGGCGGTGTCGTGGGCCCAAGCACTATTGCCATGTCGACGACAGACAATCCATAGGCCAACACGGCAATGAGCGGCCATGCGAGCCGGGGCAGCACTTGCGGCAGGAGTACATGCAACCACGTCTGCGTGCGTCCGTAGCCCAGGCTGCGAGCGATGGTCATTTGGCGCGCAACGTCCTGTTCGCTCAGTGTCGCGGCCAGCATCCAGAGCAAGAACCAACTTTCCTTGATTGCCAGCGTGACCATCAGCGTCAGGCCGTAGTTGTCCTGCACGGTCACCCATTGCGGGGGCGCATCCCAACCCAGCAGCGTGGCCAGCAGTCTGGCACCCCAGCCAGTGGGCGAGACCAACAGGGCCACGCCAATGGCAAAAGCGGCATGTGGAAAGGCCAGCAGTACCGGCAGGCGTGCGTTCAGGCGCCTCCAGGTCGCTCCGGGGTATACCACTACCATGACGACAATTGCCAGCGTCAGCGACAGCGCGGTAGAGCCCAGCGCTGTGACTAGCGTCCGTATCAAGGCCTGCCCGAATTGCGGGTCGCCCAGTGCGCCGCGCCAGGCGTTGGCCTGCATGGCTGGCGTCAGAAACCAGGATAGTCCCGCGAATATCGGCGCAATGACTAGAGCGACACCTGCCACGACGCCAGAACGCCAGACGCGCCGCCTGCCGTCACTTCGGTGACCGGCCGGACTATTTCCCCGAGCCATAGCGTGCCAGCCAAGCCTGGTCCAGTGCCTTCATCCAGCTGGCATCCGGTTCCGGCAGCGTGGGAACAGTAATTACCTGCGTCTCGGATGCGGGTTTGCCGAAAGCGGCCTGCTCGGCGGGCGATAGGGCCGCCACGTTCAGTACGGTGGCATCTCCCCACATTTTTGGATCTGCCTTGCGCGCCTGGGCCTGTGGTGACAGCATGAAATTGGCCACTACCTGGGCCGCTGCTTTGGCTTTGGCGTTATAGGGGATGGCAAGAAAGTGAACATTGCCTATCATGCCGCGCTTGAATCCGAAGCCATATATGGTTGGCGGAACGCGTTTTTGATAAGCGAGATTTGCGCCCTCATTAGGATTGAACGTAATGGAGAGCAACAACTCACTGTCGGCAAGCATTCTGGTCATCTGCGCTGCGCTGGAAGGGAAGGCCTTGCCTTCGCGCCACAACAACGGATGCAACTGATCCAGATAAGCCCAAAGCGCAGGGATGTTGCGTGCCAGGGCTGCGCGTGTAACGGGTTTGCCCATATCCTGCGGCTCAGGCGCGAGCGCCAGCAGCAATTGCTTCAGAAAGGTGGTGCCATGAAAGTCAGGCGGTTTGGGATACGTGACTCGCCCAGGATGCTTGCGGGCGAAATCCAGCAGCGCCTGTGGAGAGTCGGGCGGCGTTGGCACTTTGCTGCGGTCTGCCAGAAGGGTCAGACGGGCCTCGCCCCACGGTGCCTCCAGGCCGTCAGTCGGTTCGGAGAAATCCTGGCGAACAGGCTTGCGCGTGTCGACGTATTGCCAGTTCGGCAGTTGCTCTGCCCACGGACCGTATAGCAGGCCTTCAGTCTTGAGTCGCTTGAAATTCTCGCCATTGATCCAGATCAGGTCCACCGAGCCGTCCGAGTCGCGCCCGGCTCGCTTCTCGGCTTCAATGCGCTGAACGGCCTCGGCGGTATCCGAGACCTTAACCTGTTTCAGTTCTATCCCCGCCGAACGCTTTACCTGGTCGGCAACCCACGCTATATAAGCATTGGTGCTTTCGTCTCCGCCCCAGGCATTGAAGTAAACCGTCTGGCCTTGGGCTTGCTTATCGAGGTCAACCCATGATGCACAGGCGACGCCCGGCAGCGCTGCAGCCAGTATGAGTAAAACCACTCGCGCGCGCAGAACTGCCAGGAAACCAGCGATGGTTGAGCGATTCATAATGCGTTCTCCAGGTGCTGGCATTCGCTAAAGACCCGATGCACAATATCCGGACTGAGATAGTGGTCCACGCGGTCGCGCACATGTGTGATTAATGATTGCGTGCTCAATTGATACGACCAGTCTTCGGCACAGCCTACGCTGTCCGGCTCCCGCAGCGACAGCACACGCCATTTTGCGCACCATGTTATGGACCATAGCCACATCGCCTGGCGCAGAGAACCATGCCAGCCTCGATCGTCTTTCGCCTCGGTTGGCATGGCCGCTTCCCAGTCGGCATACGAAGAAAGTATCTGGTCACGCGTCAGCGCCGCGTAGGTCTCGGTATCCCAGGTTGTAGATGTATATAACGTGGCATGCGCGAGATCAAACGAGGGGTAACTGTACCGGGCCTTTTCGAGGTCAACAAGCACCGCCTTGCCTTCGCGGGTCATCATGAAGTTGCCTGGGTGAGTATCGAAGGAGATCAAGCGCTTGCGCGGGCGTGTCGTCTTTCGACAAAGCGCCTCGAGGCCTTGCAGCGCCTGGCTTATTTCATTGTGGGCGATGGGGGAGAGTTGTGCCTGCGACAGATATACTGCCTGGCTCTGGATTTCATCCAGCATATCCTGCAATGGATCGCACGAGTCGCGAAGCGGTGGACGGCTTCTCGGGTTTGGTAGCGGCAAAGCGTGAATGCTGGCCATTGCCACGCAGATTTCTTTGAGATGGCGGGGCAGTTGGGGTGTCGTACCAGTGATTTCCTGCACCAGCAGGGCGCCACGGGGTAGATTCTCATCGGGCAACAGAATGTCTATCAGCCTGGGCACATGACCGCCACTGGACGCCCGGTCAAAGCCCGCTGCCTGATAGTGCAGGTTGTCCGGCGCGGACAGGTTTAACTGGCTTTGCTTGGGAATGCGAGCGATCGTTCGCGTACCTGAGAGCCGCACATGATGGTGAGCCAGTCCTTTGTCCGGCAACACTTCAAGCTCACAGCCCGCATAGGCGGACTGACGCGCGTGCAAGGCACGAGTCAGGCAGAGGCCGACGGTGCGTTCCGGGGAAGAAATGTCTGAAAACTGCATGCGCTCCTTTGCGTTGAAATCGGCTAGCGTCGACGCCAGTCGTGATAGCGCTTCATTATGGCAAGAATACAATGCGGAGCATGATTACGCTTCCATTCGCCAGCCACGAATTTATTCGCTTCGGCCAGGGTGGGGTAAATGTGGAGTGTGCCGAGAATATCGTTTAGTCCGAGGCCGTGCTTCATTGCCAGCACGAACTCGGCCATCAGCTCCGCTGCGTGGGCGCCGACGATGGTTACTCCAAGGATGCGGTCTTTGCCGGGCGCTGTCAGCACCTTGACGAAGCCGTGATCCACCTGGTCGGTGATGGCGCGATCGAGCTCCTCCAGATTGTAGCGGGTGACCTCGACAGCGATGTTTTCCTCGACGGCTTGCTGTTCATTCAGCCCAAGCCGGGCGACTTCGGGATCCACAAAGGTCGCCCATGGCGTTATGTTGTAATCAACTGCGTAACGCCTGAACGCGCCGAACAGTGCGTTGACGGTCGCGTACCAGGCCTGGTGGGCTGCCATATGTGTGAATTGGTACGGACCGGCGACGTCCCCGGCGGCGTATATAGTGGGATACAGCGTTTCCAGATAACGGTTCACCTGCACCGTGCGATCCGTGTCTATGCCCAGGCTTTCCAGCCCATATCCGGTGAGCCTGGCTTTGCGGCCGACGGCGCAGAGCAACTGGTCGAAGGGCAGGCGCTCTGTCTGGCCATGGCGGTCGACAATCAGATGCCGGCCCGATCCGTCACCCTCGCACCGCACTGCCCTGGTGTCTGTTCTTATCTCGACGCCATCGGCCTGCAGACTGGCGCGGACCATGTCCGATACCTCGGTGTCTTCACGTGGCAGCAGTCGTTGCCCCTTCTCTAGCAATATCACTCGTGGGCCGAGGCGGGCAAAAGCCTGGGCCAGCTCGCAGCCTATAGGCCCGCCGCCCAGCACGATCAGACACGATGGCGCAGCGTCAAGCTCAGCAAAACGCGCCCAGACCGTATCGCTGGTAACGTAGCCTGAGTGTTCGATGCCCGCAATCGGCGGCACGATGGGTTCAGCCCCTGCCGCAATAATGATGCTGCGCGTTGTGAGTCGTTGGGAAGAACCGTCCGGTTGCGTAATGGATACGGTCCAGGGATCCTCGACCGTTGCATAGCCTGCCACAACGTCAACACCCAATGCACCATAGCGCTCGGCACTGTCGCGCGGGGCGATCCGGGCGATGGCATGGTGGACCTGGCGCATCACCGCCTTGAAAGACAGGATTGGCGCGGGCCCTTCGATCAGGCCTGTTTCAGTGGCGTTCTGGAATGCTTTGGCCGTGCGGGTTGCCTGTATCAGCGCCTTGCTTGGAACACAGCCGTAGTTCAAACAGTCGCCGCCCAATTTGTGTGCTTCGATGAGCGTGACGCGTGCCTTGACCGTCGCGCCGATGTACGCCGAGACCAGCCCCGCCGATCCCCCGCCGATGACGATCAGATTGCGATCAAAGCGTGGTGGGCGGCGCCAGCGCCGATAGGCCTTGCGTTGCGCCAGGCGTCGGATCACAAGCCGGGCCGCAAGAGGAAACAGCGCCAGAAGAGAAAATGAAATCAGCAGGCCAGGCGAAAATACGTGGGACAGGCTCTGAACCCCAGCCAGCTGTGTGCCGGCATTTACATAAAGTATGGTTGCGGGCAGCATGCCCAGTTGGCTCACCCAACAGTAGGTACGCACTGGCAGGTTAGTGAGCCCCATCAGCAGATTGATGACAAAAAAGGGAAAGATGGGCAACAGCCGCAGGCTGAAAAGATAGGCGGCACCATCGCGCGCAATACCTTCATTTACTGATTTGAGCCGGTTCGAGAATCGCGACTGGACGCTGCTCCGAAGCACATAGCGCGCGACGAGCATGGCGATCAGCGCGCCTAGCGTTGACGCAAACGAAACGATGATCGTGCCCTGGACAAGCCCGAATAGCGCGCCCGCAGCCAGCGTCAGAATGGTGGCGCCGGGTACCGAGAGCCCAGTCACGAGCACATACACTGCGAAGAAGCCGGCTGTCAGCGCCCAGGGCGATTGTTCGCGTGCCTGCGCGAGCTGCTCATGGCTGGCTTTAAGCGTTTCAAGCGTCAAGGCATGATGCAGCCCGGTCGCAAAAAAAGCGACGATACCCAGCGCCAGCGCCAGAACAGCGAGCAAGCGAAGAGTCAGGCGTGAGCGCGGGCTAGTCATGATGCTCGCCTTTGGGGTTTAGCAGCGGATGGGGAAAGCGTTTCATATAGTGTCCGTCTATATGGCGTTTCCAACGATAGGCCCAGACGCCGCTGGCCCAAAGGGGGCCCCAGCTCATCATGGCGCGACCTGCCGGCAGCGTAATGAGATATAGCGTGCGGGCTTGCGGTTTCCAGGCGCGCAAGGTTCGGCCCGCAGCGCTTGCGTAGAGATTGTGCGCAAGGACTTCGCCAGCACGCACGGCATAAACGCCAGATTTGCCGGGTTGATCTGGATGCGCGCTGACGTCACCCGCCGCAAATACAAACGGATGGGACACACTGCGCAGTGTTCTGTCGACATGCACAAAGCCTTTGGCGTCGGTAGATAGCCCCGAAGCGGCCAACCATGGCGACGGCGAGGCGCCCGGCGCCAGCGCACAGAAGCCAGCGGGTACCCGCGTGCCGTCGTCCAGCTGGGCGATGGCGCCGGATGTTGCGACCCAACGTCGCCCGGCTATGTAGCGGATGCGGTGATGACCAAGCCTATCTTGCAATGCGGTGCGTAGCCGCTTTGGAAAGCCCTGGGACAGTGGGAGCGCGTCGCTGCCGATCAGGAAGACGGATGTCTTAGCCAGTCCCTGGCGATCCAGTCGATCCCGCAGTGCCAGCGCCAACTCGGTACCGCCTGCGCCTGCACCCACCACTAATACGGACAGCTCGCCCGACATCTGAAGAGCATCGTCGATAAATGCCTCCCAGGCGTCATAAAACGCCTCCGCCGGCTTGATCTTCATCGCTTGTCCTTGGTCGTCCGGCGCACTGAAGTGGCTTGCGCCGGAGCCAATATTTAGGCTCGTCCAGTCAAAGGGTAGGCGATGGCCGTTCGCACAGATAGCCACGCGGTGCGTCAAATCCAGCCCTGAGCATGTCTGCTGAACCCAGGTGACGCCCGCCTGCGCGCACACTTCGATCAGGTCGACCGAAGCCTGCTGCAGGGAGAATCGGCCAGCGATCAACCCGGGCAGCATCCCTGTATATATTTGGCGGGGGTTGGGAGAGAGCAAGGAGATGTCCAGATCCGGCAGAGGACGTCGGCGCAAGCTATCCAGCACTTCCAGATGCGCATGGCCACCGCCTATCAGTACCAATCGCTTCATGACGCAGTGTCGCCAGTAACGGATTGCTCGCCCTGTTCTGCCGCAGCCAGCAGGTGCGCAGCCAGCGCGGGAAACTCTGCCTGTAGTCGGATCAAGTCTTCGGGACGATCCACATCCCAGAGCGATTCGAATTCCACGGCCTGCAGGCGCAGTTCTCCGATTCGGGTGCGCGTCTGATTAAGCACATCGGCGCTGCCCCAGGCAATGTTGCGAAAGAGTTCAGGCTGGGGTTGGCGTAGTCCTATCAATACATAGCCGCCGTCTTGTGCAGGGGTCAGCACCACGTCGGCGCCGGCATTGAGCGTACTGGCCGCCAGTTGCAGCAGGCGGGACGTGATGCCCGGGCAGTCGGCGCCGATGATGATTTGCGGGCCAGCACCTTCACAGGCGTGTGCCATACGTTGACCTAAATCCTCTCCCTGTTGGACCGCGATCGAAATACCAAGGCGGTGGCATTGCTCGATGAGTCGCGGGTCGGTGGCCTGCGGCCAGACCCAGAGCGTTACCGCCTCGAGTTGGGCCTGGTGTGCTAGTTCCAGGGTGTGCGTGACCATGCGGGCATGCAGACGAGCGGCGGCGTCCAGCCCGATCGCTGGTGCGAGTCGTGTCTTTACTTGGCCAGACATCGGCGCTTTCGCGAAAATAGCCAGACCTGTCATGATTCCGCTCCGGAATGTGTGTGCGCCATGGATATGTTTCAGGTTCAAGGATGATGTATGCGGCACCCTGATGTTTCAGACCTGGCATGGCAGGCCGCATAGGGATATCAGGATAACGATACATGATACGTGCTAGATCACGGCATGCGATGTTGCTGCGCTGCCGCATAAACGTTAAAATCCCGGCTTCGCGCCGATTCGGTGCGCGCATCATCCCCGTTCCACCCTGCGGAGTCTGTCCCTTGTAAGTCTTTTTTCCTGGCGAGCCCACGTTTTACGCTTTTGCGCTCGCAGGAGCTTGCATTTTCATTGATTGCGTCGCGCGCTGCACGGGATATCCCGATGCTGCATCACGTTTCCTCCCTGAAACACGCAATTGGACAGGATTCGGGGGCCTCGCATGGCGGCCCCCCATGACGGAACACACAACATGTTGAAATCTCTTCGCCAGGACTGGCTGGGCAATGTCAGGGGCGATGTACTGGCCGGTATGGTCGTCGCACTGGCGCTTATTCCCGAGGCCATCGCCTTTTCCATCATCGCGGGCGTGGACCCCAAGATCGGTCTTTATGCCGCATTCAGCATGGCGACGGTCATTGCCTTTGCGGGTGGCCGGCCGGCCATGATCTCCGCTGCCACGGGGGCGATGGCGCTGGTCATGGTAACCCTGGTCAAAGAGCACGGGCTGCAGTATCTGCTGGCCGCTACCCTGCTGACGGGCCTGCTGCAGATGGCGGCTGGCTGGCTCAGGCTGGGCGCGCTCATGCGATTCGTATCCCGCTCGGTCATCACGGGGTTCGTCAACGCACTGGCCATCCTGATTTTCATGGCTCAGCTTCCGGAGCTGACCAATGTGAGCTGGCATGTCTATGCCATGACGGCTGCGGGCCTGGGCATCATCTATCTTTTTCCCTACGTTACCAGGGCGATACCGTCGCCGCTGGTGGCCATCGTGGTGCTGACGCTCGTGTCGGTCGCGCTCGGCCTGGATATTCATACCGTTGGCGATATGGGCGAGCTGCCCGATACGCTGCCGGTATTTCTTCTGCCTGATGTGCCGCTCAATCTGGAGACCCTGAAGATCATTTTCCCGGTTTCAGCCACGCTGGCGGTGGTCGGCTTGCTGGAGTCCATGATGACGGCGGCGATTGTCGATGACATGACCGACTCCAGCAGCAACAAGAATCGCGAGTGCGTGGGCCAGGGCATTGCGAATATCGCGACGGGCCTGCTGGGCGGCATGGCGGGCTGCGCCATGATAGGGCAGTCCGTCATCAACGTTAAGTCCGGGGGGCGGGGCAGGCTGTCCACGCTGGTCGCGGGCGTGTTTCTGCTGTTGATGGTGGTCTTTCTCGGCGACTGGGTTGCCCGCATACCCATGGCCGCGCTTGTGGCCGTGATGATCATGGTCTCCATCGGCACCTTCAGCTGGAAATCGCTGCGCAATCTGCGCGGGCACCCCAAGAGCTCCAGTGTGGTGATGGTTTCCACGGTAGTGGTGGTGCTGGCCACGCATGATCTGGCCAAGGGCGTGCTGGTCGGGGTGCTGTTGTCGGGTGTGTTCTTTGCGCATAAGGTCGGCCAGATTCTGCGCATTGAGGCCGATGGGACCGACGAGGACGGATGCCGGGTCTACCGTATTACGGGGCAGGTATTCTTTGTGTCAGCGGAGCGTTTCGTCCGGGCCTTTGATTTCAAAGAGACGGTTCAGAAGGTACGGCTTGACGTCAGCCACGCCCATTTCTGGGATATCACTGCTGTCGGCGCGCTGGATAAAGTGGTGGAAAAATTCCAACGCACGGGTGTCCGGGTCGAGGTAATCGGCATGAACGAGGCCAGCAGGACCATGGTCGATCAGTCTGCCGGCCCGCGCAAGGCGCTGGAGGGCGCCGACGCCTGATCCCGCTGGTATTCAGGCAGTTTTGCGCCGCATTTTTTGCAGAAGTTGGCATCGGCATCCAGGCCTTCCGTCAGGCATTCATGGCATGTTCGGGTGGTAACCTTTTTGCTCATGGCGGTCTGCGCCAGCCCAAGTTCCAGGGTGACAATACCGGTGGGAACTGCCAGCACGCCCCATCCCAGCAACATCATGAGGGAGGCGATGAAACGCCCCAGCCCGGTCTGCGGCGCGATATCGCCAAAGCCGACGGTGGAAAGGGTGGTAATGGACCAGTAGACGGCAGCGGGAATGCTGACGAAACCCTCCGCCGGCCCTTCCACAACATACATGATCGTGCCCATGACCAGCACTATGGCCAGCACGACAGACAGAAACACCATGATTTTTCGGGCGCTCGCGCGCAGCACCCGTCCGAGCATCATGTACTCGTCAACGAAAGCAGCAAGCTTGAAGACCCGGAAAATCCGCAGCAGGCGCAGCGTACGCACGCCGACCAGGAATGCCAGGTTGGGCATCAGGAGTGCGGCATAGGTAGGCGCGATGGCCAGCAGATCCACGATGCCGTAAAAGCTCAGCGCATAGCGCCATCGATGCCGGACACAGATCAGGCGCAGCACGTACTCGATGGTGAACAGAATCGTGAAGGTCCACTCGAGCGCCTGGAATATATTGCCGTATCGGCTGGACAGGCTTTCGACACTGTCGGCCATGATGACGGCGAGGCTGAGAAAAATCGCGATGATCAGGATGGTGTCGAACAGCTTGCCGGCTTTGGTATCGGCCTCGAAGATGATGACATACAGCGATTGCCGCCAGCCTTCCGGCGGTTTGCCGAGGTCTTCAGCGGCGGGGAAGACGCCAGAGCGATTTCGTCGATTGTCCGTGGCCATGCCTATAGGTCGCGTGCTGTCTGTGGGCGTGATTGCGTGTCTGCTGGAATAGGGACAGCGTATCACAGCGTGAATGACCGGAGGCGCCGGCAACTGAGGCGGGCTGCATCGAAACGCGGTATTCTTTCTGCACTTTGCGCCCGGATAATCCTCGGGTCAACAAGCCATAGATGAGTGACAATACATGCCAAGCGAGTTGGGGAGTTCGATGAGTACACGAGAATCAACAGGGTCGGCCACCACGCAGGAGCCGGTATGGCTGGGTGAAGAGTTCAGGGTCGGCGATTTTTTCTTCGCATCCCCGACCACGCAGTATCGCGGCTGGGGCAGGGATGGCGTGATCTCCAGCTATGTGCCGGCGAACAGCGCCAGCGTGCAGGCGCTGTTCGAGCAGGCCGGCAAGCGTGGAATCCGCGACCCATTGATGTTCGGGCTTGTGCCCTTTGACGCCACGAAGGCGGCCAGCCTGGCCATTCCATTCAATTGCGCTAGCGCTGCAATTGCGTCTGGACCGACGGCGACCGACTCGCGTGACGGTGAGCGTCCGAAGATCATCGCGCGCGAGCCAGTGCCCGCGCCGCAGCAGTATGGCGACATGGTGCGCAAGGCGCTCGAACTGTTCGAGCAGGGCGACGTCAAGAAAATCGTGCTGGCGCGCGCCATGGATATCGAGCTGGACCGTCCTCTGGATTATGACCAGTTGCTGCCCGACCTGCTCGGGCGCAACGCGCATGGATTTACCTTTGCCGTACCTGTATGGGCCGATGGCGCAGACTCAGCGCCGACCGGAATGATGGTTGGCGCAAGTCCTGAGCTTCTGGTCCGGCGCGAAGGCGATCGCATCTACGTCAATCCTCTGGCGGGTTCGATTGGCCGCAGCAGCGATCCCGAAATCGACCAATCACGTAAAGAAGGGCTATCGTGCTCGGAGAAAGATCTGCGTGAGCACGGCTATGTTGTCAGCGACATTGAGCGCATCCTGCGTCCATACTGCGCCGAGCTGGATGTGCCGGCCGGCCCCTCCGTCATCGGTACCGACACGCTCTGGCACCTGTCCACGTACATCACTGGACGCCTGCGCGATCCGGAGGTGACCGCCCTGGAGCTTTCCTGCGCGCTGCATCCCACGCCTGCCATCTGCGGGCATCCTACGGCGCAGGCATTCGGACATATCCAGGCGCTTGAGCCGTTCGACCGGGAGTTCTTTGCGGGCCTGGTGGGCTGGCAACGGGCCAATGGGGACGGCGAATGGGCGCTTTCCTTGCGTTGTGCCATGCATACGAAGGCGAATCATCTTCGCCTGTATGCCGGTGCGGGAACTGTTGCCGGATCGGATCCGCAGAGCGAGATCACTGAAACAGGAACGAAGATGGAAACGTTTATGCGGGCTATCAGCTAAGCTGCATATAGTCGTATGGGAGCCGTTTGGGGCCTCTACTGGGGCGAAATCAGAAATCGTTGTTGCCGTCCCACGCATACCTTGGCCTCCAGCATGCTGTTTTTTGAACCGCAGTAATCCACCAGTTTCGCGAGCTTGCGGACGGAGTTCACCTTGTGACCTTGAGCCAGGTGCTGGAAGCGTCGAATTTCCCCTGCCGTGCATGCACGTTGTGCATTTCGTAATAAGCCATTTACCTGCAGTAGTCTTAAGATGTATAGATCCAGACTTGATCTGACAAACACTGTCAGACAAGAAACGCCCCAATGCTGCCGGTCATCCTCCTGCTTAAGGCAAACGAAAACATAAGTTCGTGTTCGTTTCATAAAACCGCCAGCAGTCGATTGAGAGAAGTTCGGGTCATGTATAAATTCAAATGAGGATGGGCAGATTTTTGTAGGGACTAATGGAAAATTTTTCTATCAAAAGAGAATGAAGCTGCCTTAGGTCGTTTTGAAGAGATCAAAAGAATACAATTGCATCAAGGCGAGTGGTCAGCCCGAATGTTGCGTGCTTGATCGACACGGATATGAGGTCTACGACTCAATGAGATGCGACGATTCTTGCAAGCGTCGCGCATGCGGCATCTATGTTGCCGCGGTGTAGGTTCGTCACGCTGAGTAGCAAGCCTCGTTGCGCATGAGCGCGGCGAAGGTGCCAAGCGGAAAGCGCCGAAGGCGCGAGGCCATGTGCGCGGGCGATACGCACCACGGCGATGTCGTCGGCATTCTGTTGCAGCGGTGCGATCACACCTAGGCCCGCCGTCAGTGTGCCCGGCAGAAGCCTGCTCATATGCGTCAGCGCGAGGCTGCGGCGTTCGGCATAGAGAGCCTTCATCTGCCGCAGGTGCCGTAGGAAGTGCCCATGGGATAGAAACTCCGTAACGGCCAACTGGGTAGTCCGGTTCGGAGCCGGCGCCAACACAGCGGCGACCTCGACCAGACGTTCCGCCAGCGAACGTGGGGCGACGACGAAACCGAGGCCAAGCGCCGGACTGAGTGTTTTGCTGAACGATCCGATGTGAACCACGCGCTCGGCGCCCGCGCCTGAGGCGAGGGCCGGTGCTGTCCGACCGTCGAGCTGAAGTTCTCCGAGATAGTCGTCTTCGATGATCCAGGCGTCACTTGACGCCGCCCAGTCGAGCAAGGCGTGTCTTCGTGCTCGCGACAGAGTCACGCCAAGCGGTGCGTGTTGGCCAGGGGTGACCAGTGCAAGCAGAGCGTCTGGTGCGCGGGCGATGCCATCCTCCACGCGTAGCCCTTCGGCATCAACGGGCACGGGTTCGAGCGATGCGCCGATCAGCTCGAGCCCGCGTCTTCCCAGCGGATAACCTGGCTCCTCGATCCACGCCTTGCGCCCGTGCGCGCGTAGTGCCGTCAGCGCAAGCAGCAGGCCCTGCCGGTATCCACTGGTGACGATGATTTGATCGGGATGGCAATGCATTTGTCGGCTAATGGCAAGGTGGCTTGCGATCTGGGCCCGCAGTGTTGGTTCGCCGCGCGGGTCAGCGTAGGCCGTATAAGTGATGCTGTCGTCGCGTAAGGCACGAGTCCGTATACGGGTCCAGAGCTTGGCCGGAAACGCGTCGTGAGCCGGCACGCCCATTTGAAACGGCAGCGGAGCGCTCGAAAATGGACGCGTGAAAGCCGCCAAAGGCCTGTCGATTGGCTCCTCGTCGACCGCTTGGCCGGCTGGCGGCCGAGCGCATATGCGCGTGCCTGCGGGTCCGGCACCGAATACCAGGTTTTCGGCGATCAGCCGATCGTAAGCCACGCGGATGGTGCCGCGCGCGACACCAAGCTGCGCGGCGAGGTCCCGACCGGAAGGCAAGCGGTGTCCTGGCGCAAGACGCCCGTCAAGGATCGCCTGTCGCAGGCTCGCATGGATCTGGTCGCCGATTGGCGCGACGGCGGCACGGTCCACCTTGGTGAATAGCACGTCTAACGTATTTGGGTCAGTCATCTTGGGTCAGTCGTTTCGGCAGTTTTTGGGCCTGTTTCTCCAATGCCCGGTGGAGTAACGTCTGTTTATGACACAGATCGCGGTCGAAGTCGATAGGCGGCCTCCGGGGCGCCGGCCGCGATTCCAGGCATCATTAACAACAGGAAAGGACTGTGATGACCCGTTTAAACTGGCAAGAGATCGCACCTGACGGCGCGAAGGCACTTTTCGGTATCCACCACTACGTTACGAAGAAGACGAACCTCCCGGAGGAACTCGTGCACCTTGTGTTCCTCCGCGTTTCGCAAATCAACGGCTGCGCACACTGCATCGACATGCACAGTCGCGATCTCAGGAAAACCATGTCGATCGACAAGATCACGTTAGTACCGGTATGGGAGGAGGTACACCATCTATTCTCTGAACAGGAGCGCGCCGCGCTGGCCTGGGCTGAGGAGGTGACTCGTGTCAGCGAAACGCACGCCTCTGATGAGGCATATGCCGCCGCCTCGGCACAATTCACGCCCAAGGATCTGGTTGACCTCACGATCACGATCGCTGCAATGAACGCGTTCAATCGACTGGGAGCACCATTTCGGCTTCCTGTCGCTGCCCAGTCGTGATCTGGTTTTCACACGTAGATTGGAAGTGCTGCTTCACGGCAGCCCGAAGATTGCGGAACCCTAGGCGTGGTTCATGTACGGGGCACTTTGGATCGGAACCTGCCTACGAGAGCTTCTGCTTCTGGCCGAATGCCGCCTGTTATGAGCTCATTCAGGCTTGATCAGACAGTGGGTGCCAGATCAAGTCTGAATTAGTACACTTAAGATTTCGGGGTGAATGAGAGTCAAAAGGCTCTCCACCTTGCTAATTTTCTCTTGTAAGTGCTGCAGGGCATCGATTTCGGTCTGCACTCCATACCGTTTCCAAGCAGGTTCATGATGGAACAGTCGGTTGCGAAAATCGCGAAGTGTGGCCACCAAATCACGGGCATGCGCCAACACTAAGCTCCCCTGCTTTGACGGCCACGGTCCGCGAAATACCGAAGACAGATGTTTGGGCCAGATCAGCCCGCGGCCCATGAACTCCACGTTGAGCATAAACTCCCAGGTTGAGAACTCCGTCTTGGCGATCACTCCATTATGCTGGGGCATTACATTGCCGCGCACCGCATGCCTGCGTCGTTGCTCGGCGATATAGGTACGTGTAGCTTTCGAAAAATTGTCGCGCACAGCCTGGACGACCTGGGGACAATCGGCGCTCGAAGAAAAGGACCTAAAACGCAGCTTGCCCCCAGCCCACCAGAATCGCCCGAGGTCTGCGACGAGTGCTTGGTCTATAGCATTGCGCAACGTGACCTCTACCGCGCCAATTTGAGTATATAGTGCGCCGCAGACGTGGGCGTTCCATAGGTACACGCCCATCAGTTCCACGTCGTCTTTGGGATTGAAAACGTTTTGGTAGCTGTTCATGCGCGCGTTACTGATAAGCGTATCAATTAGCACCGGCCGGTATTGCAGTGTCCTTGGCATGTCCTGGTATATCTAAAACCTGCTCCAGTCACAGAGATTGACGGCGGCTGGCACGCAAGAATAAAATAAATCAAGGTTGGTGATGGCTTCCAATAGGCGCAAGTCGATGACCCATCATGTAAGACCTGATATCCACCCCGGCCTAGAGCCGGGGCTTCTGTTTATCGGATCCGAAGATTTATCCTGACTCGGAGGCGTATGAGCTCCTTCAAGCGGATACAACGCTTGTGTCCACCGTCTTGCGCTGAGGCACCGCCGGTATCATCGTCTGACGCGCCGGATCGGTCTGGTTGTGAACATAACGCAGGATCATTGCCATCGTCTTCTAGCGTGTGAGCATAATGTCCACCTGGATTGGAATATTATTAGGATCGGTGTAGGTGGGCTTTATCTGTAACGGACTTGAGCTGGATCCGAGATAAGAAAGGGACGCCGCGGCGTCCCTTGCTCCGTCTAATTCACGCTGAGATTAAGCCGCTTGATCAGTGGCACCCAGCGATTCAGTTCATCGTCCATGTACTTGGCGAATTCCGCTGGCTGGTTGCCGACGGGTTCCATGAACTGGGACTTCAGGCGGGCCTGAACGTCCGGGTGATGGATGGCTGCAATCAGCGTGTCGGTCAGCTTGTGCTTGATATCCTCGGGAATGCCCGACGGCGCAACAAAGCCTATCCAGCCTGAGCCTTCTATCCCTGGCTGTCCGAGTTCGGCGAGCGTGGGTACATCCGGCAGAAAGCTGACCCGTTTGCCTGAGGTGACCACAGCCAGAGCGCGCAGCCGGCCATCCTTGATCATTGGCATGACGGCGATAGGCGGCAGGGCGGCGAACTGCGTATCGCCCGACAGCAACGATGTCACGGCGGCGGGAGACGAGGGATAAGGCACGTGTACCGCCTTTCCGCCGACACGCTCCAGCAGGAGTTCGATGGACAATTGCGAGACCGTCCCCGAACCTGTTGAGGGAAAGTTGTAGCGCCCGCCTGGCTCTTTCATCGCCTTGAGTAGATCATCGAACGATTTGATGGGCGATTGTCCCGGCACCACGATCACATTGGGCTGATGTACCGCCAGCGTAAGCGGCGAAAGATCCTTTTTGGGGTCATAAGGCAGGTTGTCGTACAGGACGGTGTTGTTGACCATAGGCCCGGTAATCGACACGCCGAAGGTATAGCCGTCCGGCTTGGCCTTGGCGATGGCCGCCGTACCCAGGTTGCCGCTTGCGCCCGGCTTGTTCTGGATGACGATGGACTGGCCCAGTGCCTTGCTGGCCTGGTCGGCGACAATTCTGGACATGACGTCGGGGCTTGAGCCGGGGCCGAAAGGTACGATCAGCGTCAAAGGCCTGTCAGGCCAGGTGTCTGCAGCGAACGTTGGCAAGGCAACGGTCAATGCCAATGCCGCCAGGCCGGCCCGGATGAGTCTGTGCATGGTACTTCACTCCTCTCGTCTTATTTTGGTATGCAGGTGTGGACCCTTGCGGGCCGGGTTGTCCCGCCGAAATGGCACGGATGCCGGTTTGTTCGGGGGAAACAAAGTGTACCGTTAAAGCACTCCCTGCATGTCCCGGGCCGCCTTGTTCAGATAAGGCAGCAGCTCGACTGCTCTGTCCATGGACATGCGCGCGGTGGGAGCATGCATGGCGATCACGGCGGCGACATCGCCGCGGCTGTCGCGCACCGGCACAGCGACCGCGATCATGCCGGCGATAAATTCCTCGCGATCTGTTGAGTAGTCCTGCGCGCGGATTTGCCGGCACTCGCGCTCCAGTTGCATCAGGCAGGTGATGGTGCTTGGTGTGCGCGCATCCAGGTGCAGGTAGGGCAGGATGCGGCTGGACTCTTCCGCCCGCATATGGGCCAGCAGCAGTTTCCCGCTGGCTGTGCAATGCAGCGGCACGTGCGACCCAACATCGAAAATCAGCCGCAGCGGCCAATCGCCTTCGACCCGGTCCAGATATACCACCTGAGTGCCATCCAGCGCATTGAAGTTGCAGGTCTCGCCCACCTGCTTGACCAGTTCCACCAGAATGTCGCGGCGCAGGCTTTGCACGGAGCGATGCTTGAGCGTATTGAGCGCCAGGCGGCGCAGTGCTTTGCCGACGGCATAGCTGCGGTCGTCCACGTCGCGCGCCAGATAACCCATGGATACCAGCAGGCCGCAAAGTCTGTGCGTGGTGCCTTTCGGCAGGGCCAGTGTTTCAGTGATCTCGGCCAGCGTCATGGCCCTGCCATGGGCGGAAACCAGATCGAGTATGCGCAGGGCGCGGGCCGGCGCGCCTCCGCTGGTTTCGTTATTCGCATCCTCGGCTTCGAAATTTGGAACGAAATTCACGGGAAATTCCTAGTAAAAACCAGCGGTTAACGGCTTGTTACTCAGTGTCCAGATCTATACCATATCAGAACGAATTGTTCCATTTTTTTCCGCATACCGATACGCCGGAGAGATGATCGCATGGCCAAATGTTTTGATTACATCGTGGTTGGTGCAGGGTCGGCCGGATGTGTGCTGGCATCCAGGCTGAGCGAAGATCCCTCCGTACAGGTGCTGTTGCTGGAGGCGGGACCGCCCGATTCATCCGTCTGGCTCCATTTGCCCATAGGGTATGGCAAAACTATGTGGAGCGAGCGCTACAACTGGTGTCTATACACCGACCCGGACCCTAACATGCATGGCCGCCGCATCTATTGGCCGCGTGGCAAGACACTGGGCGGTTCCAGCGCGATCAACGGTCTGATCTATATACGCGGACAACGGCAGGACTATGATCGCTGGGCGGCGCTGGGCAACAGCGGTTGGGGCTATGAGGACGTTCTGCCGTATTTCATCAAGTCGGAATCCAACGCACGCGGCGCTTCGCGCTTTCACGGGGACAGCGGGCCGCTGAAGGTCTCTGATATTGCTCATAAGGATGAGCTCATCGAGGCCTTTCTGGATGGCGCGCAGGAGATTGGCGTGCCGCGCATTGCCGACTTCAATGGCGAGCATCAGGAGGGTACCGGCTATTACCAGCTCACGACCTTCAAAGGCTTGCGTTGCAGTACTGCGACCGCCTACCTGCGCCCTGCGCGTGGACGCGCGAATCTGACGATCCATACGCACGCGCGGGCGACAGGGCTGATCCTGGAGGGCCGCCGCGTTGTGGGTGTGGATTACCTGCTCAAGGGCAGGAAATGCAGGGCGCAATTGAACACCGATGGTGAAGTGTTGCTGTCTGCCGGCGCTATCTATTCGCCGCAGCTGCTGCAGTTATCGGGCATCGGTCCGGCGGCGCTGCTGCAGTCCAGGGGTATACCGCTGGTGGCCGACTTGCCCGGCGTCGGCGAAAACCTGCAGGATCATCTTCAGATACGACTGGGCTTCGAGTGCACCAAACCCATTACCACTAATGATGCGCTCAACACGCTATGGGGCAAGCTGCGCATGGGCATGCAATGGCTGCTATGGCGGCAGGGGCCGCTTGCCGTGGGCATCAACCAGGGGGGCTGCTTCATGCGGGCGCTGCCTGGCGAGGCCGAAACACCCGATACGCAATTCCATGTGGCGACGCTGTCGGCGGACATGGCCGGCGGGAAAGTACACCCTTACTCGGGATTTACGTTTTCGGTGTGTCAGCTGCGGCCTGAATCGCGCGGGTACGTGCGCATCAAGTCCGCCGATGCTCTGGAAACGCCGGAGATACAACCGAATTACCTGGACACGGAGCTGGATCGCCGCACGACGGTCGCCGCCGTGAAGGCGGCCAGACAGATTGCCCGGTCTGGCGCGATGCGACCTTATGTCAAAAGAGAGGTCAAGCCTGGTCCGGATGCAGAAACAGATGAAGACTTGCTGGCGTTCTCGCGCGATACGGGCGCCACAATTTTTCATCCTAGCGGAACATGCCGCATGGGGCCGGATGGAGACCCCATGGCAGTACTCGATGCGCACATGCGGGTACGCGGCGTGCAAGGCCTTCGCGTTGTTGATGCTTCATCCATGCCCACGCTGGTCTCGGGCAACACCAATGGGCCGGTCGTCATGATGGCCGAGAAGGTGGCGGACCTGATACGCGAAGAAAGGCAGCGGTAACAGTTCATACAGGCTGTTGACAGCCAATAACGGAGACATAACATGACAACGAAAACACCTTTGGATCGTCGGGGCTTTATGCGCGTTGCGGGCCGTTATGGCCTGAGCTCCACCATGCTGGGCGCACTGGGTCTGTTCGGCCCGCTTACGCTGGAGGGCGTAGGGGTCGCCGCGGCGCAGACCGCCAAGGAGCGCAGCGGAAAAGCCAAGTACAACTTCAAGATGGGAGCGGCCGGGTTCAATGAGGAAAACCTCAAGATTCAGGAATCCGGCCAGTTGTGGTTTGCCCGCGAGCTCGAAAAGCGCAGCGATGGCGCGATTCGCGTCGACTTTATCGGCAGCAATCAGATCTGCAACCAGTTGGACTGCGTCAAGAAAACGCAGCAGGGCATTGTGGACATGTTTACGGCCAGTACGCAGAACTCGGCGGGCGCCGCGCCTTATTACAACGTGCTTGATTTTGCCTACATGTTCCCGAGCCGCGCCTCGCAGCATTATTTTTTCTACCATCCCAAGAGCGAAGCCTTGCTGCGCGAGCCCTTGCGTCGCCTGCACAACATCCAGTTTCTGTTTACGCACTGCGAGTTGCGCGGCCTGATGATGGGGTCCAAGTTCGCCGACAAGCCTACGGTCACCAAAGTGTCGGAGCTTGCGGGTACCAAGAACCGCGTCACCGGCACGCAGCTGGGCCGTATCGCCATGGAACTCATGGACCTGGGGCCGGTGCCCCTGGCCTGGGAAGAGACGGTGGATGGGCTCAAGTCGGGCCTGATTGACGGCGCGGAAACCTGGATGGGGGCGGCAGGATACGGCGGACTGTCTCCGGTCCTTTCTCAGGCTGTCGACCTGCGCTTTTTCTGCGGTACGGAACACACGGCGATGAATAACAAAACGTTCGAGAAGCTGCCGCCCGAGTTGCAGGATGTGATCATGGAAACCGCTTATGCCTCGCAACAGTACACGCAGCGCGAAAACGAGCGGGCGCTGGTCGAGGTGGTGGGGGCTGTGCCGAACCCCGGCCCGGATACCCTCTTTGGCAAGAACAAGGTGAGGGTAGCGGTGCTGGCGCCCGAGGAGATCCGTAAGGCGGAACAGGCATGCTCGCCCAAGTCCAATCCCAAGCCCTGGGAGCAATGGCGTGAAAGACTGAACAAGATGCAGGGCGGTGCGGATACCTATGAGGAAATCTACGCCATCGCACGCGAGATCCCGGAGGATGCCGCCGTTGACAGCGTCAAGCCTCGCAAGTGGTGGAAGTCCGCCTGATTCCAGGCATGCCAGGCGCGGGCGGCTTTCCGCGTCTGGCCTTTTCACCGGCAAGCCGGCGCGAGCCGTTGCATGCCTGAGCAAAAGGATGGAGTGATGAGGCTATTACTGTCGATACTGCGATGGCTGGACCGCAACGTGGAGCGGACCTTCATCCTGGTCGCCTATGCCACTATGGCAGGCATTATTGTTTTCTCTGTGGCGCAGCGCTATCTGTTCAGCACGCAGATTCCATGGAGCGGTTCGATCCCTATTTATCTGTTCCTGTGGGTGACGTGGATAGGATGCTCGTATAACGTGCGGCGGCGCTCGCACCTGTGTTTCAACGAGCTGCGCGTAAGGATGTCCTATTCGGCGCAGTATGCCTGCATGTGGCTGGACGCCTTCCTCTGGGTGGCCTTCGGTGCGCTGGTGGTTTACTACACGCTGGAGCAGACCATGCTGGCCTACAACAATTTTTCCATTGTGCAGGGCACGGACAACCTCATGCAGTGGTGGTTTTACTGCGCCACACCCACGGCGTGGGTGCTGTTGATGTTTCGCGCGCTGCAGAATCTGGCCGCCGACATCCGGCGGTATCACAGGCGCGAGCCGTTTATTGTCGACATACAGAGTGTCGGTTCGGAAACTGTTTAAGGGCGCACCATGGACACGAGTCTTTTGCTTACTCTCATCACCCTTGGCGTTGTCGGGCTGTTCCTGCTTGGTGTGCCGATTTTCCTGGTGCTGGGCTTCTGGGTGGTGGGCGCGTCGCTGGCGATCGATTTCACGCTGGCCAATGTGGGCGTCACGCTGTTTGAAGGGCTGAACTTCTTTGGTCTGCTGGCCTTGCCCTTGTTTATTCTCACCGGGGATCTCATTGCGGCGGCAGGCATTGCACGACGGCTGGCCAACTTTGCCCATGCCTGCCTGAGCTGGATGCACGGCGGGCTGGGGCTGGCGACCATCGGATCTTGCGGCCTGTTCGCCGCGATATCGGGGTCCAATGCCGCCACAACGGCAACCATAGGCAACATCATGCATCCGCTGCTGGTCAAGGATGGCTACCGGCCAAGCTTTGCGGCTGCGACCGCTGCGGCGGGGGGCACTGTCGGCATCATCATTCCGCCTTCCATCATCTTTATTGTGTATGGCTTCATCATGAACCTGTCGATTTCCGACCTGTTCATTGCAGGCATACTGCCAGGCCTGCTGATGGTGGTGGCGATGATGGTGGTGTGCTGCTGGCGCTGCAAGCGTGATGGCATGGGGCAGCGGACGCCGCTGGATATGCGCAACGTGATACGCACGGCGCGGCGGGCCTATCTGGGTTTTGTGGCCGTATTCATCGTGATCTATGGCATTTACTCGGGGATATTCTCGCCGACCGAGGCCGCGGCGATTACTGTTGGCTTCTGCCTGATTGCCGGTCTGTTTGTTACGCGGGAAATCAGCTGGCGCGCCTTGCCCGACATTCTGCTGCGCTCGGGGCAGCTTACGGGCATGCTCGCGCCCATGATCGCCGTCTCGATTGTGATGCAGCAGGTGTTCGGCTTGCTGGGCGTCAAGGATTCTGTCGCGGATTTCATCGCTACCTTTGGCCATAGCCCGACGGTGGTGCTGCTGGTGTGCATGGGCATAGTGCTGGCGGCCGGCTGCATTCTCGAAAGCCTGCCGGTCACTGTTATTTTTGCGCCTATACTCGCTCCCATTGCCGTATCCATGGGCGTTGATCCGGTGCATTTTTCGGTGATTTTTCTGGTTGGAGCGGCGATTGGTTTCATTTCTCCGCCCTTCGGTCTGAATCTTTTTGTGGCCAGCGGCATCACAGGCATTCCCTATATGCGCATCGTCCCTTCGGCCTTGTTGTATCTGGGCGGTCTGGTGATCGCCTGGCTGCTCATCGCCTTCGTGCCGTGGCTGTCGCTGGGTCTTATTCCGGCGCGCTGATCCGTCGTGATACCCGAGCTTTCCGCGCTGGTCCCGTTCGCCCTGGTCGTCATTGTGGCGGTGTATTTTCATACCGTGACGGGCTTCGGCCTGGCGATGATCATTATGGGCCTGGCCAGTGGCGCAGGCATTGTCTCGGTCGCCACCCTGGCCAGCGTGGTCAGCATCGTGACGCTGATGAACAGCGCCCTGGCGCTGCGGGGCAATCTTCATCATATTCCATGGCCCATTGCCGGTGTCATGGCGGCGGCGGTGTTGCCCGCCAGCGTGCTGGGCGTGCTGGTGCTGAATTATCTGAGCAGCGACGCCGCCGACATTATCCAGATACTGCTGGGATTGGTCATCGCCTATGGCGGCGTGAGTTTTGCCTGGCGGCCTGAGCCGCTGGCGCAGGCGTCAGGGAAAACGGGCTTTGCCTGCTATGCCTTTTTGGGTGGCCTCATCGGTGGCATGTTCGGCATCCCTGGCCCGCCGTTGATCTTTCAGCTTTACCGGCAGCCTATGTCGCTGGCGCAGATACGCAGCGCGCTGATCTTCCTGAATGCGGTGATCGCCGGAGCCCGCACTGTGTTCGTCGCGGCCCAGGGGCAGTTGTACGCTCAGGAGATTGTGCTCAGCGCGATTTGCCTGCCCCTGGTGGCGGTGGCGACCCTGGCGGGCAAGCGCTATCCGCCACCCTGTTCTCCGCAGACCATGCGCCGCATCGCCTTCACCTTGCTGGTGGTGATGGGGATGGCCCTTATTGCACCTGTGCTGGTGCAATGGCTGCGCTGACGCCCATTGCCCAGAAACGAGTCCGGCCCAGTCTGCGCCATGCCAGATGTGGGCCGGGTATTGTGTTCAGCGGGCTTATTGGCTTAACGACAGCCCGGTTTCTTTGACGAACTTGTCCCAGCGTTTGTACTGTTCAACGGCATAGCGATCAACCGTTGGGCCGTCGGTCGCCATCACCTCAAAGCCAAGCTTGGTCAGCCGTGCCTTGACTTCCTTGTCGTTGAGGGCTTGCTGGAACGCGGCGGTGAGTTTGTCGGCGATGTCCGACGGCGTCTTGGCCGGCGCGAAGATGCCTATCCAGGAGTAGGCTTCGAATTTGGGGTATCCCGATTCCTGGACGGTCGGCACGTTGGGCAGGTCGGGCAGGCGTTTCTCGCCGGTGACGGCAAGGGCCTTGATATTGCCGGAGGCGATATGAGAGTTCAACGCCGCATAGCTCAGGAAGGTGATGTTGGAAACATTGCTGAGCAGCGCCTGGATGGCCGGCCCGCCGCCGCCGAACGGCACATGCAGCAGGTTGATGCCGGCCTGGCGCTTCAGGTCTTCGGCTGCCAGATGATTGAGCGAGCCGGCGCCTGTCGACGCATAGCTGTATTTGTCGGGAGCGGCCTTGGCGGCGGCGATGAATTCTTTGAGATTGTTGCCCGGTGTCTCTTTCGATGCGCCGATTACCAGTGGAAAGCGCAGGGCAAAGGTAATGCCCCGGAAGTCCTTGAAGGTATCGTAAGGCAGGGGGCGGATGATGGGATTGATCGAGTGGCTGTCGAAGCTGACCAGCAGGGTGTTGCCGTCCGGCTTGCTGGTGGCGACATACTGGCTGGCGATCTGGGTCGCTGCGCCGGGTTTGTTTTCGACGATGACATTGCGGTCCAGAATCTCGGCCAGCCGGGGCTGGATGATGCGGGATGCAATGTCGGTGCTGCCGCCGGGCGGAAAGGGCACCACCAGCTTGATGGGTGGCTGATCTGCGGCGCTGGCGCTCGTAAGCGCCGACAGGCTCAGCAGGCAGGCGCCTGCTGTCTTGAGCAGACTGGCGCGGGCCAGACGGTGTCCGGGTTTGCTTTGCATGGATACTCCCCTTCTTTCGTTGCGGTATTCACGATGGAATCAGCCCATCCACTGGCTGACAGGCACGGCGGTGTCCTGCAGCGGCTGTGAAACGACATCAATCAGCACGGGTCCGTCGAATGCCAGGGCAGACTTGATGGTTTGGTCAAGATCGGCCGGGTCTTCGACACGGAAGGCCTTGATGCCGAACGCTTCGGCAACCCTGGCATGATTGGTCTGATTGAAATCTACTGAAAAGTAGCGTTCACCATAACCCGTTTTCTGGCTGGCTTTGATCCAGCCGAACACAGAATTTGAAAATACCAGCATTTTCAGGGGAATTCGACGCCGTCCTATGGTCTCGAGCTCGCCGCAGGTAAAGCCGAAGCTGCCGTCTCCCATCACTGACACGACCATGGCGTTGGGCCTGCCGACGGCAGCGCCTATGCCGGCCGCCATGGCAAAGCCGAGCGCGCCATGCGCGCGATTGGTGATGAAATGTCGGCCTGCCTGAGGCGCATTGAAGTAGGCCGAAAAATAAGGGCAAGGCGTGCCGGGGTCGGCTACGACGATGGCTTCGGCCGGCAGGTGGCGGTTGAGCGCATCGACGACACGCTCGGGCTTGATAGGCGTGGCGTTGGCGTGTGCGAGTTCGTCAAAAAGCCGGGCTTTTTCCGTGCGTGCCTGATGCACAATGGCATGGCCATCGGCAACGCCGCTGGCGCGCTGGCCCAGCCGCGGTGCCAGGACCTCATTGAGCGCGGTCAGCGAAAGCAGGGCGTCGCCCACCATGGCGACTTCAGTACGGTAGTTTGTGCCGATGACCATGGGGTCGGCATCGAGGTGGATGACCAGCGCTTTGCTGTCGGGGAATTTCCAGTGTTCTGTGGTGGTCGATCCGGCGCGGCATCCGATGAACATGACCAGGTCGGCCTGGCTGACCACCTCGCGCGTAGCCAGGACGCCGCCGTTGGTACCGACCACGCCCGCGTTAAGGGGATGGTTATCGGCCAGGCTGCCCTTGCCGCTGACGGTGGTGCAGACCGGCGCGTTCAGGGACGTGGCCAGCGCTTCGAGCTGAGCGCAGGCGGAAGACAGCACCACGCCGCCGCCGCAGATAATGACCGGCGACCGCGAGGCCAGCAGTTTGTCCGCGGCGCGTTCGATATCGGATGTGGCGGCGCAGGAGCGCATGGCTGGAAAGCTGGCATGTTCCGGTTGTGCCCATACGTCCTGCGCATCGACCTCGTGCTTTTGTATGTCGTAGGGCAGGCAGATGTGGGCCGCGCCTGGCTTGCCGGTGGTCATGGCGCGGAATGCGCTGCGCAGGGCGCCGGGAATCTGGCTGGCCAGGTCGATGGTGGTATTCCATTTTGTGAGCGGGCGGTAGAGCGATTGCTGGTCCAGCTCAGTCAGCGGATACTTCCCGCGCGACACGACCGACACGTCGGAGGTAATGCCCAGCACTGCCACGGAAGATTCATTCGCTTCTACCAATGCAGGCAACAGGTAGGTGGCGCCGCCGCCGCTGGGGCCCTCGCAGACGCCGACCTTGCCGGTGACGCGCGCATATCCGTCTGCCATATAGCCGGCGCTGCGCTCGTCGCGCGTCAGAATGTGGTCCATGCCGTGATCCAGCCGCGCCAGTGCGTCATAGAAGGGCAGGCTGGTGTCTCCGCAGAGACCGAATATATGTTTGACGCCATTCAGCTGCAGCATCTTGACGACTGCTTCGGCACCGTTCAGCTTGGACATGCGGCATTCCTTGTGTAATTTCAGTATCCAAATGAGTATACTGAATTGCATGCAAAATAAAAACAGGTGGGCGAAGGTGAGATAATTCCGGGGCCCGATGATCAGATCAATCTTTTTTATGCACGCTCGAACTATCTCTCCGGAACGCGGAAAACGCGGTGAAGATGTCCTGGATCGCCTGCGGACCATGGCCATCTTTTATGAATTCAAGCCTGGAGAAAAACTGAACGAAGCCGAACTCGCCGCGTCGTTGGGCGTCAGCCGGACACCTGTGCGCGAAGCCTTGACGGCGCTGGCGTATGAGGGCTTTCTGGAAGCGTCGGGGCGCGGCTATGTCCGGCGCAGGCTGGACGTCAAGGAAATGAAGGATCTGTACGAGCTTCGCCTGGGCATAGAAAAAGAATGCTGCCGCTATGCTGTGCAGCGTGCCAGCGATGAACAGATTGCCCAGCTGAGCGTGTATCTGGAGCATAGCCGCGCCGTGCCGCCGTCCACGCCGGTCACCGAACTGGTGACGCTCGACGAAGGCTTTCACGCCAGGCTGGCCAGCATGACTGGCAATGCCGAACTCGAGAAAATGATGCTGCTGATCAACCGGCGCATCCGGTTCATGCGCTGGATTTCCATGGACGGCACTGTGCGCACCTCAACACAGGATCAGCACAAGGCTTTGCTGGATGCGCTGCAGGCGCGTGACGCCGAAAAAATGCAGGCGCTGATGACAGCGCACATTTCACTGCGGCAGGATCAGATCGTCGAGGCCGTCACAAAAGGGCTGGCCAAGATTTTTCTGTAGTCCAGGTCGCACCGACGCTTTCTCGCGCATGCTGCTGCAGGATCCGCGCGCCATCGCGACTGCACAAGGCATTTTCAAGATTGTTGCGCCGTCGCGCGCCTGACCTGCTTAGCCGTCTTGCGTGCTCGCCGTCCCGACATGCGTATTGAACACACTCACCGCGCCATCGCGATGGCGCAGGAAAGCCTGCGAGACCGTGGGGGCCGATAGACCGGGCGTGGGCATGACCACCAGCGCGAGGTTGGGCAGGGAAACAATATATGCGCCGTCATCGCCGGCCTGCGCGGTTGCGTTGGCGACTTTGCTCAACTGCGTGGCGACCATGTTCGCGTCTGGCGCTTCGATGACGATGCGGTCCAACGCGATGGCGCCATTGGCGTGGTCCAGGGCAGGCTCATTCCAGATGAATTCAGGCGTGAGATGCTGGCAAAAATAGATGCGCAGGCCTGCAACAGGCTGTGTTGCAAAACGCACGGTATCGAACCGTGCCATCTGCGTCTCGCCCTGGAACTGTAGCGGGCGTTCCAGGCGCTGAACGGGGTTGACGTCGAAGCCGAGCTCGCGCAGTCGCGCGTGGGTTGCTCCGGCGTCTTCGCTCCTGAAGACCAGGGCATCCAGCCCCAGCGGCTGATCAGCGATTTCCTTGCGCGCCGGCGGCTTGCCTGCCGGCCAGCCCAGCAGTTCTATATAGGCGGTATCCAGCGGAATCAATCGATTGATGGAGCCGAGGTTGTGCACGGACAGGGCCGTCAGGCGATAGCCTGCTTGCTCGAAACGCGGTGCGCGCTGCGTGAGTTCGTCGCGCATCATCAGGACCAGGTGATCGAAGGGGGCGGCGTGCGGGGAGGCAGGGTTGTTCACGTCGAGGCTGTTCCGGAGGGAGTGGGCAAGTCGGCGTCATGGAGACGGCACCCGCCATCGCCAGCCCTTGCATGGACAGAGTATAGGTCAGGGAACATCCATGCGATGGGCAGGCCCGGGTCGGTGAGATGCGCTGGCACCAGGCTTGGAATGATCGGACACGGTCGGGGCAGAAAAGGCCGGATTGGTCACCTCCGGGCTTGCAAAGTGATACGATGATCGATAAGTGTAACGGTCGCTCCAGGAGAATTTCATGGCCACACTGGTCAAGCCAGTTCCAAAAAAAAGGGCGCTTTCGGCGCAGGTCGCCGATGAATTGCGCGCTCACATAGAAAATGGCAAATACGCACCAGGCGACAAACTGCCCACCGAGCCTGTGCTGGTGCAAAAGTTCGGATTCAGTCGGACCGTGATACGGGAAGCCATTGCTGCCTTGCGGGCCGATGGCCTGATCGAGTCTCGACAGGGCGCAGGCGTGTTCGTGCTTGCCCCGCCCGAGCAGCCTGAGCTGTTGATGCTGTTTACGCACGCGACAGACAAGATATCTGACATTATCGAAGAGCTGGAGTTGCGGATAGGGATAGAGGTGGAGGCGGCCGGGCTTGCCGCTGTGCGCAGTTCGCCAGCTCAAGAGGCCGAAATCCAGGCCCAGCTGGACCGCTACGCCCAGTTGACCAGCGAAGGCCAGCCCACCGACGACGCTGATTTCTGTTTTCACATGGCCATTGCCACCGCCACGAACAATGCGCGATTCAAGACATTTCTCGAGCATATCGGACGGCGCATGATTCCTCGCGTCAAGTTCCGCTCGGTCATGGGCGGCGTTGATCTGCTGCCCAGTCGCGACAATACGATTCTGGCTGAGCACACGGCGATTGCGGAAGCAATTTTCGCCAAGGATGCAGAAGGCGCTCGCGACGCGATGCGCACGCATTTGATGATAGGCATACAGCGCTATCGCGCGATGACCCGCAGCAAGGCCATGCATGGGGTGGGGGAGGTCGCCGCCTCGGAGTAAGCCCACGCTGACGCAGATCTGAATGAACGATTGACACCTGATTGAAAGTCATAATATGATTAATTGCAAAGTCATATTATTAATGTTCAATACAGGAGGTGGGGAACAATGTCTCCGCAGGAAATCAAAACTCATATCTCGTCCGGTCTGCTGTCTTTTCCGGTGACGCATTTCAATGCGGATTTCAGCCTGAATCTGGACAGCTACAGTTCGCATGTGCAGTGGCTGGCAGGATATGAGGCAGCGGCATTGTTCGCCGCCGGAGGCACGGGCGAGTTTTTCTCCCTGTCCGCCCAGGAAATCGCCGATGTCACGCGCGCAGCCAAGGAAGCCTCGGGCGCGGTGCCCATCATCGCAGGTTGTGGCTACGGTACGGTCATGGCCAAGGACATCGCGCAGCGAGCAGAGGCGGCCGGCGCTGATGGTTTGCTGCTGCTGCCGCATTATCTGATGAACGTGCCTCAGGAAGGCATCTACCAGCATGTCAAGGCGGTGTGCGATGCAACGGGGCTGGGCGTCATCCTGTACAACCGGGCCAACTCCGTGGCCAATGCCGACACCATTGCCCGTCTGGCTGACGCCTGCCCGAATCTGATCGGCTTCAAGGATGGCACCGGCAAAACCGACCTGGTGCGCCATATCACCGCCAAGCTGGGGGATCGCCTGTGCTATATCGGCGGTATGCCCACGCATGAGTTGTATGCCCAGGGCTTCAACGGCATCGGTCTGACAACTTATTCCTCGGCCGTATTCAACTTTGTGCCGGCGTTGTCCCTGCGCTTCTACAAGGCCATGCGTGCCAATGATGAGGCCACCATGGCGGACATCCTTGATCGTTTCTTCTTTCCGTTTACACAGATACGCGATCGGCAGCCGGGCTATGCCGTCTCGACGATCAAAGCGGGTGTGGAACTGATCGGCCGCAACCCGGGGCCTGTCCGTCCGCCGCTTACCAATCTGACGGGAGAGGAAAAAGAGATGCTCAAGGCGCTGATTGATAGCGTGAATGCCTGATTGAAAACGGGCATAGCCCACCCCGATACAACTATACCAACGGAGGAGTGATATGAGACAACACAACCTTGCTGCACTGACGGCCGCCGCGCTCATGGCCCTGGCGGCATCCGCAGCCGTCGCTCAGGACGGCAGTCACGATATACGTATTGTGCTGCCCGAGCAGCCCGGCAATCTGGAGCCTTGCGGCACCATTATTACCACTGTCGGCCAGGTGCTGAGCCAGAACGTGACGGAACCGTTGACGGTCATCAACTCAAAAACGGGACAACCCGAGCCCAAGCTGGCCACCAAATGGGAACAGCTGAATCCAACAACCTGGCGCCTGACCTTGCGCAAGGGTGTCAAGTTCCAGGATGGCGCCGACTTCAACGCCAAGGCGGTTGCCTTCTCGATTGACCGGATGACGGGTGGAAAACTCACCTGCAACAACATGGCCAAGTTCGGGAATGCCAAGCTTACGGTCACGCCGGTCGACGACTATACGGTAGAAATCAAATCGGATCGGCCGCAGCCCATTTTGCCTACGCTGCTGAGCGTGGTGATGATGGTTTCTCCGAACACTCCTGCCGACAAGGCGGTGAACGATCCGGTAGGCACCGGGCCTTACAAGCTGACAAGCTTCACGCCGCAGAACGTGGTGCTCGAACCTTTCAGCGGCTATTGGGGCGATAAGCCGGCTGTCGCCAAGGCGACCTATGTCTGGCGCCAGGAGTCTTCCATTCGCGCCGCCATGGTGGAGACGGGAGAGGCAGACCTTACGCCTGCCATCGCCATCCAGGATGCCACCGATCCGGAGACGGACTTTGCGTATCTGAATTCAGAAACCACGGCCATCCGCATTGATGCCGAACAGCCGCCGCTCGACGATGTGCGCATACGCAAGGCATTGAACCTGGCGATTGACTGGGACGGGCTCAGTCAGCTTTTTGGCGACGATGCGCAGCGCGCGTCGCAAATGGTGGTGCGGGGCATCATAGGCTACGATGAAAATCTCAAGCCCTGGCCGTATGACCTCAAGCAGGCCAAGTCGCTGATCGCCGCGGCCAAGGCGGACGGCGTGAAGGTTGATACCGAAATCCGCCTGATCGGCAGAAATGGCATCTATCCCAATGGCGCAGAAGCCATGGAAGCCATGATGATGATGTGGCAGGAGGCGGGCCTGAATGTCAAACTGGTCATGCTGGATGTTGCGGACTGGCTGCGCTATCTGCAAAAGCCTTATCCCAAGGATCGCGGCCCCACCTTGCTGCAGTCTATGCACGATAACAATAAAGGCGACGCCGCATTCACGATCCCCATCTTCTATCGTTCCACCGGCCAGTATTCAGTATTGAACAGCCCGGAGATGGACAAGGAAATTGATGCCGCCATGGCCGCCACGGGCGCAGAGCGCGAGAAGGATTTCCAGAAGATATTCGACAAGGCTCGCAAGCAGTATGTCACGGATATTCCGATGTACCACATGATAGGCTACACCCGCGTGGGCAAGCGGCTCGAATGGAAGCCGGACATCAGCACCAACAGCGAAATCCCCCTGGCCAACATTCACTTCAAATCATAGCGTTTCCTTCTGCACGAGCGCCGCACACAGGCTGTGCTCGTGCAGTTGCTCCCTGCAAGGCAATCGAAGGATTCGAACATGCTGAATTATCTCGGACGACGGGCGTCCTATAGTGTCATTTCCATACTGGGTCTGCTCACGCTCGTCTTTTTCCTGACGCGGCTGACAGGAGATCCCTCCGCGTTGTATCTCCCCCTGGACTCCACGCCGCAGGCACGCGCCGCATTCGCGCACCTGAATGGTCTGGATCAACCCACCTATATGCAGTTCTGGCATTTCCTGACCGATTTGCTCAGACTTGATTTCGGCGAATCGATGCGCCAGCATCGGTCTGCCATGGCCGTAGCGCTTGAGGCCTTTCCCCATACCCTGCAGCTTGCGGCGCTGGCCATGACGCTGTCGACTGCGCTGGCAATTTTGATTGGCTCGGTTGCTGCGACCAGGCCGCGCGGGCTGTTTGACCGGCTTGCCAGTCTGGTATCGCTGGCTGGCGCCAGCGCGCCTGATTTCTGGGTGGCGATCGTCGCCATTCTGGTTTTCGCCGTGGGACTGGATCTTCTGCCCACTTCGGGAACCGGCGGTTGGCAGTACTGGACCATGCCGGTCTTTGTGCTGATGCTGCGCCCCTTTGGTCTGCTGGTGCAGGTGGTGCGTGGCGCGATGCTGTCCTCGCTTGCCTCGCCCTATATCAAGACTGCACGGGCAAAAGGCCTGAGCAGGCAGTCCATTATCTTCGGTCACGCCTTGCGCAACTCTCTGCTGCCTGTCATTACGGTGGCGGGCGACCTGACAACAGGCCTGATCAACGGTGCGGTCATTGTGGAATCGGTATTCGGGTGGCCTGGTATCGGCAAGCTCATGATTGATTCCATCATGCAGCGCGATTTCGCCGTCGTGCAGTCCACGATTCTGGTCACGGCCATCGCCATCTTCATCTTGAACATTGTGATCGATCTGCTGTATGCGGTGCTCGA
Organism: Pusillimonas sp.; assembly: GCA_048270225.1. Lineage (GTDB taxonomy): Bacteria > Pseudomonadota > Gammaproteobacteria > Burkholderiales > Burkholderiaceae_B > Allopusillimonas. The sequence continues at coordinate 343,313 of JBLWTG010000002.1, read as the reverse complement.
TCCACGCGTCCGGTACTGACCATGTCTGCGATTTCACCTACCATATCGACCAATTCATCCCCGCGCTCGTCCAGTCTGTTGCTGCGATATCTGGTGCGGGACAAGCTGGCCCTGGCTGCGGCCGTGCTGCTGGCCGTGCTCGTGCTGGCGGCATTGCTGGCGCCCTGGCTGCTGGGCGACGCCGCTACCCGTCTCGGCCTGCGCTATCGCAATCTTGCGCCGTTCAGTGGGGATCATGGCTGGCTGTTCATGCTCGGCGCGGATACGCTTGGAAGGCCTATTCTTGCGCGCCTGCTGGTCGGGGCCAGCAATACGCTGGGCATAGCTGCCGCAGCGGTGGTGCTGTCCATGACGATAGGCGGCTTGTTTGGGCTGATTGCCGGCTATTCCGAACGCTGGTACAGCCACGTCATTCTGCGCGTGGCAGACATCATCATGAGCTTTCCCTCGCTGCTGCTGGCGTTGATCGTGCTCTACACGCTGGGGCCCAGCGTACGCAACCTGATCATTGTGCTGGCCATTACCCGCATGCCCGTCTATCTGCGTACCGCGCGGGCGGAAGTGCTGGAAGTGCGCGAACGCATGTTCGTGAGTGCGGCGCGGTCCATGGGGGCCAGGCCTATCCGGATTGTGCTTCGCCACATCGCACCGCTTGTGGTGCCCACGCTGATCACGATTTCGGCGATCGATTTTGCCACCGTGATTCTGGCTGAGTCGGCGCTGAGCTTTCTGGGGTTGGGCATACAGCCTCCTGACTTTACCTGGGGGGCGATGGTCGCCAATGGCCGTGGCTATCTCTCCAGTGCGTGGTGGATCGCGTTTTGGCCAGGGCTGGCCATCATGCTGGCCACGCTGTCCCTCAATATCCTGTCGAGCTGGGCGCGCACGGTTGCGGATCCGCAGCAGCGCTGGCGGCTGCAGAAACTGAAGAAGGCGCAACGATGACCGCCATGAACGATAAACAGGCGATTCTCGACATCGCGGGTCTGACTGTAGATTTTCTGTCCGATGACGACCCTGTGCGCGCGGTAGACGATGTTTCGTTTCATGTATGCCGCGGCGAGACGCTGGTCATTCTGGGCGAGAGCGGCTCCGGCAAAAGCGTCAGCACAAGCACGGTCATGGATCTGGTTGACTGCCCGCCGGGCGATATCGTCAGCGGGACCATCCGGTTCAAGGGACAGGATCTGCGCGGACTCGGCACCGAGGCGCGCCGGGACATCAATGGCTGCAAGATTGCCATGATCTTCCAGGACCCTCTGGCCTATCTGAATCCTGTATATACGGTGGGCAGGCAGATCGCCGAGGTATTCGAGAGCCATGGCGCTGCGCGGGGCGAAGCTGCTCGCGTGCAGGTCATTGATTTGCTGCGCCGTGTGGGCATACGCGAGCCCGAACTCCGCGTCGATTTCTATCCGCACCAGTTCTCGGGCGGACAGCGGCAACGGGTGATGATTGCCATGGCTATTGCGCTCAAGCCCGATATCATTATCGCTGACGAGCCCACCACCGCCCTGGATCTGAGCGTGCAGGCACAGATCCTGGATCTGCTGCGCGATCTGCAGCGCGAACAGGGCATGACTCTGATCATGATCACCCACGATCTGGACGTCGCTTCGTCGATGGCGGATCGTGTGATTGTGATGAAGGCTGGCAGAATTGTGGAGTCCGGCCTGGCGCAGGAGGTTTTTACGAATCCGCAGCATGCCTATACCCGTGGCCTGATTGCGGCATTGCCCCATGGGGATGTGGTCGAGTCGAGCAACAGGCGCGCAACAGTCATCGGGGACGAGGTTCTGCTGCGCGTGGAGCATCTGGTCAAAGACTATCCCTTGTCCTCGGGTGCGTTCAAAAACAAACGGGTGTTGCGCGCGGTGGACGATGTCAGTTTCTCCGTGCGCAAGGGCGAAACACTGGGCATTGTGGGCGAGTCCGGCTCAGGAAAATCGAGCGTGGCGCGCATGCTGCTGCGCTTGTTCGATGCGAGCTCCGGCGCAGCATACTATCGCGACCAGAATATCTTCGAGATGAATGAGCGTGAGCTGCTGGCGTTTCGGCGCAAGGTGCAGATGGTGTTTCAAGACCCCTTCGGCTCCATGAATCCCCGTATGAACGTGAGGCAGATTATTTCGGAGCCCTGGGCGATTCATGGCGATATTCTTCCCAAGGGGCGCTGGCGCGAAAGAACCGTCGAGCTGCTGGAGCTGGTGGGTATGAAGGCCGAACATGCGGACCGTTATCCACACCAGTTTTCGGGCGGACAGCGGCAACGCATCGCAATTGCCAGAGCACTGGCCAGTGAGCCCGAGCTGGTGGTGTGCGATGAGGCGGTGTCGGCACTGGATGTCTCCATTCAGGCTCAGGTTATCGATCTGCTGGCGGACCTGCGTACACGACTGGGATTGTCCTATGTTTTTATCACGCACGACCTGGCTGTTGTGCGTACGCTGGCGGACAGGATTATGGTCATGGAGCAGGGCAAGGTCGTTGAGTTGAATGACACCGCTACGGTGTTCAGTACGCCCAGCCATGACTATACCCGCCGCCTGCTGGCTGCCGCGCCGCAGCCAAAGTGGCTGTCTGCGACATAAATAAGAAACAGTAGTGTATCTTGACGGCAGGGCGGTTGAGGAATTAAGATGCTTAAACGTATCTTAATTATTTCTGGAGTTCAGCATGAACCGACCTGCCCCTGCCGCATATCGATCAGGGCCTTTTTTGCAACGCGGCCTGGCCGTCGCCTTATTCAGTCTTGCCGCAGGAGGCGCCGCCCAGGCCGCACAGGGCGACCATTGGAAGCTCGGCGTCGGAGCAGGACTTAACCCTCGCTATCTGGGTTCGGACGAGTACCAGGTGAAGCCTGTCCCTCTGGTTGATGTGCAGCAGGGGATGTTCTTCGCCAGGTCCAGCGATGGCGTGGGCGCGAGCATTATCCGGACACCGGGCTTCAGCGCGGGTGTAGGGGTGAACTGGATGCCTGGCTATCGCAGCGGTGACGCACCTGACGGCATCGGCAAGTTGTCGGGCACCCTGGGCGGGCGCGTTTTTGCGTCCACGAATCTGTCTGGCTCAATCGTCACGCTTTCGGCCACGCAGGCGATCAGCAAGCGTGAACGCGGCCTGCTTGCCAAGCTGAGCATGGCTCATCCCTGGGCGCTCAGCGAGCAATTGAGGATTGTGCCGAGCATCGGGGTGACGTGGGCGAACGCCAAATACATGAATAGCTATTATGGCGTGGACGCGGGGCAGTCGAGCAGATCCGGCCTGGCGCAGCACAGCCCTTCGTCTGGATTCAGGGATGTGTCGGTGCGTCTGGCCGTCAATTATGACTTGTCCAGGCATTGGAGCGTGATCGGTGGCGTGGGTGCCAGCCGCCTGTTGGGCGATGCGGCTGACAGCCCTCTGGTCAAGGAAAAAACGCAGGTAAGCGGAGTTGCCGGCGTGGCCTACTCATTCTAGGCAATTTGGCCGACGGGTATGGCCGGCAGCGGGTCGTCACGGGATGACCCGCTGCTTCACTGCCACCGCTTCAGTCCGGCTGTACTAGCGGCAGGAAGATGACATCTATCCAGGTGGCGCACAACGCCTTGGGCGGCGCCGTTCTGTTCATCAGCACATAGTGTCTGATCAGGTCGGTCGGCAGCGTTTTAATCGGCGCAATGAGTTTGGCCGGATCGATCTCGCCCCTATCCACTGCGCGACGAAGAATCGGGATCAATGGGTCATTCCTGCCTATGGCTTCCCGCAGTTTTTCGGCTGAGGCATATTCTTCCTGGAAGGCCCTGGTCGACAGCAAATAGAAAATAGTGCCGAGCACGGGCGCCACCTCTCTGAGATGATACAAATACTCCAGGAGTTCGGTCCGCAGCGCACCGCGGTCCGGTACTTCCCATGGGTCGTTGCCTATCCGCCAGCGGATGGCCGCAATGGCAAGCTCGGCTTTGGAGCCCCAGCGTCGTGCCAGCACCGAGCGGCTGGTGTTGGCGGCAGCGGCCACGGCTTCCATGGTCAGGTCCGCGTAGCCATGTTCCCACAGGATGTCCCAGGCGACTTCAACAATCGCTTGCTCAAGCTCCGCGCCGCGGCGCCGTGTTTTGACGGATGGGGATGTGCTCATGCATCTCGGCTCAGGTTTGTATTTCGATAAGTGTACGCTAGCAGGATTCAAATGCGTATCTTAATTGCAGACATTCCTATGGGATGTCGCACTGTCGCGGCAGTCACGAACATGTTCTATTGATGACAAACTTGTCATGAATGCGTCACCAATGTGTCAGTCCTGCCCCGCTACATTGGACTCCTGAGCAGGCCTGCGGATCAATCCGGCGGTTGCCTGCGCTCCCTTTGCAAAGCACTGCTTCTCATACAGGAGTCCTGAACATGGCTCGCATCAAGTTGCCTGATATTCCCTCGTCTGAAATTACCCCTGAGCAAGTCTGGCAATCGCGGCGCAGGTGGCTGCAGGGCGCCGGAGCCGGAGCCGTGACGCTCGGCGCGGGCGCCTTGCTGGGCGCCGGCATGCTGCGCAGTCGGGCCGCCCTGGGAGGTCAGGTGCAAGGGCGCCTGGCTGGCGCGCCCAATCCCGCATACCGCTTGAATGACACGCTCACTGCTGAAAAGGATGTCAGCGGGTATAACAATTTCTACGAATTCGGAACTGGCAAAAGCGATCCAGCCAGGTATGCGGGCGAGCTGCGCACACGGCCCTGGACGGTAGAGATCGAAGGCGAGGTCGAGAAGCCGCGCACCTTCGATATCGATGACCTGCTCAAGCTTGCCAGCATCGAAGAGCGTGTCTATCGATTGCGCTGCGTGGAGGCCTGGTCCATGGTCATTCCCTGGAGCGGCTATTCGCTCTCGACATTGCTGCGGCAGGTCCAGCCCACCAGCAAGGCGAAGTATGTCCAGTTTGTGTCGGACACCCAGCCGGAGAGCATGCCCGGTCTGGGGGATCGTATTATCGATTGGCCGTATGTCGAGGGCTTGCGCATGGATGAGGCTATGCACCCGCTGACCATGATGGTGTTCGGCGTCTATGGCAAGCTGCTGCCCAATCAGAATGGCGCGCCGGTGCGTGTTGCCATTCCGTGGAAATATGGCTTCAAATCAGGCAAGTCCATTGTCAAGATCCGGCTGCTGGAAAAGCTTCCGCTAACCAGTTGGGTCAAGATCGCGCCCCGCGAATATGGCTTCTACGCCAACGTCAATCCTATGGTCCCTCACCCGCGATGGAGCCAGGCCTCTGAGCGCAGGATAGGCGATGGGTTCTTTGCGCCTCGTGTGGATACGCTGATGTACAACGGTTACGCGGAGCAGGTGGCGGGTCTTTATACGGGCATGGATCTGCGGAGGTATTACTGACATGGCGCAGGCAGCTGTTCGCACTTCGGCGCAGCGGAACTGGACCGCAGACAGTATTGCTCGGATCAAGCCACTTGTTTTTCTGCTGGCGCTCTATCCGCTGCTGCGCTGGATATGGCTGGGATGGTCCGGAGACCTTGGCGCCAATCCTCCCGAGTTCCTGATATGCTCCTCGGGTATCTGGTCGCTGGTGATGCTTGGCCTTACGCTGACCATTACGCCGCTGCGTCGTTTGCTTGGCCAGCCTGTGCTGGTGCGCCTGCGACGCATGTTGGGATTGTTCGCCTTTTTCTACACTTTTCTGCATCTTCTGGGCTGGGCATTCTGGGAGCGCAGTGCCTCACTTGTCCTCATGTGGGACGATGTGGTTCAACGCACATTCATCACCATCGGCATGCTTGCTTTCATTCCCATGGCGGCGTTGGCGCTGACCTCCACGCATGGATGGATGCGGCGCCTGGGGCGTCATTGGCAAACCCTGCACCGCAGCGTCTACGCCATTGCTGTCTTGTCGGTTCTGCATTTCTGGCTGGTGCGTTCAGGAAAGAACGATTTCTTCGAGCCTTATCTGTATGCAGGTCTACTGGCGCTTCTGCTGCTGGCGAGGGTTGGCCGGTGCATGCTCAACCGCTACCGGCCCGCTTAAGCTTCTTACTTGCTCCCCGACTCACTGCGGGGTTCACCGGTTGCAGAGCCGTTGTTGCCATTGATTTGGGTGCTGTCGCTTTTTTCCGCTTGCATTTCACCGGGTGTCTTGTGGTTCATGGTGCTCATGGCATCGGGCGATTGCGGCATGGTTTGATCATTGGTGCTCTGGCCACCTGGCGTACGCGGCATGGTGTCCATGCTGCCGCCGCTCGTGGCATTGTTGCCTGTGTTGTAGGGCGTGTCGGAGCCCGGTTGCGAGTTACTGACCGTGCCGGCATCGCCGCCGTCTCCGGCAAAGGCGGCTGGCGACATCAGCAGGGGCAGGGCACATATCGATATTGCGAGTAGTTTCTTCATGTAACTCTCCTGTTATAAGACGAAATTGCCTTCATCAGGAGCACAGCAAGTGCCATACCTGGAGCGGGTGGACCCCCGCTATGCACAGGACTGCCCCGCCCGCAAAATGCTATTTTGACCGCGCTGCCATCAGGCCATGTTGTTGCAATATGGCCCTCGTGATGGCGAGCCTGGCAGGCCCGTCCGCAGGCTTGTCCATATCCATGTTCAGGGCGTAGAAGTAGACCTTGTCGTTCTGCTCCAGGTAGCCGACCAGCCAGCCGGTCTGCCGGGCATTGGCCTCGCCCATGCCCGCCCAGCCTGTTTTGCCGCTAAGCCGATAAGCGTCGGTTTTTTCCAGCACGATGGCATCCTTGACGATCTGGGTGGAGCGATGAGAGGCGCCCAGAGCTTCGGTATAGAAGCGCTGGAGAAACCGCACTTGCTGCAGTGCTGAAATTCGCAGATCGCCGGTCAGCCAGAAGTGATCGATGCTGTTTTGTATGTTTCGGTTACCGTAGTCGAACTTGTCGACATACGCTTGCATGCGCGTCTCACCGATGCGTCGGGCCAGTTCCTGATAGAACCACACCACGGAATTGGGCAATGCGGTCGCCAGGGTCTGATCGCGCGCCCAGGCTTCGGGCCACCAGGTTTGCCTGGGATTGCGCTGACGGTCCCAGGGCAGCGCGAAATCGGCGCCGGTGGCGACGCCGGTTTCCAGGGCAATAAGGGAGTTGGGGATTTTGTAGGTGGAGGCCGGCAGGAATCCTGCGCGGGCACGATTCGAGTCATGGCATAGGAAAGCGCCCGTCTGCCCGTCAAGCAGTACAAACGTGCCATGTGCATCGGCCTGGGCGAATGCCTTGGCCATTGTGGGGTCTTGCCTGCAGTCTTGCGCGGCATAGGAGGGAGTGGCAGCAAGCAGTGAAACTGCGCAGGCCGAAAGGAGTGTTCGAAGCAGTGTGAAGCGTGGCATGGTAGTCCTTGTAGGTTGCATCGGAGCGGGCGCCCGATTTGGTTTGCCTTCGAGAGCGACAGGCAGGGCAAGATTAGGGTCGTGACAGGATTGGGTAAAACGCGTTGCCGTAACTTGCGTAACCCGACGGCGTGTTAAAACGATCTTGTCTTTTATTCCGCTCATCTTCTGGACACCTATGGCCCGCAAGAACATCCGTATTGAGCTTCGGGCTTCCGGTTATCAGGTGAATGGACGCTCCGCCAGATATCAATCGCTCTGGTTGCTGTTGCGTCTTTACTACGCGGATCAGGCACGTACAGGGCCGGTACATGTTGCAGCGATACTGGCCCGCTTTCCTGGCGCAGGAGGATTGCGCATGAGGATTTCACGTGCCTATGCCGATTTCAATGCGTGGGGGATCTGCGCAGGATGGGGGAGGGATGCCGCTCAGGCCCCTGACTTGCTGAGCCCTGCAAAACGCAGCAGAGGACCTTTCTGGCTTGCAGCCGGAGAGGCTCAGCGCCTTGATATCCGGCTGGACGGCCAGCCGGTCGGACTGGCGCAGTTGGCTGGTTTTCTGGGGACGGAGGCGCTGCAGGACAGCCACGAGACTTCGGTTGAGTATGTTATGCGCGATGTAGGTTACTGGAGCGAGCTCACGGTTGCCATGCGCATGGCTAAGGACGGTGTTTCCCCCTCAGCTGAGCGCGGTGTGGCCGAGCGGTTTCTTACGGCACACGCCGCTGCCAAGGATGACTTCCAGGCGGCGTTGTCCGTGCTCAAGGAAAGCCTCGTCTGGCGCCGCCACGGCCATGTTGCACGCAGCGAAGACGCCTTGTCTCGCTTGAAGCCATACTTGCATGCCACGGGCGATCACGCCGCATTTCCGTCTTTTGCCGCTATGGCTGACATTGCACACGCATGGAATCTCTATGCGCAGGACAGTATTGAGGCGGCGCAGGGCGCGCTTACCCGGATCGGCTCGAATCTGGCCTTGCAGCCGGTCATCCGCTATAACCCGCGTGTGCGTTTTGAGTTTCTCAATCTGCGCGCTCTGCTGTCGAAGTCAATTGCCATGGAACTGCAGGCGATCCCTCTGGTTGAGCGTATTGCGTCGGCCGATCGGGCCATCCTGGATCTATCTGGCGCCTTGCAGGCTGCATATGAAGCCGATTCCATCGAAGCCGCGCAGGACGTTGCAGCCAATATTGGCTGGTCGCTCTGGTTGTTCCGGCAAAATGGGCTGATAGGCCTGCCGGATAAAGCGCAGGAGGATGATGTGCGCATGCAGGCGATGCGATGGATAGGGTTGTCGGAATGGATTTGCGATCGCTTCGGCGTGGGAGGCGGCTCGGCCTGGAATACGATATTTCTGCTGCGTATCGCGCGTGGTGCGAGCCATGCAAAAGAGCCCATGACACTGTCGCAGTTCCAGGCGCTGGCGCCTGTTTCCATCGCACAGATGCAGGAGGCGACAGCGCCCTGCCACGCGCCGTTTTCGTCGGCCAAGGGATACACCAGTTGGTCCAATGTGGCGCGTTTTACGCTGGAAGAGCACGATGGCGGACATACCAGATACGGGACATCACAACTGGCGAATGTGCTGCTGGAAACTGCATGGTTCAGTGCCCATGAGCATGGTTTGTGCGCGCCCGCCTATGCGGCCGTTGAACGCCTGGCGGCGATGCTGCCCGCCATGCGACCGAAAGAGCGTCGCTTTTTTAAGGAGAGCCTGCAAGGCCTTCCGTCGGAGCTGGCCGCTGCTGGGCTTGACGCACTGTCCATCGCCCGCAACGTCGATGCTTGCCAGGACGGGCCATAAGCTGTGACCGCGATCGGCTTCGTTAGGTTTGTACTGCGATGGGTTGGGATTCTGAAATATAGGCTGATGCGTACGCAAACGTTGGGATAAGGATCCGCTCAGGGCTGGGTACTACGGCACGTCTGTGTCATCCGTCAGCACCAGCGCAACAATGTTTGTGATGCCCTGGCGGGCCATCTTTGTGTAAGGACAGAAGCGCTCGGTATTGCGGACCAGTTCTTCGGCGACAATGCGCTCCACGCCGGGCAGATGGATGCGTGTATGGGCAGCCAGCACAAACAGGCCGTCCATGGGATCGCGGCAGAACTCGACCGTGACTTCTACCGAACTGCCCGGAATCGGAATATGTTCCCGCGCCGCCAACAGGCTGAGCGCGCCATGAAAACAGGCGGCATAGCCTGCCGCGAACAATTGTTCTGGATTGGTGCCGCCGCCCGGTCCGCCTAGCGCTTTGGGCAGGCGCAGATGGACATCCAGATTTCCGTCGTCGGATCGGGCTATGCCGGACGCCCGCCCGTGACTGGCGTCTCCTCCCGTGACAGCGACGGTGGTCGAATACAGCGTCTGGAGATCGCGTCCCTTGTACTTGTCGAGCAGGGACAAGGGGGGAGCTTGTAAGGTAACCATGAGAGGATGCGTCCGTGACTTACTTGTGTACCTGGGTTTGAGCAAACCAGCGATCGAAGGTGATGGCGCCAAGGCGAGGATTCATGCCCGGGATGAGAGTGTCAGGCTTGAGCTCTGCGCCAAAGTATGGTGCATGTATGTCTTCCACCACGTTGCGCGCATCGGCGATTGCCTTCAGGTAGCGCTGCACCAGATCGGACATTCTCACGCGCTCGGGGCCAGCGATTTCTACGATGCCGTTGCGAGGTTCTCCAAGCGCGTAGTCTGCAACGGCAGCGGCAACATCGTCGGACGAAATAGGCTGGAAAAAGGCGGGAGACAGTCTGATCGTTTGTCCTTCGCTGCCCGCCTGCGCAATGCCTCCGAGAAACTCGAAGAACTGGGTTGAGTGAACAATGGTGTAGGGTATGCCGGATTCGCGTATCAGCGCTTCCTGCGCGATCTTGCCCCGGAAGTATCCACTTTGGGCGAGGCGGTCGGTACCGACGACGGAGAGTGCGACATGGTGCTGTACGCCCGCTGCGGTTTCGGCGGCGAAGAGATTGCGGCCTGAGGTTTCGAAGAAGGAAAGTACGTCAGCGTCCGCAAAGGAGGGCGAATTCGCGAGATCAACGACGACGCTTGTGCCGGTCATTGCTTCGGTCAGGCCCTCACCCGTGATGGTGTTGATGCCTGTCGCGGGCGCGGCTGCGAGGACCTCATGCCCTTTTGTGGCCAGATGATTGACGACTTTGCTGCCGATGAGGCCCGTGCCTCCGATGACGACTATTTTCATGACGATCTCCTGATATTGGTGTCAGTAGGCAAATTCTAGGATTGAGCCTGTCTTTGCGGTAGATCCGGCAGCGTACCCACGGTGTTGCATCAGGAGCATCAATCCATCGACGCGCAGGAGTACAACTGCGATCATGAGCGGAGTTGTCAGCTTGCGGACATTGTCATGGAGGTCAGGCATTGCAGGTCAAGGGCGCGTGTATGTTCGATGATGTGGTCGGCGAACACGCGGATTCTGGCGGGGAGCTGTTTGCGGCTCAGATAACAGAGATAATGTCCCCCGTCGTCGGGCGCGTGCTGTGCGAGGCAGGCGAGCAGTTGTTCGCTTCTGAGCAGGTCGCAAACCTGGTAGGCCGGCAGCTGTGCGATACCTTGGCCTTGCAGCACCGCCTGCAGGACCAGGTCCATGTCATTGAAAGTATGTGACGCTGAAAACTGGCGCTTCTGCTCCAGGCCATTGATCTTGAACTCCCACTCCCTGAGGCGGCCTGACGCGGTCCGGAAATTGATGCAATGGTGCGCTTCCAGTTCGTCGACATGACGAGGCAGGCCATGCGCCTGCGCATATCCGGGCGAGGCGCATACAATCATCTGCATGGGAATCAGCTGCCGGGCAACAATATCGCTGTCCTCCATCCGGCCATCGCGAAACGAGATATCAATGCGGTCCGCAGAGAGGTCTGCGGGGCGGTTGCTGAGCAGCAGCTCCAGGGTGATGTCGGGATAGCGGATATGGAAGCCCTGCAGTAGCGGGGCAACCACTTTGCGTCCAAAGCCGGAGGTGGCGTGGATGCGCAGATGGCCTCGCGGCGGCCCGTTACGCAATTCACGCATGTCTTCCAGCGCCTGAACGATGCGTTCAACCCCAGGTTGGCAATTTTCATAGAAGAGTTCGCCCTCGCGTGTCAGCGACGTGCTTCGCGTGGTGCGATGAAACAGGCGGGCATCCAGTTGTGCCTCAAGCTTCTGGACGCTTCGGCTGACCGCCGAACGGCCTATGCCCAGGCGGTCGCTGGCCCGGGAGAAGCTGCCTTCGTTGGCCACAGCAAGAAAGGCTACGACACCGGCGTAGCTGGTGACAAAGCTGCCGGCGAGCGAGTCGCCCGCAGCGTTGGTGGTCTGCTGGGGGCGCTGCCGGCCCATAGGGGAGCTATTTGCGTTTTCCATAACTGACTAGACGTATGGGAAGCGCAGTTTGTGACATTACTCACGAAATTTTCACGGCGGATGTCTGCCCCGCCAGCGGAAACCTAGTGCTCAGGGATGAAGAAGGGTACGTTCTGGTCCTTCAACAATATCGCCAGGAACCTGGCCGGTTTGGTCTGGCTGGCGTTTCGTCCGACGGTATGGATGTCATCGGGCCCTTCGTAAAAGCTTTGCCCGGGTGTCAGTACCGTTTCCTTACCTCCTTTTACCTGCATGACAATAGATCCCTCCAGTACATACACAAAGCCATGCGCGTTGTGCTTATGCACCGGATCGACGGCGCCAGGGGGGTAGTCGACCGTGATCATCAAGACTTCTTTGCCTGGGTAGTCGTTCAGTGGCTTGGTCATGACTTGCTTGACGATTGCCTGCGGAGGCGCGGCATGAGCTGTGCCCGCCAGCAAGCCGGCGATGATCATGAGTGCGAGGGTTGCATTTTTCAGCTTGAGCATGGGAAGTCCCCAGGTGAGCGGCTCGGGCGTGTCGCCGGGAAGCCGATAAAGTGAATAGGTCAGACGCCAGGTGCCAGGTTCAGGCGAGATTGGCTTTGTCCAGGCCAAAGGCTTTGTCAGCCGAGCCGGGGATTGTCTGGAATGCGATGTTGGCGCGATTCCATGCGTTGATGGCCATTATTTCGTAGGTCAGGTCGGACAGCTCTTTTTCGCTTAATTGAGTCCGCACCCGCTCATAGATGTCATCGCCGACGCCGTGTTCTGGCAGCTGAGTCAGGACTTCGGTCCACGCGAGCGCGGCACGTTCGCGCGGCGCAAAGAGGGTGGATTCACGCCACACTGCCAGATGGTGAATGCGCAGCTCCCGTTCACCATGGATGCGCGCTTCCTTCACATGCATGTCCAGGCAGAATGCGCAGCCATTGAGCTGCGATGCACGGATCGAGACGAGATCGCGAATGGTCTCTTCTATCGCGCCGCTCTTCAGGGCAATACTGAAGTCCATGAATTTCTTGAACAGTTCGGGGGATTGTTGAATGTAGTTGAGTCGCTGTGCCATGATTGCTCCGGACAAAAGGGGTTGCAGCAACGCCCTGTTTCCTGGACGCTGGTAACGGCAGAAGGCCGTATGCAGTTATCTTATGCAGGAGAGATATGCGGCGGTAGGCACGCCAAAGTGCTCACGGTGTTGCCTTCTGCGCATCAACGCACAGGCCCCAGGGATGATGCCTCTGGCGCGAGCGGAGGATGGTTTAGCGGCTCGCGTGTGCTGCGGCAATGCGCGCCAGCTTGTCGGGGTTGCGCTGGACGTAAACCCGGAGAATGTGTTCTCCATCAACATCGAACATCAGTGCTGATTCGAGTTGCCCCTGGATAAAGCGCAGCAATGCCCACCGTCCATTGAGCTCGACCATCTCGATGCGAAGCTCGCTCTTGTAGCGTAACGCCGCAGCCAGAAAGAGCTGGGCGATGCGCCGGCCACCTATCATGGGTTTTGGGAAGCTGGTGACCTTGCCGCCACCATCGCCCATCAGCACGGCGTCCTCGGCCAGCAACGCATTGATACCCGCAAAGTCGCCGCACTGGAGCACGTTCGCAAACGTCTGCATCAGGCGCCGTTGCGTTTCGGGCGGCACATCGAAACGCGGTGGTCCGGATTGCAGCTGTGTTCGTGCGCGGCTGACCAATTGCCGGCAAGCGGCCTGCGTTTTGCCGAGTGTGTCCGCAATCTGGCTGTAATCGGCGTCAAAGACGTCGTGCAGGAGAAACGCCGCACGTGATTCCGGGCTCAGCCGCTCAAGCAGTATCAGGTATGCCATGGAGACATCGTCCGCGCGCTCGCTGATCTCTTCAGGGGTGGATGGCGACTCGCTCATCAACGGCTCTGGCAGCCAGATGCCGGGATAGTGCTCGCGGCGCTTGCGGGCTGCGCGCAGTTGGTCTATGGACAGCCGCGTCGTCACCGCGACCAGCCAGGCCTCCACATTATCGATATCTTGCTGCGCTGCACCGTGCCAGCGCAGCCAGGCATCCTGCACGACATCTTCAGCGTCCATCACCGATCCCAGCATTCGATACGCGATTTTCTGCAGTCGCGGGCGATGCTGGCTGAAGGTATCTACTGCGTTGTCCATGTGCAGGCTCCACGCGTATGGATGGGTCGGTGGTGAATGTTGCCAGTTGATGATGAGTGGTGATCAGGCGAACGAGGTGAGTTCTCGCGGTAGACCGGCTCAATATAACCGATCGGCGGCATGGGCGGGCCATGCCGCTGCGTCTGTCTGACGGACGCAATGCTTTGTACTATGTTGCGGCATCGTGCTGGCAGATGCCGCATACGGAGGCACTACGGCATTCAATGGTACGATCCCAGGCACAATTAATTACATTAACTCGTCGGCCTGGTTCAACGCACGTTGAACGGCCGGACCTGTGGAGACTCGCATGAAACATATTGCCGCTTTGCTGGTGGGGGGTGTGGTTGCCCTATCGATGTTGCCCGCGCGTGCGCAACAGCCCTTGACGCCTCGGATCGGCGTTCTGACCGATATGTCGGGCACATATTCCGATATTGCAGGGAAGGGTTCCGTCGTTGCCGCACAGATGGCGGTGGAGGACTTTGCCGAGCAATACCCGGAGGTCAAGGCTGACGTGGTATTTGCTGATCATCAGAATAAAACCGATGTAGGCCTGTCTATCGCACGAGGCTGGATCGACAACGAACACGTAGACGTGATTGCGGAGCTGACCACATCCTCGGTTGCGCTCGCAACGCAGCGACTGGTTACGGAGAAGAACAAGCTCATGCTGATCACCGGGGCAGGTTCGTCAGACATGACGGGCAAAGGCTGCACGCCCAACAGTATCAGTTGGGTGTATGACACCTACGCGATGGCCAATGGCACTGGGCGCGCAGTGGTGCGCCAGGGTGGAAAAACCTGGTTCATGATTACCGTTGATTATGCCTTTGGGGAAGCGCTGGAACGCGATGCGGTCAGCTCGGTGGTAGAAGAAGGAGGAACGATAGTCGGATCGGCGCGTCATCCCTTGAGTTCGTCGGATTTGTCTTCCCAGATTTTCGCGGCAATATCCTCCAAGGCACAGATTGTGGGCCTGGCTCATGCCGGCGGGGATCTGATCACCGCGATCAAGCAGGCCAAAGAGTTTGGCATGACGGAAGGTTCGCAGAATCTGGCCGCCTTGCTGATCTATATTTCCGATGTGCATGCCATAGGGCTGGATGCCGCGCAAGGTCTGTATCTCACGACGGCATTCTATTGGGATCGCAACGATGCGTCGCGGGAGTGGTCGAAGCGATACTTTGAGCGTACGCAGAAGATGCCGACCATGGCGCAGGCCGGGGTGTATTCCTCCGTCATGCATTATCTGAAATCTGTGCGGGAAACTGGCACGACCGACACCGCGACGGTGCGCAAGCACATGGGCGAAACGCCAGTGAACGATATGTTCACAACAAACGGCGTTATTCGCGCCGACGGGCGGATGATGAACGATCTGTATCTGGCTCAGGTCAAAACGCCGGCCGAGTCCAAGTACCCCTGGGATTATTACAAGATCGTGGGAACCATCCCGGCCAGGGACGCATTCCGCACCGAGGCGGATAGCGTATGCGGCTTGCTGAGCCGTGCCGACGAACAAGCCGGCGCGGCGACAGCGAGCTGATGCGCTGAGTTGGTCTGCGGCTGCGGAAAATCTCTCGCCAGTGCAGGACCACCGCGGCGGTTGAAACAGTCGCGGTCGCGGCCGCGCCCGGCGTGGTCAGCGACGGGCCACAACGAAGAGCCGGGGAAAGGGCAGCAGCACTGTGCCGTCGGGGAGGGTTGGGTAGGCCTGGGTGATGGCTGCCAGATAGGCGTCGAGAAATGCTGGTTTTTCTGCGTCGTCCAGTCGCTCGAGATAGGGGCGCAGGGCTGAGCCCTTGAACCATTCGACCACGGCCGATGGCCCGCCGGCCAGGGGGTGAAAGTAGGTGGTGCGCCAGATATCGAGGGCGCTGCAGTGGGGTTGCAGCAGCTCATAGTAAAACGTGGCGCTGTGTCGGGCGGGGAGCTGGAAGGCGCCGATTTTACCGGCCCAGGGGCCATTGGCGGCGGTGTCACGCGCCAGTGTGTGCGCGGGCTCTGCCAGGTTGTCGGGGGTCTGGACTGCCAGGCTACCCCCTGGGGTCAGTTTGCTGATCAGGTGCGGGTACAGGGTGGCATGGCCGGGCAGCCATTGCAGCGATGCGTTGGCCAGAATCACATCGAACTGTTTTTCAGGGTTCCAGGCGCCGATGTCGGCGAGCTGGAAATCGATGTCGGGCAGGCGCTTGCGCGCCGCCTCCACCATGTCCTGGGAGCTGTCCATACCTGTTACGGCTGCGCCGGAATAGCGCTGGGCCAGCACCTCTGTGGAGTTCCCTGGGCCGCAGCCCAGGTCTACTGCGGTCTGCACAGCCTGTGTGGTGATCGCTGCGACCAGATCGCGCACCGGGCGGGTGCGCTCCCGTTCAAAGCTGGAGTACTGGCTGGCTGACCATGTCATGGTGTTTCCTTTCGTTTACCGTGGTGATGCGCAGGAACGTTTCCCACACGCGCTGCAGCATGCTTGGCATTACAGATTGACGAGTACCGCTTTACCTGCATCAACGGGCATGTTGCCTTCCATGACGATAATACTGTTTTCGGCAGCCTTCGTTTCGTCTCCAGGTTTGGCGGACGTTCTGAGTGGGCTGATCATCGTGCCTGCGGCCTTGCCGTTTTTGTCGGTCTGAAAACTGGCTGCAGCCGTGTTGGTGCCGTTCAGAAAGACGCTATAGACTGTTTCGGGTTTGAGTTTGAAGAGGTTGACCTCAAGTGCATCCACCACGCCCAGATTGCGCAGAACAACAAAGCCGCGGGCATCTCCCTTGGTCGGCTTGAGCGCGATATTGGCGGGGTCGACGTTGACGCGGGGAATCAGGTTGCTGTCGCCTTTGCCTTCCGGAACGACATTCGACAGAAAGGCCAGGGCCTGGGGCGCCTGGCCGACAGGTACGCGGGCGATCACTTTGTTGCTGGCGGTGTCGATGACATCGACCGCGTCGTCATTCTCAAGCCCTGCATAGACACGAGTGCCATCGTCGGAGGTCCAGATGCCGTGCGGCAGCGCGCCGGTGGGAATCGTAGTGACCAGCTTTGCGGTCTTGCCGGTGGTGTACACCTTTACTACATTCTCGCCGCCCACCGTGACGTAGGCGAAGGTCTTGCCGTCAACTTTGGCAAATGAAATGTGGTTGGTAATAAAGCCGACATCCATGACACCCACCACTTTCAGTGTTGTGGTGCTGATGCGGGTGATCTTGCCCACGTCCTTGTGGGTCATCCATATCTCGCTATTGTCGGGCGTGAGCTGCAGAAAGGGCGAGAACGGGCTGACTACATCGATTTTCTTGATGATCTTGTGCGTCTTGACATCGATGACGTCGACCTTGGGCGTAAAGCTGGAAACCACGAAGGCGAGCTTGCCGTTGGGGTGGAACATCACCATGCCGGGACCCAGATTGGTCTGGATGCGGCGCGTTTCCTTATAGGTGTTCGGATCGATGACCGATATATAGTCTTCGCCGCGCACCACGACCCATACTTCCTTGCCGTCTGCGGTAAAGAATCCTTCGTGGGGAGAACGCCCGATGTAGGTGATGCCTTTCACCTTGTTGGTGGCGGTGTCGATGAAGGTAACTGAGTTGGAACCATTCGACACCACAAGCAGGGTTTTGTGATCGGGCGAGAATCCCATGCCGTGCACGTTGATCTGGCCCTTGTACAGCGGAGACAGCAGATCGGGTCGCTGATTGCCCAGGCGGATCTGGCCGACCAGGGTGTTGGTGGCGGGGTTGATGACCGATACGGTGTTGCTGTTCTGGTCGGCGGTGTAGACACGATCATGCGACGAGGGCAAGGCCCAGGCGGTGTTTACGTATAGAGCTGTAGCTGCGATAGCATAGAGTGCGGAGCGCTTTCTCATGTTGGCTTCCTGTATGGATGATGTTGAACAAGAGGACTAGTTGGCGGGCTGACGGTTCAGCCACGCCTGCATTACCCGGATTTCATTCTGTTGCTCGGTGAGAATGCCCAATGCCAGATTCCGGATTTCAGGGTCTTGCGTATAAAGCAGTACCGCCTTGGCCATATCCACGGCGCCCTGATGGTGTGGCATCATCATGGTGACAAAGTCATGATCAGGCTGGCCGTTCATGGGGGCGCGCAGCATGCCGTCATCCATGACCGCCATTGAGTCGCCCATCAATGCGTCAAACGATTTGGCTGTGCTGGCGACAAAAACAGGCGGTGCGTTGTCCGTGGCCGCCGATGCGGCCTGTCCGTGGTGGTGGCCTTCATGCGCGCTGGCTTGCGCGCCTGTCAGGCAAAGAAGCAGGGCGGTAGCCAATTGCAGGGTGCAATGGCGAAGCTGGGTCGGGTACATAAGCTGGCTCCTGGAATAAAACCATAAGTGCGTCTGAACAGAAGGGGCGTTGCGAAAACAAAAGCGTGAAGAGCTGCCATCGTAAGTGGCTGCCGCTGTCGGTCGGATGGCATTCTGATGACAGTTTTGTCATGAATCAGAGGCGGCAAGTTGATAAGATGTATCAACCATTTTTCTGGAAATCCGCATGAGTATTCTTGTCATCGAAGATGATCTCAAAACCGGCGACTATCTCAAGAAAGGCCTGCTGGAGTCGGGCTATACGGTAGATGTTGCCCGCAATGGCGTCGATGGCCTGCACATGGCACGCGAGCACGCTTACGATCTGCTGATCCTGGATGTCATGCTTCCCGGCAAGGACGGCTGGCAAGTGATGGGAGACCTGCGCCGCGAGTGTGACGTGCCGGTGATATTCCTGACTGCGCGCGATCATGTCGACGACCGCATACGAGGCCTGCAGCTGGGGGCGGACGATTACCTGGTCAAGCCGTTTTCATTCACTGAGCTGGTGTTGCGCATCCGCACTCTGCTGCGGCGCGGTGTGGTGCGCGACACCGAGGTTTTTCAGCTGGCGGACCTGCAGCTTGATCCGCTGCGTCACAAGGTTACGCGCCAGGGCGTCAATATTATTCTGACCAACAAGGAATTCATGTTGCTGCATTTGCTGGTCAAGCGCCAGGGCGAAGCCTTGTCGCGGGCGGTCATCGCATCGCAGGTATGGGATATGAACTTCGACAGCGACACCAATGTTGTGGACGTGGCCATCAAGCGACTGCGCGCGAAGATCGATGCGCCGTTCGAGCAGAAGCTCATCCATACGGTGCGCAGCATCGGTTATATGTTTTCGGAGCAGCCGTGAGGCAAGGAAAGCTGCGTTCGCTGACAGTACAGGCTACGCTGTCATTTGCCCTGATCTCCTGTCTGGTGGTCTCGGGACTGGGGCTGTATCTGTACACCTCGGCAAAGCATGCGCTGGAAATCCGCGCAGACTATACGCTGATCGGACGGGTGGATCGATTCCGCAATCTGCTGCACGATTTATACAACGTCCGCCAAATGGAAGAACGTCCGGCGATATTCGAAAGCATGCTGGGCAACG
Organism: Pusillimonas sp.; assembly: GCA_048270225.1. Lineage (GTDB taxonomy): Bacteria > Pseudomonadota > Gammaproteobacteria > Burkholderiales > Burkholderiaceae_B > Allopusillimonas. Next base: position 324,063 of record JBLWTG010000002.1, on the reverse strand, counting down.
AGCAGGATGTGCGCATATTCCGGCGCATGGGCGAGCCGCCGTTCATCAATGTGAACCCGGACCGCATGACGCCGCCTTCCATGACGCCTGTGCCGGTCGACGCACCCGTGACCATAGACGCTTTGCATGAGGGGGAGCGGGCGGATGGAATCCGGGTCCAGTGGGTGTCTGCGCTGGCCGATATCGGAGAGCGCGGCGGTACTGTGGAGATCACGGCGGCCTATGTGATGACGCAGGAGTCGCAGATGCTGTCTGCGTATTTGATGCGTGTCATCGGCGCTATCGTTATGGCGGTTCTGCTGACAACGCTGATGGGCTTTGTGCTGCTCAGGCGGGGCCTGAGGCCATTGACCATCATGAGCGATCGTGCAGCGAAGATTACGCCGGCCAACCTGGCGGTCCGCCTGCCGGATGACGATGCGCCCACCGAGTTGCGCCGCCTGGCGATTGCTTTCAATGCGATGCTCGACAGGCTGCAGGCGGGTTATGAACATCTGTCGCAGTTTTCTGCGGATCTCGCGCATGAGATACGCACGCCGGTCAATATACTGATGGGGCAGACGCAGGTGGCCTTGGGTCAGGCAAGGAGTACGCAGGAGTATGAGCAGCTGCTCGAATCCAACCAGGAAGAGCTTGCGCGCATGGCGCACATCATAGAGAACATTCTTTTCCTGTCCCGCTCAGACCATGCTGTCGTTGCAGTCGAGCGCGAGCCGCTGGCTTTCGCAGATGAGCTGGCCAGGATTTCCGATTATTTCGAGGGTCTGGCCCAGGAGCGGGGAATGTGTTTCCGGGTTGAGGCGCACGGCACCGCGCTGGTAAATGCCGTCATGTGGCGGCGGGCAGTAAACAATCTGGTCATCAACGCCATACGTTACGGCAATGAGGGTAGCTGTATAGGGCTTTACGCCAGTTCGGATCAGCGCGGCGCTACGGTGTATGTGGAGAATGAGGGGCCGGCCTTGTCGCAGGATGAACTTGACCGCATGTTCAGCCGCTTTTATCGCGGCGATAAATCACGCAGCGAATATACGGAATCGAACGGACTGGGGCTGGCGCTGGTCAAGGCCATCATGGCGATGCATGGCGGCGATGCAACCGCGCGCATGCTGGACAATGGCCGCATACGCTTCAGTTTGCATTTTCCGGCACAGCCGGCCGCATAGCCTTCGCGGCCGGGGGGTTAGTCGTCCGGTGCGCCCGGCGGAGGCGTTGCAGGCCCGCTCAGGATGGCCCATATCTTGTCCATGGCTTCGGGATAGCTTGAATGGACATTGCGGTACAGGCAAAGCTGCAGCGAGACGGTTTTGAACACATCGCCCAGCGGGTCCAGGGTGACCAGGGCGCCGGATTTCAGCTCGCGTTCGACCAGGCTCTCGGGCAGCCACGCCATGCCCAGCCCCGCCAGCAGCATTTCCTTTACGCCAGCCAGGAAAACCGATTCGTGGACGATCTCGACGTTGTGGTGCTGCATGAGCGAGCTGAATGTTTTTTCGTACATGACGCGCCCCAGAAAGCTGTCGGGCGGAAAGGACAGCAGCTTCAGTGTCTGGTCTTCCCGGGGGGTATGCAGCGCTGTGCCGTAGGCGCCGGGAATGCTCAGGGGAATCAGCTTTTCCTGGCCCAGCGGCAGGCGAGAATGCTTTGGCACCAGTTTGTACAGGGAGTCGTTGGGGGCTTCCATGCACAACAGCAGATCGGCTTCGCCGCGCATGAACAATGCCACGCATTCGTCGCGGTTTTCGGAGCGGACGTTGAAATCGATATGCGGGCTGTGCTGCTGGTTGAGCAGCGTGAGCAGGGCGGGCAGCCGTGTCATGGTCAGGGAGTGCTGCGTGGTCAGTACGATGCGCGCCGAGCCGTTATGCTCGGACTGCATGCGGCTGCGCAGCTGGTTCAGGTCGCGCAGCAGTGCGCGAAACGCGGGAACATGCCGCTGGGCGATTGCCGTCAGGCGCATGGGCTGCGTGCGCCGGTCGACCAGTTCCATGCCCAGCCACGCCTCGAGAAGCTGTATGCGGCGGGAAAAGGCGGGTTGCGTGACGTGGCGAAGCGCCGCCGCGCGGGAAAAAGAACCTGCGTCGACCAGCGTGAGAAAGTCTTCGATCCAGAGCTGTTTCATCGGGATGCCGCAGTTATGCAAAAAGAGCATGATGCACCAAAAACATAGCATTGGGCAACTTCAAGGTCTGTCGATAAGATGAATGCAATCTAACACCCTGGAGCTGCAGATGTTGCATCTTGCCGAGTATCCCCGCATACGCTTGGGGCACTTTCCCACCCCGCTTGAATACCTGCCTAACCTTAGCCGTTATCTTGATGGTCCCGATATCTACATCAAGCGCGATGACTGTACTGGCCTGGCTACTGGCGGCAACAAAACCCGCAAGCTTGAGTTTCTGGTTGCGCAAGCGATCGACCAGGGTGCGGATACGCTGATCACGCAGGGCGCGGTGCAGTCCAATCATGCGCGCCAGACGGTCGCCGCTGCAGCCCGCGTGGGCATGAAGTGCAAAATACTGCTTGAGCAGCGGGTCGCTGGCGCCAGCGACGATTACGAACATTCGGGCAATGTCATGCTCGACAGGCTGATGGGCGGGGAGATTGTCGAGCGCCTGCCGGCCGGCACCAATATGCAGGAGGCCATGGAAACGCTGGCGGCGGAGCTGCGCAAGACGGGCAGCAAGCCTTATGTGATTCCCGGCGGCGGGTCTACACCCGTGGGCGTGCTGGGGTATGTGGCCTGTGCGCAGGAGTTGCTGACTCAGTCGTTCGACAGCAATGTGCGTATTGATCATGTGGTTCACGCCACGGGCAGCGCCGGCACGCAGGCAGGCCTGGTCATAGGCCTGCGCGCCAGCAACAGCGGTATACCTGTCTATGGCGTGAGCGTGCGTGCGCCCAAGCCCAGGCAGGAAGATAACGTATGGCAGCTGGTGCAGGCTTCCATGGATTACATGAAGTTGCCTGCATCGTCGGTGCAGCGCGAGGACGTAGTGGCCAATGCCGATTATGTTGGAGCGGGCTACGGCATGCCGACAGATTCGATGATAGAAGCGGTGCGCCTGACGGCGGAGCTTGAGTCGATATTGCTTGATCCGGTGTATTCGGGCAAAGGCATGGCCGGGCTGATCGACCTGGTTCGCAAGGGGCACTTCAAGAAAGGCGAGAACGTGGTGTTCGTCCACACGGGCGGCGCTGTCGGCCTGTTTGGCTACCGCGCTGTCTTTGACAAGGCCGCAACTGCGGGCTGACTGGAGGATATGACCAGCCGCCCAGCTACGCTTGCGTCATGCTGCGTCAGCCCTGCCCCTCGGGCAAGTCCGGGATCAGCCTGCGGCCCAGGCTGACTGCTTCGTCCTGCACGTAGCCCAGCCGCCGGTAGAACTCGAGCACTTCGGTGTTGCCTGTGCGTACGAGCAGATTGATCTTGGGACAGCCGCGCGCGGTCAGCAGGCGTTCGGCCTCGCGCATCAGCGTCTTGCCGTGAGACAGGCTGCGAAAGCCGGGATCGACGGCCAGATAATAGACCCAACCTCGATGGCCATCGAAACCCACCATGGCGCTGGCCATCACTTGCCCGTGTTCTGTGCCGACAAGAAAAAGCTCGGGCTGTGTGGTCAGCTTGCGCGCGATGTCGCGATGAGGATCGTTCCAGGGGCGGACCAGGCCGCAGGCCTGCCACAGGCCAATGATGGCGGCTTCGTCGCTGGTTTGATAGGGGCGGATGTGCATGGGAAGGCATGTGTCGTGGCGAGAAGACATCATACCTGCAGCCGCAGGGGAGATGGCGCTAAGGGTATTGCAGCCAGGCCTCTGGCGCGGACAGCCGGGCGCAGGGATAGGGATGGACTCCTTGCGCCCGGCCGCTCGCGTCCAGGGGTTGGCAGCGGTAAGGCAGGCCTTATTTAGGCATCAGCACGGTGTCAATCACATGAATGACGCCGTTCGATTGATAGACATCGTAGGTGCTGATGGTGGACATGTCGCCTTTTTCGTCCTTCAGCACAAGATTGTGCTTGCCATTCATCATGACCCAAAGGTGTCCGCCGCTCACGGTCTTGAGCTCGGCGGCGCCCTGTTTGCTATTGCGTATCTTCTTTGCCAGGGCATCGAAATCCAGTTTGCCGGGCACCACGTGGTAGGTGAGGATATTGGTCAGCATTTTTTTGTTTTCGGGCTTGACCAGGGTATCGACGGTGCCCGCTGGAAGTTTGCCGAATGCCGCATTGGTGGGAGCGAATACGGTGAAGGGACCTTTGCCCTGCAGGGTATCCACGAGTCCGGCAGCCTTGACGGCGGCAACCAGTGTGGTGTGGTCGGCCGAGTTCACGGCGTTCTGAACGATGTTCTTGGATGGCATCATGGCCTGGCCGCCGACCATGACGTCGGCGTGGGCGCTAGTGAATGCGAGTGCAGAGCAAAGCAATACGGTGCGAGTGATTGATTTCATGATGAGCTCCTTGTTTTGTTGGTCATCACAAGGAGATACGCGGCGACGGGCGGGATGGATGCGGCAGGACAGAAGTATTTTATCGGGGAAAACCCTAGCTCCTGCCGATATGCGGCGACATTCAGCTGAGCTTGCCGGTCAGAATGACGGGGCCTGTGGGCGCGCCGGTCGGTGAGCCGCCGGGAGGCTCCAGGCTGATGGCGACGGTGTCTCCCGATGCTGGCAGGGCCACGGCGTCCAGCCTGGTGATGCCGTCTGGGCGGAGCAGGCCCAGCGAGCGCGGCGCCTGGCCGGGCGCGATTGCCCAGAGTTCCAGCGCGTGCGCCGCATCCGGCGTAAGGCCGGATAGCGGCTGCACCGAAATCGAATCTGCGGCAAGGCGATTCATGACGTACATGGCGGAGCCGTCGCTGCTGGCCAGCACCGCCAGCGTGCGGACGGGCGGCTGGTCGCCCGGGAGGAAATGGAAAAGCGATACCGCCAGCGCAAGGACCGCCATTGCCAGGCCGCCGGCAAGGGAATGCCAGAATCTCAGACCCGACCACCAGTTGCCTGTCGGTGCGCTGCGGGTGCGTTCGGCCCGCACGGCGGTTGCAATGCCTTGCCATACCCGGGCAGGCGGGGTTTTTGGTTCCAGCCCCATGGTCAGGGGCAGCAAGCGCTGCTCCCATTGCTCGACGGCCTGCCGCAGGCCGGCATCGTCACGCATGAGGTGCGCAAAACGTCTGCGGGCGGCGCCTTTCATCTCGCCGAGCACGTAGGAGGCGGCGAGCCTGTCCTGGAGTGCAGGGTCGCGATAGTTCATTCCATGCACCTTTTAAGTTTCTGCATACCGCGACGAAGCCAGCTTTTGACTGTGCCAAGTGGCGCCTGCAGCCGTTCAGCGATCTCGGGATGCGCGAGATCGTCGAAGAAAGAGAGCGCAATCGCCTGCCGGTGCGCTGCCTCCAGCTGCTTGAGACAGTCTGCAAGCTGGCTGCTGTCCTGATGAGCCTGAAGCCTGGCCAGCGGCCCCGGCGCTTCATCGGCCCATTCCGCCGCAAGGCTGCCATCGAGATCCGGCAGAATGAAATCAGGCCGGCGCAGGCGGTCTATGCAGCGGTTGCGCACGATACTGATCAGCCATGTCATCGGCTGGCTCTGGTCTGCCCGATACTGCCCGGCCCTTCGCCATACGGCAATAAAACTCTCCTGCAACACCTCTTCGGCGCTTGCGTCGTTTCTTAACATACGTGCGGCGAGCGCAAACAGATGCGCGCTGGTACGCTGATACAGCTCGGCCAGGGCCGTGTCGTCGTGACGGGCACAGTCCTGGAGCAGGAGGCTAAGTTCGCGTTTATCGGCCATATGGTGCCGGGCGGGGGCGAGGCGTCGGATTCAATCGCATTCGACGATGGTATCCTAAACTGACAGTTTGCAGGGCGAGTATGTGGATTCAGCCCGACGCCTGCCATAGGCGCCGGGCTGGCGCTTTATTGCGTTTTGCTGCCTTTGCGGCGCACCACCCTGATGGTGCCGCTATTGCCACCGCCGCAAAACAGCAGCCCGTCGCCATCGGACTCCAGGCCGGAGACGCCTTTGCCGGCAGGCATTTCCAGCACTTCAAGCACCTCGCCGGTTTGAGGCGCCACACGTCGCAGCTCGCCGGCGTCGTTTTCCCAGGTGCCATGCCAGAGTTCGCCGTCGACCCAGGTGACGCCTGTGACGAAACGATTGGATTCAATAGTACGCAATACCGCGCCGGTATCGGGATCAAGCTGGTGAATTTTGCGATCTTTGTATCTGCCCAGCCAGAGCGAGCCTTCGGCCCACGCAAGTCCTGAGCTGTTCTCGCCGTCGGGGGTGGGAATGGAGCCAAGTACGCGACCGCTTTGCGGATCTATCTTCTGGATATGGCCGTTGGCGAGCTGAAACAGGTGCTGGCCGTCGAAGGCGGTACCTGCGTTGGCGGTGAGGTCGTGGCTGCCCAGTATCTTGCCGTTGGCGGGGTCCAGGGAGATCAGCTTTTCGCCGCTGGCAAACCATATCTTCTGGCCGTCATAGCTGACCCCGTGCACCGCGTCTACGCCTGGAAAAGGCCCGAACTCGTGGATGATAATCGCTGCAGAGCTGTTCATGTTTTTGTCCTCAATATTCAGTCATGGAAGGAGATGTAAGTACCACGCCTTCATGCTAGTTCGCCGGGCAGGGCAGCAGGGAGTAACAAGGTTGTCGCGAAGCCGGGAACCGGCGGCATGATCCAGCGGCGGGCCCTGCCATATCCGAAGGACTGCGCCTTGCCCGAGGCCGCCAGGGCATCCAGTGCCCGCTGGACCGTGCGTTGACTGGCGCCGAGCGCCAGCGCAAGGGCCGAACTTGACCACGACTCGCCGTCGGCCAGCAGGGCGAGCACGGCCGCGTAGCGATCTTCGGCCAGTCGCGCCAGGATGGCGACATCGCAGGGTTGGTGGGGCGTCAGGACGTAGCCATGGCGCGTGGCGCTGACCTCGGCCAGGGGGCGCAGCAGTGTGCGCAGGCGGCCCATTTCGACCCGGAGCCGGGCGCGATGCGTTTCATCGATGGACTTCATGCGAAAGGCCCGCATGATCAGCGTCGACCTGGGCACATCGGCAGGCCAGGCTTCGCCCAGCATGCGGGCCAGCGTAAACAGCACAGGCCGTCTGGCGAGCGGGATTACGACCTGTGCCTGGTGCACGGTGTAGCGGCATGCGTCCACGATCAGGGTGTTGGAGGCAAGCAAGGTTTCCACCTGCTCGAGCAGGAGCGGCCGCTGTTTGTCTCGTGTGATCAGGCACGCGGCCGGTGCGTTCAGCACCAGCGTCAATGTCTCGACCTCTGCCTGCAGGGCGGGGATGCCGGCGCGGCGGGCCGCGTCGGCGGCCCGGGCCAATGCCCTGGTCGCGACACCGGACTGCAGGCGACGCAATGCAATCCCGCACAGTACCAACTCGCGTGCGGCATTCAGTGCAGGAGGCAGGTCAGGGCAGGCCGGGTTTGCCAGGGTGTGCTCGGCTTCGTCCAGGTGTCCGATGAGCAGTTGGCGGCGCGCCTGAAGATACTGTGCATGGGCGGCGTTGACATGATTGCCGTGAGCCAGCAGGGTGGCGCGCGCTGCGCTCAGCCTCTCGGCAGGCCAGCCCAGCTCGCGCGAGGCGAGCGCCATCTCTGCTTCGGCGACGATGCATTTGGCGCGCGCAACGACATCCTTGGGGCCGAAGGCGCGCGCGGCACTTCGTACCAGGCTCTTGGCTCGGACGAGGTCGCCCAGCTGCGCCATGGCAATGCCGCGCAGTGCGAGCGCAGGCGCATCATTGCGCAAGGCGACATGGTTCAGTGCATCAAGCGGCTTGCCCCCCGCGAGGGCGCGCGCCGCAGCCGTGATCAGCAAGTCCATCGGGATTCCGCCAGGTTTTCAAGCCGTGCTGCTCAATGTTCTGAAGCCAATCTACCACACGCGCCAGGCCGGCGCGGATCCGTCAGGATGCTGCCGGCTGCCAGGCCGCGAGGATGGCCGGCAGTTCGGCCATGCTGGTGAAAATATGGCTCACTCCCACGGCGCGCAATGCGTCAGGACTGCTGTGGCTGATGTTGTCGGGGCTGTAGCCGAACACCGTGGCGCCCGCCGCCAGGCCAGCCATGGCGCCGGTGGCGGTGTCCTCCACGACAGCGCAGCGCGAAGGGTCCGCGCCCAGGGCCAGCGCCGCCGTCAGGTAGACATCCGGAAAAGGCTTGCTGCGCGGCAGATCCTGGCCGCTGAAGATGCGGCCGTTGAAGCAGTCGGCAATGCCTATCTTGTTCAACTGCATGTCGACCTTCTGCAGGTCGGCGCCGGAGGCCACGGCGATGCGGCCGTTCAGGGCGTCATGCAGCCAGCGGACTGCCTGCGGCGCGCCGGGGATTTCGACCAGGTCGCGGTCCAGCGCATCGTTGCGCCGCGCGCGAAATTGTGCCGTCCAGGCGTCGTCCAGGCGTACGCCTGTATGCTGCTCGATCAGCTGCATCTCGTCTTTGACCGCTTTGCCTGTGAAGATGCGCATGCATTCGTCGGTTGTGATGGGCCAGCCGAGTTCGTTCAGCATCTCGGTGAGTACGCGGTTGGTGATGGGCTCGGAGTCTACGAGCACGCCGTCGCAATCGAACAGGACGGCGTCAAAGGGAATAGTGCTCATTGCTGCATGCTGCCTAGGTTGCAAAGCGGTAAGCATAACGCGTTCTATCTGACAAACGTGGGCAGGTACAGGCTGATGGCAGGAAACAGCACGAGAATGGCGAGCCTGAGAAAATCGCTGATCACAAAGGGCATGACGCCCCGGAAGATGGTCGGCGTGGATACATTGGGCAGGACGCCGCGCAAGACAAATACGTTCATGCCGAAGGGCGGGGTGATGAAGCTGATTTCCGTCACGGTCACGACAATAATGCCGAACCAGATCAGGTCAAAGCCCAGGGCCTGAACCAGAGGGTAAAACACCGGGACGGTCAGCAGAATCATCGACATGCTTTCGAGCACGCAACCCAGCACGATATAGATCAGGCAAATGATCAGGATGACCACCAGCGGGCTTAACTGGAAACGCTCGACGGTTTCCAGCAGATCTTGCGGCAACGAGGTGAAGTTGATGAAGTTGGCGAGCATGAGCGCGCCTATCATGACCATGAAGATCATGCCGGTGGTCTTGGCGGATTCGACCACGACATCGACAAAGCCTGCCCAGGTCAGCGCGCCGCGGCACAGGGCGAACACAAAGCCCAGGAAGGCGCCGATGCCTGCCGCCTCGGCCGGAGTGAATACGCCGCCGTAGATGCCGCCCATCAGCATGGCGATGAGTGCGAGTACTGCCCATACCCGCGCCAGTGCGCTGCGGATTTGCGGCCAGGTGCTACGCGGGCCCTTGGGGCCGGCCGCCGGGTTGCGGCGGACCACCCAGTTTACGGCCAGCAGGTAGCAGCATACGGCGACAATGCCGGGCAGTACGCCTGCGGCGAACATCTTGCCTATGCTTTGTTCGGTCAGCAGACAATACACGACCATGATGATGGAGGGCGGAACGAGTATCCCCAGTGTTCCGCCCGCGGCGATGGACCCGGTGGCGAGTTCTTCGCTGTAGCCCAGGCGCCGCATTTCGGGATAGGACACCTTGGCCATGGTCGCGGCTGTCGCCAGGCTGGAGCCGCAGATGGCGCCGAAGCCGCCGCAGGCCAGCACGGTCGACATCGCCAGGCCGCCGCGTCTGTGCCCGAGCAGAGCGTGCGCGGCCGCATACAGTTCGCGCGACATGCGCGACTGAGTAACGAAGTTGCCCATCAGTATGAACAGCGGCAGCACGGACAGCAGGTACTGGAAGCCGCTTTCGTAGATGACCGATCCGGCCATGGCATAGGCCGAATTCCAGTTGCGCAGCAGGCCCAACCCCACAAAGCCGACCAGCGCCATGGCGAAGGCAACAGGAACACGCGCAAAAACCAGCAGCAGCATGGCCGCCAGAGCGAGCAGGGATTCAGTCATAGGTAGGCGTGTCCTGCCGCGAAGGCGGGGTGAACAGATTGATGAACTGAAAGACGGCGTCCAGGGCGAGCAGGACGGCCATGAAGTATACAAAGGGCGCCAGCGGGATATGCAGCAGTGCTGTCATATCGCCATAGTCTGCCGTGCTGCGTGCCTTGTGCAGAGTGACCACCGCCAGGAAGACGCTGACCACGGTGGCAAGGACGGCGGCCAGCTTGTCCTGGGCCCGCAGAACGCCCGGCGGCATGAAATGGCTGAAGCTGTCGACGGTGATATGGCCGCGCGCCCGCGTCATGAGCGGAATGCTGGAGAAGATCACGGCGATCATCAACAGTTCGACCAGTTCAACCGTACCGGGAATGGGACGGTTGAGCAGATACCGCCCCGTCGCGTCGACCACCGTCAGCAGGCTCATGCCGCATAGCCCCAGCACGGCAATCAACTTGAGCGCTGCAGTGATGGCGCGGTTCAGGATGTGCATCAGGCGCCTGCGTCAAGCTTCTTGATTTCGGTGCGGAATGAATCCAACGCGGCCTGCCCGTCTATGCCTTTTGCGGCGGCCGCCTTGAGCCAGGTCTGCTCGAAACCCTGGGTACGCTCGCGTATGGCCTGCACAAAACTGGCATCGGCCTTGATCAGGTTGATCTTGCCGCTTTGCATGACTTTCTGGCCTTCGGCATCGTGCTTGTCCCAGGCTTTGCCGGCAAGTTCGGCCAGGTGACGGCCAGACAGCTTGAGCAGTGTTTGCTGGTCTTCTTTGGACAGACGGGCGAAGGCATCCGGATTCATGATGACGGCATGCGTGTCGGAGTAGAGCCCGCCGGGAAATACCGTTGCGTTTTTGATGACGCCATCGAGCTTGAAGGATACCAGCGACTCAGCCGGAAAGAACACGCCATCGACCACGCCCATGCTCAGCAGTTCATAGGACTCAGGCGCAGGCTTGGCAATCGGGTTGGCGCCCACGGCTTTGGCGACATCGGCCGCCATGCCGCCGCCTACGCGTATCTTCAGCCCCTTGAAGTCATCGATTTTTTCGACCGGCTTGTCCGTCGTGAAAACGATGCCGGGGCCGTGCGCATACATACCCAGCAGCACGACGCCTTTGTGTTCGTCGGCTTTGAGCAGGTACTTTTCATAGGTGTCCCAGGCTGCAACGGAGCGCGATACGGCGGAGTTGCCGGAAAAAGGCATGACGGCGAACTTGGTCAGCTCGAAGCGGCCAGGGTAGTAGGCGTGCGAGATGAAGGTGATGTCGACCAGGCCGTCGCGTACTGCGTCAAAGTGGCCTGCGGGATTGGTGACGGGCTTGGGCAGGATGCGCAGGGTAACGCGTCCGTCCGTGGCTTTCTTGATTTCGTCGCCCCATGGCACCAGGAAGTCGGCGACGACGGCGTGGGTGGGGGGCAGCCAGCTTGATACCGTCAATTGCACGTTTTTCGCATGGGCGGCCAATGGAGCGGCCAGCGCGGCGCCGGCGATCAGGACAGCGGCTAAGGGTTTATACATGTTGTCTCCTCAAGGGGGTGTGTTATCGGTTACTGGTGGGAACGGCCGAGGTGCCTGCGTCTGCGCGCGTGCTGCCTGTTGCGCCGGCGCGATCAATCAGCGTGTTCAGATCTCCATCATGGCGAAAGCCAGCCTGATCGGCTGCCGGGGTACGCAGTGGCGGCAGGCGACCGAACTGTGCTTCGATGTCCGGATTGGGTGCGAAGCTGACCAGATCGCCGGAGGCGCCATCGGTGCGCGCATCAAACGCCGACACGATTTCGGCCACCGAGGCGCGCAGGGCCGGCAGGGTCCAGACGATGCGGTCTCCGGCAGGTTGTACGGCCAGCGCGGCGGCATGCAGGAGGTTGTCCACGCAGCAGTGCAGCGACATCAGCCACAGCGTAGCCTGGGGGCTGACCGGCATGGTGCAGGCTTGCCCTCTCAGCAGGGAACGGATGAGGTCACTGGAAAACAGCGACCACGCGCCGTTCGAGACGGGTGGACGCGGCACGATGGCTGGCAGACGCAAGGCCCGGCCGCGTAGATAGCCGCGCCGTGTATAGTCGGCCAGCAGGATTTCGAGCGTCAGCTTGTGTGCGCCATAGCTCAGCGCGGGCGATAGTGGTGTGTGATCATCGATCAGATCAGGAAGCGGTGCGCCGAAAACGGCGATGCTGCTGGTAAACACCAGGGCCGGGGATCCGCCTTGCTGCCGCAGTTGCTCCAGCAGGCGGATCGGTGCTTCCAGGTTGATGCTCAGGCCATGCTCAAATGCCTGTTCTGCACTGCCGCTGGCCATGCTGGCCAGATGAAATACCAGATCGGGTGCGGGATCCAGGGCGGCGGCCAGCGTGTCGGGATCGGCCACACTGCCTGCCACGCGGTGCAGGCGAGGGTCGGCGGGCGCATGGTCGAAAGCCAGATCGCAGGCGGTGATATGAGTGATCTGGCCATGACCCGGCAGTGTGGACAGTGCACATAGGCGCTCAACCAGGGCCTTGCCTATATAGCCGTTTGCGCCGGTAACCAGGATGTTCATGCTTGTGCCTCGTGAATGAGGGTGCGGTAAGCGTTGCGCCAGGACAGGCCTGCCTGCGTGTCGCCTTTGGGGATGTATTCGCAGCCCACCCAGCCGTCGTAGCCCTCGCGCGCCAGCAGGCGCAGGGCGTCGCGCACCTGCGGATCGCTCAGGTCGGGCTCGTGCCTGCCGTCCGGGTGTGCGAACTGCACGTGATGCACCAGAGGCAGCAGTCGCCCCAGGGTGGCAGGCAGGTCCAGGCCTTCGCGCTGGCTGTGGTACAGATCGAACTGCAGACGCACGGCGTCGTGGTCCACGGCGGCGATGATGTCAGCGGCCTGATCAGGCAGCGCATAACAGTAACCGGGCACATCATGATGATTCAGGGCTTCGAGCGTAAGGGTCACGCCCGCCTGGGCGGCCAGCGGCGCGGCCAGCCGCAGGTTGTCGATCAGTGTGTGGCGTGCTGTGGACGGCTCGATGGCGGGCCCGGGTATGCCTGCCATGGCGTGCACGATGCGGCAGCCCGTGGCCCGGCACAGCGCCAGGGCAGTCTGTATCGCCTGCAGAAAATCGGCTTCGCGGCCCGGTATGCAGGCCAGGCCTTTTTCACCCTCCGGGCCTAACGGCGTGTTCACCAGCGCAAGCGTCAGCGTGTGGCGGTCGAGCAGGCGTGCCAGTTCGACCGCATCGATGTCGTAGGGGAACAGGATCTCTATGCCGGTAAAGCCGTCCTGCGCGGCCGCTGCCATGCGCGAGGATAGAGGCAGGCCGGGGTAGAGCAGGGAGAGATTGGCGGCCAGTTTCATGTTGCGGCGTCCGAGGGGAGATTCGTATGATCTGGCGCGCGGACAGCGATCTGCGCGGGCAGGTCTGCGGACGCCAATGGCCGATCGGGCCAGGCCACGCGCACGATGTCGGAAAGGTCTGAGGCCCCGAGTCCCTGCGCGATGGCCGCACGATAGCTGGCCAGCACGGCATCCAGCCCGCCCAGACAGACATGGCTCTGCGTTGCGAGTGCCGCGACGTTTTCCACGTCCTTGAGCATGGTCGACAGCGTGCCCAAGGGACGTTCGACGGGCGCGGTCATGCGCGGCACAAAGGTTTGCAGCAGGACAGAGTCGGCCCAGCCGCCGGCCAGTGCGGTATTCAGAATGGAGGCGTCGACGCCGTTGTATTGAGCGAGCGCGACGGCTTCTGCGATGGCGTTGACGGTCGAGGCCACGATGGTCTGATTGCACAGCTTGGCAATCTGCCCGGCCCCGGTACTGCCTACATGCGTAATGCGCCCGGCATAGGCCCGCATGTAAAGGCTTGCGTCTTCTACGGCCTGGGCGTCTCCGCCCGCCATGATGGACAGTGTGCCCGCCTCGGCGCCGGCAACGCCGCCTGAAACAGGCGCATCTATCCAGCGCCGGCCGCCATGCTGCGCGAGCCGGTCTGCGAAGTCGCGCGTTGCGGCTGGCGCGATGCTTGAATGATCGATGAGCCAGCGGCCTGGCTGCTCATGCAGGCCGTGCTCGCCAAACACTGTGGCCTGGACGGCGGCTGCGTCAGTCAGACACAGGAATACGGCATCCGCCCCCTGGGCTGCCTCGCCTGGAGAGGCAGCCAGTTCGGCGCCCTGCGCCTGAAGCGCTCTGGCTTTTTCCGGACTGCGATTCCACACGCGCACGCGATGGCCTGCCGCCAGCAGGCGCCGCACCATGGGGGCGCCCATCAGACCGGTGCCGCAGAATCCGACGAGGCTGCTCATGACGCCTCCGGTGTTTCGTAGGGCCACTCGACTGCTCCCGAATGCGTCACGGCGCCGACATGCGCGGGGCGGACGAGCAGGGCGTATTTTTCCAGAGCGCCGGCCAGCCGTACGCGGGGCGGCGGGGTGTAGGCGGCGCGGCGCCGCTCCAGCTCTTCGTCCGTCACATCGACGTCGAGCCGGTTGGCATCGGCGTCGATGTGGATGATGTCGCCATCCCTGATCAGGCCGATGGGCCCGCCCGCTGCCGCTTCCGGACCTACGTATCCGATGCACAGGCCGCGGGTTGCACCCGAGAAGCGGCCATCTGTCAGCAGTGCCACTTTTTCGCCCATGCCCTGGCCATAGAGCGCGGCGGTGACGCTGAGCATTTCACGCATGCCGGGCCCGCCTTTCGGGCCTTCGTTGCGGATGACCAGCACCTGGCCGGGCTCATAGCTGCGTTGCGAGACAGCCTTCATGCAGGCTTCTTCGTTCTCGAAGACGCGGGCCGGCCCGGAGAACTGCAGCGACTTCAGGCCGGCGATTTTCAGCAGGGCTCCCTCTGGGCTGAGATTGCCTTTGAGCACCGTGACGCCGCCCGATGGATGGATGGCGCGTGAGCAGGGGCGCACGACCTCGCCGTCCGGGTCAGGGAACTCGGCCAGCGCGTCGCGCAGCCTGCGCCCATCCAGCGTAAGCACGTCGCCGTCGATGTAGCCGCCTTCCAGCAGGGCCTTGAGCACCACGGGAACGCCGCCGATTTCATGCAGGTCGCGCGCCAGGAAACGTCCGCCGGGCTGCAGGTCGGCGATCAATGGCGTGCGCTGGAATACGCGCGCGACATCGTCAAGGGTGAAGGCAATGCCTGCTTCGTGCGCGATGGCGGGAATATGCAGTGCGGCATTGGTTGAACCGCCTGTCGCCGCCACGGCGGCACAGGCGTTTTCCAGGCTGGCGCGCGTCACGAGCTCGCGAGGCAGGGGGCCGCCCGATTCCAGGGCGTGCATCACTTGTTCGCCGGCGCGCTGGGCGATGGCAAGCCGCTCGCTGTAGACATTGGGCAGCATGGCCGAGCCCAGCGGGGACAGCCCCAACGCTTCGCCCACCATGGCCATGGTGTTGGCGGTGAACTGCCCTGGACAGGAACCGGTGGATGGGATGCAGCTGCGTTCCATGCGCTTGAGGTCTTCGGCTGTCATGTCGCCATGCTGGACACTGCCTACGGCCTCGATGGTGTCCAGGATGGTCGCCTGTCTGCCCAGGGCAAAGCCGGGCAGCGTGGCGCCGCCGTAGAGGAAAACAGCTGGCACATTCACCCGCAAAATGGCCATCATCATGCCGGGCAGGGTCTTGTCGCAGCCGGCCAGAGCCACCAGCCCATCATAGGCATGTCCCCGCACCACCAGCTCAACACTATCGGCGATGGTTTCGCGCGATAACAGGCTCATGCGCATGCCGCTGTGATTCATGGACGTGCCGTCCGAGACCGAAATCGTCGAAAAGCTGACGGGCACGCCGCCGCCCGCCGCCACGCCCAGCCGCGCCCGGTCCGCCTGGGGCGTCAGGCCCATGGAGCAGGGCGTATTGTCGCCCTGCGTGCTGACGATGCCGACAATGGATTTTTGCAGTGCGGCGTCGTCAAAGCCGGTGCCTCGCAGGAATGCGCGATGGGGCGCTCGGGAGAGCCCATCGGTAACCATGCGGGAGCGGTGCTTGTGGAGGGTCATGCCTGTTTCCTGGATAAGTCTGTCAAGGTGATGATCAGGACGGGAGGGAGTCGGGCCACGCATCCCAGAGTTTGTCGAAGGCCCAGCAGATGTCGCGCGCCATGGCCTGTTGCGCGCCAGATGCATCGCCGCGGGCCATGGCGTCGACGATGGCGGCATGGAATTCTCCGATGGGACGTTCATCCGAATGCATGAGCTGGCGCGTGGCGCGAAGATAGGGGCCCGATTGCAGCCAGAGACTTTCGATGGTGGCCAGCATCGAATCCGAACGTGCTGTCTTGTAGATGAAAAAATGAAAGCGCTGATTGTGCGCCAGCCCGTCCCGGATGGAGCCGGGCTGCGCCAGCGACTGCCCGATTTGATCGGCCATTTCGCGCAAAGTATCCAGTTCCGCAGGGGTAATGTGCGCGACGGCCCAGGCGGTGACCGTGCCCTCGATCAGCACGCGGGCGCGCCGGATGTCTTCCAGGCGCTCGCGAGACATGACTGGCACCTGCATGGAGCGGCTTTTCATGGGCTCGACCGCGCGCTGCGCGGCCAGGCGGCGCAAGGCCTCCCGCACAGGCATGGCGCTGGTGCCGAAGGCGTCGGCCAGTTCCTGGATGCCCAGGATTTCTCCCGCTGCATAGTCACCGCGCATAAGATGGTCCCGCAGCCGGCGATAGACGGCTTCGTTGACGGAGGTGTGTTCGAGGGAAGTGAGGCCGGGGTTTGTTGTCACATTGATCTTTGATCAAATATCAAAGATCAAAGATTAATGAAAAAAACCCTGGCCGGCTTTTGGGGTTTCCCCTATCAGTAGATGTCGCGTCGGTACCGGCCGGTATCGATCAGGCGTTGCATCTGTGCCGCGCCCAGAATGTCCGTGAGCGTGGCGTGGACGTCCTGCGCCATGCCTTCCAGGCTGCCGCAGACATAAATGGCGGCGCCCTGCTCCATCCAGGCGCGCAGCGTGTCGCTGGCCTGGCGTATCAGGTGCTGCACATAGATGCGCTGGGGCTGGTCCCGGGAAAAAGCGAGGTCCAGCCGCTGCAGTGCGCCCTCGCGTCGCCATGTTTCGAGCTCCCGCTCGAAATAGTAGTCGTGCCTGCGGCTGCGTTCGCCGAAGAACAGCCAGTTCTGATGCAGGCCGGCGCTGATCCGTGCTTTCAGGTGGGCGCGCAGTCCTGCCAGGCCGGTGCCGTTGCCGATCAGGATCAACCCTCGGGCCGGGTCTGGTGCATGGAAACTGCGATTGGTCCGTATGCGCAGCGGCAGGGTGTCGCCGGGGCGAAGGTGGGCGGTCAGCCAGCCGCTGCCCAGGCCCAGTTCGCCGTCTGGACTGCGCATCTGCCGGACCAGCAGGTGAATGGCCTGATCGGCGGGCAGGGAGGCAATGGAGTATTCCCTGCGCGAAGCCTGCGCGGGGGCCTGGGGCGAGCCTGGAATGCAGATCTCGGCGATATCGCCGGCCTGCCATGGCGGCAGGTCGTTGTCGCAGGGACGCAATACCAAGTGATAACAGGGCGACTGGGGATTGCCTGGATTGAGCAGGTGGCGCTCTGCCAGCAGCCACGCCTCGTGCCCGGGCGCTTGCCAGGCCTGCAGCGCTGGCGCGCGCAGCGCATCGGCAACCTGGCGCTGCCAGTGCTGCAGCGCCGCCGGATCGCCATTGTCGACCTCGATGCGTTCGAACAGGGATTGTGCGCCACGGCCCTGCAGCCAGTTGTCCAGTGTCCTGCCAAAACGGCAAAAGTGCGTGTACTCCTGATCACCCAGTGCCAGCACGGCATATCGCAACGCGCTGAAGCTGGCGGGGACGGGGGATTGGTGCTGCGTCTCGCCTGCCTCTTGCATGAGGCGTGATGTGAAGCCTGCTGCCGAGTCTGGTGCATCTCCTTCGCCGGTTGTGCTGACAATAAACAGCATGGGTTCATTTCGCGCCAGCAAGGCTTCGTCGACCAGACTCAAGGGGACCAGCCGCGCAGCCAGGCCGGCGGCCTGCAGGCTGTGCGCCGTGCGCGCGGCAATGTCTTCGGCGTTTCCCGTCTGGCTGGCATAGGCGATTACTGTCGCCGATGAACCGGCATGTGCGTTGGCGGTGTCCGACGCGAGCTGTTCCCGGCGGGCGCGGCGCCGGTGCAGGTTTCGTGCATGCAGACACAGGAGCAGCCATAGGAGGATGATGCCCGCGGCGGCCAGGTATCGTTCAGTCATCGGGTGCTACTCGGCTTCTGCAAGCGCCCTGAATGCGGGCGTCGTCTGTGACACGAAATCCCTGCCTGTCGCGACAATGAACAGTGCCGCCAGTCCATGGCGCCGGGCATAGTCCATGCCGGCTTCAGGGCCCAGCACGGTCAGGGCGGTGGCCAGCGCATCCGCGTGCATGCAGTCCGGATGAACGACCGTGACCGAAGCCAGCGTATGCGTGACCGGAAAGCCGGTGCGAGGATCGATGATGTGGGAATAGGTTTTGCCGCGACTGCGAAAGTAGCGGCGGTAATCGCCCGAGGTGGCGACAGACAGGTTGTCCAGCGCGATCACGGCGGCAAGCGATTCGCCGGGGCCGCTGTCAGGCTG
Source organism: Pusillimonas sp. (assembly GCA_048270225.1). Lineage (GTDB taxonomy): Bacteria > Pseudomonadota > Gammaproteobacteria > Burkholderiales > Burkholderiaceae_B > Allopusillimonas. Next base: position 305,571 of record JBLWTG010000002.1, on the reverse strand, counting down.
TTCGATGGCGACGTGCCAGGCCTGGCCATCGGGGCGACGCCCGCGTCCGCGCAATTCGCCGCCGACTTCGACCAGATAGTCAGTCGAGCCCAGTGCATCAAGCGCTTTGGCGGCCTGGTCGACTCCGAAGCCCTTGGCGATGGATGACAGGTCCAGGCGCACGCCGTTTTCTTTGTGCACGCGCGAGGCGTCGCCGTCCAGGCGCAGTTTACGCCAGCCTACGCGGGCGCGTGCCAGTGCCAGCTCGCTGTCCGAGGGCGGGTGGCGAGGGCGCTTGACGGCGCCGAACCCCCATACATCCACGAGCGGCAACACGGTGGGGTCATAGGCGCCCTGGGTATCCCGGGCAAGCGCCATGGCAGCGCGCAGGACATCAAAGAACGGTTCGGGAACGGCATGCCATCCGGCCTGAGCCCGGTTCAGTATCGAGATATCGGAATCCGCGTCCCAGGTGCTCATCTGCGCCACCACGCGATCCAGCGCGGCCTGTACCGCCGATTGCGCCTGGGCGGCCTGGACGCTGGCCGGCAGGACGACACTGACGGACCAGCGGGTGCCCATGCTTTCGCCGGACAGCCGCTCAACCCCGGAGGCGGCTGCCAGGGAACTGGCGGCGATCAGCAGCCAGCCCAGCAGCAGGCGCGCTAGCTGCCTCCGTGGCATTGCCATGCTCACTGCGGCAAGACTTCGAAGGTGGCCACGTAGGCCAGGCGGCGTTCAGCGGCCAGCTTGCTGGCAGTCTTGCCGTCCTCGGCGTCGACATCCATCCAGTACATCCCTGCCTGGGGCCATTTCACTGAGAACTTGCCCTGATCATCGGTCTTGAGCTTGATCTCGTTGACCTGATCGCGGTAGCGGCTGCCGCCGGGCACGACCAGCACCTCGAGGCCAGGTGCAGGCTTGCCGTCAAGCACCATCTGGAATTCCGCGGCTTCACCAGCATAAAGATCATTGGGATGCGTCAGCGGCACCAGTTCCAGGCCTTTGCCGCTGGGCTTGACTGCGCTGGGCTTGCCGGCGGTCACGAAGGTTTCGATGCGGCGTACGGATTGCCAGACCTTGAGCTTGTCGGCCTTGGCGGGAATGTGTTCAGCGGCCGCGTCGGGCTGGCCGAACCAGCGCTTGCGCTGGCCGCCTTCTTCCCAGCTTGCCGCGATCGCGTCGCCGACGATGGCCAGGCGGTAGGTGCCTGCCTGGGTCAGGTTCAGATCGAAGCTGCTGCGCAGCTTGCCGGTGCTGGCATGTTGCGGTTCGACGGTGGATCCGTCCGGCGCGGTAACGGTCAGGCCGTTCAGGCGCAGGGCATTATGGTTGAAATAGAACTTGTCATTGCCTGCGGCGGCGTCGACGGTGATCCAGCCGTTGTCTGCCGAGATGACGGTTGAGGAGGGCAACAGCCAGACATCGTGGGCCTGGGAGGCGACGGGAAGGCAGAACGTGAGGGCGGCAGCCAGGCTGAGGAGAGATTTCATAGCAAGAGTCCTTGAAAAATGACAGCGTTCAGGGGGCAAGATCAAGTGTGATGGCGCCCAGTTCGTGTTCGCCCTGGGCCGTGGCCTGTGCGGTCTTTTCGGGCGGCCAGGTAAAGGGAAGGCGCAGGAGCTCGCGGCCGCCAAGTTCGCGCGCCGCTTCCACGACCAGGTTGTATGGGCCGGCGGGCAGGCCGGCCAGCGGCGCCTGGTCGCCTTGAAAGGTAAGCACATGGCTGCCCACTGGCTTGGTGGCGCCGCTGACGCCGTCAATCGGATAGCTGTGGTTGCGTCCGCTGCGTCGCCACCACTGGCGCAGGTCTTTCAGCCATTTGGTACCTTCTTCTTTCTTGTTTTCGAGTTCATACCAGACGGCCAGATCGGCCGCCACGTGATGATCGGGCTGTTCTATCCACAGCGCGACATAGGGCCGGTGATAGGAGGCGATATCGAGTTTGGGGATTTCGATGTCGACCGTGAGCTCAGCGCCGCGGGCGGGCAGCGCGACGGCGGTCATGAGTGCAAGCGGGAGAAGCAGGGCGCGCATAGGTACTCTCTTTCAATGTATGAAAACCAGGGCCAGCACGGCCGGCACGACAATCCCCAGCCCGACCATAGGCCAGGTGGCGGCGCGGTTGCCGGCATGCATCTTGAGCAGGAACAGTCCGGTCAGGGAAAAAATCAGGCAGGCAACCGCGAATACGTCGATGAACCAGCTCCAGGCCACGCCGGTATTGCGGCCCTTGTGCAGATCGTTGAGATAGGAAATCCAGCCGCGGTCCGTGACCTCGTACTCGACCTCTCCCGTGGCTAGGTCTATGCTCACCCAGCCGTCCCCGCCTGGACGCGGAAGCGAGAGATAGATTTCATCCTGGGACCATTCCACCGGGCGACCGCCGGTGTCCACCGCCCATTGATCTGACAGCCAGGCCCGCAGTGCGGGCGGGAGGGCTGCCTTCGGGCTGATATTCGCCGCCATGGCGCCGGCCTGTTCGAGCAAGGCCGACGGAAGCGTAGCCGTGCGCGACTGCACATGCGGGCGGGACTCGATGGACGCGGCATGATTGAGCGTAATGCCTGTTGCGGCGAATACCAGCATGCCCAACAGGCACAGGGCGGAACTGATCCAGTGCCACCGATGCAGGGTTTTCAGCCAATAAGCACGGCGCGTGGGATCGGGCTTGGGATTCATGTGGACTATTGAAGGTTGGGCCCGAATGTTATCACTAAATAATAATAAATCTCATGTTGATTCAGATGTGTGCACGAGTTATCGGTTTCAATTTGTTGCGCAGCCGTTGCCACGGCGCAGGGGAAACGCGCCACGCGTGAAATGCGACCGTGGTTGAACCTAGCTGCGGGTGCTGGTGAAGGTAAGCGAGGCAGGCACGGCCAGCTCGCCGTTTTCGAGGAATTGCTCGATGCCATAGGTGGCAATGGTGCTGGAGCCTGCCTGCTTGAAGGTGACCTGCGCAGCCGTGGTTTCGCATAGCCATTGGCTCATGGACTTGGGATTTTTCTGAGCCAGTGCTTGCGGTGTGAAGAGCCCGATGCAGCGGCCATGGCGGGCATCGCGCGCGGACAGGTATTCGAAGGCCTCGACACCCGCTTCCCGCATGGCTGTTCCAAGCGCTTGCGTGGCGTGATAGCTGGAAGGGTGCGTGAGCGCCGGGCGGTGCTGGTCGAAGGGGGCGTTCTGCAGCTGCACCCCCTTGAGGGTTTTATAGCCTGCGCAAAATAGCGTGTGCTGGCTGTGGATGGCAGGCTTGATGGGCGCTACCCCCATGGAAAACCAGAAAACAAAGCGGTAGTACGCCGATTCGGCCAGTGTGGTGTCGACGCTGCCGCCGCCATAAAAAATGCCCGGCTCATGAATGCGGCCAAATCGCGAACCCCACTTTAGCGGTGGATAGCGAAAGGGCGTTTTCAGCAGATAGTGGTAGCCGTCGCAGTGCCGCGGATAGGGTGGTTTTACCCCTTCGAGCAAGGCCTCAAGGATGGCCTGCTCTTCGAGCGTGTCGACATAACCCAGGGTTGAGATCTGCTCCTGGCTCTCGACCAGCCTGCTGAATATGCCATGGAGCGGACCAACATGCTGCGGCCCGTTGCAGGCCTGCCAGATGGTCATACCTTGCCCCGCAAGGCGTCGACGAACTGCAGCACGGTGATCAAGCCTTGAACGCTCTCGATCTGCTTGGCGGGTATGCCGCCCGTAGCGGTGTTGGGGGCATGCATGAAGTGGCGTATCCATTCCTGGTCGCCGCCGGTCAGGGTAAACAATGCGCGTGCAATGCGCACCAGGAGCAGTGCGAGCTCGCCCTGCTTGGATTCAGGGGCAAGCGACATCGTTTGCTTGAGCCGGCTGATGGCCGTTCGGTGTACGCCCAGAATGGCGGCCAGCTCAGCCTGCTTGAGGCCGAGCTGCTCGGCGGATTTCAGTACGGCCTTGGCAAGTACGGCGTCTGGCATGGGCTTGGGCGTGTGCAGGGCGGGCATGACAATCTCACAGCTTAAGTGGTCAAATCATAGCCTATAGGGAGTGTAAAAACAACTTTACCGGATAAAATTGTCGCATTTTCACATTCAGGAATCGCGCGTTCCGGTAGTGCCAAAAGATGATGGGCGGTCTGTATTCCCCGCCAGTAGCGCGCCCTGCTCCTGAAAGCGGCGGTGTTCCTCGGGAGGGACCAGAGAGCCGCCCGTGGTCCAGATGACATGGGTCGAGTCGGGCAGAACCTGCGTCAGCGCATTGTGCTGCAGGTAATGGCGGCCCGCCTCACTCTTTGCCAGCCATAAGGGGCCATTGAGGCTGGCTGCGGCGGAAGGCTCGAGTGCTATGCCCTCGGTCTGCGACATCTCGTACAGCTGCACATAGAGCTGCTCATCGCTGACGGTATATACCCCGGAAAGCTGCGAAGCCATCAGCGGGCTGACGAAAGGCGAGGCCTGCCCGACGGCAAGCCCATCGGCCAGCGTGTGATTGTCCAGGCCAATGTCATAGGCCGAAACCGGGGTGTCCTGTCCCGAGGCCAGTTGGACCAGCATGCAGGGAGAGGCCACGGGTTCGGCGAAGAAGCAGTGCACATATTCGCCATAAATCGCTTTCAGGCCGAAGGCGATGCCGCCGGGCGCGCCGCCCACGCCGCAGGGCACATAGACAAACAGTGGATGCAGGGCATCGACCTGGCGGCCCGCTGCGGCGAGCTGGTCCGCCAGGCCTTGCGCGGCGGCTGCGTAGCCGAAGAAAAGCCTTTCGGACCGCTCATCGTCAACAAAGTAGCTATGGGGATCGGCGAGCGCCTGTAATCGTCCAGCCTCAACGGCGGCCGCGTAGTCGCCCGCATGCTCCATGACCTGGACGCCGCGCTGACGCAGGCGGTCTTTTTTCCAGGCTTTGGCGTCGACCGACATGTGTACCACCGCCTGAAAGCCCAGCGCCGCTGCCATGATGCCTATGCTCAGGCCAAGGTTGCCGGTGCTGCCCACGGTGACGGTATAGTCTGCAAACAATGCGCGTGCAGCGTCGCCGGCCAGCAGGCGGCGGTCATCATCCGGGGCCAGGACGCCGTGCTCAAGCGCCAACTGTTCCGCCATGGCAAGAATTTCATGAAAACCGCCCCGGGCCTTGATGGAGCCGGCAACCGGCAACGCATGGTCGGCCTTGACGAACCAGACGCCGTCGCGGGCAGGGTCGCTGGCTTTGGCGGCCTGAAGGGCATTTACGCGGATGAGTGCCGAGTCTATGCGGCCTTTGCTGGCGGCAAGCTCAGGAAACAGTGCGGACAACAGCCCGGCGCAGCGGGCCAGCCTGGCCTGCGCCGCCTGCACGCCCGAACGCAGGGATTCTGTTCTCGCAAGCGGCGCGCCCAGGCGAGGGTTCAGCCAGAGCAGCGGCTTTTTCAGCAATAGCTGGTCTGACAGCGCCTTCGGGATGGGAGGCGTGTTTCGGCGCATTACGCCGGTCCGCCGTCGCCCAGATCCCAGTAGATGCCTGTCATGCCCAGCAATCCTTCGCGCAGCACAGCGGGCGGCAGATGCTCGTTGGGCGCGTGCTGCGAGCAGCCAGGATAGGAGTGGGGCACCCATACGGTACGCAGGCCAAGCACCTCGGTGAAGATATCATTGGGCAGCGAGCCGCCCAGGTTGGGCAGGATGGCCGGCTTCTTGCCGGTGGTGCGGGCCAGCGAGTCCGCCGTCCACCGTACCCATTTGTCGTCCGGGTCGATGCGGGTGGCCTGGAACATGGTCTCGCCCGTGGATTCAATACGCACCATGGGAAAGCCCTGGCGGTCAAGGTGGCGCCTCAAGGCGGGCAGAATCTGGTCAGGGTCTATGCCCACGACAAACCGCAACTGGCAACGGGCCCAGGCGCGTGGCGGAATGGCGTTGACCGGCGTTTGCGGATTGCCGGTTTTATAGGCCAGTATCTCGAACGAGCACCAGCCGAATACGCGCTCTGCGGGCGACAGGCCGGGCTCGCCCCAGTCAGGTTCAATCTTCGGACCGTCCGCCCCGCCGTCCACTTCGCAATCGGCCAGCGCGCGTCGCACAGAATCCGGTAATTCCTTGGGCACCCATTCGGGGATGCGGATCTGGCCGTTTGCAGAGACGATGCTGGCGATGGCGTGGGCCAGCTGGATGCCGGGATTGGAAATCAGGCCGCCCCAATTGCCCGAGTGGTGGCCGCCGGCGCGCGCATCAATGACCAGGTCGACATTGACGCTGCCGCGCGAGCCAAGGAATATGGTGGGCCGCTGGGCGTTCAGGCGTGGGCCGTCCGAGGCCAGCAGCAGGTCGGCCTGCAGCATGTCGCGATGTTCGGCGCAGATCTGCCGCAGGCCTGGCGAGCCGGTTTCCTCGCCCATCTCGATCAGGAACTTGGCGTTGAACCCCAGTTTTCCGCGTGTTTCCAGCACAATGCGCAGGGCTTCCATGTTGACGGTATGCTGGCCTTTGTTGTCGGCGATGCCGCGCCCGTACCACATGCCGCCGGACTCGGTCAGCGCCCAGGGGCTCAGGCCGTCCTTCCATTCTGGCTCCAGGCCGCGAATGACATCGCCGTGGCCATAGCCCAACGCCGTCGGCAGTGCGTCACCCTCCAGCCGCTCCGCATACAGAAAGGGCGCGCGGGCGTCCGGGTGCGTCAGTGTCCGGCAGTCAAATCCCATGGCTTCGAAAGCCGGCCTGATTTCCGTGTCCAGATAGTCGGCCAGCACCTGTTTGCGTTCTGGGTTCTGGCTTTCTGTGGGCATGGCGATGCGGCGGGCCAGCGTCGCCTTGAACGCACCGGCGTCAAAGCAGGCGCCGGCATCGGAGAGAGCGCGTTCGCGGGTCATGATGGTAGTCCTTCCTCAACGGTTTCAGGATACAGATGGCAGGCAACCATGCCGCCGTCCCGGTTGACGGGCATGGGCAGCTTCTGGTCGCAATAGTTCAGGCGCTGCGCGCAGCGGGGATGGAAAGTACAGCCCGCGGGTGGATTGATGGGATCGGGAAAGGACAGACCCAGACCGATGTCGGGGATGCCTTGTCCCGTCTCGGGGGTGAGCACGGAGGTCAGCAGTGCCTGCGTATAGGGATGGCGGGGATTGCGGAAGAGTTCTCGGGTCACGTTGTATTCTACGACGCGCCCCAGATACATCACGGCCACATGGGTGGCGATATGTTCGACGACTGCCAGGTTGTGGCTGATGAAGACATAGGTCAGGTCGAACTGTTTGCGCAGGTCCAGCAACAGATTGAGTATCTGTGCCTGCACGGAGACATCCAGCGCCGACGTGGGTTCGTCGCAGATGACGACGTCCGGGCGCATGACGAGTGCGCGCGCGATGGCCACGCGCTGGCGCTGTCCGCCCGACAGCTGGCCGGGCGTGCTGCTGGCATGGCGTGCGCTCAGTCCCACGCGTTCAAGCATCTCCATGACCTCACGTAGCCGCTGCTCACGCGTGCCTATGCCGTGAACTTCAAGCGGCAGCGCCACGATCTGGGCAACGGTGCGGCGAGGATTCAATGATGAATAAGGGTCCTGAAATACAGGCTGCACACGCCGCGACATGGCGCGGCGGTTCATGCCTGCGATGTCTGCGCCGTCCAGTTCGATGGTCCCGCGCGTGGGCGGCGTAAGGCCCAGCATCATGCGCGCCAGGGTGGATTTGCCGCAACCGGACTCACCTACAATCCCCAGGACCTCGCCCCGGTTTACGGAGAGATCGACGCCATTGACCGCATGCAGGGTCTGGCGCGGCCTGAACATGCCGCCGCCTATCGAAAACTCGCGCCTCAGGCCATGGGTGGCAAGAATGGGGCTCATGCGAGGGCCTCCAGCTGTTCATGAATGCACTGCCAGCGCTGGCCCGATGCGTCGTGATACACGGGAATGACGCTCTCGCATTGAGCCTGCGCATAGCTGCAGCGGTCCCGGAAGGCGCAGCCATGCTGAGGGCCGACCATCGAAGGCACGGTGCCAGGAATGGTGCCCAGCCTGCCGCCCGGTTCCGTCTTGCCGGGCACCGGGATACAGCTCATGAGGCCGCGCGTATAGGGATGGTGGGGATGTGCGAAGATATCCACCGCATCGCCTTCCTCGACGATCTCTCCCGCATACATGATGGCGACGCGGTCGGCGATCCTGGCAACGATGCCCAGGTCGTGCGTGATCAGTATCATGGCGATGCCCAGTTCGGCCTGCAGGTCGGCCAGCAGGCGCAGTATCTGCGCCTGGATCGTGACATCCAGCGCCGTACTGGGTTCGTCTGCGATCAGCAGTTCGGGGCCGCACATCAAGGCCATGGCGATCATGACGCGTTGGCGCAGGCCGCCCGACAGTTGATGCGGATACTGGCCCAGCCGGCGCGCGGCCGACGCAATTCCGACCTTCTCCAGCAGTTCGACAGCACGCGCGCGCGCTTGTGCTTGCGAGGCATGCCGATGAAAGATGTAGTGCTCCATCAATTGGTCGCCTATGGTGTAGGCAGGATTCAGAGCGGTCATGGGCTCCTGGAAAATCATGGCCATCTTGTTGCCGCGCAGCGTATTGATCTGGCGCTTGCCGGCGCTGCTCATGTCCGTGCCCTGGAAGATGAAGCGCTGCGTGCTGCGTTTGGCCTGGCGGGGCAGCAGACCCATCAGCGCCAGCGAGGTCAAGGATTTGCCGCAGCCGGATTCGCCCACCAGGCACAGTGTTTCGCCGCGTCTGACCGAAAAAGAAATATCGCGCACGGCGTGCAGCATGCCGCCGGCGGTAGTGATATCGACCTTGAGCCCTTCGACGCCCAATACGATGTCTGCGTCGTTCATGCGCGTTCCTCCGGCGTCAGGAAATGGTGCAGTCCGTCGCCCGCCAGGTTGATGGCGAAAATCAGGACGGCCAGCGCGGTGCCCGGGATGGCAATCAGCCAGAATGAGAAAAACATATAGGCCTTGGCCTCTGAAATCATCAGGCCCCAGGAAGGCAAGGGCGGCTGTACGCCCAAGCCCAGAAAGGACAGCGCGGCTTCGAGCAGAATGGCGCTGGCCGCTTCCAGCGTGGCGATGACGATGAGATGCGGAATGACGTTGGGCAGTACTTCGGTCATGACGATGCGCAGTGTGGAGGCGCCGGCCGCCTGCGCAGCGGCGACATATTCCTGTGTGCGCACCTGCTGGGTAGCGCCGCGCATGACGACTGCAAAACGGTCCCATTTAAGCAGTCCCAGCACCAGAATGACGACGCCCAGCGACCCGCCCACAATCGCGACCGTGGCCAGGGCAACCAGGATCACCGGCATCGCCAGGCGGGTGGTCACGATAAAGGAAACGGCCATGTCCATCTTGCCGCCGAAGTAACCGGCCAGCAGGCCCATCGCCGTGCCGATGACGCCGGAGATCAGGGCAACACTGGCGCCTATGGTCAGCGATATGCGGGCGCCGTAGAGCAGGCGCGAGAGGTAATCCCTGCCCAGCTGGTCTGTGCCCAGCGGATGCAGCCAGGTGCCCTTGGCGTACCAGAAGGGCGGCGTATTGCGATAGGCCAGATCCTGTACATAAGGATCGTGGGGGGCGAGCCAGGGCGCCAGGATGGCGAGCAGCACGATCAGCAGCAGCAGGCCGCCGCCCAGGGTCAGGGCACGGTTGGCGAGCACGCGGCGCCACAGCGGGCGCCGACCGTAAGACGGCTGCGAGGGTTCAACGGTAGGCGAGGAGATAACAGGAGGCAGGCTGGCCATGGTTTAGGACACTCGTATGCGTGGATCGAGCCAGGCGTTGGCCAGGTCCGCAGCCAGTGTCAGCAATACATAGATGACAGAGAGCAGCAGCACAATGGATTGCATCACTGGGTAGTCCTTGAAGGTGATGCTCTGATAGGCCAGGTAGCCCAGTCCATCCAGCGCGAAAATGGTTTCAATCACGACTGATCCGCCAAGCAGATAGCCCAGCTGGACAGCGGCCAGGGCCACGACGGGCACAATGGCATTGCGCAGGGCGTGTTTAAAGATCACCTTTGATGCGGGCAGGCCTTTGGCCCGGGCGGTGCGTATATAGTCAGCGCTCAAGACCTCGATCATGCCGGCCCTGATCAGGCGCATGAAGGCGGGCGCCACGTAGTAGCCCAGGGCGATGGCAGGCATCACGAAATGCTTCCACGTGCCGCTGCCGGATACCGGCAGAATGCGCCAGGTGACGGCCAGCAGCATGATGAGCAGCAGCGCAAAGAAAAAATTGGGCAAGGCCTGTCCAAGCACGGCCACACCCAGGCACAGGCGGTCTATCCATGAATTCTTGTAGATGGCCGCCAGCACGCCCAGCGGAATCGAAATGAACAGGGAGAAGGCCAGTGCGAAGAGGCCAAGCTTGATGGTCGTGGCCAGCTTCTCGAGAATGAGCGGCCCCACCTCGGTCTTGAAGTAGACCGAGGTGCCGAAGTCGCCGCGCACAATATGCCAGAGCCAGTCCGCGTACTGCACGATCACGGGCCGGTCCAGACCATAGGTCTTGCGTATCATGTCGATGTCGGCCTGGCGGGCTCCTTCGCCAGCCAGCGCGATGGCCGGATCGCCGGACAGATGCAGCAAGAGATAGGCGATGATGGAGACCGTCAGTGCGACCAGCACCGACAGTCCCAACCGCTTAAGCATGTATATCGGCATATGGGCTGTGCGCCTGGTTTATTTCCAGCTCATGTCCCAGAACCGGACGAGCTCGTCCGGATAGGGCTTGAAGTTAACATCGGCGCTGGCCACGTAATACACAGGCAGAGACCATAAGGGGATCGCATAGGCTTTCTCCGCGATCCGGGTCAGGGCCTGTTTATAGATGTCGTTACGCTTGCTTTCGTCTATGGTCACCGCGCCTTTGTCCAGCAGCGCCTGAACATCCTTGTCTTCGGTGACGTCGTCAGCGCCGCCGCCGAAATACACAGGGGTGGAAGCCGATACATCGTTCACCAGATTGGAGCCCCAGGTCTGGTGCGTCATCGATGCCTTGCCCGCCCGTATCATGTCGCGCATGGCGGCGTACTGCAGGAAATTGAGCTTGGCGTCTATGCCCACAGCGCGCAGATAGCTGATGATTGCTTCGGTCTGGTTGCGCTCGCGGTAGGCGACGATGCTGGTCTCGAAGCCGTTCGGGTAGCCGGCCTCGGCGAGCAGTTTCTTGGACAGCGCGGGATCGTAATCGTAGATCGGTGCGCCGTCGTGGGTGCAGCCGGTCTGCGATGGCGTACAGATGGTTTCAAGCAGCTCCGCGCCTTCGCCCACAATGTTTTTGACGATGGCCTTGCGGTCGATGGCGTGCGCAATGGCCTTGCGTACGCGCTCGTCTTTCAGTTGCGGGGTGGGCGTATCGGGGCGGATGTTCAACTGCATGAACACGATGCGCATGGTGTTGCCGCTTTTGACCTGCAGATTGGGCATGGACTTGAGCTGTTCGGCCTGGTCCTTGGGCACATGCATGATGAAGTCTTCACCGCCCGAAATCACTTCGGCCATCTGGGTCTGGCGATCCGGAATAAAGCGGATGACGACTTTGCCTATAGTGGGCTGGTGCTTGGGCGAGTCCTTGAAATAATCGGTATTGCGTTCCAGCGTGATGGACTTGCCGGGGATGTACTCGGTGACCTTGTACGGGCCGGTGCCCACGGGCTTGGCGCTCATGCCCTTGGGGCCGACTTCCTTGTAGTACTTGGCTGGATGGATGGCGACGGTGGTCGACAGGAATTCCTTGGCTGCCGGGAAAGGCTCCTTGCTGATGACGCGTACGGTATAGTCATCGATCTTTTCCGCGCGGTCTATCCAGCTTACGTTTTGCTGAGTGGTGGCCTTGTTGGCCGGATCGGACACGAAGTTCAGCGTGTAGACCACGGAGTCGGCATTGAACGGTTCGCCATTGTGAAACTTGATGCCGTGGCGCAGCTTGAACTCCAGCGTGCGATCGTCCACCTGCTTCCAGCTTTCGGCCAGTTGTCCTTTGTACTCATTGGTGAGCGGGTCGCGGTACAGCAGGGTGTCCCATACGTTTGCGGCGATGATCACGCCGATGCGCACATTGTTGAAATAAGGGTCGACGCTTTCGGGCGCCTGGTCATAGGCCATGCGCAGGGTGTCGTCGGCTTTGTTTGCGTGGGCGGGCAGGCTGGCGCCCATCAGCCCGGCCATGAACAGACTGGCGGCCAGCCCGCGCAATACGCCTTTGTGGCCGGTGGCCATCGTATGCAGCAATGATTTCATTGTCTTCCTCCGTGTAGCGGTAGACGGCCTTGTATACCATTCTGGCCTGTTGTAAATAATGTGCTCTATGTCACATTTCAAAATCCATCTTGCCATAACAAGACGGACTTGCCTATTATGGTTATGCATAATAATTTTGTATACCACTAACCGACACGAGACAAGCATGACGACACTAGAGCAGGCCATCGCTTTCGCGCAGGCGCATGAATCAAGCTGGGATCGGGACGCGAGCGGAAAATTCGGCGTGCATCTGAATGATCCCCCTCCCTGGAACCGGCTGTACGGGCCGATACATTCGCGCGGGCCTGCCTCGGGCGTGATTCTGCGCGATGGCAGCGAGCTGGCGGCCTGGGGCGAACCGGATCGGGCGGACCTGACCTTCAGTGTGGCCAAGATGTGTCTTGCCCTGCTGGCGGGCGTGGCTCACGACCAGGGTCTGCTTCCTGATGTGAATGAGTCGATAGGCCGGCGCCTGCCCGGGATCGGCTTTGACGACGGCAACAATGCCCGCATCACCTGGAAGCATATGCTGCAGCAGACCAGCGAATGGGAAGGCACGCTATGGGATATTCCCGATCAGGCAGATCGCTATCGCGCAGTTACCTTTGGCGAGCCGCCGGCAGGCAAAAAGGGTGATGCGCGGCCCCTGCAGACTGCGGGCAGTTATTGGGAATACAACGACGTGCGCATCAATCAGCTCGCGTTGGCGCTGCTGCACCTGTTTCAGCGGCCCTTGCCGGAGGTGTTTCGCGAAGCCATCATGCGGCCGGTGGGCGCCAGCGAAGACTGGCAATGGGTGGGTTATGACAATGCCTGGGTCGACATCGCCGGCCAGAAGGTGCAATCAGTGACAGGCGGCAGCCATTGGGGCGGAGGCATGTCGGTGAGCGCGCGCGATCAGGCCAAAGTGGGGCAGATGCTGCTGAACGACGGCATGGCGAACGGCAAGCGCGTGCTGTCGTCGGAATGGATTGCGCAGATGCGGCAACCCTGCGATATCGCGCCTTACTACGGCTATCTGATCTGGCTCAACCATGGGCGCAAGATATTCCCCAGCCTGCCGGCGAGCAGCTTTTTCGGCGTCGGCGCGGGCAGTTCCTTTACCTGGGTCGAGCCTGAGAACAGGCTGGTCGTGATTGTGCGCTGGCTGGAGTCGGCGCACGCCGATGCCTTGTTCGGACAGATACTGGAGGCCGTGAAGCAGGGCTGAATGCCGTGCAGTGCAGACATTCCAGCAGGCGCCGCCTAGTGTTCGTCTTGCGGCGCGGCCGCCTGTTGGCGTAAATCTTCCAGCACGGTTTCGCCCTTGCGTTGCAAATGATCGCGCATGATGCGGGCAAGCTGCGCGCCGTCGCGCGCTTCCAGCGCCTGGGCCATGTCCAGGTGCTCACGCATGGCGCTATCCCATTTGTCGTGGTTCAGGTTTGAGCGAAAGCGCAGGTTCTGCAGCCGCAGGTTGATGTTGCGGTAGACCTCGGTCAACAAGGTATTGCGGGCTGCCGCGTTGATGCGGTCGTGGATTTCGCGATTGATATGGTAGTAGGAAGAAAGATCCTCGCGCGCATGGCAGGCCTGCATTTCGAACGTCAGGGCGCGGATCTCGACGATTTCGCGATCCGTCACATGCCGGCATGCCAGTTCGCCGGCCAGGGCTTCCAGCGAACCCATGACTTCGAAGCTTTGTCTGACGTCATCGAGCGACAGGGCGGCAACCTGTGCGCCGCGGTTGGGCTGCATATGGACCAGCCCGTCGGCGCTCAGCAGGCGAAAGGCTTCCCGCAATGGCGTGCGTGACACTTGCAGGCGGGCGCACAGCGCGCGCTCGTTCAGGCGCGTGCCGGCCGGCAGCTCGCCTTCGATGATCATGTCGCGCAAGCGTTCGGCTACGGCCGTAGGCAGGGTACGCCGATCAATCGCCAGACTGGTGTCTTCTGCCTGCGTGGCTGCAGCGAGGGCAGGTTGAGCATCGTTTATTTTCAATTTGTATACCGAAATGCAGTGACGTAGCGCTTGATAACAATGAAATTTTACTTGTTTTCGCCAGGCACTAGGAATTTGTCATATGCCTCAACTGTATTTTGTATGTCAAATCAGCTTCTGGATGCCTGGGGTGTCGGGCTGTGGGCCCGCGCAGCGTCTCAGGCAGCGTCGCGCACGGTCTGCCAGAATGCCTCTGCGGTGGGCCCGATATCGGCTCTGTCCCGATACAGGCGTATCTGCAACGGGATGTGCCAGATGTCCGTCGCGGCGGCGACCAGCCTGCCGTCTTTCAGGTCGTCGGCAATAAGCGAGCGAGGCAGCCAGGCGATGCCGCGTCCGTCCAGCGCCATGGTTCTCAATACCGATGCCAGATGCGCGGTAAAGATGGTCCGCGCCATCCTGCGCTCGAGCTGTGTGCCCAGCACTGTCCCGAGTATGCGTCCTATGCCGGACTCGGTGCTGTAGCTGAGCAGTTGTGTGCCGCCAGGTCCGGCGTCGGACAGGGTATGGCTGGGGCATCCGGCTTCATCGGGAGCGGATACGGGAATCAGGGTATCGGCGCCTACCTGCAGGCTGGCGTAGCCGGCGCTGTCGAGCAGCCCCTGGACCTGCGGGTGCGCGTGGCTGATGACAAACTGTACTTTGCCCTGGAGCAGCAGGGCTTCGCAGCGCACCAGCATATCTGACACCAGTTGCATGGCGCCTACGCTGGTACGCGATTCCAGGCTGCGCAGCCAGCCTGGCATGAAGGTCAGGGACAAGGCGTGTGTTGCGCTGAATCTCAGTGTGGCCGAATTCGCTTGCGAAATGGCCTGGGCCTGCTCGGGCAGGCGCGCCACCTGCGCCAGCATGTCCTGGGCCACGCGATGGAACCATTGTCCGGTTTCAGTCAGGCTGATGGGCTGCGCACTGCGGTCGAACAGTTCGGCGCCCAGCCAGCTTTCGAGCGCGCGTATGCGGCGGCCGAACGCGGGCTGCGTCATGTGGCGCTCGTCGGCGGCGCGGGAGAAGTTTCCGGTCGATGCCAGCGCCAGGTAGTCCTCAAGCCAGGACAAGTTCATGGCTGGTGCTTTCCGGGCATAGAGAAAGAGAAAAAAAGCATTGGTCAAATAAGGGAAAGATGCCGATCATTGGGCTGGTCCAGTTTAGGAGTCCCGCATGAAGATCGTCAACATTCTCGAACAAACCCTGCCCATCAGCTCGCCCATCCGCAACGCCTACATCGATTTCAGCAAAATGACGCTGAGCCTGGTGGCGGTCGTGACCGATGTGATCCGGGACGGCAAACCCGTTATCGGCTATGGGTTCAATTCCAATGGCCGCTATGGTCAGGGCAACCTGATGCGCGAGCGCTTCATCCCGCGTGTGCTCGAAGCCGACCCTGACACGCTGGTCGACAGCAGCGGCGCCAACCTGGATCCGCACAAGATATGGGACACGCTGTTCACCAATGAGAAGCCGGGTGGTCACGGCGAGCGTTCGGTGGCGATCGGCACCATAGATATGGCGGTGTGGGATGCTGTGGCCAAGATCGACAACAAGCCGCTGTTCCAGTTGCTGGCGGATCGCTACGGCAACGGCCAGCCCAACCGCAAAGTTTTTGTCTATGCGGCGGGCGGCTATTATTATCCGAACCAGGATCACAACAAGCTTAAGGATGAGATGCGCAGCTATCTTGACCGCGGCTATACCGTGGTCAAGCAGAAAATAGGCGGCGCTTCGCTGGACGAGGATCTGCGCCGCATCGATTCGGTGCTCAGTGTGCTGCAGGATGGGCAGCGGCTGTGCGTGGATGCAAACGGACGGTTTGATCTGGATACGGCAATTGCCTATGCCAAGGCGCTCTCCCAGTACGACCTGTTCTGGTACGAAGAGCCGGGCGATCCACTCGATTATGAGCTGCAGGCCGCGCTGCGCAACTATTATCCCAATCCCATGGCCACCGGAGAAAACCTCTTCTCCATGCAGGACGCCCGCAACCTGATCCGTTATGGCGGCATGCGGCCCGATCGCGACTGGCTGCAGTTCGACTGCGCGCTGAGCTATGGCCTGGTCGAATATCTGCGCACGCTGGATATGCTCAAAGTGCACGGCTGGTCCGCCGGGCGCTGCATTCCGCACGGCGGGCACCAGATGTCGCTGAACATCGCGGCCGGGCTGGGTCTGGGCGGCAATGAATCCTATCCTGATCTGTTTCAACCTTTTGGCGGTTTTCCGGATGGCGTCAAGGTCGAGGACAGCTACGTGACCTTGCCGGACCTGCCGGGCATAGGCTTTGAGGGCAAGGCGGATCTGTATCGCGAGATGAAGGCCTTGTCTGATGCCGCTGCGTGACCGACCGGCGGGCAGGATTGCCGCTGAACCCGCTGGATATCGCCAACCGGTATGGCGGGCGCCTCAAGGGCTGCGCTGAGTGCGCGGTGTTGACGCCGGCATATCCGGTCGCCTGATTTCCCGCTAGAATCCAGGCATAGGCGCTGCCCTGTCACCGCTCGGCAAGGCAGCAGACCTTTACCTCTATGGGAGATGAGCATGAGCCAATACACGATCGCTGTCGTCGTGGGAAGTCTTCGCAAGGATTCATTCAATCGCAAGCTCGCAGAGGCGCTGGCCAGACTGGCGCCGCCTGAGTTCTCGTTCAAGCAGGTGGAAATCGGCGATTTGCCGCTCTACAACCAGGACGATGACGAGCATCAGGCCCCTTCTGTAAAACGCCTGAAATCCGAAATCTCCGGCGCCCAGGGCGTGGTGTTCGTGACAGCCGAATACAACCGCTCGGTGCCTGGCGTACTCAAGAATGCCATCGACCAGGCTTCGCGTCCTTACGGGCAAAGCGCATGGGCCGGCAAGCCGGCGGGCGTGCTGGGCGTCTCGGTGGGCGCCATAGGCACTTCGCTGGCGCAGCAGCATCTGCGCAATACGCTGGCCTATCTGGACATGCCGACGCTTGGGCAGCCAGAGGTTTTTCTCCAGGCCAAGGACGGCCTGTTCGATGACGATGGCAATATCGGCGAGGCCAGCAAGAAGTTCTTGCAGGGCTGGGTAGATCGCTATGTGGCCTGGGTGAAGCTGCATAACGGCTGAGCGGTTTCCCGCGAGCCGCGCCTGGGTCGCGTCAGCCCAGGGCCTGCGCATGCCATCTGTGCCGGGTCGGTTTACGGTAGGTGGGCGGCCGTCCGGGCGTTTGCGCTGCCCGCTGGCGAGGGATATATCTGGGGCGCCGGCGAAGCCGCCCCGATGCGGGCCATCCATCAGTTTTTCGAGGAAGCCCACGCGATGGACAAGTCCCGGCTCAGGATTAGCAATTACTGAAAACAGGGCGAGGCCGAGGATTAATTGGTTTCACCATGAATCCAGTTTCTGAATGCAGCGATCTTGGGCCGCTCTTGGCTGCTTTCCGGGCAGACCAGGTAGTACGCGAATGCTTCCATATATGCGGCATCCGCCAAACGGATCAATTGCCCGGTGTCTAGTTCGCCCGCAATCATGGCTGTGGGCAACAGTCCGGCGCCCTGTCCCGTCACGACCGCTTTCAGCAAGAGGCTCGTGTCATCGAACGATGGGCCGCGCAGCGCACCGACCTCCATCACACCGTGAGTCTGGAACCATAAACCCCATCCTTTGCGATCTGCGTCATGTACGAGCGGCCACCGGGCGAGTTCTGTGGGACTGCCAGGCAATCCCCGAGGTTCGACGACCGATGGCGCCGCGACGGCAATCATTTCGACGGCCAAGATGCGATCACTTCGGAGCCCCGGGTATTGGCCAAGACCGTGGCGCACGGCGATATCGACCCCATTGCGAGAGAAGTCGACCAAGGTACTGCTGGTGACGATCTGAAGGTCAATGTCCGGGTGGGCATCATGAAACGACCTCATGCGCGGTACTAGCCAGGCCGACGCGAAGAAGGGTGTCACGCTGACGGTCAGCACGCCATTGTCAGCGGAGATGGCGATACGTTGCGATGCCTCCGCGATTTGACGCAGCGCATTGCGAATGGGGGGGAGATAGTCGCGTCCTGACTCTGTCAAATAGATGCCCCGGTTCATGCGCTCGAACAGCCTCACGCCAAGGTGGGTTTCCAAGGTCTTGAGCATCTGGCTGACCGCTCCCGGTGTCACGTAAAGTTCTTCGGCCGCGTTCTTCACCGAGAGATGGCGAGCCGCCGCTTCGAACGCGCGTAGGGCATTGAGCGGCGGATATTTATCTTTATTCATTAGATAATCTATCTTGAAAAATTTAGAAATTTTCGCTTTTTTATCGGCGTATATTTTCAGATAATCTGTTTTTACTCAAATAAAAGAATGGCCGTGGAAAAAGATCATAATAAATAGTTGAGTTTTTCTAATGAATTTGAGGCCATTTTTACCAATTTTACAAGCTTTAGTACACCCTGCACGGAGATACAAAATAATGACTGTTCCCGCCGATCTTGCCTACCTTGACTTGATGGAGGTGGGGGCGTTGGTCCAAAGCAAAGCAGTCACTTCGATGGAGGTGGTCAAGGCGCAGCTTCAGCGAATCATGCTACTGGATTCGACGCTCCACAGCTATGTATGTGTGCTGGAGGCCAGCGCGTTGGCGCAGGCCGACGCGGCAGATAAAGAGATATCGTCCGGACGCTATCGCGGGCCGTTGCACGGTGTTCCGATCGCGATCAAGGACTTGTGCTGGATCAAAGGCGTGCCAACCGCTGCCGGGACCGCCATATACAAGGACTTCATACCTGCAGAGGACGCAACCGTCGTGCGTCGGTTGAGGGAGGCGGGCGCAGTTCTGATTGGAAAGACACAGCTGACGGAAGGAGCATATTCGGACTACCATCCTTCCATCGTGCCGCCGCGCAATCCTTGGAATGCCAGCTACTGGACAGGAATTTCTTCCAGTGGGTCTGGCGTCGCGACGGCTGCCGGCCTGTGCTACGGCGCGATTGCTTCAGACACTGGTGGTTCCATCCGCTGGCCGTCTGCCGCCAACGGCGTCACCGGGCTGAAGCCGACCTGGGGAAGAGTCAGCCGTCATGGTGTTTTTGAGCTTGCCGCCTCGCTTGATCATGTCGGTACGATGGCGCGCAGCGCAGTGGATGCCGGCGTAATGCTCGCGACCATTGCCGGAGGAGACCCGTATGATCCGACGGCATCAGGTAGTCTAGTGCCAGATTACCTGGGCGCGGCAGGAATTGGAGTGGATGGACTGCGTATCGGTGTTGACGCAAGCTGGAATGGCGGTGATGTAGATGCTGAAACACAGGAAGCCCTTGCCACCGCAATCACAGTATTTACAGATCTTGGAGCGCACATCGTCCCCGTCCATTTTCCGGACGTGACGCAAATAGTTGCCGACTGGATACCGAACTGTGCCGTCGAAGCGGCGGTCGCTCACGAGCGCGGCTACGCGGCACACCGGGAGCAGTACGGTGCCATCCTTGCTTCTGTCATCGCCGCTGGTCAAGCGATTTCAGGCACTCAATACCAGAAGATTCTGTTGCGACGCGCGACCTTTCGCGGCCAGGTCGAGGCGCTGTTTCACTCAATCGATCTGCTGCTGACACCTGTTCAGCCGTTTGCGCCGCTCACCCTTGCCACGATAGCAACCCTGGGCGAGCAAGCCGATTTGATCGCCAAACTACAACGTTATACCTGCCCGTTCGATATGAGCGGGCATCCGACACTGTCATTTCCTGGCGGTTTTGCACAAGACGGGATGCCCATTGGACTTCAGCTCGTAGCCGGTCAATTCCAAGAGGCCCTGCTATTGCGCGCAGGGGCCGCCTATCAAACCGTTACAACGTGGCATCGTAAGCATCCATGCTTGCCAGCGCAGGAAGGGGAGCAATCATCCTTGCAACGCCCAGCCCATGAGCTGGGTGTACTCAGTCCGGCACCCGGGGAATGGCAATGAAGGCGGCACATTCCGGGAGCCAATTCTTCTATGGGTGGATTGTCGTCGCCGCCGCGTTCGTCATCACTTTTGTAGGTTTCGGCAGCGCGTATACATTCAGCGCGTTTATCGAGTCTTTACAGCGTGAGTTCGGGGCATCTCGTGGATCGGTGTCGCTTGTTTTTTCTCTCGCGGGATTTCTGTATTTTGGCTTGGGCGTCGTTTCCGGCCCGCTTGCCGATCGTTGGGGGGCTCGACGCCTTGCTGTCTCGGGAATGCTGCTTGTTGGCCTGGGGCTTGTTCTCGCCAGCCAGGCGCACACGATAATCGAAGTGTATGCGGCCTATGGGCTGGGTATCGGCCTTGGCGTTGGGTGCGCGTACGTGCCGGTGCTCGGGGCGGTACAACGCTGGTTCGTAAAACGGCGTGGGTTTGCATCGGGGCTCGCCGTGAGCGGGATTGGTATCGGCACATTGGCAATGCCGCCACTTGCAGGTTGGTTGATAGCCGTATTCGGCTGGCGGGAAGCCTATCTTGTCTTGGGAGGCATGGTCGTGGCGGTCGGTGCGGGCGCGTCCTTCTTTGTCGAGAACGACCCGCGAGATTGCAGGATGGGGCCTGACGGAGACCCAATGGAGGATGCTCACCACTCGAGCCGCCAGCAGGGGGTATCGATCAGAGAGGCGATCCGAACTGTGTCGTTCCGAGGGCTCTACGCGTCCTGTCTCATTTGTGCATTTGGCGTGTTCATCCCATTCGTGCATCTGGTTCCTTATGCGATCGATCATGGGGTTGCTCCCGAGACAGCCGTGCTTTTGCTTGGTGCAATCGGCGTAGGTAGTACAGCAGGGCGCTTCTTTCTGGGTGGTGTTGCCGACAACATGGGGAGGGACGCCTTTCTTGTCGCCATGTTTACAGGTATGGCAGCTTCTTTTGCAATTTGGGCCGTCGCCAGCAGCGTCTGGTCGCTCGCTGTCTTTGCATTGCTGTTCGGCATCTTTTATGGCGGATGGGTGGCCATTTTGCCTGCGGTCGTGATGGATTACTTTGGCAGCTGCAATGTTGCCGGGATCATTGGGGTTCTTTATACGAGCGTAGCGATCGGAACTCTTATTGGCCCCAGCACAGCCGGCTTCGTGTTCGATATCAACAACAGCTATACCTTGCCGATCGCTGTCAGCGTTGCAGCCAACGCCACCGCAGCCGTGATTGCGTTCATTACGATTCGGAGACAGGCATCGCATCAGGCCATTCAAGGCTCAGGACGCAGCCGGCACCCATTGCCTGCGCTGCTTGATGCGCCAGGCCGTGGCGCCGAGCACGATGGCGCGTATCGTCATGAAGGATAGCAGGGCGATCCACAAGCCATGATTGCCCTCGCCGCGCACACTCCAGGCCAGCGGCAGGCAGAGCACTACACTCAACACCATGGCGTTGCGCATTTCCCTGGCGCGCGTGGCGCCGATGAACAGCCCGTCCAGCAGATAGCTCCAGACGGCGATCAGGGGTAAGGCTGCGAGATACGGAAGGTAAGTGTCTGCGGTGGCCCGCACTTCCGGCATATCGGTTTGCAACGCGATGAACAGGTGGCCGAACAGTGAGAAGAACAGGGCAAAGAGGATGCTGACGAGCAGCGCCCATCCTCCGGAAACGACGAGCACCCGCAGCAGCGTGGTCGGCCGCCGGGCGCCGATGGCATGTCCGCACAAGGCCTCTATCGCGTGCGACAGCCCGTCCAGCGCATAAGCGCATACGAGCAGGCCATTCAGGAGCAGGGCGTTGGCGGCAACGGTGGCGTCGCCCAGATTGGCGCCGCGCAGGGTGACGGACAGGAATACGCCATGCAGCGCCAGGGAGCGGATAAAGATATCCCGATTGGTCTGCAGCAGCGGCGCCCAGTTTTTCCATTGGCGCAGCAAGGGCCAGTCTATCCGGGCATTCATGCGCCTGAGGCGGCATTGAACCAGAACCAGCCCCAGCAGGGCGCCGGCCCATTCCGCGCATACGCTGGCAATGGCTGCGCCCTCAATGCCCCACTGCAGGCCCAGCACCAGCCACAGGGCCAGCACGATGTTGCCGATATTGGTAGCCAGCATGATGGCCAGCGGTCCGCGTGCATTCTGCGATCCGAGCAGCCAGCCGATCAGGGCATATTGCGTCAGCGTGGCGGGCAGGCCGAGCAGGCGTATGCGGAAAAACTGGTGGGCCAGCACCTGCAGTTCAGGCGAGGGATCCATGATGTTGAAGGCCAGACGGGCCAGCGGCAGCGCCGCGGCCATCAGGACGGCGGCCAGTACCCAGGCCAGTGCCAGGCTTTGCAGGAAAATACGGCGCATGGCGTTGCCGTCGTGCTGGCCGGCCGCCTGGGCGGTAAAGCCCGTCGTACCCATGCGCAGAAAGTTGGTGAGCGAGACCAGTATGGTGTAGAAACTGGCGCCGACGGCCACGGCGCCCAGCTGGCGCGCATGGGGCAGATGGCCGACCACGGTGCTGTCCACCAGGGCAACCAGCGGCACGGTCAGGTTCGAGAGAATCATGGGCAGTGCCAGCGCCCAGACCTTTGCATGAATGCTGCGGTCGCGCCAGGCCTGCAGGATGGAATGACTCATGCGCGTGCAAGCCGGGCGATGCGTACGTCGACGGTGAGCGACAGCGAGGGCAAGGCCATGGCCCTGGCCCTGCTTTCGGCATTGGCGCGGTACAGGTGCGGCGTCATCACAAGCAGGTCGGCGATCGCCAGGCTGCTGTCCAGCGTGATGCTGTACCGTGTTGTTTCCGTCGAGCGCAGGACAAAGCCATCGGGCGGCGCGGCATCGGCGGGGCGCGCGGGCTTGAGCGAGGGATAAATGATTTCGCGCAGTTCGCGCAAATGGTCAGGCCCGGCGTCCACCTGGATCAGCTGGCCGGAGGGTTTGAGCACGCGCGCAAACTCGGCGTAGACCGGGAATCCGAAAATGCACAGCAGGCGGTCCAGCGTGGCAGACTGCACGGGCAGATTGGCATTGCTGCCGACCACCCAGTTCGGATCCTTGTCCTGTCGGGCGGCGACCATCACGGCCCATTTGGAGATATCCAGTCCGAGCACGGCGAGCGCCTGGTCGCCGGCCGCACGCGCAAGCTCGCGCAGGTAGTAGCCTTCGCCGCAGCCGGCATCCAGGCAGCTTGCAACTCTGTTCGCATCCAGCCCCTGCAGGGTGGCCAGGGCGACGGCCTGGGCCACGGGCCGGTAGACATCGGTGCCCAGAAAGCGCCGCCGGGCCGCAATCATCGCTTTGCTGTCGCCGGGGTCGCGCGAGCGCTTGTTCTGCACGGGCAGCAGATGGGTATAGCCCTGGCTGGCGATGTCGAAGCTGTGGCCTGAGGCGCAGCGCCAGGCACTGCCTTCACGATGCAGCGGTGCGCCATCAAGTGGACAGGCGAGCGCGTCAAAGGCGGTCATCATCGGGAGCGGTTTCCTGGTTGTGCTGAGCCGGCCGCGACAGGCTGGCCGGATATTGGAATAATGGCTTGAGTGTGAAACGATACCAGTAAAGACACGCGGTATCATGCTCCCATTCCTTGGAGAAAATTCCGTGAACGCACCCACCGTCATTCTTCCCGCCGATATTCAATGCGCCAACGACCGGCCTTTTGTCCTGTTCGGCGGCATCAACGTACTGGAGTCCCGGGATCTGGCCCTGCGCGCCGCCCAGGCTTACCAGCGCGTTACGCGCAAGCTGGGCATTCCCTATGTGTTCAAGGCCTCGTACGACAAGGCCAATCGATCGTCCATCCATTCCTACCGCGGCCCGGGCATGGAAGAAGGCCTCAAAATCCT
Source organism: Pusillimonas sp. (assembly GCA_048270225.1). GTDB lineage: Bacteria > Pseudomonadota > Gammaproteobacteria > Burkholderiales > Burkholderiaceae_B > Allopusillimonas. The sequence continues at coordinate 281,719 of JBLWTG010000002.1, read as the reverse complement.
GGAGGCGGTCAAGGCAGAGTTCGGCGTTCCGGTGATCACCGACGTGCACGAGACATGGCAGGCCGCACCGGTTGCCGAGGTGGCCGATGTCCTGCAATTACCTGCCTTTTTGGCCCGCCAGACCGATCTGGTGGTCGCGCTTGCCAAGACAGGGCGTGTCGTCAACATCAAGAAACCGCAATTCCTGAGCCCGACGCAAACGCTGAATATCGTTGAGAAATTCCAGGAGGCCGGCAACGAGCAGCTCATCCTCTGCGACCGGGGCACCTGCTTTGGTTATGACAACCTGGTGGTCGACATGCTGGGTTTTGGCGTGATGAAAAAAGTATGCGGCAATCGTCCGGTGATTTTTGATGTAACGCACGCACTGCAGCAGCGCGATCCCCTGGGCGCTGCATCGGGGGGGCGGCGCGAGCAGGTTGTCGAATTGGCGCGCGCGGGTCTGGCGGTTGGCCTGGCAGGGCTGTTTCTGGAAGCCCATCCTGATCCGCGCAATGCAAAATGCGATGGGCCCAGCGCGTTGCCGCTGGACAAGCTGGAGCCGTTTCTGTCGCAGTTGAAAGCAATGGATGACCTGATCAAGTCCTTTGCGCCGCTGTCGATAGAGCCCTGACGCTTGTCAGCCAGGGCGGGATGCCAGGCGGCTGAGCGTGGCGTTCAGGGTCGGCAGGGTCAGTTCGCCCAGATGGGTGTCGGCAAGACGCCCCTGCGCATCGAAGAACAATGTGGTGGGCAGGCCGCGCGAGCCGCTCTGGCGCAGCACGTCCGAGCCTGCATCCAGCAATACATTGGACAGCTGCAGTCCGGCTGCGTCCAGATAGTCCTGTACTCGCTTCGCGCCCTCGCCCTGGTTGATCAGCACGAATGCGATGTCTGCATGCTGGCGCTGCGCCGCCGCCAGGACAGGCATTTCGCGCTGGCAAGGAGGGCACCAGGTGGCCCAGAGATTGATCACCATGGGCTTGCCGCTCAGCTGCGCTAGGGTGATGGGTTGACCGGACAGGGTGGTGAGCGTGGTGCTCGGCAAGGGTGTGGACGCCTGCAGCATGGCGACCAATGCAGTGCTCGCCAGCCATGCGCCCAGGCCGGCTATCGAGCCAACGAGCAGTGCAGGGCGCAACGCTGTGTCGCGACGGCTGCGCCAATAGCCAAAGCACAATGCCGCGGCGACGCCAATCCATGGCGAGAAGCCGCCATCACCGATGCGCAGGATGGCCATGGGGTCTGCTGCATAGCTGCTGGACGCCATGGCCACAAAACCAAGCCGCGCCGCCACCAGGCCGATGAGCAGCATATCGATCAGCAGCGAGCCGCCCTTGCCGCGGATTTGCGCGGACTGGCCGCGCAGCCGCCATCGCACCAGCAGCCAGGCCAGGGCGGCGCAGACAATAATCAGAATCGATTTGATGGGAAAGGGGCCCAGGCTGATCATGGCGGTAGCAGTATCGGTGTACTGTTTTCGGGATGTTGATTCCGGCGCTGTCTTGCGGCGGCTCGCAGACGTCAAATTGTACAAGGACGTATGCGTGCCACGGGATGCGATGTCTGGCGCGGTGTTGGCCCGCCTGGGCCCTGGAACGCATGGCTGGCGGGGCTGGCGTTGAGCGCGCGGGCGAGGTAAGCTGCTTCGTGTCTGACTGATGGAAAGCGGAACCGACAGACCGCCGCGCGCGCTGCTTGTCTGGTTCAGGATAACCGGCCCCAAGGTATTCTTACATGGCGAAAACCGAAACCTCTGCGTTCAAGACCACGCTGCTGCGCCCGGCATCTTCCGGACAGGACGACGCTTGGGCGTTTCTGGTTCTGCCCAAGACCGTCAGCGAAAAACTGCCCAGGCGCGGCAGGACATCGGTGGATGGAACGTTGAATGGGCATGCTTTCCACGCCACGCTAGACCCGGACGGCCAGCTCAGCCACTGGCTCAAGGTAAGCAAGGCGCTCCAGCAAGCCGCTGCCGCGTCACCTGGCGACACGGTTTCCGTTCAGGTGTCTGCGGCCGATCCGGAACCAGAACCCCAGGTGCCCGATGACCTGCAGCGGGCGCTCGCCGCATCCGCCGCGGCGCAGGCGACCTGGGCGGCCACGACAACCATCGCGCGTGTTGACTGGGTTCACTGGGTTGAGTCTGCAAAGCAGGCCAAAACGCGTCAGCGCCGCGTTGAGAATGCCTGCGAAATGCTGGCCTCGGGCAAGAAGCGTGTCTGCTGCTTTGATCAGTCGGGTTATTACAGCAAGAGCCTGAGCGCACCCAAGGCGAGCACCTAGCGGCTTCATTGGCGGCAATGCAGCTCCCGGAACAGCTGGGGGGCCATGCCGAAACGTCGGTCGAATGCCTTTGAAAGCTGCGCGCCTGTGGAGTAGCCGGTTCGCGCGGCGATTTCCTTGAGCGACAGGCTGGTGGCGAGCAGATTGCGGATCTGGTCCATCCTCAGCGTCTCCACGAAATGTGCAGGCGTTTCGCCCGTGCTCTTGGTAAAGCGCCGCACGAATGTACGTTCGGACATGCAGGCCTGTTCCGCCAGGCGCGGCACATCCAGTTGCCTGGATAGGTTGTCCCGCATCCAGTGGATCAGGTCGGCGAACGGTGCATCCGCATGGGTTTGCGCGCTCAGCACAGGGCTGAATTGAGATTGGTAGCCGGGCCGGCGTGCATAGAGCACCAGGCGCTTGGCGACGGCATTGGCCACGGCATTGCCCAGGTCCGCCGCGACCATTTCCAGGCTCATGTCTATGCCTGTCGTGACGCCCGCCGACGTCCATAGCCGTCCATCGTTGACGAACAGCGACTGGGCGTCAACCCTGGTGTCCGGCCATCGCGCCGCCAGGTCGGTGCAGGCCGACCAGTGCGTGGCCACGCGTTTTCCGCTGAGCAGACCAAGATGCGCAAGCGCGAAGGTGCCGGTACACACAGAGCCGTAGCGGCGTGCATGCCTGCCGGCCAGCACAGCCCATTTACGCACGTGCGGGTCGGCGACCAGCGCCTCCAGGCCAGCGGCGTTGCCGCCGGCAATGAGCAGGGTGTCAATGGAGCGCGGCGACAGGTCGGCGATGGGACGGGTCATCAGCGCAACTGAGCTGTTCGTCTGGATGGCGCCACCCTGTGCGGAAAGAATGTGAACCTTGTAGTGCGCGCGGTCCAGCGCGCAATTGCCTGCGTCGAACACCACAGCAGGGCCGGTGACGTCCAGCGCCTGGCAGTCCGGAAAGGCGAGCAGCGCAATATGCAGCGGTATCGACATTGGCAGATATTAGCCTTCTATTGTCATTTCTGCCAAGCGGGGCGTGACTACACTCAACACGTCTTTCCAGATATGCGCTGCGTTTCTATGAACCCTTCCTGCTTCAACGAATCCTCGGCTTTACCCCGGTGTTGTCCCGCCGGAACGCGCAGGCGCAGTGCGGATGTCTGGCCTGCTTCTGGCGCACGGGCAGCCACGATGTGCAGCATGCTGTTTGCAGCGCTGGCCTTGTCGGCTGCGTTCTGCTTGCCCCTGCATGCTCAGCAGATCCCGGCATCCGTGGTCGATGCAGCGACCTTGCCGGAGATCCAGGTAAGGGGAATCAGACATGACGTTGCCTCGGATGCCGTGTTCACTTCCAGCGCCGCGACGCGCACCGATACGCCCCTGAGCGAGGTTGCGCAATCAGTGCAGGTCCTCCCCCGTACGCTGATCGAGGAACAGGACGCCCGCACCCTGGCTGACGCGCTGGTGAATGTGTCCGGTGTGATCCCCAGCCGGCCCGAAGAAAATCTTTTTGCGCCGCCTATCGTGCGAGGCTTTCCCGCCGAGCTCTATCTGGATGGTGCGCCCCTGTATGGCATGAATGCCGCCAACAGCCCGACCAGTCTTGTCGGGGTGGAGCGTATCGCCGTGCTGAAGGGGCCGACTTCCACACTGTACGGCGGTGGCCTGGGATCGCCGTTGGGCGGACTCATCAATATCGAATCGGCGCGGCCTGAGCGCGAAGCGGGCGGCTATGCGGCGCTGCGCACCGGTAGTCATGGCACCATCAATCCTTCATTCGATCTGACTGGACCATTGGCGCCCAAGGTCAGCGGACGAATTGCCGGCGAGTACCAGCACAACGAGAGCTGGATAGACCAGGTAAAGGGAGAGCGATGGTCCGTAAAGCCCAGTCTGTCGTTCCAGCTTGCCCCCAGGACGGTATTGCTTGTGCAGGGTCAGTTCAACCACAGCAGCCAGCTCGAATATTCAGGCCTGCCTGCCGCCCAGGCACTGGCCGGGGACCTCGATCCCTACGCATTTCCGGGTGCGCCCATAGGCCAGCCCCGTACCACCATCGACAACCAGGTGGCGACGGTCGAGCTCAAGCATGAGTTCAACCATAATCTGCGGCTGACTGCCACGGGCCGATACTACAACAGCAGGATTCCCGAGTACGGAAGTTTTGTCTATCCAGGGGCTTACCCGCCGGATCCGGCTACGCCGACCGTGTATCCCATCCTGCCTATCAATCTGCTGACCACCACAAAAGAAAGCGCGTTCGACGCCAATCTGCTCGCCAAGGTCGACGCATTGGGCGGCCGGCATGAAATTCTGACGGGAATCAGTTACGACCACACCGACTTCTCATCCGACCTGGGGTTCGACGGTATTCCTGTCGGCGCCATCGACCTGGCGCATCCGCACTACACGCTCGAGTACGGCGCGCCTGCGCCTCTGAACGTCACCCAGACCGACCGCTACCAGACCATCGCGGCCTACGTGCAGGACCAGGCGACCTACGGCAGACTGCATCTGACCGGCTCGCTGCGCTATACCCAGCTCAATTTCCGCGAAAAAGAGCAAGGCAACAACGAAACCTATCACCATGTGTCCCCACGGATAGGCGCGAGTTTCGATCTCATACCTGGCGCGTCGGTATATGCCGCCTATGCCACTGGATTCCGGGGCGCATTCGGCTATGTCGGGCTTCAGCCTCCGGAGCCGGAAACCTCGCGCAATATCGAAGGGGGATTGAAGCTTGATCTGGAAGACATTGGCTTGTCTGGCACGATTGCCGCGTTCGAACAAACGCGCGACAACGTCGCCACCCCTGATCCGAACCATCCGCTCTATTCGATGCAGACTGGCCGGCAACGTGCACGCGGGTTTGAAACCGATCTGGTCTGGGAGCCCACGCCGGCCTTTTCCATGCTGTTGAATTACGCCTATACCTATGCCGACGTGACGAAAGACAGCGCCATACCCATTGGCGACAGGCTGCCGCGCGTGCCCAGAAACAGCGGGCGTGTCGCCGTGCGCTACAGAGTGTTGGACGGCGCCGCACAAGGGCTGGCGCTCGGGGCAGGTGTCACCGCGTTCAGCTCACGCGAGCTTACCTTGCCGAACACGGTGTCCGTGCCGGGCTATGCAGTGTTTGATGCGCAGGCCGCCTACACCTTCGACAAATACACGATCACTCTCTCGGGCGTGAACTTGACCAATCGTCATGCTTACGCTCCCTATCAATACCTTTCCTTCCCGGTTGCGATGCCCATCCAGCCGCGCTCTGTCTACTTAACGCTCAAGGTGCAACTATGATTGATATCGACCGCCGGAATCTTGTTCTGATGGCGCTGCTTGCTCCCCTTTCCGCCAGTGCCGCAGGCGCGGTGGGGCAGGAGTCCAGGCCTCAAAGTGCTTATATGTACATGCCCGACAGCACAGTGCACTGGGAAGGGGATGAAAAGGTTGCAATGCTGATGTATCCGGGCATGACGGTGATGGATCTGATCGGGCCGCAATCCATGTTCGGCTCGCTCATGGGGGCCAGGATTCATCTGGTTGCGAAGACGCTCGACCCGGTGACCAGCGACGCCGGCGTGACCATTGTGCCGACCGCAACTTTCGAGACCTGCCCGCGCGACCTTACCGTGGTGTTCACGCCGGGCGGCACGGACGGCACGCTGGCGGCGGCAAGAGACCCGGATACGCTCGCCTTTATCGCAGATCGGGGCGCGCGGGCGAAGTATGTCACCAGTGTCTGCTCGGGCGCGCTGATCCTGGGCGCGGCCGGTTTGCTGACAGGCTACAAGGCGACCTCGCACTGGTCATGCCGCGATGCCCTGGCAGGATTCGGTGCAGTCCCCACCGACGCCCGCGTGGTGCGCGACCGCAATCGCATCACCGGCGCAGGCGTGACGGCTGGGCTCGATCTTGGGCTGTCCATGGTCGCCGAATTACGCAGCCGCTTTTACGCCGAATGTACGCAACTCGTGAGCGAATACGATCCCCAGCCGCCTTTCAATGCCGGTTCGCTGAAGACCGCACCAGCCAGAGTGGTCGCAGACATGACTGAACTACTGGCCGGGTTCACGCAGCAGGCCGAGGCGCTGGCTGCTGAATCGGTCAGAGAGAGGCGTGCGGCACGGGTGACTGGGTAAGGGGGTATGTGTTGAGCGGGGCAGTGTCGAGAGACGCCCCGCATACCTGATCAATCATTAGGATGTCGGCCGCGCGTTGCAGAAACCGGATACTACCCGCCCCTGGAATATACTGTTAATATAAACAGTATATTTCAGGGGCTATCCATGAAAATCTCGCCCATAAAAGGCCGTGGCAGTGTGTCGAATCACACGCCGCGCTATCAGGCGTTTCAGCGTGAGGCGGTCGATGACGAGTGGTCCTGTCATGAGGCAGACGAGCCGCCGCGGCCGGCGACCACGGTGAGCATGGAAACCGCCAGGTCGATCATCTCGCGCAACAACTCCCCGGACATCTACTTCGATCAGTCCATCAACCCTTACCGGGGCTGCGAGCACGGCTGCGTTTATTGCTATGCGCGGCCAACCCACGCCTATCTGGATCATTCTCCGGGCCTGGATTTCGAAACCCGGCTGTATGCCAAGCACAATGCGGCGGATCTGCTGCGCAAAACCCTGTCTCATCCGTCCTATGTGCCTAAATTCATTGTGCTGGGCGCCAATACCGATCCGTATCAACCTGTGGAACGGCGTTTGCGCATTACGGCCTCTATTTTGCAGGTGCTCGACGAGTTCAATCATCCAGTTGCGATTACGACCAAATCCGCATCGATCACGCAGGATATGGCGTTGCTGGCCGGCATGGCCCGCAGGAATCTGGTGCGTGTCAGTGTGTCGGTCGGTACGCTTGATGGCGAGCTCGCGCGCACGCTGGAGCCGCGGGCCAGTACGCCGCAAGCGCGCTTGCAGGCGATCCGCAAGCTGAATGAAGCAGGCATTCCGGCAGGGGTGATCGTGGCGCCGATCATCCCGTGGCTCAATGATCGCGATATGGAAAAAATTCTGTTCCAGGCGCAACAGGCCGGGGCGATGGATGCCTGGTATGTGCTACTGCGTCTGCCGGCCGAGATCGCCGGGCTGTTCCAGGAGTGGCTGCAGGCGCATTACCCGCTCAAGGCGGCGCACGTCATGAACCTGATCAAGCAGATGCGTGGTGGCAAGGTCTACGACGCGGACTTCAGCACGCGGATGAAGGGCACGGGTATTTTTGCGCAGCTGATCGAGCAGCGCTTTCGGCGCGCATGCGCGAAGGCGGGCCTGAACCGCGTACGCCAGCCGCTCGATGTGGCGCAGTTCAGGCGGCCGGCGGCGGCCGCGCCCCAGCTTAGCCTGTTTTGATGCCGCAGCGACGCCATCGCATGAGGGTTAACCCTCCGAAAAAATAGATTTCACATTCCGCGTTCCAGCGATACAGTGACGGAGCAATACCTGACAGCAACCTTGCCGTGACCGCTAAAGCGCAAAGAATGGGGAGTGTGGATGGCTACCGACGATCTTGAAATCAGGAACATCGATCAATCGCTGCATAACAAGGATCTTGCGCCTTTGCCGCATGCCAGGCGTAAATGGACGTGGTTCGAAATCTTCAATGTCTGGTCCAACGACATACAGAGCCTGTTTGGCTATACCCTGGCGGCAACGCTGTTCATTTCCTACGGCCTGAGCGGCACGGCGGTGTTCGCGGGCATTATTCTCGCGGGCTTTATTGTCATGGTGCTGGTCAACCTGACAGGCCGGCCCAGCGTCAGGTACGGCATTCCCTATCCCGTGATGGCGCGCGCCAGCATGGGCGTGCGCGGCGCCAACTTTCCGGCGCTGATACGCGGCATCGTGGCCATTTTCTGGTACGGAGTGCAGACCTATTTTGCCTCTACCGCGGTGGCCTTGCTGCTCAATTCGGTATTGGGCACCTCGGGCGGCGCGACCTTTCTGGGTATGACCGGCATAGACTGGATTTCATACACCTTCGTGGCCCTGTTTCAGATCGGTCTGTTCCTGCGAGGCATAGACTGGATTGCGCGTTTCCTGAACTGGGCCGGCCCTTTGGTGTACCTGGTCATGATTGTTCTGCTGGCCATTATCTGGTTCAAGGCCGGCAGCAGGCTGCCGGCCGAAGTGGATCGTATTTTCCAGGGCAAGGGCGATTATGCTGGCGGGCCGGTGGCGGCTTTTGCGGCGGTGGTGGGCACCATGGTGGCCTATTTTGCGGCCGTCATCATCAACTACGGCGATTTTTCGCGCTTCGTGAAATCAGAAGGGCATATGCGGCTGGGCAATTTTCTGGGCCTGCCGGTCAGCCTGGCGGTATTTTCCTTTCTGGCGCTGTTTATCACGGCCGGAACAGAGGTGCTGTTCGGCGCCACGCTCACCAATCCTACTGACATCGTCGGCAAAGTCGACAATCTGCTGCTGACCGTCGTGGCGGCGCTGACCTTTTTCGTGGCAACCGTCGGCATCAATCTGGTGGCCAACTTTATTCCGCCTTCCTACGATCTGGCCAATCTGGCGCCTGCGCGCATCAGCGCCAGGGTCGGGGGCCTGATTGCCGCCGTGATCGCGTTTTTCATCGGCGGGCTCTGGGTGGCGGTGATCAGCAAAATAGGGATCGCGGGGTTTGTGGACACACTGGGCGCGCTGCTGGCGCCGTTGTACGGCATACTGGTGGTGGACTATTACCTGATACGACGCCAGTCCCTGGATGTGCAGGCCTTGTTTTCAGCGGACCCGGGCGGCGCCTATTACTACAGCAAAGGCTGGAACAAGAAAGCGCTGGCCGCCTTTGCCATCGCCGCGCTGTTCTCCGTGGCTTCGGTATGGACGCCCGCCCTGCAGGCCTTGTCCGGATTTTCCTGGATTTTCGGTGCACTGCTGGGCGGCCTGCTGCATTATTTACTGATGCGGCGCAGCGTGATTGCCTGATGCGGCGCCGGGCGGCATGCTGTCTACGTTGCCCGAGAGCGCGGCGCTCAGGCTGTAGAGCGGGGCGAATGACTCGGCTCGCGCCATAGGCCAGGCGGTCCGGAATATCGTATGGCGGAACTTTCCGGTCAACAGTTCGCCTTTCTCCAGGTCGGGAAACAGCGCCGACAGGACGCGCACTTCGCCGCTGGCGATCCGCTTGGCGATATGGTGGGGGCGCAGATCCGCTGGGTGCATCAGGCCTGCCGCGCCCAGCAGCTCGGACAGGGCGTGCAATGTGTTTGCGTGAAAGTTGCGTACGCGGACAGACTTGTCGGTGACGTCAAGCCCTTTCTGGCGCTGCGGGTCCTGGGTGGTGACGCCGGTGGGGCATTTGTCGGTATGGCAGGCCTGCGCCTGGATGCATCCCACCGAGAACATGAAGCCACGCGCGCTGTTGCACCAGTCGGCGCCCAGCGCGAAGGCGCGCACCATGTCGAAGGCAGTAATGATTTTGCCGGAGGCGCCCAGCTTGATTTTGTCACGCAGGTCGATGCCGACCAGGGTATTGTGAACCAGTCGCAGCCCTTCGCGCAGCGGCGTGCCTACGTGATCCACGAACTCGATGGGCGCTGCGCCGGTGCCGCCCTCGGCGCCGTCGACCACGATGAAGTCCGGTGTGATGCCTGTCTTGAGCATGGCCTTGGCAATGGCAAACCATTCCCAGGGGTGGCCGATGCACAGCTTGAAGCCGACCGGCTTGCCGCCCGAGAGCTCGCGCAGCTTGACGATGAAGTGCATGAGTTCGATGGGGGTGCTGAATGCGCTGTGCGTGGCGGGCGAGATGCAGTCGACGCCGACGGGAACGTCACGGGCTTCGGCGATTTCGGCGCTGACTTTGGCGCCGGGCAGGATGCCGCCGTGTCCGGGCTTGGCGCCTTGCGACAGCTTGATCTCTATCATCTTGATGTTGTCCAGCGTGGCGCGTTTCGCGAAGGCTTCTTCGGAGAATTTGCCCTTGCCGTCGTTGCAGCCGAAGTAGCCTGAACCGATATTCCAGATCAGTGCGCCGTTGTGCTCAAGATGATGCCGGCTGACGCCGCCTTCGCCGGTGTCGTGCGCGAAGTTGCCCATGGCGGCGCCTTTGTTCAATGCCTTGACGGCATTGGCGGACAGTGCGCCGAAACTCATGGCCGAGATGTTGAAGACCGACAGCGAACAGGGACGGGTGCAGTCCGGGCCGCCGACGCTGATGCGAAAATCGCTGTTCTCGGGATGGACCGGCTCCATGGAGTGGTTGATCCATTCGAAATCGTTCTGGTAGACGTCGCCCTGCGTGCCGAAAGGCCGCTTGTCGATCTGCTGTTTGGCGCGCTGGTAGACCAGCGAGCGGTCCACGCGCGAGAACGGCGCCTTGTCGGTATCGTTTTCGAAAAAATACTGGCGCATCTCCGGACGGATCATTTCGAAGAAATAGCGCAGATTGCCGATGACGGGATAGTTTCTGCGTATCGCATGGCTGTGCTGGCGCAGATCGACGATGCCCAGCAGCGTCAATCCACCGAAGATCACCGCCAGCAGCAACCACCATGGGCTGGATGCCAGGCTCAGGATCAGGAATACAAGGGTTCCGAGAATGGCTGCATAGAAAGCCGAGTGGCGTGTCAACAGGTGTTGCATGCTGCTCCTTTGTAGGGTGATGAACGGGACCTGCCGTTTTCATGTGCAGGCGGCGCGACCCCGTCAGTATACGAAGTCAGGCGCCGGATGTTGTATATGAGCGGTATGGGTGGCGTACTATGCGTGTCAGGTATTGAAGAAAATCATCAGGAAATCAGGAGGCAGTTCATGGATTTGGGCATACAGGGCAAGACAGCGCTGGTCTGCGCGGCAAGCAAGGGCCTGGGCCGCGCCTGCGCGGTGGCGCTGGCGCAGGAAGGCGTGCAGGTCACCATTGCGGCGCGGGGGCGGCAGGCCCTGGAGGAAACCGCCGACGCGATCGCATCCTCCGGCGCAGGCAAGGTCGAGATCGTGGTTGCGGATGTGGCCACGCCGCAAGGGCGAGCTGCCATGCTGGAGGCATGTCCCTCGCCCGATATTCTGATCAACAATGCCGGCGGTCCCAAACCCGGCGATTTCCGCGAATGGTCGCGCGACGACTGGCTGGCCGCGCTGGATGCCAACATGCTGGCGCCCATAGAGCTGATACGGTTGACGGTGGATGGCATGATGCAGCGTGGTTTCGGCCGCATCGTCAATATCACCTCGGGCGCGGTGAAGGCGCCCATTGATATTCTGGGTCTGTCCAATGGCGCGCGCAGCGGCCTGACGGGTTTTGTGGCGGGGTTGGCGCGCAATACTGTGCGCAACAATGTGACCATCAACAACCTGCTGCCCGGCCCGTTCAGCACGGACAGGCTGGACTCGACCATACAGGCCCGCGCCAGCGCGTCGGGCCGCAGTAGGGACGAGGTGGCGGCGGCGCTGCAGGCGCAGAATCCGGCCGGGCGATTCGGGACGCCCGATGAGTTCGGCCGCACCTGTGCGTTTCTGTGCAGCGTGCATGCAGGGTACATTACAGGCCAGAACCTGTTGATGGACGGCGGGGCTTATCCCGGCACTTTCTAGGAGGACAACATGAGCGAGCAGCAAGCGCGTGGCTACGTCTACGTGGAAATCGAAGTCAAGGACTCGGACAACTATCGGGAGCACTACATGTCGCGTTCCACGCCCGCTGTGCAGAAGTATGGCGGCCGTTTCCTGGTGCGCGGCGGCGAGGTGGCGGCCATGAGTGGCGATGTCGGTGACCGGCGTATCGTGATCCTGGAATTCGACAGCTTTGACCGCGCCGTGGCGTTCTATAACTCGCCGGAATACAAAGAAGCCATGGTTCATCGCGACAAATACGCCGTCGCGCACCGCTACACCATTCATCGCGGCGCGGTCTGAGCCCAGGCGCGGGCGGCGTCAGTGTCGCGGGGCCTGCAGGGTCTCGGGGTGGGCCAGCTTGTCGATCATGAAGTCGATGAATGCGCGGGTCTTGGCGGGCATCATGCGCGATGGAAACATGGCGACCAGTGGAATGGCCTGCAGTTCCCATTCGGGCAGGATGCGCACCAGGTTGCGGGCGTCGTCGGAGCGCGCCAGCGAATGGGTCGAGGCTGGGACAATGCCGGCGCCCAGCGCGGCCAGATGCGTTTGCATGGCCAGATTGTTGATGGCCACCTGCCCCTTGACGGCGACCTCTGCCTCGCGTGTGGCGGTGCGCAGATGCCAGATGGAGTCTTCTTTGCTGGTGGAGGCGCACAGGCATTCGTGCCGGGCCAGGTCGCCCGGGCATTTGGGGGTGCCATGCTTGTCCAGGTATTCGGGGGAGGCGTAGAGCCCGAACTTGGCATAGGCGAGCAGCCGAGACACCACGCGTGAGTCCGGTGGCTGGCCCAGCCGGATGACGATGTCGAAGGGATCGGCCTGCAGGTCTATGGGCTGGATGCCCAGGTCGTATTCGCAGCTGATTTCGGGGTAGAGCCGGCCAAACTCCTGGACGGCCTGGGGCATGTAGGTGAGCGCGAAGCTCGAGGGCATGGATATCCGCAGGCGGCCCTTGGGCTGCTGCGCGGTCTGGGTCAATTGTTCGTGCGCGATGCGGGCTTCGGTGATAATGTGCTGGCAGCGCTCGAAATAGACAGCCCCTGCTTCGGTAATGGTGACTTTGCGGGTGCTGCGGTTCAGCAGGCGCACGCCGATGAAACGTTCCAGCTGGCTGATGCGGCGCGATAGCGTGGACGCCGGCATATCCAGCGCCGCAGCGGCACGCGTAAAGCTCCTGCTTTTGGCAACTTCGACAAACAGCGCAATATCATTGAGGGATGGCTCCATTTTTGTTCCAATAACGGCAGTAATAAGTTTATATTCTCTACTTAAAAACAAATGATTACTACCAAATATGGAATTATGAATTCGTTTTTCCCATATTTATCTCGTCATCCCTTTGTCACATACTGAACTCGTCAAAACAAAAGACTTGATTCGGGCCAAACCAGTTGCCCGGATCCCATTTTGAAACGGAGTTCGTATCATGAAAGTTATCACCATTGCAGCCATGCTTGCTTTTGCCACTGTTGCCGGCGCCGCCAATGCCGCCGTCGATGCTCCCAAAACCCGCGCCCAGGTCGTTGCTGAATTGCACGAAGCCCAGGCACAGGGCCTGATGAGCGCCGGCGAGCAGCCTTACCCTGTTGAGGTCGCTTCCTCCCACAGCAAGAGCCGCGCAGAAGTCCTGGCAGAGCTGAAGGCTGCTGAAAACGCAGGCTATGTCACAGTTGGCGAAGCATCCCAGTACCCGCAGATCGCTGAGCAGTCGAGCAAGACCCGTGCACAGGTGCAGGCCGAGCTGGAGCGCTACGCGGCCAACCATTCTGATTTCGTGGGTGCCTGATTGCGGCATGCTGATCGCGCAGGCTTGTTGTAGCGTGCGCGGTCGCGCTTCTGACTGAAGCGCGCCAGCGAGTATCAATCCCGACCAGTTTGCTGGCCGGGATTTTTTTGCGCCAGGCCGTCAGCCCTGCTTCCTGGCGCGCAGCACGCCGCCTGCTGGCGTGGATTCAGAACCCAGCACCTTGCCGTCCACCGTCTGACCGTACAGATCGCTCGGGCTGCTGTGGAACTGTTTGCGCGTTTCTTCCAGCGACCCCTTGTAGCGGGGATCCTGAGGACGGTCGTGGCTGTTCATGTAATACGCGACGTCCCATGCCTGCTGATCGGTCAGCGTGTCGCCCTGGCCCAGCGGCATATTGTGCTTGATGAAGGAGGCTGCGTTCGCCACGCTATGCATGCCGGCGCCCCAGTTGAAGGACTCGTCGCCCCACAGTGCCGGAAACACCATTTTTCCGCTTGCCTTCTGTCCCGCGCCGTCCGCGCCGTGACATAGCGCGCAGTGCTGGGTGAACACCTGTTTGCCGCGCGTGTATTCAGGCTTGCTGGCCGGCTTGTCCAGCTTTGGATAGCCTTGCCCCGCCAGCTTCACGCCGGTCGGCGCGCCTTTGGCCATCCAGTACATATAGCTTTCCAGGGCAACAATGGTGTCGCTGTCGGCCGCCGGCTTGACGCCGTTCATGCTGTACTGGAAGCAGCCCTGCAGCCGCTCTGCCAGCGTATTCACATGCTTGTTCTTGTCGCGATAGGCGGGGTAGAGCACATAGGCCGCCCACATGGGCGATGCGTTCTGGCGGCGCCCGGCATCCAGGTGGCAACTGGCGCAATTGAGCGTATTGCCGACATAGTCCTTGGCGTATTTGCCGGTGTGCAGAAAGATATTCTGCCCTTTCCTGACGATCTCGCCGAACTCGTTGTCGGGAATGGACGCGGGGTCGCCCGGCGTGAATGTGGGGGCGCTCGCGGCTGTTGCGGGGGCGGCCGGCGCTTTGCCGGCGTCTGCGGCCTGCTGCGCGAATGCCGCGGGCGAGGCGCTACAGGCCACGGCCAGCATGAGCGCTGCGCGGGACAATGGAGTAGCCGTTGCGGTAAATAGGGCTTTCATTATTTGCCTCCTTGGTCTGCGGCGGCTTGCACCTGCTTGGGCAGCGCAGAAAAATAATCCGCGACCGCCGTCATCTGCGCCTCATTCATTCGGCTGGCGATATCGCCCATGAGGGACTGAGGCCCGGGGTCGCGCTTGCCGGCCTTCCAGGCCACCAATTGATCATGGATATATTTGGCGGACTGGCCGGCCAGTGCCGGGAAGTGCGTGCCGACGCCGATGCCGCCGGGGCCGTGGCACTGGATACAGGCGGGGATGTTGTTGGCCCAGTCGCCGCGATTGGCCAGCCACGCGCCTGCATTGTCCTTGGCGGGATAGCTGTCTTCGTGGGCCGCCAGGGCCTTGATATCGAAGGGGGCCGGGAGTTGCGCAAAATAGGCGGCCGCGGCCTGAATCTGGGCCTCGCTCATGGCCTTGGCGATGGGCGCCATGACGGGATTGTCGCGCTTGCCTGAGGCAAGGTCTTTGAGCTGCAGCATCAGGTACGCCGCGTTCTGACCGGCCAGATACGGAAAGCCGGCGGCTGCCATGCCTTCGCCTTTGGCGCCATGGCAGGTTGCACAGGCAACGACGCTTCCTGCGCCAGACGTGGCGAGCGCCCGTCCGTCCGCGACCGGATCGGCCTGGGCGGATCCTGCGCCCAGGGCCAGACAGGCGGATATGCAGAGGGGCGCAAGAGAGGGGTGAAATGATATGGCGTTTGCCATGAGAACCTCCTGCTGGGGGCGCAGCGCACCCGAGGGTATCCAGTGGAGGCGCTGCGACTGGATTAACGACAACGCCATTCAGGCGCGAACAGGAATGGCGTTTATCAATACAAGCATTTATAGATATAAGTATATTACTTTTGGTATTTAATTTGGCTCGTAATGTCGCCCATATCGCCTGTCGTTCTGCATTTTTCTGTCAGAAAAGGCCTGCCAGTCAGCCCCCTATAATCAGGCCATGCCTTGCTTTTTGGTGACCTGGATGCTCCTCACCCCATCAGTTTTTCGTGTTTTGTGCCGCGGCGCACTGGGTTGCGGCCTGCTGGCCTTGTTGCTGGGCTGCGCCGGCCCGGGGATCGGGGCGACTGACAATCCCCGGGCCGGCATGGCCTCCCGCGTTGTAGGCCTTGTTCCAGGGTCAGCCGCGGAGCCACAGGCTCCCGCCGGCCCGGCGGCTGGCAGCATCGACGCCAGTGATGCGGGGATGGCGGCGCTGGCCTTGTTGATGCCGCGCTACGAGGTCGTGCTGCTGGGCGAAGTGCACGACAATCCTACAGGTCACGCGCTCAGGCGCGAGGCGCTCGCGGCTGCGCTGGCCGCCGGCTGGCGCCCGGCTCTGGCGATGGAGCAGTTCGACAGCGACCAGCAGGCCGCGCTGGATCAGGCGATGGCCACGTGCGCAGACGCGGCATGCGTGATCGGACGCGTCTGGCCGGCAGGCGCAGGGCAGGGATGGGACTGGGCGTATTACAAGCCTGTGATAGACCTGGCGCTGCGTTACCGCCTGCCTGTCATGGCCGCCAATTTTTCGCGCAAGCAGGCCAGCCAGCTTGTAAAGCACGGACTGGACGCCACGTTCTCCCAGGACGCGCTGGCTCAGCTTGGCCTCTCGACTGGCCCGGATGCAGCATTGCTGCGCGCCCAGGAGCAGGAAGTGGACCAAGGCCACTGCGGCATGCTGCCCCCCAATCTGCTTCCCGGCATGGCGGCTGCGCAGATCATCCGCGATGCAACCATGGCCCGGTCGATACGGATCGCCGCGGGCGGGGAGGGCGCAGATGCGTTGCGTCCTGTGGTGTTGCTGGCGGGCAATGGTCATGTGCGCAGGGATCTGGGCGTGCCCCGCTGGCAACACAAGGCCCTGGCCGTCGGCTTTACCGAGGCGCCCGCGCCTGCGGGCAGGTTTGACCTGAATGTGGTGCTGCCTGCGGCGGTCCGTCCCGACCCGTGCGAGGCGTTCAGGCACCGCTCGTAGTTTGACGCCGCCAGGAGACTGGTCCATCATCGGCGGCCTGTCTCCGCGTAAGGCCCCCCGGCTGCGCGGTTTGCGCCGGACACATCACAAGAGAGGAGCGCCATGCCTGTTGTACCCGGGAAGGAATCTGCCATGATACTGCGGCATATGACGGCGGGCCTGGCCCTGGGCGCCGCATTGGGCGCTGGCCCGGCCTGTGCCGCGCAGCACGCGGGCCAGGCGCGGGAGGGTGATGCCGCCGGGCCGGCAGCCGTGATGCCTGACGCAGACGCTGGCAGGACCGCGGGCGCGACGGTATCCCGGCAAAAGACCGGCGACACCCAGGCCAGGGCCTGGGCATATTCGTGTGCCACCTGCCATGGCGCGGAACGTTCTGCCGTACAAGGTATTCCGACACTGGCCGGTATGCCGGCCAGTCAGTTGGTCCAGGCCATGCAGGACTACGCCAGCGGCGAACGGCCTGGACTGCTCATGAGTCAGATTGCGCGCGGCTACGACGAAGCCGTGCTGCAGCGCATTGGCGCGTGGTACGAAAGCCAGTCACGCAACACGCAGGAGCAGCCATGAGGCGGCGCGCTTTCATCAAATCGCTGGCTGGCCTGGCGGCCGTCGGGCAGCCCATGCTGACCGGGGTCAGGGCGCAGGGCCTGCCGCACGTGGTGGTGGTGGGCGGGGGCTTTGGCGGCGCGACGGCGGCGAAGTATCTGAATCTGTTCGGCGCGGGGCGCATACGGGTCACGCTGGTGGAGCCGGACGCGGCATTCGTGTCCAGTCCCATGTCCAATCTGGTGCTGGAAGGCTCGCTGTCGATGGCAGACATTTCGCGCGGCTACGAAGGGCTGGCGCGCTATGGACTGAAACATGTGCGCGACCGGGTCGAGCATGTGGACGCGGCGCGCCGCTCGCTGGTGCTCGGCCAGGGCGGCACGCTGTCGTGGGACAGGCTGATCCTGGCTCCGGGCATAGACTTCATGTGGGATCGGATTCCGGGCCTGAAAACTGAAGCGGCGCGCCAGGCCATGCCGCACGCCTGGAAGGCGGGGCCGCAAACACAGCTGCTGCGCCGGCAACTGGAAGCCATGCCCGATGGCGGCCGCTTCATTCTCGCCATCCCCGAGGCGCCTTATCGCTGTCCGCCCGCGCCTTACGAGCGCGCCTGCCTGGTGGCGGCATATTTCAAGCAGCACAAGCCCCGTGCCACGGTGCATATATTCGATGCCAACGCTGACATCACGTCCGAAGCGGATTTATTCCGGGCCGCCTGGCAGACGCACTACCCTGGCATGATCGAATACAACCCGGCCTTCAGGGCTGTGGATGTCGATGCCGGGAGCAAGACCGTTATTTTCGAGCTGGGCGAAGAAGAGCAGGGGGATGTGGTCAATGTGCTGCCGCCCATGCGGGCCGGGGACGTGGCCAGGAAGGCCGGGCTGACCACCGCCAATGACCGCTGGTGCGAGGTGGACTTTCTGACGTTTTCCTCCATCGTCGACGAACGCATTCATGTGCTGGGCGATGCCGTGCAGATCGCGCCGGTCATGCCCAAGTCGGGGCATATGGCCAATCAGCACGGCAAAACCTGTGCGGCGGCGGTGGCTGCCCTGCTGCTGGACCGGGAGGTCAATCAGGATCCGATATATGCCAACACCTGCTACAGCTTTGTGAGCGCGCAGGAGGCCATGCATGTCGCCAGCGTGCATCGCTATAGCAGGAAGGAGGGCACCATGCTGCCAGTCAAGGGTGCAGGCGGGGTCTCCGAACATCCGAGCGCGAAAGAAGGGCGCATGGCCCTGGACTGGGCGCACGCCATCTGGGCCGACATGCTGTCCTGAGGATCAGGCTGATCCTGGCGTGTCCTGATTCTCAGGACTGCTATTTCCATAATTGAAATATAAAATTTTTGATGGCTTTGGATTTGTCAAGCCTTCCAGGAGGAGGACTTTCCCTTGTTTATAGCTTTAAGCTATTAGCTTATATTAAATAAAACTGAGCAAAACGAAGCATCAGGGAGAGAAAGAGTGAGTCGTATCGGTGATCGGCGGCCAAAGCCTATTGGTCGGCTGAGGAAGGCGCCTGAGAATTTTGTACCGCCCGCCCTTGTGGACGAGATCGGCGCCAAGGGCATGGATGAGGAACGTCGCGGCTTTCTGCGGCGCAGCTTTCTTGCTGCAGCGACTACGCTGGCAGCTGGGCCGGCGCTGGCGCAGGCCGCCGCGGCTGGGGATCCCATGATTCTCGAGCCCCGGCCCTGGAGCAGGAAACTGGGCAATCCTGTGGCCTCCCGGCCTTATGGTCTGCCCTCGCCCTTTGAGGCGAATCTGCAGCGCCGGCAGTCGCCAGGTCTGACGCAGACAGCACAGGCCTCGGTGGCGTTTGCGCCCTTGCAGGGTTTTTTCGGCATCATCACGCCTTCGGGGCTGCATTTCGAGCGCCATCACCAGGGTTGGGTGGATGTGGATCCCGAACAGCACCGCTTGATGATCAACGGCATGGTGAAGCAGGCCAAGGTCTACACCATGGACGATCTGATGCGTTTGCCGGCAGTGTCGCGCATGCACTTTATCGAGTGCGGCGCCAATACCGGCATGGAATGGGGCAATGCGGCCGTACCGACGGTTCAGTACACCCACGGCATGCTGTCCTGTTGCGAGTTCACCGGCGTGCCGCTCAAAGTCCTGCTGGATGACTGCGGGGCGGATTTCAAGCACGCGCGTTTCGTGCTGGCCGAGGGCAATGACGGGTCGAGCATGACGCGAACGATCTCCATGGAGGCAGCGCTGGACGACGTGCTGGTGGCCTGGGGTATGAATGGCGAGATGCTGCGTCCCGAGAACGGCTATCCCTTGCGCCTTGTTGTGCCCGGCGTGCAGGGCGTGTCCTGGGTGAAGTGGCTGCGCCGCATCGAGGTGGGCGACAAGCCCTGGAACACCAAGGACGAAACCTCTCATTATGTCGATATGATGCCCGACGGCATTCACCGCCAGTACACCTCCATTCAGGAGTGCAAGTCGGTGATTACATCGCCGTCCGGCGGCCAGGCCTTGATGGGCAAAGGTTTCTATAACGTCAGCGGCCTGGCATGGTCGGGACGCGGCAAGGTCAAGCAGGTCGATGTTTCCTTCGACGGCGGCAGGAGCTGGAAGACGGCCAGGCTGGAAACGCCTGTGCTGGACAAGTGCCTGACGCGCTTTAACGTCGACTGGATGTGGGACGGCTCGCCAGCCATTCTGCAAAGCCGCGCCATGGACAGCACCGGCTTTGTCCAGCCGCGCTATCGCCAGCTGCGCGAGGTGCGCGGTACGCGGTCCACTTATCACAACAATGCCATTCAGTCCTGGCAGGTCGCGCAAAGCGGGGAGGTGTTCAATGTTCAGATGGACTAAGCGCGCCATGCTGTCTTGCGTACTGGGCTCGGTATTCTGTGCGCCCGCATTCGCGGGCAATGCCGCGGATGGCGCGCAGCCCGCCCCTGCGGCGAGCGAACACTATGGCATAGGCCGTCCCGCGACCGAGGATGAGATCCATGCCTGGGATATCGACGTGCGGCCCGACTTCAAGGGGCTGCCCAAAGGCAGCGGCACCGTCGACCAGGGGGCGGATATCTGGGATTCGAGCTGCGCGGCCTGTCACGGTTCTTTTGCTGAAAGCAATTCGGTATTCACCCCGCTGGTGGGCGGAACGACGCCGCACGACATCGAAACCGGCCATGTGGCCGCATTGATCGCTGGCGGGCAGCCCTCGCGCACGACCTTCATGAAGGTGTCGACGGTTTCCACGCTGTGGGACTATATCCACCGGGCCATGCCCTGGGACAATCCCAAGTCGCTCAAGCCGGACGAGGTCTATGCCGTGCTGGCCTATCTGCTCAATCTGGCAGAAATCGTGCCGTCGGACTATACGCTGTCGAACGAGAATATTGCCCAGGTGCAGGAGAAAATGCCTAACCGCAACGGGATGAAATTCTGGGACGGCCTGTGGCGGGTGGATGGCAAGCCGGATACGCACAACACTGCCTGCATGGCTGATTGCGACACGACAGGCAAGCCCTCGTCCACTCTGCCGCCGCATGCGCGCGACGCTCATGGCGATCTTGCTGCGCAGATGCGTATCGTGGGTCCTGTGCGTGGCGTGGATACGCAGGATCCAGCGCTGACAGGCGTGGCGGATGACAACGCAGACAAGGTGCGCGAGCATGCGCGCGGCACGCTGGCCATGGCGGGCAAGCCGGCGGCGGAGGGGGCGCAAGCGGGCGCCGGGAACGACGCGGCGCAGGCCTCTTCCCAGCAGGTCCAGGCGTTGCTGGCCGATAAAGGCTGCATGGCCTGTCATGCCAAAGACAAGAAAATTCTGGGGCCTTCGTTTGTCGATATTGCCGACAAATACAAGGGGCAGGATGGCGCAGCGGGTAAACTGATTGCGAAAGTGCAGCAAGGCGGTTCCGGTGTATGGGGAGCGGTTCCGATGCCCCCGCATCCGACGCTATCGGACGATGATGCCCAGACCATGATCGACTGGATACTCGGGGCGGCGGGACAATAAATACAGATTTTCAATTAGCAGATACGATGAAACAGAGGAGCAGGAAATGAACAAGCAGCGTAGAAACGTGCTCAAGCTGGGCACTGTCCTGAGCCTGGCGGTCACCGCGGGCATATTGCGGCCGGAACAGGCCTGGGCGGTGCAGCAGGAATGGAACAAGCAGGCTTTTGCGGCGACCAAAGTGGACGATGTGATCAAGGCGTTTGGCGGTCAGGAGGCGGCCGAGAGCGACAAGATCACGCTGGTTGCGCCCGATATTGCCGAAAACGGTGCGGTGGTGCCGGTGGGTGTGACCAGCGATCTGCCCAACACGACGCAGATCTCGATCCTGGTGCCCAAGAATCCGAACGCGCTGGCCGCTCACTTCGAACTGCCCGACGGCACTCTGCCGGAAGTGGCGACGCGCATCAAGATGGGGGGAACGTCCGATGTCTATGCGCTGGTCAAGGCTGACGGCAAGTTCTATACCGTGCATAAAGAAGTCAAGGTCACGCTGGGCGGCTGCGGCGGCTGATCGCATCGCGCGCCGACCACCATCCTGAGTCAACGTTATATAAGGAATCATCATGGCAACCAGACCCATGCGCATACGCGCCGTACAGAAAGACGGAGTTACCGAAGTCAAGGCTTTAATGAGCCATATCATGGAAACCGGGCAGCGCAAGGACAGCGAGGGCAAGATTGTGCCCGCCCATTTCATCAACCTGGTCGAAGCCACATGCAACGACAAAACAGTCCTGAGCGCGCAGTGGGGGCCGGCGGTATCACGCGATCCCTTTCTGTCCTTCAAGTTCAAGGGCGGCAACAAGGGCGACAAGGTGACGATCTCCTGGAAGGATAACGAGGGCGAAAGTCGCAGCGATACGACAGAGATCCGCTAGGATTGCTGTCTGCGTAGAAAAACACCATAAGGTCATACGCATACACCAGGGAGGTGGGAGTCATGAAGAAGACATTGAACAGCGTCGTGGCGCTGGCGCTTGCTGCAGGCGCGGCGCTGGCGGTGCCGGCCGTGGCCGCTCAGGCCGCCTCGGCCCCGGCGGCAAAAGAAAGCGCCGCCGACGGCATCGCGCAGTATCGCGAGATGCTGGGCGAGGGCGGCAATCCGGCCGAATTGATCGAAATGACAGGCGAGGAACTGTGGGCCGAAAAACGGGGCCCCAAGGGCGTGTCGCTTGAACAGTGCGATCTGGGCCAGGGGCCGGGCGTGGTCAAGGACGCCTACGCGCATCTGCCGCGTTATTTCGATGACACCGGCCGCGTGATGGATCTGGAGTCTCGCCTGGTGCATTGCATGGTCACGCTGCAGGGCATGGACGAAAAGGAAGTCACCAAGAAGCCGTTTTCGGGTCGGGGCGACTACTCGAGCGATATCGAAGCGCTGGTGGGGTATATCGTCGGCCAGTCGCGCGGCACCCCGCTTGCGGTACCCCAGGATCACCCCCAGGAGAAAGCGTCATTCGAGCGCGGTAAGCAGATTTTCTTCTTTCGCGGCGGCCCCTACGATTTTGCCTGTGCTTCCTGTCATAGCGTGAATGGTCAGCGCATCCGGCTGCAGGATCTGCCCAACCTGACCAACGCCGAGGCGGCCCGCGCTGCCTATACCTCGTGGCCGGCCTACCGCGTCTCGCAAGGCGCCCTGCGTACCATGCAGTGGCGGCTGAATGACTGCTTCCGTCAGCAACGCATGCCGTATCTCAAGTACGGCTCGCAGGCCTCCATCGACCTGACGGTGTTCCTGGCAGTCAATGCGAATGGCGGCAAGATGGCTGCGCCTGGTCTCAAACGGTAAAGCGGAGAAGCTCATGAAAAAATCAACCATTGCACCGCTCGTCGTGCTGGCAGGGCTGCTGCTTGTGAATGCCGGCGCGCAGGCGGATGAACCCGTGACAGGCAGCAGTCCCGAGGACGTGCTGGCCGTGCTCAAGGCGTCGTTCCAGCCCAAGGGCATTGCGCAGCTGGACCGGCTGGACCAGTCTGCCATGCAGAAGGCCTGTTCCCAGGCCAGCATGACAGGCAAGCCGCTGTCCAGTGAAGAGGCGGACAAGATTACCAAGGCGGCGCTGGCGTCGGTCAAGCTTCCGGCAGACGGCAAGTTTCTGGGAGACTGGAAGGCGGGCGAGAAAGTGGCTCAGAACGGGCGCGGCCTGCAGTTCAGCGACAAGGCGGGTGCTGCCAATGGCGGCAACTGCTATGCCTGCCACCAGATGACCAAGACTGAAATCTCTTTCGGCAATATCGGACCTTCGCTGCTGCATTATGGCAAGCAGCGCGGTAGTTCCAAAGACATCATGGCCTACACCTGGAACAAGATCTACAACTCGCATGCTTATGCGGCCTGTTCGACGATGCCGCGTTTCGGCGCGGCGGGCATCCTGACCGAAGCGCAGTTGAAGGATGTCATGGCCTTGCTGTTCGATCCGGAGTCGCCGGTCAACAAGGATGGCGTCGCGCAATAGCGGCGCCTTCAGAAAGGGAGCAGGTATGTGGAATTCAGGGCTCGCCTCGCGCCTGGCGGGCATGGGACTGGCAGCGGGCATTGCGCTCGCCGCGCCAGTGCAGGCGGCTGTCAAACCAGGTGATTATGTGGCGCTGCCTGAAATCCGCCTGCTCGATGGCAAGGTGCTGCCCGAAGGCTATTTCAAGGGCAAGCCTGTCATCATCGAATACTGGGCGTCCTGGTGTCCGTTTTGCGCCCGGCAGAATCCCTATATGCAAAAGCTGTGGGAGCAGGCGCAGGATAAAGGCCTGGAAATTCTGACGGTCAGCATAGACCGCGTGGACCAGGATGCCGCCGATTACCTGCGCAAGCATGGCTACACGTTCCCGGTTGCAATGGAGACGGAAGCATTGCGGGCGGTGCTGGGCAAGAGAAAGGTCATTCCCGATATCTTCGTCATCAAGGCTGATGGCCAGGTCGCCGAGGTGATTCCCGGCGAGATGTTCGAGGAAGATGTGCTGGATCTCATTAAATACGTGCCCGTCAGGGCCGACTAGTCCTGCGGTCTGCCTCCGGCCCCGGCGGCCGGAGGCAGCGCATTGGGCTGTTTTTCATATTCAATAAGCAGGAAGCCGTTTTTATGATTAGTCGTCGCGAGTTCCTACAGGTGTTGGGCATTGCAGCGGCCGGGGGAATGACGTTTTCGCATTCCGCGCGCGCCGCTCAGGAGGCTGCCGCCAGGTTTTATGACCTGCCGAATTTCGGCAATGTGCATTTTCTGCACTTTACCGACTGTCATGCCCAACTGCTGCCTGTCTATTTCCGCGAGCCCAGTGTCAACATAGGGCTCGGATCGGCGCTTAACCGTCCGCCGCATCTGGTGGGCCAGCATTTTCTGTCGCACTATGGACTGAAGCCGGATACGGCGCAGGCCTACGCATTCACTTGTCTCGATTTCGAAAACGCCGCGCGCCAGTATGGCAAGGTAGGCGGTTTCGCGCACATGGCCACGCTGGTCAAGCAGCTCAAGGCCGGCCGGCCGGGGGCGCTGCTGCTCGATGGCGGCGATACCTGGCAGGGGTCGGCCACGGCGCTGTGGACCAAGGGCCAGGATATGGTGGACGCCAGCCTGGCGCTGGGCGTGGATATCATGACCGCGCACTGGGAATTCACACTGGGGTCCGAGCGCGTCGAGGAAATCATCGACAAAGACTTCAAGGACAAGGTCGAGTTCATCGCACAGAACGTGCAGACCTCCGATTTCGGCGATCCCGTCTTTCCGTCGTATTCCATGCGCGAGATGAATGGCGTGCAGGTGGCGGTGATAGGCCAGGCCTTTCCCTATACGCCTATTGCCAATCCGGGATACCTGGTGCCGGACTGGACGTTCGGCATCCAGGAAAGCCAGCTGCAGGACGTGATCGACGAGGTGCGGGGCAAGGGCGCCAAGGCGGTGGTGCTGCTCTCGCATAACGGCATGGATGTCGATCTGAAGCTGGCCTCCAGGGTGCGCGGACTGGATGCCATCCTGGGCGGACACACGCACGATGGCATTCCAGAGCCGGTGGTGGTGGAAAATGCCGGCGGCAAGACGCTGGTCACCAATGCGGGCAGCAATGGCAAGTTCCTGGGCGTGCTTGATTTCGACGTCAGGGACGGCAAGGTCTCGGATTTCCGCTACAAGCTCCTGCCGGTCTTCGCCAATTTTCTGGATGCCGATCCCGAGATGGCTGCACTGATCGAGAAAATCCGCTCGCCCTTTGCCGAAAAGCTCGCCGAAACCCTGGCTGTCACCGACGACATGCTGTATCGGCGCGGCAACTTCAACGGCACGTTCGATCAGCTCATCCTCGATGCCCTGATCACGCAGAAAGACGCGCAGATTGCCTTTTCGCCAGGCTTTCGCTGGGGCACCAGCCTGCTGCCCGGTTCGGACATCACGATGGAGCATCTGATGGACCAGACGGCCATCACCTACCCCTATACGACACTGACCGAGATGCCCGGCAGCCAGATCAAGGTCATTCTTGAGGACGTGGCCGATAATCTGTTCAATCCCGATCCCTATTACCAGCAGGGCGGCGACATGGTGCGCGTGGGCGGCATGCAATACACCATTGATCCGCGCAAGGATGCCGGTCAGCGCATCAGCGATATGATGCTCGATGGCAAGCCCATCGATGCGGACAAGACCTATAAGGTGGCCGGCTGGGCGCCGGTGGCCGAAGGCGCGCAAGGCGAGCCGGTCTGGGACGTTGTGTCGCGCTATCTGCGCGACAAGAAAACCATTACCGAAATCAAGCTCAACGAACCCAGAATCAACGGGGTGGACGGCAATCAGGGCATGGTCTGAGGTATTGTCTGGTACTGTTCATTTTTCAGGAGGTAGATTGATTATGACGAAATTCGCTCCCCTCGCGCTGGCGCTGGGTCTTGCCCTGTCGGGCGCAGTCGCGCCGGTGTCGGCGCATGAGACGGCGGCTGCGGCCAGCAGCGACCAGGCCAAGGTGCTCTATCACATCAATGATTCCGAGGGCCAGGCGCTGGCGGCGCTGCGCAATATGCGCAACCAGCTGGACACCGACCCCAAGGCCAAGATTGTGGCAGTGGCCCATTCAAACGGCATTGAGTTTCTCGAAACCAACTACAAGGATGCGGACAAGGTCGGACCGCTGATTTCGGGATTGGCCGCGCGGGGCGTGGAGTTTGATGTCTGCGAAATCACCATGAAACGCAAGAAAGTCACCAAGGACGACTTCGTGATGGAAGCGCAATTCGTGCCTTCCGGCGTGGTGCGCATGACCGAGCTCCAGAACAAGGAAGGCTACGCCTACATCAAGCCCTGAGTATGCCTGGCAGCGGCGCACCCGCGCCGCCTGCCGCGTTCTCAGATCACTTCGGCCTGTTTGAGCCTGGCGATCGCGTCGTCGTCGAACCCGAAGTCGCGCAGCACCTGTTCGGTATGCTGGCCCAGCCTGGGGCCGCCGCCCTCGAAGCCACCCGGTGTGGCGCTCAGCTTGGGCACGACGCCCGGCACCTTGACGGTCGAGCCGTCGTCCAGCGTGATCTCTTGTATCATGCCGCGCGCCTGGTATTGTTCGTCTTCGACAATATCCTTGACCGTGAAAATCTTGCCGGCCGGCACGCCGGCTTCACCCAGTGCGGCCAGCGCATCTTCCAGTGATTGCCTGCAGGTCCATTGCGCGATGGCCTGGTCGATGCGCGCCATATGCACGACCCGGCCTGGATTCCTGGCCAGTTCGGGGTCGTTCGCAAGATCCTCGCGCCCGATGAGCGTCATCAGACGCTTGAAGATGCTGTCGCCATTGCCGGCGACCAGTACATAGCGGCCATCCGCACAGGGATAGGCGTTGGTGGGGGATATTCCCTGGATTGCGCTGCCGGCCGGTTCGCGCAATACGCCCATGCGATCGTACTCGGGCACGGCGCCTTCCATCATGTTGAAGACCGACTCGTACAGGGCAATGTCGATGACCTGTCCTTTGCCGCCGTGCGCCTGCCGGTTATAGAGCGCCATCATGACGCCGATGACGCCATGCAGCGCAGACAGGGAATCGCCGATGCTGATGCCGGGGCGCACCGGCGCCTTGCCGGGCTCGCCGGTGATGTAGCGCAGGCCGCCCATGGCCTCGGCCACCACGCCATAGCCGGCCAGATTGCGCATGGGGCCGGTCTGGCCATAGCCCGAGATGCGCAGCATGATCAGGCCGGGGTTCTGGCGCGACAGGGTGTCGTAGTCCAGCCCCCATTTCTCCAGTGTGCCGGGCCGGAAGTTCTCGATGACGACATCGGCTTCCTCAATGAGCTTGCGCACGGCGTCCTGCCCCGCTTTCTTGCGCAGGTCTATGGCGACGGATTGCTTGTTGCGCGCCTGTACATGCCACCACATGGAAGTCTGGCCTTCCGTCGTGCGCCAGGCGCGCAGCGGATCGCCGACGTGGGGCGGTTCTATCTTGATGACGGTGGCGCCGAAATCGCCCAGTGTCTTGCCCGCAAAAGGGCCTGCAATCAGGCTGCCCATTTCGATGACGCGTATGCCGTCCAGAGGTCTTTGATTCATGGTTTTTTGTATTGAGTAATCCGGGAGTCGAGCTTTCATGAGATGGAGCCGTTAGTGTACGTGCTCTCTGGCAGATTAGCGCCATTCCCATGGCGTGCGGGTCTTTCTGAAGCGACGTCCGTCTCGGGGCGGGTGCTGGCCCTTGGCGATTGGATTAAAATCCCCGATATGCTGACTTTCATGCGTCAATTCGCACTGCTGCGCGAGCATGCCACCCGCGCGGCCTGCTTGCAGGCATTGTGCGCCATCCTTCTGGGCTCACAAGACGTCGCCGTGCGCGAAGCCTACGCGCGCGCCAAGCCCGGCTAAGCGCCCGGGGCTGCCGACTGCCTGGCCAGGCCCCCATCCCTTTGCGTTCACTGTTATCGGCGCTGCCTCAGGCGGCGCCGTGTTTACGCATGCGTACATCGCCACTTTCCCGTCCAAACGCGGGCGGCGGGCGCCGGTGCGCAGCATCCATCTATCGTGCGGAAGTAAATCATCGCCATGCAATTATCGAAGAATTTCGTCAAGGCCAAGAATCCCTGCGCATCGGGATACAAGTGGTTCCTTCGGGACCAGAACGGACAAGGAGACTATCAGGCCATCCTGGATGCGTTGGTGGCGGCCGACCGCGTGGATGACGCCTGCTGGCTGCTGGATCAGTTCGGTCCCACCGATGCCTGCCTGTCGGTGGACGTGATCGACGCGACCGCCATTGTGTTCGCCGGTACCCTGCTGGTGCGCCAGGACATTCATGTAGATACGGTTGTGCGCGCCGGCGGCAGCATACGCTGCGGAGCGGGAATCCGTGCTGGCACGGACATCATCGCCGGCGCGGATATCGACGCCAAAGGCGGCATTACCTGCGGCGGTCATATCCGCGCCGAAGGTGACATCAGCGCGCAGTGGGGCATAGAGGCGGCGACCCGCCTGGAGTGCGGCGGCCAGCTTCGTGCGGGCTGGGACATCAGCGCGGGGCAGGGCATAGACGCCACCGGCGATGTGCGCGCCGGCCAGAGTCTCGTCGCGGGCGGCTCCATCGTGTGCGGGCAGGGCGTGAAAGCGGCGGGCAAGGTCGAAGCCGGCCATGATATCCGGGTGGAGCGCGGCATCCAGGCTGGCGAGGCGATTGTGGCAGGCAATCACCTGGAGACCGGCTGGGGCATGTTGTCGGGCAGCGATATCGTGGCAGATGGCGCAATCCGGGCGGGCGAGGGGCTGTCGGCCGCCGGCGATATCCTGTCGGGCCAGGGCCATGGCGTCTATGCCGGCTTGCGGGTGAGGCTGGACGCCTGGGCCGATGCCGCCCGCGTCGTGGCCAGGGCCAGGCCGGCGTCGCTGATCAGCGGGCATTGGTGCGGACCGCAGGCCTCGCTGCCCGTACTCTGACGGAACGCAGGCCGCCGGTCCCGCGGGCGCCGGTCGCCGGTCGCCGGTCGCCCGCAGCTCGGGCTGTCGCGCTTCTGCGTGAGCGGGTCGGGGAGCTTGCCCGGCTTGTATAGAGGGCGAGGTAGAGCGACGGGTGCCAATGCGTGTAAGATGAAATCTATTGCTGACCTGCAGCGAGCATTTACGTAGGAGGATATGCGATGGATCACCCGAACAGTTTTGACGCCCGGGGTGCGTTGGACGTCAATGGCAAGTCTTACCAGATATACCGGTTGGATGCGCTCAAGCAGCATGGCATGGATGTCGCGCGCCTGCCATATGGGCTCAAGATTTTGCTTGAAAACCTGTTGCGCAATGAGGGCGGCGATGTCACGGCCGACGATATCCGGGCGCTTGCGAGCTGGGATCCGGATGCGCAGCCCAGCAAGGAAATCGCCTTTACGCCGGCGCGTGTTGTGCTGCAGGATTTCACCGGCGTGCCTGCCGTGGTGGACCTGGCCGCCATGCGCGAGGCCATGAAGGCGCTGGGCGGTAACCCTTCGCGCATCAATCCGCTGGCGCCGGTGGAACTGGTGATCGACCACTCGGTCATTGTCGATGTCTTCGGCAACAAGAACGCCTTTGATCGCAACGTCGAAATCGAATACGGCCGCAATATGGAACGTTACCAGTTCCTGCGCTGGGGCCAGAGCGCGTTTGACGACTTCCGCGTCGTGCCTCCGGGCACCGGCATTGTCCACCAGGTCAATCTTGAACACCTGTCGCGCGTGGTGTTCACGCGTGAGGATGACGGGGCGCTGTCCGCCTATCCCGACACCTGTGTGGGCACGGATTCGCACACCCCCATGGTCAATGGCCTGGGCGTGGTCGCCTGGGGTGTGGGCGGCATCGAGGCCGAGGCGGCCATGCTGGGCCAGCCCATCTCCATGCTCATTCCGCGCGTCGTGGGCTTCAAGCTCACAGGCTCGCTGCCAGAAGGCACGACGGCCACCGATCTGGTGCTGACCATCACCGAACGCCTGCGCCAGCATGGCGTGGTGGGCAAGTTCGTCGAGTTCTATGGCCCGGGCGTGGCGGCGGTGCCGTTGGCCAATCGCGCCACCATCGGCAACATGAGCCCCGAATACGGCTCCACCATTTCCATCTTCCCCATTGATGATGTGACGCTGGCCTACCTCAGGCTGACCGGCCGCAGCGACGAGCAGGTTGCGCTGGTCCAGGCCTACGCCAAGGCCCAGGGCATGTGGCACGATCCGGATGCCGAGCCGCATTATTCGGAAACGCTGGAATTGGACCTGTCCTCGGTGCAGCCGTCCATTGCCGGCCCCAAGCGGCCCCAGGATCGCATCGCCCTGGCCGAAGCCCAGGAAGCCTTTCATGGCGCGCTGGAGTCCATCACCGGCGGCGCGTCGGGCAAGCCCAAGGGCTATGACAAGTCTGTCGCCGAATCCTTCCCTGCCTCCGATCCTCCCACGCAGGACGGCCCGCAGACCGATACGCCCGCGCCCACCGACCATGTGCATGAAGCGCCGGCCGATGTCGACGTGCGGCCGCGCCATGCCGTTCAGGTGTCCTTTGCCGATGGCGCCAAGGGCGAGGTCGACCACGGTTCCGTGGTGATTGCCGCCATTACGTCCTGCACCAATACCTCCAATCCGGCGGTGATGATTGCCGCCGGCCTGCTGGCCCGCAAGGCGGTGGAGGCGGGGCTGACCCGCAAGCCCTGGGTCAAGACCAGTCTTGCGCCGGGTTCGCGCGTGGTGACCGACTACTTCCTGAAGGCCGGGCTGACGCCTTACCTGGAAGCCCTGGGCTTTAACCTGGTGGGCTATGGCTGTACCACGTGTATCGGGAATTCCGGGCCGCTGATTCCGGAAGTCAGTCAGGCTGTGACGGAGAACGACCTGTCCGTGGTGTCGGTGCTGTCTGGCAACCGCAATTTCGAGGGCCGCATCCACGCCGAAGTCAAGATGAACTATCTGATGTCGCCACCGCTGGTCGTGGCCTATGCGCTGGCCGGCACCATGGATATCGACATGTTCAACGATCCGCTGGGCGAAGGCAAGGACGGCAAACCTGTCTATTTGCGCGACATCTGGCCTGCGGCGTCGGAGGTTGCGCAGGTGGTGGACAGCGCCATCGCCTCGTCCATGTACAAAAGCGGCTATGCCGATGTCTTCGCAGGCGACGAACGCTGGCAGAACCTGCCCACGCCGCAAGGCGATCTGTTCCAGTGGGACCAGCAGTCCACGTATGTGCGTCATCCGCCGTATTTCGAGGATATGCCGCGCACGCCTGATCCCGTGCAGGATATCCGCGGCGCGCGAGTGCTGGCCAAGCTGGGCGACTCCGTCACGACGGACCACATCAGCCCGGCAGGTTCCATTGCCAAGAATTCGCCAGCAGCGGCCTATCTCGTCGAGCATGGTGTGGAGCCCAAGGATTTCAATTCCTACGGCTCGCGTCGAGGCAACCACGAGGTGATGATACGCGGCACGTTCGCCAACGTCCGGCTGCGCAACCAGCTGGCGCCGGGCACCGAAGGCGGCTATACCCGCGATCTGACCAAGCCTGACGGGCCGGTCACCAGTATTTACGAGGCATCGCGTGCCTATATCGATGCTGGCACGCCGCTGGTGATTCTGGCCGGCAAGGAATACGGCTCGGGCTCATCGCGCGACTGGGCCGCCAAGGGTACCGTGCTGCTGGGTGTGCGTGCGGTGATTGCCGAGTCTTACGAACGCATCCACCGGTCCAACCTGTTGGGCATGGGTGTGCTGCCGCTGCAGTTTCCGGATGGGCAGAATGCCGAGTCGCTGGGCATTTCCGGCGAGGAGGTCTTCGACATCGAAGGTGTTGTAGGCCTGAACGAAGGCAAAATCCCCAAGACCGTGAAGGTCAGGGCGGGTGGTGTCGAGTTCGACGCCCGGGTGCGCATCGATACCCCCAGCGAGGCGGATTACTACCGCCATGGCGGCATCATGCAGTTTGTGTTGCGTAATCTGCTTTGAAGGCGAAGGGGCCATGACAACGGAAGCGCGCATCATCGAGATCGAAATCAAGCTGACGGCGCAGGAGGATCTGCTGCAAACCCTGAACCAGCAGGTCTATGCGCAGCAAAAGCAGATCGCTGAACTCAAGGCCCTGTGTACGGCGCTGGTCAGGCGCCTGAGCGACGCCGCCGGCGATGCCGGCGGCGCAGATGCCTACTCGATCGAAAAACCGCCGCATTACTAGGCCAGGCCGTGCGACCGCACGGTGGCCTGGTTGCGGGCTCGTCAGCTTTTTTGGGGCAGTCTGAACAGCTCGGGATCTGGACCATTGCGGCCGTCGGCGCGATCGAGCGCCGTGATGGCCGCGATATCCTGATCGTCCAGGGCAAAATCGAAGCTGTTGAAGTTTTCGCGGATACGCGACGGGGTCACTGACTTCGGAATCACCATATTGCCCAGTTGCAGGTGCCAGCGCAGTATCACCTGCGCGACCGATCGCTTGTGCTTGTCGGCAATACCGGCCAGGGTGGGATCGTTCCAGAGCTGCCCGCGGCCCAGGGGGCTCCAGGCCTCGGTGATGATGCCCTGTTCTTCGTGGTACTGGCGCAGCGCCGCTTGCTGGAACAGCGGATGCAGTTCGACCTGGTTCACGACGGGCAGCACGCCGGTTTCGTCCAGCAGGCGCTGCAGATGATTGATATTGAAGTTGCATACTCCGATGGACTTGGCCAGGCCTTCGTCGTGCAGCTGGATCAGCGTTTCCCAGGCCTCGACGTACAGATCGTTCTTGGGCACCGGCCAGTGAATCAGGTACAGGTCCACGTAGTCCATGCCGAGCTTTTCCAGGCTCTCGGTAAAGGCGCGCCGGGTAATATCGTGACCGTGGCGGTCATTCCAGAGCTTGGTGGCCACGAAAATATCCTGGCGCGCAATGCCCGAGCCGGCAATCCCCTTGCCCACGCCTTCTTCGTTGCCGTAGAAGGCGGCTGTATCGATGGAACGGTAGCCGGTTTCCAGGGCAGTCTGGACCGCGGCGGCGGTGACGTCGTTGTCGACCTGCCAGGTACCGAACCCCAGGCGCGGCGCGCTGCGGCCATCGTGAAAGGAAACCGTGTTCGTGACTTCGGCCATGCTTATTCTCCCTGCGTTGCGCCCATGCACTCGGATATGCGGGGCGTCGATGTTGTGTCTTCGATTTGTTTTCGTTGTGATTCTGGTCGATTATACGGTTTGTGCATTGCGGGAAAGCTTCAATTCGTATCCCGGCTGTATTTCATGACCAGAAAGGCAAGGAGAACAAAATGAGTGTGCATCGGCAGGCGCAGCGTATCAGCGTGCCGCAGTTAATGGCCTGCAAGGGAGAGCGCAAGATTGCGGCGCTGACCGCATATAGCGCCCCGTTTGCGCGTCTGCTGGACGACGCCCTGGACTTTATCCTGATCGGCGACTCCACGGCCATGGTCGGCTATGGATTGCCCGACACCTTGTCATTCACTGTGGAGCAAATCGCGGCGCACGCGGCGGCCGTGGTGCGTTCGACCTCGCACGCCTGCGTGATTGCGGACATGCCCTTTGGCAGCTACCAGGAATCGCCTGTGCAGGCATTCAGCAACGCGGCGCGGATTCTCGCGGCCAGCGGCGCCGACGGCGTCAAGCTTGAAGGCGGGGAGGTCATGGCCGAGACCACCCGTTTTCTGGTCGAACGCGGCATTCCTGTGCTCGCTCATGTCGGGCTGATGCCTCAGTACGTCAACACCATGGGCGGCTTCAAGGCGCAGGGCATGACAGACGAGTCGGCCCGCCGCATTCTGCGCGATGCCCAGGCGCACCAGGAGGCGGGCGCCTTTGGTGTGGTGCTCGAAGGCGTGGCCGAGCGCGTGGGCAGGGAGATTACCGAGGCGCTGGCCATTCCCACCATAGGGATAGGCGCGGCGCCTGCCTGCGACGGACAGATTCTGGTAACCGAAGACATTCTCGGGCTGAGCGGCAGCCGGATCCCGAAGTTCGCCAAGCAGTTTGCCGACGTAGGCGCTGTCATCAGGACAGCCGTCGAGCAATACGCCAGCGACGTGCGCGAAGGCCGGTTTCCGGGGCTGGAGCACTGTTTCGGCGTCAAGAAGCCCTGAGCAGGCTCAAACCTGCGGATACGATGTGCAGCCAGTCCGGGGCTTGAGTCCCGGTATACATCACGGAGGCGCAGCAGGCGTCCTGGGGACAGGCCCTAATGCACAGGCAGGACCACCTGGGACATGATGGCCTGCCATCTTTCGTGTTCGGCCGCCAGCCGCGCCTGGGCGGCTTCGGGCGAGCCATTGACCGGAACGGCGCCCATGTCGGACAGTTGCTGTATGGTGGCCGGGTCATTCAGGATCTGGTTCAGGGCATGGTTGGCCTGGTTGATAAGATCGCGCGGCGTTCCCGGCGGGGCCATCAGCGCCATCCAGGCTCCGAACTGCAGGGTCGGGTATCCCTGCTCGGCCATGGTGGGCACATCGGGCAGGGCCGGCAGGCGGTGGTTGCTCATGACAGCGAGCGGCCGCACCTGATGGTTGCGTATCTGCGGCAGTATGCCGGGTACCAGATGGAACATGGACTGTATCTGGCCGGAGATAAGATTGTTGGTGGCCATGCCTGACGAGCTATAGGCCACATGAATCATATTGCTGTCGGTCTCCGTCATGTATAACTGGCCTGCCAGGTGCATGGTGCTGCCGTTGCCGATGGAGCCGAAGTTGACTACGCCGGGATGGTCGCTTACATAGGTGGTGAACTGCCGCAGGGACGTGGCCGGAAAGGCGTTGTTGACCACCAGTATATTGGGCAGTTCGGCGATCAGCCCGATGGCTTCCAGGCGCTGGCCGGCGCCGGACAGTATCCGGGCGTAGGCAAAGCTGGAGCCGGACAGCGTGGTATTGCACAGCAGCAGGGTGGTGCCGTCCGCGGGCTCGTTTTCCAGGAAAGCCGCGCTGCCGGGGCCATGGTTGGCCGGGTAGGTGGACACGGAAAAATGGCCGCCAAGACGGGTCTGGAGCTGGGTCGCCAGCAGCCTGGCGATGCCAAGGCCTATGCCTGCGTCGCCCGGCGCGGGTACGATGATCTGAATTGCCTGGTTTTCAGGAGGCCAGCCGGCCCAGGCTGAAGGGGCTATGCCGACCAGGCCCCATACTGCCAGTCCGACCATCGCGGCAAGAGGGTTACGCATGATACTGTCCGGTGCGTCCTGCAGACTGCGCGCCCAAGACGCCGCAGCACTGCCTGAAATACTATGATTAGCGTCTGTAATTTATCACGCCTGCAGTCATTGCATGGCGACGAAGGAAACCTGCATGACTCTTCCGGCCATTGAGCCCGTGGAAATTTGGCTGATTGCAGCCGGCCTGGCCGTCGGCGTTCTGTTGACCATACTCGTGATGGGACGGCGGCTTGCGCAGGCGCGCAACGACGCGGTCCAGGCCCAGTCGCTGGTGCGTCAGCAGGGTGCGCAACTCGAGCAAACCCGTGAAAATCTGGAGATCAGCCGCAGCCAGATGGTGGCAACTGAAGCGGCCCGCGCCCGGCTGGACCGCCAACTGGCCCACAGTGAATCGACGGTGCTGAGCCTGCAGGAGCGGCTGGCTGAGGCGCGCAGCGAGATCCAGGCGGGCGAGGCGGCGCGCCAGACGCTGCTCGAACGCCTGGGGCAGGCGGACAGGGCGCTGGTGGAGCTGCAGGCCATTCATAGCGAAAAACTCGCCAGCTTCCAGGAAATGAAAGCAGGGTTTGAGCAGTCCCGCGCCCAGCTGAAAGTCGAGTTCCAGAACCTGGCCAATCAGATCCTGGAAGAAAAAGGCCGCAATCTGACGCAGAACAGCCAGAGCTCGCTCGATGCCCTGCTCAAGCCGCTGCGTGAACAGATTGACCGTTTCCAGAGCCGCGTCAATCAGGTACACGACGAAACCGTACGCGGCAATGCCTCGCTCGGGGTGGAAATCAGGCGGGTCATGGAAATGGGGCTGCGCATCGGCACGGAGGCCAGCACGCTGGCCCTGGCGCTCAAGGGCGACAAGAAAACCGCCGGCAACTGGGGTGAGATGCAGCTGGAGCGCACGCTGGAGCTGGCCGGGCTGATCAAGCAGGATCACTACGAGTCTCAGCCGCGCTTTCGCGACGAGCAGGGCAACAGCCGCCAGCCGGATTTCATCATCAAGCTGCCTGATGGCAAGCACATGGTCATAGACAGCAAGGTCTCGCTCGTGGACTACGACCGGGCCGTGGCGGCGCAGAACGAGGACGACCGCCAGGCGGCGCTGGACGCGCATGTGCGGGCCGTGCGCAATCACATCGATGATCTTTCGCGCAAGGACTACAGCAATCTGGTGGGCATGCGCAGCCCGAGTTTTGTGTTGATGTTCATGCCCGTCGAGCCGGCCTATATCGAGGCCATGCAGCATAACCGCGAGCTGTTCAACTATGGCTATCAGCGCAATGTCGTCCTCGTGTCGCACACCACGCTTATGCCCATCCTGAAGACGGTGGCCAATCTCTGGATGACGGCGCGCAGCAACGAGCAGGCGCACGAGCTGAGCGCGCGGGCCGGCGAGCTCTACAACCAGGTGGTGCTGGTGGCCGAGCGCCTGAAGAAGTTGGGCGATACGTTGGAGACCGTCAGCCGACAGTACAACAGCACCGTGCTGGCGGTGGCGGGTCAGCAGGGGCTTTACGGCAAGACGGCGCGCTTCAGCGAGCTGTCTTCGCGCGCCAACAAGACCATGCCGGCGCTTGAGCCGCTCAATGTGGATGTGGACGGCGAAAAACTCACGTTGGTCGCGGTCGAGGCGCGTGCCGGCAAAGACGACGCGCAGCCGGCCGCCGGCCAGGGTGACAGGCCTGGTGCCGACCAAGACCGTCCATGAGCGCCGGGACGCCCTGCACGCCCGATTCTTGCGGGCAAGCCAGTCAGGTTAAGCTTAGGGTTTTTCTTTTTTCTGGACCCTGGCAATGGCTACCGGCAGCAGTGTTTCTATCCCTATCGACAATCCTTATCTCGAATGGCTGGGCGTGCGCCTGACGCAATGGTCCAGCGGCCATGCGGAGATGCGGCTGGCGATCACGCCCAATCTGGGCAATCGCACGGGCCGGGTACAGGGGGGCGTGCTGTGCGCGTTGCTGGACGCGGTATCCGGCTATAGCGGCCTGTATGTCGAGCCGGGAGAGCCGGCCCTGCGCAGCCTGACCCTGTCATTGACCACCAATTTCCTGGACAGCGGCGAGGGGCACGAACTCGTTGCCAGGGGTTATGTCGAGCGCAAGGCGCGCCGCACCTTTTTTACCCGCGCCCAGGTATTGCTGGATGGCGACCTGCTGCTGGCCACCGCAGTGGGCACGTTCCAGTATGCGGTGATCAGGTAGGATACAGTCTGCGAGGCTGAGCGACATACGTTCAGGTTTTCGCAGCGGGCACACGACAGCATGCTGGGCTTTGGCGCAGGCGTCATGCCGGCTGCCAGCTCGTTCTCGCTGGTGATTCCCGCGCTGCAGGTGGCTCAGGGTCAGGGGGCTGGCTATGGCGGCAGGGGCATGAAACCGCCGCCACCATAGGGCTGATGCTCGGCTTTGTGGTGATGATGCTGCTGGATACCGCGCTCGGCTGACAGCGTCCTTCGGATTCTCGGCCGGGACCGGCGTACTAGGAAAAACCCTGACGCATTTGTCCTTGCGTGCCCGGCGAGCCGTTGTAGCATTACGCCTGACAAGATTTGATACGTCAGCGTTGGGGATCATGGCAGTTCGTGCCGCAGGTTCGCGCTTATTCCCGGGGGGGGATTCACGCCGCCACACACAAATAAACAGGCTACCCTTTTTGGGTGCACGCATGCCTGGTCCCTGTGTTTTTTTCTTGCAGGCGTCTGCGACACGGTCGCTGGCGCCAGTTTGCCGGCAATGCGCCGGTTTCTTTCCATCCAGAATGACATCAGGGAGATCGTCAATGCGAAAATTCTTTACGTCCTCACTTGGCAAGCGGCTGGCGCTGACCGCCGGCGCGGCAGCCATGGTCGCGGCCGTGGCCGCCCCCTTGCCCGCAGCGGCCCAGCAGAAGTTTGTCAGCATTGGCACCGGTGGCGTAACAGGCGTCTATTATGCGGCCGGCGGCGCCATCTGCCGCCTGGTCAACAAAAACCGCAGTGAGCATGGCATCCGGTGCTCTGTCGAATCCACCGGCGGTTCGGTGTTCAACATCAACACGATCAAGGCGGGCGAGCTGGACCTGGGCGTCGTCCAGTCGGACGTGGGCTTTAATGCCTACAACGGCGAAGGCCAGTTCAAGGACGCGGGCGCATACAAGAAACTGCGTTCGGTCTTTTCCATCCATCCCGAGCCGTTTACCGTCGTGGCCCGCAAAGAAGCCAATATCAAATCGTTCGACGACTTCAAGGGCAAGCGCTTCAACGTAGGCAATCCTGGCTCGGGCACGCGCGCCTCCATGGATCTGCTGCTCAAAGAGCGCGGTGAAGACTATTCGTTCTTCTCGCTGGCCTCCGAGCTCAAGCCCGACGAGCATGGCTCGGCGCTGTGCGACGGCAAGATCGATGGCTTCTTCTACGCGGTGGGCCACCCTTCGGCCAACATTCAGGACCCCACCACCACCTGCGCCGCTCAACTGGTGTCGCTGACGGGCCCGGCCGTGGACAAGCTGGTTGAGCAGTATCCCTACTATGCCAAGGCTACCATCCCCGGCGGCCTGTATCCCAACAACCCGCAACCAACCGATACCTATGGCGTGCTGGCCACCTTCGTGACGTCGGCCGATGTGCCCGAAGAAACCGTCTACGTGCTGGTCAAGGCCGTGTTCGACAACTTTGACGACTTCAAGAAGCTGCACCCGGCATTTGCGCACCTTGAACCCAAGGATATGGTGACCAAGGGTCTGTCCGCGCCGCTGCATCCGGGCGCCGAGAAGTACTTCAAGGAAAAAGGCCTGCTGTAAGAAGCAGGTGGTCGGCATGCTGCTTCAGGCATGCCGGCTGTTTCACAGCCTGTCTGTCCGGCGCGGCAAGCCCAGGGCAGCCACGGCAGCCCCGGCCGGCATCGACTTCGTTGCGGCAGGGCGGCTCATATCGCAACATTCAAGGGAAGGCTCATGGGCACGACCACCTCGTCGGCTACCGCCGAGCACCATACCAACGCTCACCTGGAACAACTTGTCGCCGATGTTGATCGCGGCGGACGCGATGTAGGCGGCATTGCGGGCGCAGTCCTGTTCGGCGGCGCCATCATCTGGTCGCTGTTTCAGCTCTGGACGGCTTCGCCGCTGCCCTTTTCTTTCAACTTCGGCATATTCAATGATACCGAGGCGCGCGCCCTGCATCTTGGCATTGCCATGTTTCTGGGTTACCTGGCGTATCCGGCGCGCAAGAGTTCGCCACGCGACCAGATGCCCTGGTTCGACTGGGTCCTGGCGCTGGTCGCCGGGTTTTGCGGCGCCTATCTTTTTCTTTTCTACAAGGAGCTGGCGACCCGGCCCGGCATTCCCACGACCATGGATGTGGTGACCGCTTCCATCGGCGTGCTGCTGCTGCTCGAAGTGACGCGTCGCGCGCTGGGCGCGCCCATGGCGGTGCTGGGCATTATCTTCGTGGCTTACGTATTCCTGGGGCCCTGGCTGCCTGATGCGCTGGCCCACCGGGGTGCATCCATCGAACGCCTGATGTCGCACATGTGGCTGACCACCGAAGGCGTTTACGGGGTGGCGCTGGGGGTGTCCGTCTCCTATATTTTCATCTTTGTGTTGCTCGGATCGCTGCTTGACCGCTGCGGCGCTGGCAATTACATGATGCAGGTGTCATTTGCGCTGCTTGGCCATCTGCGGGGCGGTCCAGCCAAGGTGGCCGTGGTGTCTTCGGCCGTCAATGGCATTGTGTCCGCATCATCGGTCGCCAACGTGGTGACGGGCGGGATTTTCACGATTCCCCTCATGAAGCGGGCGGGCTACGGCGGCATACGCGCAGGCGCCATCGAGACCGCATCGTCGGTCAATGGCCAGATCATGCCGCCGGTCATGGGTGCGGCGGCCTTCCTGATGATCGAGTATGTCGGCATTCCGTATACCGACATCATTCGCCATGCGCTGCTGCCTGCAACCATCTCCTATGTAGCGCTGTTCTACATTGTGCACCTTGAAGCCCTCAAGCTGGGCATACAGCCCATGATGACCGCGGGCAAGCCCCGTACACTGCTGCAGAAACTGGCCGGCTGGGGCATGGGGATTGCGGGCAGCGTGATTGTCATGGGCCTGGTCTACTGGATAGGCGTGGGCGTACAGCAGTTTGCCGGGCAGGCCGCCATCTGGATACTGATGGCGCTCCTGGTGCTGCTCTACCTCTGGCTGATCAAGGTCGCCGCGGCGCATCCGGATCTGCCCACCGAAATCAGCATCACCAATCCGG
The DNA here is from genome assembly GCA_048270225.1 of Pusillimonas sp. Taxonomy (GTDB): domain Bacteria; phylum Pseudomonadota; class Gammaproteobacteria; order Burkholderiales; family Burkholderiaceae_B; genus Allopusillimonas. The sequence continues at coordinate 241,205 of JBLWTG010000002.1, read as the reverse complement.
TGCGGCCCGAGCCCTGGCCCACCGTGCGTGCCGGCCTGTACTACCTGATTCCCATTGGCGTTCTGGTGTGGTGCCTGACGGTGGAGCAGTTCTCGGCAGGCCTGTCGGCCTTCTGGGCGGTGGTTGCCATGCTGCTGCAGATGGTGACGCAGTGGCCCTTGATTGCCTGGTTCCGCAAGGAACCGGTGGCCCCACGCCTGCGTCAGGGCCTGTCGGACGCCGTGACCGGGCTGCAGGAAGGCGCGCGCAACATGATAGGCATTGCGATTGCCTGCGGTACGGCCGGCCTGATTGTCGGGGCCATTACGCTCACGGGTCTGGGCCTGCGCATGACGGCGTTCGTGGAACTGGTCTCCATGGGCAGTGTGCTGGCCATGCTGTTCTTTACCGCCGGCGTTTGCCTGGTGCTGGGCCTGGGCATGCCGACCACTGCCAACTACATTCTGATGGCGACCCTGATGGCGCCCGTGGTGGTTGAACTGGGTGCCCAAAGCGGCCTGGTCATTCCGCTGATCGCCGTTCACATGTTTGTGTTCTATTACGGCATCATGGCCGACATCACGCCGCCGGTAGGATTGGCAACGTTTGCCGCGGCCGCCATTTCGGGCGAAGACCCGATCAAGACAGGCGTGCAGGGCGTGACCTATGCGCTGCGCACAGCGGTGCTGCCATTCATGTTCATCTTCAATCCCATGCTGCTGCTGATTGATGTCAATGGCTGGTGGGAGCTGCTGCTGGTTGTGGGCGGCGCGACGCTGGCCTCGCTGACCTTTGCCGCGGCCACGCTGTTCTGGATGCGCACCAGGGCCACATGGCTGGAAGTGGCGTTGCTGTTTCTGGTCACCTTCATGCTGTTCCGTCCGGACTGGTTCATGAATCAGCTGTATCCAAAGTATGAAGCGCATCCGTCGGCTCAGCTGATGCAGATCGCAAGCAACATGCCGGCCAAGGGCAGGTTGGTGGCCGTGCTCAAGGGCATGAACATCGAGGGCGACGAGCTGCAGAAAACGGTCGCCGTACCCCTGCCTGCCCTGCCCGAGGGCAATACGGCAAGCGGCGATGCGGTGGGCCAGCAACGCTTGATGGCGGCCGGTCTGACGGTCATGGCCCTGGGAGACCAGGCCCAGATCGCTTCGGTGCGTTTTGGCAGTCAGGCCCGCAAGTCAGGCTGGGAGCAGGGTTGGGATATCGATCAGGTGCTGGTTCCGAATCCGCAGCGGCCGTCCGAGTTCTGGGTTTATCTGCCCGCCTTGCTGATCCTGGCGCTGGTCTGGTTCAGGCAGGGCGTGCGCATGCGCCGCAGCGGCATGCCAGATCCCGTGCCCGCATGAGAAAGCGGAGATAGGGCGAGGTGGCGAGGCAGGACGATGCGCCGGAGCAGACGCGGGCTCGGTCGCCGCGGCAACTGGCGGGAGAGGGCGGCCGCTTGCCTGCGACGGCCCCGCTGCCGCCCCGGCAAGGCGTCGCGCCCAGCCGTGTGTTTTTGCCGCACGGCCCCTGGCGGACCATGGGCGAGTTTCTGGCGCAGCGTTTTCCCTTTGTCGGTGCTGACGTGCTGGCAGCCAGGCTTGCGCGCGGCGATATCGTGAACGAGACGGGTGCGGCCCAACGGGCCGACAGCCCTTACCGCGCGCGCACCTGGCTGTGGTATTACCGCGAAGCATCGCGCGAGACGCCAGTGCCGTTCGATCTGCCCATTCTGTTTCGCGACGAACGCCTGCTGGTGGTCGACAAACCGCATTTTCTGGCCAGTATTCCCGGTGGCCGCCATGTGCATGAAACCGTGCTGACACGCCTGCGCCTGCAATTGGACATGCCGTGGCTGACGCCGGTGCACAGGCTGGACAGGGACACGGCGGGCGTATTGGTGTTTTGCCTGGATCCGGATGCGCGTGGCGCTTACCAGACGCTTTTCCAGGAGAGAGCGGTGCGCAAGGAATATGAGGCCATCGCGCCTGTGGATGACAGGCTGGCGCTGCCGCTGGTTCACTGCAGCGCCATCGTCTCGTCGCCGGGGCAGTTTGTGGTCGCTTCGCAGCGTGCCGGCACGCCCAACAGCGAGACGCGCATTGAACTGATCGAGACGCTGGCCGGCGGGTTGGGCCGGTACCGGCTGTGGCCGCTGACCGGCCGCAAACATCAGTTGCGCGTGCATATGAGCGATCTGGGCATCCCCATCGTCAACGATACGCTGTATCCCGTGCTGCAGCCTTACGCGCCGGATGACGATTTTTCGCGTCCGCTTCAGTTGCTGGCGCGCCGCATTGCGTTCCGGGACCCATTCACCGGCGCACAGCGTCTATTCGAAAGCGGGCGGCGGCTGCAGCAGTTCAGTTGCGCTGAATGAGGTGACGTGGGCTCGGACGGCGCAGGCTGCTTTGCCTGGGGTTGCGCTGATCCGACCGGAGCGTCAATAGCGATCGAAACAGGCCTGGATGGCAGCCGGTTCGTTGCTGCGCGTGAGCGCCAGCATCAGCAGGATGCGCGCCTTCTGCGGGTTGAGCGTATTGCCGGACACCAGCCGGCGCGCGGTGTCTTCCTGGCTGGCCGAAACCAGACCGGCGCCGGTGCGGCTGCTGCGCACACAGACAATATCCTGGGCCACAGCCAGTCGGCAGCCTTCTTCTGCCTGCGGGGACAGACTGCCGTTGCCGAGGGCGGCCACGACAATGCCGCGCACGCCGGCCTGAATCGATGCCTGGTACAGATGCAGCCCTGCATTCTGGTGATCGTAGATGACATCGACGCTGGGCAGCTGTTCCTGGCCATGCAGCGCCTGTATGGAAAACTCGGTATCGCTGGTGTGCAGCGGGCCGACGCCGCCGGACAGGATGACACGGCCGTTGTGGATGCGGCCGATGCAGCCTTCGTCAGCGGAGCTGAATGCCTGTACATGCGTTGTGTGGGCCTTGCGCACGTATCGCGCGGCGTGCACAGTGTCGTTCAGGGCGACCAGCACACCTTGCCCCCGGGCCTGAGGCGAGGCAGCGAGCAGGACTGCGTTGTAGAGATTGAGCGGGCCATCGGCGCTCAGGGCCGAGCTTGGACGCATGGCGCCGACCACCACCACCGGCTTGCTGCTCTGGATCACCAGGTTGAGAAAGTAAGCGGTTTCTTCGAGCGTATCGGTACCGTGGGTGATCACCACGCCATCGATATCGTCGCTGGCCAGCAACTGCGCGACGGCGGCGCCCAACTGCAGCAGCATGGCGTTGGTGATGTTGCGGCTGTCCACATTGAATACCTGCTGCGGGCGTAGTCTTGCCAGGGCATTGATGCCGGGCACCGCGTCCAGCAGGGCCTGCACGCCTTCAGTGACAGTGTAATCCGCCACGGCGGCGGCTTGCGGCGCTGTGGCGGCGATCGTGCCGCCTGTGCCCAGCAGGGCGATGGCGGGCAGTTGGTGGTGGGGCATGGCGGTTCCTGTGACCAGAAGGCCTGCCCATTTTAGCCCTCAGGGCGCCCGGCGCAATTCAGACGGTGGATACTTGATCTGGGCACGATACTTTGAGACAGTACGTCGCGCCACCATGATGCCTTCCTGCGCCAGCTTGTCGGCCAGCGTCACATCGGACAATGGTTCCTTGGGATTTTCCTCGTCTATCATTTCCTGGATCAGCGCCCGCACTGCGCCTGCCGAGCAGGTGCCGCCTGACCGCGTTGCCAGTTCCCGTGTGAAAAAATGCTTGAATTCATATATGCCGCGTGGTGTCGCCAGGTATTTATTGCTGGTGGCCCTGGAGACAGTGGACTCGTGCATGCCGAGTTCTTCGGCGATTTCGCTGAGCATCAGCGGGCGCAGCGCCACCTCGCCATAGTCGAAAAAGGTCTGTTGGCGCGCGACAATGGCCTGGGCCACCCGCTGTATGGTCTGCGTGCGCTGTTCCAGACTGCGGATCAGCCAGCGTGCTTCCTGCAGCGCCTGGGCCATCATGGCCCGTTCGTCGTACCGGGTTTTGCGGAACAGGCGCGCATAGGCATCGTTCAACTGGGCCTGGGGAATGGCCTCGTTGTTGGCGGTGGCCACCCAGGTCTTGCCGACCTTGCGGGCATAGGCATCCGGAATCACATAGGAGGACGGGTCGACGCTGCCATAGCGGCGGCCAGGCCGGGGTGTCAGGCTGCGGATCAGCAGACTGGCGGTCCTGGCCTCATCGACGTCGCACTGCAATGCCCTGGCCATGCCCTGGTAATCGCAGCGGCCCAGCCGTTCCAGCTGGTCCTGCACAATACGCAGGGCCACGTCGCGCGCCGGGGTGCCGTCGTCCAGCGCCTGCAGCTGCAGCGTCAGGCATTCCGACAAGTCGCGCGCGGCGATGCCGGGTGCGCCCAGATGCTGTACCAGCCGCAGGGCAACTTCCCATTCCGTCTGCGTGACCGGCGGCGAGAACTGCGCCGGATCGGCGAGCTCCATCAGCGGCTGGCGCAGATAGCCGTCTTCGTCAATTGCCTCGATCACAAATAATGCAAGGCACTCGTCCCGCTCGCTCAGCGAAAAACCGCACAGATTCGCATGCAGCGCGTCCTGAAGACTGGTTTCGGCCGGCGCCCACTGTCCCACGTCCGTATCGGGCGCATCATGGCGGCGACTGACGGGGTAGTCGCCGGAGTACGAGGAGGGTTCGGCCGGCGCCGTGTCGATGTGCTGGATGTCGGCGGCGGCAGAAGGCTCTTCCTGGTCCGTGAGCGGCTCTGGCGGAGGTTCGGTGTTTGCTTCGCTCTGCGCGGCGCTGCTGTCCTCCTGTTCCTCCAGGAAGGGATTATCGGCCAGGGCTTGTGCGACTTCACGATTGAAATCCAGCGTGGACATTTGCAGAAGGCGCACGGATTGCTGCAGTCGGGGCGTCAAGGTGGTCTGTTGCCGTGTCTGCAGCTCATAGACTAGTTGTATCAATTTGCATCCCCTTTTTGTACTTTTCTGAAGACCGGATTCAGTGATCTCTCTACAGGTTCAAGCAAAAACAATGCCAGTTCTGAAAGCGGCCTGCTCATTGGGGTGTTGCGGTCCGGGTCAGGCGCGGACGCAGGGCAAACTTACCGATGCGTGTAAGAAGTGCAAAGAAGGCTCGGCCGCGATTTCACGGTACGCCGCTGCGTCAGAGCCATTTTGTGGGGTCTGCTATAGGATCATGTGTCAGGGCTCTGCCCGAACCGCTCCAGGCGGTTGTACAGGGTTTTGGGGCTGATGCCCAGCGCCAGCGCGGCGCGCTGCCTGTCGCCCGCGAAATGCTCCAGGGTGGCCATGATGACGGCGCGCTGCGCGTTGGTCAGCGGCGTGCCTATGGGAATCTTGAGGAAACCCTGCCTGACTTCCAGGTTGCCGGGGCGCGGCGCCGAGCTGAAGGGCGGGATATCGAGTTCCTGGTCTGCAAGAATGTAGGCCCTGAGTACCGCATTCTTCAATTCGCGGATATTGCCCGGCCAGTTGTGGGCTTCGAGATTGTTCAGCGAGGCGTGCGAGAAGGTCTTGGCGGTTTTTTCCTGCTGATTCAACTCATCCAGAAACCGCTGCGCCAAATAAGGGATATCCGACTTGCGCTCGCGCAGCGACGGCACGCGTATGGGAAACACCGCCAGGCGATACAGCAGGTCGGATCTGAACCTGCCCGCCAGCACGGCCTCCTTGGGGTCGCGGTTGGTGGCGGCGATGATGCGCAGATTCACCTCGATCGGCTCTGTACCGCCGACCCGGTTATAGCGACCGCTTTCCAGCACACGCAACAACAGCACCTGCATGGACAGAGGCATCTCGGTCACCTCATCCAGGAACAGCGTGCCGGGGTGCGCGCGCTCAAAACATCCCGTGGTGGTGGCCGAGGCGCCGGTAAAGCTGCCTTTCTCATGGCCGAACAGTTCGCTTTCGGCCAGCGAGGGCGTGATCGCGCCGCAGTTGATCGCGACAAAGGGCGAGTTCTTGCGGGGGCTGCGATGATGGATGGCGCGGGCCACAATTTCCTTACCCGTGCCGCTTTCACCGATAATGAGCACAGAGGCAGCCGTGGGAGCGGCCTTGACAATGGACCGGGCCAGATCGAAGGCAGCGCTGGAGCGGCCCAGAATTTTGGACGATTTGATCATGGTGGGTAGCTTAATGATATTGCCCTCCAGGTCGCGGTAGAATAATAAGTTCTTGCATTGAATCGGTTTTGTTTTCAAATGAAGAAGCTGCGCATGTAGTTGGCAGGCCTTAACTGACTGTACGGTCGGACCAACTGGCAATAGGGTTAAAGGTAGTAATAAATTCTCCTTCGTCCCGCGTCCCCGGGATGGGAAATACGGAGCGGGACGAGGTGACTTGTTTGAATAAGCGTATATGCCGCATCTTTTGATCGTTGATGATGATGCTGCGACCAGGCAGTTGATAGCCGATATCGCGGCTGACGAAAACTACACCACAGCGCAGGCTGCGGATATCCGACAGGCTCGTATACAGATAGAACGGCAAAAGCCGGATGTCGTTTTTTTGGACATGAACCTGCCTGACGGCAATGGCATGGAATTCTGGCAGGACACGGCGCTTCCCGATACGCATGTGGCCTTCATTACGGGCTATTCCAGCGTAGACAGCGCGATCGAGGCATTGCGCTGCGGCGCGATCGATTACCTGCTCAAACCGGTCAGCTTGCGGCGCTTGCGCGGCATTCTCACCGAGGTCAAGAGCCTGGGCGGCGTTGGCCCCCAGCCTGGGTCCGCAGCCTGTTTTGCCAAAATGATAGGGCAGTCGCGTGCCATGCAATTGCTGTGCGCGCATATCGAGAAAGTGGCGCCTACGCAGGCGACGGTGCTTCTGGTGGGCGAGAGCGGCACCGGCAAGGAGCTTGCTGCGGAGGCCATTCATCTGGCCAGCCCGCGCCATGAACATCCTTTTATTCCCATCAACTGCGGCGCGATCTCTCCTCACCTCATCGAAAGCGAGTTGTTCGGTCACGAAAAAGGCAGTTTTACCGGGGCCGACCGGCAGCACAAAGGCTATTTCGAGCGCGCGCGCGGCGGCACGATCTTCCTGGATGAAATCACCGAAATGTCCATGGATCTGCAGGTAAGATTGCTGCGCGTGCTGGAGAGCGGACGTTTCATGCGGGTGGGCACGCACGAAGAAATCGAGTCCGATGTCCGCGTGGTGGCGGCGACCAATCGCAATCCCGAGCAGGCGGTGGCCAACGGACAGCTGCGCGAAGATCTCTATCACCGGCTGAGCGTGTTTCCTCTGGAGCTGCCGCCGCTGCGCGAGCGGGAAGATGACGTCCTCCTGTTGGCCGATTTCTTTCTGGGCAAACTCAACGAGGAGCACGGGACCAGCAAGGTCTTCTCCCAGGCGGCGCGCGACGCCATGAAACAGAACAACTGGCCGGGCAACATCCGCGAGCTGCGCAATTATGTGTACCGCAGCTATATTTTGGGTGACGACGTGCTTGACGGCGATATCAAGTCGTTCGACCTCGGCGCGCAGGCGTCCGATTCGTCCGAAGACGTTCTGGTGCCTGTCGGCGCCTCGCTGGCCGATGCCAACAAGCAGCTCATTCTTGCTACGCTCAGGCAGTGCGGCGGCGTCAAGAAAACCGCCGCCAAAATGCTGGGCATCAGCCTCAAGACGCTCTACAACAAGCTTGAGGAATACGGCGAAGAGGACGACACTGCGCCCGCCGGGAAGGCCGTTCGCTAGGGCAGCCATATCCCTTCGCTCCGCAAGGGCGGCTGCTTGTCAGGCGAGGGCCGTGGATCTCGAATATCTTCCGGCGCTTCTCTGGGCGGCAGGTCGATATCCTGATCAGGCCGGTCTGGCGGTGGCTGTTCGGGCCTGTGTGGATCCCGTCCAGGCGGCAGGTTGGGATCGTGCTCGGGCGGCGCCGGCGGTTCCGGGACATGGGCCCGCAATAGACTGGATGCCGAGGCGGCGTCAGGGCCGGCTGCTAGGGTGGGCTTCATGCTATACGCCTCCATTCATTGATCAGGACAGATACTCAGATACCGGATGCTGCCTCGGCGGCAGGCCGGCTTCTTGCTCTTTACTCCTGCAACTGCCATGCCCGAGATAGCCGCCCGGGCATATGGATTTCCCTTGTTTGGGCAAGAATGGGCAGCTGTTGCTGGCATGAATATTGCGTCGGTATCTATGAAGAACATGCCTCGCCCGTGACCTCAGGGGTGCGTCGTATAGCTTTTACGACAGCCGGTACTTTTTACCGTATCTGATGGCTGAGCTGATGTTGGCACCGGAGTCCCGGTGCGCCAGGAACAATTCCTCGGCCCTGCGCCGGGGTCAGGAGAATGAGAGTGACACTGAAAATACTTGCTGTGAGCGCTGAAGCATTTCCACTGGCCAAGACGGGAGGGCTGGGTGACGCGGTCAGCGGTCTGGCGCACGCACTGGGTGGCGAAGGGCTGGGCGTCACGCTGTTGTTGCCCGCCTATCCAGGGACGATGTCGCAGCTGCGCGCGCCGCGTGAGGTTGCCGTGTTCGACGACCTGCCCGGCGGGCAGGCCCGCCTGATCGCCGGGCATTGCCCGGAGCTGGACCTGCCGGTCCTTTTGCTGAGAAATGATGCACTGTATGACCGGCCGGGACTGTATCTGTCGCCACAGGGCGAGGTCTACGAGGACAACCACATCAGATTCGCGGCCCTGGCCCACGCTGCGGCCCGGATTGCGCGCGGCATGGAGGGGGTTGCGCGCCCCAATATTGTGCACGCGCACGACTGGCATGCAGCGCTGGCGCCGTTCTTGATGCGGCAACTCGGCGTGTATGACGTAAAGTCGGTGCTGACGCTGCACAATCTGGCTTTTCAGGGCAACTTCCCCGTTGCCTGCCGGAGTGAGATCGGTGTGCAGGCTACGGAAAATGCCGCCAACGCACTTGAGATCTATGATCAGATCAACTTTCTGGCGGCAGGGATACGGTGCGCCGATCTGATCACCGTGGTCAGTCATCATTATGCACGCGAAATACTGACGCCTGAGTTCGGCTGCGGCCTGCAGGAACTGCTGCGCGGCCGTCGCGACGATATCATTTCCATCCCCAATGGTATCGACACGACCGAATGGGACCCGCAGGCCGATCGCTATCTGCGCGGGCGTCCCTTCAATGCTTTTCAACTGGGCAACAAGGCCGTCTGCAAGGCTGAACTGCAGCGCGCGTTTGGCCTGCCGGTGGATCAGGGCGCGACACTGATGGCTATGTGCAGCCGGCTGACCACGCAGAAAATGGCAGATATTGCCGCCGAGGCGATTCCGGTGGCGTTGCAGGCGCATCCCGCCCTGCAGGTGTGCGTGATGGGCCAGGGCGATAAAGGCCTGGAGCACGTTTTGCGCGACATGGCCAGGGAGTATCCGGGCCGTTGCGCTGTCTGGATAGGATTTGACGAGTCTCGGTCCCATTTGCTGCATGCGGGGGCGGATATTCTGCTGCATGGAAGCCGTTTCGAGCCCTTCGGGCTGACGCCGCTGTATTCGATGCGCTACGGCACGATACCTATTGGATCGCGAGTGGGCGGCATGGTCGACACCATTCTCGATCCTGGTCCTGGCGTGCCGCCGGGCGCGATGCGTACCGCCACCGGCGTGCTGTTTCGCGGCGATACTGTGCAGGACATGGCGCGCGCCATCGCCCGCGCCATGTCGCTGCGCGGGCGGCCGGATATCTGGCGGGCCATGCAGACCAATGGCATGCGGACGGACTTCAGCTGGCGCAAAGCTTCGCCCGCCTATATGGCGGCATATCAGTGCCTGCGCCCCGATGTGCCTATGGGTCGCGTCCCGGAAAAACAGCGCCGCACACTGTTTGGCCCGCGCGTTCTGCAGCCTGGCAGGGGATATGCCGGTGTCATGGGTCCGGCCGCGCCTAGCGGCGTGGCCAGCGCGATGTCGCGGCAGCGGCGCAGCAGTCAGGACATTGGCGTCATTGGTGGTCGCGAGGCGACGGTCGGCTAAGGTGCGCATGCTTTCCGGTGAGCACAGATCATGAGTGCGCACGTAAACCAGAAAGAGAGCCGGCATCCTTATACCTTCGGGCCCTTGCCGCTTCCCGATGGGCGCGTCCGGTTCCAGTTCTGGGCGCCGGGCGCCCGCACGGTTGCGTTGGTGCTTGCCTCGGAGCCGCCGCTTCCCATGCAGCGCGACGGCGAAGGGTTCTTCAATGTCGAGGTCAGCTGTGAGCCGGGCGCATCCTATTGCTTCTGCATAGATGGCGGACAGCACGTACCCGATCCGGCATCGCGCGAACAGGAAGGCGATGTACACGGCAAAAGCCTGCTGCCTGATCCGGCCTATCGCTGGCGGACCGTCGGCTGGCGGGGTCGTCCATGGACTGAGACCGTACTGTACGAAATCCATGTCGGCCTGCTGGGGGGCTTTCGCGGCGTGCAGGAACGCCTGCCCGATCTGGCTGAGCTGGGCGTGACCGCCATTGAGCTGATGCCGGTGGCGGATTTTTCCGGGCCGCGCAACTGGGGTTACGACGGCGTGCTGCCCTATGCGCCGGATGCGGCATATGGGTGCCCGGACGAACTCAAGGAACTGGTGGACACCGCGCACAGTCTGGGCCTGCAGGTGTTTCTGGACGTGGTCTACAACCACTTCGGTCCGGACGGAAATTACCTGCATGTCTATGCACCGCAGTTTTTCCGCGAGGACATCCAGACGCCATGGGGGCCGGCCGTGGATTTTCGCCGGCCGCAGGTCAGGGCTTTTTTTGCCGAGAATGCGCTGTACTGGCTGCGCGAGTACAGAATGGATGGCCTGCGTCTGGATGCGGTGCACGCCATCGACGACAAGTCCTGGCTGCCCGAGATGGCCACCTTTGTGCGCAGCCGTCTCGGTCCGGACCGTCATGTCCATCTGGTGCTTGAAAACGATGACAACGCCGCCAGCCTGTTGCGTCAGGGGTTCGACGCGCAATGGAATGACGACATCCACCATGTGCTGCACCATATGCTCACCGGCGAGTCCGGGCAATATTACGCGGATTATGCGGACCATGCGGCCGCGCGGCTGGCAAGATGTCTGACGCAGGGCTTTGATTATCAGGGGCAGGCCAGCGCGTTACGGCACGGCGCGAGGCGCGGCGAGCCCAGCGCAGATCTGCCTCCTTCCGCCTTTGTGTTTTTTCTGCAGAATCACGACCAGACCGGCAACCGGGCCCACGGTGAAAGACTGACCACGCTGTGCGCTGACAAGCCGATGGCGCTGCTTGCCGCCATTGCCCTGCAATTGCTGACGCCGCAGGTTCCGCTGCTCTTCATGGGCGAGGAGTATGGTGCGACGGCGCCATTTCTGTACTTCACGAGCTTTGCCGATGAGGACCTGGCGAGGGCTGTGTGCGAGGGGCGACGCAAGGAGTTTGCCGGCCTGGCCGAAGCGCGGGAGGCAGTGCCGGACCCCAACGATCCGGCCACCTGGGAGGCATCCCTGGCCCTGCCGGCCTTGCAACAGGCCCAGGGTCAGGAGTGGCGCGCATATTACGGCACACTGCTGCGGGTGCGTCGGGAATACATTACGCCGTATCTGGCGCAGGCCCGGGCCCTGGACGCCCAGGTGCTGGGTCCCCAGGCAGTGCAGGCCGCTTGGCGTATGGGCAATGGCGATACGCTGCGCCTATACTGCAATCTCTCAAGCGATGCAGTAAAACTGCCTGCGCGTGCCCCGGCCGGGGAGCAGGTCATCTATGCCGGTAGGCATACGCAGGCGCATGCAGACCGGCCGGAAACAATGCTGCCACAGGATACCTTTGCCACCATGACGCCAGGATCTGCATGAACAGCGTGCGCGCTACCCTCCGTTTGCAGTTGAACCAGGCATTCACGCTGGAGGATGCGCGCGCCCGTCTGGCGTATTTTGCGCGCCTGGGCATCAGTCACCTCTATCTGTCACCGATCTCTCGGGCGCGCCCGGGCTCCACGCATGGCTACGATGTCGTCGATCACGGCCAGGTCAGTCCTGAGCTCGGGGGCGAAGCGGCGCTGCTGACACTGGCGGGCGAAGCGCGTCAGCTCGGCATGGGCCTGATCCTGGACATCGTGCCCAATCATATGGCCACTCACGCGGACAATGCCTGGTGGTGGGATGTGCTCGAGCATGGCCGCGACAGCGCCTACGCAGACTGGTTCGATATTGACTGGGAACCTGCGGGCCGTGTCCTGAAAGGGCGTGTTCTGGCGCCTTTTCTGGCAGGCGCTTACCAGCGCAGTCTGGCCAGCGGACAGATCAGGCTGGTCTATGACAATGAGCCCGGCGCCTTCCGTATCAAGGTGGGCGAGACCCGCTATCCGCTGGCGCCAGGCTCTTTGCGCGCGTCCGGGCTCAGCCAGCAGGACGTGCTCAAGCGCTATGGACCCGACGATGCAGAAGGCCGCAAACGCCTGCAGGAATTGCTGGATCGCCAGCACTACCGGCTGGCATGGTGGCGCAGTGCTGCACGCTGCATCAACTGGCGCCGCTTTTTCGAGATCAGCGACCTGATCGGTGTGCGAGTGGAAAAGGAAAATGTCTTCGATGCGGTTCACGCCCTGCCCCTGCGGCTGTACGCGCGGGGCGCCATCGATGGCGTGCGCGTCGATCATGTCGACGGACTGGCCGAGCCGCCCGACTATTGCCGCAGGCTGTGCGCCGCACTGCAGGAGAGGCGCGGCCAGCGCCCGCCGGAACTGCGCGGGCAGGCTCCGTGGGTAATCGTCGAGAAAATCCTGGCATCCGGCGAAACCCTGGATCCAGGATGGGGCGTCGACGGCACGAGCGGGTACGACTTCATGGACCAGGCTGCCGCAGTGCTGCATGACGGGCGCGGAAAATTGCCGCTGACCGAAGCCTGGCACACGCTGAGCGGCGATGCGAGGACAGCGCCGCAGCATGTCTGCGATGCGCGGCGGCAGTTGCTGCGCCGCCACTTTGTTGCCGAGCGCGCTGCCTTGCTGCGCAGCCTGTCCGCAGCGGCCCCCGCTGCTGCCGCGCACTGGTCGCCGGCGCTGGCGGCCAAAGTCGTGGATGGCGTGCTGTCGACGTTTCCCGTATACCGCAGTTACCTGGACGCGCAGGCGGCGCATCCGGGAGTGACGCCGGAGTCGGTGCGCCGGTTCCAGCAACTGACGCCGCCGCTGGCCGCCAAAGCCCAGGAAGACACTGCCTTTTACCGTTATGGCCGTCTTTTGTCGCGCAATGACGTGGGCAGCGACCTGGATGTGTTTTCCATCACTGCGCAGGTCTTTCACGAACGCAATACATGGCGTGCCCGCAACGCGCCTGCCGCAATGCTGTGCACCGCCACGCATGACCACAAACGCGGCGAAGACGTGCGTGCCAGACTGGCGGTCCTGAGCGAAATGCCGGCCAAGTGGCTGCAGGCGGCACACCGCTGGCTGCATTGGCCGGGGGCGGACCTGCCGCAGGCAGGATCGGTCCAGGCCGGCGAGCGCTATATGCTGTTCCAGACCATGGTGGGGGCCTGGCCGCTGGACCCGGCGATGATGCGCGACGATGGCACCTGCCTGCGCAGTTATGTCAGGCGCCTGGTGCAATGGCAGACCAAGGCCTTGCGCGAAGCCAAGCGCAATTCGGGCTGGTTTTCACCAGACTATTGGTATGAGCAGATCGCCGAGGATTTTCTGATCAGCATGGTGCTCGATCACGACAATCATGCGCTGGTGGGCGATATCGGCAGGTTCGCACGCTATATCGCGCCGGGCGGGGTGGTGAACAGTTTCACGCAGGTGGTGCTGCGTCATACGGTCCCGGGGGTTCCTGATCTCTACCAGGGCACGGAATGGTGGGACTTCAGCCTGGTTGATCCGGATAATCGCGGTGCAGTGGATTTCGAGGCGCGCAGCGCGGCGCTGACGGCCATGGACAACCGCGCCGCAGACTTGCCGGGACTGCTGCGCGGCTGGCGCGACGGCCATATCAAGCAGGCCTTGATTGCCTGCCTGCTGCGTTTGCGGCGCGAGATGCCTGCCTTGTTTTCAGATGGCGGCTACCAGCCGCTGCCGGTGCAGGGTGCGCAGCGCGACAATGTGCTGGCTTTTGCGCGCAGCGGCCAGGGCGAGCACCTGATCGTCGTGGTGCCGCGCTTGTGCGCGGCCGCCGTCTGCGGCAGCCTGGATGAGCACGGCCATTATGGCGACGACGGGTCTGACCCGCGCCTGCCTCATCTGGCGGATGCCTTCTGGGAGGACACCTGCGTCGGAGTGCCTTCGGCGCTGGCGGGCACGACATTGCGCGATGCGCTCTCGGGCAAGGATCTGAGCGTGGACGAGCAGGGCCGGCTGGCCCTGGCCGATGTACTGCATGCCTTGCCTGTCGCCGTGTTGCGCACGGGCTGCGCGTGAGGCGCGCGGCCGCTGCTGCGGCCGCACACCCCTGGGGCAGTGGATGATCAGGGGTACAAACCGCGTACTTCGCGCGCTTCCAGGATACGGGTGCAGGCGGTGATGAAGGCGGCGGTGCGCTGACTGACCTTGTGCTCGGCGGCGACCGCCGATACCGACGAGTAGGCCGAACGCATGATGGCTTCGAGGCGGTGATTGATCTCGGCTTCGTTCCAGAAGAAGCTGGAGAAATCCTGCACCCATTCGAAATAGCTGACGGTGACGCCGCCCGCATTGGCCAGCACGTCGGGTACCACCAGCGTGCCTTTGGAGACCAGGATGTCGTCGGCCTCTGGTGTAGTGGGACCGTTGGCGCCCTCGATCACCACCTTGGCGCGTACGCGGTCGGCGTTCTGTTCGTTGATCTGGCTCTCGAGCGCGGCGGGGATCAGCAGCTCGGTTTCGAGCGCCCAGAAATCGTCCGGCGCGATGATCTCGGCATTGGCGACGCCGGCAATGCCGCCGTGTTCCTGCGCATAAGCCTGGATGGCCGGAATATCCAGGCCGTTGGCATTATGGATGCTGCCGGTGTGATCCTGCACGGCGATGATTTTTGCGCCGGCTTCGTGAAAAAGACGGGCGGCAGTTCCACCCACATTGCCGAAGCCCTGAATGACAATGCGTGCTCCGTTGATGGAAATGCCCGCATCGCGCGCGGCCTCGCAGCCTACGACATATACGCCGCGGCCGGTGGCCTCGACGCGCCCCAGACTGCCGCCCAGCGAAATAGGCTTGCCGGTGACCACGCCGGTGGCGGTGCCGCCTTCGTTCATGGAGTAGGTGTCCATCATCCAGGCCATGGTCTGCGCATTGGTGTTGACGTCGGGTGCCGGGATGTCTTTATTGGGTCCGATGATGACGCCGATCTCGCTGGTGTAGCGTCGGGTGATGCGCTCAAGCTCGGCCTGGGAGTAATTGTGCGGATCGAGCCGCACCCCGCCCTTGGCGCCGCCGAACGGCAGGTTGACCGCCGCCGACTTGACCGACATCCAGGCGGACAGCGCCATGACTTCGGACAGGGTGACATCCTGGTGAAAGCGTACGCCGCCCTTGCCTGGGCCGCGCGAGGTGTTGTGCTGCACGCGATACCCTTCGAAGTGGGCGATCGTGCCGTTGTCCAGCTCGATGGGGACATCAACGATCAGGGCGCGTTTCGGACGCTTGAGCGTCTCGACCCATTTGCTCAGCTTGCCCAGGTAGGGCGTGACGCGCTCTACCTGCTCGAGATAGACGCCCCACGGCCCCAGGTGCTGGGCGTCGAGGTAAGAGGGCAAAGAGTGCTTGGGGTTTTCTGACATGACTTCAACCTTGCTTGGAATGGAATGAGACAACGGTACATGGAACAGAAGATGTCATCATTCTAAATCAATGCGTTAATCCGTCCCTTATAAATGAGCGTAAAAATAAATGGGGACATATGCAGGCGGGAGGAAATAGTTGATCTCCCCGGGTCGCTCCTGATTTCAAAATCCACAAACTCGTTGCATACTGATGAACTTGTATCGTTTACGGAGACAATCATCCATGTCCAAATCAATGAAAGCACTCAAGACGTTTGCCGCTGTGGCGCTGGTGACCATCGCCTCGGGTGCGCAGGCTGCCTGGCCCGACCGCTCGGTGCAATGGGTCGTGCCTTATCCGGCCGGCGGCGGCTCCGATGTGATCGCGCGGCTGGTGGCCTCGGGCCTGGAGAAGTCCCTGGGCCAGACCATCGTGGTGGAGAACAAGCCCGGCGCCGCCACGATTATCGGCGCAACCTATGTGCAGGGCGCGCCCGCGGACGGATACGTCGTGGGCACGGCCGACTCAGGCACGCTGGCTTATAACCCTTCGCTGTATTCCAAGCTGCAGTACGATCCGGCCAAATTCACCTATATCGGCGGCATCGCGCGGTTTCCGCTCATGCTTGCCGTGAATGCCTCCTCGCCGTTCAAGACCGTGCAGGACGTGATCAAGGCCGCCCAGGCAAAACCCGGCGCACTGACATCGGCTTCTGCGGGCGCTGGCTCGCCTCATCACCTTGCGCTGGAAATGTTCAAGCAGCGCGCGGATGTCAAAATTCTGCATGTTCCCTACAAGGGCGCGGCGCCGGCGCTGCAGGATCTGATCGGCGGCCAGGTCGACATGGGGTTTGTGGATTCCGCCGCAGCGCTGTCCAATATCAAGGCTGGCAAGCTGCGTGTACTGGCGGTAGCCACGCCCAAGCGCATTGATCTGCTGCCCAACGTGCCGACGATGGCCGAAGCAGGCGTGCAGGACTTCAATGCCTATGCCTGGCAAGGCCTGGTTGGTCCGGCCGGCATGCCTGCCGATGCGGTCAAGAAACTGAGCGCTGATCTGCAGGCGGCGCTCAAGCTGCCCGAGGTCGCCGACAAAATCCGCGCCATGGGCGTGGAGCCGCTGCCCATGGATGCTGCGGATTTCAAGGCCTATGCGGATGCTCAGCGCACAGAGTGGGCCAAGGTCATCAAGACTGCCGGCATCAAGCTGGATTAAGCGCTACAGGCCATAGCTCCTGAGGCCGTTCAGGTCTAGCACCTGAACGGCGCCGTATTCCAGCTTGAGCAACTGGGCATCTTCCAGCGCACCGAGCGCCTGGTTGGTGCGCTGGCGCGAAGTGCGCGCCAGAAAACCGATTTCTTCCTGGGTAATGTCCAGGCGCATCTCGCCCTTGCCCGGATACAGCAGCGGATTGAACAGCTCGGCCAGGCAGCGCGCCACGCGCGCATCGGGCGCGAGCAGACGGTCGTATTCGGCCTTGCCGATAAACTGTCCGACCCGTTCGTTCAACTGATGCAGCAGATAGCGGTTAAAGGGAATGCTGCTGTCCAGCAGCCAGTTGAATGTAGCTTCGGGCAGGCGTGCAATGACACTGTCGCGCAAGGCCACGACGTCGTACTTGCGGGCTTCGTGCTTGAGCAGCGAACCTTCTCCTATCCACCCGCCCACCGGCACACCGGTCAGCGATGCCATCTTGCCCTCCGGATTGCCTACCGATACCTTGACCAGACCGGCATGCACGCCTATCCACGCATAGGCCTTGCCCCCCTTGCGCTCGATCATGGCGCCGGCGGAATAGCTGGTGAACTGTACATCCTGCCGCACGCGCGCCTGCTGATCGGGATCGAGCAGGCCGAACCAGGCGGCGGTGTCTTGCAGGAGGTCTTTCGGGTGCATGGGGATTTACCCTAGAAAAAGCGTGAATGTCATATCCGGGACAGTTGGAGTGCGGCACACCCTATAACTTTACCTACAGTTGAGTCGATAATAAAACAACTGGATACAAAAACCAGCCAGTGTCTGATCAATATCAGGTCAGAACAATGGCGGAAGGAGACAACGTGGTGCAGACCTCGCCTGCAAATACGACATATGCTGGACCGCAGACTTTTCCTGCGCTGGTGATGCACCATGCCGGTGTTCGCGGACAGCGCCCGGCCATGCGGGAAAAAGACCTGGGCATCTGGCAAACCATCACCTGGGCCGAACTCGCGCAACAGGTGCGTGAACTGGCCAATGGGTTTGCGTCGCTGGGCATACAGTCTGGCCAGCACGTGGCCATTGTAGGCGAGAATCGCCCGCGCCTGTATCTGTCGATGATGGCGGCGCAGTGCATCGGCGCCATTCCTGTGCCGCTGTATCAGGATGCCGTCGCGCAGGAAATGCAGTATGTCGTGCAGGATGCTGAAATCCATGTTGCCGTGGTCGAGAACCAGGAGCAGGTGGACAAGATGCTGGAGATCGCCGACCAGTGCCCGGGCCTGTCCTGGGTGGTGTTCGACGATCCCCGTGGCCTGCGCAATTACGACAAAGCCCGCCTCCTGTCCTTTGAGCGCCTGAAGGAACAAGGCCGCGATTTCGAGGCCGCCCATCCGGGATATGTGGACCAGGCCATGGCCGCCATCCGTCCCGAGGACGCGGCTGCGATGTTCTATACCTCGGGCACGACGGGCAAGCCCAAAGGGGTGGTGCTCTCACATCATGCGCTGATCGATCGCGGCGCAGCCATCCAGGAGCTTGAGGGGCTGACGGATAGGGAAGACGTGCTGGCGTATCTGCCGCCCGCGTGGATAGGGCAGAATATGTTTTCCTATACCCAGTTCCTGGTGACCGGGTTCACGGTGAACCATCCCGAATCGCCCGAAACGGTGTCGATAGACATGCACGATATCGGCCCGACTTATTATTTTGCGCCGCCGAGGGTGCTGGAGGGCCTGCTCACCCACGTGATGATACGCATGGAGGATGCTTCGGCCATCAAGCGCAAGCTGTTCCATGTCTTCATGAACCTGGCGCGCCGCGTAGGCGTGCGCATTCTGGACAAGGATCCCGCCGTGAGCCTGTGGGACAGGCTGTTGTATGCACTGGGCAATCTGACGGTCTACGGACCGCTGCGCAATGCGCTGGGCATGAGCCGTGTAAGGGTGGCCTATACAGCGGGCGAGGCCATCGGCCCGGACCTGTTCGTGTTCTACCGCTCCATAGGCGTCAACCTCAAGCAGTTGTACGGCTCCACGGAAACCTCGGTCTTCGTCTGTGTGCAGGCCGATGGCCAGGTGCGCGCCGACACGGTGGGGCCGCCGGTCAAGGGCGTGGAAATACGTGTCGCCGGGAATGGCGAAATCCAGGTGCGCAGCCCGGGGCTGTTCACGGGCTATTACCGCAACCCGGAAGCGACGGCCGAATCCTATACCGAGGACGGCTGGTACCACACCGGCGATGCCGGCTACCTGGATGACGATGGCCAGCTCAAGATCATCGATCGCGCCAAGGACGTGGGCAAGCTGGCCGATGGCAGCCTGTTCGCGCCCAAATACATCGAGAACAAACTCAAGTTCTTCCAGCACATCAAGGAAACGGTGGCTTTCGGCAACGGCATGCAGGAAGTGTGCGCTTTCATCAATATCGATCTGGAAGCCGTGGGCAACTGGGCGGAACGGCGCGGCCTGCCTTATGCCGGCTATACAGACCTTGCCGCCAAGCCCGAGGTCTATGCGCTGATTCGCGATTGCGTCAATCAGGTGAATGCAGACCTGGCCTCGGACCCCAGGCTGGCGGGCTCGCAGGTGGCTCGTTTTCTGATTCTGCACAAGGAGCTGGACCCGGATGACGACGAGCTGACGCGCACGCGCAAAGTGAGACGCGGCTACATCGCCCAGAAATACAGCGTGCTGGTCGATGCCTTGTTTGAGGGCAAGGACAGACAGTACATCGAGACCGAGGTGAAGTTCGAGGACGGCAGGTCCGGGAAGATTGCTGCGGATCTGCGCATCGAAACGGCCACGGTGTACCCGGCCAATACCAGGAAGGCTGCATGATGGGTCAACATGAACGAGACCAGCGGATCGGGGACGTCGTCCTGGACATGAAGCATATATCGCTGGCCTTTGGCGGCGTCAAGGCGCTGACCGATATTTCCTTCGATGTTCGCGAGCACGAGATACGCGCCATCATAGGCCCCAATGGCGCGGGCAAGAGCTCCATGCTGAACGTCATCAACGGCGTATACACCCCGCAGCAGGGCGAGATCACGCTGGAGGGCGTACGGTTCAGCAAGATGAATTCGCGTCGCGCCGCCGAAATGGGTATCGCGCGCACTTTTCAGAACCTGGCGCTGTTCAAGGGCATGAGCGTGCTCGACAACATCATGACGGGGCGCAATCTGCGCATGAAGAGCGGCGTGCTGGCGCAGGCGTTCCGGCTCGGTTCGGCCGAACGCGAAGAAATCGCGCATCGCGAATTCGTCGAGAACATCATCGACTTTCTCGAAATTCAGGCCTACCGCAAGACGCCTGTCGGACGCCTGCCCTATGGCCTGCAAAAGCGCGTGGACCTGGGCCGGGCGCTGGCCATGGAGCCGCGTATGCTGCTGCTGGATGAGCCCATGGCGGGCATGAACATCGAAGAAAAGCAGGACATGAGCCGCTTCATCCTGGATGTGAACGACGAGTACGGTACGACCATTGTGCTGATTGAGCACGATATGGGCGTTGTCATGGACATCTCGGATCGCGTGGTGGTGCTCGATTACGGCAAGAAGATCGGCGACGGCGTTCCAGACCAGGTGCGCCAGAACCCCGACGTTATACGCGCCTATCTCGGCGCTGGCCACTGAACAAGGAAAGACAGTCATGGCATTTTTCCTGGAAACCCTGTTTGGCGGCCTGATGTCGGGCATGCTGTACGCCTTGGTGGCGCTGGGTTTTGTGCTTATTTTCAAGGCCTCCGGCGTGTTCAACTTCGCCCAGGGCGCCATGGTGCTGATCGCCGCACTGTCCATGGCGCGCTTTTCGGCCTGGATTCCGCACTGGCTGGGCATAGAAAGCCTGGTGCTGGCCAACATCCTGGCCTTTCTGGTGACTGCCGTGTTCATGTGGCTCATCGCCATCCTGATCGAGCGATGGGTGCTGCGCTATCTGGTCAATCAGGAAGGCACCACACTGCTCATGGCCACCATAGGCATCAGCTATTTTCTGGACGGCATGGGCCAGCTTATCTTCGGCAGCAGTGTGTACTCCATCGACGTCGGCATGCCCAAGGATCCGGTGTTCATCCTGGAGTCCATGTTCGAAGGCGGTGTGCTCATCAGTCTTGAGGACCTGACCGCGGCCGCCGTTGCGGCAGCGCTGGTGGCGGTACTGGCCTTCTTTTTCCAGTACACCGCCGTGGGCCGCGCGCTGCGTGCCGTGGCCGACGACCATCAGGCAGCCCAGTCCATCGGCATTCCGTTGAACCGCATCTGGGTCGTGGTCTGGACGGTTGCCGGCCTGGTGGCGTTGGTGGCCGGCATTGTGTGGGGTTCCAAGTTCGGCGTGCAGTTCACGCTGTCCACCGCTGCGTTGCGCGCGCTGCCTGTGGTGATTCTGGGCGGCCTGACATCTGTGCCGGGCGCCATCATCGGCGGCCTGATCATCGGCGTGGGAGAAAAACTGTCCGAAGTCTATCTCGGGCCATTTGTGGGGGGAGGCATCGAGATATGGTTCGCCTACATGCTGGCGCTGGTATTCCTGCTGTTCCGGCCCCAGGGCCTGTTCGGCGAGAAAATCATCGATCGGGTATAGCCATGCGCACAGTCACCGATATGCGGTACTCCGATAAACAGAAAACATGCGGCACGCAGCCGGCCCACGCGGCACTGCACAGGCGGACGGCGGCAAGCAGACCAGGGATCGACTATGTTCTACCGTGAAAATGGCCAGTTCAAAAGCAGTTATCGGGCTGATCAGCAGATCTTTCCGATCCGGCAGGACCGCGTCTTCATGCTGGGCGTGCTGGCGCTCGCCTTTGTGCTGGTTCCGCTGCTGGCCTCCAATTATTTTCTGCAGGCCATACTGACGCCTTTCCTGATTCTGTCGCTGGCCGCCATCGGCCTGAACATCCTGGTGGGCTATTGCGGCCAGATCTCGATAGGGTCGGGCGCCTTCATGGCGGTAGGCGCCTATGCCGCATGGAATATAGGCGTGCGCATTCCGGCCATGCCGCTGGTGGCGCAAATCCTGCTGGGCGGCGTGTTCGCCACCCTGGTGGGCGTGGTGTTCGGCGTGCCCAGCCTGCGCATACGCGGCCTTTATCTGGCGGTCACGACACTGGCGGCGCAATTCTTCGTCGACTGGGCCTTTCTGCGCATTCCCTATTTCACCAATTACTCCTCGTCAGGCAATGTGTCCGTACCCGCGCTTACCGCCTTCGGCCTGCCGGTGCAGACGCCGATGCAGCGTTACCTGTTTGTGCTGCTCTTTGTCGTGGTGTTTGCGGTATTGGCCAAAAATCTCGTGCGCGGCGCGATAGGGCGCCAGTGGATGGCGATACGCGACATGGACGTGGCCGCCTCCGTGATCGGCATCCGTCCTGTCTATGCCAAGCTGACCGCCTTTGCCGTGAGCTCTTTCATCATTGGCGTGGCCGGGGCGCTGTGGGCCTACATTCACCTGGGCTCATGGGAGCCGCTGGCTTTCGACCTGACCCGTTCGCTGCAACTGCTGTTCATCGTCATCATCGGCGGGCTCGGTTCCATCGTGGGCAGTTTTTTCGGCGCGGCCTTCATGGTGCTGCTGCCGGTGTTCCTGACCAATGCGCCGCATCTGTTCGGCATCACGCTGGCGGTGGATACAGCCTCGCACATCGAGCACATGGTGTTCGGCGCGCTGATCGTGTTTTTCCTGATCGTGGAGCCCCACGGCCTGGCCAGGCTATGGAGCATAGGCAAGGAAAAGCTGCGCATCTGGCCGTTCCCGCATTGATCATTACCGCTGTTCAACATCAGAGACAATCTGGCTTCGCTACACATTGCAGTAAATCAGCAAACAGGCCGCGCCTTTCCGCACGGCCAACATCCAAACGGTGCCATAGACACCATCAGGAGGACTGGAGATGAAAGCACGTATCAAACTCGCCGCTGCGCTGCTGGCGCTTGGCGGAACACTCGCTGCGGTATCGCTGCCGGCATCCGCCGCCGACGACACGCAATTCATACCGTTGCTGGCCTATCGGACGGGCTCGTTCGCGCCGCTGGGCATTCCCTGGGCCGACGGCAAAATGGACTACCTCAAGCTGGTCAATGAGCGCGACGGCGGCATCAACGGCGTCAAGATCGTTTACGAGGAGTGCGAAACCGCCTACGCCACGGACAAAGGTGTGGAGTGCTATGAACGCCTGAAGAACAAGAACGGCGGCGCATCCAGCTTCGATACCCAGTCCACCGGTATTACGTTCGCGGTGACAGACAAGGCCTTTACCGATCACGTTTCCGTACTCACGGTGGGCTATGGCTTGTCCCAGTCGGCGGACGGCTCGGTGTTCAAGTGGAATTTCCCGCTGCTCGGCTCCTACTGGACTGCCGCAGACGTGATGATCCAGGATATCGCCAAGAAGCTGGGTGGCGAAGACAAGCTCAAGGGCAAGAAGATTGCCCTGATCTATCACGACTCGCCCTTTGGCAAGGAGCCTATCCCCCTGCTGCAGGAGCGCTCCAAGGCCAACGGCTTTGAGCTGCTGCTGTACCCGGTGACGGCGCCCGGCGTGGAGCAGAAATCCACCTGGCTGCAGATCCGCAAGAACCGGCCCGACTATGTATTGCTCTGGAGCGCCGGCATCATGACGCCAACCGCAATACGCGAAGCGCAGTCCGTTGGCTATCCGCGCGACAAGATGTACGCCATCTGGTGGGCCAGCTCGGAGAACGATGTGCAGGACCTGGGCGACGTTGCCAAGGGCTATAACGGCATCACCATCCACAACAGCGCCGATCATGGACGCGTGCACGAAGACATGAAGAAGTATGTCTACGACAAGGGCATGGGCAGCGACACCGATGGCAAGTACTTCGGCACCATTGGCTATACGCGCGGCATGATGATTTCCATGCTGCAGGTCGAAGCCATCCGTACCGCGCAGGAGAAGTTCGGCAAGGGCAAGCACATGACGCCTGAGCAGGTGCAGTGGGGCATGGAGAACCTGAACATCACCAAGGAGCGGCTGGAAGAGTTGGGCTTCGCCAAACTGATGCGTCCGGTCAAGACCAGTTGCACCGATCACATGGGCGACGATTGGGCGCGCATCATCCAGTGGGACGGCAAGAAGTTCAACATCGTGTCGGACTGGTATCAGTCTGACAAGAAGTATGTTGAGCCGCTCATCAAGTCGCTGGGCGCCAAGTACGCACAGGAAAAGAAACTGGAAAAGCGCGATTGCAGCAAAGAAGGCTAGTGTGACGCTGCCCGGGCTGGGTGTGCAGCAACGCTGCATAACCAGCCCGGGAGAACCACGTTGGGCGCCAATGAGGCAGGAAACACAATCATGAATCCGAATGTCCAGGACTCCGGGCAAACCATTGCCGGAGGAACTCCGCAGACGAGTGTCGATGCGCAGGCAAGTGTTGCGGCTGCCAGCTCAGGCAGCGTCGCGGCCGGCACGCCTGTAGAACAGGCGCCGAACATCCTGCTGAATGTCAACGGGATAGAGGTGATCTACAACCATGTCATTCTCGTACTCAAGGGCGTATCGCTCAGCGTGCCGGAAGGCAAGATCGTGGCGCTGCTGGGCGCCAACGGCGCAGGCAAGACCACCACGCTGCGGGCCGTCTCCAATCTGCTCAGGGCCGAGCGCGGCGACGTCACCAAGGGCAGCATCGATTACCGGGGCGAGCGCATCGACCGGCTGACGCCGGCTGACCTGGTCAAGCGGGGCGTTGTGCAGGTCATGGAAGGGAGGCACTGCTTTGCCCACCTGACCATAGAAGAAAACCTGCTGACCGGCGCCTATACGCGCAAGGCCAGCCGCGGCGACATCAACGCGTCGCTGGACAAGGTGTACCAATACTTTCCGCGGCTCAAGCAGCGACGTGGCAGTCAGGCGGGCTATACCTCGGGCGGAGAGCAGCAGATGGCCGCCATCGGGCGCGCGCTGATGGCCAGCCCCACCATGATCCTGCTCGATGAACCATCCATGGGGCTGGCGCCTCAGATCGTCGAAGAAATTTTCGAGATCGTGCGCGACCTGAACCAGCGCGAGCGCGTGAGTTTTCTGCTCGCCGAACAGAACACCAATATTGCGTTGCGGTATGCCGACTATGGCTACATTCTTGAAAACGGCCGCGTGATGATGGATGGGCAGGCCAGGGCGCTGGCCGAGAATGAGGACGTCAAGGAGTTTTACCTGGGCGTATCCAGCGGCGAGCGCAAGAGTTTTCGTGACACCAAATTTTACCGGCGCCGCAAGCGCTGGCTTGCCTAGCAGGGCAGGCAGCAAGGAAACGACATGGAAAACTATTACGAGGAACGCGAGGCCATCTCGCCGGATGCCCGTGAACAGGCCCTGCTCGAACGCCTGCCTGCGGCACTGGAGCGGGCCCGGCAACGGGCGCCGGCCATTGCGCAACAGTTGCAGGGCGTCGAGTCGCAGGCCATGCGCAGTCGCGCAGACCTGGAGCGTATTCCGGTCATCCGCAAGAGCGAATTGCTGCAGGCGCAGTTGGCTATGCGGCAGGGCGACAGCGGCAGCGACCTGCCGGCGGTGAGCCGTATTTTTGGAGGATTCTCGGCCATAGGCTGGGGCGAGTCGGCGCGCGTGTTTGCGTCGCCCGGCCCCATTTATGAGCCCGAGAGCCGCCGGCCTGACTATTGGGGTTTTGCGCGTTCGCTCTATGCTGCGGGCTTTCGGCCCGGCGAGCTGGTCTACAACTGCTTTTCCTATCACTTCACCCCGGCCGGTTCCATGATGGAAACGGCTGCGCATGCCCTGGGCTGCACGGTGTTTCCGGGCGGCGTGGGCCAGACCGAGCAGCAGGTGCAGGCGATTGCCGATTTGCAGCCTGCCGGCTATGTCGGCACGCCCAGCTTTCTGCGCATCATTATCGAGAAGGCCTTGCAGATGGGGGTGGCCCTGCCCTCGCTGAAGCGGGCGCTGTTTTCCGGCGAGGCGTTTCCGCCTTCTTTGCGTGAATGGTTTGCAGCGCATGGCATCGACGGCTATCAGGCCTATGGCAGCGCGGACCTGGGCATGATGGCTTATGAAACGCCGGCGCGCGAAGGGCTGGTCATCAACGAGGACATCATCCTGGAGATTGTGCGGCCCGGCACCGGGCAGTGCGTTCCCCCGGGCGAGGTCGGCGAGGTCGTGGTGACCACGCTCAATCCGGACTATCCCCTGGTGCGCTTCGGCACCGGCGACCTGTCCGCCATCATGCCTGGCCTGTCGCCCTGCGGGCGCAGCAATGCGCGCATCAAGGGCTGGATGGGCAGGGCGGACCAGACAACCAAAGTGCGCGGCATGTTTGTGCATCCAGGCCAGGTGGCCGGAGTACTCAAGCGCCATCCCGAAGTGCGCAAGGCCAGGCTGATCGTCAGCGGCAGCATGGGCAACGATGTGATGGTGCTGCGCGCGGAGGTCGAGCAGCCCAGCCCGGAAGCGCTGTCGCGGCTGGCAGACTCCGTGCGTGAGCTGACCAAGCTGCGCGCCGACATCGAGCCGGTGGCGCCGGGCAGCCTGCCCAATGATGGAAAAGTGATCGAAGACATCCGCAGCTACGATTGAGCCGCGTTTTTTGTCGCGCGGTCGCGGACAACGCATGCGGGGTCTGGCCAGTCCCAACCGGTGCGCTCCTGGCTGGTGAGGCAGCGCAGGCGCTGGAATAAGCTTATGGCCCCAGCGCTGGGGACAAGGGCAGGGATTGAAGTAAGATGCAACAAAAGTATCTTGTCTCTTACAGGGGAAATCTTATGCGCAAGTTCAAATACGCTCTGGGAGCCGCCATGCTGCTGGCGGGCCTGCAGGTCGCCCAGGCCGGCACGCTCGATGTGGTCAAGCAGCGCGGCGTCGTCAACTGTGGTTTCACGACGGGCTTTGCGGGGTTTTCCGCGCCCGATGCCAAGGGTGTGTGGCAGGGGCTGGATGTGGATATGTGTCGGGCCGTTGCGGCGGCGGTGCTGGGCGATGCGTCCAAGTTCAAGGCAGTGCCGCTCAATTCGCAGCAGCGCTTTACGGCCCTTCAGTCGGGCGAGATCGACCTGCTGGCGCGCAATACCACGGTCACGCAGCAGCGCGATACGGCGCTGGGCGCCATTTCCGCGGGGGTGAATTTCTATGATGGCCAGGGCTTTCTGGTTTCCAAGTCGCTGGGTGTAAAAAGCGCCAAGGAGCTCAATGGCGCCTCGGTCTGCATGCAGACGGGCACGTCCAATGAAAACACCATGGCCGACTGGGCGCGGGCGAACAATGTCAACTACAAGCCGGTCGTGATCGAGCAGTTCAATGAGGTGGTCAATGCCTTTGCGGCAGGCCGCTGCGATGTGTTCACGACGGATGCGTCAGGCCTGGCTTCCATCCGGATTTCCAAGATGTCCAATCCGGATGATTATGTCGTGCTGCCGGAGATCATCTCCAAGGAGCCGCTGGGGCCTTTTGTGCGCCAGGGCGACGATGGCTGGCTCAATATTGTCAAGTGGTCGCTGCAGGCCATGATCGGGGCCGAGGAGCTGGGTGTGACATCCAAGAATGTGGATGAGCAGCTCAAGAGCACGAATCCCAATATCCGCCGCATGCTGGGCGTGACGGCGGGTGCGGGCAAGAATATGGGGCTGGACGAAAAGTGGGCCTACAACATCATCAAGCAGGTCGGCAATTATGGCGAGAGCTTTGAGCGCAACGTCGGCCAGGGCAGTGCGCTCAAGATCCAGCGCGGGCTCAATGCGCAGTGGACGGATGGCGGGCTGATGTACGGGTTGCCGATACGTTAGTTGCAGATTGGGTTTGGGTGACGCGCAGTTTGTCACGTAAACCGGTTTTGTGAGGATTGGCCAGCCTTTTGTGCTGGCCGATTTTTTGAGGTGAGCGCTTGGTGGTCTTTAGATGACCAGCTTGTGTGCTTTTGACGGCCGGTTTATGTTCTTTTGACGGTCGACCAGCATATCGCCTGCCTTCCGGCATAACTGAGCCGGTTCGGCGCCTGCGCGCCGAACACCACATCGGCTTGCTCGTCCGGGCCCTGCGGCCCTCCCTTCGCCTACGCCTCGTTCGGCTCAGATCATGCCTTCAGGCAGTCGATATGCTGGCCGCCCTGCGGTGAATTGTTGTGAGCCGTTGCTGGGCAGAGGATGGTGCTTGGCCTTTTTATGCCGGGTTTGGGTGGTTCGGAAGACGTCTTGCGCTTGCGATTGCCGGCCCTCTATCTGGGCCGGCAATCACGGCGTTGAAGACTACGCTACCTTTAAGAATGAGCTAGAGAAGGCCCTAATAGCTTGCTTGACGGAATGGCCCATTCATTAACGCGTGGATTTGCAAAATATCGATAGGCCGCCTTCGATTGCGCCGCATCTTGGCACGGATGCTCCATATAGCAACTGTAGGTGACACGTAACAGAGTAGCAACTATAGTTTGCATATGATTGAACTTATCAAGACCAACCTGTTTAACCGCTGGTTGATCGATTTACGCGATCGCAAAGCCCGCGCAAAGATAGAAACCCGCATCCGTAGATTAAGCTTGGGAAACCCTGGTGATGTGAAGCCGGTAGGTGAGGAATATCTGAAATACGAATCGACTATGGCCCCGGATACCGCGTGTATTACATGCAGCACGGCCCTGTAGTAGCGGTGCTGCTATGTGGTGGCGATAAGGGAAGTCAGGACAAAGACATAGTCCTGGCCAAAACCATTGCGGCACAATGAAAGGAGTAATGGCGATGGACATTAAATTCAGTCAATATGACACGGTGGACTACCTTACAACCGAGGAAGACATAGCCGCCTATCTGGATGCCGTGATGGAAGAAGGCGAACCGGCACTCATTGCAGCCGCATTGGGCGACGTGGCCCGTGCTCGCAACTTTAGTCAGCTTGCCCGCGACGTGGGTATGAGCCGTCAAGGACTGGATAAGGCGCTTTCCGGAGAGGGAAACCCAAGCCTTTCAACCGTTGTAAAGGTTGCCCATGCGCTGGGCTTACAGCTTTCATTCAAGCCCGTTCATGTGAATCATGACTCTGCTGCAGCGGTGCCTGGGTAAGCGTCAAAAGCAGAAGTTGATCAAGTCATGGCCAAAGCAGCCTCGGCGGGGGCTGTTATTGTCAAGCCTGCGCACGACACATTCTGGGGCGGGTATTCGGGCTATTTCCATGATCCAGACGGACATCTATGGGAAGTTGTTTGGAACCCTCAGTGGTCTGAAGCAGAAGACTGAAGGGTAGCCGTAGCGCCAGCCTCTCAGTTGGTTGTAATGCAGATCGCGCTCTCTGGCGAAGCGCGCCAGCGGGATGTCCAGGCGCAAGAAGTCTCGCACAATTTGATGCTTTTCTTCTTTGGAGAAGCGACGCCGGGGTAAATTGCGAAAGCTTTGTCCAGCGCTCAAGGTGGTGGTGCTCATAGATCCACATCTAGAAATTGATGGGGGTCTATTGTCCGGTTACTGATACGCTATTCAAGACGGCCATGGGCGGGTGCTTACCGTGAACTGGCTGAAGGCCTGGAAGGCTCCTCAGCCTGGTGCGCGTAGCTATTCCAATATCAGTATCAGCGTTCTCGGGCACATTACGGCTGCTGCGATGGGCATGAGCTATACACAGGCAGTACAGACTGTACTGCTTCCTGAAGTTGCATCATTGTAGTTTATAGACTACATTGTCATTCATGATTGAGCTAAAGCAGACAAAAACCTACGAGAAGTGGGAAGCCCAGCTCCGTGACAAACGAGCAAGAACTATCATTGCTGCGCGCTTGATCCGTTTGGCGGAAGGTTTGCCGGGCGATGTTGAACCGGTAGGCGAAGGGGTTAGCGAGCTGCGGATTCACTACGGTCCCGGTTATCGCGTCTACTTTCAGCGGAGGGGAAACTTTCTGGTTGTACTGCTGTGCGGCGGAGATAAAAGTACTCAGGCCCGCGATATTGCTGCCGCAAAAAAATTGGCCAATGAATGGAGTGAGCAAGATGAGTGAGAAACTGACAACCTACGACCCTGCCGCCGCCCTGGTAGATGACGAGGAAATCGCATTCTTCATGGCTGATGCCTTTGAAACAGGTGATGCAGCCTATATTGCCAAGGCCCTCGGCATTGTTGCCCGCGCCAAGGGGATGGCAGAAATAGCCAGAGAAACCGGACTTTCCCGTGAACAGCTTTATCGTTCATTCAGTGAGCGCGGCAATCCGACGTTGAAGACTACGCTGGCCGTGATGCGAGCGCTTGGCGTCGATATGACGGCCAAGCCTCATGTCGCGAGTTGATCGCGTGGCTGTTCGCATAAAAGCGAGAATGATTCAGGTTGGCCGCCTTGCACTGACTCATGGCTCAGGCTGTTGTATTGCTCATCGCTTCAGACTATCTGACTGGCAGAACTTCTGCTCTCCTATTTCCCCAAAGAAGCTGTAGCCTCAAGAACGTCATAAAGATACTTCGCCTGTTCGGCCTGTCCTTGGGTGCTGCCCTCAATTGCGTGAGCCATGCTGGGATGGCCGAGTAGTACGCATATTTCGGTTGAAATATACGCTCGCAGTGGAGCAGGTGTTTGGCGTATCTCGTCTAGTTCAGACATGTGTGCGTGCGAAGGCTTTGGCAAGGAGGTCGGTGGCTGCCGCTTTTTCACGAGCTTGACCGGTCCGGATTGAGTCAGTCAGAGCAAGAAAGTTGTAGAGCATCGGATCCTTTCGGACGGCGGCAGGCACAGTTTTGTAGATTGGCGCCAGCGATTGCCCCTTCGTGTTACCACGTGCGTCAGGCCAGACAAGCGGGGTCTCACCGCCAGAGAGAATAGAGCTTGAAAGCACCGGGGCGGCCCACGCGGTCGCAATGCCTCGGGTCAACGGACCGCGTGACGCCGGGAAAACGTATTTCAGTCCGTACACAATGAACTCCCCTAGCGCTACGGTATTGACGCTTGGTATAGCCGTGATTCGGTCGATATAAGCCAGGCCGTTCGCATAACACCGAGCTAAGGAGAGACTCACCTGCGATTTACTAATGCCCGTCATTTCTGCCAATGCACGAAGGCCGTATTGTGCTGCACTAGAGTGTTCATGAGTTGGAATCGCTTTCAGATGAAGCGCATCAACGTCGGGATAGTTCCCAAGGCCTTCTTCAGGCCCTGACCCTAGGTCTGTTTCCCAATCTTGCCAACGATTCCTAAGATCATCGTCGCTAATACGGTCCCTTTTCGCGATACTCACGAGCTTGAGTAATAACAAAATGTCTTGACTTTTCATTTCATTCTCTGCTTAGCTGTCCCGTGTCCTAGGAAGTGGGACAATTGTGCATATGGAAACTTGAAATGTCAACAGCGTGGATTGCGGTAGCTGGAGGACTGCTTGCGTTGTACTAGTCTTAATATGAGGCACCCCATTTTTTTTGCCGTTTCAATATTCAAATCGAGACTTGCATAGGTCTTGTTAAGCAGATCTGACGGCAGTGCTCAATCCCATTTCTCACGTTCAAGATTTTTAGCGCCCTTTTGTGACTCATGTGGAATACTTCCACTGACGTGTCTCACAAAGATAACGTTTTGCGGTTCATCAATTATCTCAATAATCCAAGTCTTTCCAGCAAACATAATTCGCTGCCCTATAGACAGCACTTGGGATACCGGCAGTGTGCCAAGGGTCCGGCGGCCGGAGACCAAACGAAACTCTTCATCGACAGCAAAGGCCGCGTAGAAGGTGTAGTGATCTACGAATTTTTCACCCAATGGGCCATGCAGAAGCAGACCCGGCCAGTCCTGGACCAGAGATTCTTTTGTGCCCAGGTAGCGAACCAAAGATATAAGATCCTCCTTGGTCGTGGTTCCGAATGGAACTCCAGGAGCGCATAACAATGCATACAACTGGCTAATCATAGCGCCGCCAGCCCCGAGGATATTGCTCAAGCGGTTGAATTGTTCATCGCTTCAGACTATCTGACTGGCGACATTCTGCTCTCAGGCGGGAGGATTGAATCTCACGTGGCCGGCCCATGACCCATCCTGTGATGTCGGGCAGCTGGTATCCTTTAACGGGCATCCTGCGACGGTGTGCGCTGTCTCGGGCTGGCCAAATAAAACCTCCAGCGGAGTCAATCACATGAAGCCACGCATCACTGTCATTACCATCGGCGTTGAGGATCTTGAAGTGTCGTTGCGATTCT
Source organism: Pusillimonas sp. (assembly GCA_048270225.1). Classification (GTDB taxonomy): domain Bacteria; phylum Pseudomonadota; class Gammaproteobacteria; order Burkholderiales; family Burkholderiaceae_B; genus Allopusillimonas. The sequence continues at coordinate 209,256 of JBLWTG010000002.1, read as the reverse complement.
ATCGTGATGGGCTAGGTTTTCCTACGGAGGGTATTGTCGGTAAAGAGTTCGAACATGGCGCTGTTGTCTTTATCGATCTGCAGCCCGGTCTTCGCCTGGCGCTCTGGCCTCGATCGAGCATCGCCCACGATACAGGGCTCGTCGCCGGTGTTGGCAATCCCACTGAGATGACTTTGGGTCACAACGTATCGTCAAAAGCAGAAGTTGATCAAGTCATGACCAAAGCAGCCTCGGCGCGGGCTGTTATTGTCAAGCCTGCGCACGACACATTCTGGGGTGGGTATTCGGGCTATTTCCATGATCCAGACGGGCATCTATGGGAAGTTGTTTGGAACCCTCAGTGGTCTGAAGCAGAAGACTGAAGGGTAGCCAAAAGCTGAACTGCGACGGCGAGCAAGTTTCGGGCCGAAACGAACCATCCTCGCTGTCTATCTATGATCACCCAACACAGGAAACGTCGTGTCCGCTTGAGTGTTACGGATGCCGACAGCCCAGCCATGCGTCTGTACAGGAGACATGGCTTTCGCCAGATTGGAGAATTGGAGCCGCTACGTGATGGCTCTGCGCTCAAAGTGCGGATACTGGTACTGGAGCTTGGTTCTGCCTAACATTCGATATGTCGGCCGTGCGGTCTTCGCGTTTCGTTGGCCCTATGCAAAGTGCCCGAACTTGAATAGCTGTTTTGGGTTGAGCAGCGACGGTGATTAATGTCAGATTTTGGCCAGAATCGGCCATTTCCCATGCCGACATGATCGAAAAACGTATGCCGAATACGACGTTGAAGCGCGTGTGCATCCACTAGGGCGGCCGTCTACATCAATTGCGCGAACGCGATTTCAAAATGATAATGAGCGTGTATCGACAGTACTGTGGCCGATGGCTCAACGCTGGTTATGCGGACACATTTGGGAGAAAAATCATATGACAAGATTCGTTCTGGTGCCAGGTGGTTGGCACGGCGGTTGGGCCTTCGATGCCGTCAGCAAGATGCTATCAAGCGAAGGCCATGAGGTGCAGGCGCTAACTCTCTCGGGACTGGGTGACGAGTTGTCGAATGGGGCTAATCTCGAGCGCCATATTGACGAGGTGACACAGATAATTCGTGGGCGTGATACACGTACTGTCCTTGTCGGTCATTCGTATGGAGGAATGGTCATCACTGGCGCGGCGGACAAGGAATCGTCGCATGTAGAAGCGATCGTCTACGCCGATGCCTATGTGCCCGACAATGGTGCATCGGTTTGGTCGCTTACCACTCAGGCGTATCGGGAGCGTTTCGTAGCGGGCGTGGCTGCTGATGGTTTGAATTGCGTGCCCTCGGCTCATCTTGACGGGCGATGCCGTCCCCACCCCATCGCCACCTTTCTGCAGGCGATCAAGTTGACCGGCAATTGGCGCAATGTCCGCAGCAAAGCCTTCATCGCCGCGTTCGGCTGGGAGGCAAGCCCGTTTATTGAGCTATACGAACGTTTGCGACTTGAGCCTGAATGGGCCACGTATCGCCTCGATTGCGCACACGATATTCCGCGACTGGCTCCCGAGGCTCTTACGAGCATTCTCTTGAAGTACGCGTAGGCAAGCTGCGCTGAAGCAGCATATAACTCGTGTCAAGATGAGCCAGGCTGTTTGGCGTGACGCAACCCCGTGTTTCTGACCTGAAGCGCGGGAAGATAAACGTTTTTGGTCTTGATGCGCTGGTGAATATGGCCGCCGCAGCTGGGCTGCACATTGAAATGCGCGTGTGTGAGCCTGGTGTTCTGGCAAGTATCCGTTATCGTGATAGTGCCTGTTTGGCATGGAGGGCAATGTTGGCGGGCTACAGTGTGATGAGTATGCCGCCACTGGCAAGGATGACGACGACCGCCCAGGCCGGCAGTTTCCATACGCTGAGCAAGAGGAAACCGGTCAGCGCCAGCGTGAATTCGCGGGGGCCGAGAATGGCGCTGGTCCAGACCGGCTGGTAGAGGGCGGCGCCCAGGATGCCCACGACTGCAGCGTTGGCGCCGCGCATCAGTGCCTGCGCGTTGTCCCAGCGTCTGAATCGGTTCCAGTGGGGCAGTACTGCCACCAGCAGTAGCATCCCGGGCAAGAAGATCATCACCAGCGCCAGAGCGGCACCGAACAGGCGGCTGCCGAGGGGAGCCATCACCGCGCCCAAATAAGCGGCAAAGGTGAACAGCGGCCCCGGTACGGCTTGGGCGGCACCGTACCCTGTTAAGAACTTGTCCGCACCGACCCAGCCGGACTGCACCACCTCGGCTTCGAGAAGCGGCAGCACCACGTGCCCGCCGCCGAATACCAGGGCGCCAGCGCGATAGAAGGCGTTCATGAGCGCCAGGGTGGCGGAAGGGCTGGCCCAAGCTAGCAGCGGCAGGCCGAGCAGCAATGCAACGAAGGCCAGCCCCGCCAGATAGCTGGCGCGTGTAGAGACCGGCAACGGCAGGTCGTGGATGTCGGTTTCGGCGTGGACCCGACACAGCGCCATGCCGGCCAGGGCCCCAATCACGATGGCGACCACCTGCCCCAGTGAGCCGCCAACCAGCACCACGGTGAATACTGCGGCCAATGCAATGCCGGCGCGCCGCGGATCGGGACAGAGGTTGCGAGCCATGCCCCACACGGCGTGGGCGACGATGGCCACTGCTGTCACCTTTAGGCCGTGGATGATGCCCTGGGTGATGGGGCCATCAAGCACGGCAGTGCCCAAGGCGAACAGCACCAGCACAATGGCTGAAGGCAGGGTAAAAGCCGTCCAGGCCGCCGCTGCCCCCCAGGGGCCGGCGCGCATCAATCCCATCGCGAATCCCACTTGGCTGCTGGCAGGGCCGGGGAGGAATTGGCACAGCGCCACCAGGTCGGCATAAGCCTGTTCAGAGAGCCATCGGCGGCGCTCTACAAGCTCGGTGCGAAAGTAGCCGAGGTGAGCGATAGGACCGCCGAAGGAAGTCAGGCCCAGCAGTAAAAAGACCTGGAAGACTTCTCTGATACGCCCGACAGGCCCTGGTGTGTGACTCATTGCTCGGGCTCCTTGTCTCCGTTCTGTGAGGTGCAGACTTTGTCATTCATGGCTTCACCGTTGAGCGCTCGCCATTCACGCTGACCCCACGCAAAAAGGCCAAGCACGCCATCCGTCCCGGCGACGATGCGCAATCATTCAATGCAGGGTGGTCAGTGTATCTTCCCTCCTGCAGGCACTATCTGGGCCGAGCGACGCGTAAGCGAAGGGAGGGCCGAAGGGCCCGGACGAGCGAGCGATGCGGTGTTCGGCGCATGGGCGCCGAACCGGCCCAGCTTGTGCCGGAAGGAGGGGAGATGCGCTGGCCGACCGTCAACAGCATTCAAGCCAGGCACGCCTAAAAAAACCAGGCACACCTGAACAGCATTCACAATACGCCTGTCAGCGCCGCCGCCGGTACACCAGCGCAATCCGCGCAAACGCAATCTGCAGCTCCCGCGTGCCCGCCTGGAAAATCACAGGCCGTCCGCGTCGCGTAAAGCAAATCAGGCGTTTGGATGCCACAAGCGGAACGAACTTGGCATACTGGAGATCTTGCCAGGCCACCTCGCGCTTGCCCAGCCAGGACTGCTCTATCCCCTGTTCTGTAATCCGCGTCTGCGACACCAGCATAAAGCGCGCCAGCACAATCAGCCCGACAAAACACAGCACAATACTGCCGCTCACCACAGGGCTGAGGTTGCGCCCCACAGGGCTGGCCGCCACCTGACCGATTTTCAGTCCGATCAGAATCAGCACCACAACCGCCAGCAGCTTGATCCAGGTGGGCCAGGCCATGCCCTGCAGCGGCAGGGGGCCGATGTCGCTGAACAACTGCGCCTGCTCGGCCGGTTCAGGTTGCTGCAGTCCGAGATCCGGCATTATGCGGCCTTGCGCGCAGCAAGGGCGTTGCCGGCGCGGCTGGCGCCCTTGCGGCCCATGCAGTCCGAAATCCACTGGCCGATATCCACCACCGCGTCCAGATCCACGCCGGTTTCAATACCCAGGCCCTGCATCATGTACAGCACATCTTCGGTTGCGACATTGCCGGTTGCGCCCTTGGCATACGGACAGCCGCCCAGGCCCGACACCGAGCTGTGGAAAATGCTGATGCCGGCCTCCATCGCCGCCAGGATATTGGCCAGGGACTGGCCATAGGTATCGTGAAAATGTCCTGAGATACGGCTGGGATCGACGAACTCGGTTACCGCGCGCATCACCTCGCCCACCCGTCGGGCAGTGCCGGTGCCTATGGTATCGGCCACGTCGATTTCATCGCAGCCCAGCGCCAGCATGCGGCGCGCCACATCGACCACGGACGCGACCGGTGTTTCGCCCTGATACGGGCAGGCCAGGGCGCAACTGATGCTGCCTCGCAGGCGCAGCCCCGCTTCCTTGGCTGCCTGGGCCACCGGTTCAAAGCGCGCAATCGACTCCGCAATGGAACAGTTGATGTTTCGCTGCGAAAATGCCTCGCTGGCCGCGCCGAAGATCACCACTTCGTCCATGCCTGCCGCGAGGGCGGCTTCAAAGCCACGCAGATTGGGGGTCAGTGCGGAATAAATCGTGCCCGGGCGGCGGGTGATGCCGGCCATAACCTGGGCGCCGTCCGCCATCTGCGGCACCCATTTGGGCGACACAAAGGATACCGCCTCGATATTGGCGAAACCGGCCTGTGTCAGCCTGTCCACCAGTTCTATCTTGATGGCGGTATCAATGAAGTTTTTTTCATTCTGCAGGCCGTCGCGGGGCGCCACCTCGACGATCTTGACTTTATCCGGCACAGACATGTCGCTTCCTTATGAGTTTTATATTCCGATACTGCATTTTATGCCGCTCTGGCCACCCGCGTCGGGTCAGGGATTCCAGCCACGCACAAAGACATCCGCTGCCTGGCGCTTGCCGCCGGACTTCTGCAGTTCGGTGATGCGCAGAATGCCATCCCCCGTGGCGAGGTCTATGCCCTGCGGTCCGCTGCCCAGCACGCTGCCCGGCGTGGCGCCTGCAGGGCAGGGATCAGCAAGCGCAATGGCCTGCCAGACTTTGACCGGTTCGGTCAGTCCAGGCAAATGCATTGTGGACCCAGGCACAGGATCGAAGGCGCGTATCCGGCGCGCCAGCACCTGCGCCGGCTGGGTGAAATCCAGCGGCGACTCGGCCTTGCTCAGCTTGGCGGCATAACTGACGCCGGCGTCCGGTTGAGGCGTGGCCGCAAGGCCGCCTTCCGCCAGTTGCTCGATTGCCTGGACGATCGCCTGGGCGCCGGCTTCGGCCAGCTCGTCGTGCAGTCTGGTTGCATTGTGCGTGTCGCTGATGGGCACGCGCCGCGTCAGCAGCATCCCGCCCGTGTCCAGGCCGATATCCATTTGCATGATGGTGATGCCCGTTTCGGTGTCGCCGGCCTCGATGGCGCGCTGTATGGGCGCTGCACCGCGCCAGCGCGGCAGCAGGCTGGCGTGGATGTTGTAGCAGCCGTGGTCGGGCAGGTCGAGCACCCATTGCGGCAGCAGCAGCCCATAGGCGGCCACGACCATCAATGCCGGGGCGGCCTGCGCCAGCGCTGTGTTGGCCGCCTGGGCGTCGTCGGGATATTTGCCGTCCAGCCGCAGGCTGCGCGGCTGGCAGACAGGAATGCCTGCCGCCAGAGCGGCCTGCTTGACCGGACTGGGCGTCAGTTTAAGCCCGCGCCCGGAGGGGCGGTCCGGCTGTGTCAGGACCAGGGGGACCTCATGGCCCGCGTCAAGAATGGCCTGCAGGGCCAGCCGGGCGAAATCGGGGGTGCCAGCAAAGACGATGCGCATAAAAAAGGCTGATTCGTTGGAATCAGCCATGATATCAAGACGGGCGGCGTGGCGTCCGGGTCAGGCGCGCACGGCCTCGCGTTCCAGCTTGCGCAGGCGGGTCTTGATGCGGCCCTGCTTGAGCCGCGACAGATACTCGACGAACACTTTGCCCAGCAGATGATCCAGCTCGTGCTGCACGCACACCGCCAGCAGGCCGTCCGCGTCGAACTCGAAGGGCTGGCCCTGTTCGTCCAGCGCCTTGACATGAATGCGGGCGGCGCGCTGGACCTCGTCGTAGACGCCGGGCACAGACAGGCAGCCTTCTTCGTAGACCTGGGTGTCGTCGCTTTTCCAGGTGATTTCCGGGTTGATGAGCACCAGCAGCTCGTTGCTGTCTTCGGAAACATCGATGACGACCACGCGCTCGTGGACGTCCACCTGCGTGGCGGCCAGCCCGACACCCGGGGCCGCGTACATGGTCTCGGCCATGTCGCGGACCAGTTGACGGATGCGGTCGTCAACGGCCTGCACCGGCTTGGCAACCTTGTGCAGGCGCGCGTCCGGATATTGGAGGATGGGAAGGATAGCCATGGAAAATCCGATAATTCGATCTAAATCAATCCTATATGATAAATCAAAGCTGATATTTTGACCTCGCGGGCCCTTGTGGCCCTGCAATTTCATGTCACACTAGCGCATGCCTGTTTCCCTGCCTGACCAAGAGCTGCGCGCCTGGCTGCGCCTGTCGATGGAGCCCGGCCTGTCCACGTCCACCGTGCGCAATCTGCTGGCTGCCATCGGCCTCCCACAAGACATCTACGCCTCCTCAGGCGCGGCGCTGGCGCGCCTGCTGCCTGCACCCATGGCCGCCCAGTTGCGGCGCGAGCCCGACGACGCGCTCGTCCAGTGCATCGAAGACGCCCTGGTCTGGCTGCAGGCGCCTGGCCATCATCTGTTGACGCTTGCCGATTCGGCCTACCCGCCCTCGCTGCTCGAAACCCATGATCCCCCGCTGCTGCTGTACGCCAACGGCAATCCCGGGCTGCTCAGGCAGCCAGCGCTGGCGGTGGTGGGGGCGCGCAGCGCCACGCCCGCGGGCATGGATAACGCCCGGGCCTTTTCCCGGCACCTTGCCAGCCAGGGCTGGTGCATCATCAGCGGGCTGGCGCAGGGCATAGACGCCGCCGCCCACGAAGGCGCCCTGCAGGCTGGGCCGCAGGGCGGCGGCACGGTCGCTGTGCTTGGCACAGGCATAGACAAGGTGTTTCCGGCGGTCAATCGCCCCTTGGCGCACCGGATCGCCGAGAATGGCCTGCTGATCACGGAGTTTCCCATGGGCGCAAGAGGGCTCAAGCACCATTTTCCCCGGCGCAACCGCATTGTGGCGGGCCTGGCGCGCGGCGTGCTGGTGGTCGAGGCGGCCAAACACAGCGGATCGCTCATCACGGCCCGGCTGGCAACCGAAGCCGGCCGCGAGGTGTTTGCGATTCCGGGTTCCATTCATTCGCCGCTGTCGCGCGGCTGTCACGCCCTGATTCGCCAGGGCGCGCGGCTGGTCGAATCGGGACAGGACATCCTCGAGGAGCTGGGCGCGCCCCGCGCAAGGCCGTCAGACAGGCAGCAGGACGACTCGACGTCCGGGCCCGCGTCGGCTGCCTTGCCGGACAATGCAGCCGATGTGCTGGCTGCACTGGGGCACGATCCCGCGCATGTCGACCTGCTGGCCGCGCGCACCGGGCTGGATGTTTCCGCCCTGAATCACACGCTGCTTGAACTGGAGATGTCCGGCATCGTGGCCCGGCAGCACGACGGGCGCTATCTTCGCCTGGCCAAAGGCTAGGCCTGGATTTCGTCGCCGTACAGGTCGTATTCGTCCGAGTCGGTAACGCGCACCTTCACCATGTCGCCAGGCTGCAGGCTGCGCTCGGTATTCACAAAGACATTGCCGTCGATCTCGGGCGCGTCCGCGCTGGAGCGGCCAACCGGCCCGTCTTCGTCGATCTCGTCGATCAGCACATCGATCTCGCGACCCACCTTGGCAGCAAGCCTGGCCGTGGAAATGGCCTGCTGATGCGCCATAAAGCGGTCCCAGCGTTCCTGTTTGACCTCGTCCGGCACCTGGTCGGGCAGGTCGTTGGCGCGCGCGCCCTGAACCGGGGAATACTGGAAACAGCCCACGCGGTCCAGTTGGGCCTCGGTCATCCAGTCCAGCAGATACTGGAATTCCGCCTCGGTTTCGCCGGGAAAGCCCACGATAAAGGTCGAGCGCAGGGTGAGGTCCGGACAGGCCTGGCGCCAGGCCTTGATGCGCGACAGGGTGCGGTCTTCGAAGGCGGGGCGTTTCATGGCCTTGAGGATGCGCGGGCTGGCGTGCTGGAAGGGAATATCCAGGTAGGGCAGTATCTTGCCATCGGTCATCAGGGGGATGACTTCGTCGACATGGGGGTAGGGGTAGACATAATGCAGCCGGGTCCAGACGCCGAAGCCGGCCAGTGCAGCGGACAGCTGCGTCATGTGCGTCTTGATGGGGCGACCGTTCCAGAAGCCGCTGCGGAACTTCACATCCACGCCGTAGGCGCTGGTGTCCTGCGAAATGACCAGCAATTCCTTGACGCCGGCCTTGACCAGGCGCTCGGCCTCGCCCATGACATCGCCGATGGGGCGGCTGACCAGGTTGCCGCGCATCGACGGGATAATACAGAAGCTGCAGCGGTGGTTGCAGCCTTCGGAGATTTTCAGGTAGGCATAATGGCGCGGCGTCAGCTTGACGCCCTGGGGCGGCACCAGGTCGATATAGGGGTCGTGCTCCAGCCTGGGCGGGGCGGCTTCGTGCACGGCGCGCACCACCTGCTCATACTGCTGGGGGCCGGTAACGGCCAGCACCGCGGGGTGTACGTCGCGGATCAGGGATTCTTCCACGCCCATGCAGCCGGTAACAATGACCTTGCCGTTTTCCGCGATGGCCTCGCCGATGGCGTCCAGGGACTCGGCCTTGGCGCTGTCGATGAAGCCGCAGGTATTGACGACCACCACGTCGGCGTTATCGTATTCGGGCGTGATGGCATAGCCTTCGGTGCGAAGCTGTGTCAGGATGCGCTCGGAATCGACCAAAGCCTTGGGGCATCCCAGGCTGACGAAGCCGACTTTTGGGGAACTCATATTAACCTCGTTGAGCCCGCGGGCTCGGTAAAGAAATGGATTTTAGCGGGTGGCGCGGTTCGAATTGATGATACAGTCCGGTACACAGCGAACAAACGCAGGTTGTAAAAAGCAGTGCCTGAAAACCTTAGCAAGCAAGCCCATAGCGCGGCATTGAGCGATATCATGCTGGCCAGCGCGCACAATGTGCGCGCCGTGCTGGCGGGGCAATCGTTATCCGATAGCCTGGCGCTTACCTCTTCCGCCCTGCGCGCGCCAGCGCAGGCGGTGACTTTCCATACCATGCGCCACCTTGGGCTGGCGCGTGAAATCAAACAGATACTGGTCCGGCGGCAGCCGCCCGATGCGCTGGCCGACGCCTTGCTGCTGGTGGCGCTGGCGCTGGCGGACACCGCGGCCGAGTACGCCGATGACAGCCCTGGCACGCAGGATGCCGCCCCGGCGCATGCGCCCAACGCGCGCGGCAATCCTTATCGCCGGGACGATCCGCGCCGCCATCAGCCTGTGTATGCGCCCCACACGGTGGTGGACCAGGCCGTCTGGGCCATGGACAGCCAGCGCAGCCTCAGGCCTTTCAAGTCTCTGCTGAACGGCACGCTCAGAACCTTTCTGCGCGAAAGACCGGTTATTTTAGCGCAGGCGCGGCAAAACCCGGAAGCTTTCTACAATCATCCCGACTGGTGGATAGAGAAATTGCGCCGGGCCTATCCGGATCGTTGGGAACAGCTGCTCGAGGCCGCCAATGTCCCGGGTCCCATGATCCTGCGCGTCAACGTCCGCCGCAGCAGTGTCGCTGACATGCTGCGCGCCCTGGACGAGGCCGGCATCGAGGCGATTCAGGTCGGGCCGGCTGCCCTGGCACTGGCCGAACCAAGGCCGGTGCAGGCCATTCCCGGCTTTGAGCAGGGATGGTGGTCGGTCCAGGATCTGGCCGCCCAGCAGGCGGCACAGCTGCTGGCGCTCCAGCCGGGCATGCGGGTGCTGGACGCCTGCGCCGCACCGGGCGGCAAATCTGCCCATATACTGGAGCTTGCCGACGTACATCTGACAGCGCTGGACGCAGATGCCCGGCGGCTTGGACGCGTGCGGGACAATCTGCGGCGCCTGGGGCTGGAAGGGCCGTCGGTGGAAACACTGTGCGCTGACGCCGCCGACCTGTCTGCCTGGTGGGATGGCAAGGCCTACGACGCAGTCCTGGCGGATGTGCCTTGCACGGCGTCGGGCGTGCTGCGCCGCCACCCCGATATCCGCTGGCTGCGGCGCGAGCGCGATATACCGCGCACTGCGGCGCTGCAGGCCCGCATTGTCGATGCGCTATGGAAAACCGTCAGGCCAGGAGGCCATCTGCTGTATGCAACCTGCTCTATTTTTCCGCAAGAAGGCGAGCTTCAGGCGGTACAGTTCACCAGGCGCCACCCCGATGCCAGCCGGCTGGCCGCGCCAGGCCAGATGCTGCCGCTGCCCGACACGGAAACCGTAACGCACGATGGTTTTTTCTACGCCTTGTTTGCCAAGAAAGCGTGAGTCGTCAAAAATAGCGCTTTGGCTGTTCTTGCCTTCGGTGGGTTGATGCTGCGATTTTTGCTCCCTGTGCTGCTTTGTGTTTTTATGCTTGCCCACGCGGACACGGATGCGCCTGCCACGGGCGAACAGGTCACGCGTGTCGAGCCGGTGGTGCGCGACGGCAAGCTTTATATCGACGCCGATGTCGACCTTAACGTATCGGGCGATCTGCGCAATGTCGCCGAGAAAGGCGTGCCGCTCTATTTCACGGCCGATCTCGAAATCGTCTCCAAGCGCTGGTGGTGGTTCGACAAGACAGTTGCCAACGAACAGATCACATGGCGCATTGTTTATAACGCCCTGACACGCCAGTGGCGCGCCGGAACAGGCGAGCTGTCCATTCCCGAATCTTCGCTCGACGACGCGCTGTCGCTGGTGCGCAATATTCGCGGCTGGGCCGTCGCCGACATCGACACGCTTGATCTGGACAAGCAGTACGAAGGCCGCATGCGAGTGCGGCTCGATACCTCTATGTTGGCCAGGCCCTTCCGGATAGACGCCTATAACAGCAGTGCCTGGTCTCTTGCGACCCCATGGAAAAACTTCACCTTTTCGATTTCCGTCGACGCGCTCCAGCACTGATGCGCTGGGGCCTGCGGGTGGCGCTGGTTGTCGCCGCCTGTAGCGCGCTCGCCCTGTTGGTGCTGCTTGGGTGGTCCACCGCCAATGCGTCGCGCTATGCGCAGCAGTACGACACGCTGCTGGTGCTCAACGGTGTGCTGGCCGTAGCGCTGGTATCCTGGGTCGTGGTGCTGGCCGCCAGGCTGGCCAACCAGGTGCGCCGGCGCCAGTTCGGCGCGCGCATCACTGCGCGCTTCGCCCTGTATTTCGCGCTCATCGGCGTTGTGCCCGGCGCACTCATTTATGTGCTGTCCGTGCAGTTCATGTCGCGCTCCATCGAGTCCTGGTTCAATGTGCGGGTGGACAGCGCGCTTGAGGCCGGCCTGAACCTGGGACGCGCGGCCCTTGATTCCCAGCTTGAATCGCTCAACAGCCGGGCCAGAGACATGGCTGCCCGCCTGGGCAATTCCAGCGACGCCGACATGGCGATGGCCATCACGCGTCTGCGCGAAGCCAGTGATGTTGCCGAGGCCATGGTATTCACGGGCAACGGCCGCCTGGTGGCGTTTTCTTCATCGGCCTATGGCCAGTTGCTGCCAGACCAGCCGCCGGCCAGCGTGATGAATCAGTTGCGTGTATCGCGCAGCTATTCCGCTGCCGAGGCGGATGACATGACCGAGCCGTCCGACGGCAGTTCCGCGATGGGCACGGGGCTGCACCTGCGTGTCGTTGTGCCGGTCGCGGCGCAGGACAGGCTGTCCTCTTCGTTCGGGGTGTCATCAGACGGCCGCTGGCTGCAGGTGATCGAGGCCGTGCCCGAGCAGATCGCACGCAATGCCAATCAAGTGCAGCAAGGCTTTCGCGACTACCAGGAGCTGGCCTTGTCGCGGCTGGGCCTGCGCAAGCTCTATGGCATTACGCTGACGCTCGCGCTGATTCTGGCCGTATTTGCCGCCATGGTGGTGGCGCTGGCCGTGTCGCGCCGCCTGGTGCGGCCTTTGCTGTCGCTGGCGGCGGGCACGCAGGCGGTGGGGGTAGGCGATTACCGGCCGCTGCCCGAACCGCCCGAGAAAGACGAGGTCGGCCAGTTGACCCGTTCGTTCAATGCCATGACGCGCCAGCTGGACGAGGCGCGCCATATGGTCGAGAACAACCGGCAGCAGCTCGAGCGTTCGAACGTGTATCTGGAGTCCGTGCTCAGCCATATGTCCTCGGGCGTGCTGGTGTTCGACGAAGGTTTCCGGGTCACCATGTTCAACCAGGGCGCGCAGGACATTCTGCGTGTCGATCTGCGTTCCATCAAAGGCAGTCCGCTCGAAATCGTGGAAGGCGCGTTCGAGCTTGCCATCCTGATACGCCAGGCCTTTGCCGCGCACGCGGCAGTGGGTTCCGAACGCCTGTACTGGCAGCAGCAGTTTGAGTTCGAGCTTGAAGCGGCGACCGACAACGAAAAGAAGAAACACATTGTCACGTTGCTCGCGCGCGGCACGCACTTGAGCGTGGATGGGCGCGGCAATGGCTATCTGGTGGTGTTCGACGACATCAGCGAAGTGATTTCGGCCAACCGCACCGTGGCATGGGGCGAGGTTGCGCGGCGCCTTGCGCACGAAATCAAGAATCCGCTCACGCCTATCCAGCTGTCGGCCGAGCGGCTGGCCATGAAACTGGATGGACGGCTGAGCAAGGAAGACGCCGCCATGGTCACGCGTTCCACCAATACCATCGTGAATCAGGTGGCCTCGCTCAAGCAGATGGTGGATGATTTCCGCGAGTATGCGCGTACGCCGCCGGCGCAGATGCAGCCGATAGACATCAACGAGCTGGTGGGTGATGTGCTCACCCTGTATGGATGGGATCCTTCCGGTGAAGGTCCGCGCCAGCATGTGCCTACGCCAGGCATGGAGATCAGCTTTGATCAAGGCCTGCCGCAGATCGAAGGCGATCCTACACAATTGCGCCAGATCATTCATAATCTGCTGGCCAATGCCCGCGATGCGTCCACTCAGGATCAAGACATTTCAGCAGCCAGGATTTTTGTGCAGACGCGCCTGACGCATACCGCCAGCGATGGACGGCCCGACCAGCCTGCAGTGCGCCTGACCGTGTCGGATAATGGTCCAGGCTTTGCGCCACAAGTCATTACCCGAGTGTTTGAGCCCTATGTCACGACAAAGACAGGCGGAACAGGGCTGGGACTTGCTATAGTTAAAAAAATCGTGGAAGAACACGGCGGCAGGATAGACGTTTCCAATCGACGCGAGGGCGGGGCGCGCATTTCCATTCTGCTGACGCGTTTAGCCGATACGCGGACTGCGCTGGACGGCAGCGTGCAACGATACGATAATTCAGAAAATAAATAGGTGATGCCATATGGCCAGAATTCTGGTTGTTGATGACGAAATAGGTATTCGTGAACTTTTGTCCGAGATTCTCTACGACGAAGGCCACACGGTCGAGCTGGCCGAAAACGCTGCGCAGGCGCGGGCTGCGCGCTTGCGTGCACGGCCTGATCTCGTCCTGCTCGACATCTGGATGCCAGATACCGATGGCGTAAGTCTGCTCAAGGAATGGAGCTCTCAGGGCTTGCTGGACATGCCCGTCATCATGATGAGCGGCCACGCCACGGTTGATACTGCCGTCGAGGCCACGCGCATAGGCGCGGTGGATTTTCTCGAAAAACCCATCACGCTGCAAAAACTGCTCAAGACGATTTCCGCGGGCCTGGCCCGGCCGGTCGTCACGCCTGCGGCCGTGGCCGCTGCGCGCGCCGATCACGCCGAGGCGGCGATGTCCGGGCAGTCCCAGACGCTGCGTCCGCAGCCGCTCACGACCACCCCCATGGACGAAGCCATTGCCGAGGCGGCGCCGGCGCCCAACAATTCACCGCTGGGCAGCATCTCCATGGATCAGCCCTTGCGCGATGCGCGCGACGAGTTCGAGCGTATCTACTTTGAATATCATCTGGGTCGCGAAAACCACAGCATGACGCGCGTATCCGAAAAAACCGGGCTCGAACGCACGCACCTGTATCGCAAGCTCAAGCAGCTTGGTATCGATTCTTCGCGCCGCAAGCAGTCCAGCAACTCGTAAGCGTTATCGACCGCTGCGTGGCGCCAGCGCAGGCCGCCATGCGTGTGTCTTGTTTGCGTGGCCGCCTTATCGTCCGGATCAGGGCTTGCCCGGGCCTGAGCGCGGCGCGACCCATGGCTTTGATACGCCGGCGCGTCCGATGGACCCCACCGAGATACGTGTTTCGCCGGAAGGCAGGCGCCGCGATGCGGTGCGCCATGCATGGCCGTAGGCGACCTCCATGGTCAGGTGTATCGTGCCGTCGAGATGGCGCTGCGCACCCAGGGCGTCCAGCAGCCGCTGCCGCCACGCCCTGCCCGACAGGCCGCGCTTGCGGTCCAGGCTCGGATTGCCGCCCAGCGCGCGCAGGTCCTGCAGCAGTTTTTCGGGCGTGCGGTAGGTCAGGGTAATGATTTCCTGGTCCATGACGGGATCGGCGAATCCGTTTTCGAGCAGCAGGTCGCCGAAGTCGTGCATATCGACAAACTCGGGGGCGGCAGTCTGCAGCCTGGCGTCGGCGATGGCCTGGCGCACTTCCTTGAGTGAGCCGGGACCCAGACAGGAGAACATCACCAGCGCGTCGGGCTTGAGAATGCGACGCCATTCGGCCAGCACGCGATGCGGCTCGGGGTGCCAGTGCAGCGCCATATTGGACCAGACCAGCTCCAGGCTTTCGGGCGCCAGGCCGGATTCGGCCAGATCCGCCTGGATGAACTCAACGGGCCGCATCGGTTTGTTGCGCAGCCGGTGCCACAGGCCTGGTCGTGCAAGATGGCGCTCGCGCGCAGCCTCAAGCAGCGCGGCACAGTTATCCAGACCCTGGTAGGCGATGGCCGGGTATTGCGCCTGCAGGGGTTCGAGCGCATGGCCGGCGCCGCAGCCCGCATCCAGCACAGTGCCGGGTATCTTGCGGACTATGCTCAGGCGCTGGAGCATGCGTTGGGCGATTTCCCCGTAGAAGAACTGGGCGGCATCAAGCGGGCGCCTGCGTGCAAACTGAAGGCTGACGTCGTGGGTGGAGATGCGCAAGGAAGGCGGTTGTGACATATGCGGGAACGGGGGCTGGCGGCGGGCCGGTCGCCATGTTGAGATGGCGGTTGCCTGTCAACGGTCTGGCCCCATCGGAAAAAATACCATTATGGCTTATCTGTCCCGGCTGCGCGAATGCTTTGCCACAGACTGCCCGCTATGCGAATGCCCGGCGCAAGGCGGCGACTTGTGCAGTACATGCCAGGAGGCAGTGCTGCGCAGCATGCGGACGGCCGCGCGTCGCTGCGCTGTCTGCATGCTGGCACTTGATGAATCCGGCGGCTGCCCGTTATGCACCGCGCAGTTTCCCGCTTTTGAGCGCATCATCGCCGCGTTCGATTACGCGGAGCCCGGCGATTTTCTGGTGCATCGGCTGAAGTCCGGCCGCCGCTTCGTGCTGGCGCCCATGCTTGCCCGCATGCTGGCGCAAGCTGTGCGCCAGGCGCCGCAGCCCCTGCCTGGCAATACCATCCTGGTGCCGGTTCCCGCCAGCCGCGCGGCAATCATGGAGCGCGGCTTCAATCCAGCAGCCGAAATCGCGCGCTATCTGTCGCGAGAACTGGGCCTAGCCTGCCGGCCCGAGCTGCTACGGCGAGCCCGCGAGGGCCGGCGTCAGGCCGGATTGTTGCGCACCGAGCGCATGCGCAACGCGCATTCGCTGTACGATTGTCCGCAGCGCGTCGACGGCCTGCGCATCGCCGTGGTCGACGACGTGCTTACGACGGGCAGCACGCTGCACAGCATCGCCGGCATGTTCAAATGCGCAGGGGCAGCATCGGTGTGCGGGCTGGTCCTGGCGCGCACGCCGCGATCCTGAATTAACCAACAGATTCCTATGTTTCACATTATCCTGGTAGAACCCGAGATTCCACCCAATACCGGCAATGTCATCCGGCTGGCGGCCAACACAGGCGCATCCCTGCATCTGGTGCGTCCGCTGGGCTTTGAGCTGGATGACAAAAAGCTCAAGCGCGCCGGCCTGGATTATCACGAATGGGCGCGCATGCAGACACACGACAGTCTCGATCTGGCCCTGGCGCATACCGGCGCAGCGCCTTCACGACGGTTCGCCCTGACCACCAAGGGATCGCAGCCGCTGGGTGCAATGGCGCTGTTGCCGGGTGATGTGTTTGTCTTCGGACGCGAAACCGCGGGCCTGTCGACCGAGCAGATGGCCTTGTTCGGGCCCGAACAGCGGCTGCGGCTGCCGATGATGCCCGGGCAGCGCAGTCTTAATTTGTCCAATGCGGTGGCAGTGACCGTATTCGAAGCCTGGCGGCAGGCGGGTTACGCAGGGTCTGTGTAGCGGTTTGCCAGCATGCTTTCCAGCGCGGCGCCGACACTCAGGATGTGCGCATCGCGCATGGCTGGGCCAGCAACCATCAGCCCCACGGGGGCGGTGCCGGCCGCATGGCAGGGCAGGGAGAGGGCGCAGCCGTCCAGGAAGTTGATGAGCGTGGGGTTGCGCAGAATCAGTCCGTTGGCGGCGAAATAGGCCTCGTCTGACGCCTGGAGTGTGTCGATGGGCGGTGCGACAATGGGGCAGGTGGGCATCAGCAGCGCATCGTATCGACTCAGCCTTGCCTCGACGGCGGCGATCCATTGCCGTCGCGTCGCCAGCAACTCAATATAATCGGCGGCCCCGATATCCCTGCCGCGTGCAATGCGAGACGCGACACGCGGGTCATACAGGCTTTCATGCCCGGAAAGCAGCTCGCGATGCCAGGCCCAGGCGTCGGCGCAGACCAGTCCTCCCATGCGGTTGATATGGGCCAGTTGCCCGAATTCCGGAATCTCCACGATATCGACCTGCGCGCCATGTCGGGCGATCAGGGCCAGCGCTTGTTCAAACTGTTCCCTGACGTGATCATCGGCGCCGTCCAGCACCAGCGACGAGGGCACAGCCAGGCGCAGCGACGCCAAAGCGGGCGTGGGAGTCTCAGGAAGCGCCTGTCCGGACAGTATCGCATCCAGGCTTGCGCAACACTGCACCGATGCGGCCAGAGGCCCGATCGAATCGAGGTTCTGGGACAAGGGCACGCAGCCCTCCAGCGGAACGCGCCTTGCCGTGGGCTTGAAGCCTGTCAGGCCGCAGAAGGCTGAGGGTATGCGCACTGAACCACCGGTATCGGTGCCGATGGCCGCCACGGCCATCTGATCGGCCACGGACACGCCGGCGCCCGAGGACGAGCCGCCCGGGATGCGTCCGACAGCGCGATCCCAGGGACTGCTGGGCGTGCCATAGTGAGGATTGATGCCCAGGCCCGAGAAGGCGAACTCGGTCATATTGGTGCTGCCGACGATGACTGCGCCCGCATTGATCAGGCGCTGAACGATGGCGCCGTTCGCGCTGGCTGCCGGCGCATCCTTGAGCACGACGGAACCGGCGGTGGTGGTTTGCCCGGCCACATCGAACAGGTCTTTGACGGAAACAGGCAAACCGTCGATGGGCGAGCGCGCCAGCCCTGCCTGGCGCAGGATGTCCGACGCCTGCGCCGCAGCCAGGGCCTGTTCGCGAAACACTTTGGTGAAGGCACGGCGGCCTTCGCCTTGCGGTGCATCGATGCGCGACAGAGCCGCTTGCGTGAGTTCAACAGAGGACATTTCACCGCGTTCTAGCGCGGTTTGCAGGGCGGCGATGGTCGATGGCATGGCGGTCGGCTTCAAACAGAGACAGGGGCTTGGCCGGGCGACGGTGGTCGGCCCGGGCGGAAGGTCAGGCGATTTCAGGCAGTATGTTCAATACATAAGTATGCACGATGCTGCGATTGAGGCGCGGGTCCAGCAGTTCCATGGTGAACGAGCGCGCGGGACGAATACCGCCGATGGCCCCCACGGTGCCGCAGGTCATGCCGCAGTGTTCGGGAATGGTGTCCTGGCCGAAATGGCCTTTGATCAAATCGGTCGGATGCTGCAGGGTCGACAGCGTACCTTCCTGATACAGCACGGTCTTGCCGTTTTCCTCTATGGTTGAGCGCAGTACGAGCTCATCCCAATGATCGGCCACGTCGTCATAGGCCCAGGCATCGCGCGCCACCGGTTTGACGCAAAGCTGCTTGGACAGCGCAACACTGTGCGTTTCAAGCTTGCGGTCGGTATGGTCGGATGCGAGGCTGATCAGGGTTTCGCCTCGATGCGAAAAAACAAACACTTCGGCTTCGCCTGATGAGCCATCGCCCACGACCTGAACCTCTTGTTCCTGCGTCAGCTGATTGGATGCAATCCGGTAGTACAGCGGGACGGCGCTCGGGCGCGGCACGCCCAGTGCTTCCAGCTCTTCGATGTGGTGCTCGATGGCTGCCCTGTCGCGGCCGGCCCAGCCCGCGACGATGCAGGTGCTGATGGCGACGTCCAGGGTCTCGGGATGCCCATTGCGGGCAACATTGAATGTCAGTTTCATGGAAATACTCGTCCGAAAATTGTGGGGTTAACCGAAGACGCCGGGCAGCCAGAGCGCAAGGCCGGGAAGCCAGGCCAGCACGGCCACCATGGCCAGCAGCATAATCACGAAAGGCAGGCTGCCTATCATCACATCGTTCATGCTTCCGCTCTTGCGCAGGCTTTGCACGACAAACAGATTCAGTCCGACCGGCGGCGTGATGAGCGCCACTTCAACCAGGATGATGATGACAATGCCCAGCCACACCGGGTCGTAGCCCATGGCGATCATGATGGGGGCGACGATTGGGATGGTGGTGATCATCATGGACAGGGTTTCCATAAAGCAACCCAGCACCAGGTAGAACACCACCAGGATCAGTAGCATGGTCAGCGGCGATACATTCAGGCCGGTGATGGTGGCGGTCAATGCATTGGTCAGGCCTGTGGCCGACATGATGAAATTCAGAAACGCAGCGCCCACCACGATCAGCATGATCATTGCCGTGGATTTCATGGTGCCTTCGAGCACGTCGCGCATCATGGGGATGGTCAGCCGGCGCATGCTGGCGGCCAGGATCAGCGCGCCGACCACGCCCAGCGCGGCCGCTTCGGTCGGGGTGGCGATGCCGGCATAGATGGAGCCCACCACCAGCACGAAGATGCCCAGTGGCGGAATCAGGTGAACCAGACTGGCTATGCGTTGCGGCCAGGTGGCGTGGACTTTCTCTCCGCCCCAGTTGGGTTTGATGAGGCAGGCAACGACGATGGACAGCATGAACATGGCTGCGGCAATCAGCCCCGGCAGAATGCCGGCCAGATAGAGCCTGGGCACCGAGGTGTTGGTCAGCACCCCGTAGATAATGAGGTTGATCGATGGCGGAATCAAGATGCCCAGGGTGCCGCCGGCAGCCAGACTGCCCAGGAACAGCGAGGGGTTGTAGCCCTTTTTTTCGATCTGAGGAATGGCCACTGTACCGACCGTGGCGGCCGTAGCGACGCTTGAGCCCGAGGTGGCGGCAAACAGCGCGCTTGCGCCGATATTGGCGTGCATCAGGCCGCCGGGCAACCATGACAGCCACAGGCTCATCGAGTTGTACATTTTTTCGGCCAGGCCGGAACGCAGCAGAATTTCACCCAGCATGACGAATAGCGGAATGGCCACCAGCAGGAATTCGTTGCTGGTGCTCCAGGACACTTCGCCCAGCGCGCGCGTCAGCGGCAGCATGGAGTACAAGGGGTCGAGTATCAGGCCCAAGAGTCCGAGGGCGGCGCCCACGGGAATACTGATGCCGATCAGGACCAGCAGCAAAACCAGGGCGGTCGTAATCATCGGGCACCCCCATGGACCATGCGTTCACCGGCCTGGGCTTCTTCAGCCGCTTCTTCCTGTGCGCTGCGTATGCCGGCGATGCGCCGGACGGTATTCAGGTCGCCTGTCACCAGGGCAAAGGAGGCGCGCACAAGCATGAGGGCCAGTACGATGCAAAGCCATGCCAGACCCAGCACCCAGAGCGATTGCGGAATCCATAGCGGCGTTGCCATCACCGTGTTGGCGGTGGCGCCGCGTTGCCAGGACACCAGCGCGACATCGCTGGCATAGCGAGTCAGGTAAACAATGAAGACGCCCAGGGCCACCAGCGAGATCCAGTCAAGCAGGGCGCACAGCCGGGCCGGCAGGTGCTGATACAGCGCATCAATCCGTATATTGGCGCGTTGCAGCGTGGCAAACGCCAAGGCCCAGGAAATGCTGATGGCAAAGGCATAGCCCGACAGCTCGTCCGAGCCGCCCAGCGAAATACTGAAGAATTTCCGGGTAATGACATCAGCGCAGATATAGAGTGCGCTGATCAGGGTCAGCGTGCCCGCGACCCAGATGGCGACGCGGGACCCTTCATTCGCCCAGCGCAGCAGTCGGTCAAGCAAAGTATGGTTTTCGGTAACGTTCATGCTGTGCACCCGTAGAAAGAATGGGCGGCCGCCTTTCGGAAAAAAGGCGGCCGCAAACGCCGATTGGCCTATTTCTTGGCGGTGATGCCGACCACCTTGCCTATGGTCTCGTTGAAGTCCTTGACGCACTGCGCCGAGCAGCGCGCCGCCCACTTGGGCACGACGGTCTCGGCCGTGATTTTCTTGAGCAGTGCACGGTCAGCGTCGGTGGGTTCGACCAGTTTCATCTTGCCCTTGACGGGCAGCGGGCAGGCGGCGGCGCCGGTATTGCAGTCATAGCCTTCCTGCGTTTCCTTGCCGGCCGCTTCCCAGATTTTCTCGGTCATGACCGTGATGTTCTTCTGCAGGAAGTCCTGCACCTTGGGATCGAGCTTGTTCCATTCGGCCAGGTTGGCGGCGTGGATCTGCTGGTTCCAGTTGATGGGCAGCGCGTACAGGTGGGTGCTGACCTCATACCATTTGGCGGAATAGCCCGACATCGATCCTGTAATACCGCAATCGACAACGCCATTCTGCAGCGCGGGGACGACTTCGCCGAAAGGAATCGTGACGCTGGTGCCGCCCAGTGCCTGCACGAACTCTGCCGTGGTGCGGCTGCTGGTACGCACTTTCTTGCCCTTGATATCGGCAAGGCTTTCTATCTTTGCATTGCAGAAAAGCACCTGGGCAGGATAGGTCGAAAAGCCCAGCACTTTGATGTTGTTCTTTTCATAGAATTTTTTGTACACCGGCGCAAACGCATCGGTCACTTCGTGGGCGATCTTGACGGTGGGGGCCAGCCCGGCCAGATCGATGGCCTCGTTGATGGGGTTGTCGCTGGCGAAATAGGCCAGCGTCGCCGTGCCGAAGGGGATCACGCCCTGGCCGATCAGCCGAAGCACCTCGGGGCCCTTGAGCCCCATTTCATTGAAGCCCTTGATGGTTGCCGTGACCTTGCCGTCGGACAGTTCCGGTACGGTCTTGGTCCAGAAAGGCTGTTCAAAGTTCTGATAGGCAGTCAGATTGCTCAGGCCGCCAACGACGGTCAGCTGTGTCTTGGGCAGGTCGGCTACTTTTTCCTGCGCGAGGGCGGCGGTGCCGCTCAGCAGCATGCCTGCGGCAATGGTAGAAAGAAACAGGTGTTTCATAAGAGTCTCCTGAGGGTGGGGAAATCGATTCTTGTTGTTAAAAAGAAGCCAGGCTGGTGTTGCTGATGTCGGTGATCAGCATGTGGCCCGGGGCATGGGTGATGCTGAATTCAGGCTTCACACTGGCGATAATGGCCTGCGGTGTCACGCCGCAGGCCCAGAACACGGGAATTTCGTCATCGTGGATGGTGACTGCTTCGCCGTAATCGGGCCGGCGCAGGTCTTCGATGCCGATCAGGGCGGGATCGCCCAGGTGTACAGGCGCGCCATGGACAGACGGAAAGCGCGAGGTGATCTGTATGGCCCGGATGGCATCCGAGGCCTTCATGGGACGCATGGATACGACCAACGGGCCGTTCAGGGAGGAAGTGCCGCGGGTCGGGATGTTGGTCCTGTACATGGGCACGTTGCGCCCTTCACTGACATGGCGCACATCGATGCCATTGGCGATCAGGGCTTCCTCGAAGGAAAATGAGCATCCGATCAGAAAGGCGACCAGGTCCTCGCGCCAGACGTCCAGCAGATTCAGGGGTTCGGATACCAGTTCGCCGTGTCGCCAGATGCGATATCTGGGCACATCGGTGCGCAGGTCGATGTCGCTGCCCATGGCCGCGACGGTGAAGTCGCCGGGAGCGGTTACGGCCAGGATGGGGCAGGGCCTGGGATTGCGCTGGCTGAACAGCAGAAATTCAGCGGCCAGCGCCTGCGGGAGCACCATCAGATTGGCCTGCACGCAGCCTGGCGCCAGTCCGGCCGTGGAGCCGGTATGGACTTCCTGGCGGATCAGGGCACGGCAGCGTGAAGCTTCGGCAGCCAGGGCCTGGTTTGCAGTGTTGATCGGGGGCATGGAAGCTCCATAAACGGATACAGAAAGCTTCGTCGATTGCAACCCATCTTACGCTTGTTGTCCAATCGTAAGTTCCAATACGGGGCGATAAGAATTTGTTATGTATGGATATTTTCGCCGCGGGCGATGCGCTGGGCCAGGCGCGCGATGGTGCGCGCCGTGTGGCTGTCGGGAGACTCTACCCAGCAGGCATAAAAACTGAGCGGGGCGGGGATGTGCTGCGCATCGAGAATGCACAGCTTGCCTTCGGACAGCTCCTGGGCGATCACCACCGGCGCGATGACGCTGGGGCCGATGCCCCGCTGGGTCATCTGGATGATCGTGCTCAGGGAGGCGCAGCCGTAGAGACGGGGCGTCTTGATGCCCGCCTCGACAAGCAGCGCCTTGGCCGCCCGGTAGGGCAGGCTCACTGCGGGGTAGGTAATGACGGGGTATTGCCCCAGTTCAGTGATGCTGACGGGGCGATTGTGCAGCTTGAGGGCGGGGCTGGCCACCCATGCCAGTTCGTAGTTGCACAAATGCAGATGGCTTTCCGTCGCCTCTCGCGAAGGGCCGACCAGCAGGGCCAGATCGATCTGGTGCGATGCCAGTTGCGCACGCAGTACGTGGGTCGTATCCACATGGATTTCCACGACCAGGGCAGGATAGGTCTGATGCAGCGCATCGATCAAGTGATGCAGCCAGGTCTGCACCAGCGTCTCCGCTGCCCCAAGGCGCAGCGTGCCGCGCACGGCGTTGTGCACCTTGGCCGCCCTCATCATTTCATTGCGCAGCTCAAGCATGCGGGTGGCGTGGGACAGCAGTTCCTGCCCCTTGTCCGTCAGCTTGATGCCGCGCGAGCCCCGTTCGAACAGGCGGGCAGTCATGGCGTCTTCCATGGCGGCCACACGCTGGGAGATGGCGGGCTGGCTGGTGTTCAGCTTATCGGCGGCGGCGCGAAAGCTGCCCAGCTCGGCAACCCACACAAACGCTTCGATCTGCTTGAAATCTATCATTCACGGTAGGCCGGTGCGCAAACAGTGCCGGCCTTAGTCCAGAGACAGGCCAAGCCGATCGATGACCGCTTCCCATTTTTGCTTTTCGTCTTTCACCAGTTTGGTCAGCGCCTGCGGCGAGGACGGGGCGGGCGTGAAATAAAGCGTTGCCATCTGTTTGCGCACATCGTCGCGCTGCAGGATGTTGCCGATGGCCGCATTCAGGCGCGTCGTGACGGCCTCGGGCGTGCCGGCCGGCGCAAAGATTGCATCCCAGGAAATGGACTCGAAGCCGGGGTAGCCCTGCGAGGCCATGGTGGGAACGCCGGGAAGCACATCGCTGGGCTCCAGGCTGGTAATGGCCAGGGCGCGCGCCTTGCCGGCATTGACCTGGGGCATGGCGATGCCGGGCACCATGAAGCCTGCCTGTACATCATTGTTGATGATGGCCATGATTACCTGCGGAAAGCCGGGGTAGGGAATCTGTTCCAGCTTGATCCCCGCCTGGTGTTCAAGCATGGCCATGCCCAGGTGCGAGGAACTGCCGGGCCCCACCGTGCCGTAATTGAGGTCGCCGGCGCGGGACTTGGCCAGGTCGACAAAGTCCTTGACCGTCCTGGCGGGGGATTGTTCAGGGACGATCAGTACATTGGGGCTGGTGCCGACCAGGCTGATGGGCGCCAGATCCTTGAGCGGATCGTAGCCCAGCGTCTTCTTGTACAGCGCCGGCGCTGTCACCATGGGGCCGTTGATGGTAAGCACAATGGTGTAGCCGTCGGGCTTGGCGCGGCTGGCGTAGCGGGTGCCGATATTGCCCCCGGCGCCGGGCTTGTTTTCGACGACGACTGGCTGGCCCAGGTCGGCGGACAGGGGCTCGGCGATGGCGCGCGCCAGGGTATCGGGCGAAGAGCCGGCCGGAAACGGCACAATCATCTGTATCGGCCTGTCCGGCCATGCCGCATGGGCCGACAGCGACAGCGCGAGTGCGCCCGCGCCTGTCAGCAAGGAGAGAATCCGGCTCAGCCGGCGGCGGGTAAAAGCAGTAAGCATGATGAGGGTTCCTAGTTCGCGATCGCGGTTATGCTTCGGACCTGGCCTCGCGGGCCAGCAGGGCCGACACCGCGACGCGCGGCGGCAGTCCGTCGAACAGCACCTGGCACACCGCCTGTGTGATGGGCAATTCCACACCCATGCGACGGCCCAGCGCCAGCGCGGCCTGGGCGCAGCGAGCGCCCTCTGCCGTGATGCCGCCTGCCAGCGCCTGCTCCAGTGTCTTGCCTTGGCCGATGGCGACGCCGACCTGCCTGTTGCGCGACAGCGGGCCGGTGGCAGTCAGGACGAGATCGCCCAGGCCTGTCAGCCCGGCGAAGGTCTCGGCCTGGCCGCCCAGGGCCAGGCCCAGCCGCTGCATTTCGGCCAGGCCGCGGGTGATCAGTGCGGCGCGGGCATTGGTGCCCAGCCCCAGTCCGTCGCCGATGCCGCAGGCAATGGCCATGATGTTCTTGAGTGCGCCGCCCACTTCGACCCCCACGATATCTTCGCTGGTGTAGATGCGCGCCAGGCTTCCATGCATGAGGTCGATGACGCGCTGTGCCGTGTGGGGGGTGCCGGTTGCCAGTGTCAGGGCGACAGGCAGCCCTTGCGCGACTTCGCGGGCGAACGAAGGGCCCGAGAGGACGCCCAGCCCGATGTCGGGCAGCGCCGCAAAAGCATTGGCGGCAATTTCGTGGGGAAGCTGGCCGGTTTCGTGATGAAAGCCTTTGCATGTCCAGACCACGCTCAGGCCCTGATGCGGCCTTTGTGCCAGCTGCCCGGCGATCTGCTCGCAGAGCGAGGCAAGGCCTGCGACCGGTACGCCCAGGATGATCAGATTGTCCGAGGCCGGAGGCGCAGAGGCCGGGTTGCGCGCGGCGGCATCCGGCCCGCCGGCCGGTGCAACGTGATGGATGGCGTCATCCAGGCTGGCCGTGGCGCGCAGACCGGCCGGCAGGGCGATATCCGGCAGATAGTGCTGGTTGGCGTGCGCCGCATTGATGGCTTGTGCCGTGTCGGGGTTGCGGGCCCAGAGCAGCGTATCCGCCCTGGCGCTTGCCAGGGCAGCCAGGGCGGTGCCCCAGCTGCCCGCACCCAGAACGGCAACGTGCGCAGGCACGGCGCTCATCGCTGGCGCTTACTGGCGGGTTGTGCCTGGAGGCACATACAGGCCCGATTCCTGCTTCTCGCCTTGTTCCTGTGCCGCCTGTGCCAGGCGCTGCTCGTACAGGCCCTGGAAGTTGACTTCGGTCAGATGCAGCGCGGGCAGGGACGTGCGGTTGATGGCGTCCGCCACGTTGGCGCGCAGATAGGGATACAGCATGGTCGGGCACACGATGCCGATCAGCGGATCGAGCTGGTCTTCGGGGATGTTTGCGGCTTCGAAAATGCCGGCCTGTGTGGCTTCGACCAGATACAGGACCTTGTCCTGGATGCGGGTGGTGACCGTGGCGGTGACCGAGGCTTCGTACACGGTTTCGGCCAGACGCTGCCCGCCTACATTGATGGACACTTCGACAGTGGGGCCTTCCTGTTCAAGAAAGATCTGCGGCGCGTTGGGCATTTCCAGGGACAGATCCTTGATATAGGTGCGCTGCAGGCTGAAGCTGGGCGCGTTTTCCTGTTGTTCCTGGGTGTTGGTGTTTTGTTCGTCGGCCATGTCGGTTCCGTTTGGTGAGATGCGGGATAGTGCGATGAAATAGAGAGGGGCGGTGTCAGTCGCCCTGAAGCAGTGGCATGAGGCCATCGGCGCGGTCCAGCGCCGCCAGATCGTCGTAGCCCCCCACATGCGTGTCGCCGATGTAGATTTGCGGCACGGTGCGGCGCCCGGTGCGCTCCATCATGATGGCGCGCTGGTTCTGATCCAGGTCGATGCGGATTTTGTCGATGTCGGTGACGCCGCGCTGCTTGAGCAGCATTTCGGCGCGCACGCAGTAAGGGCATACGCCCGTGGAGTACATGGTGACCTTGGCCATAGGGTAATCCTCGGTAAATCGGTTCAGTGCTTCTTGGACAGCGGCATGCCTGCCTGCGACCAGCCGCGCAGCCCGCCTTCGAGGGCCACGGCCTGCTCATAGCCCTGCTTGCGCAGCGAGCCGGCCAAACGGGTGGATTCGCGACCCTGGTCGCAAAAGACGATAATGGGCTTGTCCTTGGGCAAAGTATTCAGTTTAGCTTGAATATCCGCGGCCGGCAGGCTGCGCGCCTGGGGAATGGTGCTGGTCTTGAATGCTTCTGCATTGCGTGTGTCGACAAAGATGCCGTGCTGCTGATTGGCCAGCAGCACGGCCTGGCTGACGCTGACTGTCTTGGCGCCGCCCTTGAGAATATTCGGCAGGAGCAGCATGATGCCGGAGGCGATAGCTGTGAATAAAATGATGAGGTTGGTCTGGTCAAGAAAAAAGTCCACGATGTGTCCTGTTATGGTCGCCGGGGCGGCTCGTTCATGGCCCTGATTTCAGGGCAGAATCCGGGGATTATAAAATGGTCCGCGATTTTCAACTTTTAGGCGTTAGCTATTATGTATAAACTCGTCCTGATGCGCCACGGCGAAAGCCAGTGGAATCTCGAGAACCGCTTTACCGGCTGGAAAGATATCGATCTCACCGAAACCGGGCGCGAGCAGGCCTGGAAGGCCGGCGAGCTGCTCAGGCAAAATGGCTTGGGCTTCGACCTGGCCTTCTCCTCCGTGCTCAAGCGCGCCATTCGCACGCTCTGGATCGCGCTGGACGCGCTGGATGCCATGCATACGCCGGTGGGCCTGAGCTGGCGCCTGAACGAGCGCCACTACGGCGCGCTGCAGGGCCTGAACAAGGCTGAAACCGCCGCCAAGTTCGGCGACGAGCAGGTGCTGATCTGGCGCCGCGCCTACGCGATTGCGCCCGAGCCCATGAGCCTGGACGATCCCCGGCACCCGCGATTCGATCCGCGCTACAGCAAAGTGCCGGCCGACCAGCTGCCAGCCACCGAATGCCTTAAAGACACAGTCGAGCGCGTGCTGCCGTTCTGGAACGACTCCATCGCTCCTGCCATACGGTCAGGCCGCAGGGTGCTGGTCGCGGCCCATGGCAATAGTCTGCGCGCCCTCATCAAGCATCTGGACAATATCTCGGACGACGACATTGCCCAGTTGAACATCCCCACGGGCCAGCCGCTGGTCTACGAACTGGACGAAAGCCTCAAGCCGCTGCGCCACTATTATCTTGGCGACCAGGCCGAGATCGAGGCCGCCATGGCGGCTGTGGCCAACCAGGGCAAGGCACGCGCGTAAATGACGGTGATGCGGCGCGCGATGGTGGGCGTGGTGCTGGCGTTTTGCAGCGGATTCGCCTGTGCGGCGGATGCGCCGCTGGCTCAGCAGCAGGATGAGGCGCGCCGCCAGCAGGCCGACCTGCGCGACCGCATCGCAGCGCTGCAAAAAGAAATCGACAGTCAGGAGTCTGCGCGCCGCGATGCGGCCAATGATCTCAAGGCTTCGGAATCCGCCATTTCCGACATCAACCGCCAGCTTGCGGCCCTGGACGCGCGGCGCCGCGCGCTTGAGGCCGATCTGTCGGGGCTGCAGGTCAAGATCAAGGACCAGGAAGGCCGTCTGGCAGCGCGCCAGCACGAGCTGGCCGCACAGTTGCGCGCCCAGTATGCCGGTGGCCTGTCGCCCTGGACCGCCCTGCTGTCGGGCGATGATCCGCAGATGATAGGGCGCAATCTGGGCTATCTGGGCTATATCACCCGCTCCCAGGCCGACGCAGTACGTGCGGTGCGGCAGGCGCTCGACGAGCTATCGGCGCTGCGCAAGCAGGCGACAGCCAGCAAGCAGGCGCTTGAAAAAGTGGCCGAGCAGACCGCCAGCGAAAAAGCCGAACTCGAAAAACAGAAGGAAGAGCGCGAAAAAGTGCTGGGCCGCATCGAGTCCGCGCTTCAGGCGCAGCGCGGCCAGGCCGCCAGGCTGTCGCGCAACGACAAGCGGCTGGGCGAACTGATCACCGGGTTGGGTGCAGAAATCAAGCGGCAGGAAGAAGCCCGCAGGATAGAAGAGGAACGGCGCCGCGCCGAGGCTGCCCGCAAGGCGGAAGCCGCCCGGAAAGCCGCAGAGCAGCGGCGCCAGGCGCTGGAGCAGCAGCGCGAGCGTGCACGTGAGGCCGAGCTGGCCGCCCGGAACGCGCAGGCCAGTGCCGAGCGTGAGCAAAAGATGCAGGAGGCTGCGCAGGCGCGCGAACAGGTCGAGCAGGCTCGCCGGCAGGCGCAGGAGGCCGAAAATGCGCAGCGGCACGCACGCGAGCAGGCCGAAAGCAGTGAAAGCAGCAATATCCGGGGCTCCGTGGCGGGCACCGGGCCTCTCCCGGGCAGAGCGCAAGAGACAGCGCCGCGCCAGCCCCAGACCGTGCCGCAGGGCGGTTTCCAGGGCCTGGGCAAGGAGCTGTCCTTTCCCGTCAAGGGCGAAGTACAGGGCAAGTTCGGTGCGCAGCGGCCCGAGGGCGGCCTGTGGCGTGGTATCGTGCTGCGGGCGCCGGAAGGCACGCCGGTACGCGTCGTCGCGGCGGGCCGCGTGGTTTTTGCCAATTGGCTGGCGGGTTTTGGCAACATCATGATCGTCGATCATGGCGCCCAGTACCTTACCGTGTATGCTTACAATCAAAGCCTGCTCAAGCAGGTTGGCGACATCGTCAAGGCGGGCGACAGCATTGCAACCGTCGGGGCAACGGGCGGTCAGGTCGAGCCGGGTCTATACTTTGAAATCCGACATCAGGGAACCCCCGTAAACCCTCTGCTTTGGCTCAAGCGCTAATTTCGGTACTATTTGCCTGACACTATTGGTTTGATCGTCCGGATTATTTTTTGAAACACACTTCGGGAACATGCATGGGCACTCGCAGGTTAGGCAGTTTCGGTTTGGTAGCGCTGGGTGCGCTGGGCGGCGTACTGGTCAGCCTGGGCATCACGGCGGCCGCTCAGCGTGGCGATCCCCTCCCGCTCAAAGACCTGCAGCAGTTTGCCAACGTATTCGGGGCCATCAAGAGCAGCTATGTCGAGCCGGTTACCGACAAGCAGCTTATCGAGGATGCCATCAAGGGCATGTTCGACGACCTTGATCCGCATTCCGCCTATCTGGATGCCGACGCATTCAAGGAAATGGAAGCCATCACCCAGGGCGGCTTCGGCGGCCTGGGCATCGAGATCGGCAGCGAAGACGGCATGCCCAAGGTGATTGCGCCCATCGAGGACACGCCTGCTGCGCGCGCCGGCATCCTGGCGGGCGATCTCATCACGCATATCGACGGCAAGCCCACCAAGGGCATGACGCTCAACGAAGCCATCAAGCTGATGCGCGGCGAACCCAAGACCAGCATCGAGCTCACCATCCAGCGCAAGGGCCGCGACAAGCCACTGGTTGTGCATATTGTGCGCGACCTGATCAAGGTGCGCAGCGTGCGCAGCAAGCTGCTGCCCAATGACATCGCCTATGTACGCATTGCCCAGTTCCAGGAGCGCACGGTCCAGGACCTCACCAAGCAGCTGGGCGAGCTGAGCGCCAAGGAGAAGCCCAAGGCGCTGGTGCTCGACCTGCGCAACGATCCGGGCGGCCTGCTGGACAGCGCCATCGGCGTGTCCTCCGCCTTCCTGCAGCCCGATGTGCTGGTCGTGTCGACCAAGGGCCGCATCCCGTCCTCCAATCGCAAGTATTACGCCAAGCCGGCCGACTACATGCGCGGCTATTTCGATGTGGCGGCGCAGTCGGCATCCGGCGCCAAGATTGCCGACTGGGTCAAGACCGTGCCCATGGTGGTGCTGGTCAACGTAGGCTCTGCCTCGGCATCGGAGATCGTCGCAGGTGCGCTGCAGGACCACAAGCGCGCAAAAATCATGGGTAATCGCACCTTCGGCAAGGGCTCGGTGCAAAGCGTGCTGCCGCTCAGCGAAGACACCGGCATCAAGCTGACGACGGCGCGCTACTACACGCCTTCGGGTCGCTCCATCCAGGTCACAGGCGTCGTGCCTGACATCCCGGTCGACGACACTGCCCAGGGCAATCTGTTCCGCCTGCCGCGAGAGGTCGATCTGCAGCGCCACCTCATCAACGGCAATGCGGTCGAAACCGCAACACCCACTCCCGAGGCGGACGATTCCGCAGTCGAGCCCAAGATGTTCGAGTTCGGCGGCGACGACGACTACCAGCTGAAGCAGGCGATCAACTTCCTCGAAGGGCGCAAGGTCCAGCAGAACGATCCCAAGCTGGTCGCCCAGGCCGAAAAAACGCGCAAGGACGCCGGCAAGAAAACCGCTGGCGCCGCAGAAGACAGCGCCGGCAAGCCGGATGCCGCGGACAAGGGCTCGCAGCCCTCGGCGCAAAAAAAAACTCTAAGCCAACCCCATAGCGGAGAGTCCATCGAGCATTTCCGCATTACGCCCAACGGGGTTGTGCCGGTCGCGCAATGAATGATCAGCAGTTGCTGCGCTATGCCCGGCACATCCTGCTCGATGAGTTCGGCATAGAAGGGCAAGAGGCGCTTTTGCAGGCCCGCGTGCTGGTGGTGGGGGCCGGCGGGCTGGGTTCGCCGGCGGCCTCGTACCTGGCGGCAGCCGGCGTGGGCCATCTGCTGCTTGCCGACGACGACGAGGTCGAGCTCAGCAACCTGCAGCGGCAGATTCTGCATACCACTGCGCGGGTGGGCTGGCCCAAGGCAGAGTCCGGCAAGCAGGCCCTGCAGGAAATCAATCCCGACATCCGCATCGACGCAGTCGTGTCCAGGCTGCAGGGTCAGGCGCTGGACGAGCTGGTCGCCCAGGTGGATCTGGTGCTGGATTGCTGCGACAACTTCACGACGCGCCACGCGGTGAACCGCGCCTGTGTCAAGGCCCGCAAGCCGCTGATATCAGGCGCGGCGATTCGTTTTGCAGGACAGGTCAGCGTCTACGACCTGCGGCGCGACGATGCGCCCTGCTATCACTGCCTGTTTCCCGAACACGAAGGCGCGCGCGAGCTCTATTGCGCTACTACCGGGGTGCTGGGGCCGCTGGTGGGCATCATAGGCAGCACCCAGGCCGCAGAGGCCATCAAGCTGCTGTCGGGCATGGGGGAGCCCTTGACGGGGCGACTGCTGTGCCTGGATGCACTGACGATGCAGTGGCAATCCCTGGGGTTCAGCCGCGATCCGGCCTGCCCGGTATGCGCAGGCCGCAACGGCCCGCCAGCAACTGACCTATCGCATTGACCCTGGCATCCACATAAAGACTGCGGCCGCTGTGCATGGCCGAAAAAGGCGTGCCGGGATGGAATACGTGTACGGTGCGCATGCCGACCTGGCGCGCCCCGCGCAGATTGCGCAGCGTATCCTCGACCAGTATCGCCCGCCGCGCTGGCACGCCCAGGCGGGCCAGCACCTGGCGCATCAGGGCGGCCGAGGGCTTGGGCCGCATGCGGCCCTGCAGCGTCATGTGGTCGATGGCCCAGATGCTGTCAAAGCAATGCAGAATGCCCAGGGTTTTGAGGACATCGCGCGCATAACGCAGGGGAGCGTTGGTCAGCAGCACCTTGTGGCCCCGCAGCCGCGACAGTTTGCGTGCCAAGCCGCTTTCGCCGTGCACCAGCGGTGCGATATCGAAATCATGGCTGCTGGCCAGGAACTGGCCTGCATTGACGCCGTGGTGCCGGACCATGCCTATGACGGTGGCGCCATAGCGCTGCCAGTAGCGATGCCGCACCGTGTCGGCAGCAGCCTTGTCCAGGCCCAGCGCTTCCGACACGGCAAGCGACATGGCGCTGTCTATCGCGCTGAAAATGCCGCGTGAGCAGTCGTGCAGGGTATTGTCCAGGTCGAAGAGCCAGACGGGCTGGGCCGCTGCGCCGCCCGGCAGCCTGCGGACCCGCTGCCGGTCCGCCCGGCGCAGGACCGGCAGGTCGGCGCTGGGCGCGCGCTGCACGGGCATGCGGGCTAGTGGGAGCTGATCATGGTCCCGACGCCGCGATCAGTCAGGATTTCGAGCAGCAGGCAGTGAGGGACGCGACCATCGACCACGTGTACGGAGTTCACGCCATTGCGGGCGGCGTCCAGGGCGGATGATATCTTGGGCAGCATGCCGCCGGAAATCGTGCCGTCGGCAAAGAGTTCGTCGATATTGCGGGCAGACAGGCTGCGCAGCAGTTCGCCGTTCTTGTCCAGTACGCCCGGGGTGTTGGTCATCATCACCAATTTTTCGGCGCCCAGGACTTCTGCCATCTTGCCGGCAACCACGTCGGCGTTGATGTTGTAGGCGGTGCCGTCCTCGCCGTAGCCGATGGACGAGATCACCGGAATGAACTGGTCGTCCTGCAAGGCCTTGACCACAGCCGGTTCGACGCGGGTGATGTCGCCCACATAGCCGATATCCAGCCATTTTCCGGGGTTATCGGCATCGGCCATCATTTTTTTCTCGGCCTGGATCAGGCAGCCGTCCTTGCCGGTCAGGCCCACGGCCTTGCCGCCAGCCTCGTTGATCATCATGACAATATCTTGCTGCACCTGACCGCCGAGCACCCATTCGACCACTTCCATGGTTTCGGCGTCGGTGACGCGCATGCCCTGGACGAAAGTGCCTTCCTTGCCGATGCGCTTGAGCGCCGCATTGATCTGCGGGCCACCGCCGTGCACGACCACCGGGTTCAGCCCCACCAGCTTGAGCAGCACGACATCGTGCGCAAAACTGCGCTGCAGCGATTCTTCGGTCATGGCGTTGCCGCCATATTTGATGACGACAGTTTTGCCGTGAAAGCGGCGGATATAGGGCAGCGCCTCGGAGAGTACTTCCGCCTTGACGTTGGCGGGTTGGCTGGCCGGGTCGATGGAAGATGTCATGGGCTTAGCTGGCGAGGGCCTTGTTCACGGTGTTCAGGAATGCGGTCTTGTCGTAATTGCCAAGATAGCGCTTGATGATGTGGCCCCGCTTGTCGATCAGGAAAGCCGTGGGCGTGAGCTTGACGTCGCCGAAGGCTTTGGCCAGTTCGCCCTGGGCGTCTATGACGACAGGAAAGGGCAGCTTGCGGGTCTGGGTGTAGTTGAGCACGTAGTTGGGCGGATCGTACTGCATGGCCACCGCAACGGTTTCAAAGCCTTTTGACGACAGCGCGTTGTAGTTGGCGATGGTGTCGGGCATCTGCGCGATACAGGTAACACAGCTTGTGGCCCAGAACTTGACCAGCACGACCTTGCCGCGAAGGGCCTCGAGGCTGGTTTTTTGCCCGGTGATGGTGGTGAACGAGACATCGGGCGCCGCCTGCGCCGCGCTGCCGAACTGCCAGAGGCCAACGCCGGCCAGCGCCACGACGGCAACAAGAGCAATCAGGAGTTTTTTCATTGCACAGGTAAGGCCTGGGGGCCTTCTTCAGGGGTTGAGCCGGACGGCGTCGCCGCGCCGCCGCCTGTGCCGCCAGGCTGCGACGGAACGGGCGCGCCTGGATCGCGCAGGCTTTCTGGCGCAACGATCTCGAACAATTTTACTACCTTGGTCACACCGCCGACACTGGCGGTTGCCTTGGCGGCGCGCTGGCCTTCTGCGTCAGTGACCTTGCCCATGAGATAGACCACGCCTCTCTCGGTTTGCACCACAATGGTGCGGCTGGGGACTTCCTTGGTGTTGATGAGGGCCGTGCGGACCTTGGAGGAGATCCAGGTGTCGTTGGTGCGTACGCTCAGATCGGTCAGGCTGCCGACGCGCAGCTGGTTTACCACGCGCTTGACCTTTTCAATCTTGGCGATGGTGTTTGCGGCCTTTTGCTTGTCCTGCTCAGTGGGCACATCGCCGGTCAGCAGCACGACGCCGGCATACGATGTGGCGTTGACCCGCGCGCGGTCATCGAAGAGTTTGCGCATTTCCGAGGCCGACTTGAGCTCGATGGACTGGTCTTCGACCTGCTCGCCGGCGGTGCGGCGGTCGGTGGCCACCACTGCGGTGGTGGCAGCTGTGCCGCCCACAACCAGCAGGCCGCAGCCTGACAGGGGGGCGATCACGCCGAAGGCCACGCTGGCCAGCAGGAGGTGTCGGGCGATGGAGCGTTTGGGCGTAGCAGGCATTACAGAGTGTCTCCCAGCAGTAGTGCGTCGATACCGTCGCAAAGGGCATGAAGCAGAACGATGTGAACTTCCTGGATGCGCATGGTGCGGTCGTGGGGAACGCACAGGTGCACATCGGTTTCGTTGAGCAGTGTGGTGATCTGGCCACCGCCTTTGCCGGTGAGGGCGATGACCGACATTTCGCGGTCGTGTGCTGCCTCGATAGACCGGATTACATTGGGCGAGTTCCCGCTGGTGGAAATCGCGACCAGCACATCGCCGGGCTGGCCCAGCGCGTTGACCTGACGCTCGAAAATGGAGTCGAAGCCGTAGTCGTTGCCCACGGCGGTGAGGATGGAGGTGTCTGTGTTGAGCGCAACACCGCCCAGGGGCAGGCGGTCGCGCTCGAAGCGGCCGACCAGCTCGGCGATGAAATGCTGCGCGTCGGCAGCCGAGCCGCCATTGCCGCAGGCCAGCACCTTGCCATTGTTGGCCAGGGTGCCGAATACCATGTCCACCGCCGCGGTGAGGGGCGAGGCAAGCTCTTGCGAGCTGGCTCGCAAGGCATCAATCGCATCGTTGAAATGCGTTGTCATGTGGGATGTCATGTCCATGAACGCAATTATCTCATGTTCATATGAAAACAATGTCAAGGGAGGTAAGCTTGTGCATGCAAAGCGGTCATTGCGCCGGGAAGGCGTGGCGTATCCAGCGCAGGGCGCCGTTTTCCAGGCCGATCACATCGAAGCGGCAGGGCGGCAGGCGTCCTGCATAATAGTGCCTGCACAGGGCGGGCAGCCAGCAGTGGGCCGTGCGAACCAGCCTGGCCTGTTTCTCCGGGGTGACACTGGCGACTGCGCCGCCGTAGCGGCGCGATTGCCTCAGCCTGACCTCGATAAAGACCAGGGTGCCGTGTTCGTCGGCAACCAGATCTATCTCGCCCGCCCGGGCCCGCAGGTTTTGGCCTAATATAGTCAACCCCTGCGCCTCAAGATGGGCGCGGGCAGCCTCTTCGCCGCGTCGGCCTGTCTGCTGGGTGGGCGAAAATACGGGAGGCTCGCCTGCGGCGCGGCATCGCGCTCGCGTCGGCGAGCGACGGCGGCGGGCCTGGCGGCGCCGTGCGGCGCTGGCCAGCAGGTAGGGCAGGGCATTGTCGGCCATCTATGACTCATTCAAGGGTAGTCTTTGTAAAGTATGCATGAAAATTCCGATTCCGCAGCGAACGCGCAGACATGGAAACGTCTCACGGAGCGCGTGGACGCCCAGCACTGGCCGGCTGCCACGCTGTATGTCGTTGCCACGCCGATCGGCAACCTGGGTGACCTTGGCCTGCGCGCCTGGCAGGCGCTTGCGCGCTGCGACGTCATTGCTGCGGAAGACACCCGCTCCAGCCGTGCGCTGCTGGACGCCTGGGGCGTCCAGACGCCGTTGATGGCGGCGCATCGGCACAACGAAGCGCAGGCGGCCCAGGCCATCGTCCAGCGCCTGGCAAACGGGGAGCGCGTGGCCCTGGTGTCCGACGCTGGAGCGCCCGCCGTCAGCGACCCGGGCGCCCGCATCGTGCGCGCGGTGCGCAAAGCGGGCTACGCTGTCGTGCCCCTGCCGGGCGCCAGCGCGGTCATCACGGCCTTGATGGCCAGCGGCGTCACCTCCGACGAAAATCCTGCTTTTGTGTTTGCCGGCTTTCCCCCGCCCAAGACCATGGCGCGCCAGAAATGGCTGCAGCGCTGGTGCGCGGTGCCCGCGCCCGTGCTCATGTTCGAGTCGCCGCACCGGCTTGAGGCGACGGTGCGCGATCTGCTTGAAGTATGCGGGCCGCAGCGCAGGCTCACGCTGGCGCGCGAGCTGACCAAGCGCTACGAGCAGGTCCATACGCTGATGCTGACCGAGGCGGGCGACTGGCTGGCCCAGGACGCACACCGCAGCCAGGGGGAGTTCGTGCTCATCGTGCATGAAGCCGAGTCAGGTTCGCAGGACGACGAACAGGTCGACGCCTCTGCCCTGACGCTGCTGGATGCCTTGCTGGATTCGCTGTCTGTGCGCGATGCAGCCCGCGTTGCGGCCAAGGTGACAGGCCTGCCGCGCGATACGCTGTACGCCATGGCGCTGGCACGGCGCGGCGCCTAGGCAGTATTGCGCCTGCTGCTCAGAGCAGGGCCATGGTCGAGTTCATGCCGGTCTCGTGCTCGATGCGCAGGGCTGCATTGACGGCCTCCGTGCGCGAGGGATAAGGGCCGATACGCACCCGGTACAGCTTGCCGGAGGGCAGTACCTGCGCCGGCCGGGTTTCGATGCTGCTGATCTGGGTATTGAGCTTTTGGGCCAGCTTGCTGGCCGTACTGGCGGCGCTGAATGCGCCGAACTGCAGATACACCTGACCTGTCGCGGTGGCGGCCCGGCCCTGCGCGCCGGAGGTGTCCGGGCCCAACTGCTCGGCCCGGGCCAGGGTGCTGGCGGCGGGCGGCAGGCTGCCAGGGTCGTCCTGCGGTGCCTGGCGCGTCGGCGAGGCGGAGGGCAGCGCAAGCGCCTCCAGGGCGTCGGGGACTGGTTGCGGCGCCGTACTGGTGCCGTCTGGCGATACGGTATGCATGGTCAGTTGAGCCACCGGGCTGGTATCGGGTTCGCCATGGGCGATCATGCGTGGTTCTGGCTGGGGCAGGTCCGGTTCAATCGCCGGACCGGGCAGCCCGTTGCGTATTTCGTCATTGGTGATGGCCTCGACAATGACTTTGCCGCTGCCCGGGCCGATCAGCCCCAGTTTGGACGCCGCCACATAGGAAAGATCGATCACGCGCGAGCTATGGAAGGGGCCGCGGTCGTTGATGCGCACGATGACGGACTTGCCCGTGCTGGCTCGCGTCACGCGCGCGTAGCTGGGCAGAGGCAGGGTGGGATGCGCGGCGGTCATCGCATACATGTCGTAGATTTCGCCGTTGGCGGTTTTCTTGCCGTGAAATTTGCGGCCATACCAGGATGCGGTGCCCACTTCGCGGTACGCATCGGTGTCCTTGACGGGCACATATCGCTTGCCGAATGCCGTGTAAGGCCGGAAATTGGCCGGGGCATGGGTTT
This sequence comes from Pusillimonas sp., assembly GCA_048270225.1. Lineage (GTDB taxonomy): Bacteria > Pseudomonadota > Gammaproteobacteria > Burkholderiales > Burkholderiaceae_B > Allopusillimonas. The sequence goes on along the minus strand of JBLWTG010000002.1, from coordinate 171,692 downwards.
CGATGCGGGGCTGGGCGTTCGGGATAGCATCCAGGTCTGGCGGGATATTGGATCCGGGGCCATCATCCTTGTAGTAGCCGCCGCCATACGTGCTGCCTGCGCTGCTGCGGCTGCTGCCGGCCTTGCCGCCGGTGCTGGCGCATCCGGCCAGTAGGCTGGCGCCAAGCATCACGGCAAGGGCTGTGTAGAGACTGGCTCGGGTCATGGGATGTCTGGGGGCGGCTGATTGCGGTGCCTTATCAGGAGGGGGGAGTGATCGGCAAATCGCAGGGCAAGCTGCTCGGTGACATACACCGAGCGATGCTTGCCCCCGGTACAGCCGATCGCGACGGTCAGGTAGTTGCGGGTGTCCTGCATGTACAGGGGTAGCCAGCGGCGGATGAATCCGGCGATGTCCTCGATCATGGTCTCGACGCTGCCGAATTGCGACAGCCACTGGGCTACGGGCGCGTCGCGCCCTGTGAGGGGGCGCAGTTCGCGATCGTAGTGGGGATTGGGCAGGCAGCGCACGTCAAAGACCAGGTCGGCATCGCCGGGTACGCCGCGCTTGTAGGCGAAGGATTCAAACGTGAGCACGACAGGCGCCCGGTCGGCCTGAACCAGATCGCGTACCCAGGCGCGCAACTGCCCCGGTGTGAGGTCGGAGGTGTCGATGACATGCTCCTGCTCGCGCAGCGGTGCGAGCAGCTCGCGCTCGGTATCGATGCACTCCTGCAGGGACGGGGTTTTGCCGCCTTTCTGCAGCCGGTCGGTCAGGGGATGGCGACGGCGAGACTCGGAATAGCGCTGCTGCAGGGTGTGGTCGTTGGCGTCAAGGAAAATCACCCTGAAGGCCACCCCGATGGCCCGCAGGCTGGTGATGACATCCGGCAGTTCGACCAGATCTCCCGGCGTGCGCACGTCGATGGCCACGGCTACCCGCTCCAGCTCGCTTTCCCGGGTATTGGCGATGAAATCATGCAGAAACCGGACTGGCAGATTGTCGACGCAGGTATAGCCGGCATCTTCCAGCAAGCGCAAGGCTACGGATTTGCCCGACCCAGAAATTCCCGTGATGAGTACTATCTTCAGCATGTTTGCAAGACGCTTCCGGTGTGGGGGCAGGCCGATGGTGCCGGGCCCGCCCGGGTGCTAACAAAACGCGCCTGCGCAATACCTGCGCAGTGCGGGCCTGCCGGAGCACGTGGTGCGTCGGCAGGCTCGGCCGCTGTTCAATCGTTGCGGCCGCTGCTTTCCATGATGGCAATGGCTTGCCGTTCGATGAAATCGCCCATGGTGTCGATGCCGCGCAAGGCCAGGATGGTGTTGCGTACCGCGGCTTCGACCAGTACGGCGAGGTTACGGCCCGCCGCGACCTGCAGCATGACGCGGCGTATGGGCGTGCCCAGTATATCTTCTGTCTGGTCCTGCACAGGCAGGCGCTCGAAGGCGTCTGGCGTAGATCTGATGAGATGGACGAGCAGCTTGAGCTTCATTTTACGCCGCACCGAGGTTTCGCCGAAAATGGTGCGGATGTCCAGCAGGCCCAGGCCCCGGACCTCAAGCAGGTTCTGCAGCAGGGCGGGGCACTGGCCTTCTATGACATTGGGCGCGGTGCGCGAGAGTTCGACCGCATCATCGGCCACCAGACCGTGCCCTCGCGAAATCAGCTCCAGGGCCAGTTCGCTCTTGCCCAGGCCGGACTCGCCCGTGATGAGCACGCCCACCCCCAGCACATCCATAAACACACCGTGAGCAGTCGTGCGCGGCGCCAGCCGCTTGCCCAGGTAGATGCGCAGCAGGTCTATCAGTTGGGCGGCGTCAATGGCGGTGGACAGCAGCGGAATCTGCTGCAGATTGCAGAATTCGATCAGGTCGTCCGGCGGGGTGACGCCTTCGGCCAGCAGGATGGCTGGCACGCCGCCGGTGACCAGGTCTTCCAGGTGGTGGATGCGGCGCTTGGCTTCGAACCGGGAGTAGTACGCCAGTTCCTGGGCGCCGAAGACCTGGATGCGCGAAGGATGGATGAGGTTCAGGTGACCGACCAGGTCTGCGGCTGACATGCCCAGGTCGGGGATAAGCCGGTGAGCCGCGCTTTGGCCCGCTGCCCAGGTGAAAGGAATCCGGTCGGCGTTGTCGCTGACTAGTTCTTGTATGGTAAGCATGGCTGGGCGGCTCAGGCCGTGGGCCCGCTGGTGAGCAGGCGATGTATGACGGCCGGGTCGGTTTCCGTGGCCAGAGCCTGACGCAGGTTGGGATCTGCCATGAGTCGTGCGATCTCGGCCAGGAGGTCCAGGTGCAGCTGGGTGGCGGTTTCGGGAACCAGCAGCACGAACAGCAGGCTGGCCATGCGGCCATCGGTGGCATCGAAGCGCACCGGATCGGACAGGCGGATAAAGGCCCCACACGGTTCCTTGAGGTCTTTGATGCGCCCATGCGGCACTGCGACATGATGCCCCAGTGCGGTGGACCCCAGCCGCTCGCGTGCGATCAGGCTGTGAAATACCGTAGTCCGTGCTATGCCGTAGTGGTTCTCGAAAAGCAGCCCTGCCTGTTCGAATGCCCGCTTCTTGCTTGTGACGGTCAGATCGAGCACGACATTCTGCAGGGGCAGGATACGCGACATTAAATTCATAAGCGCCATTATATGAGCTTGGGGCCGACTGGTGAAAATAGCATGGATCAGGAAGGCAGTGTAGCCGGGACTGGAGGTATGTGCCGGCGCCAAAAAACGCAAAGGCCTCAATCATCCACTTGATCGAGGCCATGTTGCCGGGTTCCCGGTGCTGGTCAGCCAGGCATTGCCTGCTGTGCCGCCGCGGGCTCGCCAGTGCTGTTACTGGGGTGCGGTAATGATTTCCTGCCGCTTGGCAGGCTCATGCGCATAGTCCTGCGCCTTGCTCTTGTACTTGATGACCTGGCGGTCGAGTTTGTCTGCCAGCAGGTCGATGGCGGCGTACAGGTTTTCGTCTATGGCCTGGCAGTGTATATCCTTGCCACGTACGCGCATGGTTACGTCTGCGGTGTGCCGGAGGCGTTCCACCGAGAGTATGACCTGTGTGTCGATTACGTTATCGAAATGCCGCAACACCCTTGCCATCTTGTTAAGGACGTATTCGCGGATGGCGGGGGTAACTTCAATATGACGCCCACTGATGCTCAGGTTCATAAAGGACTCTCCTTGCATAAAAAGTTTGCGCTCATGGCGCGGTGTCGTTGCTGTGACTTCTCCTCTTCGTAATGTATGCGTAATGATTTCAGTGTATAGATTATGCGGCGTAAATCAAGTGGCAATCGACCCGCGAAGATGCTCTCCCCCCGCGGCGCCGGGCGCGGCGTTACATCTTGAAGTTCTTGCCCAGGTAGACCTTGCGCACGGCCTCGTTGTCGATGATGTCGCTGGGATGGCCGTTGGTCAGCACCTTGCCTTCGCTGATGATATAGGCGCGGTCGCAGATGCCCAGGGTTTCGCGCACATTGTGGTCGGTGATGAGCACGCCGATGTTGCGGTTCTTGAGAAAGTGGACAATGCGCTGGATCTCGATCACGGCGATGGGATCCACGCCGGCAAAGGGTTCGTCGAGCAGGATGAAGCGCGGCTGCGTGGCCAGGGCGCGGGCGATTTCCACGCGGCGGCGCTCGCCGCCCGACAGCGAGATGGCGGTATTGCGGCGTATATGGCCTATCTGGAGCTCATCGATAAGTGATTCCAGGTGCTCGCCGATCCGCGCCGATGTAAGCGAGCGGCCGTTTTCGTCGTACTGAAGTTCCAGTACGGCCCGGATGTTCTCCTCGACGGTCAGGCGCCGGAAGACCGATGCGTCCTGAGGCAGGTAGGACAGGCCCAGGCGCGCCCGCTTGTGCATGGGCATGCTGGTGATGGTGGTGTCGTCGATTTCGATACGGCCCGAGTCGGTAGGCACGATGCCGACGATCATGTAAAAGCTGGTGGTCTTGCCGGCGCCATTGGGGCCCAGCAGGCCGACGACCTCGCCGCTGTCCACCGAGAGCGAGACATCATGCACGACGGTGCGCTTGCCGTAAGTTTTGCGCAGGCCGGTTGCCCGCAGGCTGCCGGGCTGGGAGTTGGGGGCGCGCGCGGGAGCCGGTTTCGACAAATGGGAATCAGGCATAAAACAATCCAGGTCTTGACGGGCCGTTACCGGGTGGAGGCGGATTTTTTCTGGCATTCGGCCAGGGCGGCGTCGGCCTTGGCGCGGGGTTGCGCCAGGGAGCGGACCCGCCCGCCGCTGGCGGCGGACTGCGGGCCGCTGAAGGCCTCGTAGGTGTCGGTTTTCTGATGATAGATCACGCGATCGCCCTTTATGTTGTCCAGGGGCTTGCCGCAGACGTTACGGGTAATGATGGCCTGGCCTATCATCTCCAGCTGTTCGGTCTTGCCGTTGTACTCGGCCCGCAGGCCCTGCGCCGTGATGACTTCGTATTTTTCGGGGTTTTCCTGGCGCACATGCACAAGCTTGCCCTTGTCTGCCGTGGCGGTGCCGAACTGGAAGCCGTCGGCGTCTTCGTGCATGGTGAGCTGGTCGGAGGTGAGCTTGAGCAGGCCGCGGGTCATGATCACATTGCCTGTGAAGACACTCTGACGCTTGATGTCGTCGTAATGCAGTGTGTCGGACAGGATCAGTGTGTCGGGTTCCGGCGCGGCGGGCGTGGCGGCGGCGGGCTTGGCCGATGCGGCAGGCTTGGCAGGCGTGCTGTTGGCCTGGGCCAGCGCCTGGCCGGCAGCCAGGCTCAGTGCCCCGGCAATGAGCCAACTGGCGTAACGGTGCGAGAGTCTTGATGTCATGGTTTTTGTTCTGTGGTTCCGGGGCCGGACGCTCCGGCGGAGGGCTTGTGGGGGATGACGGTGCGCTGTCGGCCAGCGCCGGGCTGCGGCGCGCTGTCCTGCGCCTGAGGCGCTGCGGCGTCGGATGATTTCGAGCGCGACTCGGAACCGGAGATCTTTACATCGGTTGCCGAAAACACGCGCAATTGTCGCGTGTTGTTATCGTAACGCATGCCTTTGCCGTGCATGGTGGACTTGCCGTGCTTGACCAGCGCCGGCAGGTCGGTTTCCACGATGTTGTCATCGGGCAGCAGCGTGAGCTGCTCGCTGGTGACGTCCAGCGGCGGGTTGTCGGCATCCGGCAGCCGGTGCACGTGGGCATGGCCCGTCATGATGACGCGGGCGCCATCCTTGTCCATGACGGCGACGTCGGATGTGCCTATCGTGACGGGCGAGCCCGGCTGCTGCCCCACTGCCCGGGCAACCGTGATCTTGTACGAGTTGTCGTCGGGAAAATGATGCATCAGATCGCCCTCGAGCCGGTTGTTGGCGACGCCGTTTATGTCGGTGCGCACCATCACGAAGTTGCTGGCCCAGGAGTCTGGCTCGTGGGTAATGCGGCGCGGCGGGTCGATGGGAATGGCACGTTGTGCATAATCGGCCGCCCACCAGGTGCCCAGCACCAGGGCGAGCAGCAGCAGTATTGCAATCAGTGCGGGGGCGCGTTCTTTCATGGATTTACTGAATGGCTCCGCTCATGCGCATAGCATTGGGCGCAAAAAAGGCGCCCAGGCGGCGTTGCGAAGCCAGGATCAGGTCGCAGCATTCGCGCACGGCGCCCGATCCGCCCGGGCGTGTGGCAATCCAGTGCGCGGCCTGCAGGATATATGCCGGCGCGTCCGGGACACTGGCGGCAAAGCCCACGCGCTGCATGGCGGCCAGGTCGATGAGGTCGTCGCCCATATAGCCGGCTTCCGCCAGGCTGCAGCCGTGTTCCTGCGCAAGCTCGGCGAGCACCTGCGCCTTGTCGCGCACGCCCTGCCGGACCATGGAGATGCCGAGCTCGGCGGCGCGGCGCGCAACGATGGGGCCTTCGCGGCCTGTGACCAGGGCGACCGCAATGCCGCTTTCGCGCAGCAGCTTCAGCCCATGCCCGTCCAGCGCGTGAAAACACTTGATGAGCTCGCCATGCTCGCCGTACCAGAGGCGCCCGTCGGTCAGCACGCCGTCTACATCGAAGGCCATGATGCGCACCTGCCGGGCGCGCTCGATCACGGCGGGAGCAATCTTGGCCAGGATAAGGGCTTCGGCGGGGTGGGAGAGGTCGGAGAGCGTCATGTCAGATTACCTTGGCGGCCATCAGGTCGTGCATATGGAGAGCGCCTAATAATAGCCCGGCCTCGTCGACCACGAGCATCTGGCTCATGCGTCCGGCATCCATTTGCGTGGCGGCCTCGACCGCCAGTGCGTCGGGGGCGATGGACCTGGGGTGATGCGTCATGCCGGCGCTGACCGTCAGCGGCCGGATGTCGCCGTGGCTGGCAATGAGCCTGCGCAGGTCGCCATCGGTAAAAATGCCGATGGGGTGGCGGGCGTCGTCCAGAACGATGGTCATGCCCATGCCTTTGGCCGACATTTCGACCAGCGCATTGGGCACCAGGGCGTCGGCACGCACCACGGGCAGCGCATCGCCCTTGCGCATGATGTCGCGTACCAGGGTGAGTAGCCGGCGGCCCAGCGCGCCGCCGGGATGGGAACGGGCGAAATCTTCGCGGCTGAAGCCGCGCGCCTCCAGACAGGCCACGGCAATGGCGTCTCCCAGGACAAGCGCCGCCGTCGTGCTGGCCGTGGGGGCCAGGTTCAGGGAGCAGGCTTCCTGCTCGACGTGGGCGTCCAGGTGCAGGTCTGCGTTGCGGGCCAGGTCGGATTCAGGGTGGCCGGTGACGGCGATAAGGCGCGCGCCCATGCGCTTGACCACGGACAGGATGGTGATGAGTTCTTCGCCGGCGCCGGAATAGGACAGCGCCAGCACGATGTCCTGGCCGGTGAGCATGCCCAGGTCGCCATGGATGGCCTCGGCGGCATGCATGAAAAACGAGGGGGTGCCGGTAGAGGCCAGGGTGGCGGCGATCTTGCGGGCGACATGGCCGGATTTGCCGATGCCGGTGACGACGATGCGTCCCTTGCAGCCCAGGATCATGTCGACGGCCTGCTCGAAACTGTCGTCCAGGCGCTGGTCCAGCGCCTGCAGGGCAGCGATTTCGATGCCGAAGCTGCGGTGCGCCGACGCCAGGACGGCGCTCGGGCCGGAAAGTGGAAGGTTCTTCATCCGCTGATTTTAAACAATCCTGCTGGCTGCGGATACCGGACCGGCGGCCGCCTGCAAATCGCACGGGCGCGTTATAGTGTCACTTCCGGTTTTCTCCTGTTTTCTTGGCACATCACCACCATGCATACTGATCCTGCAGACTACGTTCGCAAGTCGATACGTAGCGTTCCCGACTGGCCCAAGCCGGGGATAACCTTTCGCGACATCACGCCCTTGCTCCAGGATCCACGCTCTTTTCGCGTGCTGGTCGATCTGTTCGTCTACCGCTATATGCGGCACAGGCTGGATCTGGTGGCCGGCATCGACGCGCGCGGCTTTATCCTGGGATCAGTGCTCGCCTATGAGCTGAATCTCGGTTTTGTGCCAGTGCGTAAAAAAGGGAAACTACCTTTCCGCACGGTGGCGGAAGAGTACACGCTCGAGTACGGCAATGCTTCCGTGGAAATGCATACCGACTCGGTGCGCCCTGGTCAGCGCGTGCTGTTGATCGACGATCTCATCGCAACCGGCGGGACGATGGTGGCGGCCTCCAAGCTGCTGCAGCGCCTGGGCGCGAATGTCATCGAGGCGGCCGCCATTATCGACCTGCCCGATCTCGGCGGTTCGGATGCGCTCAAGGCCACCGGTTTGCCGCTGTACACCGTCTGTAGCTTCGGCAACGACGCTCCCTAGCATCGGTGGCCTGCCCTGGCGTAGCCGGGCAGGCGGCCGCGCGCAGCCCGCGCGGCAAAGGCGTATGCGCCGCCATGGCCGGCCCTTGCCGGCCATGCTCTATACCAGCACGCGTTCGATGCCGCCCAGGTTGGCGTCCTGTACATACTGCTGCATCCAGTCCTGACCCAGGATATGTCGGGCCATCTCGATGACGATGTAATCGGCCTGCATGCCTGTATCGCCTTCGTAGCGAGACAGGCCTTGCAGGCAGGACGGACAGGACGTCAGCATCTTGATGGGGCCTTCATAGCCGTCTGAGCGCAGCGTGGACACATTCTTGCCCAGTTCTTCTTCCTTGCGGTAGCGCACCTGAGTAGAGATGTCAGGGCGCGACACCGCCAGCGTGCCGGACTCTCCACAGCAGCGGTCTGTCTTGATGGCGGTTTCGCCCACCAGGCTACGCACGGTCTTCATGGGGTCCTGCAGCTTCATGGGCGTATGGCAGGGGTCGTGGTACATATAGCGCACGCCCTCCACACCCTGGATCTGCATGCCTTTTTCAAGCAGGTACTCGTGGATGTCGATCAGGCGGCACCCGGGGAAGATCTTCTCGAATTCATAGCCGGCCAGCTGGTCGTAGCAGGTGCCGCAGCTGACCACCACGGTCTTGATGTCCAGATAGTTCAGCGTGGTTGCCATGCGATGGAACAGCACGCGGTTGTCGGTGATGATTTTTTCGGCCTTGTCGGTCATGCCGTTGCCGCGCTGCGGATAGCCGCAGCACAGGTAGCCGGGCGGCAGCACCGTCTGCACGCCGGCATGCCACAGCATGGCCTGCGTGGCCAGGCCCACTTGCGAAAACAGCCGTTCCGAGCCGCAGCCGGGAAAATAGAATACGGCTTCGCTGTCGGCCGATGTGCGCGCCGGGTCGCGGATGATGGGGATGTAATCCGCATCCTCGATGTCCAGCAGCTTGCGCGCGGTCTGCTTGGGCAGACCGCCCGGCATCTTCTTGTTGATGAAGTGGATGACCTGCTCGCGGATCGGGGCCTTGCCCACGGTCGCGGGTGGATGGTCGGCCTGCTTGCGTGTGGGCGCGGCCATGACATCGTGAGCCAGCCGCTGCGCTTTGTAGCCGACTTCGACCATGGCAGTGCGCGTCGCCTTGATGACCCGCGGATCCTTGGCGTTCAAGAAGAACATCGCCGCCGAGGTGCCGGGATTGAAGGATTTCTTGCCCATGCGGCGCAACAGCGCGCGCATCTCCATCGATACATCGCCGAAGTCGATGTCCACCGGACAGGGGTTGTAGCACTTGTGACAGATGGTGCAGTGATCGCCGACGTCCTCGAATTCTTCCCAGTGCTTCAGGCTGACGCCGCGGCGGGTCTGCTCCTCGTACAGAAAGGCTTCGATCAGCAGTGAGGTGGCCAGTATCTTGTTGCGCGGCGAGTAGAGCAGGTTGGCGCGGGGCACGTGCGTGGCGCAGACCGGCTTGCATTTGCCGCAGCGCAGGCAGTCTTTGATGGCGTTGGAAATCGAGCCGATCTCGCTGCGCTGCATGATGAGCGATTCGTGGCCCAGCAGATTGAAGCTGGGCGTCCAGGCGTGGCGCAGGTCGGCGCCGGGCAGCAGCTTGCCTGCGTTAAAGCGGCCGGTCGGGTCGATGCGGCGTTTGTAGTTCTGAAAGGGCGCCAGTTCTTCTTCGGTGAGGAACTCGTACTTGGTCAGGCCGATGCCGTGTTCGCCCGAAATCACGCCATCCAGATCGCGGGCGATCTGCATGATGCGGGCGACGGCCGCATTGGCCTCGCGCAGCATCTCGTAGTCGTCCGAGTTGACCGGAATATTGGTGTGCACATTGCCGTCGCCGGCGTGCATGTGCAGGGCGACAAATACGCGGCTCTTGAGCACGCGGTCGTGCAGCGCCTGGATTTCGGCCAGAATGGCGGCGTGGTCCGCGCCTGCGAAGCAGCGTTCCATGGCGCTGCGCACTTCGGTCTTCCAGGAGATGCGTATGCTGTGGTCCTGCACGACATCGAAAATCGTGGCGTCCGGCTGAGACGCCAGGCGCTGTGCGAGCACCGGCAGCACGTCCTGCAGGCCCAGATCGCGCAGCGTGTCCATGTTCTGCGCCAGCGGCAGGTCCAGGTGCGTGAGCAGCCAGTGCCAGCGAGCACGCACGATGCCCACCGCCTGCAGGGCATCGCGGCGCCGGTCGGCGAGAATCTCCTCGCGCGCATGCTCCGCATCGTCGTGATCTTCCACCTTGCCGATAGGCAGATCGCCGTTCAGCAGAGTTTCCAGCTCGTCCAGAAAGCGCAGCTTGTTGCCGGTGGACAGCTCAATATTGATGCGTTCGATGGCGTCTGTGTATTCGCCCATGCGATTGAGCGGGATGACGACATCTTCGTTGATCTTGAACGCATTGGTGTGGCGGGCAATGGCTGCTGTGCGGGCCCGGTCCAGCCAGAATTTCTTGCGGGCTTCGGCGCTGACAGCCACAAAGCCTTCGCCATGGCGCGTATTGGCAATACGCACGACTTCGCTCGCCGCCACCGCCACCGCATCGGCGTCATCGCCGACGATGTCGCCGATGAGCACCATCTTGGGCAGGCCGCCGCGCTTGCTCTTGGTGGCGTAGCCGACTGCGCGCAGGTAGCGCTCGTCCAGATGCTCCAGGCCCGCCAGGATGGCGCCGCGTTCACGCCCCGGGCCGTCCAGGTAGTTCTTGACCTCGACAATGGAGGGCACGGCGTCGCGCGCCTGGCCGAAGAACTCCATGCAGACCGTACGCGTATGCGCCGGCATGCGGTGCAAGACCCAGCGCGCGGCCGTGATCAGCCCGTCGCAGCCTTCTTTCTGCACACCGGGCAGGCCGGCCAGGAATTTGTCGGTCACGTCCTTGCCCAGGCCGACCTTGCGGAAACTGGCGCCCGGTATGGTGAGGATTTCGCTGCGCAGCGGCGCCGCGCCCGGCAGGGCCTTGCCGTCGGACCATTTGAGTTCGAAGCGGGCCTGGTCGATGTCGTGGATCTTGCCCATATTGTGGTCCAGCCGCGTCACGTCCAGCCAGTTGCCTTCCGGATCGACCATGCGCCACCAGGCGAGGTTGTCCAGCGCCGTGCCCCACAGCACGGCTTTCTTGCCGCCGGCGTTCATGGCGACGTTGCCGCCCACACAGGAGGCGTCGGCCGAGGTCGGGTCTACGGCGAAGACGAAGCCGGCCGCTTCGGCCGCCTCGGCCACACGGCGCGTTACCACGCCTGCGCCGGTGAGTATGGTGCTGACCGGCTGCGCCAGGCCCGGCAGATCGGTGGGCTGAACCGGGCCGATGGCGTCGAGCTTTTCGGTGTTGATGACGACCGAACAGGGTGAGAGCGGAATGGCGCCGCCGGTGTAGCCGGTGCCGCCTCCGCGCGGAATGATGGTCAGCTCCAGCTCGATACAGGCGCGCACCAGCGCGGCCATTTCGTGCTCATGATCGGGTGTGAGCACGACAAAGGGATATTCCACCCGCCAGTCTGTGGCGTCTGTTACGTGGGAGACGCGCGACAGCCCGTCGAACTTGATATTGTCCTTGTGCGTAATCCGGGACAGGCTCCGTATGGTTTTCTTGCGCAGTTCCGCTGTCTGGACGAAATCCTGTTCGAACTGGGCGACGGCTGCGCGCGCTGCGACGAGCAGGCCGGCAACCTTGGTGTCGCGCGAGGAAACGCTGGCGTCGCGGCGCTGGTCGATGGCGTTGAGCCTGTGCTCGAGCGCATGCGTCAGCTGGTGGCGGCGCTTGGGGTTGTCCAGGAGGTCGTCGAACAGATAGGGGTTGCGCTTGACCACCCAGATATCGCCCAGCACCTCGAAGAGCATTCGGGCCGAGCGTCCGGTGCGGCGTTCGCCGCGCAGGTCGGACAGCAGTTGCCAGGCGTCCTCGCCCAGCAGCCGGCAGACGATCTCGCGATCGGAGTACGACGTGTAGTTATAGGGGATTTCGCGCAAGCGGGGTGCGGCTTGGACAGCCTGGGAGGCAAGCAGATGACTGGCTAGGGGGGCGTTCATGACCGGAAAGAAGAGAGGGGCCCTTAAAGACATAGTGTAAGGGATAGCCGGGCTTTAGCCAAAACCAGGCTGGCGGGCGCATGGGGCCATGCGCCCGCCAGCAGGCCGGTCCATGGAAGACTCAGGGCAGTACTTTTTCCAGGAAATCGCGTGCGCGCGCTGATTTCGGTGCGCTGAAGAAGGCGTCCGTCGTGTCGGTTTCGACGATGGTCCCGGCGTCCATGAAGACAACCTTGTCGGCCACCTTCTTGGCGAAACCCATTTCATGGGTCACGCACAGCATCGTCATGCCCTCCTGGGCAAGCTCCACCATGACGGCGAGCACCTCATTGATCATTTCCGGGTCCAGCGCCGAGGTCGGCTCGTCGAACAGCATGACTTCGGGGTCCATGGACAGGGAGCGCGCAATGGCCACCCGCTGCTGCTGGCCGCCCGAGAGCTGGCTGGGGTATTTGCTTGCATGGGCCAGCAGGCCGACGCGCTCGAGCAGCGCCTGGCCTTTCTTTCTGGCTTCGGCGCCCGGCCTGCCCAGCACTTTTTCCTGTGCGATCGTCAGATTCTCGAGCACGGACAGGTGGGGGAAAAGCTCGAAATGCTGGAACACCATCCCGATGTGCTTGCGCAGCTCGGACAGCTTCATCTCGCCGCTGTGTATGGATTTTCCCTTGAACAGGATGTCGCCCTGCTGGAAATCCTCCAGGCCGTTGATGAGCTTGATCAGCGTGGATTTTCCGGAACCCGAGGGGCCGCAGAAAACCACTACCTCACCCTGGCCGACCGAGGCGCTGCAGTCCTTGAGGGCCTGGAACTTGCCATACCATTTTGAAACGTTCTTTATTTCAATCATGTTGTGTCCTGTGCTGAACTGTTTTGACCAGGATGCTCAGGCTAGAGCAGATAAGCCAGTAGACCAGGCCGGCGAACAGCAGCATCTGGATCAGTGTGCCATCGCGCTCACCTATGCTGATGGCGTTGCGGAAGAAATCTCCCAGGGCGATCACATACACCAGCGACGTGTCCTGGAAAATCACGATGCACTGCGTCAGCATGATGGGCAGCATGGCCTTGAACGCCTGGGGCAGGATGATGTAACGCATGGTCTGGTAGGGCGTCATGCCCAGCGAGCGCGCCGCAAAGAACTGCCCGCGCGACAGGCCGATGATGCCGGCCCGGATGATCTCCGCAAAGAAAGCCGCCTCGAGCAGCGAGAAGGCGACCATGGCCGAGACCAGGCGGATGTCTATGCTGGGTGACAGATCGAATACGCTCTTGAGCACCTGCGGAACGATCAGGAAAAACCACAGCAGCAGCATCACCAGGGGAATGGACCTGAACAGCGATATATACCAGCGCGCAAAGACATTCAGCGCCCTGATCCTGGTGACTGCGCACAGCGCGAGCACGGTGCCCCAGGCGATGCCGCAGGCAATGGCGACCAGGGTGACCTGCAGCGTGATCCACGCGCCGGCCGCCAGGATCTGGCGCGCATCCCATAGCGCGCCCAAGTCGAATTCAAACATTTCAGTTCCCCATCAGCCCGGGCAGGCTGCTGCGTTTCCTGATCCAGCCCATGAAGCGCAGAATCAGGAAGTTCATGAATACGTAGGCGAGCGTGACAATGATGAAAGACTCGTACGGCTGCGCGGTATAGTCCACCAGCTGGCGTGCCTGTCCGCTCAGTTCCAGCAGCCCTATCGTGGAGGCCACGGCCGAGTTTTTCGAAATGATCAGAAACTCGGATGTCAGCGGCGGCAGGATATGGCGAAAGACTTGCGGCAGCATGACGTAGCGGTAGGTCTGGAACAGCGAAAACCCCATTGCCAGTCCGGCGCTGCGCTGCCCGCGCGGCAAGGTCTGTATTCCGGCGCGCAATTGTTCGCAGATGCGCGAGCCTGTGTAGATGCCCAGCGCAAAGACAGAAACAATAAAAAACTGCAGGGTCGGCGCGATGCTCTTGATCCAGTCGCCCGCGGGCGTGGGCAGTATCTCGGGCACGACAAAATACCAGATGAAGAACTGCACGATCAGCGGGATATTGCGGAACACCGAAACATACACGGTGCCGACTGCTCGTGGCGTCGAGCCGGGCAGCGTGCGCAATATGCCGAAAAAAGTGCCGACCACCAGCGCCAGCACCCATGCGCAGACCGTCAGCGCGAATGTCGTGGCAAAGCCGTGAATGATCCAGCCCATGTAGGTGGAGGCCTCGCCGGTGGCGACCGGCTGCAGAAGGACCTCCCAATTCCAGTTGTAGTTCATAGTTTGCCCTTCAGAGGCATGGCAATATCAGCCCGGCTCCCTCGGGCTTGGAGAGACGGGCGGCGCTGCATCAGGGAGCGATCTTGTCGTTAGGGTTGGCGAACAGCGCTTTCATGGCATCCGACATCGGAAAATCCAGGTTGAGCTGTTTTGGGGGAATGGGACTCATGAACCACTTTTTGTAAAAGGACTCGGCCACGCCGGATTTCTGGGCGGTGGCAACGACATCGTCGACCAGCGCCTTCATCTGCGTGTCGCCCTTGCGCACCATGCAGCCATAGACTTCATATGATTGCGGCGTGCCCGTGATGACGTAGTCTTTGGGGTCGCGCGTCTTGGCCCGTTCGCCGGCCAGCAGGGCATCGTCCATCATCATGGCCTTGGCGCGCCCGGTCGAGAGCGTCAGGAATGATTCGGAGTGATCTTTTGCGCTGATGATGCGCATGCCCAGCTTTTTTTCGACATTGAGTTTGCGCAGCAGGATTTCAGACGTGGTTCCCGCGCCGACGACCACGTTGGTGTCCTTGAGATCGGCGAAGTCCGTAATGCCGGAGTTCTTCTTGGTGAGCAGCCGTGTGCCGATCACGAATATGCTGTTGGAGAAATCCACCTGCTTTTCGCGCGAGGCGTTGTGCGTGGTGGTGGTGCATTCAAAATCGAAGGTGCCGTTCTGCAGCAGCGATATGCGGTTCTGAGACGTAATGGGCAGTTTGCGGACCTTCAGGTCCGGCATGTCCAGCTGCTTCTTGATCCTGTCCAGAATCAGGTTGCTGTAGTCTATCGAGTAGCCGATGGGCTGTTTGGCGTCGTCATAATAGGAAAAAGGAATGGACGATTCGCGGTAGCCGAGTACGACGACGCCCTCATCCTTGATCTTCTTGAGCGTGCCGGTCAGCTCGGGCTGGCTGGCCAGCGAGGCGCTGGAAAAAGCCAGCAGACCTGCAGTCAGGCATGTGGCCCCAAGCATGGCGCCGCGAATGGCGTATGGTGTCTTCATGGTGTCTCCATTATCACTTCGCCGCAGGCGCTCAGGCCTGATTGACGAGGGTTGTCACGTCGATGATATACATCTGACGCTCGTGTTCGTGCACCGAATCGATGCACACCAGGTTGCCGTCGCGGCTCCAGCGCGGATGCAGGTCGCAGCGGTTTTCTTTGCGCAGGCCAGGGTCGGTGTAGAAGCTGCCCAGGTCGTAGCGCACATCGTTGTCGCAGTCATACATGATGAGAATGCGTTCGTTGGTCTCCGGATCGGGATAGGTATCGGTAAGCAGCCAGCGCTTGTTTACCGGCGAGAAGGTCATGTGGCCGTTCTCGGTCAGGATGCCGGCGCCGATGACGCGCGCCTGGGCGCTGTCGTCGTCGGTGTAGAGGTGGTAGTGGATGCTGCCCTTGTGCGGCCCCCACACGATAATGTGTTCGTTGTCCTGCCAGAGCGGATGCGAAATCTGGTATTCGGATTTTTCGTAATCGTAGGTGCCCACCGCGTTGGGGTCGAAATCGTCAGCCAGCTGCGGCAGGGGATGGTCTGAGCATTCCAGCAGGCGCATGTTGCCGCCGTCCGGATCCATGGTGATCAGGCGATGCAGAAAGCAGGTTTCGTCCTCGACGCGTTCGGTCCAGCGGTGCAGGAACAGAATCCGGCTGGACGCATTATTGATTTCAATATGGCTGACCCAGTGGATCGCCTTGTCCATGGAGGCGCGGTGGTGAAACTGACTGAGCTGCTCGTAGCTGACCAGCAGCCTGGTCTGGCCGGTCTTCAGGTCAATGGCGTGTATGCCGTCGTCGGCCGGGCAGCGGGGCATATCCGTGCGCTTGCCGCCCACTTCGGCATAGCCTATGGTTTCGTGGGTAATGTAGAGCCGGCTGTAGTCCACGGTGACGGCATACTGGCTGTTTGGCGCGGCGACATAGATCGGCGTGTCCAGATAGCGGGTCTCGCCCGTGGTCACGTTATGGATGGCCGCACCGAAGCCGGGGTACAGGCCGCCTTCGCTTTCACGCCGCACGTTGTAGATGAACTGCAGTCCCGCTTCGCCGTCCAGCCACTGCAGCTGGCAGCCCATTTGCCAGTTCCATGCAGTGGTCGTGCCGCAGCTGTGATACCGGTCGCCATCCTGAAGGTCAAAATAGCCGACCTCGGCCTCGAGGCTGGGGGTCAGGTCGGCGTCCATCATGGCAACACGGTTGCCCAGCACGTAGCGGTCGCTCTTGTCCCAGACGGTTTTGTCGTAATAACCAAAGAAATGATGCATGCCGTCGCTGCCGATGCGGCGCACCGGACAGGGATGAGGGACAGGGCGGGAATCTGCGTTGCTCATAAGAATTTGCGTAATGACGCCTCGCTGGCGAGGCTGGGTTGCGGCCTGCGGCGAGGGTTGGAATGGGAATCCGGATCGCCGTATTGACAGGTTGACGAGGCGATTATAGGTAGGGCAATCAATACAGGATAATTCTTTTTTCATTCATGGCTATTCAATTTCGATATACTTAAGACAGCCATACCTCCTGCCACCATGACCGCGCCCTGGAGCGCTCCGCCCATGCCCCGCCCCCTGAATTTCCAGCAGATACAGGCTTTCAAGACCGTGATGGAAACAGGCACGACCACCAAGGCCGCGCTCGCCCTGAACACCACACAGCCTTCCATCAGCCGACGTCTGGCCGAGCTGCAAAGTGCCACCGGGCTGCAGCTGTTCGACCTCTACAACGGGCGGCTCAGGCCGACCCGCGAGGGCAGCCAGCTTTACCAGTCTGTGCGCAAGCATTTCGACGGCCTCGAAAAAATCGAATCCGCAGTGCAGATCCTGCGCAAGTCGGGCACCGGGGTGCTGCGGATAGGCAGCACGCCCACGCTGGCGGCGGGCCTGCTGCCGGATATCATTGCTCGCTTCATGCGGCATCATCCCGGCGTTTACGTCAATTTGCAGACGCTGGGCACGCCGCAGCTCACGGAGTATCTGCGTCAGGACTTGTTGGATTTTGTCCTGACGACAGGCACCATAGAGCAGAACGATATCGTGTCGCTGCGGCTGATGCGCACCAATGCCGTCTGCGTCGTGCCGCGCGAGCACGAGCTGGCCGATGCCGACTATGTGGATCTGGACAGCCTGTATTCCCACAAGCTGCTCTTGCTGAATGACACTGACGACATCATCCTGGCCATGCGGGCGCTGTTGCGCGATCGCGCGTATCCGGATGACATCGCCATCGAAACGAATTCTTCCATTACGATCTGTTCACTGGTGGCCGCCGGCGTGGGCGTGGGCGTGGTCAATCCGTTTGTGGCCAATAGTTTTTCCGATCGCCTGGTCGTCAAGCGCCTGCGTCCCTGCATCGGCATGCAGGTGACGCTGGCGCGGTCAGTGACACTGGCGCCTTCGCTGCTGGCCAACCGCTTTGTGGAGCTACTGCAGGAATCGGTGCACGCCGAAGGCTAGCCTGGGCCGGCTCAGCCGCCAAACTGGCCGGAAAACGCCCACAGCAAGCCCGCCGTCATCAGGAGATAGCGCAGGAACTTGCCGATGGCCATGTAGACCATGCTGCGCCAGAAGGGCATGCGCAGCCAGCCTGCCACCGCGCACAACGGGTCGCCGACCACGGGCAGCCAGGAAAACAGCAGGGCCGGCGGGCCCAGCCGGTGCAGCCAGTAGCTCACGTAGTCGTGCCAGCGCCCGCCCGCCTTGGCGTGCGTCTGGTTGGGGTGGTGTTCGCGCCAGCGCACGTAGGCCTTTTCCGCGCCCAGGCCCATGGCGTAGCTGATGGCTCCGCCCATGGTGTTGCCCGCCGTGGCGACCAGCACAGCCGGCCAGAACATGGTCGGCTCCATCTTTACGTAGGCGAAGACGGCGGGCTCTGAGCCCAGCGGCAGGAGCGTGGCCGATATCAGGCTGATCACGAAAATAGCGCTCAGGCCCACGCTGGGCAATGCGAGGGCAGCGAGCAGCCAGTGTATCGAGGTTTGCAGCCAAGCTTCCATAGCGCGCAAGTGTAATGGTATTCTGTTTGCTTGTAGCTAAAGCTTTGTCACTTTTGTGGCGTTGTCGCTGCAATCCCATGCAGCCAGGCGCAGGCCACTGCCGCTTTTTTTTGCCAGACTTCACTTCGTCCCCGTTCATGTCTACCGACTATCTCAAGCGCATACTCACCTCCAAGGTGTATGACGTCGCCATCGAAACAGCCCTCGAAACCGCCACCCAGGTGTCCGCCCGCATCGGCAATACCTTCCTGCTCAAGCGCGAAGATACGCAGCCCGTCTTCAGCTTCAAGCTGCGCGGCGCGTATAACAAAATGGCCAACATCAGTCCGGCCGAGCTCAAGCGCGGGGTCATCGCCGCCTCGGCAGGCAACCATGCCCAGGGTGTGGCGCTTGCCGCCAAGCGGCTCGGGTGCAGGGCGGTCATCGTCATGCCGGTCACCACGCCGCAGGTCAAGGTGGACGCGGTGCGCGCACTGGGCGGCGAGGCCGTGCTGGCCGGCGACAGTTTTTCGGATTCCGCCGAGCACGCGCGCGAACTCGAAAAGAAAGAAAAGCTCACCTTTGTGCACCCCTTCGATGATCCGGATGTCATCGCGGGGCAGGGCACGGTGGGCATGGAGATACTGCGCCAGCACCCTGGCCCCATCGACGCTATCTTCGTGGCCATCGGCGGTGGCGGCCTGATCAGCGGCGTGGCCGCGTACATCAAGCAGCTGCGGCCCGAGATCAAGGTCATCGGGGTACAAACCGAGGATTCCGACGCCATGGTGCGCAGCGTCAAGGCGGGCCGGCGCGTCACGCTCAGCGATGTGGGGCTGTTTTCCGACGGCACCGCGGTCAAGCAGGTCGGGCTGGAGACGTTCAAGCTGGTGCGCGAGTACGTCGATGATTTCGTCCGGGTGGATACCGACGCCATCTGTGCCGCCATCAAGGATGTTTTCCAGGACACGCGCAGCGTTCTTGAACCGGCCGGCGCCCTGGCTCTGGCGGGCGCCAAGCGCTACGCCGCCGAGCACAACTGGAAAGGCAAGACTGTCGTCGCCATTACCAGCGGCGCCAACATGAATTTTGACCGCCTGCGCTTCGTGGCAGATCGCGCCGATGTCGGGCAGGCTCGCGAAGCCGTGTTTGCACTCACCATCCCCGAAAAGCGCGGCAGTTTCCTGCGCCTGTGCGAAGCGGTCGGCGATCGCAGCGTGACTGAATTCAACTACCGCATCTCCGATGCCCAGACCGCACATGTGTTTGTCGGGCTGCAGATCAGCTCCGTCGCCGAGCAGGAGCGGCTGGCCAGCGGTTTTCGCAAAAAAGGTTTTCCGACGCTGGATCTGTCCGGCAACGAAATGGCCAAGACGCACCTGCGCTTCATGGTCGGGGGCCGCTCGGCGCTGGCCGAGCACGAAATGCTGTTCCGCTTCGAGTTTCCGGAGCGCCCGGGGGCGCTTACCCGTTTTCTGGGCGCCATGAATCCAGACTGGAACATCAGCCTGTTTCATTACCGCAACCAGGGCGACGACTACGGCCGCATTCTGGTCGGCATACAGGTGCCGCCGGCCGACAAAAAGGTATTCAAGGCCTTTCTGGACGGGCTGGGCTACCCCTACTGGAACGAAACCGACAACCCCGCATACCGCCTGTTTCTCTGACTCGCGGCGCGCAGGCCTGTTCTGTACGGCCTGTCCCGGACGGCCGCAGCACGGCAGGTCTGGGCCTGTGTCGCGCGGAGATCATGGTTTTTTTTGCACTGTCAGTCTTGCGCGGCAGCCAGCGCGGCGCGCAGCGGCGCAAGGTCCGTGTGCAGGGCTGCAAATGCCGTCTCTCGCCGCAGGTCCAGTTGCTGCGCCTGCGCAAGCGTGATCTCGGAAAAAGTCAGGGCATCGCCCGGCATGCTTTGCGCCACCAGCGGCAGGTCCACAGTGGCGATGTGGCCGATCTTGGCGTAGCCGCCCGTCGTTTGTCTGTCCGCCATCAGAATGATGGGCTGCCCGTCGGCGGGCACCTGTATGCTGCCCGGACAGGTCGCTTCGGACAGCAGTTGCACAGGCTCGCGCAATGCCAGCGTCGGCCCCTGCAGCCGATAGCCCATGCGGTCGGCGTCTGCGCTCACGCGAAACGCGTCCGTCAGCAGGTGCTGCAGGGCCTGGTCCGTAAAGAGGGCGGTGTGGGTGCCGCGGACCAGGCGCAGTGTGTTGCGTTGCCGCAGGCCCAGGATGGCGGGCAGATAGATGGATATCTCCCATAGCGTCTGTTCGAGCGCATCCAGGCAGGCGGGGGGCAGGACTGTATTCAGCGCCAGCGTGTCGCCTTTGCGCAGGGCGCGCCCGTCCAGCCCGCCGAAGCCGCCGCGCAGATAGGTGCTGCGGCTGTTCAGGACGCTTGGCAGCGATACCCCCCCGTGCCAGGCGAGATAAGCCCTGAGCCCTGTCTTGCGCGGCCCGAACGCCAGGACATCGCCGGCGCGCAGAATGAGCGGCCGGTTGTTGGCGACGGGCTTGCCGTTCACAGACGGGGCCAGGTCGGCGCCGCACAGGGCGATGCAGGCAGGGGCGTCGAATTGCAGCGTGGGGCCCACCAGCGTGATCTCCAGCGTTGCCTGGTCTTGCTGATTGCCCACCAGCTCATTGGCCAGGCGGTGAGCCCGGCTGTCCATTGCGCCGCTTACGGGGATGCCCAGGTGTTGCAGTCCCTCGCGCCCCAGATCCTGGAAGGTGGACAGCAGGCCCGGTTTGATGACCTGAATGCTCATGCCTGTTCTCCGCGCAGCCGCTCATAGGTAGCCGTTGTGATGGGGACAAAGCGGATACTGTCGCCGGGCGCAAGCAGTGTGGCCGGTTCGCGCGCGGGGTCGAACAGCCGGACCGGTGTTGCGCCGATGATATGCCAGCCGCCCGGTGAGGCATTGGGATAGATCATGGTTTGCCGGTTGGCAATGGCGACTGAGCCGGCCGGCAGCTGTGTGCGCGGCGTGCTGCGTCGGCCGATGTCCAGCTTTGCGTCATGCACGCCGATATAGGGGGCGCCCGGCGCAAAACCCAGCATGAATACATAGGCGAGCTGCTGACTGTGCAGGCGGATGACGTCATCCGCCTCGATGCCGCAGTGACGGGCGACGTCGGACAGATCAGGGCCGTATTCGCCGCCATAACAGACGGGGATGTCCACCACGCGGGCCTCGGCGGCGTCGTCTGCGGCGTGCTGCAGCGTATCCAGCACTGTTTCTATCCGGGCGATGAGCTGCTCATGCTGCATGCCGGGGCTGAAGTGCTGCGGCTGGTAATGCAGGGCGACCGAATTGAAGGTGGGCACGATATCGGTGATGCACGGG
The DNA here is from genome assembly GCA_048270225.1 of Pusillimonas sp. GTDB lineage: Bacteria > Pseudomonadota > Gammaproteobacteria > Burkholderiales > Burkholderiaceae_B > Allopusillimonas. Next base: position 150,322 of record JBLWTG010000002.1, on the reverse strand, counting down.
ATGGCGGCGTTGCGCAGCGCCGCCGCGGCGCGGGCGCAGCGCCGGCCGGTCTGGACGTCGATGCCCTGGCCAAAGCTGACCTGGATGCAGCGGTCGCCTTGCGGTGCGATGGTCCCGCGGGAAAGCGGGCCGGTGGCGGAACCAGACATGAACAGTCTCCGTATGATGCGGGCGCAGCGCGTGGGGTCGCGCGCAGGAAGGGCATCGATGCCCCGTGTATCCGGGCTATTTTAGGACAGAGATCAGGACTGCTGCGCGGCGTGCCGGTGCAGGACAGCCATGCTGCGGCCCGCAGGAGACGCTTTCTGCACGCCCTGATGGGGCCGGTGTGCGTGCAGCCCCGCGGCCTGCGCGGGAGCGGGCCTTCGCGTCGGCCATGAGTCCATCAGTCGCCGATGGCGATGCGCGCGGGCGGGAACACTAGCGAAAACAGGCTGCCGGCGCCGAACCTGCTCTGTATGCGCAGTTCAGCGTGATGCCGCATGGCGACGTGCTTGGTGATGGCCAGTCCCAGTCCGGTGCCGCCCGTGGCGCGGGACCGGCCGCGGTCGACTCTGTAGAAACGCTCAGTCAGGCGCGGGATATCCTGGCTGGCGATACCGATGCCGGTATCCTGCACGGAATAACAGGCGTGGCCGTCTTCCGTCAGATACCAGCTCACGGTAATGGTGCCGTCTTTGGGGGTGTAGCGGATGGCGTTGGTCAGCAGATTGGAAATGGCTGATGTCAGTTCCGTCGCACTGCCTGTGACATAGAGGTCGTCTGCAATATGCTCGGCGAAAACATGCTGGTCGTTGGACAGGATGCGGGCCTGCTGCAGCGCGGTATGAATCAGTTGGCTCATGGGCACGCGCTCCCCCTGCGCGCCAGGGGATGACTCCAGTGTCGACAGCGTGAGCAGGTCTGCCACAATGGCCTGCATGCGATGGGCCTGTTCCAGCATGAGGGCGTGATAGCGATGCTTCTGCTCTTCGCTAAGCGATTCGGGAGGCATGTCGCGCAAGGTTTCCAGAAAACCCGACAGCACGGTCAGCGGCGTGCGAAGTTCGTGCGAAACGTTGGCCACGAAATCCTTGCGGGTGGTTTCCAGCTTTTCGACCTGGGTCACATCGCGCGTCACGAGCAGATACTGGTCGACGCCGTAGCGGGTGAGCTGCACCAGCAGCGACTTGTCCTGTTCGTCGGTGTTCAGGTGCAGCAGTAGCGGTGCAGGCCATTCTTTCTGACGCGCATACTGCGCAAACTCGGGGGTGCGCAGTATGTTCAGAATGCTGTGAGAGCGGTCTTTGTCGAGATTCAGCCCGATGTGCTCGCTGGCCATCTGATTGCACCAGGTAAGCTGCATCGCCGCGTCCAGCGTCAGCGCGCCGTCCGGCAAGGCCTCGGCCGCCAGCATGATGCCGTCAACATGACGCTTCAGTTGCTCGATTTCCTGCTTGTCCCGGCGCAGGGCGCGGTAGATGGGAGCCAGCAGTTCATCCCAGGGCCCGACCGAAGGGGGCGGTGGTTGGTCGACATCCCTGACCCAGCGCGCAATGCGCGAGAGCTGCAGTCCGCTTGCCAGCACCATGGCCAGCAGGCCCAGCGAAAACACCGCCCATCCGGCGCCAGCCCCTAACCATGCGCCGACGATCCAGCCCAGCAGCGCCCAAAGGCCGATAACAATGAGGGTTTTGGTCATAAGGTGGTGGATTCCGGCGATTCGAGAGGCGGGCCGGGCCTCTGGCTTAATGGTATTGGGTTGCAGTGGTTCAGGCTTGTTTAGGCGGCTTTGCGGTGAAGCGATAGCCGGCCCCGCGCACGGTCTCGATATGATTTTCGTGGCCGGAGGGCTCCAGTGCCTTACGCAGGCGCCGGATATGCACATCCACCGTGCGCTCCTCGACAAAGACATGGTCGCCCCATACCTGGTCCAGCAATTGCGCCCGGGAAAACACGCGTTCCGTATGCGTCATGAAAAAGTGTAGCAGGCGGAACTCGGTCGGGCCCAGCGCCAGGGCCTGGTCCTCGCCGGTCACCCGGTGGGTGGTCGGATCCAGGCACAGTGTGCCGATCTTGATGACATCGTCGGTCAGCTGGGGCGCGCGGCGACGCAGCACGGCCTTGATGCGCGCGATCAGCTCCTTGGGGGAAAACGGCTTGGTGATGTAGTCGTCCGCGCCAGCCTCAAGGCCTTCGACCTTGTCATGTTCCGACCCCTTGGCCGTAAGCATGATGACCGGTACATGGCGCGTGCGCTCGTCCGAGCGCAGGGTTTTGGACAGCGTAATGCCCGATGCGCCCGGCAGCATCCAGTCGAGCAGGATCAGGTCGGGCAGCTCCGCCCGTATCAGCGTCTGCGCCTGTTCCGCGTCGAAGGCGCGCAAGACCTTGTGTCCGGCAAACGACAGGTTGACGGAAATCAGCTCCTGAATGGCTGGCTCGTCTTCTACGACTAAGATGGTTGTGCTCATAGGGCGAAATAATAATTGCTGTTGTCCATGGCAAGCATGATATGGCGTAAATATTTCAGGTTTGTGAAAATAATATTTCTTCAGCGAGACGTCAGCATGCCGGCAAGGCGTCGGGGCGGCCCGCCGCTTGCTGGTCCGAGCGCATATCCAGAATGAGGTACGATAAGCAAATCATGCAAAATACCGATATTCCCTCTTCCGCAAGCGCCGGGCTGGCAGGCGGGGACGACAGCACCCATTTCGGCTTTTCCTCTGTGCCGGAGCGCGAAAAGGCCGGCAAGGTGGCCGAGGTTTTCCATTCTGTGGCGGGCCGCTACGATCTCATGAACGATCTCATGTCCGTCGGCCTGCACCGTGTCTGGAAAGCCTTCACGATAGGCCGCGCCAATGTGCGCCCCGGCATGAAAGTGCTCGATATCGCCGGCGGAACAGGCGATCTGGCTCGCGCCTTCGCGAAACGGGCTGGCCCTTCGGGCGAAGTCTGGCTCACCGACATCAATGATTCCATGCTGCGCGTGGGGCGCGACCGCCTCACCGATCACGGCATGCTCTTGCCGGTTGCCGTGTGCGACGCTGAAAAACTGCCTTTTCCCACCGGTTATTTCGACCGCGTCAGTGTGGCCTTCGGGCTGAGGAACATGACGCACAAGGATCAGGCGCTGGCCGAAATGCGGCGTGTGCTCAAGCCCGGCGGCAAGCTGCTGGTGCTTGAGTTCTCTCACATTGCCAAGCCGCTGGCGCCAGCCTACGACTGGTACTCCTTCAATATACTGCCGTGGCTGGGCGGCAAAGTGGCAGGCGACGAGCACAGCTACCGTTACCTGGCCGAGTCCATACGCATGCATCCCGATCAGGCGACGCTGGCGGGCATGCTCGAGGAAGCCGGCCTGTCGCGCGTGCGCTATTTCAACCTGAATGCAGGGTTGGTCGCGCTGCATGAAGGCGTCTATCTCGGTTGATTCTTCCCCATGCAGGTCCGGAAGGAATAGCCGCCATCTCTGATGTCACTGCGTCTTGCCGCCTGCCCGGCGGGCTGCTTGCCGGGTCATTGCGGGCCCGGACTGGCGGTCCTGGCCGCTGCAGATGCAGGTCAGCGCTGTTTAGTCATGCGCCCGGCCCCGGTTTGTGATAATGTTCAGCTTCCAGTCAGAAACGTTCTGGCGCAGGGCCTGTCCCAACGTTTTGTTATTTTGCCTCCCGCGCATCCATCGCGCGGGGCACAGGAGTACACCATGACCCACCGAGGTTCCCGACTGCTCGCTATGTTCGTCCTGGCCGTTGCGGCCGGGTCCATGCTGGCGGCGCCGTTTGACGCAGAGGCTCGCCGCATGGGCGGCGGCAAAAGCTTTGGCCGTCAGTCATCCAACATCACCCAGCAGCGCCAGGCCGTAACGCCGCCAACGGCGGGCACGACAGCGCGCAGCGCTGCACCGGCTGCGGGGGCAGCCACGGCCGGCGCCGCCGGCACGGCAGCGGCCCGTAGCGGCATGTCCCGCTGGCTGGGCCCCATTGCGGGCATCGCCGCAGGCCTGGGCATTGCGGCGCTGCTGTCCAGCCTGGGCCTGTCGGGCGCATTCCTGGAGTTCATGTCCAGCCTGCTGCTGATCGGCCTGGTCGTATTTGCGGTCTTGTTCCTTGTGCGCAAGCTGCGCGGCAGCGCGGCCCGCCCGGCCCTGCAGACTGGCGGCTTGAGCCCCATGCAGCGCCAGGGGCAGCCGGCCCAGCCCTCGCTGCATCGCCAGCATGCCGCTCCGGCGGCGGCCTCCACCGCGGCCTCGGTCGGCATAGCGCCCGCCGACATCCCGGCGCCTCCCGTCGACAAAACCTGGTTCATTCCCGGCGATTTCGATACGGCCTCTTTCCTGGCCAATGCCAAGGCCCGCTTCATCGAGATCCAGGCTGTCTGGGACAAGGGCGATGTCGACAGGCTGCGCGAGCTCATGACAGACGACCTGGTCGCCGAGGTCAAGCCCGAAATCCTGCAGCGCGAAGGCAGCAATGTCACCGAGGTCGTGCTGCTCAATGCCGAGCTGCTGGGCATCGAAGCCGTGTCCGGCGGCCACCTGGCCAGCGTGCGCTATTCCGGCATGCTGCGCGAGTCGCCCGACGCCGAAGCATTCCGCTTCGAGGAAATCTGGAATCTCTACAAGGCAGACGACGCTGGTTGGCTGCTGGCCGGCATACAACAGATTCCCCTGGATTACGCAAGCTAGCCGCAAGGCCTGCACCTGACCGGCGCCCTGACGGGCGCCTTTTTTTAGGCCGGACCATGGCCAGGGCGCAAAACCGTTAAACTTGAGATCTTGCCTGCACGGCTTTCGAAGGCTAACGACGCGACGGCTGGTCCGCGCACGCCCGAACATGTTCCCTTTGCCCTTTCTGCCTGTTACCGCTGCCCTCTATCTTCGTCCGCTCAATGCCCTGCTTCGGCGGGAAGACTGGGCGCGCGAGCGTCTGAGCCGTCATGCGGGAAAATCCGTCCGCTTGCTTGCCGGTCCCATCAAGGTCGATCTGGCGATTCAGTCCGACGGCCTGCTTGGGGCCTGCGATCCCGCCATTGTGCCCGACGTGACGCTCACGGTAGCTGCGGACCGGCTGTCCAGCCTGCCGCAGATCCTGCGCAGCCGCGATCCGGCCAACCTGGCGGACGTGATGCATGTGCAGGGAGACGCCGGTCTGGCGAACGTGGTGTCCGATCTTGCCCGTGATCTGCGTTGGGATCCCGAAGATGATCTGGCCCGCCTGGTGGGCGATGTGGCGGCGACGCGGCTCATGGACGGCGGCAGGCGGGCCGCGGCGGGGCTGCATCAGGCGGCTGCGCGGATGGCGGACAATATGGCCGAGTATCTGACGCAAGAAAGCGCCATGATGGCATCGCGCCCGGCATTTGACGACTGGTCCGCCCGGCTGGCGCAACTGGACGGGAAACTGAACGAGCTGGAGGCGCGAGTGGCTGCCCGGGCGTTCCCTGCGGGCCAGTCGCCTGCACGTACAGCGTGAGGCTTGAGTCAAGGCTATGTTCACATTTTTCCGCTTGCTTCGTATTATTTTCATTGCCCTGCGCTACCGGCTGGACGAACTTGTGCTCTCCAGCATCAAGCATCCGCTGGCTCATGGGCTCTTGCGCATTGTGCGTCTGGGTCGCGCGCCGCGTATGCCGCGCGGGGTGCGCCTGAGGCTGGCGCTTGAGTCCCTGGGGCCTATCTTCGTCAAATTCGGTCAGGTCCTGTCCACGCGCCGGGACTTGATTCCGCTGGATGTGGCCATGGAGCTTGCCCTGCTGCAGGACCGGGTGCCGCCTTTTCCGTCTGACCAGGCCGCGGCCTGCATCGAGGCAGCGCTTGGCGCATCGCCGCATACGCTGTTCAAGCATTTCGAAGTGGACCCGGTCGCATCGGCGTCCATCGCCCAGGTGCATTTTGCCGTACTGCATGATGAGCGCGAGGTGGCGGTCAAGGTGCTCAGGCCGGGCATGCGCGATATCATCGAAAAAGATCTGGCCCTGCTGGCCGTGCTGGCCGGCCTCGTGGAGCGCCTGGTGCCCGATGGGCGCCGGCTCAAGCCCAGGCAGGTGGTAGCCGAGTTCGACAACTATCTGCACGATGAGCTCGATCTGATCCGCGAAGCCTCCAACTGCAGCCAGCTGCGCCGCAATTTTTCGGCCGAGAATGGGCGCGATCACCTGCTGATCGTGCCCGAGGTCGTGTGGGAGTATTGCGCCACCACAGTGTTCACCATGGAGCGCATGCGGGGCATCCCCGTCAGCCAGATAGAACGCCTGAAAGAAGCCGGCATCGACACTCAGGATCTTGGGCGCAAGGGCGTGGAGATTTTCTTCACGCAGGTTTTCAGCGACGGCTTTTTTCATGCCGACATGCACCCGGGCAATATTTTCGTCTCGGACCAGCCCGGCACCAAGGGCCGCTACATTGCGCTTGATTTCGGCATCGTGGGCTCGCTGTCCGAGTTCGATAAAAACTATCTGGCCCAGAACTTCCTGGCGTTCTTCCGGCGCGACTACCACCGTGTCGCCCAGTTGCACATCGAATCGGGCTGGGTGCCGCCCACCACCCGCGAAGAGGAACTCGAGGGCGCGGTGAGGGCGGTATGCGAGCCTTATTTCGACCGGCCGCTGTCGGAAATCTCCCTGGGGCAGGTGCTGTTGCGGCTGTTTCAGACCTCGCGCCGCTTCAATGTCGAGATCCAGCCGCAACTGGTATTGCTGCAGAAAACGCTGCTCAATGTAGAGGGCATGGGACGCGAGCTTGATCCCAGCCTGGATCTCTGGAAAACAGCCAAGCCTTACCTCGAAAAATGGATGCACGAAAGGGTGGGGCTGGCCGGCCTGCGCAGGCAGCTGGACAAGGAAGCCGCCCAGTGGGCGCAGATCGTGCCGCAGCTGCCCCGTCTTGTGCACGCGCACCTGAATCGCCCCGGGCTCGCGCCTGAGTTAAACTTGGAGCTTGAACGTCTGCGTCGCACCCAGGAACACACGAATCGTGTGCTGATGGCGCTATGCGCAATACTGGCGACTGCGATTGGCGTTGCCATCTGGGCACTCACACGAATATGACAACGACAGGTGTGGCCTCCACACCATACGCCCCCAAACCTGAAATACTCCTGTCAACCGGTAGCCTTACTGTTCGGTGACCAGGCTGGCGCACACAGGCGGCGCCTTCGAGATTAAGAGAGAACCTCCATGCTTTATCCTGAATTGTTCAAGTCCATGGAAGCCGTGCGCTGGAATATGGCTACGGATATCCCCTGGGATGACTACGACGCATCAAAGCTGACAGATGATCAGGCCTACACGATCAAGATGAACGCGATCACGGAATGGTCGGCCCTGCCTGCCACCGAGATGTTTCTGCGTGATAATCGCGACGACAGCGATTTTTCCGCCTTTATGTCTGTGTGGTTTTTTGAAGAGCAGAAGCACTCGCTGGTATTGATGGAGTATCTGCGGCGCTTTCGTCCGGAGCTGGTGCCGACCGAGGAAGAACTGCACAAGGTACGCTTCGAGTTCGACCCGGCGCCCGTGCTGGAAACCCTGATGCTGCATTTCTGCGGTGAGATCAGGCTCAACCACTGGTATCGCCGCGCTGCGGACTGGCACACCGAACCTGTCATCAAGGCGATCTACAGAACGGTTTCGCAGGATGAAGCCCGCCACGCGGGCGCCTATCTGCGTTACATGAAGCGCGCGCTGATCCACCAGGGCAAGGAAATCAGCGGGCAGGCCAGGCTGGCTTTCTCCAAGATAGGCGTGTTGATGGCATCTGCGCGCCGCGGTTCGCACTCGCTGCACCCTACCAATCTTCACGTCAACAAAGAGATGTTCCCGAGCGATACGGTGCAGTCCAGGCTGCCTTCGCCGGAATGGCTGGAGCACTGGCTGGACAATCAGATCTGCTTTGATAACGAATGGGAAGGCAAAGTCAGCTCGCGCATACTGCACAATCTTTCCCTGCTCATGGATACGTCCTTCCAGACGGCGCAGGACCTCAACCGCTACCGCAAGCAGCTCGTCAAGACGCTGGCACCGGCCTGAGCGGGCCTGCATATCCATGCCCGCCAGTTTCGAATCCAAGATCCTGACCCGCGCCGCCTGCATCGCGGCGGTGCGAGAGGGTGTGCTGCCGCGCCCCCTGGTCTTTACCAATGGGGTGTTCGATATCCTGCATCGCGGGCATGTCAGCTATCTCGATGCCGCTGCCGGACTGGGCGCCAGTCTGATCGTGGCGCTCAACACGGATGCCTCGGTGCGTCGCCTGGGCAAGGGAGAAGACCGGCCGCTCAACGAGCTGGTGGATCGCCAGGCGCTGATCGCCGCGCTGTCCAGCGTCGACCTGGTGACAGAGTTCGATGAGGATACGCCCCAGGCCCTGATCGAAGCCTTGCGGCCCGATATCATCGTCAAGGGCGGCGACTACGACATGGCGACCTTGCCCGAGACGGCCAGCGTTCAGCGTTGGGGCGGGCATGCCGTGGCGATTCCGTTCGAGCACGAACGTTCTACCACCCGGCTGTTGCGCAAGATCCGCCAGCAGCCCTAGGGCCTGGTTCCCGCAGGCTGCAGCATGCGGTTGATGGCGGTGATGTCCTGATCCGTGAGAATGCCGCTGCTGGCCTTGAGCCGCAGACTGCTCATCAGGGTTTCGTAGCGCGCACGCGCCAGGCTGCGCTGGGTTTCGTAGAGCTGCTGCTGGGCGTTGAGCACATCGATATTGACGCGCACGCCTACCTCGTATCCGGTCTGGTTGGCCTGCAGGGCGGCCTGGCTGGATTTTTCGGCGGCGCGCAGCATTTCCACCTGGGCCCGCCCGGACGTAACCCCGGAAAAATACCGCTGCGCCGACTGCACCGCCTGGCGCCTGGCATCCTCGAGTTCATACCGCGCCTGTTGCAGACGGGAGGTTTGTTCGCGGACCTCCGACGAAATGCCGCCGCCTGCAAACAAAGGGATAGACAGCTGCAGGCCTATGGTGCTGTCCAGCGAGCGCGGGCCGGGGTCGGGGTTGCCCGTGTTGCTGTAGATGCCCCGGTTTGTGGCGCTGCCGGTTTGCGCCTGCAGGCTCAGCGTGGGGTAGTGCCCGCTTTTGGCGATATCGATCTGCTTCTGGACGATTCTGGCGGCAAGCTCGGCCCGCACGACGGCCAGGTTGGCCTGCGCAGCCTGGTCGGTCCAGGCATCGAGCCGGTCCGGCTGCGGCGCGGACAGGCGCGCCCCAGGCTGGAACTCGGCCAGCGCATCCGGACGTTGCGCAATAATGCGGGCCAGCTGGTCCTGGCTCAGCTGCAGGAGATTGCTGGCCTGTAATTCGTTGGCGTTGACGATGTCCAGTCTGGCTTGCGCTTCGTAGCTGTCGGTAATGGTGGTGCTGCCCAGTTCAAAGCCTTGCCGGGCCGCCTGCAGCTGGGTCTGGATGGCGGCTTTTTCCGCTCGCAGTGCGCGCAGAGTGTCTTGCGCTGTAAGTACATCGAAATAGGCCTGGGCGACGCGCAGGATGAGGTCCTGGTAGGCGCCTGCCTGTGCGACGTCGGCCGAACGGGCGATGTACTGGGATTGCTTGAGGGAATCCCAGGCGCCGATGTCGATGATGGGCTGCGTCAGTGTAAGCGCCCACAGGGCGCTGCGGTCACGGCGGCTGTCGTGCAGTCCTGTTGCGCGTCGCGTATCGTCCAGCTGCGCGCCGGCGTCGGCGGTGATATAGGGCAGCAGTTGCGCCCTGGCCTGGGGGATTTTTTCCTGGTCGGCTGCGCGGCTGGCGCGGCTTGCCGCATAAATGGGATCGCGCTGCAGCGCCAATTGCCAGATCTGGAGCAGATCCTGGCTCCAGACGGCCTGGGTGCCTGCCCAGAGCAGAAGCGCCAGCCCAGCCCTGTACCGGCGCCCCCGTTTCATTTAGAACTTGAAGTGCGAGGTCGCAACACCCCGCAGCGGTTTGATGACCGTGTCGAAGAGGCGTACGTTTTCGAAGCTGGCTGCGCTGGTGCGCGTGATGCGGCAGGCAGTCATGATGGGGTTCTGACCGACGACGACCACCAGGCGTCCGCCGATGCAAAGCTGGTACTTGAGTGCGTCGGGGACTGTGGGTACCGATCCGGTGACCAGGATGGCGTCGTACTCGGTTGTGCCCCAGCCGGCATGCGCATCGCCGACCTCGACATTGACGTTGTCAACCTGGTTGCGCTGCAGGTTTTCCTGGGCAAACGCGGCCAGCTTGCTGTCGACCTCGATGCTGACGACCTGTTGTGCCAGGCGGGCCAGCAGTGCCGCCTGATAGCCTGAGCCGGTGCCGATTTCGAGCACGCAGTCCGTAGGCGTGAGCTGCAGTTCCTGCGCCAGGCGGGCTTCTACCTTGGGCGAGAGCATGACTTCGCGGGTGTCGACGGAGTTGATGATCAGCGGCAGCTCGGTATCGGAGAAGGCCAGGCCCTGCATGGGTGCGGGGACAAAGCGCTCGCGCTGTACTTCGAACAGGGCCTGCAGAACGCGGAAATCGAGCACTTCCCAGGTGCGGATTTGCTGCTCGACCATATTGAATCGAGCTTGTTCGATGTCGGAAAGTGCGGTGACGTTCATGGTTTCTACATGGAAAAACAGTGGTAATGAATTGTAGCGGCAAGCAGGCCCGCCGGCCTTCGGCTTGTACTACGCTTATCCTGACTACTATAGCGTATTTGGCCTGAAAGCGTATTGGCTTCAGTCCGCCAAATACAGCTATCTTTCAGCTTTAGGCGCGCATATTTCAGGATTGTGCCGGCCACCAGTTGTGGAAATGCTGCACCGGACCGTGGCCGCTGCCCACCTCCAGTTCGGACGAACGGGCAATGGCGCTGACCAGATAGGCCTTGGCCTGCGCGGCGGCTTCCGGCACATCGGCGATGCGAGGCAACAGGGCGGCCAGGGCGGCCGACAGGGTGCATCCGGTGCCGTGGGTGTTTGGGGTGTCGATGCGGCGGCCCGGCAGCTCGATCAGGCGGTCGCCGTTATGCAGCACATCGACGGTATCGTTGCCCGGCAGATGCCCGCCTTTCAGAAAAACCCAGCGGTCGCCGGAATCGTCCAGCAGGCGGCGCAGCTTTTCGGCGGTGCGGCGCATGTCTTTCAGATTATCGGCCGGCGCGGCGCCCAGCAGCACGCCCGCTTCGGGCAGGTTGGGCGTAAGCAGGGTGGCCTGCGGGATCAGGCTTTCGCGCAGTTCGTCGATCGCAGCCCGCTCCAGAAGGTGGTCGCCGCTTTTGGCCACCATGACCGGGTCCAGCACAATATGGGCGGGTTTCCAGTGACGCAGGCGGTCGGCAACCGCGCGGGTGACGGCCTTCTGGCCCAGCATGCCGATCTTGACGGCATCGACGCGCACATCTGCGAACAGCGTGTCGATCTGCTCAGCCACAAAGGCCGCAGGAACCGGCGCAATGCCGGTTACGCCACGCGTGTTTTGTGCCGTGAGCGCCGCGATGACAGCCATGCCGTAGGCGCCCAGTGCGCTCATGGCCTTGATGTCGGCCAGGACGCCAGCGCCGCCGGAAGGGTCCACGCCAGCGATAGTTAAGGTATTAGGGATCATTGCGCTATTCGAAAGAGGTAGATCATCCTATTGTATTCAACGCGCCAGATCGAGCAGTGTGCACAGCTTCTCGGTGGCGTCGACCATGCGCGGGCCGGGCCGGAACAACTGGTCGGGATTGATGCCGTACACCCGGCCCTTGACGGCCGCCTGCAGGCCGAGGCCGGCCCATCGCTGTCGCAGGCGCCGGATGCTGTCCGCATCCTGGTAGGGCGCAATGATGAGGTCAGGCTGGCGCAGGAGCACGCTTTCGCGGCTGGCCTGCGCGGCGGGGGTGTCGATATCCGCGAATACATTGACGCCGCCGCAGGCCTTGAGGGCGTCGTCGATGACCGGGTCGCTGGCCACGACATAAAGCGGCGGCTCGCTGATTTCAATGAACACGGAAACCGGACTGCGCTGCGCATACTGTGTCCGTAGGGCCTGGATGCGCGCGGCCAGGGCCTGAGCCGCGGGCGCTGCGCTCTCGCTGGTGCCGAATAGCGTGCCCATGCGCAGCACTTGCGCGGGGATGTCGTCCAGAGATGCCGGCGCGGACAGGATGAGCGGCACCCCGGCGCGCCGCAGGAGCGGCGCCAGGCGGCGCGCCGCGCCCGAGGCCCGCCAGGCAAGGGCGACGTCGGGATGCAGTGCCAGCACGGCTTCGGGGCTGACCGCCACGCCATCGCCGACGCGCGCAATGGCGCGGGCGGCGGGAGGGTAATCGCTGCGCGTCACCGTGCCCGCGATGTACTGGCCTGCGCCGGCGGCGAAGATGAGTTCGGTAATGTGCGGCGCCAGGGAAATGGCACGGCGGTAGGGCGCCCGCGATGCCTGGCGGTCTGCGCCTGCATCCGCGCGCGCCGTCGCCGTGACGGCTGGCGCCTGGGCGCTGGCGGGCGAGGCGGTGCAAAGCGCCGCAGCCAGGGACAGTGCCCTGGCCAGGAGGGCGACGAATGCGCCTGCCCGCATGGCTTACATGCGCAATGCCAGGTTCACGAACACCGTGGAGCCGGGCATGTTGTAGCCATACGCATTGCTGTAGGACTTGTCGAGCACATTGTCCCAGCGCACCTGCACGCTGGCGCTGCGTGTCAGCGCGTACTCGGCGGTGAAGTTGAGCAGACTGTAGCCTCCCAGGCGCACCTGATTGGCGGCATCGTCGTAGCGCTTGCCCACAAACATATACTCCGTGCCCACCTTCAGTTCGCCGAAGCGCTGCTGCGCATTCAGCCGGTAGACCTGCCGGGCGCGGCGATTCAGCTGCTTGCCGGTGTTGACGTCTTTCGGATCCAGGAAGTCCGCGCTGCCGCCCAGCGTGGTGTTGTTCCACGTGTACTGGCCGGTAAGGGTCAGGCCGCGCAGGCGCGCTTCGTCGATGTTGATGCTGCGGTAGGTCAGGCTCTCGGACCCTATCATGTCGCGCACCCGGTTCTGGAATATCGTGGCGCCCAGGCGCATATGGTCGTCGGTGTAATTGACGTGCGCTTCGACATTGCGTGATTTTTCGGGTTTGAGGTCGGGGTTGCCGTAGTACGGGTAGTACAGATCCGAAAACGTCGGTGCGCGAAAGCCGGTGTTGGCGGCCGCGCCGACGGTCCAGCGCGGGGTCAGGTCCAGATCGTAGCCCAGGCCGCCCGTGGTCTCATTGCCGTAGCCGGTGATGTTGTCGTTGCGCACGCTGGCCTGCAGATGGTGCATGCCGAAGTCGCCGCGGTAAATCAGGCCGGCGGAATTCGTGTCGCGGCGGTTTGCGTCGAAATTTTCCGAATGCTGCGGGCGCTCTTCGAGCCGCTCGAGCACCGCTGAAATACGCTGTCCTTCGGCAAGTGTGAAGTTGTTCTGCCAGGTGAAGCTGCGCTGCAGGGACGAGAACAGCGTATTCCAGGTGCGGTCTTCATAGCCGGATTTGCTCAGACCTAAGCGCAGCACGCTTTCCCAGCGATCCGTAATGGCATCCGTGCTGGAGATCGAGTAGGCTTGCTGGCGGGTCAGACTGTAGGCCGGATGCGAGTAGGCGCCTGCATCGTAGTCGGCATTGATATAGCTGTTGTAAGCGGTTGCCTCGATATGATGGCCGGCCTTCCAGCGGTAGCCCACCGAACCGGACAGCGAGTGCTGGCTATAGCCGTCGTCGTCCTGGTTATAGGTATATGGTCCCGAGTCCGGGTTGGAGCTGTTGAAGCCGTCGCTTTCGGCCATGCTTGCCGAAAAGGCATAATTCCAGCCATCCTGCGCGCCCGAGAAGCCGGCGCCCGATTTGAAGGTGCTGTGGCTGCCCAGGCCGATGTTGGCGTGGGCGACAAAAGGGCGATCCTCGCCGCCTTTGGCAGTGATGATGTTGATGACCCCGCCGATGGCATCCGAGCCATACAGGCTGCTGGCCGCACCCCGCACGATCTCGATGCGTTGTATGGTCGCCGCATCCAGGCTGTTCCAGTTGAAGCCGCCGACCACGGAGTCATTGGCGCGGACGCCGTCGATGAGCACCAGTGTCTGGCTGGGCTTGGCGCCGCGCAGGAATACGCCTGTCGAGGTTTGCGGTCCACCGGTGTTGTAGAACTGCAGATCGGGCTGGCGCGACAGGATCTGGGCGACGCTGTCCGCGCCGGCCTGTTCCAGTGTCTTGCGGTCGATGACGGTGACGTCGCCGATGACATCATGTTCAAGTTCGGGGCTGCGGCTGGCCGTCACGACAATGTCGTCCAGGCTTGGGACATCCGATCCGGGTGCGCCGTTGGTGGATTGCGCTTGGACAGCGCATGAAATGGATAAGGAAAAGATGGCGAGCGCCAGCTGGTTGCGTTGCACAGGCATGATGAACCCTGAAAGACGCGCGTCCCCGCACGTCGTTGTGATACGAGCCGTTTTCAAACCATGGGGCCAGGCGCGGGCGCGCCGTGAAAGGCCGTGAGGTACGGAAAACGGTCCAAGGAGCGATTGAGGCTGGTATCGGGCTGTCATGCGTTGCATGCTTACCGTTGCGGGGGCAGCACAGGCTGGACGCGCCGTGGTCGCTGTCTGCGATGGCGTGTTTTCTGTTTCCCATTTGAGTTTTACGAAGCCGCTTCCTCACGAGGACCGGCGTCGAATCCACCTCTTTCGTGACGAAATATAACATGGCGTGCCTGGCGACCCTTGCGCGCCGCGCCATGATCAGGCCCTGGACGCGGGCGTGATGCGCGAATGCAGGCCGGGTGCGGGAAGTGTGTGCGGCGCACCAAATGTAAACAGCAGGCCCCGGCGATACAATGAGGGCCTTGCTCATTACTGGTTCTGGTTCAACGCCGTGTCTTATCCTTCTTTGCCTTACCCTCTGTCCTCCTACACCCATGGCGCGGAATTCGCCCGCCTGCTGGGCGAGCGGATCCTTATTCTGGATGGCGCGATGGGCACCATGATCCAGCAGTACAAGCTGGGCGAGGCGGATTTTCGCGGTGAGCGCTTCGCCGAGCACCACAAGGATGTCAAGGGCAACAACGAATTGCTGTCGCTGGTGCGGCCAGACATCATTGTCGATATCCACAAGCAGTACCTGGAAGCGGGCGCGGACGTCATCGAAACCAATACTTTTGGCGCCACCGCTGTCGCCCAGGGCGACTACGATCTCCCTGAGCTTGCCTATGAGCTGAACCTGGCCTCGGCCAGGCTGGCGCGCGAAGCCTGCGAGGCCTTCAGCACGCCCGAGCGGCCGCGCTTTGTCGCCGGCACACTGGGGCCACAGCCCAAGACGGCCTCCATCTCGCCGGACGTCAACGATCCGGCGGCGCGCAATGTGACCTTCGAGCAGTTGCGCGATGCCTATACCGAGCAGCTCAATGGTTTGCTGGACGGCGGCATCGATATCGTGCTGATCGAAACCATCTTCGACACCCTGAATGCGAAGGCCGCGATCTTTGCGGTCGAAACCGTGTTCGAGGAGCGCGGCGTACGCCTGCCCGTGATGATTTCGGGCACCGTCACCGACGCCTCGGGCCGCATTCTGTCCGGGCAGACTGTGGAGGCATTCTGGAACTCAGTGCGCCATGCGCGTCCCATCACGATAGGGCTGAACTGCGCGCTGGGCGCTGCGCTGATGCGGCCGTACGTGGCCGAGCTGTCCAAGCTCTGCGATACCTATGTCTGCGTCTACCCCAACGCGGGGCTGCCCAATCCCATGGCCGAAACCGGCTTTGATGAAACGCCGGAGGATACGTCGTCGCTGCTCGAGGAGTTCGCGCAGGCCGGTCTGGTGAATATGGCGGGGGGGTGCTGCGGCACCACGCCGGATCATATCCGTGCGATTGCCGCCAAGGTGTCTGCGCTGCCGGTGCGCGTGGTGCCTGACATTCCCGTCAAGACACGCCTGTCGGGGCTGGAACCGCTCACTATTGATCGCGACAGCCTGTTCATCAATGTGGGCGAACGCACCAATGTGACCGGCAGCAAGATGTTCCTGCGCCTGATCCGCGAGGAAAAATACGAAGAGGCGCTGTCGGTGGCGCGCCAGCAGGTCGAGAACGGCGCCCAGATCATCGATATCAACATGGACGAGGCCATGCTGGACTCGGCCGTGAGCATGCGGCGCTTTCTCAACATGATAGCTTCCGAGCCTGATATCGCACGCGTGCCCATCATGATCGACAGCTCCAAGTGGGAGGTGATCGAGCAGGGCCTGCGCTGTGTGCAGGGCAAGCCTGTGGTCAACTCGATTTCCATGAAAGAGGGTGTCGAGCCTTTTCTGGAACACGCGCGCCTGTGCCGCAAATACGGTGCCGCGGCCGTTGTGATGGCCTTCGATGAAAAAGGCCAGGCCGACAGCCTGGAGCGGCGCAAGACCATCTGCGAACGCGCCTATCGCCTGCTGGTCGATGAGGTCGGTTTTCCGCCCGAAGACATTATTTTCGATCCCAATGTGTTTGCCATTGCCACCGGCATCGACGAGCACAATCATTACGCTGTCGATTTTATCGAGGCCACGGGCTGGATCACCGAAAACCTGCCGCATGCACGGGTGTCGGGCGGCATCTCCAATGTGAGCTTTTCCTTCCGCGGCAACGAAGCCATGCGGGAGGCGATACATACCGTATTCCTGTACTACGCCATCCAGCAGGGCCTGACCATGGGCATCGTCAATGCCGGGCAGTTGGGCGTATACAGCGACATCGACAAGAAGGTGCTCGACATGGTCGAGGACGTCGTTCTGGATCGCACCCCGCCGTTGGGCAGGACAGACGAGGCCGATGAGCGCACGCCGACTGAACGGCTGGTCGAGCTGGCCGAGTCCATCAAGGGGGCGGGCGCCAAGCGGGAAGAAGACCTGACCTGGCGCGAGCAGCCTGTGGAGCAGCGGCTGTCCCACGCGCTGGTACAGGGCATTACCACCTTCATCGTCGAAGACACCGAAGAGGTGCGGCAGAAGATAGACAACGCGGGCGGGCGGCCCATCCAGGTCATCGAAGGCCCGTTGATGGATGGCATGAACATCGTGGGCGATCTGTTCGGCGCGGGCAAGATGTTCTTGCCGCAGGTGGTGAAGTCGGCCCGCGTCATGAAGCAGGCCGTGGCGCACCTTATTCCCTTCATTGAAGAGGAAAAACGCCAGATCGAGGCTGCGGGCGGTGACGTACGCTCCAAGGGCAAGATCGTGATCGCTACCGTAAAGGGCGATGTGCACGATATCGGCAAGAACATCGTGACGGTGGTCCTGCAATGCAATAATTTCGAAGTCGTGAACATGGGCGTGATGGTGCCCTGCGCCGACATCCTGGCCAAGGCCAAGGAAGAAAACTGCAATATGGTCGGGCTGTCCGGTCTGATCACGCCCAGCCTGGAGGAGATGGCTTATGTCGCCTCCGAGATGCAGCGCGATGAGTACTTCCGCGAGCGCAAGCTGCCGCTGCTGGTCGGCGGCGCGACCACCAGCCGCGTGCACACCGCGGTGAAAATAGCGCCCAACTATGAGGGCCCGGTCATCTATGTGCCGGACGCCAGCCGTTCGGTGGGCGTGGCCACCAGCCTGATGTCCGATCAGTCTGACGCATTCCTTGCCGAAGTGGCCGAGGAATACGAACTGGTGCGCAAGCGCCACGCCAACCGCAAGGCCACGCCGCTGGTCAGCCTGGACGAGGCGCGCGCCGGGCGTCCCGCCATCGATTGGAGCAGTTACACGCCGCCCCGGCCCAAATACCTGGGACGGCGCACCTTCAAGAACTATGATCTGCACGAAATCGAACGCTTCATCGACTGGACGCCTTTTTTCCAGACCTGGAGCCTGTTCGGGCAATACCCTGCGATTCTTGAGGACAAGGTGGTGGGCGAGCAGGCCCGCAAGCTGTTCGAGGAAGGCAAGGACATGATGCGTCGTGTCATCGAAGGCCGCTGGCTGACGGCCAGCGGCGTGGTGGCCTTTTATCCCGCCAATACTGTCAATGACGAGGACATCGAGCTCTACACCGATGAGTCCCGCTCAGAGGTGTTGCTGACCTGGCGCAATGTGCGCCAGCAGACTGTCAAGCGCGAAGGCGTGGACAACAAATGTCTGGCGGATTTCATCGCGCCCCGGGATAGCGGCGTGGCCGACTATATCGGCATGTTTGCCGTGACGGGCGGGCTGGGCATGGAAAAATACGAAAAAATGTTCGCCGATGCCAACGACGATTACTCGGTCATCATGCTCAAGGCCATCGGCGACAGGCTTGCAGAAGGTTTTGCCGAGTGTCTGCATGCGCGGGTTCGGCGCGATCTGTGGGGCTATGTGCCGGATGAGACCTCGCTCAGCGATGAAGACATCATCGCCGAGAAATACCAGGGCATACGTCCGGCGCCGGGCTATCCGGCCTGCCCTGAACATGTCGTCAAGAAAGACATGTTCCGCGTCATGCAGTGCGAGGAGATCGGCATGCAACTGACCGATAGCTATGCCATGTATCCTGCGTCCAGCGTCTCGGGGTTCTATCTCAGCCATCCCGCATCGCAGTATTTCAACGTGGGCAACATCGGCGCGGATCAGTTGCAGGATTATGTCCGGCGCAGCGGGCGCGACGAAGACGATGTTCGGCGGACGCTGGCCAGCGTGCTGGGCTGACCGCCATGACACAGTCGCCGCCTTCCGCAGAGCAGACGGGTTCCGTGCGCCGCAAGGCGCTGGGGGATTTCCTGCGGCGTGTGCGCGGCCGGGTGCAGCCCGAAAGTGCCGGCCTGCCTTCGGGGGGCAGGCGCCGCACGCCGGGACTCAGGCGCGAAGAGGTCGCGCAGCTGTGCGGCATCAGCGTGACCTGGTATACCTGGATCGAGCAGGGCCGCGATGTGTCGGTGTCCGCCGGCGTCTGGGCGCGGCTGGCTGCGGTGATGTCGCTGTCCAAGGCGGAGCGCCATTATCTGTTCGAGCTGGCGGAGTGCGCCGATCCAGACCATGGCGGGGAGCTCGTCACGCCGCTGCCGGCTCATCTGGCGGACTGCGTGCACAGCATCATCGCACCCGCCTATATCCTGGATCGCTGCTGGAATGTCCTGGCGCGCAACGAGCCTTTGCTGCGCCTGTTCGATGGCTGGCCGGACCGTGACCCTTCACCCAATCTGCTGCGCTATATTTTCATGGACCCGGCTGCGCGCGAGCTGGTGGTGGACTGGGACCAGCGCGCCAGCCGTGTCGTGGCCGAGTTCCGGGCCGATGCGGGCGTGCATGCGGACGAGTTCGACGTGCATGCGCTGTTGTCCGAGCTGCTGCAGGGAAGCAGCGTTTTTGCGCACTGGTGGACGCGCCACACGGTGGTGGACCGTGCCGGCGGGGTGCGCGAATTCAATCATCCTGTTGACGGGCTGCTGCGCTATCAACAGATTACCTTCAGGCTGGCAACGCGGCCCGACTGCAAGCTGGTGATGCTGCTGGGGTGACGGGGTGTCCTGGCTGGTTTTCAGGTTTCTTAAGGCGCAGCTTTGTGCTGTATCCGGTGTGTTTTCAGGTTTCTTAAGGCGCGGCGATGCTGCCCAGGGCTGCCCGGGCATGTTCCGGCGGTCCCTGCGGGACTCCCCGCGTGTTGGCCAGGATCGGGGCGGCCGCAAAACTCGCACGGTGCACAGTCCACTGGACTGTGCACAAGCGTCGTGCTCGAGCAGTTGCGGCCTTGCCTCCCCGCTCCAGACCAACACGCGGCGCCTGCACAACCTGCCCGTTCAGCCCTGGGCAGCACCGCCGCGCAAACGTACGTCCAAGTCCAATAGCTGCCTTCTTTATCTCTTGACATGGTCCCGATATGGGACTAATCTTTTATGCGCATCATAGCTGTCGGTTCTCTACGGAAGTTCTGGGCTCAAAACCCAGGCTGCGAGCAAGCCCTCAAGGCATGGGTGGATGAAGTCAGGCAGGCCGCCTGGCTCACCCCCGCTGACATCAAGGCTCAGTATCGCAGCGCCAGCACACTCAAGAGCCGGCGCGTGGTATTTAACATCAAAGGCAATCGTTGTCGCGTCGTGGTCGCCATTGCGTACCGCACCGGCATCGTCTACGTGAAATTCGTTGGCACGCATGCTCAATACGATCTCATCGATGCCGACACTATAGATATGGAATAGCCGTGGAAATTCGTCCCATCCGCACAGAAGCCGATTACAAAGCCGCCCTCAAAGTCGTCTCCGCGCTTGTGGAAAACGATCCCGAACCCGGTACTCCAGAGGGCGACAGGCTCGATATACTTGCCACACTCATCCAGTTCTATGAATCTCAGCACTACCCCATCGAACTGCCCAATCCCATCGAGGCTATCCGTTTCCGCATGGAGCAGGCAGGCCTGGACGCCAAAGACCTAGAGCCCATGATAGGGCGCCGCAACCGCGTCTACGAAATCCTGAACGGCACACGGACACTCACCCTGCCTATGATCTGGAAGCTGCATCGCGATCTGGGTATTCCCGCTGCCAGTCTGATCCAGCCTCCGGCTTGATACTGGCTGGCAAAAAATGGGATCAAACCCCTGCCATTGCCTGAGTTTGATTCTGAGTTTTGTCCCGCTGGTGCAGCCGCGGATCCGTCGTACGCTGGGTTTGCGTACGCTCGCCGACGCAGCGCTTTCGCCTGCCGCCTCGCAGATGGTCAGCCTGTTGTCGCAAGCGCTAGTTGATGCCGGTCCGCTGGGCCCGTTTACCGCTTCATCCGCAGTTGCTCTCCCGCGTTAGCGGGCAGACGGGCGAAAGACAGGGCCGAGGCGGCGGTGATCAGCCCGATCACGATAAAGCCGCAGATGATGTCGCTCAGCGCCAGCGTGGTATCGCCCCGTATTTGCATGCTCAGATTGAGGGTGACGGCGGCGCAGGCCACGCCCAGGCTGATGCCCAGTTGCTGCGCCATGGCGGCAAAGCTGC
The DNA here is from genome assembly GCA_048270225.1 of Pusillimonas sp. Classification (GTDB taxonomy): domain Bacteria; phylum Pseudomonadota; class Gammaproteobacteria; order Burkholderiales; family Burkholderiaceae_B; genus Allopusillimonas. The sequence continues at coordinate 129,474 of JBLWTG010000002.1, read as the reverse complement.
TGGCCCGGCTCATGGCCTCCTGGCCCAGGTCGGCGTAGGTCAGCGTATTGACTGCGGTGAACTGCAGAGAGCGGAAGAATCCGCCTATGATCAGAATGGCGGTCATGATCCAGATGGGTGTGTCTGCGCGGAAAAATCCGCACAGGCCAACAAAAATCCCCGTCAGTATTGCGTTCACGATCAGGACGCGCTTGAATCCGAAGCTGTTCAGCACGCGCGTGGCGACCAGCTTCATGGCCATGGAGCCGATGGCGCCGGTAAAGGTGATCAGTCCCGCCGAAAAGGGCGACAGGCCGAAACCTACCTGCAGCAGAATCGCCAGCAGAAAAGGCGTGGCCCCCACGGCAAAGCGGCATAAATTGCCGCCCAGGGTGGAGATGGCGAAGGTGCGCACCCGCAGCAGCGACAGGTCGATAATCGGGTGTTCTATGCGGCGGGCGTGCCAGATATACAGCAGGCCCGACGCCAGGCCGACCGCGATCAGCAGCGCCAGCTGCGCGGGCGGCATGGAGCTGTGCCCCGCCGCCTCGAAGCCCGACACCAGGGCGGCCAGGCTGATGCTGCTGAGCAGGAAGCCGATCCCGTCCAGGGGCGGCGGCTCGACCGGATAATCGTCGCGGATATAGTGAAGCACCAGGCCTATGCCGAGTATGCCGACCGGCACATTGATCAGGAAAATCCAGTGCCAGGAGGCATAGGTGACGAGAAAGCCGCCAACCGGCGGGCCTATCATGGGGCCGAGCAGGGCCGGCAGCGACAGAAAGGCCATGGCCTTGATGAGTTCGGACTTGGGCACCTTGCGCAGCAGGATAATGCGGCCCACAGGCACCATCATGGCGCCGGCCACGCCCTGGGCGACCCGGGAGATGACCAGTTGGCTGATGGTCTGTGACATGGCACAGGTGATGGAGCTGAGGGTAAACAGTAAAATAGCGTAAATAAACACCTTTTTGGCGCCAAAGCGGTCGGCGGCCCAGCCGCTGATCGGCACAAAAACGGCGACCGCCAGCAGGTAGCTGGTAATGGCGACATTCATGCGCACCACACTGGTGCCCAGCGATGCCGCCATGGCGGGCAGGGCGGTGGCCACCACGGTGGAGTCCAGCATTTGCATGAACAGGGCACAGCCCACAATCAGCGGTATCATGCGCACTGCGCGTAGTTCTTTATCCGAAAGCGATGCGCTGGAAGGGGGGGCTGGCGGAGTGTGGCGCTGGTCTGGGGGCATTGGGCAATAGGAAAGCGTGCGAGTGCAGTAAACTCGAATCTATGAGTTCAACAACGTTTACAAGTAAACATTATGGCAAAGAATTACGAGTCCGAAATTACGCAGTTCCTCAAAAAATATAAAACGGAACATCCGGATACAGAAACACGGCAGCGCGAAGGCCGTGCACGGCTGTGGGACAAGTACATCGATCCAGAGATCCAGGAGGGCTTCAAGGCGGGTCGTATTCCCCAGAAGCCGTACGTGTATCAGACCAAATAACACTCCATGCCCTTACCCAGAGACGCGGCCGGGGAGCTTGCTGCATTGGTGACGCCTGATGTCGACAGCACGCCGGACGTCGTCGACAGCGTTGCGCTGGCCCGCCTGTACGGCGAGCCGCTGTTTGCCCTGCCGCAGGATCTCTACATTCCGCCGGACGCCCTCGAGGTATTTCTCGAAACCTTCGAGGGCCCGCTTGATCTTCTGCTGTATCTGATCCGCAAGCAGAATTTCAACGTCCTGGATATTCCCATGGCCGAGGTCACGATGCAGTATCTGTCGTATGTCGAGCAGATACGGCAGCACAATCTCGAGCTGGCGGGCGAATACCTGCTGATGGCGGCGCTGCTGATAGAGATCAAGTCGCGCATGCTGTTGCCGGTCAAGAAGGCCGATAGCGGCGAAGAGGTCGACGACCCTCGCGCCGAGCTGGTGCGCCGGCTGCTCGAATACGAGCAGATGAAGCTGGCCGCGCAGAAACTGGACACGCTGCCGCAACTGGGCCGCGATTTCCATCGCACGCACGCCTTTGCCGACCTGACCTTCGAGCAGACCCTGCCTGAGGTCTCGCCGGACGACCTGCGCGCGGCGTGGCAGGACATCATGCGCCGCGCCAAGCTGAATGCCAGCCATCGCGTCACGCGCGAGCAGCTTTCGGTGCGCGATCACATGAGCCAGATACTGCGCCGCCTGAGCGACGTGCGGTTCATGGAGTTTGCCGAGCTTTTCATGGAGCGCATACACGAAGGCGATGGTCCTGCCATCGTAGTGGTGCATTTCCTGGCCATGCTGGAGCTGGCGCGCGAGTCGCTGCTCGAGATTACGCAGGCCGAACCCTACGCGCCCATTTACGTGCGCCTGTCCTATGTCCGTGCCGCTGCCTGAGCGCGCGCAGGACTACATCCGCGGAGACGTTTTTGAAAGTCGTACACACCATAGAAGAATTGCGTGACCAACTGCGCGGCCAGCTGCGTGTGGCCCTGGTGCCGACCATGGGCAATCTGCACCAGGCGCATCTGTCGCTCATGAAGCTGGCGCGTCAGCATGGCGACCCTGTCGTGGCCAGCATATTCGTCAATCGGCTGCAGTTCGGCCCGAACGAGGATTTCGACCGCTATCCGCGCACGCTGGAGCAGGACATCGAGAAGATGGAGCGCGAGCGCGACGTCTATGTGCTGTTCGCACCCAATGAGCGCGAAATGTATCCGGAGCCGCAAAGCTATCAGATACTGCCCCCGCCCGACCTGGGCGGCATTCTGGAAGGCGAGTTCCGTCCGGGATTTTTCGCTGGCGTCAGTACGGTGGTGCTCAAGCTGTTTTCCTGTGTGCAGCCCAGTGTGGCCGTGTTCGGCAAAAAGGATTATCAGCAGCTGATGGTAGTGCGCAATATGTGCCGGCAGTTCCAGTTGCCCGTCAATATCCTGGCGCACGAAACCGTGCGCGATCAGGATGGCCTGGCGCTGTCGTCCCGCAATATGTATCTGCAGCCGGCCGAGCGCGCCGAAGCGCCTCAGCTGTACGCGGCCTTGCAGCAGGTGCAGGCCGAGCTGGCGGCGGGCGGCACGGATCGCGCGGCGCTGGAGGCGCAGGCCAGAACGCATCTGTCCTCGCGCGGCTGGAAGGTCGACTACGTGGCCCTGCGCCGCCAGCGGGACCTTGGCGTGCCCACAGAGGACGAAATCCGGGAAGACGAACCCCTGGTCGCCCTGGCTGCTGCCACCCTGGGGGCTACGCGCCTGATAGACAATCTTGAGATATGTAAACGCTGACAGCAGACTGGGGATTGGGTCTGTGACAACATCCCCGCATGGTCCGTCAGCATGGTGCGGCGGGCCGCGCAACTCTGATCTATTGAGCATATTATGGAAAAGCCTCTCAAGTCGGAAGCTTCCCCATTTTCGGTTCTGACGCCACGTGAACGCGATGTCATGGATTATGTGGCACGCGGCGAACTCAACAAAACCATTGCTGCTGCGCTCGGGGTATCGCAGCGTACTGTCGAAGCGCATCGGGCGCGCATCTTCCAGAAAATGAAGGTGCGTAACGCGGTACAGCTGACGCGTCGCGTCCTGGCTCAGGCGCCACCGCCGCCGCCAGGCTAGCAGGCTGCAGACAAAAAAATGCCGGACTCGCATCATGCGAGTCCGGCATTTCTTTTTGGCGGGTGACGCGATTCCGCCGGTGTTTTCGCGGTTGGGCGTGATCTGCTGCAGTCGTGCTGTCCGATCCTAGCCGCAGGCCAGCGGCTTTTTGTCGGCCAGCTCGTCGATAGGATCGATATTGGCCTGGCGCGTGAGCCGATATTCGAGCGAGGGCTGTATGTTGTTGAATGTATTGATGCGCAGCACATTGTTGTTCACAAAGGAAAGATCGGCCATGCTGCCATCCTTGCCGATTTGCAGCAGGATGCGGGTGGGCTGCGAGCCGATGACCGTCCAGCAGCCCTGCTGGGTGCTGTCGGGCCGGGAGCCGGCGTTCAGATAGTGACTGCGGGCGCGCCATTCGCCGGTAGGCGCCAGCGTCAGGGTAATGCGCGTGGCGGGGCAGGCGCCGCCTTCGTTGGTGAGGCAGGGCACTGTGCCCAGGAAGGTCTTGGCTTCGGTGAGCGCACGGACGTTTCCGCCGACCTGTGTGTCCGCCGCGGGGGCCTGGCTGACTACCGGCCGGGGGCCTTCGTTCTTGCCAAAGCCCAACTGGATTTGCGAAGGCGCATGCGAGGCATCACGCCCTTCGGCCTGCATGCGGGCATCGGACTGGGTGTTGTCGCGCGAGCTGGCGTAATAATCGGGCTCGCGGGTTTGTGCGCAGGCGGTAAGGGCAAGCGCCAGCAGGGCGATGCCCAGGGACTTGCAGGACAGACGGATGGGCGTGGCAGTGCGGGACATGGCAATTTCCTGTTGCGGCATGGGATGACTGGCATTCTACAGCCTCGCGGCACGGTCTTGAAGAATCCTTGCCCGCGGCCGATTGTTGTACAGTCAGGGCTTCAGACCACAGGCATGAATTTCTCGGGATCATAAGATGCGGCATGACATGTACAGAATAGGCCTGACCGGAGGCATAGGCTCGGGAAAAAGCAAGGTCGCGGACCTGCTGGCGCAGTGGGGTGCAGCCATTGTCGATACCGATGTGATTGCACATGAGCTGACTGCGCCCGGCGGCCAGGCCATCGAGCCCATCACGCAGCAGTTCGGAGCCGGCGTGATTGCCCCCACCGGTGCGCTGGATCGCCAGGCCATGCGTGAACTGGTCTTCGAAAGCCCGCAGGCGCGCCAGCAGCTCGAAGCGATTCTTCATCCCATGATAGGTTTACTTACACAAAAGCGGGCTGAAGCGGCGCGCGGATGTTATCTTGTCTTCGTCGTTCCGCTGCTGGTTGAATCGGGCCGATGGCGTAATCGCCTCGATCGCATTTGCGTGGTCGATTGCGATCCCGATACGCAGATCCGCAGGGTGCAGACCCGCAGCGGGCTGACGCAGGAAGCCATTGGGCGTATCATGAAAGCGCAGGCCCCCCGCGAGGAAAGGCTTGCTGCGGCAGACGACGTGGTATTGAACGATGGGCGCACCGATATCGACGAGCTCACCCGGCGCGTCCGGGAACTGCACGATTCCTGGTGCGCGCAGGCGCGGCAGGCAGGCAGCGGTTCCTAATCTTTTGAAAAGGTTTTTGGTCGCGTGATTCTTTATGAATATCCCTGCAACGAACGTGTGCGCTCGCTCCTGAGGGTCGAGCATCTGTTCGACCGCTTGTTTTTCTTCGCCAAAGGCGCCGATGTGCGCCATCACCAGATTGCCGTTGCGGCCCTGTTCGATCTGCTCGATATCTGCGATCGCGCCGATCTGCGCGGCGCCGTGCTGCAGGACCTCGAACGCCAGCGTGCCTCTCTGGCCGCCTTGCGGGAGCATCCCGGGGTCGACGCGCAGGCGCTCGATGTCATGCTTGCCGAGATCCAGAGCACCGCAACCGAGCTTGGCGCCCAGGGCAGGGTGGGTCAGGAGCTGCGCGACAATGAATGGCTGGCCAGCCTGCGAGGCCGGCTGGCGGTGCCCGGCGGTTCTTCCCAGGTCGACATGCCCTCGTATTTTTCCTGGCAGATCCGGCCGCTGGAGGCGCGCATGGCCGACCTGCACCGCTGGATTACTCCCTTTCTGCCCCTCTATAAGGGCCTGGCCCTGATCTTGCGCGTGTTGCGCGATTCAGGCGACGCGGTCGAGCTGGTGGCGCGGCAAGGCGCCTATCAGGAAATGCTGGGCGGCAAGATATTCCAGTTGCTGCGGGTCTGGATCGACGAGGCGATGGGCACTTTTCCCGAGATGAGCGCCAACAAATACGTGATCTGGGTTCGTTTTGCATCCCAGGATACCGAACTCAAGCCCCAGCCGGTGACCACGGATGTGGCCTTCAGGCTGGCGCGCTGCTCGGTCTGAGGCAACAATAGTTGTTGCGCTACATTTCAGATTGCCAAAGTCTGTGCCTGTCCGGGCGGCAATAGGCGAAAATGACGCCTGTTTATTCCCATCCCGGAGCCCTGAATGCCGGAACCTCGGTCCGAGCTTAAAGAAAAACGCCGCCTGTCCTGGTTGTGGCTGGCCGCTGCCCTGTTATTGATCGTCGGAGGCTATTGGCTGGCCACTCGCCAGCCTGCCAAAACCGTCAGCAATCCCTTCTCCCGCCATGGCAGGATGGCGGGCATGGAGGTCCCCGTCAAGGTGGCGCCGGTCCAGGCCGGCAGGATCAACTATGTGCTCAGAGCCGTGGGTACGGTCACCGCCTACAACACGGCCACGGTGCGCAGCCAGGTGGATGGCGAGCTGATCGAGGTCGCCTTTGCCGAAGGCCAGAAGGTCGAGCAGGGCGATGTACTGGCCAGAATCGATCCGCGCAGCTATCAGGTAGCGCTGGATCAGGCGCTGGGACAGCAAAAGCAGAACGAAGCGCAACTGCGCAATGCCCAGCGCGACCTGCAACGCTATCAGCAGCTGTTCAAGCAGAACTCGATTGCGCGCCAGCAGGTCGATACCCAGTCGGCGCTGGTGCAGCAATTGCAGGGTGCGGTCGCCAGCGACAAGGCGGCGGTGGACAGCGCCAGGCTTGAGCTGGCGTACACCAAGGTCACCGCACCGATTTCCGGGCGGCTGGGTCTGCGCAAGGTGGACGTTGGCAATATCATTAACGCATCCAATACAGACGGACTGGTTGTCATCACCCAGACCCAGCCGATCAGCGTGTTGTTTTCCCTGCCGCAGGCGCAATTGCCGGATGTCGTCGCACAGTTGCGGACCGGCAAGACGCTGGGGATCGAGCTGTACGACAGCGCCGATGCCAGGCGTATCGCCTCCGGCGAGCTGGCCTCCATCGACAACCAGATCGATGTGACAACGGGTACGGTGCGGCTCAAGGCCCGTTTCGCTAACGATGACGAAACCCTGTTTCCCAATCAGTTCGTGAATGTGCACCTGCATGTCGATACGGTCGACTCCCTGGTGATTCCCTCCGCGGCGGTCCAGCAGGGCACCATAGGCGCGTTCGTGTATACCGTCGATGAGCAGAGCAAGGTGCACATACAGGCGATCAAGACGGGACGTACCGACGACGGGAAAACCGGTGTGGCATCCGGCCTGAAGGCGGGACAGCGGGTGGTTGTCGAGGGTGTGGACCGGCTGCGCGAGGGCGCGACGGTGAAGGTTGTCAGCGGTGACGCCGATCCGGGCGCCGCGGCCTCGTCCACACCGCCGGCCGGTCGCACTGGCCAGCGTGGTCAGGCAGGCGCCGCCACTGCACCGACCGCCGCCGCACCGGCGGCGGATGGCCGCAAGACGCATTAGGACGGCCTGTGAATCTGTCGCGCATATTCATTCTGCGGCCGGTGGCGACAACCCTGGCCATGATTGCCGTGCTGATCGCGGGGCTGATCGCGTATCGCCTGTTGCCGGTGGCGGCGCTGCCGCAGGTGGATTACCCCACCATACAGGTATCTACGCTCTACCCGGGGGCCAGCCCCGACGTGATGACCGCCCTGGTCACCTCGCCGCTGGAGCGACAGTTCGGACAGATGCCGGGCCTGACGCAGATGACCTCGACCAGCTCGGGCGGCGCGTCGCTGATCACGCTGCAGTTCGATCTGGATCTGCCGCTGGACGTGGCCGAACAGGAAGTGCAGGCGGCCATCAATGCCGCGTCCAACCTCCTGCCCAATGATCTGCCGTCGCCGCCCATCTACAACAAGGTGAATCCGGCTGATGCCGCCGTGATCAGTCTTGCGGTGACCTCGCCCACGCTGCCTCTGTACGAGGTGCGGGATCTCATTGACATCCGCGTGGCCCAGAAGCTGTCGCAGATCAGCGGCGTCGGCCTGGTGAGCGTGGCAGGCGGCCAGCGCCCGGCAGTACGTATACAGGCCAACCCTCAGGCCCTGGCCTCGCACGGGCTCACTCTGGCCAGCCTGCGCAGCGCCATTACCGGCGCCAACGTCAATCAGCCCAAGGGCAATCTGGATGGGCCGGAGCGGTCCACGACCATCAATGCCAACGATCAGCTGCGGTCGCGCGAGGACTACGAGAACCTCATTGTTGCCTATGAGAACGGGGCGCCCTTGCGGCTCAAGGACGTCGCCGAGGCGCGCAACGATGCGGAGAACATCAGGCAGGCGGCATGGCTGGGCGATACGCCGGCGATTCTGCTCAATATCCAGCGGCAGCCGGGCGCGAATGTGATCGACGTTGTGGACAAGGTCGAGGCGCTGCTGCCGTCCTTGCGCCAGGCGTTGCCGGTCGGCGTCGACGTGGCCGTTGCCACGGATCGCACTCAGACCATCCGCGACTCCATCCATCATGTCAAGATAGAAATGCTGCTGGCCATTGCCCTGGTGGTCCTGGTGACGTTTGCCTTCCTGCGCAGCTGGACTGCCACGCTGATCCCCAGCGTCGTGGTGCCGCTGTCGCTGGTGGGCACCTTCGGCATCATGTATTTGGCCGGCTTCAGCGTGAACAACCTCACGCTTATGGCTCTGACCATCGCCACAGGTTTTGTGGTCGACGACGCCATTGTCATGATCGAGAACGTGGCGCGTTATATCGAAAAAGGCGAAACGCCGCTCAAGGCGGCGCTCAAGGGTGCGCAGCAGATCGGGTTTACCTTGGTGTCGCTGACGCTGTCCCTGATTGCCGTGCTGATTCCGCTGTTGTTCATGAGCGATGTGATCGGCAGGCTGTTTCGCGAGTTTGCGATCACACTGTCGGTTGCCATTCTTTTGTCGCTGGTGATTTCGCTGACGCTCACGCCCATGATGTGCGCGCGTTTGCTGCGCCCCGAGTCCGAGGTGAAGTCGGGGCGCTTTCAGCAGGCGGCGGCCGGATGGATGGACAGGCTGATCAAGGCCTATGACCACGGCCTGGGCTGGGTGCTGGGCCATCAGCGGCTTACGCTGCTGGTGGCGCTGGGTACGCTGGTATTGACCGTGCTGCTGTACATGATGGTACCCAAGGGGTTTTTCCCGCAGCAGGATACCGGTCTGATACAGGCCATCAGCCAGGGGCCGCAGACTGTGTCGTTCAGTGGCATGGCCCGACGGCAGTCCGCCGCGGTCGATCTCATTCTGAAGGATCCCGACGTGCAGGCGGTATCGTCTTTCATCGGCATCGACGGCAACAACGCCACGCTCAATACGGGCAGCATGCAGATCGCGCTCAAACCGTTGAGCGAGCGCGAGGCCTCGGCCAGCGACGTCATCAATCGTCTTGACCAAAAGCTCGCCGCGTTGACCGATATCCAGGTTTTCATGCAGCCGGTGCAGGATCTGACCGTTGATGACCGGATCGGGCGCGCGCAATACCAGATGACGCTGTCCGATCCCGATACCGCCGTCCTGTCCGAATGGACGCCCAGGCTCATCCAGGCCTTGCGCGGGATTCCGGAGCTGAGTCTGGTGGTGGGCAATCTGCAGGATCGGGGCCTGCAAACCACGCTGGTGATAGACAGGGATGCGGCTGCACGCCTGGGTGTGACCAATGCCATGATCGATGACGCGCTCTACGACGCTTTCGGACAACGACTGATCTCGACGATTTTCACGCAATCGGCGCAGTATCGCGTTGTGCTTGAGGTTGCGCCGCAATTCCGCCAGGACCCGAATGCGCTGGACCGCATTTACGTTCCTACTGCCTCGGGCGGTCCGGTACCCATCAGCAGTCTGGCGCGCGTCGAGGAACGCAGCACCCTGCTTGCCGTCGAGCGTCTGGGACAGTTTCCGGCGACGACGATTGCCTTTAACCTGGCGCCGGGCGTGGCGCTGTCCGATGCCGTGGTGGCGATACGCCATGCGCAGACAGAGCTGTCCATGCCCGCCTCGCTGGACTTGCGTTTCCAGGGGGCGGCGCGCGCGTTCCAGCTGTCGCTCTCCAGCACGCTGTGGCTGATGCTGGCCGCTGTGGCCACCATGTACATTGTGCTGGGCGTGCTGTACGAAAGCTACATCCATCCTGTCACGATACTGTCGACACTGCCCTCGGCGGCCATCGGCGCGCTGCTGGCACTGCTGCTGACAGGGTCCGAGCTGGACATGATCGGCGTCATCGGCATCATCCTGCTGATAGGCATCGTCAAGAAGAACGCCATCATGATGATAGATTTTGCCCTGGATGCCGAGCGTTCGCGCGGCCTGTCGCCCCAGGCGGCCATCCACGAGGCGGCGCTGCTGCGCTTTCGGCCCATTCTGATGACCACGCTTGCCGCACTGTTCAGTGCCATACCGCTGATGTTCGCCACGGGATCGGGCGCGGAGATGCGCCAGCCGCTGGGCCTGGTGATGGTGGGCGGCCTGTTGTGCAGCCAGGTGCTGACGCTGTTCACCACGCCGGTCATCTATCTGATGTTCGAGCGGCTGGCCAGCCGCACTCGCCGGCATGCGCCGCAGCGCATGGCCGATGACGGAGCGGTGTGATGCGTTTCTTCAGCCTGTTCATCATGCGGCCGGTGGCGACGTCGCTGCTGTGTCTGGCCATGGTGCTGACAGGCGGCCTGGCGCTGGTGTTCCTGCCGGTGGCGCCTCTGCCGCAGATCGACTTCCCCATGATTTCGGTATCGGCCAGCATGGCGGGCGCCAGTCCGGAAACCATGGCCTCCAGCGTGGCGACGCCGCTCGAACAATCGCTGGGTTCGATCGCGGGCATCAGCGAGATGAGCTCGCGCAGCTCCGAAGGCTCGACGCGGATTACGCTGATGTTCGATCTGGACCGGGACATCAACAGCGCGGCACGCGATGTGCAGGCGGCCATCAATGCGGCGCGCACCATGTTGCCCTCCAGCCTGCGCAACAACCCCACCTATCACAAGGTCAACCCGTCCTCGGCGCCCATCATGGTGCTGGCGCTGACCTCCGCCACGGCGACCCAGGGGCAGCTGTACGATCTGGCGTCCACCGTGCTGGCGCAAAAGCTGGCGCAGGTTGCGGGCGTGGGCGAAGTCGAGGTCGGCGGCAGCTCGCTGCCGGCGATCCGCGTCAGCCTGAATCCGCATGCGCTCAATGCCGCGGGTGTCGCGCTGGATGATGTGAGGGCGGCGCTGTCCAGCGCGAACACCATGCGGCCCAATGGCGTGGTTGAAAACGATCAGTACAACTGGCAATTGAGTTCGGGCGGACAACTGGCGCGGGCAGAGCAGTACAAGCCGCTGATCATTGCCTGGCGCGATGGCGCGCCCATACGCCTGGAGGATGTCGCGCGCGTTGAGGATTCGGTTGAAAACGCCTTCAACGTAGGATTTTTCAACGATCGGCAGGCGGTGCTGCTGCTGGTGCGGCGACAGGCTGATGCCAACATCATCGAGACCGTGGACGCCATCCGGGCCGAACTGCCTGCCTTCGAGGCCATGCTGCCGGCGCACGTCACCCTGACGGTTGCGCAAGACCGTACGCCCAGCATACGCGCCTCACTGCACGAGGCGGAAATCACCTTGCTGATTGCCGTGCTGCTCGTGGTGCTGGTGGTGCTGCTGTTCCTGCGCAACCCGCGCGCGGCCCTGATCCCGGCCATTGCCGTGCCCGCTTCATTGATCACGACCTTCAGTTTCATGCTGTGGTTCGGCTATACGCTCAATACCATCTCGCTGATGGCCCTGATTGTGACGACCGGGTTCGTGGTCGATGACGCCATTGTGGTGCTGGAAAACATCATGCGTCACATAGAGCGCGGCGCCACGCCGCTGCGGGCGTCGATACGCGGCGCGCGAGAGGTTGGGTTTACCGTGCTGGCCATGAGCCTGTCGCTGGTGGCTGTCTTTATTCCCATGCTGCTGATGGGCGGCATGGCCGGCCGGCTGTTCAAGGAGTTCGCCGTCACCCTGTCGGTGTCCGTCCTGGTGTCGCTGCTGGTGTCGGTCACGGTCACGCCCATGATGTGCGCCCGCCTGCTCAAGGCGCAGCGGCCGCGCCAGCCCAGGGCCAGCGCCGGGATGGCACGCGTTGCCGGCGGGCTGTGGCGTGGCCTGTGTCGGGCGGGCCAGGCCATCGGCAGCCTGTTCGAATCCGTGGGCGACCTCTTCTGGCGCGGCTATCGCCGTTCGCTTGGTTGGGCGCTGGCGCATGGCCCCGTGATGATGCTGCTGCTGGCCGCTACGATAGGCCTGAATCTATATCTTTATGCGGTGGTGCCAAAGGGCTTGCTGCCTCAGCAGGACACAGGACAACTGCTGGGCTTTTTCCGCGTGGACCAGGGCATCTCTTTCCATGCCATGAAGCCCAAGCTTGATCGCTTCCGCGATATTCTGCTGCAGGATCCTGCCATCGAAACCGTGGCTGGATTTGCCGGCGGGCGAGGGGGCAGCAATTCCTCCTTTCTGATGATCCAGCTCAAGCCGCTGGCCGAGCGCCAGGCCAGCGCTCAGGATGTGGTCAACAGGCTGCGCGGCAAGTTTCTGAGTGTGCCCGGCGCCAGGCTGACGCTGGTGCCGCAGCAGGACATCTTCGTGGGCGGCGGGGGCGGCAGCGCGAGTTACGACTACGGTTTGATGGGCGGCGATCTTGATCTGCTGAAAACCTGGCTGCCGCGCGTGCAGCAGGCCATGCTGAAGCTGCCCGAACTGGTTGATGTCGATACCGATATCGAAGACAAAGGCCGGCGCGTGCAGCTTGTCATCGATCGCGATGCCGCCACGCGCCTGGGGGTGGACATGTCGCTGATCGCCTCCACGCTGAACAATTCATTCAGCCTGCGCCAGGTATCGGTGATCTATCGCCCGCTCAATCAGTATCATGTCGTGATGGGCGTGGATGACCAGTATGCGCAGGATGTCGAATCGCTAAAGCAGGTCGAGGTCGTGACCGCCGACGGCAAGCGCATCCCCTTGTCGGCATTCACGCGATTTGAGATGGGCAGCGCGCCGCTGAGCGTAAAGCACGAGGGGCTGCTGGCCTCGGAGTCCATCTCCTTCAACCTTGCGCCTGGCGTATCGCTGGAGCAGGCCACGCTGGCCATCGAGCAGGCAGTGGCGGCGACCGGCCTGCCCACGGATCAGATACAGGCGGGCTTTCAGGGCGATGCGCAAGAGCTGCAGAAATCCCTGTCGCAGCAGCCCTGGCTCATCCTGGCGGCGCTGGTCACCATGTATATCGTGCTCGGGATGCTGTACGAAAGCTATGTGCATCCGATCACGATTCTGTCGACCCTGCCCTCGGCCGGTGTGGGCGCGCTGCTTGCGCTGCTGATGCTGGGGCAGGAGTTTTCCTTGATCGCACTGATCGGCGTATTCCTGCTGATCGGCATCGTCAAAAAGAATGCCATCATGATGGTTGACTTCGCCCTGCTGGCCGAGCGGCAGCAAGGCCTGTCTTCGCGCGAGGCAATTTACCAGGCCTGCCTGGTGCGATTTCGGCCCATCATGATGACGACCATCTCCGCCATGCTGGGCGCCTTGCCGCTGGTGCTGGCTTCGGGCGCGGGCGTGGAGATGCGGCGGCCGCTCGGCCTGACCATTGTCGGCGGCCTGCTGATCAGCCAGGTGCTGACGCTGTACACCACACCGGTGGTTTATCTTTATCTTGACCGCTTCCGGCTCTGGGCCTCGCGCCGTCGGCGCCGGCAGGGTATGGTCGACGCCGCGGCCGAATGATGGAGGCAGTTTTTTTGAATGGCTAAAGACATGACACAGACCGTCCAAGAACCTCGATTCCCGTCGGGTGCGAGCAGGCTGCTGGCTGCGGCGGCGTTGACCGCGCTGCTGTCGGCTTGCGCTGTCGGGCCCGATTATCAGCGTCCCGGCATGGATGTAGGCGCGTCGTTCAAGTCGCTCGACGCGGCAGGCAGCGATGCAGCCAACCAGGGCTGGGTCCGGGCCTTGCCCGACGATGCGGCATTGCGCGGGGACTGGTGGGGCATGTACGACGATGCGACACTGTCCGGACTCATGGCGCGTCTGAATGCCGACAACCTAGACATCGCGCAGGCCGAGGCGCAGTATCGCCAGGCGCAGGCCGTTCTGCAATCCTCGCGTTCGGCCCTGTTTCCCACCCTGGGCACATCGCTCTCGACAACCCGCTCGGGCAGCGGCAATGGCGGTTATTCTGACTACACCAGCGGCAGCAGCGGACGAGGCTCGACGGCAGGCAATCAGTACAACCTGTCCGGCACGGTAAGCTGGGAGCCCGATCTCTGGGGCAAGGTGCGCCGCTCTGTCCAGGCCAGTCAGGCCAGCTTGCAGGCCAGCGCCGCCGATATCGCCACAATGCGCCTGAGCATGCAGTCCACACTGGCTCAGAGTTATTTCAATCTGCGCTTTGCGGACGCGGAGCGCCGCCTGTATGCGCAGACGGTGGCGGCCTATGAACGATCGCTGCAGACTACGCAGAACCGTTACGCGGCTGGCGTGGCCGGACTGGTCGATGTGCAGACGGCACGCGCCCAGCTGGAAAATGCCCGGGTGCAGCAACTGGCGCTCGATTCCCAGCGCGCCCAATTGGAGCATGCCATTGCGGTGCTGGTCGGGGTTCCGCCTTCCACCTTCAGCCTGCCTGAAACCACTGCGCTCTCGACGGTGCCGACTATTCCGGTGGGTTTGCCTGCGCAATTGCTGCAGCGTCGCCCCGATGTGGCGGCGGCCGAGCGCCGCGCAGCCGAGGCGAATGAACGCATCGGCGTCGCCCAGGCGGCCTGGTTTCCGGACCTGACCCTGAGCGCTCAGGGCGGTTTTCGCAGCGGCGAGTGGGCCGAATGGCTGACCGCGCCGGCCCGCTTCTGGTCGCTGGGGCCCGCGCTGGCGCTGACGATTTTCGACGGCGGTGCGCGGCAAGCCCAGGTGGAGCAGGCGCGGGCGGCTTACGATGCGCAGGCCGCCTCCTATCGCCAGTCTGTGCTGACCGCGCTGCGCGAGGTTGAGGATTATCTGGTGGCCTTGCATACGCTGGGCCAGGAACAGCTTGCGCAGACCCGCGCGCTGGATGCGGCACGCGCCTCCTTGCGGCTGACTCAGAACCAGTACGATGCGGGCATGATCGACTATCTGAGTGTGGTGCAGGTTGAGGCAAGCGCGCTGAGCGCGGAACGATCGTCGCTGCAGCTGCAGGCGCAGCGGCTGACGACCAGCGTGCAGCTGATCGCCGCGCTGGGCGGCGGCTGGAATGGCGGCTTTAGGGTGAAGGTTCAGGAATAGGCGGAGCGGCGGCGCTGGGCGCCGCCCGTCGCACTTATTGCGCCAGGCCGCGTATGCCGGCGATACCGTGGGCGCCATGGCGCCAGGCAGTCTCGATGAGGCTGTCCGACATACCGCCGATGGCGAGCACGGGCAGGCCGGCCTGCGCGGCGAGCGCTGCGAATGCATCCCAGCCCATGCCGGGTTCGCCGGGGTGCGAGGGGGTATCCAGCACATGGCCCAGCACCACGAAATCCGCATCGAGTGCGCGTGCCGCGCTCAAGTCCTGGGGCGTATGCGCCGAGACGCCGAGCAGCCGGCCATTGCGGCCATCGGCGCCCTGCGGCGCAACGGTGGCCGGGGTGTTGGCCACATCCGGCTCGGCCCGCGATGGCGTTGCCCCGACATCCGCTGCGGACCGCGCCTGCGCTTGAGCGCGCGCATCGGCTGCACGCAAGTGCACGCCGTCGGCCTGGTCCCACCAGGATTCGGGATGCACGCTATTGACCAGGCAGCGCGCACCTTGCGCATGGCAGCGCTGCAGCACCTGCTGGAAGGCATCGTGCAGTTGCGACGCGCTCATGTCGCTGTCGGGCTCGCGGAACTGCACCAGCTTTACGCCGGCGCGCAGCGCCTGGTCCAGCCTGGCCAGGCTGGCCGGCAATTCGGCAAGCCCGCCCAGGCGGGTGACTAAATAGCGTTCGGGCAGGCGTATCCAGCGCATGGGCGGCAGCGTGGCAGGCAGCAGCGGCTCGACCGGCAGGGCATCGGCCCGCAGGTCGACCCAGGCCAGCGCCTGGCCCTCTATGCCCGACGGCTCGCCCTCCCAGGCGGTTACCCGGCAAAACGCCAGACGAACGATGTTCTTGGGGTATTCATGGATGTAGGTGATCCAGGGAGTGGCCCGGGTGACGGTGATGTCCAGCTCTTCCTTGAGCTCGCGCGCCAGCGCCTGCAAGGTGTTCTCACCGGGCTCGATCTTGCCGCCCGGCAGCTCCCACCATCCTGACCAGGGCTTGCCCTGCGGACGCTGCGCCAGCAGCATGGTGCCATCGGGCCGCAGGATCAGGCCTGCCGCAACATCCACAAAGGGCTTGCTCATGATAGGAAGAAGGAAAGTGTGTGGGACATGAATGGCTAGGTCTTGATGCGATCAAATATGGCGGGCCGCCCAGTCGCGGGCAAACTGCCGTGCCACGCGGCCGGAACGCGAGCCACGCTCAAGCGCCCATTGCAGCGCTTCGGTGCGGGAGGCCTGGATATCGGCCGCCGGGCAGCCGAGCTCGTCCAGCCAGTAGTTGACGATGTCGAGGTAGTCGTCCTGCTTGAAAGGATAGAACGACAGCCAGATGCCAAAGCGTTCGGACAGCGAGATTTTTTCCTCGACGGTTTCGCCCGGATGGATCTCGCCATCGCTCTGGTGCTGGGCACTGAGGTTTTCGCTCATGTATTCCGGCATGAGGTGGCGGCGGTTGGAGGTGGCGTAGATGAGCACGTTGTCGCCCGAGGCGCTGACCGAGCCGTCCAGCACGGACTTGAGCGCTTTGTAGCCAGCCTCGCCCTCCTCGAAGGACAGGTCGTCGCAGAAAATGAGGTAGCGTTCGGGCCGCCCGGCGACCAGGTCGACGATATCGCCCAGGTCGCCCATGTCGGACTTGTCGACTTCGATCAGGCGCAGTCCCTGGTCGCCATAGGCCGCCAGCATGGCCTTGACCAGCGAGCTCTTGCCGGTGCCGCGCGCACCCGTCATGAGCACGTTGTTGGCCGGCTTGCCCTGCAGGAAGTGCCGGGTATTGCGATCAATGACGCCTTTCTGGCGGTCGATGTGCTGAAGGTCTTCCTGGTTGATGACGGACACATTGCGCACCGCATCCAGCCAGCCGCGCGCGCCGCGCTTGCGCCAGCGAAACGCATGGGCGGACCAGTCGATGTCAGGCGGGGCCGGCGGCAGCCAGGCTTCGAGTTGCGCCAGCACGCGTTCAGCGCGGTCGATGAGCGTGCCAAGATCAGGGGATGTCAACAGTGTCTCCGGTACAGGCTAGGGCAAAAACCACTATTATCGCCAATTTGCGCCCGCCTATCATTTGACTTCAATCCCTTGCAGGAGGGCGCGTCACGTATAATCCTAGCCTTGATCCGCAGGAATCCGATCACCCCAACCTTGAGCCGGACGACGTTTTGAGCCTTACCGAGTTAATTTCCCCAATTTCAGACGACATGAAGGCGGTCGATGCCGTCATTCGCGACCGTCTCAGTTCCGATGTTGTCTTGATCCGCACCATAGGCGACTACATTGTGGGCGCCGGCGGAAAACGCATGAGGCCGGCCATGGTGCTGCTGATGGCAAAGGCCCTGGGTTACCAGGGCTGCCAGCATCATCTCCTGGCGGCGGTGGTCGAATTCATTCATACGGCAACGCTGCTGCACGACGATGTCGTGGACGAATCCGATATGCGCCGTGGCCGCAGCACGGCCAACGCCATGTTCGGCAACGCGGCCAGCGTTCTGGTGGGCGACTATCTCTACTCGCGCTCGTTCGAGATGATGGTCGAGTCCGACTCCATGCAGGCCATGACCGTACTCTCGGCGGCCACCACCGTCATCGCCGAAGGCGAGGTGCTGCAGCTGCTCAATGTGCACGATCCCGACGTCTCGCTGGATCGCTACCTGCAGGTGGTGCGCTATAAAACCGCCAAGCTGTTCGAGGCCGCCGCTGAAGTCGGCGCCATCGTGGCTGGAGCCACGCCCGAGCAGCAGCGCTGCGCGGCCGCCTATGGCCGGCACATCGGCACTGCTTTCCAGCTCATCGACGATGTGCTCGACTACAGCGGCGATGCGCAGGTATTGGGCAAGAGCGTGGGCGACGACCTGCGCGAAGGCAAGCCGACCTTGCCGCTCATTCGGGTCATGGAAGTGGGCGATGCCGGGCAGCAGAAGCTGGTGCGCGAAGCCATACAAAGCGGCGAGGCTGACTTCCTGGCCGTTGCCCGGGCGATCCAGCAAACCGATGCCCTGGCCTACACGCGCGAAGCGGCCGTGGCCGAGGCGGCCCTGGCTCGCGAGGCATTGGCCGGTCTCCCCGTTTCCGTTCACCAGGAAACTTTGCTAAAATTCTGTTCCTTCGCGGTCGAAAGAGACCGCTGAGATTTCCCGCGCCGCGGCGCCGGTTCTGCAAAGGAACGGTTCTGCAGCAAGCTTCAAGATCGGGGCGTAGCTCAGCCTGGTAGAGTACTGCGTTCGGGACGCAGGAGTCGCATGTTCGAATCATGTCGCCCCGACCACGCCATTTCGTATCAAGCCCTTGCGTTGAGCAGGGGCTTTTTGCTTTGCAGCCCGAGGTCTACAATGGCCTTCTTCCCACAGCACCTGGCACTCTGGCTGCACATGACTACCGACGCAACGCTTCGCGCGGATCGCGATGCCCGCAACGCCGCCGTAGCGCTGGGTCTGTCGCTGCCTGTCGATACGTTGCTGTATCTGCTGCTGCCCATGTATCACGAACAGTTCGGCATTACGCTGGCCGAGGCGGGCGTGTTGCTTGCGGCCAACCGGCTTGTTCGCATTGTTGGCTATACCTGGGTGGCGCGTGCCTATGCACGGCACGGTGACCGGCCGGCCTGTCTCTGGGCCGTGATGGCGGCGGCGGTGGCCGGGCTGGGCTGCGCGCTGCTATCCGGCTTCTGGCTGTTGCTGCCGCTGCGCCTGTTGTGGGGCCTGGCCTTTGCCGCATTCAATCTGTCGACCCAGGCGCTGGGCACGATCGTGCCCGAAGGCGCCGCGCGGCGCTATGGACGTTCGCGCGCCTACATTTCCGCAGGGCCGGTGCTGGCCCTGCCGCTGGGCGCCGTCATGGCGCAGTATTGGGGGCCGCGCTCGATTTTCCTGCTGCTTGCCGCAGTGGCCCTGACCGGTCTGCTGGCAGCCAGGGCGCTGCCCGCCACGCCACACGCCCAGCCGCCGCGTCGCCGCGGGCTGCGTTTGCCCAACAGCCTGGATACCTGGTCTTTTCTTGAAGGTCTGACGCTCGATGGCCTGTTCATCGTCGGCCTGTCCTATCTGGGCAAGGAGATGATGCCGGGCGGTGCGGTGGTGGTGGCCGGTTCGCTGCTCGCCATGCGTTATCTGGGTGAAATCGTGCTCAGCCCCTTGGGCGGCCGGATGGCGGACCGTGTCGGCCCCGAAAAAATGCTGGTGTGCCTGTCCTTGATGACGGCGGCGGCGCTGGTGGGCTTTGGCGCGGGGTGGTTGTGGAGCTGCGCCGCATCCATTGTTGTGCTGCGCGCTCTGCAGCTGCCGCTGCTGGCGCCTATTGTTGCGCGCCGCACACCGGGACCCGGCAGGGTGCAGGCGCTGGCTGCGCGTTCGATCTGGCGCGATATCGGTGCAGGGGTGGGGCCTATGCTGGCCGGCCTGCTGCTGCCTTATGCCACGCCGATCTGGCTGTACGGCATACCTGCGCTGTTGCTGGCGTGGGCAGCAATTGCATGCGCAAGGTCGACGGCTTAGTGCCGAGACGGACTTCGCTGGCACAGGCCAGCAAGCAGGCGGTGCACAAGCTCAGCGGCTGATCCGCGCGACGTCGCCAGGCTTGCGATCCAGCAGGGATGCGCTGGGTCAGAGAGCATGCGCCAGCGTCACATACGGCGATCTTTTATGTTCGATACTCACATGTTTATCAATATTATGACAAAATATATCTTAATATAACGTATTGAATCATGAGTTGAGAGTGGGTACGGTGGCCAGGGCAGTTGGAAGATCGGATGGTGATGACGAGGTGGATCTGGCGGCGCTCGTGCGCAGGCTGTGGACCTCGCGATACATGATAGGGGTGATTACTTTTATCGGTGCCGTGCTGGCCGGCGTCTATGCCTACGCCATGGCGCCGGTCGTCTACGAGACCCGTGCTGTGCTGCTGCCGCCGAAAGCAGGTGATCTGGCCGATTACAATCTGGCGCATCACCTGTCCCAGTCCATCTATCCTGCGCCGGAGTTTGCCAAGATGCTTGGCGATACGCGGCAGCCTGGCAGCGAGACCGACCAAATGACAACGGACGAGGCCTGCCGCGACCCGTCCGACGATACGCTGCGGCTTAGGAAGGATATTCCCCGCCTGACGCCGTGCAAGGCTTATCGCGTCTTTCAACAACGTTTGACGTCCTTACAGTTTCGCGCGGAATTTCTGAAGTCCGTCCACGCCAAGCATGAGCAAGCGCCGCAGCCGGACGACGCCGGGGCGCGCCGGACGCTGCGGGGGCTGGCCATCCAGTTGCCCAGGCCGGGACACAAGCAGGTCGTGGTGACCTGGCGCGGCGAAGACCCAGCGCTTGTTGCCGGATGGGCCAATCAATACATACAGGAGGCGAGACACTCGGCCAGGGCTGAACTGCGCGCTGCGTTGGCCAGCGAGCTGAAGATGCGCATACACAGTATGCGGATGCTGTCCGAGGCAATCCGCAAGATAGGGCAGACCGAGCGCCGGTTTCAGATGGTGAGGCTGCGCGAGGCTTTGCAGATTGCCCGGGCAGCGGGTCTGGAAGAGGTGGCGCAGGCGCCACGCCTTATCGCGCCGCGACAGGGTAACGGCTTGTACCTGCTGGGCAGCCAGGCCTTGCAGTCGCAGTTGCAGGCATTGTCTCAACGCGAGGTCGACGACCCCTTTCTGCCCGAACTGCTTCCGGTGCGCCAGGCGCAGCTGCTGCTTGAGCGGGCCGCCGCTGCTCGCTTCGAACTGCGTGTGGCCACGCTTGATGCGCCGGCCCGTGTGCCGAAGTCGCCAGTACAACCGCAAGGGCCGCTCATTATGCTGCTGGGCTCGGCCCTGGGGCTGACGCTGGGCGTGCTGGCGGCATTGCTGCCTGTGCGGCGCAGGGCGGCGTTCTAACCGCGCCCGATATAAGGCATCTTGGTCGCCATGACTGTCATGAACTGAACATTGGCATCCAGCGGCAGGCTGGCCATGTAGAGCACGGCCTTGGCCACGTGCTCTACGTCCATCAGGGGCTCGGGGCGTGTCGACCCGTCGGCCTGCAGTACGCCATGATTCATACTCTCGGTCATGTCGCTGGCTGCATTGCCGATATCGATCTGGCCGCAGGCGATATCGTATTTGCGGCCATCCAGCGAGGCGGCTTTGGTCAGTCCGGTAATCGCATGTTTGGTGGCGGTATAGGACACGGCATTGGGGCGTGGTGCATGAGCTGAAATCGAACCGTTGTTGATGATCCGGCCGCCTCGTGGCTGCTGGTCGCGCATCAGGCGAAAGGCGCCCTGGGTGCACAGGAAGGCGCCGGTCAGGTTGATGTCGACAGCCTTTTTCCATTGTTCAAGCTCGAGGTCCTCAAGCGACACGGCGCGCGCGAAGATGCCTGCGTTGTTGAACAGCAGGTCGAGCCTGCCGAAGTGTTGCTTGATCTGTGCGAAAAGCGCATCGACCTCGGCCGGGTCGCTGACATCCGCAGGCACGACCAGCGCTTCGGCGCCCATTGCCCGACCCTGTTCGGCGGTGGCTTCCAGCGGCTCGCGGCGGCGGCCCGCCAGGACCAGCGAATAGCCTTCGCCCATCAGGGCGAGCGCTATGCTCTTGCCGATGCCGGAACCCGCTCCCGTTACCAGCGCAATCTTCTTGGTGCTCATATGCCTCTACCTCTTTATGTGTGATGCTTCATGCCTTGGGACCATTCCCAGGCCAGGTCCCGCTTCATGCGCACATTCAGCGCCGCGGTGATCAACATGGCAAGCAGCGCGCCCAGCGCCGCCAGGCCCATGTCCTTGTGGGCATCCCAGACATCGCCTTGCGTTCCCAGGTAATGCATGCCGAGATCGCCGCCGAACGCCATGGCGGCGCCCCACTCGATGAGCTCATACAGCGCAGAGGTGCTCAGCGTGACGTCCAGGGGCAGAAAGTAAGCCCAGAAGCCGCGCACCTCGACAATGCGCAGAAAAAATTCGCGGATGGGATAGGCCAGCAGCAGGCCATAGGAAAAATGCACCAGCCGATCGTAATGATTGCGTTCCCATCCGAAGACGCTGTTCAGTGTGTGGCCGGTGAGCGCTTTCCACCATTGGTCATACGGGACTTCGGAATAGGTATAGTGCGAGCCCACGGTATGCAGCGTCAGGAACAGCAATATCATGAGCAGCGATGCGTTGGAGAAGCGGAACTGGCGGCGAATGAACCAGAGTGCGGCCGCAAGTGCCAGTACCAGCATGTTTTCCAGCAGCCAGGTCGCCCGATCCGCAGGGTGGATGGCCAGGGCCGCCCACAGGACAAGATAGGCCGCGCCGGCCATATAGACGGTCTTGCGGCCCAGCCGCTGCGGCGGCATCAATGGCGTGGCGGTAGCTTGCATGGTCTGTTGGCGGTTGGGCGGCGATGCGCGGTGTTGTCCCTGCGCGTCAATACCCCCGGAATTTTCCCGTAAGTGTTGATACTCGATGCAACGTAACGGGGAAAGTATAGTGAATATCGTCGCAGCAGGCTCCAATTGGACACGCGTGCTTACAAGAGGCCGGGGGGCGGGTGGTATAAAAATTTTCAGGAGCAGGCATCTTGCCTGGAATTACCTGATGGGAGTTTCAATGAACCGAACTATTACAGCTGCAGTGGGTGTGGTCTTGTGTGCCGGCCTGGCTGCCTGCGGAACGACACGCGACGAGGGGGAACTGGCCCAGAAAACCGTGGAATATCAATGCGGCTCGGGCGACGGTCAAGCGCTGACTGCGCAATATACCTTCCAGGGTCAGGAAGCATTGGGCGCCAAGGTGGTCTTCGGCAACAAGGTTGTGGACCTGACGCGCACCACCACCAGCAATGCCGATATGGTGGGCAATACCTTCCGCGGTAACGGCTATACCTGGACCACGGACAAGTTCACATTTGATACGGCAGGCGAGGCCAAGGGCACGATGCTGACGCAGGACGAGACGGCCGGCCAGGCTGGTTCGAATCAGGCCGCGGCAACGGTACTGGCGCGCGACTGCAAGGCCGTCGGCACGCCGTAATACGCTGAACCCGACCGTGCCCTGCCGGGTTCAAGGCAGGGTATCGCCGTACCC
This sequence comes from Pusillimonas sp., assembly GCA_048270225.1. GTDB lineage: Bacteria > Pseudomonadota > Gammaproteobacteria > Burkholderiales > Burkholderiaceae_B > Allopusillimonas. The sequence goes on along the minus strand of JBLWTG010000002.1, from coordinate 106,306 downwards.
CTCAAGGCTGGCTATGTCTCCAGCCTTGAGGGGTTTTTTCATGCTGAGGCAGGCGGCGATACTGCGCGGCCAGGCGCCTGTAGCGTGCGTGTCGGGTCAGATGCCAGACCAGGTGCGTGTGCGTGCGGACAGCGGGGGCGAAGGGGAGCGGCGCGTTCCGGGCTAAACTGCAGCATGGTTCGGAAGATATTTCTCTCATGCGCATACTTCTGATAGAAGACGAAAGCGAGCTGGCGCGATGGCTAACGCGCAGCCTGGCCCGGCATGGCGGTTTTGTGGCCGATTGGGCAGACGATGCCGAGCTTGCCGAGCGCCGCATGGCGGTCGAGGAATTCGACGCCATCATTCTTGATCTCGGGCTGCCCGGCATGGATGGTCATACCTTTCTGGAGCGGCTGCGGGCGCGGGATGACCGAACGCCGGTGCTGGTGCTGACTGCACGGGATTCGCTGGTCGAGCGTATTGACACACTGCACAAAGGGGCGGACGATTTTCTGCGCAAGCCCTTTATCATCGAGGAACTCGAGGCGAGGCTGGTCGCACTGGTACGGCGCAGCCGCGGTCGCGATCATCCGCGCCTGTCGCTGGGCGATCTGGTCCTCGATACCGCTGCGCAGCGCTTTCTGGTGGGCGGGCAGCCGCTGGCGCTGTCGCCCCGCGAGTTCGCGGTGCTGAAAGTGCTGATTCAGAAAAGCGGCGAGCCGGTATCCAAGCAGCAGATACTCGACCGCATCAGTCAGGATGACCGTGAGATCAATCTGGAGGCCATCGAGGTGCTGGTGCACAGGCTACGGAAAAAACTGGTCGATACCGGCACGCGCATCGAAACCCTGCGCGGCATGGGTTACTGCCTGGAGCCCGCTTCGTGAAGCCAGGCGGGCGGCCGCGTGGCAAGCGCAGTCTGAAGTCTATTTTGCTGTGGTCGCTGGTACCCACGCTGCTGCTGTTCATGTCTGCCGCGCTGTGGCTGTCCAATCACAAATTGCGCAAACAGATCGATCTGGCCTATGACCGCTCGCTGGCCGGCGCGCTGCGCTCCATCGACCACCAGATATCCACCGCCAGCGGCGGTCTGTCGATAGAACTGCCTTATCTGATGCTGGAGTTTTTCGAGCTGACAGCCAATGAGAACGTCTATTTCAGAGTGATGACGGAAGACGGCCTGGCCGATATCGGCAATCAGCAACTGCCGCTGCCGGACGAGCCGCTGGTCTCCAACAGCCCGCGTTTTTACACGGCCGAGTATCTCGGACAGCGCGTGCGTATCGCCGCACTGGCCCGCAAAATGGATCCGCCTCTTTATAACAACGTCGGTGGCCGCGTCATTGTGCTGGTGGGCGAAGACGTGGCCACGCGAGAGGCTTTCATCGATTCCATGCTGTGGCAATCGGTAGAGCGCGATGCCGTGGCGGTTGTGATGCTTGTTTTCATTCTGGTGATTGCCGTGCTGTTTGCCTTGCGGCCGCTCACACGGCTGGAGCAGGAACTGGAAAACCGTCATCACGATGATCTCAGTCCTATCGAGGACAAAGACGTTCCCTCCGAAGTGCAGCCGCTGGTCAAAGCCGTGAACCTGCACATGGCGCGCTATGAGCGCCAGGCCAGACTGCAGAATCAGTTCCTGGACGACGCCTCGCATCAACTGCGCACACCGCTTGCGGTGCTGCGCACGCAACTGGGTTACGCCTTGCGCGAGTCGGATCCGCAGGAGGCACGCGTGGCGCTGCAGGCTATGGGCGAAGGGCTGGAGCGCGCCGAACGCACGGCCAATCAGTTGCTGGCGCTTGCCAAGGCCAGGGAGCCCGCGGCGTTTGATGACGAGCCTGGCGAAACTGAACTGATCGCGCTGGCCGAAGACATTGTCCGCGAGCTCTACCCGGTGGCGCGTTCGCGCCGCCAGGATCTGGGCCTGGATTGCCCGGAGGCTGCGGTCTGGTTGCGGGCGCCTGAATGGCTGCTGCGCGAGGCCATCGCCAACCTGGTGGACAATGCCTTGCGCTACACCCCGGTGGGCGGTGTCGTGACCTTGTCTGTGCAGCGCGCTGGCGCGCAGGTGCGGGTGATGGTCGAGGACAACGGCCCCGGCATGACACCGGCCGATATCGCCAAGGCCGGTGTGCGATTCCGGCGCGGGAAGGCAGGCAAGAACACCTCCGGCGCCGGCCTGGGCCTGGCGATTGTGGACGCCATCATGCAGCAATTGCGAGGTCAGTTTCTGCTGGAATCCGAGGGCCAGGGGTGCCGCGCCACATTAGTGTTTACCCTAGATTTACCCCGTTTCGGGCCATTCGGCGCAACAAAAACGAGAAATTGAAAGCATTCCGAAAGCCAGGTTTACGTACGCTTGCCGATCAGTAAGCCGGTGATACTTGCCGGCACATTCGTGCATGCGATTGGCGCGTGCAATGACTAGATCCGGAGACGGCATATGAAAACAACATTTTTGTGCAAGCTTTTGTCTGGCCTGTTATTGGCCAGCGGCGCCCTGGTGGCGGGTTCTGCGGCGGCGGCGGATGCGCCGCGCCGGCCTGAGTGTATTGCGCCGGCCCAGCCTGGCGGCGGCTTTGACCTGACCTGCCGGCTGGCGCAGGAAGGTTTGGAGGCGGCAGGTCAGCTCAAGGAGCCGATGCGCATTATTTACATGCCGGGCGGCATTGGTGCGGTCGCCTATAACCACGTGGTCGGCCAGAAGCCTGACGCGGGCAACAGCATTGTTGCGTTCTCCGGCGGCTCGCTGCTCAACCTGGCGCAGGGCAAGTTCGGCAAGTACAACGTCAACGATGTGCGCTGGCTGGCGGCCGTGGGTTCGGATTATGGCGTTGCCATTGTGCGTGACGATTCCCCGTACAAAACGCTGGGAGATCTCATGGGTGCGCTCAAGCAGGATCCCAGCAAGATTGTGCTGGGCGCCGGGGGCACCGTGGGCAGTCAGGACTGGATGAAAGCGGCCCTGACGGCACGCGCGGCAGGCGTAGATTTCCGCAAGATGCGGTTTGTCGCCTTTGAGGGCGGCGGCGAAGCCAACACGGCGCTGCGCGGCGGTCATATCCAGGCTTACATGGGTGATGCGGCCGAGGCCTACACGATGCTGCAGGGCGGCTCGCCCATCCGCGTACTGGCGGTATTCGCCGACAAGCGTCTGCCTGGCGATATGTCCAACATTCCGACGGCCAAAGAGCAGGGTTTTGACATCGACTGGCCGATTATCCGCGGCTTTTATGTCGGCCCCAAGGTTTCCGACGAGGACTACAACTGGTGGCTGCAGGCATTCAGGAACATGGAGAACGATCCCAAGTTCGCTGAGCTGCAGAAAAAGCTGGGTCTGTTCCCATTCAAGATGTCCGGTCCTGAGCTCGACACCTTCGTCAAGCAGCGGGTCAAGGCCTATGCAGAACAGGCAAGCACGTTTGGTCTGGTCAAGAAGTAAGTCATGACGGACCGCTACCTTGGTTTTGCCGCGATCGTTTTCGCGGCACTCATGGTCTGGTTCGGATGGGGCATCGAAGCCCCATTTTCCTACGAGCCAGTAGGCCCGCGGGCCTTTCCCATGCTGCTGGCGCTGTGCATCGGCCTGTGCGGGCTCTGGCTGCTGTTCAAGGGCCGTTTCCAGGCAGAGGCCAATCCGCCGGGCGCAAACATACGCATTGCGCTGATGGTGGTCTACTGCATTGCCTACGCGCTGCTGTTCGACATACTGGGCTTTATCATCGCCACAGCGGCGGCCACGATACTCGTTGGCCGCCTGTTCGGCGGGTCATGGGGCAAGGTTGTGCTGGGCGGCGTCATCATGAGCGTGTTCTTCTTCTTCCTGTTCGATCGGGTGCTTGACGTGGTTCTGCCACTGGGCCTTCTGGAGGCTATCCTGTGAGCGAAATACTTTCCCATCTTCATATGGGCTTTGGCGTCGCCTTTTCATGGACCAATCTTGCGGTTTCGCTGATCGGCGCGTTCTTTGGCACCATGGTGGGCGTGCTGCCGGGGCTGGGCCCCATCAATGGCGTGGCCATGCTCATCCCCATCGCGTTCGCGATGAATCTGCCGCCGGAAACGGCGTTGATCCTGCTTGCCGCAGTGTATGTGGGCGCGGAGTATGGCGGCCGTATCACAGCCATTCTCATCAACGTGCCGGGCGAAGCCAGCGCCATCATGACGACGCTGGACGGCTACCCGCTGGCGCGTCAGGGTCTGGCGAATGTGGCCTTGTCCCTGTCTGCCTGGTCCGCCTTTTTCGGGTCGCTGGTGTCGGTCATCGGCATTATCATTCTGGCGCCGCTGCTGGCGAAATGGGCGCTGGCGTTCGGCCCGGCCGAGTACTTCGTGCTCATGGTGTTTGCCTTCTGCTGCCTGACCAGCCTGCTTGGCGACAAGCCGGTCAAGGGCGCGCTGTCCGCGTTGATAGGCCTTGCCATTGCGACTGTTGGCGTGGATTCGAATTCGGGCGTTTACCGCTATACCTTTGACTCCGTTCATCTGTTCGATGGGATTCAGTTTGTGGTGGTGGTCATTGCCTTGTTCGCGGTGGCTGAACTGCTGGAGATGCTGGAAAAGCTGATCGGTGGCCAGCACGTCGAAGTCCAGTCCAGCGGACGCAAGCTGTTCAATCTTCAGGAGCTGGCCTATACATGGTGGACTGTGGTGCGCAGCTCCCTGCTCGGCTTCGTCGTGGGCGTGCTCCCGGGCGCGGGCGCAAGCGTGGCCTCGGCCGTTGCCTATTCCAATGAGAAGCGGATCTGCGAGAACAAGGATCCCGTCAATTCCAAGTTCGGGCAGGGCGACCTGCGCGGGGTGTCCGCGCCGGAAGCCGCCGCCACGGCGTCTGCCGTCGGCTCCTTCGTTCCCATGCTGACGCTGGGCGTACCTGGGTCGGGCACCACGGCGGTCATGATGGGGGCGCTGACGCTCTACAACATCACGCCGGGACCGGTGCTGTTCGATACCAAGCCTGAGCTGGTGTGGGGCCTGATCGCTTCGCTCTTTATCGCCAACGTGATTCTGTTCCTGATGAACGTGCCCATGGTGCGCCTGTTTTCCAAGGTGCTGTCGGTGCCGGGCTGGCTGATGGTGCCGGGCATTCTGTCGGTCAGCTATATCGGCGTCTATGCGATCAACGCGGGTACCTTCGACCTGATGATGGCCGCCATTATCGGGGGCATAGGCTATCTGCTGCGCAAGGCGGACCTGCCCATGGCGCCGCTGGTGCTGGGGGTTGTGCTGGGAGACATGATGGAGCAGAACCTGCGGCGCGCGCTGTCGATTACGGACGGCAACGTGCATATCCTGTTCGACAGCGGGATATCCAAGGGGCTGTGGCTGGTTTCCCTGGTGATTGTTGTGGTTCCACCGCTGCTGCGTTATCTGCGCAAGCGCAAGGGCGCCGCAACGGCTGCCTGATCCGCAAGCCTGCCTGCGACTGCCTCGCAGGCAGGCTTTTTTATGGCCAGCGTGGCGCGCTGCTGCGCAACGCGGTGGCCGGCAAATCCCAATGCATGGGAATGCCCTCGATCCAGCATGGCGGCAGCAGCCGCCGCGCAGGCCCCCAGCCTGTGAGTTCTATGGCAGGATCCACATCTGCATCGGTTTCAGGGGCCAGCGGGCCGTTTTCTTCGGCTTGTTGCCCGGCGAGCAACTCGCCGCTGCGGGCCAGCGACAGGCGAGTAGCAGTGCCCTGGCCGTCGCGCAGCCTGTCGGCCAGTCCGTTCAGCGCTGCCGCTGCCATCAGATAGCCTGTGGCCTGGTCCAGTGCCTGTACAGGCAGGGGAGTGGGCCGGTCTTTGCCGAAATGCATCATGCCCATGTGGGCAATGCCATTGCTCATCTGCACCAGGCTGTCGAAACCGCGCCGCAAGCGCCAGGGGCCGGTCCAGCCGTAGGCATCCAGACATATATCGACCAGCCCGGGGCGTATGGCCTGGCGTTCATGTTCGCCCAGGCCCAGGCGGGCCAGGGCATCTGCACGGTAGCCATGGATCAGCACATCGGCCTCGGCCAGCAGTGTGCGCAGCAGCTCGCGCTGCTGCGCATCACGGATATCCAGCTCGGCGCATTGCTTGCCCAGCGTGACTTCGGGCACCATGCCTGGCTCTGTCCACCACGGCGGATCGATACGCAACACCGTCGCGCCATAGCCCGCCAGAAACCGGGTGGAAACCGGGCCTGCGAGCACCCGGGTCAGATCGAGCACGCGCAGTCCGGCCAGCGGACGCCCTGGACTGGCCAGGGTGCGGCGGGCCAGGCCGGCGCCATTACCTTGATGGCGATTGGCGACATCGTGGCGAGTAGTAAAAAAAACAGGCTCCGCGCCGACTGCCTTGCCCTGCGGGTGCTGCAGCCACGCATCGCGGCTGCGCATGGCTGCGGCGCAGGCGTGCGCGTCGATGAGCGCGTCCTCCAGCGCCTGCGCATCCCAGTGCGCAACCGCGTTGGCCACGGACTGGCGGTCGGGAGCACAGCCCAGTATCGATATTGCGGCGGCACGGTGATGCGGCGCATTGCCGTGTATGCGCAGCCAGCCATCGCGCGTGCGGTAGTCGCCAGTAACGGGATCGCGCGTATCGGGCGGCGCCCAGCCCTGCGGCCTGAGGGAGCTACCGAACCAAAGCGACGCCAGGCGGCGGTCGACGGCGACATCGGGACGCTGGCCGAAGCTGGCCTCTACGTAATCGGCCAGCGCCTGGGCCGCAGTACCGATGGCTGCCGTTGCCAGTGGTGTGACGGCGAACGCGGAGGGCAGGCTGCCCTGTCCCAGCAAGGCAGGCGTGCGCGGCGCCGCGGCGCTCGCGCCCGGGCGCATGGCGTACATGAGGTCCGCGATGGTTGCCGAATCATCCATGTTTCCACTGTACATCAAGCATGCCCCGTGAGGGTAATGATGTTGATGGGGCCTGCCGGCAGGATGGCAATCTGGAGGACAGCCGGCCTTGGGACCGTCCTTCAGATTGTGCTGCCGGTATGCCTGGCCGGAACGATACGCGCCGCCGGCTTAGCCGGAATTGCGCAGTCCCGCGGCGATGCCGTTGATGGTCATGTGTATCGCGCGCTGACTGCGGCTTTCTTCCTCGCTGTCTTGTCCGCGCTTCTTGCGTTCCTGGCGATGGCGGCGAAGCAGCTCGACCTGCAGGTAGTTGAGCGGATCGATATAGGCGAAACGCTCGCTCAGGGCAGCGCCCAGTTGGGTATCGTTGGCAAGCAGGTCGTGCCGGTTGACGCGCCGGAACATCTCCAGCGTCAGGGCGAACTCGGCTTCGATGCGCGAGAAGACACGCTTGCGCAAGGCCGCGTCGGGCACCAGCGCGGCGTAATGCCTGCCGATGTTCAGGTCTGTCTTGGCCAGCACCTGTTCCATATTGGACAGGAACGTGCGAAAGAAAGGCCAGACCTTGGCCATGTCGTGCAATTGCGCCAGGCGCTGCGAAGGCGTCGCCGGCGCGCCTTCGCAGCCTTGCTCGACATAGGCGTGCAGCGCCGATCCCACGCCGTACCAGCCGGTCAGCATGATGCGGCACTGCGCCCAGGAAAAGCCCCAGGGGATGGCGCGCAGGTCTTCGATTTTCTGGCTGGACTTGCGCGATGCAGGGCGCGATCCGATATTCAGGCCCGCGATTTCAAGAATGGGCGTGGAGGCAAAGAAATAATCGTTAAAGCCTTCTGTTCCGTAGACCAGTTCGCGGTAGCTGCGTTCGGCCACGTCGGACATGAAGTTCAGCGCCGCACCAAAGCGGGCCATGTTCTGGTCTTCTGTCTGCGATGTCGAGGAGGCAGGCGCCAGACTGGCTTCCAGCGTGGCGGCGACAATGTTTTCCAGATGCCAGCGGCCCACTTCGGCGTTCTTGTATTTGCCCTGTATGACTTCGCCCTGCTCCGTCAGGCGTATCTGGCCGTTGACGGTGCCGGGGGGCTGGGCCAGGATGGCGTCGAAACTTGAACCGCCGCCGCGGGCCACGGAGCCGCCGCGCCCGTGAAACAGGCGCAGGCGCACTTTGCGCTGTTTGAACACCTGCACCATTTCCCGCTCTGCGCAGTACAGCGCCCAGTTGGAGGTGAGATAGCCGCCGTCTTTGTTGCTGTCAGAGTAGCCCAGCATCACTTCCTGTATGCCGTCCTGCGTGTCGCGCACGCGCGCAGACACTTCGGGCAGATCCAGCCATTGGGCCATGATTTCCGGGCCGCGCACGAGATCGGGAATGGTTTCGAACAGCGGCACGACCATCAGTCCGGCCTGCAGCTTTTCAGTGCCGGGCAGCGTAGGCGCGATCAGGCCGGCTTCCTGCTGCAGCACCAGAACCTCCAGCAGATCGCTGAGGGTCTCGGTATGGGACACGATGGTCTGGCATATGGCTGCCTCGCCATACTTGCGACGGCAGGTGGCGGCCATGCGCAGAATGGCCAGCTCTTTCTCGGTTTCGGCGGAGTAGCTGACCCATGGCGACACCAGTGGACGCGCTTCGCGGATTTCGCGGCGCAGCAGCGCAATACGCTGCATTTCGTCCAGTTTGTCGTAGGCGACCGGCTTGCCGTCCATCTGCACGCCAGCTGCCTGGAACAATTCGGTGAGCACCCGTTCATGCACGTCCGAGCTCTGGCGCAGATCGACCGACGCCAGGTGAAAGCCGAAAATGCTAACCGCCTGGATCAGGCCGGACAGGCGCAGTTGCGCGATGACTTTGCCATGATGCTGGTCCAGTGAGTCTGCAATCACCTGCAGGTCGCGCAGAAAGGCCTCCGGCGTGGGATAGGGCGGGGCCTCATAAGTGGGGCGCCGCGCCAGCGTGCGTCCGGTAAGCGCCACGGCGGTGGCCGCCATGCGTGCATAGACATGGATGAAGGCGCGCCGGTAGGGCTCATCCAGCCTGTGGGCCGATGCGTCCTGACTGGCCAGCGAGAGCGCCAGCAGGTCCGGGCTGACGTTCTCCAGCGTACGGGACAGCGAGAGCTCGGTGCCCAGCGTCTTGATTTCTTCCAGGTAGTGTCGGATGGCCAGGGTGGACTGTCGCAGCAAGGCCTGCTCCAGCGTGGCCGCGTCGACGTTGGGGTTGCCGTCGCGGTCGCCGCCTATCCAACTGCCCATGCGCAGAAAAGGCGGCAGGGGTTTGGTGTTGGCGGCAAACACGGATTTGCCGGGTGGATTCAGGCGTGTGGACAGGTCCTGATACAGGCGCGGCAAGGCGCTCAGGAATGAACTGGTGTAGTAGCTGAGCGCATTGTCGATTTCATCGACCACGGTCAGTTTCTGCCGGCGCAGCATGCGGGTCTGCCACAGCGTGGAGACCAGGCCGGCCAGGCGCAGCCTGATCTGCTGCTGCTCCGATGGCGTCAGGGTATCGTCGTTGCGGGCAAGCTGGCGGGCGATTTCCCGATGCAGGTCCAGCGTGCTCTTGCGCTGTACTTCGGTGGGGTGGGCGGTCAGGACCGGCACAATGCACGCCTGTTCAAGATAGCGCAGAACCTTGCGCCGGCTGACGCCCTGCTCGTGCAGCAGGTCCAGCGCGTGCTGCAGGCTGCTGGGCATGGGCGTGGTTTGCGTCAGTTCATGCTGGCGCTGGCGGCGGTTCTGGTCGCGATCCTCGGCGATATTGGACAGATGCAGAAAATAGCTGAAGGCGCGCGCGACGGAGTTGACGCCTTCATCTTCCAGGCGCTGGATCTGCCGCTGGAGGATGCGGCCGTCCTGGGGGTTGCCTTCCCGCCGGAACTTGACCGCGGCGCGGCGCATTTTCTCGATCACCTCGTAAACTGTGCGGCCTTCGCACTCGCGAATGACTTCTCCCAGCGTCTTGCCGAGCTGGCGTATGTCTGTGCGCAAGGCGGATGATTCCCTGGGGGGTGAGGCGGCTTGGTTCACGTGGTCTCCTGCATTTTTCAGATTATCGGAAAAATCTCACTATACGATGGATTATCATTGTGTTCTTTCGCCTGCAGTTCGCGCTGCTGCTTTTTCTTCGAGTTCCACATGCCGCAATATCGCTCACGTACGTCTACCCACGGTCGCAACATGGCCGGCGCGCGCGCCCTCTGGCGCGCCACCGGTATGCAGGATGGTGATTTCAACAAGCCCATCGTCGCTGTCGTCAATTCCTTCACCCAGTTTGTGCCGGGACACGTCCATCTGAAGGACCTCGGGCAGTTGGTTGCCCGCCAGATCGAGGCGGCGGGCGGTGTTGCCAAGGAGTTCAACACCATTGCCGTGGACGACGGCATCGCCATGGGGCACGGCGGCATGCTGTATTCGCTGCCCTCGCGCGAGCTGATTGCGGATTCAGTCGAGTACATGGTCAACGCGCATTGCGCCGATGCCATGGTGTGCATCTCCAACTGCGACAAGATCACGCCGGGCATGCTGATGGCTGCCATGCGGCTCAATATTCCCGTGGTATTCGTGTCGGGCGGCCCGATGGAGGCCGGCAAGGTCTATGAGCCGGGCACGACCAATGTGCTGGAAAAGCTCGACCTCATCGATGCCATGATCAAGGCGGCCGACCCCAATGTCACCGACGCCGAGGCCGCCGAAGTCGAGCGCAACGCCTGTCCCACCTGCGGATCATGTTCAGGGATGTTTACCGCCAATTCCATGAACTGCCTGACCGAAGCGCTGGGCCTGGCCCTGCCGGGCAATGGCACGATCGTGGCAACGCATGCACGCCGTCAGGCCCTGTTCGAGGACGCAGGCCATCTCGTCGTGGATCTGTGCAAGCGATATTACGAGCAGGACGATGCCTCGGTGCTGCCGCGCAGTATTGCTTCGTTTGCTGCCTTCGAGAACGCCATGACGCTGGACGTGGCAATGGGAGGGTCGACCAACACGGTGCTGCATCTGCTGGCGGCCGCGCAGGAGGCAGGGGTTGCCTTCACCATGTCGGACATCGACCGCGTGTCGCGCCGCGTACCCTGCCTGTGCAAGGTGGCGCCGGCCACCAATAAGTACCATATCGAAGATGTGCACCGCGCTGGCGGTATCTTCGGCATTCTGGGCGAGCTGGCGCGCGCCGGGTTGCTTAATCTGGACGTGGGCAATATCCACAGCGGCACGCTGGGCCAGGCCATTGAAAAATGGGATGTAAAGGGCGGCCGGGCGACCGAAGCGGCTCAGGCCATGTACAAGGCTGCGCCAGGCGGTGTGCGCACACAGATTGCATTCAGCCAGGACAGGCAATATCACCAGCTGGATCTGGATCGCGAACAGGGGTGTATCCGTGATCGCGAACATGCGTATTCTCAGGATGGCGGCCTGGCGGTACTGTACGGCAACCTCGCGCCCAAGGGCTGCATCGTCAAGACGGCGGGCGTGGACGAGAGCATTCTGACCTACACCGGCATTGCGCGCGTATATGAAAGCCAGGAAGAAGCGGTCGAAGGCATTCTGGGCGATCAGGTCAAGGCAGGCGACGTGGTGATCATTCGCTACGAAGGCCCCAAGGGCGGCCCGGGAATGCAGGAAATGCTGTATCCGACGTCTTATCTCAAATCCAAGGGCTTGGGCAAATGCGCCGCGCTGCTGACCGACGGCCGCTTTTCCGGCGGGTCTTCGGGGCTGGTGATCGGCCACGCGTCGCCGGAAGCGGCAGAGGGCGGCAATATCGGCCTGGTGGAAGCGGGCGATACCATAGAAATTGATATCCCGGGACGCAGGATCCACCTGGTGGTGAGCGACGAAGAGCTTGCCCGTCGGCGGGCCGAGATGCAGGCGCGCGGCGCGCAGGCGTGGAAGCCTGTCTCCCGGGAGCGCTACGTGTCGCAAGCCTTGCAGGCCTATGCGGCGCTGGCGACATCGGCGGACCGGGGCGCTGTCCGGGACGTTACGCAACTGAGATAACACGGTTTGCCCGCCGATGTCTGGCGGGGCCGACAGGTGAATGGCAATGACGGAAGCGCTGGCCGAGGTATGTGCGGCGTCGGCCCTCGTGGATGGAGGGCTGGCGGTAAAGGTGCCGGTACTGCACGCAGGCGAAGCGGCGACAGCTTTCTTCGTGCGCTATGGCGGGCAGGTGCATGGATACCTGAACCGCTGCCCCCACATGGGGGCCGAGCTCGATTGGGAGAACAGTGTTTTTACGCGGGCAGGAGATCTGCTGATGTGCGCCCGGCACGGAGCGACGTTTCAGCCGGATACCGGCGTGTGTGTGGGCGGGCCCTGTCGGTCCAGTACGCTGCACAAGCTGGACGTGACCGAAGCGCAGCGCTCAGGTCAGCGCGTGGTGGTGTGGCGGCCGTCGGGCAAGACGGTGCCGCAAGCGCTATAGGCCGCCGCTGCACTGCACGACAGTGGCCGTCATGTAGGATGCTGCCGGCGAGAGCAGCCAGGCGACGGTGTTGGCGATTTCTTCGGGCTTTGCGAGCCGTCGCATGGGAATATTGGGTGCGACGCGGGCAGGACGGCCGGGCTCGCCAGCGGTGGCATGGATATCAGTGAGCGTTGAGCCCGGGGACACGGCGCAGATGCGTACGCCGGTCGCGGCGAGCTCGCGGCCCAGTCCCACCGTGAAGGCCTCGAGCGCCGCCTTGCTGGCGGCGTAGTGCACGTATTCGCCTGGGCTGCCGGTGCGTGCCGCCACGGAGGAGATATTGACGATGACGCCGGGCTCGCCTGTGCGGCTGAAGGAAGCCAGCGCAGCGCGCGTGCATTGCATGGCGCCCAGGACGTTGACGCGGAACACGTGTTCTATGGTGTCGTCAGTGGTCTGCGAAAACGGGCCGATGGGGCCGGTAATGCCCGTATTGTTGACGAGGGCAGTAAGAGGGCCGAGCGACTGCTCGACCTGCTCGAAGAGAGGCTGGATATCTTCCGGCCGGCCGATGTCTGCCTGGATGGCGACGGCCTTGCGGCCGCGCTGGATAATGGCCTGGACGACCTGTTCCGCCGCGCCTGCATTGCCGACGTAGTTCACGGCGACATCAAAGCCTGTGTCCGCCGCGGCGAGTGCTGTCGCTGCACCGATGCCCCTGCTTGCCCCCGTAATCAGGACCACTTTGTGGCTGGCCATGCTGTTTCCTGTGTTGTGATGAGACGAAGGCATTATGCCGCAGGGGCCGGCTTGTCTACCAGTGCAGGTAGAACATGGCCTTGGCCAGAAAGACAATAGCCAGCATGTGACAGAACACGCTGAGATGGATGCGCTTGAAGTGTACGGCGCGCATCCTGCCGCTGCGCTGCAGCGCCATGGCCGTGATGAAGTGCGCCAGTACGCTGAGCGCCAGTACGATCTTGAGCGTGAGCAGCAGACCGAAGCTGCTGGCAAACGGATGGGCCAGCGCGGCCCTATGCTGCCAGGCCATGCCCAGGCCGGCGCTGTAGAGCACCAGGACGACCCAGGGCATGAGCTTGCGCGCCGTGGCGCCGATGGCGGTTTCCATCGTACGCATGACATCGCGCGGCACATGCTTGCGTACGTTTTCCAGGATGAGCACTTCAAAGAAAACCGTGCCGGCGAACATAATGGCCGCAAACAGATGAAGGGTAAGCAGAATGTAGTAGTTCATGGCAAAGACATTGATGGCTGGCGGCGCAATCGGAAGAGTACACCGCCTGTTGGACGAGCCGCCCGCCGGTCCGGGCCGGCGCGCAGCGCTGATGCATGGCAAGCCCCGGCGGCGGACGCGATGGCAAGCGCTCAAGCATCGCACGAGGCACGAAGCAAATCCATGATGCAGATCAAGCATAGGACTGTCTGCGCGTTTTATGCTGCGCAACCTCGGCGCCTGTGTGGCTTTGGACGCAGACAGGCGGCGCGACGGTTAAACTGATACATTGGCAGGCATCGCCAGCCTCGCCCCACGCGCCCGCCTTGGTACACGGCACGCTCGCAGGGTGCGCCAGGATAAATCAACACATCGCCCGCCCCAGGGCGGCCAGACGGAGACACCACAGCATGAGCACTTCCAGACGTTTGCGTTCCAGCCACATCACTCAGGGTCCCGAGCGCGCACCCAATCGCTCCATGTATTACGCTCTGGGCTACAAGGAAGAAGACTTCAGCAAGCCCATGGTGGGCGTGGCCAACGGCTACAGCACGATCACGCCCTGTAACAGCGGCCTGCAGAAGCTGGCCGATGCCGCCATCCAGGCCATCGAGGAAGCGGGCGGCAACGCGCAGGTGTTCGGCACGCCGACGATTTCCGACGGCATGGCCATGGGTACCGAAGGCATGAAGTACTCACTGGTCTCACGCGAAGTCATCGCCGACTGCGTCGAGACCTGCGTGCAGGGCCAGTGGATGGACGGCGTGGTGGTGATCGGGGGCTGTGACAAGAACATGCCGGGCGGCATGATGGGCATGCTGCGCGCCAATGTGCCCGCGATTTATGTCTATGGCGGCACGATTCTGCCGGGTCGTCTCGATGGCAAGGATCTGAACATCGTCAGCGTGTTTGAAGCAGTGGGCGAAAATGCGGCCGGCCGCATGAGCGACCAGGAGCTCAAGCGCATAGAGCTGAACGCCATCCCCGGGCCGGGATCCTGCGGCGGCATGTACACGGCCAACACCATGAGCTCGTCCTTCGAGGCGCTGGGCATGAGCCTGCCGTATTCCTCCACCATGGCCAATGTGCACGACGAAAAAACGGCCTCGGCCGCAGAGTCCTCGCGCGTGCTGCTCCAGGCTATTGCGAACGATCTGAAACCGCGCGATATCGTCACCCGCCAGTCCATCGAAAATGCCGTCAGCGTCGTCATGGCAACGGGCGGCTCTACCAATGCGGTGCTGCATTTGCTGGCCATCGCTCATGCTGCGGACGTTGAATGGACGATAGACGACTTCGAGCGGGTGCGCCGGCGCGTGCCGGTGATCTGCGACCTGAAGCCCAGCGGGCATTTCCTGGCGGTGGACTTCCACAAGGCGGGTGGCGTGCCCCAGGTCATGAAACTGTTGCTCAACGCCGGCCTGATCAATGGGGACTGCATCACGATCACGGGCAAGACGATCGCCGAAACGCTCAAGGATGTACCGGACGCGCCGGCGCCAGACCAGAAGGTGATTTTCCCGCTCGACAAGGCGCTCTACAAGCAGGGGCACCTGGCAATACTCAAGGGTAATCTGTCTCCCGAGGGCGCGGTGGCCAAGATCACCGGCCTGAAGAACCCGGTCATCACCGGACCCGCGCGGGTATTTGACGACGAGCAGTCGGCCTTGCAGTCCATTCTGGCAGGCAAGATCAAGGCGGGCGATGTCCTGGTGTTGCGCTATCTGGGCCCCAAGGGCGGGCCCGGCATGCCGGAAATGCTGGCGCCCACGGGCGCGCTGATCGGCGCAGGCCTGGGCGATTCGGTCGGCCTGATCACCGACGGCCGCTTTTCGGGCGGCACCTGGGGCATGGTGGTTGGCCACGTGGCGCCGGAGGCGGCCGTCGGCGGCACCATCGGGTTAGTGCACGAAGGCGATTCCATCACCATCGACGCGCATCAGCTTCTGCTGCAATTGAATGTGCCCGATGAGGAAATCGAAGCCAGGCGCGCTAAATGGAAAGCGCCTGCGCCTCGCTATACACGCGGTGTGCAGGCCAAGTTCGCCTTCAATGCCTCCACGGCCAGTACGGGGGCCGTACTGGATCGCTTCTGATCCGTGCGTGATGACTCAGGACGCCTGCCGGAATTGCGCCCGGTAGCGCCATAACAGCCAGGCGCACAGGCCTGCAGGCAGCGTCAGCGCCGTGTAGGCCAGTCCGTAGCTGCCGACGCCGCTGGCGATCAGACCAAAAATCGGCGGCCCGATGACTACGCCCAGAAATGTCATGGCCAGCGTGCCGCCGGTGGCGATTCCGGCTTGCCCCGCAGGCGCCTGCCTGGCCACTTCGGCCAGGTAGATGCCGTTCCAGCCGATGGCGCAGCTGCCAAAGACAGCCAGCAGTATGATGAGCGAAATATGCGCGTCCATCGGCAAGAAGGGAATCAGCAGGACGCAGCCCACGATGAGCACTGCCAGCAGGCCGAGGGTATTCACTGGACCGGCATAGCGGTCCGAGACATAGCCCCACAGCAGCCGCCCGGCAACGCCCGCCGTTTGCGCCACCGCGAGCAGGGCGCCCGCACTGATCAGACTCATCATCATGTCTTCATGCAGAAAGGTGACCATATAGGTGGTCAGCGACAGTTGCGAAATCGAAAACAGAAAAGACACGCCCGCCAGCACTGTCAGGCTGCGATGGCCGAACACCAGCCGCAGGGGGACTGCCAGGCCATTGCCGAAAGACAGGCGCTGGCTGCTGTCGCGGTCCGCATCCAGGGCGCGGCACAGCGGCTGGATGCCGATTGCGCATAGCAGATTGGCCAGTGCCACGATAAGAAACGCGGCCTGCCAGCTCAGCGTCTCGGACAGGCCGGGCACGATGACGCCGGCCAGCACGCCGCCCAATGGCACGCCGGTCTGCTTGATCGAAAACACAAAAGACATGCGATGCGCCGGCGTGCTGCGCGCCAGCAGGTGAGAGCTGGCAGGGGTGATGGGCCCGTAGCCGAAGCCCACCAGCAGCGCGCCCAGTCCGGTGGCGATGGGCGAGGCCACTGTGCACAGGGCTACCCCGCAGGCACAGAGCACCAATCCCGCCTGGCTGGCGCGGATCGCGCCAAAGCGCCGCACTGCGCCGCCTGCGACCAGGCTGGAGGCCATGGCGGCGAGATAGGCCAGCGCAATATACAGGCCGACATAGGCGGGCGAGATGCCCAGTGTTGCAGCCACGGCGGGGGCGACCACGGGCAAGGTCAGCAGACACATTGCCACCAGGGATTGCACGGTCAGGGTTGCGATGAGTACTGCCAGGGACGAGGGAAGTGGAGTCATTGAGGACGTAAACGTATTGTGAGCCGGGGCGCTCTGCATCGCCGGCGGCGAAACTTGCATGACGCTTGAGACAGTATTGAGTCAGGGTGCGAATGAATGCGTTCTTCGCTTATCATAATCCTCATCTGGCAATAGGGTTTTCCGGACACAGCTACGCCGACCCGAGTGCGGCAAAGGATTTGAGCATGTTGACTGCTGAACAGCGCGCCCTGCAGCGCGAAATCATTACTGAACTTGGTGTGGATGAACGGTTTGACGCCGAGCGCGAAATCGCCCGCCGCGTGGACTTTCTCGCCGATTATCTTGTGAGCACGGGTTCGCGCGCGCTGGTGCTGGGCATCAGCGGCGGTGTGGACTCACTGGTCGGTGGCTGTCTGTCGCAGCGTGCGGTCGACAAAGTGCGCGCCGGCGGCGGCGATGCAGTATTTGTCGCCATGCGCCTGCCCTATGGCGAACAGCGCGACGAGCACGATGCCCAGTCCGCGCTGCAGACCATCCAGGCCGACAAGCTGGTCACGGTGAACATCAAGCCGGCCAGCGATGCCATGCTCAATGCGCTGCTGGCCGGCGAGCTGGTTTTCCGCGATGCCGCCCATCAGGACTTTCTCCTGGGCAACATCAAGGCGCGCCAGCGCATGATTGCGCAATATGCCGTGGCGGGCGCCCATGGCGGACTGGTGGTCGGTACCGATCATGCGGCCGAGGCCTTGATGGGGTTTTTCACCAAGTTTGGCGACGGCGCGGCTGACATCACGCCCCTGGCGGGCTTGAGCAAGCGGCGTGTCAGGGCGCTTGCCATCGCCATGGGGGCGAGCGAGGCGGCGGCCATGAAAATCCCCACGGCTGATCTCGAATCGCTTTCGCCGCTCAAGCCAGATGAGGACGCCTTTGGCATTTCCTATGCGCTGATCGACGATTTCCTCGAAGGCAAGGAGGTTCCCGCCGAGGCCATGGAAACCATACTTGGCATCTATCGTCGTACCGCCCACAAGCGCGCCCTGCCGCTGGCCCCCCAGGGCTGAGTGCGGCCCGGCCCGTTGTGCCGGGCGGGCCCTGAACTGTGGCGCAACCGGCGCCGCGGGGCCGGCCCGTGCAGCGCTGGATTACAGGGTCAGCGCCCAGGTTGGCCCGACAACTGAAACACAATGGTATCGAGCGCGGTCAGGCCGCGCTCGGCGAACTTGGGTTCTTTGGCCAGAATGTCGCGCCTGTCCAGAACGCGCACCTGAGTGTGCGCCGCGTACAAGGCCTGAACCTGCGGCTCATCCACCGAGAACGGAGGGCCGTTCATCTGATCCTGGTCATAGGCCAGGGTGAGCAGCAGTCCCTGGTAATCGTTGGCCAACTGGCCATAAACGTGCTGGACATAGCGTTGCCGCATTTCGGCCGGAAGCGCTACCAACGCGGCCCGGTCATAGGCGCCCACGCAGGACGACAGCGTAGCGGCGTCCAGATTGAAAATATCCCCGCAAATGATCTCGATGTCGCCGGCGCGGTAATGCGTGCCCAGTGCGGAGGTCGTGACCATGGGTTCGAGCGCGTTTTCCGCGAAAAAGCGTTCGACTGCCAGCGACGAAAGCTCTACGCCCAGTACCTGGTGCCCCTGGCTGGCCAGCCAGACCATGTCCAGCGTCTTGCCGCACAGTGGCACCAGCACTTTGCTGCCAGCCGGCAGATTCAGGCCGGGCCAGTATTTCTGAAGCAGCGGCGTGACGCGCTCCATGTGGAATTGAGTCTGGCCTTCGCGCCAGCGGTCGAGCCAGAAATCGGCATCCATGAGTGCGTGTCCTGTGTTGGAGGTGAGGAATAGCGGGTATTGTAGGCGCAGCCTGCCGTCGCTGGCCTCAGCCGGCGGCCAGCCCGAAGAACTGCAAGGCGTTGTCCGCGCAGATGCGCTGTTTCTGGGCGTCGTCGAGCCAGTCATTGTCCATGACCAGTTTGCCGATGGACTGTTCGCCCAACGGAAAGGGGTAGTCTGAGCCCAGCATCACGCGGTCTGCCCCCATCACCTCGACCAGCAGCCGCAGTGCACCGGGATCGAACACGGCGCTGTCCGTATAGAAGCGGCTGGTATAGCTGGAGGGCAGCTTCGGGCAGTCCTGGCGGACGATGTCGCGGCATTCCCATGCATTGTCCACCCGGCCCAGCAGAAAGGCGAAGCTGCCGCCGCCATGGGCGAAGCACAGCCGTAGCGAGGCCGGGATGCGTTCGAAGGCGCCGGACAGAATCAAGGAAAGAATGCCCAGCTGCGTTTCGGCCGGCATGGCGACCAGCCAGGGCAGCATCCATTTTTTCATGCGGCCGTCGGTCATCATGTCCCAGGGGTGAGCCAGGATGGGGATGTCGTTGTTGGCGCAGTGAATCAGAAACTGCACCAGATGCTCGTCGTCCATGTCGCGCGGACCGAGATGATTGCCGATCTGCACGCCGACATGGCCTGCCGCCCTTGCGCGCGAGGCTTCCGCACAGGCAAGCTCCAGATCCTGCAGCGGCACTTGCGCCAGCGCTTTGAGGCGCTGAGGGTTGGCTGCGCAGTGTTCCAGCGCCAGATCGTTCATGCGGGAGGCCCAGGCCGCGGTTCTGTCGCCGGGGAACTCATAGCCGAACATGATGGGCGTGGCGGAAATGATCTGGATATCCAGACCATGCCTGTCCATTTCCTCCAGCCGCAGCGCAGGATCCCAGAGCGCGCGGTAGACGGGGCGAAACGGCTCGCTGCCTTTCATGATCTGTCCGGTCTCGCCGCTGGCGTCTATGGCCAGCCAGGGCGCGTGGTCGGCGTGAAGCAGGGCCGCTTCGTGCTGCGATATAGGCGGCAGGAAGTGTGCGTGCATATCTATTTTCATCATGTAGCCTTATTTTCCCGGATGCAGGGCGCCGCAGCCGGGGCAGCGGCGCTGTTCCTCGGATGCATAAAAAGCGTTGAACAGCACCGGCAAGTCCTTGACGATGCTCTGCAATTGCGTTTCGACCCGGTGCACCAGGCTGCCGCAGCCGTTCTCACCTTCGCAGTACCACTCGAACCCGTCGATGACGCCCGCCGGGCGCTGCCGCTCAATGACCAGGCAGACACTGCCTTCCTCCGGACGCTGAGGGGAGTGACGCACATGCGGCGGCAACAGAAAGATATCGCCTTCCTTGAGGTCGGCGCGTTCCCGTTTGCCGTCTATCCAGAGATAGAGATAGGCATTGCCGCGCATCTGGTAGAAGAACTCTTCGTAAGGATCGTCGTGATAATCGCTGCGGCGATTGGGCCCGCCCACGACGGTCACGATGAAATCGCTGTCCTGCCAGATCTGCTGGTTGCCCACGGGCGGCTT
Source organism: Pusillimonas sp. (assembly GCA_048270225.1). Taxonomy (GTDB): domain Bacteria; phylum Pseudomonadota; class Gammaproteobacteria; order Burkholderiales; family Burkholderiaceae_B; genus Allopusillimonas. The sequence continues at coordinate 86,223 of JBLWTG010000002.1, read as the reverse complement.
GAGCAGATGGGCATGCTCCGCTATCCATTGCTGGAAATTGAATGGTCGGCCATAGCTAAGCATGCTGGCTCTCCGCTGCGTTGCGGGGCAGCCAGGCTACCGCCTTGATTTCGATCAGCAACTGTGGATGCGGCAACTGATGCACGGCAACGGTGGTTCGGGTGGGGCCGTCGGCGGAGAAGAATTCTGCATACACGTCGTTGTAGCCGCCGAAGTCGTTCATGTTCACCAGAAACGTGGATATCTCCACCAGGTGCTCCAGCCCGGCGCCCTGGCTGGCCAGGATATCGCGGATATTCTCGATGACTGCGCGCGTCTGCTTGCGGATATCCAGCGTCGTCGTGCCCAGATGATCGACCGATGCGCCCTCTATGGTGTTGTCGGGCCGGCGCGCGCTGGTACCTGATACGAACAGGAAATCGCCGGCGCGCCTGATGTGGGGAAAAGCGCCGCGGGGTGTGGCCTTGCCGGGGACAATGCCCTGCGCAGGGTTTGTGCTCATGTTTCACTCCTCGTCGATGTGGGGTGGCTGGCTGTTTAGATCCGCACGCAGACGGTGCTCAGCTCCGAATAAAAATCCAGTGAATAGCGGCCGCCCTCGCGACCTATGCCCGATAGTCCCCGGCCGCCGAAGGGCGTGCGAAGGTCGCGCGTGAACCAGGTATTGACCCAGACAATGCCGGTATCCAGGCTGGCTGCCACGCGGTGGGCCCGCGACAGATGCGTTGACCATATACAGGCGGCCAGCCCGTAGGGGCTGTCATTGATGCGTGCGATGACTTCCTGCTCGCTGTCAAAGGGCGATACGTGACAGACCGGACCGAAAATCTCCTCGCGCACACAGCGCGCGGTATCGGGCAGGCCGGCCAGAATCGTAGGCTGTACATAGGCGCCGTTATCGCGCTCGTCGCCAAAGACCGGCACGCCGCCGCCGCTCAGCACGGTGGCGCCTTCTTCGCGCGCCAGGGCGTAGTAGGACAGCACCTTGTCGCGATGCTCATGCGAAATCAGCGGCCCCATGTCCACGTCGGGATTCTTGGGATAACCCAGCACGAGCTGGTCGCAGCGGCGCTGCAGCTCCGCCACAAAGCGCGCATACAGGGATCGTTCAACATAGACGCGCTCGGAGCACAGGCATACCTGGCCGGAATTGGTGAAGCTGGATCGCATCACGCCGGCGACAGCGGCATCGAAATCCGCGTCGGCAAACACCACGGCCGCGTTTTTGCCGCCCAGCTCGAACGAGACATCCTTGACGCCCTGCGCGGCGGCTTTCATGATGGCCGTGCCGGTGCGGGATTCTCCGGTGAAGGTGATGGCATCGATGTCCGGATGCGTGGTCAGGAATTCTCCCGCTGCCGCAGGACCGTGCCCGTGTATCAGATTGAACACGCCATGCGGCAGTCCTGCTTTTTGCATGACCTCGGCCAGCAGCGTGGCCGACGAAGGGGTTTCCTCCGACGGCTTGGCGATTACGCAATTGCCCATGGCCAGTGCGGGCGCCACTTTCCAGGTCAGCAGCAGCAACGGCAGGTTCCAGGGCGAGATCACGGCCACCGTGCCCAGCGGCTTGCGGTTCACATAGTTGATGACACGTCCGCCGTCGGCGGCGGTGCTCTCATACATCTCGCTTGATGCCGTCGCGATCAGATTGGCAAAGCTGCGAAAGTTGGCGATGCCGCGCGGCACATCCAGTGTACGGGCCTGCTGGACCGGCCGGCCTGTGTCCAGGACTTCGGCGGCGACGAAGTCTTCGAAGCGTTGTTCGATACCGTCGGCGATGCGATGCAGCAGCGCGGTCCGCTCAGGCGTGGACAACTGGCCCCAGGGGCCCTTGCCCGCCGCGCGCGCCGCCACGACGGCGCGATCCACCAGCGCGGCGTCGGCCTCGCAGACCTGGCCGACAATCTCGCCATTGACCGGATTGATGTTGGAAAAACGCTGCTTTGTCGTGATCCACTGGCCATCGACGAAACAGCGCGATAGCGGTTTCTGTGCCATGCCGTCTCCACCGTTTATTTCTTGTGTGTGTTCATTCTAGTTGATTCCCCGCGCGGCGCAGCGGGCGGCCGCCAGATCCCAGGCCGCGCAGCCCACGGTCTTGAACACGGCAGGGATCCGGGTGTCCGCGACCTGGTCCAGCGCCTGCGCGAGCGCCGTGACGCTGGCCCAGTCTATGCCGGCCTGGAGATAGTCGCCTGCCTCGTGGCGCGCGCCAGCCAGATCGTCGACATAGAGGCGGCTGCCTTGCAGGGTCAGCGGACTGATCTCCGCCAGATCGGGCCGGTATGCGCCCACGCCGATCACGAGACGGTCCCCACGGGCGGGCAGCGTGTAGACCGGCGTGGCGGAGGTCGTCACCGTAATGACCACATCCGCATCCTCGGGCACCTCGCTGTCTGCCTGCAGTGCCAGCGCCAGGCCGCGGTGCGCGGCGATAAAAGCCTGGGCCTTTTCCAGTGTGCTGCCGATGGCCACGACCCTGAGCCCGGGGTAAAGGGCGGCGAGCGCCTGCATATGGCCCTCTGCCTGCGTGCCCGTTCCGATGACCGCGACGCGGCCAGGCGTGCCTGGCCTGAGCGTACGCAGCCCGAGCATCGATACGGCGGCGGTGCGGCGCGTTGTGACGGTCGGCCCATGCAGGGCGATGCGCTCCTGTCCGGTGTCGCCGTCGTAGACCGTGACTACGCCATTGATGGTGGGCAGCTTGCGCTCGCGGTTGCCGGCCATGACATTGACCAGTTTGTGAACGCCGATATCGGCCGCCGTCGCAGGCATGGACAGCATGACGCCGCCATTCGGGTAGGCCACGACCTGCCGTTCCGGCGCGGTAATGCGCCCGGCGGCATAGTCGCGCACCGCTTTGGCCAGTTCATCGACCAGGCGGTGAAAGTCCAGCAGCCGGGCCGTCTGCTCAGCATCGTATGCGGCGATCGCGGGTGTGTTCATGCTCGTCTCCTCCTGCTGCGCTGGCTCGGCAGCGGTATGTTTTTCTGGATGTTGCTCAAGTTGCTTATGCTGCTTAGGTCGCCTCTGCGGCGCGCCAGCAACCGGCATTTGTCCGCGGGCGTCAGGCTTGCGCCGCTGCGCCTTCCTGCTCATGCGCATCCCGCTTGGTGCTGACCCACAGCACCTGCGCATCCTGCGGCCCCTGGTTGATGACGCGGTGTCGCATCCGGCTGTCCAAGTAGAAACTGTCGCCGGCCTGCAGCGTCTCCGGCTGGTAATACTCTGTATGCAGCGCGATGGTACCGCTCAGCACATAGACAAACTCCTCGCCTTCGTGGCGGCTCCAGCCTTCGTCATCTTCCAGCTGATAGGCCTTGATGCGGGTAACGAAGGGCATCATGCGCTTGTGCGAGAGTTGCGAACACAGCAACTGATGGTGATAGAGCGGGGTCTCGTGGACTTCGCCCTGGCCTTTGCGTTCTATGCTGCGCCGCCCCGCGCCCATGTGCGCCTGGGCCGGGGCGAACAGCTCAGCGATATCCACGCCCAGGCCATGCGCCAGCTTGAGCAGCACGTCGTAGGTGGGCGACATCAGGCCGTTTTCGATCTTGGACAGGGTGGAGGTGGCCACACCGCTTGCTTTGCCCGCCTGGCCCTGTGTCCAGCCGCGCTGTACACGCAGGGCTTTCAGGCGCTCGGCCAGCACGGATCCGGATTGCTGCGAGGCGGTTTCGTTCACGATGGGGTTCCGTCAAAAAAGAGCAAGTGTAGCCGCAGGCGGTAACTGGCCTGGCATCGGGCCAAGCCAGTCGTGCGGCGTTATGGGTCTGAGTTTCATGGGAAGTCCTTGCGTCGGGCGGAGGTTAAACAATGTTTTTTTCTATCAAGGGCTGGTGCGCGAGAATGCGGTTCCAGCCCATGCGGTCCAGCGCCAGCGTGCGATAGCCGCCATAGAGAATCAGCTCGGACAGCGCCCGGCCAACGGCAGGCGCCTGCTGCAGGCCGTGTCCGCTGAAGCCGTTGGCGAAATACAGATTCTCGACGCTCGGGTGCGCGCCCAGGATAAGATTCTGGTCCACGGTGTTCATGTCATAGTGCCCAGCCCAGCTGCGCTCGCAGCGCAAGGCCTCGAAGGCCGACACCCGGGTCGCCAGCAGCGGCCACAACGTAGCTTCGAACAAGGCATGCTGGACGTCGAAGTCGCTGCATTCGGGGTCTGCGTCGGGTGGCGGCGCAATCCCGGCGATAAAACCCTGCCCTTCGGGACGGAAGTATGCCCCGCTTGGGTCGATTACCATGGGACAGCCGGGCAGGGTGGCCGGGCAGCGGAAATAAAAGACACTGCGCTTGCGCGATTGCACGGGCAGCACGATCCCCGCTCGCTGCGCCAGTGCGGTCGCGCCGGTGCCCGCTGCATTGATCACGGCGCCGCACTCAAGGACACGGCCGTCATCCAGCACCACCGCGTTCAGGCGGGCATCGTTCCGCCGCAGGTCTACGACTTTGCCGTGCAGGTAGTGCGCACCCAGTGCAATGGCCTTGCGGCGCAGACCCTGCATCAGGCTGTAGGCGTCCAGCCAGCCCTCGCCGGACAGGCCCAGCGAGCCGGCTGCCAGATCCTGCGTGTTCAGCCAGGGAAAGCGGCGGGCCAAGGCATCGGGAGACAGCAGCGCAAGGTCGGCGCCCAGGCTGGTTTGTGTGCTGTGGTTTTTGCGCAGGGTATCCAGTCCCGCGGCTGTGGACAGGAACAGATAACCGCCTTCGCGAAAGGCGGGATCGGGCCGCTGGCCGTCGACCTCCAGGGTGTCGCCGAAATGGCGCAGAAACTGTGTGCCGAACATCGACATCTGGATGTTCTCGGGGGTTGAGAACTGATGGCGGATGGACGCCGCCGAGAGAGCCGTGGCACAGCGCTGGTAGCTGGGGTCTTGTTCGACCACCGCAAGGCTTCCTGTGAAATCAGGATTCGCGGTGAGAAAATAAGCTGCAGCGCTGCCGACGGCGGCGCCGCCAGCGATGACGACATCGTAACGATACTGCGGCATGGCTTCGCGACTCCCCTGCGGCACTCCCCCGCAGCTGCTTGCCTGGCGGGTGGACCTGCATGCTGTGCAGTTTGCTGTGCATGCTTGCATACTTCAATGTGCCGGTTCACATATATTGTGTGCGCAAAATTTTCTTATTTCTCTTGGTATTTTCCCTTGGGAAAAATATTTCGTATAAGAAAATCAATGTGATATTCTGCTCCGGGTACGTTGCGACGACCAGACTCCTTTTAGGAAAAGCCATGGATACCAATGATTTGCTGAAAACACTCGGCCTCGACCCCGAGGCGCTTGGCGGGGGCGATCTGCCTGTGCATTCTCCTATCGATGGCGCGTTGGTCGCCCGGCTGGATCAGCACACGCCCGAGCAGGCCACCGAGATGATAGGCGCCGCACACGAGGCCTTTCTGGCCTGGCGCACGGTGCCCGCGCCGCGTCGTGGCGAGCTGGTGCGTCTGCTGGGCGAGGAACTGCGCGAGCACAAGCAGGCGCTGGGCCGCCTGGTATCGGTCGAGGCCGGCAAAATCACGGCCGAGGGCGAGGGCGAAGTCCAGGAAATGATCGATATCTGCGACTTTGCCGTGGGCCTGTCGCGCCAGTTATATGGATTGACCATTGCTTCCGAGCGGCCGGGCCATCGCATGATGGAAACCTGGCATCCGCTGGGCGTCGTGGGGGTCATCTCTGCCTTCAACTTTCCGGTCGCGGTATGGTCCTGGAATACCGCGCTGGCACTGGTCTGCGGCGATGCGGTGGTCTGGAAGCCGTCGGAAAAAACACCGTTGACGGCGTTGGCCTGCCAGGCGCTGTTCAGCCGCGCATTGGCGCGCTTTGGCGATGCGCCGCAGGGACTGCTGCAGGTATTGGTCGGCGGCCGCGATACCGGCGAAGCACTGGTGGGCGATCACCGCGTGGCGCTGGTTTCCGCCACGGGTTCGACGCGCATGGGCCGCCAGGTCGGTCCGCGTGTGGCGCAGCGCTTTGGCCGCTGCCTGCTGGAACTGGGCGGCAACAATGCCATCATCGTGGCACCCTCGGCAGACCTGGACATGGCTGCGCGCGGTATTCTGTTCGGCGCGGTCGGTACGGCGGGCCAGCGCTGCACGAGCACGCGCCGCATCATTGTTCACAGCAGTGTGGCTGATCGTTTGCTGGCCAAGCTGAAGCAGGCTTATGCGAGTGCGCGCGTGGGCAATCCTTTGCAGGCCGATACGCTGGTGGGGCCTTTGATCGATCGCGCGTCCTTCGATGCGATGCAGGATGCGCTGGAGCAGGCACGTGCGCAGGGCGGGGTGGTCACGGGTGGCGAGCGTCAGTTGGCCGATGAGTATCCGAATGCCTGGTATGTGTCGCCCGCGCTGGTGGAGATGCCGTCGCAGACCGAGGTGGTCTGCCAGGAAACGTTTGCGCCGATTCTTTACGTGATGCGTTACGAGCGCTTCGAGGATGCGCTGCATATGCAGAATGCGGTGCCTCAGGGTCTGTCGTCCGCGATTTTTACGACGGATCTGCGCGAGGCTGAGCGTTTCACGTCGGTCGAGGGGTCGGATTGCGGTATTGCGAATGTAAACATCGGTACGTCGGGCGCGGAGATCGGCGGGGCGTTCGGTGGTGAGAAGGAAACGGGCGGGGGGCGCGAGTCTGGTTCGGATGCCTGGAAGGCATATATGCGGCGCGCGACAAACACGGTCAATTATTCCCGTGAGTTGCCGCTGGCTCAGGGGATCAGGTTCGGGGATGATTGATTGGTTTGTTGACGGGCGGTCGCGGCTTTCCTGCCTTTCGGCATAGGCTGAGCCGGTTCAGTGTTGATGTGTTTGAGCGTGGCATGGGCTGGGTTTGCTTGCTGTTGATGGTCGGCTTGCGGGTGTTTTCTGTTGGCGGGCGGTGCGCACATCCCCTGTCTTTCGGCACAAGCTGAGCCGGTTCGGCGCCCCTGCGCCGAACATCGCATAGGCTTGCTCGTCCGGGCCGTTCGGCCCTCCCTTCGCGAGCGCCTCGCTCGGCTCAGATAGTGCCTTCAGACAGGGGATGCACGCACCGCCCTGCGATGAGTCATTGGGTGGCGCCGCTGGGGTGGCCAGTGTGCTTGGCCTTTTTGTGTTGTGCCTTGTCTGTGCGAAAGAGCTCTTGCGCTCGTGAACATGGGCCCCACTATCTGGGCCCATGTTCACGTCGAAGCGTTGGCTGTTGAGGGACTTTGTCTTGTCCCGTGTTGGCTTTTGAGGGGGGGAGTGTCGCTGTTTGAACTGTCCGTTGTACACGGCCATGAAAATCACCTCAATACTTGGGCTAGTGCTCGATTCTTGAAGTGTCGTTCTACTTGGGCTAGTGCTCGATTCTTGAAGTGTCGTTCAGGCCAGCCAGCCGCCCTCTGTCGTGAAAACCCAGCCTTTCATCATCCAACGCCCCGACGTGAAGACGGCCCCAGATAGTGGGGGCCGTCTTCGCCAGCGCAAGAAGTCTTCCGCCAGGAGCTAAAGCAACGCAAAAAGGCCAAGCAACCAGATCGTCCCAGCGGCGCCCCGCCATCATTCACCGCAGGGCGGTGCGTAGCTTTCCTGTCTGAAGGCACTATCTGAGCCGAGCGAGGCGGAGGCGAAGGGAGGGCCGAACGGCCCGGACGAGCAAGCCGACGCGCTGTTCGGCGCGTGGGCGCCGAACCGGCTCAGCTTGTGCTGAAAGGCAGGGAAGCTGCGCATCGACCGTCAACAGAACGCACCCGCAAGCCGACCGTCAACAGAAAGCACACAGAAAAAAGGGCCTGGAAAACCCAGGCCCTTCAACGCAAACAGCACAACAGCAAGGCAGCTTACTCCACCGCCTTCACCATATCCTCGATCACCTTCTTCGCATCGCCGAACACCATCATCGTCTTGTCCATATAGAACAGCTCATTGTCCAGCCCCGCATAACCGGCCGCCATAGATCGCTTGTTCACGATCACCGTGCGCGCCTTATAGGCCTCAAGAATCGGCATTCCTGCAATCGGCGAATTCGGATCATTCTTGGCCGCAGGGTTCACCACATCATTGGCCCCCAGCACCAGCACCACATCCGTCTGCGAAAACTCACTGTTGATATCATCCATCTCGAACACCTGGTCATAAGGCACCTCCGCCTCGGCCAGCAGCACATTCATATGCCCAGGCATGCGCCCGGCCACAGGATGAATCGCATACTTGACCGTCACCCCGTGCTCTGTGAGCTTCTCAGCCAGCTCCTTGAGCGCATGCTGCGCCCGCGCCACCGCCAGCCCGTAGCCTGGCACAATCGTCACCGACTCCGCATTGCTCATCAGGAATGCCGCATCATCCGGACTGCCCGACTTCACATTGCGCTGGCCCTGATCCGCGCCGCCGGCCGCCGCGCCCGGCTCCGCGCCGAACCCGCCCAGAATCACATTGAAGAACGAGCGGTTCATCGCCTTGCACATGATGTAGGACAGAATCGCACCCGACGAGCCTACCAGCGAACCGGCAATGATCAGCATCGGATTGTTCAGCGAAAAACCAATGCCCGCCGCCGCCCAGCCCGAGTAGCTGTTGAGCATGGACACCACCACCGGCATGTCCGCCCCGCCGATCGGGATAATGATCAGCACGCCCAGCACAAAGGCCAGTATTGCCATGATCACAAAAGGCGTCCAGGATTGCGTAGCCATGAACCAGGCGCCGCAGGCCAGCATCAGCACCGCCAGCAGCAGGTTGAGCATATGCTGGCCCGAGAACGAGACCGGCGCACCCTGAAACAGGCGGAACTTATATTTGCCCGAGAGCTTGCCGAATGCAATCACCGAGCCTGAGAACGTGATCGCGCCCACAAACGTGCCGATAAAAAGCTCCAGACGGTTGCCCACAGGAATCGGTGCGCCGGCAGCGGCGATGCTGAAGGCATGCGGCTCGGCCACAATGGCCACCGCAATGGCCACGGCAGCCAGGCCGATCATGCTGTGCATGAAGGCGACCAGCTCGGGCATCTTGGTCATCTCGACCCGTTTGGCCATCAGCGTGCCGATGGTGCCGCCGATCAACAGGCCCAGTATCACCCGGCCCAGCCCTATGCCGGCAGTGCCTTCGGTAGCCAGGCCCACGATCAGCGCGCCGGTCGTGAGCACGGCGATGGCCATCCCTATCATGCCAAAGGCATTGCCCCGGCGCGAAGTGGTGGGGTGAGACAGTCCCTTGAGCGCCTGGATAAAGCACACCGAGGCAACCAGGTAGAGCAGCGTGACGACATTGACTGAGATCATGCCTTGCCTCCGCTTTTCTTCTCTTTTTTCTTGAACATTTCAAGCATGCGTCGTGTGACCAGGAAACCGCCAAACACATTCACTGCGGCCAGCGCCACGGCGAACACACCCATGCTGTGCGCCAGCGTGCCTTCGGTCAGCGCGGCGGCCAGCATGGCGCCAACGATCACAATGGCCGAGATCGCATTGGTGACGGCCATCAGCGGTGTGTGCAGTGCAGGCGTGACATTCCAGACGACATGAAAGCCCACATAGACAGCCAGTACAAAAATGATCAGATTGATCAGGGTAGGACTGATCGCTTCCATCAGTTGCTCCTCAAGACATTGCCATCGCGGCAGACCAGGCAGGCCGCGACGATCTCATCGTCGGTATTGATCTGCGCCTGGCCCTCGGCGTTGATGATGAGTTTCATGAAATCCATGACATTACGCGCATACAGGGCCGAGGCATCATGCGCGACCAGCGCGGGCAGATTGCTCAGCCCGATGAGTGTCACGCCGTGCTTCTGGACGATCTGGTCTTTTTCCGAGAGCGGGCAGTTGCCGCCGCGCTCCACCGCCAGGTCGACAATGACCGAGCCGGGCTTCATCGCTTGCACGGTGTCAGCACTGATCAGTTCGGGCGCAGGGCGGCCCGGGATCAGCGCGGTGCTGATGACGATATCGGCCTGCCTGCAGCGTTCGGCGACCAGCGTGGCCTGGCGCGCCATCCACGCGGCGGGCATGGGACGCGCGTAACCGCCGACACCCTGCGCAATCTCGCGTTCTTCATCGGTTTCATAGGGCACGTCAATGAACTTGGCGCCCAGCGACTCGATCTGCTCCTTGGCAGCCGGGCGCACATCCGAGGCCTCGACCACCGCGCCCAGGCGCTTGGCCGTGGCAATGGCCTGCAGCCCCGCCACGCCGGCGCCCAGCACCACGACGCGCGCGGCCTTGAGCGTGCCCGCCGCTGTCATCATCATCGGAAACAAACGGCCATAGGCGTTGGCCGCCAGCAGTACCGCCTTGTAGCCGGACAGATTGGCTTGCGAGGACAGCACGTCCAGGCTTTGCGCGCGCGTGATGCGCGGCGCCGCTTCCAGTGCAAACGCCGTCAGTCCTGCCGTGGCCATGGCCTGCAGGCCTTGGGCATTGAAGGGATCGAGCATGCCGACCAGCAGCGCGCCCGCCTTCATCCGGCTGCGTTCGTCATCGTCGGGAGCGCGGACCTTGAGCACCAGCTCGGCGCCCAGCGCCTGGGTCTGGTCGCCCAGCGTGGCGCCGGCCTGTTCGTATGCCTCATCGGTAAAATGCGCGGCCGAACCGGCCTCGCGCTCAACAGTGACCGTGTGCCCTGCGACCACGTATTTTTTCACCGTTTCGGGCGTCGCGGCCACACGGGTTTCTCCCGGCAGCCGCTCGCGCGGGATTCCTATTTGCATGATGCGATTCTCTCCACCTCGTTATTAACCTTACATTTTGCCAAACACTATACAGGATGTCCTGACCGAAATTTGCAGTTGCCAGCGCCAGAAGTGAGTAGACTTACAGCTTCACAGACAGTCTCGACAGGAGAACAGAATGAGCCTATTCGATTCAATCACTTCCGCCGTCGGCGGGCAGGGTGGCGGCCAGGCGGCGCTGCTGCCCGCACTTTTAGAACAAATCAAAAACTATCCAGGCGGTGTGGCTGGGTTGATCGAGCGTTTCCGGGAAGGCGGGCTTGGAGAAGTCGTGTCATCCTGGGTGAGCACGGGCCCAAACCAGCCTGTATCCGGTGAACAATTGCACTCGGTGCTGGGCGACGGCATGGTCGATTCGCTGTCCCAGCAAAGCGGCCTGGATAAGGGCGCTGTGCTGCAGCATTTGTCCTCGCTGTTGCCCTCGCTGGTCGATCAGGCGACGCCTGACGGCCAGGTCAGTGCGGATACCCCTGCTGGCGACAACCTCTTGGGTTCTCTGTCGGGGTTGCTGGGCAAGCTCTGATAGCTTGCCGCAATACCGCGCCGCTGTGTCGGCGGCATGGCGCGAGTCCTGTGATGCAGGCTCGCGCTTTTTTCTTTGAAGTGGTCCCAAGCCTTTCCCGCGCCGTCTGGCGCAGGCTGGCTCAGCCCTTGCTGGCGGCGAGCGCCTGCTGCAGGTCGGCCAGGATGTCGTCGATATGCTCCAGCCCGATGGACAGGCGGATCATGTCTTCGCCCACGCCGGCTGCGGCAAGCTCTTCGGGGTTGAGCTGGCGGTGCGTGGTCGAGGCCGGATGGCAGGCCAGCGACTTGGCGTCGCCGATATTCACCAGCCGCAGGATCAGCTGCAGCGCATCGATGAAGCGCGCACCGGCTTCAGCGCCGCCCTTGATGCCAAAGGACAGAATGCTGGCCGGCTTGCCGCCGTAGTATTGTTTTGCCAGCGCATGCTCGGGGTGGTCCGGCAGCCCGGCGTATTTGACCCATGACACCAGCTCGTGATCCTGCAGGAATTGCGCCACGCGCAGGGCGTTCTCAGTGTGGCGCTCCATGCGCAGCGGCAGCGTTTCGATACCTTGCAGAATCAGAAAGGCATTGAAGGGCGAGAGCGCCGCGCCGGTGTTGCGCAGCGGCACCACCCGGCAGCGCCCGATGAATGCCGCCGGGCCAAAGGCTTCTGTGTAGACCACACCGTGATAGGAGGGGTCAGGTTCGTTCAGCATGGGGAAGCGATCTTTGTGCTCGGCCCAGGGGAATTTGCCCGAGTCCACCACGGCGCCTGCAATCGTGGTGCCGTGCCCGCCCATGTATTTGGTCAAGGCGTGCACGACGATGTCCGCGCCATGCTCGAACGGCCGGCACAATGCGGGCGAGGCCACGGTGTTGTCCACAATCAGCGGCACGCCATGCCGGTGGGCGGCATCGGCCAGGGCTTTGATATCCACGATGTTGCCGGCTGGATTGCCGATGGATTCGCAGAAGACCGCCTTGGTGTTTTCGTCGATCAGGGCTTCGAGCGCCGCGACATCGTCATGAGGCGCGAACTTGACCGTAAGGCCCTGGCGCGGAAACGTATGAGCGAACAGGTTGTAGGTGCCGCCGTACAGTTTCGCAACCGATACGATGTTGTCGCCGGCCTGGGCGATGGTCTGGATGGCGTAGGAGACCGCCGCCATGCCCGATGCCACCGCCAGCGCCGCGACGCCGCCTTCCAGTGCGGCCACGCGCTCCTCGAGCACCGCGTTGGTGGGGTTCATGATCCGGGTATAGATATTGCCGGGTACTTTCAGATCGAACAGATCGGCGCCGTGCTGCGTGCTGTCAAAGGCGTACGATGTGGTCTGGTAAATGGGGACGGCAACGGACTTGGTGGTGGGATCGGGCTGATAGCCCGCATGGATGGCGAGTGTCTCGAATTTCATGATCTGATCTTATTGGGATGTTGACGGAGTAATACACATCGTAACGGCCTTGGCATAACTCGGCTAGATGTTTGTTGTCTTTCTATATAATTATCGGTAATAAATTGTCCTGTCAACAGTCTTTCCTGTGCTCGCGCAGGTTTCGGAAGGTAACGCTAACTGAGTTTTACCTGACGCTACCCTGCATCATGGGTTAGCATTCCACCTATTCGCCGTCAGCGGCGCAGGGGGGCTCTCCCGTGGTTTTAGAGGCCGATAATGAAAGTTTGGTTCAAGCGGGTACTGTTCAGTCTCGTCGTGGTGGCTATTGTCGCGTTGGTCGGCATAGCCATCTTTTTGCTCACGTTTGATCCAAATGCCTACAAGAGCAAGCTCGAGGAAATCGTCTACAACAAATACCAGCGCACGCTTTCCATCAAGGGCGAGATCGAGCTGTCCCTGTTTCCGCGTATCGGTCTGTCGGTGCAGGATGTGTCATTATCCAACCGCAACAGCCCCGATACCTTCGCCTCGATAGACAGCGCGCGTTTTGCCGTGGCGATATGGCCGCTGCTCTCCAACAGATTCGTGGTCGATCATGTCGCGGTGTCCGGCTTCAAGGCCTGGGTCAAGCGCGATGAAAAAGGCGATTTCAATTTCCGCGACCTGATGGGCCATCAGGATTCCGTGATCAGCATGGCTGGTGCCGCAGCGCCTGTGCAGGCCGACGGCGGGCGCGCAGCCGGCACTGTGCCAGTCGACGCGCCTGCGCATAAGACTTCAGGTCATCCTGAAGCTTCGCCGCTCTCGAAGATGTCTCCCATCCCCGCAGCGATGGCGCAGCAGTCGGTCGAGCGCACGGATTTCCAGATCGACATTGCCGGCCTGGACCTCAAGGACGGCGAGATTCATGTCTACGATAGCGTGAGCGGCGCGGTAGCCCGCGTCGAGCAGCTCGAGCTCAACACGGGCCGCATGACATTCAACCAGGCCTTCGACATGGCGTTCAAAGGTCATCTGATAGGGGAGTATCCCAAGGCGGACGCTGGCCTGAACGGTCAGGCGCTGATCCTCATCAATCCCAACGAGCATACCTATTCGGCGCAAAAGCTCAACCTCCAGATCAATGGCAAACTGGGTGATCTGCAGGCCAAACCGGCCGTGGTGCGCGGCAATCTTGCCTACAACTCATTTTCGCAGCAGCTGAATGTTGCCAACCTGGACGTTCAGGTCAAGGGCTCGCTGGACGGCGCCACCAAGGTCGAGAACCTCGAAACCAGCCTCACGGTGCCGCAGCTCAAGATGGATCGCAGCCAGGCCGAGCTGAGAGTTGAGAAGCTCACTTATCGCGCGCGCGGCAAACTCCCCGACCAGACCTTCGATGTCGCCTTCGACGCGCCCAGCCTGTCGATTTCTCCTGAATCGGCCAAGGGTGATCCTGTCCAGGGTACGGTAAAGCTCACCAGGCCGGACGGCATGCTGGGCGTATCCATGGCCATGAGCGGTCTGGGAGGCAACGCCAGGCGCCTGACCCTGAAAGAACTCAAGGTGGACGCCGGCCTGAAAGAAGGCGACCGCCTGGTCCAGCTCAATATGACCTCTCCGATGACCTGGGACGTCTTCCGCCGGCTCGGCGGACTGTCCGCCATGAAAGGCGACATCCGCATCGATGATGCGGCGCTGCCTGGCGGCAGCTTCGAATTTCCCTTTATCGGCAGCCTGCAGGCCGATCTCATCAAAGACAGACTGGACAGCGAGATCGATGCAGTGCTCAGCGGCAGCAAGCTCAATTTTCGCCTGAATGCCACTGAGCTGGCCGATCCCAAGGTCAAGTTCGCCTTCAAGGCCGACACGCTGGATTTCAACACCCTGTTTCCGCCAGCCGTGCCGGCGCCAGCGCCGGCATCGCCGGAGCAGGAAAAGAAAACAGCCGACGCGGCCAAGCCAGCGCCCAAGCCTGCCGCCAAACCGACGGCGGCTGCAGCGCCCAATACGGACATCCCCGATCTGTCCTTTCTGGCCCAGATGGACTTGACCGGAAGCTTCGACATCGATGCGCTCAAGGTGCAGCAGGTCCAGGCCAGCGACATCACGGCTTCGGTCAGGGGCAAGGACGGCAAGCTGTCGGTCAATGACATCAAGGCCAAGCTGTATGGTGGCAGCCTGACCGGCGCCTTGTCTGCAGATGCCGGTAACGTCTTGAGCGCCAAGCTCGCGCTCAAGGATGTCGATGTCGGGCCGCTGCTGCATGACTACGCTCAGGAAGACCGTCTGACGGGCCGGGGATCGATCAATGTGGCGCTGACCAGCAGCGGCCAGACCAGCGCGGCGGTCGAGGCGGGGCTGACAGGCACGGTACAACTGAAACTGCGCGATGGCGCGATACACGGCATTGACATCAACAAAACCCTGGGCGAAGTGAACAACGCCGTGCGCAATGTGTTCAGCGGCCAGCTGCCGGCAGTCATGACCCAGGCCGACATGAGCCGTCAGACGGCTTTTTCATCCATGGAAGCCGACATTGCCCTGGCGCAGGGCCAGGGCAATGTCAAGAAACTCGACCTTGTTGCGCCGCCGCTGCGGGTCACACAAGGCGCGCCTGCGTCGCTGGATCTGGTCAACGACCAGCTCGATCTGCTGATCAACGTCAAGGTGGCGAACAGCAAGTCGGGGCAAGAGGACAAGGCCTTGTCTGAGCTGAATGGCATCACGGTGCCCGTACGCATTTCCGGGCCTTTTGCCAAGCTGGGCTATCAAGTTCAGTGGAAAGACATCAACAGCACGCAAGTCAAACAGGCCGTGCGCGAAGGTCTTGTCGACCTGCTGTCCAGCCAGATGGCCAAAAAGCCGGTGGAGGAGAGCAAGGACAAGACAGGCGATAAGCCGGCCGATCCAGTCAAAAGCATAGGCGATGCGCTCAAAGGGCTGCTGGGACAATAATCACAAGGCGATTCGAACATGACACAATCGACATATCATCCCATCGCTGAATGCGGCGGCTTGGCCGATGCCAGTGCAGCCGAGTGCGACCGGCGTTGGCTGGTGGTGGACCATGCCGGCTCATGGCTGGGGCAGGATCGCTGCAGCAGGCTGGGTGAGGTGCAGGTTACCTTGAGGTTCGGCTACCTCGTCATCAAGGCGCCGGGCATGCTGCGCCTGGATATTCCGATAGATGTGATTGAGGACGACGACAGCGTATGCCGCAGCGTGCAGATCAACGCGCAGCAGGCGAAGGTGGTCGATGAGGGAGATTTGGCGGCGTCGTGGTTCAGCCGC
This sequence comes from Pusillimonas sp., assembly GCA_048270225.1. Classification (GTDB taxonomy): domain Bacteria; phylum Pseudomonadota; class Gammaproteobacteria; order Burkholderiales; family Burkholderiaceae_B; genus Allopusillimonas. The sequence goes on along the minus strand of JBLWTG010000002.1, from coordinate 70,353 downwards.
TTTCTTGACCAGCCCTGCAGGCTGGTCAAGCTGCATCCGGATGCGCCGGCTGTTGACTGGCCGTCGCACTGAGCGCCAGGCAGGGCTTGCACGCCCGCATGTCGCGGCGCCGTGGGCGACGAGGCTGTTAGCCTGCCAGCGCCGTCAGCTTGCGGTATTTGGCCAGCAGCATTTCGCCATTTTCGGTGCAGTCGGGGTCGACTTCTATGCACTCGACCGGGCAGACCACCTGGCATTGGGGTTCGCCGAAGTGCCCCACGCATTCCGTGCAGAATGAGGGGTCGATCTCATAGATCTCCGCGCCCATGAAAATGGCATTGTTCGGGCACTGAGGCTCGCAGACATCGCAGTTGATGCATTCGTCGGTAATGCGCAGCGCCATGGTTGTTGTCCTGGATAAAGCAAACCACTATAAAAACCGGCATAGTATGCCGCTGTTCATCAGTGTAAACCCTTGCGGGCATAAGGGTTCGATTAACCCTTATGCCGCAGGCGGCTTCATCCCTGCCCGTTCTGGGACTGTTCCTCGCGCCGCTGCCGCGATTTTTCCTGCAGCCAGCGTTCTACCGACGGAAACACAAACTTGCTGACATCGCCGCCCAGAATGGCAATCTCGCGCACAATCGTGCCCGAGATGAACTGATACTGATCCGAGGGCGTCATGAACAGCGTCTCGACCTCGGGCAGCAGGTGCCGGTTCATGCCCGCCATCTGGAATTCATATTCGAAGTCGGACACAGCCCGCAGTCCGCGCACAATGACCCGGCCTTTCTGCTCGCGGACGAAGTCCTTGAGCAGGCCGGCAAAGCTGCTGACCGTGACATTGGGATAGTGGCTGAGTACTTCCTGTGCGATTTCAACGCGCTCTTCGATGCTGAAGAAAGGCTTTTTGGCATGGCTGTGGGCAATGCCCACCACGACATGATCGAACAGGCCGGCGGCCCTGCGTACCAGGTCTTCATGCCCACGCGTCATGGGATCGAACGTTCCGGGATAGACTGCAGTAATCATGGAATATGTGTAGAAAAATTGGTTTGTCGCCACGATGGCCGCCCGGCGCACAGAGTATCCGAGTCGGGCTTATTCTAGTTCTAACACCGGATTATTGACTGTTTTTTGCGTTGCAGCAAATCGCAGCAGATGGAAATGCACTTGTCCGGCGCGTGATTGCCGCAAGGTTTCCCAGGTGTCGGGCGGCTCGATCGCGGTCTCGGACTCCACATACAGCAGTCCGTCGGGCTTGAGCACAGCGCTCAGCCGTGGCCATAGCTTGTCCATCCAGCCCTTGCCGAAAGGCGGATCCAGCGCCACCAGATCGAAGGTGGCGCCGTCCAGGCGATCCAGCACGACCAGGGCGTCGCCTGCATGGATGCGCACCTGCTGCGCGCCCAGCCTGGTCCGCAGCGCGCGCAGCGCCGCGACCGCAGCGGGGTGGGTCTCGGCCATCTGTACATGCGCAACGCCCCGCGATGCCGCCTCGAAGCCCAGCGCACCTGAGCCTGCGAACAGATCGAGCACCCGCTTGTCCGCAAAATCGCCGCCCCAGAAGTGAGCGAGCCAGTTGAAAAGGGTTTCGCGCACACGGTCGGGCGTCGGACGCAGGCCGGGGGCGTCCACCACAGGTATCGGCGTTTTGCGATAATCACCGCCTACAATACGGAGTGCGTGTTTTTTCATGCGTGTTCGGGATGCTTCATCAGTGATGCGGTGTGCTGGGCAGGTTGGGCGTGTTCGGAGTGCTTTTTGGGATAGTGTAAAACGTATGTTCAGTTTTTTTAAAAGAAAGAAGCAAGCGTCCGACGAAGGCCGCGAGCAGGCCCCCGACTCCGCAGGGCAGGATCAGCGTGAGGATGCGCCGCCGCAGGCAGCGCCTGACGCAGACGCCGCGCAGAATGATGCGATAGGCGCGCAAGACACCGCGTCTGCGGCCCAAGCGACGTCAACCGCAGCAGTATCTCCCGCTCCGGAGCAGGAAATGGATCCGGCACCGGCCGCGAGTCCGCCCCACGCCGTGCCCGGCCTGACAGCCGCGCGCGACGCCGGCAGCGCCCAGACGCCTGTTGAGGAAACCCCGGTGGCTGAGCCCGCTCCCGTCAGCCCTCAGGATGATTCCCTGCCGACCAGCCAGGCCGAGCAATCCGAGCCCCAGGAAGCGCCAGAACAGGCCGCGCCGCCCGAGCCTGTCGGACAGGCAGCCGCACCTCAGACGGCCCCGCCCGCCAAAACCTCCTGGCTGACGCGGCTCAAGCAGGGTCTGTCCCGCACCGGGCAGAACATCGGCGGGCTGTTTGTCGGCGTAAAGGTCGATGAAAACCTGTTCGAAGAGCTCGAAACCGCGCTGATCATGGCGGACGCGGGTATCGAGGCCACGGACAAACTGCTCACGGCGCTGCGCGCCCGGGTCAGGAAAGAGCGCATAGAGGATGCGGCCGCGGTCAAGACGGCGCTGCGCGACATTCTTGCCGACCACCTGGCCCCGCTTGAAAAGCCGTTTCCGCTCGGGCGTGTTGCGCCGCTTGTCGTCATGATCACCGGCGTGAACGGCGCGGGCAAAACCACGTCCATCGGCAAGCTGGCCCATCATTTCCAGGCGCAGGGGGCAAGCGTGCTGCTGGCCGCGGGCGATACCTTCCGTGCGGCTGCGCGCGAGCAACTGATGGAGTGGGGCGCCCGTAATAACGTCACGGTCATCGCCCAGGAGGGCGGCGATCCGGCTGCCGTGGCTTTCGACGCGGTCAATGCCGGCCGCGCCCGCGAGGCCGATGTCGTCATGGTCGATACGGCAGGCCGCCTGCCCACGCAATTGCACCTCATGGAAGAGCTCAAGAAAATCCGGCGCGTCATCGGCAAGGCCGATGGCCAGGCGCCGCATGAGGTCCTGCTGGTGGTCGACGGCAATACCGGTCAGAATGCGATCGCCCAGATACGCGCTTTCGACGCGGCCATCAACCTGACCGGGCTGGTGGTCACCAAGCTGGATGGCACGGCCAAGGGCGGTACGCTGGCAGCCGTGGCCGCCGGCAGCCAGGGCGTGCGGCCGGTGCCGGTGTACTGGATAGGCGTGGGCGAGGGGCTCAATGATCTGCAGCCCTTTGTCGCCCGCGAGTTCGCGGCCGCTCTGCTGGGCGAATAAGCCGCGACGGCGCCAGGGCCGGCGGCGGGCTTGCCGTGACTAATGCCGGCTGGCCGCCCCAAGGCGATCAAGATCGTTCTGGATCTGTCGCTCTAACTGATCCTGCATGGCCTTGAGCCAGCCCAGGGCAAAGAGCGCCGCAGATTCGCTGCGGGACAGCGTTTCGTAATACTGCCAGGCGTTATACATATCGTTCAGCTCGCCCATGGTGTGCTGAATGGGTGGCAACAGGCTGCGGATGCCGGACAGCTTGTTGCCCGTCAGCACTGATTTCGAGAACTCCAGGCTATAGCGCAGGCGTTTGAGTTTTTTGCGCAGATCGTGCTGGGCCGAGCGGGAGAGCTGGCTGAAATCCCTGCCTTCTCGGCAGAGTTGGTGCAGCCATTTTTGTAGTCGGGTTTCCAGCCTGGTTTCAAGGCGGGCCGGCCGTCGGTGATGCGCGCCATGGCCGGTGGCTCGGGCTGCCACGCGCGCTGCCGCCGCCTGCCCCAGGCTGGCGCTATTGACCAGGTGTTCGAGCAGGTCCAGCAGATACAGCTGAAAAGGCGTGCTTGCAGCCAGGCCGGATGGATGGTGGTTGTCGGCGCTTGCTGTCTTGCGCGCCGCGGGCGGGGGCAGGGCAGGCATGCCCGCTCGGGCCAGGCGGGGCGCAATCTCAAAGCGCAGGACGTCGTTGTCGCTGGCGCTGCCCAGCAGCCTGAAGTAGCGCCGCAGGTCCGTGTCCGACAAGGGAGTGTCGACCCATCTGCCGAAAAACTTCCAGCAGGTGCGCAGCCTGCGCATGCCTACACGCAATTGATGTACGTAGTGCCTTTGCTGAGACGGGCCGGCCCCCGCGTTGTCCACGCCCGCCAGCAGCGTGCTGTTGCGCACGACATGATTGACGCAGTCGGCCAGGCAGGCCTGGTAGGCCTGCTGCAGCGTCATGTCCTGCGAGAGCGTGATGGCGCCTGCGCGCTGCGGCCTGAGCAGACTCTGGGCGTAGGGATCAATGCGCAACCCGTTGCCGGGTTCGGTGTGGCCGTGTATGCGCAGTGCGTTGCGCAGTGTGGTCTGATCGTTCCAGTTCTGCGCCTCGTCCATATGCTGAGCCAGCAGGTCGCCGCGTTCGGCCTTGCTGCGCAGATCGAGCACCAGGCCATGCGCCTGCATCCAGGCGCGGCCCTCATGGAATATCGTGCCTGCGGTACCCGACAGCAACTCGAACTCCAGTTCGCACAGGTCCAGCGTCAGGTCGCCGGCACGGATCTGGCCGACGTCAAACGCCAGCTCCAGGGTGCCGGGGTGGACGGGATCATCGACCTGATGGACAAGCTTCAGGCGCAATACATCGGTTTCGTAGCGTAATCCAAGGCTGTGCGACAGGCCTTTCAGGGCCTTCTCTATTGCCGTGCCTTGGTAGACTGTCAGATCGAGCTCAGGGTGCGGGCGCGGATGGTTCAGTTCTATCCGGGAAAGCTCGTCGGGTCCGGGCGCCTTGGCGGTCTGGATCCAGTGCTCGCCCTCCAGTCTGAGTCGCAGTGCGACGCCGGCTCGCGCCAGGCGGCGGTCGGGCGTATCGAAATAGCGCGCCCGCAGGCGCTGTTCCTTGGCGCCCAGCCCAAGGAGCTGTTCCCTGATCTGCTGGCGTGCAGCGACGGGTACATGGAGTTTAAGTTCTTGTTCAAGCACAGCATCATCCTTCCGTGTTGCCAGGGCGCCGGCTGAGATGCACAGGCTGGCGCCTATATGCTGTGTATCAGAGCAGCGATTTACGCGCTCGCGTGATCAATACTTCGGCAACGATGACGATAGCAAAAATCAGCACCAGAATCAGCGCGACCTTGTCCCACTGGAACAAGTCCATGGCGCTGTTCAGCGCCATCCCGATGCCGCCAGCGCCGACCAGGCCCAATACGGCAGACTCTCGCACATTGATGTCCCAGCGCAACAGCACTATAGACCAGAACGCCGGCCTGATCTGCGGCCAGTATCCATAGCCGATGATGGATCCCGTGCGCGCACCGGTGGCTGCGAGCGCTTCGATGGGACCAGGCTGCGCATCCTCGATGGCTTCGCCCAGCAGCTTGCCGATAAAACCGATGGAGCGAAATGCGATGGCGATTGTACCGGCAAGTGGTCCCGGACCGAAAATGGCGATGAACAGCAGCGCCCAGACCAGCGAGTTGATGGAACGGCTGGACACCAGGATCAGGCGGGCCAGAAAGTTAACGGCCCGGTTCGGGGTCAGGTTGCCTGCGGCAGCCAGGCCGACCGGGACAGCCATGATCACAGCCAGAATGGTGCCCAGCGTCGCCATGTGCAGGGTTTCGATCAAGGCCTTGTGTATTTCGCCCTGAAAGCTGGCCCAGTCTATTGGCCACATCCGGTGCAACAGGTCTGCCATCTGGGTAGGGGCGTCGTACAGAAACTCGGGGATGACGTCTATGCTCCGGATGGACTGCACAATGGCCATCACAAACAGCAGGTAGAGCACAAAACGGAGCAGGCGCTGGCCGGGCGTAAAGCGTACCCAGGTGTCGGGCAGGGCGGGGGTCATGTTTCATTCTCCGCTGTTCTGCCGTCCGGCCTCGCCTGGCGCGATGACACCGCGCCGCCGCGTCGGTTTCCGCGCGCCAGATCGGCCAGCGAAAGGTTGTCGAGCAGAACGGCACGCACGGCACGGGCCAGCAGTTCGCCCAGCATGATGATGGCTATGATGGTGCCCAGTATGGTGCAGACAAAGTCATAGTCAAAGCGCTGGAAGGCAGAAAACAGCGTGCCACCGATACCGCCGGCGCCCACAATGCCCACCATGGTCGAATTGCGCAGATTGGAGTCCAGCTGATAGGTGGCGAACCCCACGAAACGCGCAAATACCTGCGGCAGCACGGCAAACAGGATGACGTTGGCGAACGAGGCGCCGCTGGCGCGGACGGCTTCCACCTGCTTGAGCGAGATTTCTTCGATGGCTTCGGTGAACAGCTTTCCGATAAATCCTATGGAGGCAACACTGAGGGCCAGGACGCCGGCCAGCGCGCCAAATCCAACAGCCTTGACGAAAATGATGGCGACAATCACCGGGTGCAGTGAGCGGCACAGGGAGACCACGGCCCGCGCCGGCCAGGTCGCCCATGTCGGCATCAGGTTGCGCGCGCCCAGCAGGCTGATGGGCAGCGACAGCACGATGCCCAGCGTCGACGCAAGCACGGCGATCTCCAGGCTTTCGGCAATGCCCTTCCACAGCACATCCATGCGTTCCACGCTGGGTGGAAACATGCGCCCCAGAAACCGGGCGCCGTGCCCCAGGCCGGCGGCAAAGCGATCCCATGAAAACCCAAGCTGCGTGGCGGCGAATATCGCGTAGGCGATCACCAGAATCAGGCCCAGCCTGGCCTTGTTCGATAGCGCAAATGGTTTGATCCGGCCGGCATCGGCTATTCCAGCCATGACTCGCCTCCGTAGATCTGCTTGAGCGCCTCGGATGCCAGGCCCTGGGGCTCGCCGTCATAGACGATGTTGCCGCCGGACATGCCCACAATACGCGTCGCATAGCGTCGGGCCAGTTCCACATCGTGAATATTCACAATGACGGGAATGCTGTTGGCCCGACCCTGCTCCGTGAGCAGTTCCATGATCTCTATGGAGGTCTTGGGATCCAGCGACGAGGTGGGCTCATCGGCCAGCAGCAGTTGCGGTCTTTGCATCAGCGCCCGGGCAATGCCCACCCGCTGGCGCTGTCCACCCGACAGCGCATCGGCGCGCTGATTGGCCAGGCCCCCCAGGCCTACAGTTTCCAGCAGGCCGAACGCATACTGGATATCTCCAGGCTCAAAATGGCGGCGCCAGGCATTGATGAAGGAGGTATAGCCCAGGCGCCCGGTCAGCAGGTTTTCCATGACGGTCAGGCGCTCGACCAGGTTGTACTCCTGAAACACCATGCCTATGCGCCGACGCGCCTGGCGTAGGGCCGAGCCCCGCACGCGCGCCAGGTCGATCTGTGTGGTGTCGTCGCGCAGCACAATGCTGCCCTGGGTGGGTTCGATCAACCGATTGATACAGCGCAGCAGGGTACTTTTGCCGGTGCCTGACGGGCCGATAATGGCCGTCAGGCCCTCGCCGCTGAACGACAGGTTAATGTTCCGCAGCACCGGCGTGTTGGCCCTGTACTCCTTGATGAGTCCCTTGATGTGCAGCGATGCCATAAGGCTTACTTGCCTTTATTGGCTTTGTCGTACGCGGACTTTGTAAAGCTTTCGCCGCCGGCCTTGGCAACCTCGCGCACGATTTTCCAGTCTTTCTGATAAGTCACCGGAAAAAATCGGTCCGCGCCGTCAAAGGCTTCTTTCATTTCGGCCGGAAAGCGGAAATCATAGAAGCACTTGAGCATCTTGTCGCGGAAAGCAGGCTCCAGATCATAGGCATAGGAAAATGACGAAGTCGGGAATTTCTCGCTGGTGTAAATGATGCGGAAATCGTCTTCCTTGATCTGCCCGCGTTCTGCCATGCGATGGAACACATCCGAGGCCACTGCTGCAGCATCGTAGTCGCCCGAATTCACGCCCATGATGGACTGGTCATGCTTGCCGGAATACAGAAAGGCGTAGTCCTTGCCGGGCACCAGGCCTTGCTCGGGAAACAGCGCGATGGGCGCCATATTGCCCGAGTTGGACGATGGCGAGGTGTGCGCCACTTTCTTGCCTTTGAGATCCCGCAGCGCCTTGTATGGGCTGTCTTTCTTGACGATAACGATCAGGTTATAGCCTTGAAAGCCATCGGCGTCTCCCTTGACCGCAAACGGGACCGCGCCAGCCAGATTGACCGCAAAATTGGTAGGGCCGGTCGAAAAACCGCCGACATGAAGCCGGTTCGAACGCATGGCTTCGATCTCGGCCGCGTTGCTCTGCACCTGATAGAACACGACCTTGCGGTCTACGCACTGAGACAGGTATTTCGTGAAAGGCGTGAAGATTTCCGCGTAGACAGCGGGATCCTCAACCGGCGTATAAGTGAAGACAAGCGTGGAGGGCGTCTTGAGTTTGTCGGGATCAGTCGGCGTATCGGCAACCAGATCCTTGTTGGCATCGCAGTACATGGCGTCAAGATCGCCGCGGTTTGGACAGTCGTCGGCCCTGGCAAGCTGGCTCATGCCGAATGTCGCGGCAAACATGCCCAGCAGAAAAACAGTACGAAGCTTCATTTATTGTCTCCCCTATATCATCTAATTGTTTTAGGCATTAATGATATAGGATTGTGACAAGAAAAAAACGAAGGGTTATTCCTGAGTCGGCGCCTTTGCCGCCTGCGCCTGCCGGCAGCCCAGTTGTGCGCCTATGCCGGCTGCGCAATCGAGCAGCGCGCGGGCGATCGGGCCCTCAGGGCTGGCGTCGAACAGCGAACTCGGGCCCAGGCTGGTCAGCGCCAGCGCGATATTGCCCGAATGATCGAACACAGGAACCGACAGGGCATCAATGCCGGGCAGGGGGTTGCCCAGCGCCTGGGCCAGCCCCGCTGCACGTATGTTGCCGACCAGGGCTTGCCAGGTGTCCGGATCCGGCAGTTCAGGGCTTACGCTGGTCACCACGGCGGTATCGCCGATTTCACGATCGATATAGTGCTGCGCCACGCGCGGCGGCAGCCAGGCTGCAAAGACATGGCCGGTTGCCGTGTAGCGCATGGACATGACGGTACCCTTGCGCATATTGACATGCACCGGATAGCTGGCTTCTGCAATATGTATCATCGTCGGGCCGTGCGAGCCGAGCACGGCGATCGCCAGGGTATGGCCGATCTGGCCGGCAAGCCGCGTGACATGCGGCAGGGCGATGCGTACGGGGTCCAGGCGCTGCAGGCTGACCAGCCCCATCTGCAGGGCGAAGGGACCCAGTTCATACTGGCCCGTGGCGCTGTCCTGCTGCACCACGCCCACCCGGATGAAGCTCACGAGATAGGGGTGGGCGCGCGAGGACGTCATGTCGGCGCGGGCGGCCAGATCGCGCAGATTGAGGGGAATGCCCGCGTCCACCAGGGCCTGGAGCAGGCGAAAGCCGGACTCTACCGACTGAATGCTGCGTCGCCCGTCGGACGCGGAATCTGTATGTGCTGTCATGATGGTCCGGGTTATTGCTGGAACGGCGCTGGGCGCCGGGACAGGCGCTGCGTGAAGCGTGCGCGCCTGCGCCCTCGCAGCACTATAAACCGCAAACGCCGCGCGGGTTTCCCGTTCTGGCCCATGGCCGGGAATTATCCTGGCCGGCAGGGTTAAAATGAGCCAACATTTACCAGGCCTGGAACATGAGCAACGCTACAACTATACACACAGACCCTACGCTGTCCTGCGATATTTCTCCTGTTACCGAGATCGTGGCCGAGCTGCGCGCCGGCCGGCTGGTCATCCTGGTCGACGAAGAAGACCGCGAAAACGAAGGCGATCTGGTCATGGCGGCCGAGTTCGTCACCCCGGAAGCCATTAACTTCATGGTCACCCATGCGCGCGGGCTGGTCTGCCTCACCCTGACCGAAGACCGCTGCCGCCAGCTCGATCTGCCGTTGATGGCCAGTCGCAACGGCACGCGCTTTGGCACTAACTTCACCATGTCCATCGAGGCGGCCCAGGGGGTCGATACCGGTATTTCAGCGGCCGACCGCGCGCGCACCATCCAGGCGGCGGTCGCGCGCGACGCCAGGCCTTCCGACCTCGTCCAGCCCGGCCACATTTTTCCGGTACAGGCCGTGCGCGGCGGCGTGCTGGTCCGGGCCGGCCATACCGAGGCCGGCTGTGATCTCACGGCGCTTGCCGGCCTGACGCCGGCCGCCGTGATCTGCGAAATCCTCAAGCCGGACGGCACCATGGCGCGCCTGCCTGATCTCAAGCTTTTTGCCCGCGAGCACGGGCTGAAGATCGGCACCATCGCCGATCTCATCCAGTACCGCAGCGAGCACGAGTCCATGGTAGAGCGCCTGGCCTGCCGCGAGGTCGACACGCCCTGGGGGGATTTCCAGGCCGTTGCCTACCGCGACCTGGCCTCGGGCGCCCTGCACCTGGCGCTGTCGCATGGCGACATCCAGCCCGATGCCGAGACCCTGGTGCGCGTGCACGAGCCCACCAGCCTGCTGGATGTCCTGTTCGAAGGCGCCACCGCGCACAGCTGGAGCATTGCCAGCGCCCTGCGGACCATCCACTCGGCACCCTCGGGCGTGCTGATCATGCTCAACTGCCAGGGTTCGCCCGAGCTGGTCTTCGGGCAGTTCGAGGCCTGGAAGCAGACCGAAACGCCGCAGGCGCCCATATCAGACCGCGAAAGCCGCTACGGCCTGCTCACCTATGGCATCGGTGCGCAAATCATGCGCGATCTGAACGTCGGCAAGGCCAGGCTGCTTGCCCGCCCTCGCAAAATGCCGAGCATGGCGGGTTTTTCCCTGACCATAACGGGTTACGATAGTGAACCTCCCAAATCCTGAACCCACACCTTGATAGGACACCGACTATGAATCCCTACTCCATGGCTCCCGATATGAACGGGGAAGGCCTGCACATCGGTATCGTGCGGGCTCGTTTCAACGAGGAAATCGGCATGGCCGAACTCGAGGCCTGCCTGGCCGAGCTCGCCGAGCTGGGCGTAGACGAGCGCGATGTCATGGTTGTTTCCGTGCCGGGTGCGCTTGAACTGGGCGTGTCGCTGGCGCAAATGGCCGAGACCTTCGAGTTCGACGCACTGATCGCCCTGGGCGCAGTCATTCGCGGCGAAACCTACCATTTCGAGATCGTCAGCAACGAAAGCGCATCGTCGATCAGCCGCGTGGCGCTTGAAACCGGCATCCCGGTCGCCAATGGCGTGCTCACCACCGATACCGAGGAGCAGGCCGAGGAGCGCGCAGCCGACAAGGGCCGCGACTGCGCCCGTGCTGCCGTTGAAATGGCCAACCTGGTCGCCGCGCTCGAACCCGAGTCCGAAGACGAGGATGGCTACGACGAAGACGAAGACGACGATGATGACGACGACTTCGATGAAGACGAGGACGAAAATCTTGACAACCGATAAACCGCAGTCCGCGTCGGCGGGCGCAGCACGGGCCAATGCCCGCAGTGCGCGCCGCCGTGCGCGCGAATTCGCGCTGCAGGGTGTTTACGCCTGGCTGCTGCGCGGCGACGACAGCCTCCAGGACGCCGGCGAAATCGACGCCCATATCCGGGACGACGACGAGTTCTCCGAGGCCGACGCTTCCTGGTACAAAACGCTGTTGCATGGCGTCCTGCGCGAAGCGCCGGCGCTGCGCGAGCGCTTCCTGCCGTATGTGGACAGGCCGCTCGAAGAGCTCTCGCCGGTAGAGCACGCCATTTTGCTGATCGGCAGTTTCGAGCTGATCCACCACGTCGAGGTGCCTTACAAGGTCGCCATCAACGAAGCCGTCGAGCTGGCCAAGTCGTTTGGCGGCACCGACGGATTCAAGTTCGTCAATGGCGTGCTCGACAAAATGGCGGCTGACGTGCGTCCTGCCGAAACCGCTGCGGCAGCGCGTCGCCAGGGGTCTGGCGCCCGTTGAGCAGCGAATTCGATCTCATCGGCCGCTATTTTTCCCGGCCGGCGCCGGCCGGGATGCTGGGCGTAGGCGATGATTGCGCCCTTGTGCCGGTGGCGCCCGGATTCCAGCTCGCCACCAGCACCGACTTGCTCATCGAGGGGCAGCATTTTTTTTCCGATGTCGACCCTTCGGCGCTTGGTCACAAGGCGCTGGCCGTCAATGTATCCGATCTGGCCGCCATGGGCGCGCAGCCGCTGGGCTGCCTGCTCGGCCTGTCGTTGCCGGCCGTCGATCACGGCTGGCTGGAAGCGTTTTCCCGCGGCTTTCATGATTTCGCGGCGCAGTCAGGCTGCCCGTTGATTGGCGGCGATACCACGCGCAGCCCTGCTGGCATTGTCGTCAGCGTGACCGTCCTTGGCCAGGTCCGGCCCGGGCAGGCCCTGCGCCGTGGGGCAGCGCTGCCCGGCGACGATATCTGGGTCACAGGGACGCTGGGCGCGCCTGACATCGCCTTGCGCCTTCTGCAGGGCAGGCTGCCTGCTGATGCGTCGTTGCTGGCGGCTACGCGGGCGGCGCTGGAGCGGCCCATGCCGCCCTGGGATTTTGCCCAGGAACTCGCCGGGCTCGCGCATGCCGCGCTGGATATTTCCGATGGATTGATTCAGGACCTGGGCCATATTCTCAAGGCCAGCGGCTGCGCCGCCGTATTGCACTACGACTGCCTGCCCATCGATTCTGCGCTGCGGGGCGTGCCGCCCGAACCGCTCCGTTCCGCCGTGCTTGCTGGCGGCGACGTCTATCAATTATGCTTTACTGCACCTGCGGACCAGCGCGAAACGATCGGCGCGCTGGCGGCCCGTGCGTCCCGGCGCGTTACGCGGGTAGGCCATATCGAATCAGGCCAGGGCCTGCGGATTGTCGATGCCGATGGGGCGCCGGTGCCGTCTGCTGCTGGCGGCTTCGACCATTTCTCCTGATCCATTCTCTTCTACGCAGGCGTTCAGCGTTTCTATGCAGTCCAACGACTCCTCCTCCTCCCAGGCCGGTTCCGTGTTCAAGCCCACGGCCCAGTGGGTTTTCCGATCGTTCACGCGTATTGTTTCCTTTGGCCTGGGCAGCGGCCTGCTGCGCCCGGCGCCAGGCACCTGGGGCACCCTGTGCGGCTGGCTGCTCTGGGTCGCGATTGTCTCGCGCCTGCCCGATCCTGCCATCGGCCTGGTGCTGGTGCTCGCATTCGTGCTTGGCTGCTGGGCCTGCCATCGATCCGGGCGCGAAATGGGCCTCCCGGACCACGGCGGCATGGTGTGGGACGAAATCGTGGCTTTCTGGCTGGTGCTCTGGCTGACACCGGCCTCTTTCCTGCCCCAACTCGTCGCATTCATCGTGTTCCGCTTCTTCGATATTCTCAAGCCGCCGCCCATTCGCTACTGCGACCGTCATTTCAAGAACGGTTTTGGCGTCATGTTGGACGACATCCTGGCCGCGGCCTATAGTTTGCTGGTGATTGCCTTGCTGGTCAGATTCGGGCTGCTGGGCTGAGCGGTTTCCCGGCACGCCTGCAGAACATTACACGGAGTCTGTGATGAGTACGAACAATGAATTGGCGCTGGCGCCTGAACTGGGGCAACTGCTGATCGAAAAAGGCTGGATGTTCGCCTGCGCGGAATCCTGCACCGGCGGCCTGCTGGCCGCCGCCATGACCGACACCGCGGGATCGAGCCAGTGGTTCGATCGCGGCTTTGTCACCTACAGCAATGCTGCCAAAGTAGAGCAGTTGCAGGTCAGCGAAGACACCCTGGAGCGTTTTGGCGCCGTCAGCGAAGAAACTGCCATGGAAATGGCCGCCGGCGTCCTGGCCGCGGCGCGCTATGCCAGCCTGGCCGTATCCACGACAGGCATCGCCGGCCCTGGTGGCGGCACACAGGGCAAGCCGGTAGGCATGGTGTGTTTCGGCTTCGCGCAGCGGGCGCAGGCGGGCGTGACCATGCGGGCCATGACCCGCATTTTTGAAGGAGATCGTGCCGCCATACGGCAGGCGGCTGTGACATTTGCGCTGCAGACCGCTATTGGGCTTATCGCGCCGCGTTGATGGCGTCGCGCGTTGCGCGCGCCGCCTGCGCGGCGGCTTCCCGCCAGTCGTCGCCGCCGCTTGCATAAAGAATGGCGCGCGAGGAGTTGATCAGCATGCCCGTGCCTTTGCTGTCCTGGCCGGCCTGTACGGTAGCGGGAATATCGCCGCCCTGGACGCCGATGCCAGGCACCAGCAAAGGCATATCGCCAACCAGCGCGCGCACTTTGGCAATTTCCTCGGGGAACGTCGCTCCCACCACCAGTGCACACTGTCTGTCGGTATTCCAGTGCTCGGCCACCATTCTGGCCACCTTCAGGTAGAGCGGCGTGCCGTCTGCGGACTCCACAAACTGCAGATCCGAACCGCCCTTGTTGGAAGTGCGGCACAACACGATCACACCCTTGCTCTTCCATGAAAGGTAGGGCTCGGCGCTGTCGTATCCCATATAAGGGTTCACCGTGACCGCATCGGCGCCATACCGCTCAAACGCCTCGCGGGCATACTGCTCTGCGGTGGAGCCGATATCGCCGCGCTTGGCGTCCAGGATCACTGGCAGTTGCGGATGGGCTTCGTGAATATAGGCGCACAAGGCCTCGAGCTGGTCTTCGGCGCGGGCAGAAGAAAAATAGGCAATCTGAGGTTTGATGGCACAGGCGTATTGCGCCGTGACATCAATAATGGCGCGGCAAAACTCATAGATGGCGTCCGGACGGCCCGATAGCTCGGCGGGGAAGCGTTGCGGATCGGGGTCCAGTCCCACCGTCAGCATGGAGTTGGACGAGGCCCAGGCGTGTTCTAGATTCTGTATAAAAGTCATGGCAGGAGTCGGAGTCAGTCAGCGAATTATAGGCTGCTGGCGATATGAGTTCCGATCACGCCCAGCCAGACCATGGCCGTCAGCCCCAGAGACAGGAATACAGCCGCGCTGCCCAGGTCTTTTGCTCTGCCTATCATCGGGTGATGTTCGGTCGTGATCGTATCGGCCAGGGCCTCCAGCGCTGAGTTCAGCAATTCGACGATCAGCACAAACACCAGCGTACCCAGCAGCAGTACCGTTTCGAGCAGGCTGCGGCTGATCCACAACGCCACCGGCAGGAGAACGACTGCCAGCAGCAGCTCCTGGCGAAACGCGGCTTCGTGCCGGAACGCGGCCGCCAACCCTTGCGCCGAGTAGCGCATGGCGTTGAAAAGACGGGCTGGGCCGCCCTTGCTTTTGTAGGAGGAGTGCATGAGGATCTGTTCCTGTACGAGCAATGACACCATCGGGTCGATGGTCTCGCATTATAGAGAGCCCGCAGTCGGGAAGCAGGGCAAGGCCTATTTAATGCGATTTTGCCAGAGTGCGAACACTGCGCTGACCACTGACACCCCAATCAGGAAATAAAAGCCATCCTGCAGGGCCAGGGCATTGGCCTGTGCGGTGACCATATGCCCGATTTCGCCCATCGCCATCGCATGGGCCTGCGCCGCGCTGTAGCCTAATTCCGCGAATCGGTGCGCCAGGCCTGTCAGCCATTGCGTGGTGGCGGGATTGTCCAGATTGACGGACTCGCTCAGGCGCTCGTAGTGCAGTATCTGCCGGTGCTGCTCCAGCACAATAATGGAGCTTGTCGAAAACGATATCATCAGCTGGCGCACGATATTCTTGAGCCGGTAGCTGTGCCCGAAGTCTTCGATCTCGAAACCCCGGAAGGTCAGGTTGGCGACGGGGATGGCAATGAACAGCACAAGCAGTCCACGCATCAGCAGCGGCGGCACGAGCAGACCCTGATTGGCGTTGAGCGGCATGCGCATCATCAGCCAGGCCGTGAGGGCGGCCAGGGCGAAACCCGGTACGATCAGCCATTTTTTGCGTGTCAGCCGCGCCGAATACCTGAAGTACACCGCCAGCGTTACGATGGATGCCAGAGATGTCGTGCCGATGAAATAACCCGCGCTCTTGATCGGATAGCCCAGGCTGCCTTCCAGGAAACGCAGCGTCAGAAAGCTGAAGGCATTGGAAAGATAATAATAAATGGCATAGAGCGCCAGGCCCACCAGAAACACTTTTTCGCGCAGTGCCGCCAGCCTGACAAGGGGGCGCGGATGGTGCCACTGATGGTAGCCGAAGCCGATCAACGCAAGCACGCCCGCCAGTGTCAGGACCAGCAGCAGCGGCGACCCGGTAAACAGCTGGAAGTGCACCTGCTGCAGCACAATCTGCAGTGCGCCTTGTCCCAGCGCAAACGCCAGGTAAGGCCATATATGTCCTTTGGCCGAGTCCAGGTGCTCGCGCGGCAGGCGCCCTGTATCTGGAACGGCAAACAGGCACAGCCCAGCCAGCAGCAGCGCCACCGGCGCCGTGCAGATAAAAAGGGCGCGCCATTCGAAATGCGCCAGCAGCGAGCCCCCCAGTAGGGGAGCGAGCGCCGACGCCACGACAATGCTGTTGATGAAGAGCTTGCGGGCCGGCCCTGCCTGGCGGGGCGGGAAACCGCTTTGGAGCAGAATGCGGCAGGCGCCCATCATGGGGCCGACAAAATACCCCTGCAGCCCACGGGTCAGCATGAGCTCCATCGGCGAATCGACAGCAGCGGTAAGCAGCGCCGCAATCGCATAAAACAGCATGCAGCCGGCCAGATAGCGGCGGTGGCCGAGACGATCAACCCACCACTGCTGCTGCAAAATACCCAGGACGGCAGCGACTGCATATGAGCTGGCCGACCACACCAGCTCGTCGGTGGACGCGTTGATGCCACCCGCGATATAGCTGCTGAAAAACGAAAACAGGGAATTATCGAAGTAATCTAGCCCGGTAACCAGGCCGAGTGCCCAGGGGTAGGCCATTTGCCTGACGCCGCCGACATCGAGCGGGGCGTGCTGGCCGTCTACTTGCGTGCTCATGAAGCCGTCTCGTCCCTTATGCCTTGCGGGCCTTTCTGAGGCTGGCTCTTGCTGCCAGCAGGACATCGACCTCTTCACCGGCCAGCCGGCCCTGGATGTAGTCAAGGTCTTGGCGGACATCGTTGCGTATGCCTTCGAGCTCTTTCTTTTCGCGCTGCAGCGACAGAAGGCGTTCATCCAGCGTTGTGATGCGTTCGAGCAAGGCGGTTTGAATATCGCGTAGCGAGGCCTCGGAAAGGTAACGGGCGCCGTTCTTGCCGGCGATCTCACCCGGCCGTGCGATGATTTCCGCCACGGCATGCAGCGAAAAGCCCGCCGAACGCAGGCGCAGAATCCGGGAGAAGCGCTTCAGATCCTCTTCGTCGTACAGCCGGTAGCGCCCATTGCTGCGCGACGGCGTTGCCAGCCCGCGCTCTTCGTAATATTTGAGTGTGCGTGGCGTCACGCCCAGGGCCTCGGCAGCTTTGCGAACGGTAAGAAGCGGGCGGGGAGTGTCGGCGGAAGACATAGAGCATATCCATAAAGTATGCCTCTATTATACATAAACGTGTACGTATGCGTACATGTTGTGAGTAAAAATGCTGGCCGCCTGCCTGTTCAACGCATGGCAGCATCGCCGTCGGCAAAGGACTCGGGCAGAAAAAAAGCCTCCGGCAAATGTGCCGGAGGCTTGGGTACAGCGGTGTGGCTGCAGCCGCCAGGGCTTGCGCCCCGGCGAGGTGACTGGCGATTTAGAAACCGCCCATGCCACCCATACCGCCCATGCCACCCATGTCGGGCATGGCAGGAGCTGGCTTGTCTTCTGCGATTTCGGCCACAGCGGCTTCCGTCGTGAGCAACAGGCTGGCAATCGACGCTGCGTTTTGCAGGGCAGTGCGGGTTACCTTGGTGGGATCCAGAACGCCTTGCTCGACCAGGTCGCCGTATTCGCCGGTAGCGGCGTTGTAGCCGTAGTTACCTTTGCCCTGGGAAACCTGGTTCACGACCACGCTGGGCTCGTCGCCTGCGTTGGCAACGATGGTGCGCAGCGGAGCTTCGACAGCGCGCAGGATCAGCTTGATGCCGGCATCCTGATCGGAGTTGTCGCCCTTGAGCTTGGCAATCGCGGCCTTGGCGCGGATCAGCGCAACGCCACCGCCAGGAACAATGCCTTCTTCCACTGCAGCGCGTGTGGCGTGCAGGGCGTCTTCGACACGCGCCTTCTTTTCTTTCATTTCGACTTCGGTCGCAGCGCCGACGCGAATCACGGCAACACCGCCTGCCAGTTTGGCAACGCGCTCTTGCAGCTTTTCACGATCGTAGTCGGACGTGGCCTCGTCGATCTGAACGCGGATTTGCTTGACACGGGCTTCGATGGACTTGCTGTCGCCAGCGCCGTCGATGATGATGGTGTTTTCCTTGCCCACTTCGATGCGCTTGGCCTGACCGAGGTCTTCGATCACGGCTTTTTCGAGCGACATGCCGGTTTCTTCGGAAATGACCACGCCGCCGGTGAGGATGGCGATGTCTTCGAGCATGGCCTTGCGACGGTCGCCAAAGCCAGGAGCCTTGACAGCGGTGGTCTTGAGGATGCCGCGGATGTTGTTGACAACCAGCGTAGCCAGGGCTTCGCCTTCGACGTCTTCAGCCACGATCAGCAGGGGACGGCTGGACTTGGCAACTTGCTCGAGTACGGGCAGCAGGTCGCGGATGTTGCTGATTTTCTTGTCGAAAATCAGGACATACGGATCTTCCAGCACCGATACTTGCTTGTCGGGGTTGTTGATGAAGTAGGGCGACAGGTAGCCGCGGTCGAATTGCATGCCTTCGACGACATCCAGTTCGTTGTCGAGCGATTTGCCGTCTTCAACCGTGATGACGCCTTCCTTGCCGACTTTGTCCATCGCGTTGGCGATGATTTCGCCGATGGAGGCATCGCTGTTGGCGGAAATGGAACCGACCTGGGCGATTTCCTTGCTGGTGGTGCAAGGGCGGGACAGTGTCTTGAGCTCTTCAACGGCAGCGGCGACAGCCTTGTCGATGCCGCGTTTCAGGTCCATGGGGTTGATGCCGGCGGCCACATACTTGAGGCCTTCTTCGACAACCGACTGGGCCAGCACGGTGGCGGTAGTGGTACCGTCGCCAGCGTTATCCGACGTTTTGGAAGCAACTTCCTTGACCAGTTGGGCGCCGATGTTTTCGAATTTGTCTTTCAGTTCGATTTCTTTGGCAACCGACACACCGTCCTTGGTGACGGTGGGCGAGCCGAAGGAGCGGTCAAGCACGACATTGCGACCCTTGGGGCCCAGTGTGGTCTTGACGGCGTTAGCCAGAATGTTGACACCGCGAACAATGCGTACGCGTGCATCATCGCCAAAAAGTACTTGCTTAGCAGCCATTTGTGAAATTCCTTGAGTGATTCGTGTCTTATTACTGGATCACGGCGAGGATTTCTTCCTCGCGGATGACGAGCAGTTCTTCGCCATCGACCTTGACGGATTGGCCGGCATACTTGCCGAACAGGACTTTATCGCCAACTTTCAGGTCTACCGGCAGCACTTTGCCGTCTTCGGTTTTTTTGCCGGGGCCGACAGCCACGACTTCACCCTGATCGGGCTTTTCAGCGGCGCTTTCAGGGATGACGATACCCGAGGCGGTAGTGCGCTCGTTGTCCAGACGCTTGACGATCACGCGATCGTGCAAAGGACGCAATGCCATGGAGGAACTCCTGTTCAATAAATTGGGTTGATTGACATAGCAGAGGGGTTGGCATGTGCTGTTAGCACTCAACCCCCTCGAGTGCTAATTATAAGGACGAAGTGGATTTCTTCAAGGGGGGAGGTCGGGGTTGTTACATATTGGGAGGATCGGCTAACGAAACAGGAAAGACAGCAGCGGATTGAACGCTGCATACCCATTCGCTTTTTCTGCGGAAGTCAGGCGTGAGTAGCGGCTTCAGGGTGCAGCTTGATCCCGAGCGCGTGCATGACCTTCAGGATGGTGCCGAAGCTTGGGTTGCCCTCGCCGGACAGTGCCTTGTAGAGGCTTTCGCGCCCTAAACCCGTATCTTTTGCCAGTTGCGTCATTCCTTTGGCTCGGGCGATGTCGCCGAGCGCTGCCGCGATGAAGGCAGCATCGTCACCAGCTTCATCCATGCAGGCTTGCAAGTACATCACCATATCCTCCTCGGTTTTGAGGTGTTCGACGGTATCCCACTTGCGTAGTTTGATGGTTCCCATGATGCTCTCGCTTTATAGTTGTCGCACCAGACGTCGAACGTCTCGGTAGTGTGGATCGTTTTCATAAGGATGATTGTATAAAATAGGATACATTCAGTCAACGAAAATGGGGTAGATCGGGATGCTGGATCTGCGAGCGTGCGACTTGGTGAATCTACGAGTCCGAGATATCGCACACTGATGATTTCGTTTTTTCAAGCGCGGTACGCGCATCATCGCACTTATCAACATGACAGTACGCCCGGATAGTTGATAGCTGGGTGACCGCCATTGGTTTCGACCCTACCGCATACGGAACGCACACAATGCGAAGAACAAAAGCATCACTAATTTACCGACGCACAAAAAACTTAAGAGCGGTTCAATTGCTACTTGGTCATACCAAGCTCGAAAGCACGGTGCGATACCTTGGTATCGAAGTCGATGATGCGCTGGAAATGGCAGAGCAGACTGAAGTGTGATATTTGCTTACAGTCCACCTGGACAGCGGTCCATTTGGTCGCTGTCCGGCCAGGGGCGGACGATCATATCCAGGGTGAGTCAGTATTTACAATGGAATCCATTGAAAGTTACAATAAGTTACAAAAAGCCGAATGGAGATTTGTCATGTCACTTAAGCCCGGTCCGAAACCAATCGCCAAATCAACAGGCAAACCTGACCAACGTCGTCGCGATAACAAGAAAACCCCTGGCAATACGCCTGCTCTCAAGCCTAGCAAGCCAAAGAAGTAAAAACTTTCCTTAGGGAGCCGGTTGCACCGAAGTGCTTTTAGGTAGTTTGGAGCGGTATGCTTTATATGAATTCTGCGAGTGACTGCCGTGGCCTGAAGGGCTTTGCTTCATTATTTTCTCAGCGAAGGCTCGGTGTACTACATGAGTAGTGTATTTATTTGTAGTAACCCTGACTTAATCTGGCATTACCTGTCAGATTTGATCCCAACTTGGGATTGCTGTGAAGCGACGTGTTCGGCCAGAAGCTGTCGGTCAGCAAGGCCCGCTCAAGAGTTGTTCTCGTAGCTCGCTGGAGCGAGCAGGTTCCGACTCCTTCCATGCATCCAAGCTGCGAACCTGTGCGAACCATCTTTGCAAATGCTTGTATGCCCCGATGGGAAGCTGCGCCGCCTCGGCATGCATAAGAGGAGATGCAATCGCGAGATCTGCCAGAGTGAGCCTGTCTTGAGCGATCCATCGCTTATCAGAGAGATGCGTGTCGAGCACTTGCGCGGACGCGAAGAGCAAGGCCTCGCCGCGAGCAATCTCGGCTGGGTCGGGATCGCCTGTTCCGCCAACCATCTTCTTGGAGATTCGCTCTCTACTAATGACGCCCACTGCTGGAGTGAAATGGTACGCAGACCAGAAGAGCCAGCGATTGATGTCAGCGCGCATCTGCACGTCTTTGGGATATAGCGCCTGTCCGTCTTCCTTGTCTGCAAGGTACTGCATGATCGCGTGGGATTCCCAAAGATAGAACCCATCATCCTCTAATAGTGGGACCTTACCGTTCGGATTAATCTGGAGGTATGCCTTAGCTCTATGCTCCCTCTTGAGCAGATCAACGGTGACGAGTTCCAACTTTGCGCCCAATATGATTGCTGTCAGGAGAACGCGACGGGAGTTGGAAGAAACCGGATGATAATAGAGGCGCATTTGTCCTTTCCACGACGGGAGCGGGCCCGTAAATCTCACATGCGGCGACGGTGCCAGGATGCGTTTGTTCCGCTATTTCAAGCGTATGACAAAAGAGGGCGAACGGCCATCCGAATCTTGCTCTGATATCGGACGACGGCATATGTTCAATGATCGGTTAGAACTGAACGATTTGATGTACGTCCGATTTGATGTACGCCCGCTTAGGGTCGGTAGCGGAACTTGGGAGTTGCTGGAGTAGCGATGTTCGGAAATTGCCAAACTGAATGACTAAGGCTTGCCAAAGTCGGAAAGCAAGGCTCTCGTAGGTCCTTGATGTGTAATGTGCGGTTTTGCCAAGCTCAACGACAATCGCCATGGCCAGCATCGGGCCTTCGGCGGGGCGGCGCTGATCAGCCTGCCAGCCACCGTCCTTCCAGCCATTGTCCCGTCTGGACCACTGTGCGCATTTCCGCTGTCAGAGCATCGACAACCCGCCGAACGGGGCGTGCGGTGGAGCGGTTTGCGGGAAGGGCCAGGACAATGGTTCGGGAAATATCCGGTTTGCAGAGGGGCGCGCCGGCAAGCCTGCCTTGTGCGAGATCGTCTGCCACGGCAATGGGCGGCAAAATGGTGAGGCCGTGTCTTCCCAGCACCAGGCTGCGCTGGACGCTGAGTGCATTGGTTTCAACCGATAGATTGAGTGAAATGTCTGCGGCCTTGCAGGCGTGATCCACGAGTATTCGTATGCCATGGTGAGCGCTGGGCAGGATGAGCCTCTGTCCGGCCAGTGTCGCCAACGGCACGGGTTCATCCGCATGTAAGCCGCTATCTGGGAGGCCCACCACCCATAAGGCTTCCTCGACCAGTGGCGTGGCCTGGATCTCGGTCGAGCGTTCGGCGCCGTACAGGAGCGCTGCATCTACTTCGCCGGTTTCCAGCCAGCGCAGCAGCGTGCCGGCGTAGCCCATCACAATACGCATGCGGATGCCCGGGTATTGCTGCGTGACGGCGCTGACGAGGGCGCTTGACAGCGTATCGCTGGTGCTGGGCAGAAGCCCGATGGTCACGAGCCCGCTGATGCTGGTTTCGGCGCCCTGCAGCTCGGTTCGCGCGCGATCCAGTTCCAGCATCACACGGCGTCCATATTCCACCAGCGACTTGCCCGCCTCCGTCAGTGTCATACCGTGCCGTTCCCGTTCGAACAGCATGACGCCCAGATCCTCCTCAAGCATGCGTATCTGCCGTGACACCGCGGGGCTGAACGATATTGAGCAGTTCGGCTGCGCGCGTGACATTACCGGTATCTGCCACCGTGAGAAAAGCCTTCATCTGTCGAAAATCCACGCTTGAGCCTCGATCAAAAAAAATGATTGAACTATCAAAAAATTATATTTCAGATAGCTTTTAATCAAAATATAGAATACCAAAACGCTTCTCTCCTGAGTCCTTCCAATGCGCCGCGAGGTAATCATCGATCATGTCCAACACTAATTCAGCTCACGCTCTCGCGATGAGTGCACCAGATTGGCAGCAGGCCATATTCAAGGTGCTCAAACAGGGTGGCACACACCAGATTGCCTACGTTCCCGATGCAGGCCATTCGCACATCATCCAGCGCGCCATCGCGGACCCGGATATTGAAGACATTGTGCTGACCACAGAAGAAGAAGGCGTCGCGGTAGCGAGCGGTGCCTGGTTGGGTGGGCAACGCGCCGTGCTGCTCATGCAAAGCAGCGGCGTGGGCAACTGCGTCAATATGTTCTCGCTGCTGCAGGCCGCCGATTTTCCCTTCTTCACCCTGGTCACCATGCGCGGCGAATACGCCGAATTCAACCCGTGGCAAGGGCCGATGGGCAGGGCTACACAGGCAGCGCTGGAACTCATGGGCATTCATGTTTTGCGGGTTTCCCGTCCGGAAGATGCCGAAGAGATTGTCAGCGCAGGCTTTGATGCAGCCTTCGAAGCAGGAGATAGAGTCGCTGTTTTACTCAGCCAGAATCTGATTGGTCGCAAAAAATGGGAGCGCAATTGATGAGCCGCCACACTGCACAGACGCGCGCCAGTCGTCGCGAATTTGTTTCCCGTTTGCTGTCAGCAAGCCCTGATGCGCTGGTTGTCACAGGGCTGGGCTCAGCCGCTTACGACGTTTACGCTGCCGGAGACCGGGATGGCAACTACTATCTCTGGGGGGCAATGGGTGGTGCTGCCCCCATAGGGCTGGGGCTTGCGCTCGCACAAACGGATAAATCCGTTGTGGTGATTACCGGCGATGGCGAGCAGTTGATGGGCATTGGCAGTCTTGCCACCATCGGAGCGAAGCAGCCGAAAAATCTCACTATTGTTGTACTGGATAACGGCCATTTTGGAGAAACCGGCATGCAGCGCAGCCATTCCAGCCTGGGCACCGATCTTGTCGCCGTTGCCAAGGGTTTTGGCATCGCCAATGCCTACACCGCTGCCAGTCTGGACGACGCAGATGCGATTGCCGGGCAGATTCGCGAGCGCGCCGGCGTTGCATTTGTGCAGGTGTTTATCGAAGCCGATGAGCCACCGCGTGTCCTGCCACCGCGCGACGGCCCCTACATCAAGAACCGCTTTCGTGCAGCATTGGGCCTAAAGCCGTTTTAAGGCCTGCAACGATTGATAGCGGGATGCCCTTCCATTTACACACCGCAGAGTGTCGGATTCAGGAGACAAGCCATGAAACCATTTTTTAGATTGCCCAAATTCTTTATGGGCGTTGCAGCACTTTTTATCTTGCAAGCACCCATGCCGTCAGGCGCCGCTTATCCCGAGCAGCCGGTGCGGCTGGTGGTGACTTGGCCTCCTGGTGGATCAGCCGATGCGATTGGCCGGCTGCTAGGTCATGCCTTGGAGCAGGGGCTGGGGCATCCGGTCGTTGTAGAGAATGTCGCCGGCGCATCGGGCATTATTGGTACGGGACAAGTGGCGCGGGCGCAGCCTGATGGATATACGCTTGTATTGGCCACGAGCACGACTAACGCCGCCGGTCCAAGCCTGTTCAAAGACTTGCCGTTTGATCCGGTTGAGGGCTTTGTGCCCGTCACGCTTGCGGCAAGCGCACCCAGTGTCCTGATTGTTGCGGCGACATCTCCGTACAAGACCGTAGCGGATCTTATAAATGCTGCCAAATCCAGCCCTGGAAAACTGAACTACGGGTCGGGAGGGATAGGCAACTCTGGTCACCTGTCGGGGGCGTTGTTCGCTGATGCTGCGCATATCAAGGTAACCCATGTGCCGTATAAGGGGAATTCTCCAGCGACGATGGATCTTATTGGCGGACAGATCAATTTTATGTTTGACAATAATCCCGTGGGGCTGATCAAGGGCGGCAAGGTTCGCGCTTTGGCGACGACAGGTGCCAAGCGTTCCAGCGCGCTGCCCGACGTTCCTACGTTTAAGGAGCTAGGTATTCCCGAGGTCTACCTTTCTACGTGGTTCGGCCTGGCGGCCCCGAAAGGAACGCCATCTGCTATTGTCGATACTATCTATCGAGGTCTGCAAAAAGGCATGCAGGAGAACAATACGGGTGAGAAGCTTGTTCAGCTCGGCGTTGAACCCGATGCATTGCCGCCAGCAGCATTCAGCGTATTCTGGAAAGACGAGTTGACCCGTTATCAACAGCTCATCAAACTGAGCGGTGCAAAGAAAGAATAGAGAGGCAATATGAAACGCTATCAGCTGTACATAGACGGGGCGCAACGCGCCTCGCAGTCGGGCGCGTGGTTTGATACGCAGAACCCGTTCACGGGGGACGCTTGGGCGGAGATCCCGCGCGGTAATGAGCAGGATGTGGATCAGGCTGTTCAGGCGGCGCACAAGGCATTGACCACCGGGCCATGGTCTGAAATGACGCCCACGCAGCGTGGCGCGTTGATGCGCAGGCTGGGCGATGTGATTGCGCAAGAAGCGCAACGCCTGGCCGAGACAGAGGTGCGCGACAACGGCAAGCTGTTTGCCGAAATGCACGGGCAGCTGAACTACATTCCGCAATGGTTTTATTACTACGGCGGCCTGGCAGACAAAATACAGGGCAGTACGCTTCCGCTGGACAAGAAAGGCTATTTTGCGTTCACGCGCCATGAGCCTGTGGGTGTGGTGGTGGCCATCACGCCCTGGAATTCGCCGCTGCTGTTGCTGGCCTGGAAGCTGGCGCCTGCGTTGGCCGCCGGCTGCACCATCGTCGTCAAGCCGTCGGAGTTCACCTCTGCGTCAACGCTGGAGTTTGCCGAGCTGTTTGAGAAAGCAGGCTTTCCACCGGGTGTATTCAACGTGGTGACGGGGTATGGCGCTGAAGTCGGGGGCGCGCTGGTCGAGCATCCCCTGGTCGCCAAGATCAGCTTCACGGGTTCAGATGCGACGGGGCGTGTGATCAACGAAAAGGCCGGCCGTATGCTCAAGCATACGGCCATGGAGCTTGGCGGCAAGTCTCCCAATATCGTGTTCGACGATGCGGATATGGAGCAGGCTGTGTTCGGCGCTATTTCCGGCATCTTTGCCGCGACTGGGCAGACCTGCATCGCAGGTTCGCGGCTGCTGGTTCAGCGCAGCATTCATGATGAGTTTGTCAAAAAACTGGTCGCGGTGGCCGGTACGGCCCGTATGGGCGACCCCATGAGCGCTGAGACCCAGGTGGGTCCGATCACGACGCCGCCGCAATTCCAGAAGGTGCTGGACTACATCGACGTCGCGCAAAAGGAAGGCGCCGGGCAGTGCTGGGCGGCAAAAAGGGAACCGCGGCCGAATGTGGCAGCGGATGGTTTGTCGAGCCAACCATCTTCACCGGCGTGCGCAACGATATGCGTATTGCGCAGGAGGAGGTGTTCGGGCCTGTGCTCTCCGTCATCCCGTTTGAAGACGAAACGGACGCATTGCGCATTGCCAACGATATCCGGTTTGGGCTTGCTGCTGCGGTCTGGACCTCCGACATGGGCCGCGCGATTCGCATGTCAGAGAAACTGAAGGCAGGGACCGTCTGGGTGAACACCTATCGTGCCGTCAGCTTTATGGCGCCATTTGGCGGATACAAGGACTCTGGCCTTGGCCGCGAGAACGGCATTGATGCGGTGATGGCCTTTCTGCAAACCAAGTCGGTGTGGATCAACAGCGGTGCGGTGAGTGGGAATCCGTTTGTGCTGCGGTGAGGGGCTTTTTCTTTGCAGTGCGTGTTTCAAGACTTCAGCGTGGGCAAGCGCGGCTTCGTCGTGATTAGGCGGTTTCGAGCTTTACCCACGCTTTCCGTGATCCCGTCCGATACGGCGCGCGGCAGCTGTTTTAAGCAGGCTTTCGATAAAGTCCTGCGCAACGCTTTCCAACTGCGCGCCGGCTCTTCCTATGGCATAGAAATCTACGCTATTGCGCTCGGATTGGATTGGTCTCATCCGAACAGAATAGCGGCGGCATACCGGGCCGACAAAATCCGGAGCAATGAAGTGGCTGCTGCCGATTTCTACCATGGCAATACAGCTTTCTATATTGCGCAGCCGCCTGCAATAGTCTGATTCAGTGGGCAGATTATGGGCTGCCAGCAGTCTGTCATCCACCCATTGCTGAAAGGGATTGTCGTGCGGCAAGCGAATCAATGCGTCCGCTGGCACTGAACTCAAGTCCATGAAGACAGGCTGGGCTCCCGTGCTCTCTGGTTTCCAGCTTGCAGGAGAGACCAGTAGTAGCGAAGAAGAAAACAGGCGGTATTGCCTGATGCCGCTTACCGGCCGAAAAAAAATACCCAAGCCCAAATCTGCGTTGCCGTTCTCAACCTCCGGGAGAACCTCGCTTCGGGAAACGTCCAGCAACTCGATGTGATCCCCCGGATGCGTCGTCTCGTGACGTTTCAACACTAGGGGAAGCATACCGTTCACGACGCTGGGACTGGCCGCGACTCGCAAAATTCGTCGCTGTCCAGCCCGTTCGCTTTCAATATCTCTTCTGGTCGTTTCCAGCCCTTGTTCAATCTGCAGGGCGAGGGGCAGAAACCGGCGTCCCTCCGCTGTCAGCGTCACGCGTCGTGTCGTGCGTTCAAACAGCCGGAATCCCAATTGGGTTTCAAGTTCTTTAATCAGCGCGCTCAGCCCGGCCTGCGTAATGTGCATGTATTCCGCAGCTTTGGTGAAACTGCTGTACTGACTGATCAGAGAAAAGCCACGCAACTGGCGGGTATTGATATTCACAATTAATATTTGTTAATTGATAATGTTTTAAATATAAATAGTAATGTAATTTCTGATGTAATGAAACCTATGGAGTACCCCTCGTTATCAATGGAGACAAGCTCCCCTTGCACAATGGGGCGCATATAAAACTATGAATATACGTACTTTATTTAGCGGACTTTCTGTCGCGATGGTATTTTCGGCAGTGTTCCCAGGGGTGTCATTTGCCTATCCAGACAAGCCTGTCACTATTGTCGTGCCGTATTCTCCCGGTGGTGCCACAGACTCCACGGCGCGCATCATGGCTCAGGCTCTGCAGGAAGAAACCGGCGCCTCTTTTGTTGTGGAAAATGCGCCCGGCGCAGGCACCACCATCGGGGCAGGGAAGGTCGCAAAATCGCCTGCCGATGGATACACGCTTTTATTTGGCGGCCTGAGCGCCAACGTTCTGGCGCCACAGATCTATCGGGATATCTCCAGCATTGATCTCACAACTGCTTTTGAGCCGGTCGCCGAAGTTGCATCCCAGCCCTTGATACTGGTCGTCAACAGCGCTTCAAAGTACCA
Organism: Pusillimonas sp.; assembly: GCA_048270225.1. Classification (GTDB taxonomy): domain Bacteria; phylum Pseudomonadota; class Gammaproteobacteria; order Burkholderiales; family Burkholderiaceae_B; genus Allopusillimonas. The sequence continues at coordinate 42,177 of JBLWTG010000002.1, read as the reverse complement.
GAATCTGTCCCAATTGCTGGACGAGGCTCGCGCGCATCCCGAAGCCCTCAATTTTGGTAGCCCAGGCCAGGGCAGCGCTCCGCATATGATCTCGGAGCTGTTTCTGGCTGATGCTGGCATTCAGGCAACTCACGTTCCCTTCAAAGGCGCAGCACCCGCCATTACTGCGCTCGCAGGTGGCAACATTGATTTTCTGCTCGATACGCCTACTGCGCCCATGGCACAGATCAAGGCGGGACGGTTGCGAGCGTTGGGGGTCTCTACAAAAGAGAACGTTGCCGCGCTACCTGACATTCCCACGATGGATAGCCAGGGTGTCAAAGGATTTGAAGCCACGACCTGGTTTGCATTCTTTGCTCCTGCAGGAACAGATCCCGCCATCCTGGACAAGCTCAACCTCTGGGTTAACCGGGCGCTCGACAACGCCAAAGTAAAAAAATTGATGTCTACCGCCTATCTGACGCCCACGCCAGGTAGCCGGGCGGCGCTCCAGCAACTTACTGAAACGGAGCGCGCCAGGTGGGCCAAGATTATCGAAGCCAAAGGGCTACAGAAAAAATAAATCAAATGTACCGGTCGAGCATGAAGCGTTGCCGGCAACGGATAAGCACGCCGGCATATGCGGACAGCATTTGAAAGCAACGAGATCAAGAAAGAAGATAGCGAGGATTTGTGCAGAATAGGACAGTATTGATTAGCGGCGCAGGCATAGGCGGCCTTACTGCAGCACTGGCGCTTCTTCAGCGGGGCTTCGACGTGCAGGTGCTGGAGCAGGCGAACAGTCTGGCGGAAGTGGGCGCCGGCCTGCAGCTTGGTCCGAATGCACTGCGCGTATTGTTCAAACTCGGCCTTGAGGCTCCCTTAGCGTCCGTCGCGGTTGAGCCCACTGGAAAAGAAATCCGTCTCTGGAATACTGGCCAGACTTGGAAACTGTTTGATCTGGGCGCCAGCTGTGTCAGGCGTTACGGCTATCCCTACTTCATGATTTACCGGCCGGATCTGCACAACACGCTTTATCGGGCTGTTCAACAGCACGAGGCCAACTGTGTGGTGCTCGGCGCCAGAGTGAGGGACGTATCCCAGGATATGGAAGGCGTTCTGGTCACTACGGCAGATGGTCGCTCGTTCAGGGGAGACGTCCTGATCGGCGCGGACGGTGTGCACTCCCCCGTTCGAGGAATGCATTTTGAGCGAGACAGGCCGGAGTTCTCTGGGTGCGTGGCGTGGCGTGGGGTTGTGCCCACCGCTTCGCTGCCTGAGTCCCTGCGCCGCAATACAGGTGTGAATTGGGTGGGGCCTGGCGGCCATGTGATCAATTATCCGCTCCATCAGGGAAAGCTGATGAATTTTGTCGGCATTCTTGAGCGTGACGACTGGAAGGTGGAGTCCTGGACAACGCGAGGCACGCATGAGGAGTGCCATCGAGATTTCTCAGGCTGGCATGATGACATTCACGTCATGATTGACCGCATCGATGTGCCGTACAAATGGGCATTGATGGGGCGTCCCCCGCTACACCGGTGGGTTAATGGACGCATTGCCCTGATGGGAGACGCAGCGCATCCTACCCTGCCGTTCCTGGCCCAGGGCGCCGGCATGGCTATTGAGGATGGTCTCGTGATTGCGGATGCGCTGGCGCGCGGCAGAGATGTTCCCGCTGCATTGCTGGCATATGAAACAGCACGGCTGGAGCGGTGCACGCGCATCGTGGAGCGGTCTACCGAAAACGGCCGTCGATTCCACAATCCGGAGCTGGCCAATGCAGAAGGCGCCGCCGCCTATGTGAGCAGGGAGTGGGCCCAGGACAAGGTGGAGCAACGCTACGACTGGCTGTTCAACTACAAGGCGGACGAAGCCATTGCCGGTGGTGCAGCGTATTGAACTTGAAAAATTCCCTCCCAGCGCACTTGCTTATCGGCGCTCTTCTCGCCAGAAGGGCAGCATGCCCCTCAGCGTGCTGTCGTGCAGGATGAAATGATGCACCAACGCAATGGCGGCGTGAGCGCCCGCAAGATACATCAAAACGTTCCCCAGCGTTCCATGGATATCTTCGATTTGATGTGAAAACGCCTTGTCAGTCGCCGGGACATGCGGCAGCACAATACCGAGAAAATTCCAGTCATCGGGCGACCATAAGCGATTGGCAATGCCAAGCAGCGGCACGATAAACAGCAACACGTACAACACGAGTTGCACCAGGCGGGCTAACCGCTCCTGCCATTGAGGGGGCGGGGGCACAATTGAAGGACGCGCACCTCGCCAGCGCACAATGACGCGTGGCAACATGACCAGCAGGATCACGATGCCGAACTGGATATGAGCCCATTTAAATACAGCGCGAATCGTTGACCCTTTAGGTGACCAGCCATGCGCATAAATCAGCGTTAGCGCCATAGCGACAAGAATAAAAACCAGCCAGTGGAGTCTGCGGGCCCCTGATGTATAGCGTGAAACGTTCATGTTGATTTCCATGGCAAGTCGCAACTGTGGCGAAAACTTAAACAAGTGCAGTGCTCAGTTTAATACCAGCCGGAGGCTGCTTTCCTGCCTTGGTATGTGGTATCAATCCGGCGGGCGTTGATGCGTGATGCGCATCACGCTACGATTATCCCCTCAAGGGCACAATGAGACGGCGCTGGTCCATTACCGTCAATGGAAACTGGCGCATCACCTTTGAGTTTGTAGACGGAAACGCTTTTGTACTGGATTATGAGGACTATCATTGATGAGCATGCACAACCCGCCTCATCCGGGCGAATTTATATCCAGCGTTTATCTTGAGCCCAACAATATCAGCGGTCGTGAGCTTGCTAAAGCGCTTGACGTAGCTGCCTCCACGCTAAGCCGAGTGCTCAGCGGCGGGTCTCGTGTCACACCGGAGATGGCGCTTCGTCTTTCCAAAGCGCTTGGACGCAGCCCGGAAAGCTGGCTGGCCATGCAGGATGCCCACGACTTGTGGCTCGCCCGCCAGCACGTGGATTTGCAGCGTGTTGGCGAGCTTCGATTCGCTATCGGCTAGCGGTAGCCGCCGTCTGTGGGCTGACGACTGCCAAAAGGCGCAACTTGTTGACGTGCTCACGCGGTTGATCAACAATCTCGATCAAATGGCGAGTGCTGAGGCTACATCGTCCCGGTGAATGTTCGAAGGACTTCATGTGACCTGTTGTAGATTTCTGATTGCGATCGCACTGATTGTTTCAACGTCTATGACGTCATCCGCCTTTGCAAACGACGACACATTTCAAGCACAGGTCCGAGCTGCCTACGCACAGGCTATTGAGGAATACAACATCCCCGGTCTTGTGGTGGGGGTAACGAGAAACGGTCAGCACAGCTTTTATGCCACGGGTAGGGCGCAGCGTGCCGGCAACCGTCCCGCCACTCCTGACACACTTTTCGAGCTCGGGTCGATCAGCAAGATCTTCAACGTGACGCTGGCAGCTCTGGCCGAACAGCGCGGCCAGTTATCTCTGAACGACAAGGCTGCCCATTTTCTGTGCGCGGATGGTTGTTCCATCGGTAACGATATGACGCTGATGGATCTGGCAACTCATCACTCAGGCGGACTCCCTTTGCAGGTTCCAGATCACATCACCGACACCAGTCAGCTCGTGAACTGGCTGAAGGCCTGGAAGCCGCCTCAGTCTGGCGCGCGTAGCTATTCCAACATCAGCATCGGCCTTCTCGGGCATATTACGGCTGTTGCGATGGGCATGAGCTATACACAGGCAATACAGACTGTGCTGCTCCCTGAACTTGGTTTGAGGAACACCTGGATCGATGTTCCCGAAAAAGAGATGGGCAAGTATGCCTTCGGATACGACCGAAAAACCGACAAACCTATCCGTGTAACGCCCGGCGTGCTTGATGCTGAGGCCTACGGAATCAAGTCGACCGCCAGAGACATGCTACAGCTTCTTGATGTGGAGCTCGGATTCAGGCAAGTATCTCCGCAACTCGAAGCGGCTGTGCGCCGCACGCAGGAAGGCCAGTTCAGAACCGCCAAATTCACGCAAGACATGATCTGGGAACAGTACCCATGGCCCGCAGATCTTGAAACGATGAAGTCAGCGAATAGCTATGACTTCATCCTGAGTCCGCAAAAGGTCGTCAGAATCAATCCGGCGCTTGCGCCGCAAAAAGACGTCATCCTTAACAAGACAGGATCAACAAATGGCTTTGGTGGCTATGTTGCAGTCCTTCCGGGAGAGAGCCTTGGCATCGTTGTCCTGGCGAATCGAAACTACCCAAATGAAGCGAGGATTACTGCAACGTACGCTCTGATCGAGACACTGCTTTCGAAATAAGCTGGAACTATCAACAGATCGCCACCGTGATCAAGCAGCTGATGTCGCTGGCGCATTTTCAGGTGCCCGCCAAGACATTTGCGGTGTTACATCTGGGTGGACCAGGTCATGCTAAAACAACAGGAAGTCTACCTGTGGCCAGAAGGAATCAGGACGGCGACTGCAAGGAGATGTGATGTCTGAACTCAAAGTAAGTTGCTTTACGCTATCGCTCGATGGTTTTGGCGCGGGCATGAACCAGAGCCTGGAAAATCCAATGGGTGAGCGCTCGCAGGGGCTGCATCAATGGTTCTTCGGCACCCGCACTTTCCAACGCATGATGGGCGATGAAAGCAAAGGCGTAGTCGGCCCAGCCGAAGATTTTGCCGCCCGCGGCTTTGCGAACGTCGGCGCCTGGATCCTGGGCCGGAACATGTTCGGTCCAATCCGAGGGCCATGGCTGGATGACGAATGGAAAGGCTGGTGGGGGGAGGAGCCGCCGTATCATGTCCCTGTATTTGTGTTAACCCACTATCCTCGCGCGCCGCTGGAGATGAAAGGTGGTACTACCTTTTATTTTGTCACCGATGGCATTGAGTCCGCTTACACTCAAGCCCGCCGGGCAGCAAACGGCAAGGATGTGCGGCTAGGGGGTGGCGTGGCGACAATTCGCGAGTATCTGCGCGCCGGCCTGATCGATGAGATGCATCTGGCAATCTCCCCGGTATTGCTCGGGTCGGGTGAGTCGTTGTTCGCGGGACTTGACCTGCCCAGTCTAGGGTTTCGCTGCACCGAGCACGTGCCCACCGAGTCCGCAACCCACATCGTGCTGCGAAAGCACTAAGCAACTACGGCCATCATTCGTGTTAGCCATCACAACCGGAGCACCCGCTTGAACCCCCAAGACCTGGAGCTGCTTGTGACACGCAGCATGCCCTTTGGCAAGTACAAAGGACGGCTGATCGCCGACCTGCCCGGGCACTATCTGAACTGGTTCGCGCGGGAGGGTTTCCCCAAGGGGGAGATAGGCCGCTTGCTGGCATTGATGCATGAAGTCGACCATAACGGTCTGACGGCATTGCTGGCCCCTTTGCGCAAGGCTGGGGACGTCCAGGGACAAAGCGCTGCAGAATGACGGCATGCTTATGTCCGCCCAATACCTGCCCGCTTTGTTGACGCTTGCGCGCCTAGCCGCGTAACGGAAGCGTCCGGAGTGCGCACATGCTTTATGTTGTGCTGCTTGGCTAGCGCACCGGCAGGCGCAGCAAAGCATGACCAAGCGCTTTCCCGGTCTGGTCCAGCCTGAGGGTTTGGGTGGCTCCGCCACCCAGAGCGCCTTTCATGACCACTACCAGCGCCTGTATGTTATCCATGGGGAAGCATTCCACCTCGCCTTGTATCCATGCGCCATACAGGTGGCGTACGGCTTCGGGCGTCACACTGCGCAGCAGGGCTGGATAATCCTCCGAGGTTTTTGCAATGAGCCCGGCCGTACAGATGTCTCCTTTGTCGCCTGAACGGATGTAGCAGATGTCTGCCAGAATTCTGGACATGATTAGGCCTCCAGGACTTCTACGGTTTGGTTGACGAAATCCCTGGGAATCAGGGTGGGCCATAAAGAAAGAACTGGCCTGGGTTTGATCGGCGTACCGAACGAAGTGCCGCCCGGCCCCATGATCCATAAGTGGCTACCGGCCCGTCGAACCTTTTCAGCCTCTTCTCGAGTGTCGGTTCGTACCGCGCAGCGCAGTCCGACTTCGTTCAGCTTGTCCAGTGCTTCCGTGTCCGGGATTGGGGCTGCTGGACCGTGCAGGGTATTCAATCCGACGAAGTCGAACTGGATCTGGGAAGATTTCAAACCCATGCGCTCGAACCGTTCAAGCATGGTTTCGCGTGCCTTAACTGCCCTTTGGTAGGCTTGTGGCCATGGAAAGAGCGCAAGACTCTCGCCTATCCATCCGTCTGAATACGCAAGGATAAGCTTTAGCTGGTCCGGTGCCGGCTTCCCTGTCGCGCCGCTGATCAGAACCCGGTCAGGTCCGGTTTCGGTGAGCTTGAGAGTGGTGAAGTCTGGTATGCCGTCAGGCATGAGGTAGCGACGTGGATCGTGTATTTCATAGACAAGGTGTTCCTTTACGGTGAATGCATCCACACGCCCGCCAGAGCCCGGAAGCTTGGAGAGTTCTGCGCATCCGTCCGCCGATATGTCGAAGTAGGGAAAGCCTGGGCGGCCCATGTGCGGCATGTCGGCAAAGCGTGATGACATGCCGCCTGCGCAGGCAGAAGCGCATTCGACCACATGGCCCATGACGATGGCCGCAGCAATCCGGTCCGCATGCGCCGGATCGTGCTGCCATCCGAACTCATGCATGATGGGCCCTACGTAGACGGCGTTGTCGGAAATGCGGCCAGTAATGACGATGTCGGCGCCTTGCTGCAGGCCTTGTATCACACCCGATGAGTCTGTATAGGCATTGGCCGCCACGATACGGCTGCGTATAGCGTCGAAGTTGGTATCTCCGGTTTCCGCGTTGGCAAAAGAAACGCCTGCGGCAAGCATGGTGTCTATCTCGCCGAGCAGGTCGTCTCCTTCAACCAGTGCCACGCGGGTACCCTGAAAGCCTTGCAATGCCGCCTGTTCCGCAATACGTTTGGCAGCCGCGCGCGGATTTACGCCGCCGCCATTGGATATGAGACGAGTCTCACGCGTTCTGGCCAGGGAGAGCATTCTGGATATGTATTCGACGGCGTCGGGTACATATCCGGCTTGGGGATTCTTCAGTTTCTGGCGCTGTAATAGCGCCATGGTCAGTTCAGCCAGAAAGTCGAACCCCATGTAGTCCAGTTCCCCATGTTCGAGAAGTTCCATGGCTGGATCGAATCCATCGCCCCAGAAACCGGAGCCTGCGCCTAAGCGTATTTTCTGTTTCATGCCGTATGTTTCTCCAAACGTTGTGCACCCAACTGTCAGGCGCCAATCCAGTGCGGTTTGCGTTTTTCCGCGAATGCTTTTGGACCTTCGATGGCGTCCTGGCTGGCGTAGACGCGTTCGTGATATTTTCTGGCTTGCTCGATCCCCTGCATGCACCCGAGATCCATGGCTGCGTTGATGCTTTTCTTGGCGGCCCAAACGGTCAATGGTGCGTTTTCTCGTATGGTGCGGGCAAGGTCAAGAGCGCTTTGTCGCACCGCCTGTGGCGACGGCTCTACGTAATTGATGAATCCATACTCGTGGAACCGGGATATGGGGTGCAGGGAGCCGGTGAGCGCGAGTTCCAGCAAAAAGGGTTGAGGCAGCATCCATAGCATGGGGACGGCCCAGGGAGAGCCGCGTCCGACCTTGGCTTCGGAAATGCCGCCGCTTGTTCCGGCCAGTCCTATACGTATGTCGCTATTGGCGGCGAGCACCATGCCTCCGGCAGTGAAATGGCCGGTCATCGCGGCGATAATCGGCTTTTCTACTGTGCGCATGCGTTGGTGGAAGGGATCGCGCAGGTGTTGCAGCATGTCCGTTCCTTGCGTGGCCTGCAGATGTGCGGCTTCTTTCAGGTCCATGCCGGCGCAGAATGTTCCGCAATCCGTTGAGGTAAGGATGACCACGTGAATTTCAGCATCGGCATCAATCTGGCCCCAATAGTCGAGCAATGTATTGCATACAGATACGGACAGGGCGTTTCTGCTTTCGGGACGGTTGATTGTGATGGTGGCTATGCCATCCTGGATATCCATGAAGATCTGGGGGCGTTCAGTTGTGCTGTTATTTGCCATGGGAAATCCAGAAAGTTGTAGTTCGGCATCAATGGAGCCATCCTTTTGTAGATTTGATGCGGGCCGTTATGGTCTCGCGATCATGAGGAAGGACGGGTTTTTACCATGCGTAATGGGTTATACACAGCCACGATTTCATTGCGTTGATTGATTACTTTATTGCTGGTGCGCAGCAGGCCTCGCTCGGGCTTAGATGTGGCGCGCGCTTCGATGACTTCGCATTCCACATGGATGGTATCCCCGACGCTGGTTGGTGCCTTGATGGTCAGGTTAGCCTCCAGAAATGCCATGCCGGTACGCTGCATGGTTGATTGCATGAGCAGGCCTTCGGCCATGCAAAATACCAGTGAACCAGGCACGGGCCGTTTACCCATGAGCGATTCTTTCGCTGCATACTCTACGTTCGTAAACATTTCCTCTACCATGCCGGTGGCGCCAACGAAATTGACAACATCGGTTTCCGTGATGGTTCGGCCCAAGGTCTGAAATCTGAATCCAATGCTGACATCGTTCCAGTACAGTCCAATGCCCAAGACCTCGGGTATTCCGTTTTTTTCTGATTGTTCCGTTGACTTCATATGACGGTCCTCTTGGTTCCGAACGCCAGGCACGGGGCACGCATCTGGAGTCATGTGTCAGGGTTTCAAATCACGTGTCTGTCACGTAGTTCTGATATCTTTTCAGCGCCGAACCCTAGATCACGCAGTACCGACTCGGTATGCTGACCTAGCGAGGGCGGAGCGTTTTGATACGTAATAGGTGTCTTCGAAAACCGGATCGGATTGCGAATGCCCGGCACTTGTCCGTAATCCGGGTGTGTAAGCTCCAGGCGCATGCCACGAGCCTGGATATGCGGATCATCAAATACTTGGCCAATTGAATTGATCGGCCCACATGGAACGCCTGCTGCCTCCAGCAGATTGACCCAATCCTCAACCGTACGATCAATCATGACGCTATCCAGCCAGTCATTCAGGCTTCTGCGATTGTTGACCCTGTCTCGGATGGTGACATAGCGTGGATCCGATGCCATGTCGGCCTGGCCCGTCACCTGACAAAATTTCTTGAATTGGGAGTCGTTGCCGATGGCAAGGATAAGGTGTCCGTTGCTGGCGTGATAAACCTGATAGGGCGCGATATTGGGGTGCCCGTTGCCCATCCGCGATGGCGACTGCCCTGTTGCGAGGTAATTGAGCCCCTGGTTGACTAGCGTTCCCACCTGGCAATCGAGCAGGCTGATATCGATGTGCTGTCCGCCCTTGCCCTGGTCACGGCTGCGAAGCGCCGAAAGAATCGCTACTGTGGCATACATGCCGCTGAACAGATCGGAGACAGCAACGCCAACTCGTTGAGGCCCGCCTCCGGGCAGGTCGTCCCGCTCACCGGTGACACTCATAAGCCCGCTCATGGCTTGGATGAGGTAATCGTAGCCGGCGCGATCTTTGTATGGCCCGGTCTGACCAAAGCCAGTAACAGAGCAGTAGATCAGATCGGGATTGATGCTGGAAAGCGATTCGTAATCAAGCCCATATTTGCGCAAACCATTGACTTTGTAGTTCTCGACGAGAATGTCGGCCTCGGTTGCGAGCAAGCGAATCAGCGCTTGCCCATCGGCCTGTGTGAAGTCGATGGTGACTGATTGTTTGCCCCGATTGCAGCACATAAAGTATGAGGCGTCGCCACGTTCTCCGGTGGATTGATGCTGCATGAAGGGTGGCCCCATATGGCGGGTGTCATCGCCTGCGCCGGGTTGCTCTACTTTGATGACGGTCGCGCCAAGATCTGCCAGGTTCTGGGTTGCCCAGGGACCGGCAAGGATGCGAGAAAGATCCAGAACACGTATATCAGACAATGGTTTCGACATGAATTCGCCAGAAAATTGTTTAAACCGACTGAGTGGTTGGTTTTTATTCTTTCATGAAGCCGACGCAATGTCAATCAATCAAAATCAACAAATATCAATGAATAAGGGTATATACGGCAATTTATGATTTATGTTGACTCGAATTTTATTTTGTTTATTATATAAACACGACCAAATGGTCGGTATTTAAGCTTCCGGCAGATGAAGTTCCGTTGTTAATCCATCAGGAGGAGCACCATGAGGATCTCGAACATTCTTTTCAGGCAGTTGGCGGTACTGACGTTTGGCGCAATATTGGCGGTGAATGGCGCTGTGGCCGGCGCGGCCGGCAAGACCAGTTTGACATTGGGTTCGACCAACATGACGTCCAGTCATTTCGTCGTTTCCAATGCCATGGCAAAAGCCATTGAACAAGGGATGCCCGGCACAACTGTCACGCATGTCGAAACCGGGGCCAGCGTGGATAACATTCGTCGACTGGCTCGCGGCGAGCTCGACCTTGGGCTGGTTGCTACCGACGCAGGAATACAGGCAGTCACCGGGACGGGCGCATTCAAGGGTAAAAAAGTAGACGATCTGGTTGCGCTTTATGCTTACGACGTTTCTGCGCTTAATGTCGCTGTGACCCAGGCTTCGAAAATCAGCGATCTAGCCGGGCTGCAAGGCAAGCGTTTCAATCCTGGCATACATGGCAGCGGTGCAGAACAACTGACCCGCCAGATATTCAAGGCCTTGGATATCTCTCCAAACTGGGTGCCTGGAACGGTCAAGGACGCTGCTGAAGCCATACAGAACAGGCAAATTGTTGGATATTCAAAGTATGGCCCAGGCCATGGTATTGATGCCACGCTGCGAGAACTTATGGTGACTACGCCCATGCGCTTGCTGCCATTTAGTCAGCAGGAGCAGGATAAAGTCGTTGGCGCGGTGAAGGGCGTGGGCTTTACCGAGATATCGAACGTCATGGATGGCGTGGCGCCGGTTATGGCCCCTTCGGTGCTCATTGTCTATGCTACGCGCACCTCGTTGATGGACGACGACACGGCCTATGCCATTGCCAAATCGATCTATGAGCATCGCGACCTGCTGATTCAGGCATGGCCTCACCTGAAAAACTTCGACTTCAAGAAGCAGGCGTTGGCGGCCGAAAAGCTAGGTATTCCGTTACATCCAGGCGCGTTGCGTTTCTGGAAGTCGGTTGAATGAGTGCGGCGATGAGTGCAGATAGCCAAATCCCTGCGGCGGAGCCGCGCGCAGCGCACAGTGCGTTGCTCGCGTTATGTTTTGCTGCGTTTTCCCTATTCCATCTCTATACGTCTTTTGCTGGAGCCTTCGCGCCGCTCATACAACGCGGACTGTTCGTTGGCGGGGCGTTGACTCTCGCATTCTGGTCTCTCGCCGAGAGACAGGAAAACAGGCGTTGGCAGCGTGCGATGCCGCTGATGTTGCTGGCGGCCCTTTCCTTGTTTGTCGGCATTCATGTGATGGTAAACAGTCGGTCATTCATGGACATTATGTATGACCTGGACGCGGTGGATAAGGTGACCGCTGCAGTGGCGATTCTTCTGGTGTTGTTGGCCACTCAGCGCATCCTGGGCTGGGCTTTGCCTGTGCTGACCAGCTTTGCGCTTCTTTATTATCTCTGGGGGCATCAACTTCTCTCAGGTCTGTGGAGACCACCCCGCGTATCGCCGGAAACAGCGTTGAGCATGCTTTATGCCTCTACCAGCGGAATGTTCGGGTTCATGGCAGATATAGGAACCGGTGTTATAGCGATCTATGTCATATTCGGGGCCTTGCTGATGGCTACTGGGGCGGGCGAGGTATTTGTCCAACTCGCCAATCGCCTGGCGGGAAATGGTCGGGGCGGCGCTGGCAAGGTGACGGTCATTACGTCTGCCCTATTTGGCACGGTTTCTGGCTCTGCCGTAGCGAATGTGATGGCCGTAGGTTCAGTCACGATTCCGACCATGCGGCGCGCGGGGTATTCGAAGGCATTTGCTGCGGGCGTTGAGGCGAGTGCTTCGGCCGGGGGGCAGATTCTGCCTCCCATTATGGGCGCTGGCGCCTTCCTCATGGCCGAGCTACTCAATATTCCCTATGTTGAGGTGGCAAAGGCCGCTGTGCTGCCCGCTCTGCTGTATTTCGCTCTGATATTTTTTGGCGTGGATCTCTACGCACGCAAACACCGCCTTGCCTCCTCGGCGATGGAACGCCCGCCCATTCAGATGGACAAGGCCATTCCATTGGCGGGCGCTATTGTGTTGCTGATCGGCTTGCTGGTGAACAATTACACCCCTACTTATGCGGGCGGCATGGCCACGCTTATGCTGGTGGGGCTGATGGCGTTGTTTCGTCTGCTGCCCGCTATGGCGGGGCGAAGCGGCGAATCGGCTCGGCGTGCATGCACGGGCCTGCTGTCCGAGCTCGTTCAGGGCCTTGTGACGGGCGGGAAGGGTCTGATCATGATTGCCGTGCTGTTGGCATGCGCCGGTATGTTGACGTCGATTCTGGGCGCTTCGGGCCTGGGCGTGAAGGCATCAGGTGAGCTTATTGCCGTCGCGGGCGATAGTCTGCTGGTAGCGCTGTTGATGACTGCGTTGCTGTGCGTACTGCTGGGAATGGACGTTCCGACAACGGCATCCTACATTCTTACCGCGTCTGTGGCTGCGCCAGTACTGGCCAAGTTTGGCTTGCCGGCTCTCACCGCACATCTTTTTATCTTTTACTTTGCTATTTTGTCGGCCATTACTCCACCGGTTTGTGCAAGCGTATATGCTGCCGCGACCATTGCGCAGGAGTCTTTCTGGAAAGTCGCGAAGAACGCAATGATCGTCGCAGGAGGCGTGTATTTCCTGCCTTTCATGATGGTCTATCGTCCGGCGCTGGTCCTGGATGGATCGTTATGGCAGATCATTTATGCGGTTGTCATCACATTGGCGGCGTTGGGCTGTTTTGCGATTGCATCCATCGGGTACTTCATCGTGCCGCTTAATGCTGGGACCCGCCTGGCGATTATTGCGATCGCAGCCTTGTTCTTTATGCCAATGATTGCTTTTGACATTACTGCCTGCGTTCTGCTGGCGTTATTGGTCATTGCGATGAGAATGTGGGTACGCCGACGTGAGCATATGCCGTCTGCCAAGGCTGTGCTGGGCGAAACATCAAGGGAGAACGGAAATGGTTGATGCGCCGTACGGCGAGTTGCAGATCGGACAGAAGCGCGAGTCGCCCGGTCGTACTATTACGGAAACAGACGTTGTCAACTTTTGCATGTTGACCGGGAACTGGCTGGAGTTGCACTCCAATACTGAGTTTGCCAAGGAGACTCTGTACGGGCAACGCTTGGTTCAGGGTGGGTTGGTATTCGTGGTGGTCAATGCGCTTCTGGGTTTCGAGCCAGAACTTATCGAGGCGTTTTATGGTGTGGACAAGCTTCGTTTCATCAAGCCAACGTTCATCAATGACACTCTGTATGCCCATACGGAAATCGTGAAGTTACGCAGCAAAGGCGGCCAGCACGGCATAGTTACCATCCTGCTACATGGCAAAAACCAGCGTGACGAAATAGTGCTCAGTTGTGAGTTCAGTCTTTTGGTGCGTAGCGAACCGCTCAGGACGAAGTCCGGTCGCGGATTGAGCAGTACAGGCGCGGGCGCGTGAATACCCCACAATAATAAATAGTCTCCAGTGGCGGGACATCAGTGAGTCGGGTTTGGATATTAAAGGGAGCAACACATGAATTTTCTTACACCGGAACAGTCCTTGTGGAAAGAGCAGGTGGACAGGCTTATGGACAAGGAAATCGGACGCGAATACATACGCAAGTGCGATATGGAACGCGAGTATCCTTATGAGGGCTATGCTGCCATTGCGAAACAGGATTGGCTCAGGCTGTTGATTCCGGAAAGCAGTGGCGGCTTTGGTGGGAGCATATTTGAGTATGCACTGATGTGCGAGGCCACCGCGAAATACGGCTTCGATTTTGCAACGGCACTGATGGTATCCACTTTTACCGCCATGAATATCGTCAAATACGGCACGGACGAGCAAAAGGAAAAATATCTCGAGCCCTTTATGCGAGGCGAGATTCGCTTCTCCATTTCAATTTCCGAGCCTCAGGCGGGGTCGGATGCTGCCAGCACTCGTACGCGCGCCGTGAGGGACAAAGACGACTACGTGCTGCGCGGCCAAAAGCTGTGGTGTAGTGGCGCCGCAGCCAATAACGTGGTCATAGCCATGCTTGTGCGCACAGATCCCAGTGCGTCCAAGCGTGAAGGGCTGTCTGTGTTCCTGGTGCCTAATGATACCCCTGGACTTGATATCCGTCGGCTGCCAACGATGGCGCGCCGCGCCACGGGAACGACTGAAATCTTTGTGGATGATGTCCGTTTGCGTGCGACACAGATGCTCGGCGAAGCTGGACAGGGTTGGCCTATTATTACGGACCATCTTGAGCTTGAGCGCATTGCTGTGGCGGCAGGTTACGTGGGTAATGCGCAGCAGGCGGTGGATGATGCCTTGAAGTACGCTCAGGAGCGCATACAGTTCGAAAAGCAGATTTTTGATTTCCAGGTCATCAGGCATATGCTGGCGGATATGCAGACACAGGTCGATGCTGCGCGTCTTCTGGTATACCGTGCGGCGGAAATCGCCTCCGCGGGGCAGGTCTGCACAAGAGAGGTGAGCATGGCCAAGCTGTTTGCGTCCGAGACGCTGCAAACTGTCACCCGTAATGGGATGCAGATATATGGCGGGCATGGCATGCTGCCGGAGGCAGATATGGAGCGCTATTTTCGTGAGGGGATGCAATCGACGATCGGTGGCGGAACCTCGCAGATACAGCGTACTATTATTGCCAAAACACTCAGAGTTTAACGACGACTTATTTACATACGCATGACCGATTCGCATAGCAAAAAACGTGGCAGGCCGGCGGTCTACCGCAACAACCGCAAGGACGAAATTCTTGAGGTTGCTGCGCGCCTCTTCGCCGAGGAAGGTTATAACGCGGTATCGCTCATCGATATTGCGCGTGCTGTCGGTTTGTCAAAAGCCACCCTGTATCATTATTTTGATCGCAAAGAGGAGATATTGGGCTGCATTGTTGTAGATACAGTCCAGAAGCTGAGCGAGCATGTGGATAAGGCCGTTGCCGAATATGCAGATCCCAAGAAGCGCCTTATCGCCTTCATGGAAGCGCAGGCAGAGTTCTTTGAGCATCACCAGGCGCCGTTCCAGATACTGCTTACTAGGGTGGCTAACCTGCAGGACAGGGAGATGCGCGATGTTGCAATTGAATGGCGTGTAAATTACGAAAACGCCATCCGCAACATTGTGCGCGATGGGCTATCCAGCGGAGATTTTCAAGCCCGCGATCCAAACGCGGTGGTTCGAGTGATCATTTCCTCTGTATATTGGCTGGCTCGCTGGTATAGGCCAAGCGGCAAGCAGACTGCGCGTGAAATAGCGCGTGAGTATGCCGAAATCTACCTATATGGAATAGCCACGACTCAGCCTGTTGAGTAACGAGCAGGGGCCTCTCCGCTTGTAAAGCTTTCATTTGCAACACCTTGTCTCAGTTTTTCCCGTAGCAGGATTTTCTGCATAGAATGGGGAAATGAACAGTTCAATAGAAAGCCTGAGGCTGCAGTACCAGCAGACCCGAGCGCACAGCTTGAGCTTGACGGTGGGCCTGACGGCCGAAGACCAGTGCATCCAGTCCATGCCGGATGCCAGTCCCACCAAGTGGCATCTGGCGCATACGACCTGGTTTTTCGAGACCATGTTGTTACGGCCCTACGCGGCGCAGTATCGCGTTTTCGACACGGCCTTCCATTATCTGTTCAATTCCTATTACGAAGCGCTGGGGCCACGGCAGCCCAGACCGCAGCGCGGCATGCTCAGCCGCCCGACGCTGGAGGTGGTGCTGGCTTATCGCCAGCATGTGGACCAGGCCATGCTGGCATGGCTGGGCGGGCTGGACGAAGCGCAATGGCAGACAGTCTGCCCTATAGTCGTCCTGGGCCTGCAGCACGAGCAGCAGCACCAGGAGCTGATGCTTACCGATATGCTGCATGCTCTGTCCTGCAATCCGCTGTTGCCGGCATACCGCGCAAAGGCCTCCGTCAGGGAGGCCTTTGCGTTTGCGGGCCTTGGCACGGCGTCCTGCGCTGACGGCCAGGCGGACGGCCCGGGGGGGGAGTCGCTGTCGTTGCCCGCCTGGCGGGAGCATGAGGGCGGCAAGGTCTGCGTCGGGCATGAGGGTGAGGGGTTTGCCTTCGACAACGAAACCCCGCGCCACCCGGTGTGGCTGCAGCCCTATGCGATGGCGGACAGGCTGGTGACCTGCGGCGAGTATCTGGCATTCATGGAAGACGGCGGCTATGCGCGGCCTGAGCTGTGGCTGTCCGAGGGGTGGGCGGCGGTGCAGTCGCAGGCATGGGACGCGCCGCTGTACTGGCTGCATAGTGATGATCCCCGACTGGCGTACCAGGCGCCCGGGTCAGGCTGGCAGGTATTCGGGCTGCAAGGGGTGCAGGCCCTGGACGCTGGCGCGCCGGTCTCCAATCTCAGTTTTTATGAGGCCTGCGCCTATGCCGAATGGGCGCAGGCGCGGCTGCCGACAGAGTTCGAATGGGAGGCCGCTTGCGGCGCGGCAGCGCTGCCGCAGGCTTTTGGTCATGTCTGGCAATGGACGCGGTCATCCTATGCGCCTTATCCAGGGTTTCGTCCCTTGCCGGGTCCTGCCGCTGAGTACAACGGCAAGTTCATGGTGGGTCAGCAGGTACTGAGGGGCAGCAGTCTGGCTACGCCGCCTTCGCACAGCCGGCAGTCCTACCGCAATTTTTTTCCACCCGCCGCGCGCTGGCAGTTTACCGGCCTGCGTCTTGCGCGCGATCTTTGAGCGATATTGCCATGGCTTCTCCTGCTTCTATATTGGATTTCAGCGCGGCAGCGCATGATTTTCTGCATGATCTCAAGGCGGGGCTCGATGTTCGGCCGCGCAGGATTTCACCCAAATATTTCTACGATGCGGCGGGTTCGGCGCTGTTTGACGAGATCTGCGCGCTGCCTGAGTACTATCCCATGCGTACCGAGATGACCATTCTTGAGCAGCATGCTGCGGAGATGACGGGCATGATGGGCAGCGGCATCGATCTTGTCGAGTTCGGGGCGGGCTCGCTGTTCAAGGTGCGTATGCTGCTGGATGGGTTTTCGGAGCCGTCCAGTCCCCGCCGTTATGTGCCGATCGATATTTCTGGCGACCATCTGCAGGCGGCCGCGCAGCAGTTGTCCTCCGATTTTCCGGCGCTGGCTGTATGTCCGGTGGTGGCCGATTACACCACGCTGACTGCGCTGCCCGGTCCGGACGCGGCGGTCCGGCGGCGAGCGGGATTTTTTCCAGGCTCGACCATAGGCAATATGAGTCCTGTCGAGGCGCTCGGCTTTCTGACGCAGGCTGCTGGCCTGCTCAAGGGCGGCGGCCTGCTGATCGGCGTGGATCTGGTCAAGGATCCCGCCACGCTGCATGCCGCCTACAACGATGCCCAGGGTGTGACCTCGGCCTTCAACCTGAATCTGCTCAGGCGCGCCAACCGGGAGCTGGGCGCCGACTTTGATCTGGACGGGTTTGCGCATCATGCGCTGTATCAGCCTACGCAGCAGCGTGTCGAGATGCATCTGGTCAGCAAGAGAAAGCAGTGCGTGAGCGTGGCGGATACGCGCTATATGTTCGACGAAGGGGAGTCCATTCATACGGAAAACTCTCACAAGTACACGGTAGACGGATTTCACCGGCTGGCCGAGCGCGCAGGCTTTGTGCCCGAGGCAGTGTGGGTGGACGATGACCAGATGTTCAGCGTGCACTGGCTGGCGGCGCCTTGATGCTGCGGTACGACGGCGCTGCATCATTACCTTTGTATTACCCTTTTGTAATCTGAGCCTGGCCTGCTTGGGTGCACCGCAGCGCGGCCAGCGCCGACATCCGCCGCGCTGCGGTGCGCGTGGCGGATCTGGCCCGCGTCAAGCGGTACGGCCATCCGTCAGGCAAACATTACCTGCACGTCCCAGCATGTTGAACCGCCCTGGTGGCGATGATATGGTGGCTTCGCGTGCGGGGGCGCTGTCCCTCGCTCAATTGCTGCCGCGATGCTGATCTGCGGCTTCCGGTACCGAAGGCTGAATGGAAACGAGTGGGATGTGGCGCTGTCTTATCATCGAAGACGATCGCGAGAATGCACGCTATATCGCGAGCGGTCTGAGCGAGCTCGGTCATGTGGCCACGGTGTGTCATGAGGGGATCGAGGCGCTGGATCGGGCCATCAAGTCTTCGTGGGATGTCATCATCCTGGACCGCATGCTGCCCCATGGTGTCGACGGGCTGTCCATTCTTGCCACCTTGCGTTCGCTGGGCAAGAAGACGCCGGTGCTGGTGCTCAGTGCATTGACCGCACTGGACGACAGAATAAGCGGCCTGGAGGCGGGGGGCGATGATTACCTGATCAAGCCATTTGCGTTTTCGGAGCTTCACGCCCGACTCAAGGCGTTGGTGCGCAGGTCGAGTGCAGACGGCGTGCAACGCATACTGCAGGTGGCCGATCTCAACGTCGACCTGAGCGCGAGCCGGGTGCAACGGGCCGATCGTGTGATCGCCCTGCAGCCGCGGGAATTCCGGCTGCTGGCCTACCTCATGCTGAATGCGCACAATGTTGTGACGCGCACCATGCTGCTTGAGGAGGTCTGGGATTATCGTTTTGACCCGCAATCGAACATCATCGATGTTCAGGTCAGCCGTCTGCGCCGCAAGGTGGACAGCGACTTTCCGGAAACGCTTATCCATACAGTGCGAGGTGCAGGCTATATCCTGTCGGACCGCTACGACAGCGCCGCGGCGCTGTCGTGTCCATGATCGCCGGGTTCAGGCAGAGTGTCGCGCGCCTCTGGCATTCTGTCTCGTTCCGGCTGACGCTCAATTATGGTTTGCTGGCCATTCTGACCACGCTGATTCTGCTGCTGTTCATTTACTTCCAGATGATGGGGGCTTTGCGCACACAGCAGTATCAGCTGATCCACAGCACGACACAGCGGCTGACGCACATGTTCGACCAGAATGGCCGGGAGGGGCTGGTGGGGGCCATCGACCTTACGCTGTCCGATCTGGTGGATTCGAGCCGCGAAGCCTATCTGCTGCTCGATGAAACGGGCGCCAAGCTGGCGGGCAATCTGGATGCCTCGTTTTCGCCGCCGACATACATGGGTATTTTTCAGGCCAATGTGATGCTGGAGGGAAGGCGCGCGCAGGCTTATTTCACGGCGCTGCAGCTGTCGGATGGCGCTACGCTGGTGGTCGGCCAGGATACCAGCGAGATTGATGGGGTGTCGGCGCTTATCGTTCAGGGCATACTCACCGCGATTGTACTGGCGCTGCTGCTGGTGGTGCTGGGCACCTATATCTTCCGGCGCGAGCTTGAATATCGGGTCAGCATGATACGCGGCACGGCCCGTAAGATCAGTGCCGGGCAGCTTTCGCAGCGCGTGCCGCAGCCGCCGGCCGAGGACGAGTTCACGCACCTGAGTCGCGACATCAATGCCATGCTGGATCAGATAGAGGTCTTGATGAAAGGCGTGAGGCATGTGTCGGATACGATCGCCCACAATCTTCGTACGCCGCTTACGCGAATTGTCGGCAGGCTGCGCACAGCGCAAGGCCCTGGCGCTGTGCCCGAAGAGGTGCTCGCGGCGAACCGCTATGCGGTTGATGAAATAGACCGGCTCAACATACTGTTCGGCAAGCTGCTGCAGATTGCCGAAATCGAAGCCGGAGTGCGCCGCAGAGCGTTTCGCGCATGCCGGCTGGATGTGATCGTGTCCGACGTGGTTGATATGTACAGCGCGCTGGCCGAGGAGCGGGGCGTTGCACTGGTGTTTCGTGAGCGTGGTCCTGTGAGCATACATGGCGATGCGGACCTGCTCGCCAGTGCTTGCGCGAACCTGCTGGACAATGCACTCAAGTATGCGTGCACTGCTGTACACGTGGATGTGATGATGCATTCCAGCGGTCAGGCTTGCGTCACGCTGCGCGATGACGGCGCGGGGCTTGCGCAGCATGAGCGCGAACGTATCGGCGAGTATTTCTATCGCCTGAATCCCGAGGTCGAAGGCCATGGCCTCGGTCTGGCTAGCGTTCGGGCCATCGTGGCCCTGCACGAGGGGCGTCTTGATCTGTCTGACGCTCACCCTGGACTTCAGGCGCGCGGACTCAAGGCCTGTCTGTGTCTGCCCAGTGCGCCAGGCCAGTCTGCCGGCGATATATGACCAAACGGTAAGTTTATTGTCACCCTGTCTGGCAACGTGCTTGCCTACACTTTCGTCCAGCAGGCGCGGTGCGCACTGCCGCCCGGCCGCTTGTGCCCGGGCCAGAACGATAAGCAGAGGATGTACATGAGACAGGAAGGCAGGCGCGAGTGGTACTCGGCGCTATTGATGATTTTTATTGGTGTGGGCACGACCTGGGGCAGCCAGAACTACCACGTGGGTACGCTGGCGCGCATGGGACCGGGATACTTTCCCATGCTGCTGGGCATCGTGCTCACGTTCATCGGCGTGCTGATATTCGTCGCACCCGCCTATGTTGGCGATGAGCCGCAGGAAGATGACGTTGCCGCAACGCCGCCGGCCGGCAAGGCATATATGCGCCACATCCGGCCAGTGGCCGCAACGGTGGCCGGCATGCTGATCTTTATTGCCGTGGGCAAGTATGGCGGTCTGGTGCCGGCGACGTTTCTTCTGATTCTTGTTTCCGCGCAGGGCGACCGGGCCAATACGCTCAAGGCATCCCTGTGGCTCGCGGCGGGCGTGACGGCCAGCGCTGTCGGCATTTTCCACTACGGCATGCAAATGCAGTTTCCATTATTCACCTGGGGTTAAGGCATGCTGGATAATCTGATTCTTGGCTTTACCACCGCCTTTTCGGTGCACAATCTGCTGTATTCGCTGGTTGGTGTTTTCTTCGGCAATCTGATCGGCGTGCTGCCGGGCATCGGCGCGCTGGCAGCCATTTCCATGCTGCTGCCCATCACCTACGGCCTGGATCCGACCGGTGCGCTGATGATGCTGGCAGGTCTGTATTACGGGACAAGTTTTGGCGGCGCGACCACCTCCATTCTGCTGAACCTGCCTGGCACGGCGTCGCATGCGGTTGTGTGTGTTGATGGCAATCCGATGGCCAAGCAGGGGCGTGGCGGCTCGGCGATTTTTATCGCGATGTTTGCCTCGTTTGTGGGTGTGTGTGTCGGTATTCTGTTGATGATGCTGTTCAGCCCTATGCTGACCGACATGGCGTTTCTGTTCGGGCCGGCCGAGTATTTTTCGCTGATGTTGATGGGCCTGCTCGCTGCGTCGGCGCTGACCAGCGGCTCGCCGCTCAAGGGCATCGCGTCGGTGCTGGTGGGGCTTATCTTTGGCGTCATCGGTACTGACGTCAACAGTGGCGTTGCGCGCTTCGCTTTCGGTATACCCGAGCTGCAGGACGGTTTGTCGCTGGTTGCGCTCGCCATGGGCCTGTTTGGCGTTGCTGATGTGCTGGCCAATGCCGGTCGTCTGGGCAAGGGGACTATCATCACCAACTCCAGGATGACGGGCGGTTCCATCCGTCCTGCCAAGGGTGAAGTGAAGCAGTCCATGCCCGCCATCGGGCGCGGCGCGGTAGTCGGGTCTTTCTTCGGCATTTTGCCTGGCGCGGGCGGCACGATTGCGTCGTTCATGAGCTACGCCATGGAGAAGAAGCTATCCAGAACGCCCAAGCGCTTTGGCCGCGGCGCCATCGAGGGCGTGGCCGGTCCGGAATCGGCGAACAGCTCCGCCGCCATCACTGCCTTCATTCCCACGCTGACACTGGGCATCCCCGGCGATGCGGTCATGGCACTCATGCTGGGCGCGCTCATGATCCACAACATCACTCCGGGCCCTCAACTGATGGTTGAGCATCCCTCGCTGTTCTGGGGTCTGCTGGTCAGCTTCTGGCTGGGCAATCTGCTGCTGTTGCTGCTCAATATTCCCTTGATCGGCATGTGGGTCAAACTGCTTTCCGTGCCTTACCGATTGATTTACCCGACGGTGCTGTTTCTGATCAGCATCGGCGTGTATAGCGCCAACAATAATCTGTTCGACGTTGGCATGGTGCTGGCGATAGGCGGATTCGGCTATCTTGCTTCGAACCTGGGTTTCCAGCCTGCACCGCTGTTGCTGGGGTTTGTGCTGGGGCCGATGGTGGAGGAGAATTTCCGGCGCGCCTTGCTGCTGTCGCGCGGCGATGTGCTGATTTTCTTCAGCCGGCCCATCAGCTCCATATGCATGGCGGTGACATTGCTGATGCTGGCTGTGATTGCCTACAAACGCCTGCGCATGGCGACCCAGGCGCGCAAGGCCGTCGCGCCCGAACGACTGGCTTCTGCGCAGCAAAGCTAAAGCCGAAAACTGTCAGGCCTGGCCAAGACCAGGCCTGCGCGCACCTTAGCCGCCTTTCAGGACCCAGCCGGCCAATGCCTTGGCCTGGGCATCGCTCAGGTTGGCAAACGGGGGCATGGGCACCGGGCCCCATCGACCCGAACCGCCGTGCTGGATGTGGTCAGCCAGCTCGGTGACCGCGTCGGCCTTGCCGGCATATTTCTTGGCGACATCCTGATAGGCCGGCCCCACCACTTTATGGTCGATGGCGTGACAGGCAAGGCAGTTATTGGCCTTGATCAGTGCCTCGGCGTCTATGGCGGCGGCGTCCGACGACGATGCCTGAGTCGGCGCAGCAGCGTTTGCCGAGGCGCCGGCAGCACCGGCTGCGGCAGTTGAGCCGGCAGCCGAGACAGATGCCTGAACGGCGTTGGCTTTGTCGGATCCGTGTCCGGATCCATAGACCGAAAACAGATAGTCAGCCATGACGTCCATATCCGCATCCGGTATGTTGGCGCCATAGGTTGCCTTCATCTTGCGGACCTCGCCTTGCCACCATTTCAGAGAGGAGGCCGGCTGGGTCTGCATATACTGCGCCGCATGGCAGGCGGTACAGTTTTGCAGTACTTTCTGATAGCCCGGCAGGGTGCTTTGCTCGAAGGTGGCGGTTTCAGGCGGCAGCGTGATGGTCGTCGCCTGCGCCGCGGCGGCTGCAGTGATGGCGAATCCTGCGATGGCAGCCAGGACGAGGGTACGCGTGTTGAATGTTTGATGCATGACGCGCTCCTTAGGCAGCGATGAGGCGGGTCGTTTCCACGACGTTGCGCATATAGCCGGAAGGGTTCCAGAGCGGATCCGTGGGCTGGCTTTGCCCGATCCGGTTGACGGCGCGCACCTGGAGGGTGAGCTCGCCTGCCTTCGCTGGGGTAAAGGGCAGCGTCCATTCCCGGAACGAATACTTTCCGTGGTCTTCTCCGAGCTTGGCGCGCTGCCAGCTCTGACCGCCGTCGGCCGAGACATCGACATCGGTAATGCCATAACCGCCGTCGAAGGCGAAGCCGCGCAGCAGGGTCGCCTTGGAGGCGGGGATGGTGTCGCCGTTGACAACGCTGGTGATGAAGGAGCGTATCGTAAAGCGGCCAATCGGATGGGACTTGGTCATTTTTCCGCCCGGCGCCACACAGCCACAGGCATTGTCGGGTGCCCGATAGGCCTTGGCCATCCAGAAGTTCGCCAGTACATTGTCGATGACTTCAATGTCGGACAGATGTTTCACCCAGTAGGTGCCGTAGTAGCCAGGCACAATCAGACGCAGCGGGTATCCATTGAGCATGGGCAGGTCTTCGCCGTTCATGGCCCAGGCCAGCATCACCTCGCCATCCATGGCATGGTCGATATCCAGCGCCTTGATGAAATCGGGGCCGTCGCCGACAGGCGGGTGATCCAGTCCGTTGAAGGTGACCTGGACCGCATCTTTTTGCAGGCCAGCTTTTTCGAGCACTTTGCTCAGCGGAACGCCTGTCCATTTGGCATTGCCCATGGCGCCGTTGGCCAACTCGCCGCCGTTGACGCGGGGCTCGAGAAAGCCCCGGCTGTTGCCCGAGCACTGGTGGGCGGCGGCGAGCTCAACCGGACCCAGCGCCTTGATGTCGTCGAGCGACAGGGAGAGCGGCGTCGCGACCTTGCCCTTGATGTTCAGGCGATAGGTCTGCGGATCTATGCTGGTCGGTATGGCACTCCAGTGGTAGCGCACGAAGAAGGCGTCGTTGGGTGTGAAGATGCCTTCGTTAAAGACTTTGAAAGGGGTTTCGAGTTGGGGCGGACGGCTGGTCAGCAGGATCAGGGGCCGCTTTTGCGGGAACTTCGCCATCTGGCGCAGGCCGTTGGCAAACGGGAGGTTGACGGTCTCCACGGGCTCGCTGGCTGTGGCGGCAAGCAGCCTGCCCGGGAGACTTCCGAGCATGGCGCCTGCGCCAATGGCACCGCCCAGCTGCAGGAAGGCGCGGCGTGTCCGCGCTTTTCCGGGTGGTTCATTTCTGTGTTCTGACATGGTTCCTCCTCGTTATGGTCCGCTGCGGGTGGCTTGCCCCGCAGGCACCGGCCTATGCAGGGGTGTGACCATCACACTTCTGCGTATACGCATATAGCGAAAAGTTATTTTATGACCGCCTTTTCTATAAAAATAATAATAAATACTTATTGAGATATTCAGTTTTATTGATGGTTTGCCGGGCCGATCAAGGCCAGCAGATGGGTCAACGCCGGATTGGCGTTGTCCACGCGCCAGGCCAGGCCGTGCCTCAACCGTCGGGTATGGGGCGGCAGGTCGCGGAAAACGACGCCGTCAATATTCATGTTCTCGATCTCGCGGGGGATAAGCCCCACGCCTGTGCCCGCCGCGACCAGGCAGAGCAGCGTCTGGGATGCTGCGGTTTCGCGCACGACGCGCGGCTCAAAGCCGGCCTCCCGGCATAGTCTGTCCATAGCCTGGCGCAGATGAAAGCCCTGGCCCGAGGGGTAGGCGACAAAAGCCTCATTGGCCAGCTGGGCCAGGCTCAGACTGGAGGTGTCGGCCAGGGGATGGGATTCGTTCATGGCGATGGCCAGCGCGCTTTCCATGAACACATGACTTTGTATTCCTGGGCCTTCAATGGGAAGAAAGCACAAGGCGGCGTCCAGTTCATCATTGAGCAGTCGCAGCCGCAATTCGCCGGTTGCGAGCGGCCCTTGGATATCAAGGCTCACGTCCGGTGAGGAGCGCCGGAAATCCCGGACCAGACTGGGCAGTTTCTCCTGGCTGGCCCGCCCCGTATAACCCAGGCGCAGGCGGCCGGTTTCACCCCGTTCAGCTTTTCTGCAGGCCTCGACAGCACTGTCGATATGATGCAAAACCGGCTGTACATGTTCGAGAAACACTTTGCCCGCCACGGTCAGGGCGACCCGGCGCGTACTGCGATCGAACAGTTTCACCCCGAGCTCTTCCTCCAGTTCGCGGATGCGCTGGCTCAGGGGCGGTTGGGCGATATTCAGCCGCCAGGCGGCCCGGGTGAAGCTCTGCTCCTGGGCGACTGCGAGAAAACCGTGCAAATGACGCAATTCCATGCGTGGTGTCTCCTGTGCTCTATTTATATCCGTTAAGTATAAATCGCTATCAAAAACTGTATTGGACTTAATAATAGGGGGTGCGTAAGCTGCCTGAGCCAATGATTTGAAGGATGGAGAAGGCAGATGCAGGAACTTGCGGGGCGCGTTGCCCTGATTACGGGATCGACCAGCGGAATCGGGCTTGCTGTTGCGCGCCGCTATGCCCAGGCCGGTGCCCATGTGGTGCTCAATGGTTTGATTGACGAGGCGGGCGCCCTGGCCCTGTGCGAGTCCTTTGGGCGCGACTTTGGCAGAAAGGCTGATTTTGCGGCTTGCGATCTGCGCGAGCCGGGGCAGATCCAAGCCATGATCCAGCGCCTGAATGCCGAGTATGGCGCGCTGGATATCCTGGTGAACAACGCAGGCATACAGCACGTCAGCACCATTGAGGACTTTTCCGTAGACAAGTGGAATGACATGCTGGCCATCAACCTTTCGGCCAGTTTTCATACGATACGCGCCGCCTTGCCCGCCATGCGCGCACGTCGCTGGGGCCGCATCGTGAATATGGCATCCATCAGCGGGCTGAGAGGCAGGGCAGGCAAGGTGGGCTATAACGCGACCAAGCATGGCCTGATCGGGCTGACGAAGTCCGTCGCGATCGAAACGGCCAAGTCTGCGATTACCTGCAATGCGATATGTCCGGGCTGGGTGCATACCCCGCTGGTGCAGAAGCAGATTGACGCCCTCGCGCAGCGGGAAGGGCTGGACAACGAGGCGGCCACAGATCGGCTTATCGGGTTGCGCCAGCCATCCGGAAAATTTGTGACGGTCGAGCAAATTGCAGAGCTTGCGCTGTTCTTTTGCCTGCCGGTCGCCGAGGAGGTCCGGGGCGTGGCCTGGGCGATGGACGGCGGCACAACCGCTCAATAAGGAAGCAACAATGCTGGATCATACCCATGATGCGCAGGCTTTGAGCTGGGTCGCCAGCGCTTGCGGCCATCCTGAATTTCCTCTCCAGAATCTGCCGCTGGGCGTCATGTCTGGCGCCGACGGCGCGGGTCGCATTGTCGTGGCGATCGGCGACATGGTGATGGACGTAGCCGCGGCCCTGGACGCCGGGTGTCTTGGCGCTCTGAATGCAGAAGCCACAGCCGCACTGCGGGCGCAAAGCTTGAACGCCTGGATGGCCTTGCCGCAGAGCGCGCGCATACAGCTGCGTCATGCCTTGTTCAGCCTGCTGAGCGCAGACTACCCGGCTGTCGATGACGCTGCCCGGTTTCTGATTCCGTCATCGCAATGCACCATGTTGCTGCCGGCAGCCATCGGCGACTATAGCGATTTCTATGCCGGTATCCATCACGCCAGCAAGGTGGGCAAGCTGTTTCGTCCCGACAATCCGTTGATGCCGAACTACAAGCATATGCCGATTGCCTATCACGGCCGCGGTTCGTCGATCAGGGTCTCCGGAGCAGCGGTGCAGAGGCCGATCGGCCAGGTCGGCACGATATCAGGACCGCGTCTGCAGCCGAGTGAGCGCATGGATTTCGAGCTGGAGCTGGCCATATGGGTCGGGCCGGGCAATGGGCAGGGCGAGGCGGTGCCCATCGATCAGGCCTCAGGGCATATCGCGGGCTATGGCTTGTTCAATGACTGGTCTGCGCGTGATATCCAGGCGTGGGAGTATCAGCCGCTGGGGCCTTTCCAGGGCAAGAACTTTGCCTCGACGGTTTCTCCATGGGTCGTCACCGCTGAAGCCATGGCGCCCTTTCGCGGGCCGGCGATGCCGCGCGGTGCAGAAGCACCCCTTGTCATGGCGTATCTCATGGATGAGCAGGATCAGCGCTCCGGGGCCTTGGATATCGATCTTGAGGTCTGGCTGTCGACGGCTGCCATGCGCGCGCAAGGTTTGCCGGCGTTGCGATTATCCCGTTCACATGCAGGCCATCTTTACTGGACGCCGGCACAGATGATTGTGCAGCACACGCTGGGCGGCTGTAACCTTCGCCCGGGCGACCTGCTCGGGTCGGGCACGATTTCCACGCCAGATGAGACGGGCAATGGCAGCCTGCTCGAAATGACTGCAGGCGGTAAGCAATCCATTGCGTTGCCTTCGGGTGAAACACGCAGCTTTCTGTGTGATGGTGACGAAGTAACCCTCAAGGCCGGGTGCAGGCGCGAGGGTTTCAATTCAATCGGATTCGGCGCATGCCGGGCCATTGTGGAGCCGGCCCGTACTGCCGGCGCGGCAGGCGCTCACGGCTGACCTGTCCTTTATTTCAAGAGGAAGACATAACATGAAGCAATACATAGCGACATCGATGCTTGCAGCATGCGCTCTGGTATCCACTGCGGCCTATGCGGTATTTCCCGATCATCCTGTGCGGTTGATTGTGCCGTATTCTGCAGGGGGCGTTACTGACCAGATCGGCCGCGCGCTGGCCGAACAGATGGGCAAGCGGCTGGGTCAGTCGGTGGTGGTCGAGAACAAAACGGGCGCCAACGGCACCATGGGCGCCATCCAGATGCTGCATGCCAAGCCCGATGGTTATACGATTACGATGGTGCCTATCGGCATTTATCGCATGCCGCATATCACCGGCACCAACTATGATCCCGCCAAAGATCTGACCTATATTTCACAGGTGGCCGGCTATGATTACTTCATGGCGGTCAAGAGCGATGCGCCATGGAAGACAGCCAAAGACCTGGTGGAAAGCGCAAGAGCCAAACCCGATTCGATTTCCTACGGCACGCCGGGTGCATACAGCAGCCAGCATATTGCCATGGTGCAGTTGGGCGAGGACGCCAAGGTGCAGTGGACGCACATCCCTTACAAAGGTGATGCCGATGCGCTGACGGGCATGCTGGGCGGCCACATCCAGGTGCTGGTGGGCGCGAGCACGATTCTGCCTTATGTCGAAGATGGAAAAGTCCGCGTGCTGGCCGCGCTTGGCGACAAGCGCTCCGATGCCTTGCCGGATGTCCCCACGCTCATGGAGCAGGGATACAACGTCGTGCACACTTCGCCGTTCGGCATTGCGGGTCCGAAGGATATGCCTGCCGACGTTATCGCCGCCCTGGATGGCGCTATCGGCGAAACGCTCAAGGATCCCGCCTTTCTGAAGGTGCTCCGGCAGGCGGGCGTGTCGCCGGCCTATCTGGATCACCAGGCCTATACAGCGTCGGCGCTCAAAAGCGTGGAGGTGGAGCGCGATACCATCAAGGGTCTGAAAGCGCTGCTGAAAAACTGAGGCAGCAGGGTCAGCGCCTGGGCAGATAGCTCAGTGCGTTGACTGGCTTGCCGTTGTGGCGCAGCTCAAAGTACAAGCCCACCTGCTTGCTTTCGGTGTTCCCCATCACAGCGACCTGCTGGCCCTGTTTGACCTGCTGGCCTTCCTTGACGGACAGCGAGCGGTTATGCGCATAGACGCTCAGAAAGTTGGAGGCATGATGCACGATGACCAGGTTGCCGTAGCCGCGCAGGTTATTGCCGGCATAGACCACCTTGCCGCTGGCGACTGCCTTGATGGGCGTGCCTGACTTGTTGACGACGAATATACCCAGCGGACTCGGGCCTTTGATGCTGCGGCTCAGGCTGCCGTCAGCCGGCCAGATGAGGTTAATGGCATTGGCGGGCGTTGGGCCCGGCTTGGGATAGCTCGACGCGGGGGCAGGCGCGCTGCTGCCGGATGACGCAACGCTGCCGCCTTGCACGCGCAGAACTTGCCCTACCTTGATGCGGTTGGGATTGCTGATGTTGTTCATGCGCATCAGCGAGCTGACGCTTTGTCCGTGCTGGCGGGCGATTTTGGTGAGCGTGTCTCCTGCGGCGACGCGATACTGGCCGGCGCCCACGGGGCGGGTGGTGGTGCCGCAGGCAACCAACAGGGCCAGCAGCGCAGCCATGAATGCGACGCGAAGAGAATATGAGAGGCGGGAGGGGGCCGCTGGCCCGTGGGTAGAGATAAAAGGCAACTTCAGATGTATGGATTGATGGGTTTGCAGACTGGGTGTCATGACGCAAGCGTACCAAGAAATGCCCGACTGTGCAGTCCGAACACATGTCGAAACAACATGCCGCGACACCGATGTCGCTGTCGCTGCGGTGCGTTGTGTCAGCTTGTCTCATTCGCGGTACGATGGTTTGGCCTTCACAGGAAAACCGCCCGCCATGGAGCAGCCATGTATATCCCTGATCATTTCGCAGTGCCGGATCCCCGGATGCTTAGGCAACTCATGGGGCGATATCCCATGGGTACGCTGGTCACCCACGGGGTCAGCGGGCTGGACGCCAATCATCTGCCTTTTGAGTATGATCCGGACGACGGCCCGCAGGGCTGTCTGCGCGGGCATGTCGCCCGCGCCAATACGGTCTGGCAGGATGCGCGCAGCGGTGATGACGTCCTGGTGATTTTCCGGGGGGCGGATGCTTACGTATCGCCCTCCTGGTATCCAAGCAAGCACGAATTCCATAAACAGGTGCCTACCTGGAATTACGAGGTAGTCCATGCGCATGGGAAAATTGTCATTCATGATGACGAGCGGTTTGTACGCGGTCTGGTGGCGCGCCTGACGCGCACGCACGAGGCCGGTGAGGCTGCGCCATGGAAAATGTCCGACGCGCCGCGCGAACACATCGACATGCTGCTGACGCTGATTGTCGGCATCGAGATCAAGATCGAACGCCTGATCGGCAAGCGCAAACTCAGCCAGAACAAAGAAACGCGTGATCGCGCAGGCGCTGGCTACGAACTGCTGCAACGCGGGCACACCGTGCTGGGGCAGGCCATGCTGGATACGATTCCTGACGAGCGTTGCTGACAAATTTCTGAACGTACGGCGGTAACGGGCCCGGCGCCTCCCCGGGATTTCCCGTGTTCTGTGGCTACGTACAGTGCCGCGTAAGTCTCACGTCAGTTTTGCGCAATATTTTGGCACACCCGCAGGACACGCCTGCGCGCGGACTGCGATGTGTGCCGGCCGCTCCGACCCGGAGCGATGCCCCGGCAACGCGTAAGGCTTCGATACCCAAAACAAGGAGGAGTACCACTATGCAACGACGCTCGTTTCTGAAGAAAGCCGCCATGGGCGCGGCAGCAGGAGGCGCCACGCTGGCGTCACCCGCATTTGCCCAGAATGCTCCCACTATTTCCTGGCGTCTTGCATCAAGTTTTCCCCGCAGCGCTGACGCGATCTACAGCGGCGGCGAAAACCTGACCAAGTTTGTTTCCGAAGCCACTGATGGCAAGTTTGCGATCCGTGCCTTTCCTGCCGGCGAGATTGTTCCGGCGCTGGCAGTGCTGGATGGCGTACAGAACGGCACCATTGAGTGCGGACATACGGCGTCTTATTACTACTTCGGCAAGAATCCCGCATTGTGCTTCGACAGCGCTGTGCCGTTTGGCCTGAATACCCGCCAGATGAATGCGTGGGTGAATCACGGCGGCGGCATGGACTTGCTGCGCGAAATGTACAAGGCGTACAACATCGTCAATTTCCCTTGCGGCTATACCGGTACGCAGATGGGCGGCTGGTTCCGCAAGGAAATCAAATCGGTGGAAGACCTGAAGGGTCTGAAGTTCCGCTGCAGCGCTTTTGCCGGCGAAGTTCTGTCGCGCCTGGGTGTTGTGCCGCAGCAGATTGCGGGTGGGGATATCTATCCCTCTCTGGAAAAAGGCACGATTGATGCGGCAGAGTGGATCGGCCCTTACGACGATGAAAAGCTGGGCTTTCACCGCGTGGCGCCGTACTACTATTTTCCTGGCTGGTGGGAAGGCACGCTGCAGGTTTCGCTGTACGTGAACCAGGACAAGTACAACAGCCTGCCCAAGCATTACCAGTCTGTGCTGGCGCAGGCCAGCGCGATGGCGACCAATCAGATGATTGCCACCTACGACGCGGAGAACCCCAAGGCGCTCAAGCGATTGATCAGCGAAGGCGCCAAGCTGCGGGCCTTTCCCAAGGATGTCATGGAAGCCTCGTATAACGAGGCCAACAAGGTCTATGCGGAGATGTCGGCCAAGGATGCCGCGTTCAAGAAACTGTACGACAGCTATATGACGTTCCGCGATCATGAAATCCCATGGTTCCGCGTGGGCGAAGGCAGCTTCGACCAGTTCATGGCCAGCGCCACGCGCCGCTGATTCCTGAGCATGGGTGCGCATCCGGCACCCTGACAGGCGGGCATGCGACCGACACTACCCGTTTCGGCGGCATGCCCGTTCCTGAGGTTTTCTTCTTCACACAAGAAGTGCATCAATGAAATCTTTACTCGCCCTGGCGCGACTGATCGACGCCGCGAACCGGTGTCTCGGGCGCGCGGTGACCTGGCTGATCCTTATCGTTGTCATCGTCAGCGCATCGAACGCCATCATACGAAAAGTCTTCAACGTCAGTTCCAATGCCTGGCTGGAGCTGCAGTGGTATATGTTCGGCGCCATCTTTCTGCTGTGCGCTGGCTACACCCTGCTCAAGAACGAACATGTGCGGGTGGACGTGCTGGCCCAGCGCCTGTCGCGCCGCACGCAGATCAAGATTGAAATCTTCGGCGTTCTGTTTTTCCTGCTTCCAGCCTGCGTGCTCATTGCCTACCTGTCCTGGTTCATGTTCGCCGATTCGTGGGTGACCCAAGAATATTCTTCGAACTCGGGCGGCCTGATCCGCTGGCCCGCAAAACTGTTGATTCCGGTCGGATTTTTCTTCCTGATCGCCGCCGGCATTTCACACCTGATCAAGTGCATCGCGTTTCTGACAGGCGATGGTCCCGATCCCATGGAAAAGCTGTCCGAGAAATCGGCTGAGGAGCAGCTCGCCGAAGAGATTGCGCAAGCAGCAATGGCGCGTGACGAAACGGCGCGGCCCAACAGCACGACAACGGGGCATTGATGATGGATTTCTTTATTGCAAACATGGCTCCGATCATGTTCGGGACGCTGGTGGTCTTTCTGCTGCTGGGGTTTCCGGTCGCATTTGCGCTGGCCGCCAATGGTATTTTCTACGGCCTGATCGGCATCGAGCTGGGCCTATTCACGCCGGCCCTGTTTCAGGCGCTGCCGCAGCGCATCTTCGGGATCATGGCCAACGACACTTTGCTGGCGGTGCCCTTTTTTACCTTTATGGGGCTGATACTGGAGCGCTCCGGCATGGCGGAGGATCTGCTCGAAACCATAGGACAGCTGTTCGGTCCGCTGCGAGGCGGGCTGGCCATTGCCGTGGTGGTTGTGGGCGCCATGCTGGCCGCAACCACCGGCGTGGTCTCGGCCTCTGTGATTTCCATGGGCCTGATCTCGCTGCCCATCATGCTGCGCTATGGCTACGACAGGCGACTGGCAACCGGCGTGATTGCGGCATCGGGCACACTGTCGCAGATTATCCCGCCATCGCTAGTGCTGATTATCCTGGCCGATCAGTTGGGTCGCTCCATCGGCGATATGTATCGCGGCGCCATTGTCCCGGGATTCATTCTGACCGGCCTCTATATCGGCTATGTGGTTCTGATTTCCTGGATACGCCCGAAGGCCGCGCCCGCCCTGCCTGAGGAGGCGCGCACCTTTGTCGAGCCCAATGGCGGTCGGGGCATGCCGTCCTTGCTGGTGCTGATGGGCTTTTCGGTGCTGTGTTCGCTGGCCTATCTGAAGCTGTTCGCGCGCGCCGGCGCGCCGGTTGATGAGCGTATCGTCCTGGGGATTCTGATCTGGGGCCTGGTGGCCTTCATCCTGGCCATGGCGAACAAAATCATGCGCCTGGGTCTGTTGTCACAGATTGCAGAGCGGGTCACTTTTGTGATGATTCCACCGTTGGCCCTGATCTTTCTGGTGCTCGGCACGATTTTCATCGGCGTGGCGACGCCCACGGAAGGCGGCGCCATGGGCGCGGTCGGCGCCATCATCATGGCGCTGCTGCGCCGCCGGCTGAGCCTGAGCCTGCTCAGGCAGGCGATGGACACCACGGCCACGCTGTCGTGCTTTGTGGTGTTCATCCTCATCGGCTCCACTGTGTTCGGCCTGACGTTCCGGGGCGTGAGCGGCGACCTGTGGGTAGAGCACCTGCTGATCGGCCTGCCCGGCGGCCAGATGGGATTTTTGATTGTGGTCAGCCTGATGACCTTCGTGCTGGCCTTTTTTCTTGATTTCTTCGAGCTTGCTTTCATCATCGTGCCGCTGCTTGGACCGGTGGCCGACAAGATGGGCATAGACCTGATCTGGTTCGGGGTTTTGCTGGCGGTCAATATGCAAACATCGTTCATGCATCCGCCGTTCGGGTTTGCCTTGTTCTATCTGAGATCGGTCGCGCCCAAACAGGACTACCGCGACAAGATCACCGGCAAGACGATTGCAAGAGTCACTACCGGGGACATCTATTGGGGGTCTATTCCTTTCATCTGCATCCAGTTGGCCATGGTCATCATGGTGCTGCTCGTGCCGGGCATTGTCACGCACTATAAGCAGGGGGTAACCAAGGTGGATCTTGATACCATCTCGATCGATGTGGACGGCGCCTATGGCGGGCAGGGCGGGTATAACGCGGACAACGGCTACTACAACGATGTCGATGTGGATCCCGCGCCTGGCAGCGACCAGAAGGCGGCGCCCGCCGCGCCCTCGGATGAGGAACTCAACAACCTGTTCAAATAGCCTGCTGCCCCGGGCGGGCTGCAAAAAGGCGATCTAAGCACTCGCCTTTTTGCAGTGGCCGGCAATGCCGTCACTGCTTGCCCGGGCGGGCCATGCCGCCCGTTTATTTTGCTTAATTGTCATCGTTATGCCGGCGATTCCAGTGATGGTCATCGCGGTCATGGCCGCGGCGGTAGTCGCGCCTGTTCTGGTGCCTGTAGTTGTCCCCCCGGCTCCAGCCGCGGTCGCGGTAGCTTCGATCATTGCCGGTGAGTACATTGCCCAGCAGGCCACCGGCGGCTGCGCCGCCCAGCATGTATACCGGGTCTCCTCCAGAGACAACAGCGCCTGCTGCGGTACCCAGCCCGGCGCCCAATAGTGTGTTGTTGGCGCGCCTGTCATAGGTCGCGCATCCTGCCAGCGATGCGATGGCCAGACCGGTCACGATGAGTCGTGCGAGATTGTGTCTTGCCTTCATGTTCAAGCTCCTGAAAAGTCATGCTCGAACTCAGCGTAGTCGCGTGTCCGGGCGTCCGCAAGCCTTATCGGCGCGCTTGCAGTACGCTGAAATAATTGACTTCCCCGGGGCCGGTTCTGTAATGGTTCTGTATTGGTTTTGATGCGATTGCGTTACAGATTGCCGTTACTGCGCCACGGTTTTGCTGCTGACACGGTCTGCATGCAGGGGCGGGCGAAGCGCGGCCCGTTTGCCACAAGAAATCGTGCAGCCGGGGTTATGATGGGGCGCGCAACACATGCTGCGCAGCCCTCATACTTCGCACCTGTCTATGATCATCGCCCTTGCAATTTTTGTGTTTACGCTCACGCTGGTCATCTGGCAACCGCGCGGTTTGGGTATAGGCTGGAGCGCGACCCTGGGCGCGGGACTCGCACTGGCCTCTGGCGTGGTTCATCCCGAAGATATCCTGACGGTTTGGCATCTGGTCTGGAATGCGACGATTGCCTTTGTCGCCATTATTATCATCAGCATTCTGCTGGATGAGGCAGGTCTGTTCGAGTGGGCCGCTCTGCATGTGGGACGTTGGGGCGGTGGCCGTGGCAGGAGACTGTTTGCCCTGATCATCCTGCTGGGCGCGCTGGTGTCGGCTTTTTTTGCGAACGATGGCGCTGCGCTCATCATGACGCCCATCGTCATGGCCATGCTGACGGCGCTGCGTTTCGGCCCCGGCGCAACGCTGGCCTTTGTGATGGCGGCCGGATTTATTGCCGACACCGCCAGCCTGCCTTTGCTCATCTCGAACCTGGTCAATATCGTGTCGGCAGATTTTTTCGGCATTGGATTCAACCGCTATGCCTCAGTCATGATGCCGGTAAACGCCGTGTCTGTCCTGGCCACGCTGCTGGTATTGCTGTGGTACTTCCGCCGCCAGGTGCCGCGCCGGTATCATGTGGAACGGCTCAGGCTGCCGGCGCTCGCAATACGGGACCGGGCCACGTTTCGCGCCGGGTGGGCCGTACTGGTTTTGATGTTGGCCGGTTTCTTCGGCCTGGAGCCGCTTGGCATGCCCGTCAGTGTCATCGCCATGTCCGGCGCAGTATTACTGCTGGTCGTTGCGGCCCGCGGTCCGGTCGTGGATACGCGCAGGGTGATACGCAGCGCGCCCTGGCAGATTGTGGTTTTCTCTCTGGGCATGTATCTCGTGGTCTACGGTCTGCGCAACGCCGGACTGGTCCAGTACCTGGGGCAAATGCTTGCTCAATTGGCCGATCAGGGACTGTGGACCGCCACCCTGGGCATGGGATTGCTGTCGGCCTTCCTGTCCTCCATCATGAACAACCTGCCCGCGGTACTGGTTGGCATATTGTCCATCGATGCCAGCCATGCGAACGGCGCCGTCAGAGAGGCCATGGCGTTCGCCAATATCATCGGCGGCGACCTGGGTCCCAAAATCACGCCCATTGGTAGCCTGGCCACGCTGTTGTGGCTGCATGTGCTGCAAGGCAAAGGCCTCAGGATCAGTTGGGGCTATTACTTCAGGGTGGGGATTGTATTGACGCTGCCAGTGCTGCTGCTCACGCTGGCAGCCCTGGCGGTCAGACTGTCCTGATGGCCAGCACGCACGAGAGGGGGGGGCGTTGTACGGGCTTGCCATTTCGGCTTTCTTTATGAATAATTGCAATTAACTTATTCTTTATTCATATAACGAAGCGTGTCGCCTCGGGTGGCGGGCGCTTTAGCGGGTGGCCCTGCCGCCGCATGGGAGCGCAGTGGTTCTGGAAAGCGTTTTAGGGGCAACCATAGGAATGGTCATGGGCTTGACGGGCGCCGGTGGCGGTATCCTGGCCGTGCCTGCTCTGGTCGTCGCGCTGGGCGTGGACATGGTCACCGCAGCGCCCGTCGCCCTGATTGCCGTCGGCCTGTCCGCCATGCTTGGCGCGCTCGATGGCTTGCGCCGTGGCTGGGTTCGCTACAAGGCCGCCATGCTGATGTCGGTCGTCGGCGGTTTGGTTTCGCCGCTGGGAGCGGCGATTGCCCGGCTGCTTCCCGTCGGCTGGCTGATGATTATTTTTGGTGGCGTCATGCTGCTGGTTGCGGCCCGCAGTTATCGAAAAGCCGTGAGTTCAGCGCAGGGCGATACGCTGGAAAGCCCTGTCAAGGCATGCATGCTGTCGCCCAGCACTGGCCGGTTCATCTGGAACCGGCGTTCGGCGCTTACTCTTGCGGCAATCGGCGCAACATCGGGCCTGTTTACGGGGATGCTGGGGGTGGGTGGGGGATTTATCATCGTCCCAGCCTTGCAGCGGTTCAGCAATGTCGGGATGCATGGTATTGTCGCGACCTCTCTGATGGTGATCGCCCTGATTTCCGCTGTGACAGTCAGCCAGGCCGTCTCCATGGGCCTCCAGTGGCCCGCCCATCTCACCTGGTTTGTCGCCTTTGCCCTGTTGGGCATGCTGGGCGGGCGGGCCGCTTCGCCCTATCTGCCAGCCAGGGCTCTGCAATATGCGTTTGCGCTGGTGTGTGTCGGCGTGGCAGGCATCATTCTGGCCAAAGGCTTCGGAGCACTTTAAGCCGGCACAATGTCAAGCATTGCCAACTTTGCAGGGTTGGCATGGACATTCCTTGCTACATGCAATATCTTGTCGCCACGCTGCCGCCACTCGTCATTGAACGGCGGCAAAGAGCTGGGCACACACCGTATATATCACGCGCAAGCCAGGCTCGATGCATTTCGCCTTTGCGGTGAAACGCTGCGGAGCAACGCATGCAAGAAATCGCGTTGCCAAAGGAAATTGTCGATAAATCAAACGCATGGCTGCGTTATCCATGCGATTGTATTTCCTTAATTCTTTCTATATAAAACACAGTAAGTGGCATCATGTCCAAGCAATACCTGGATGATGCCCGTTGGCCCTTTGCCGGACGTGGTGCGGACAATCATCCCGCCAGAGAACTGATTGGGTACGGCGCGGCTGACCCTGAACACCTGAATGATGAATCTCTGGCGCGTCTTGCCAAAACGATGATAGGACGCCACGTTGCCAGACTCGCCTCGGCCGAGCATCTTGCCGACATACTCTCCGTTCAAGTAGACCGCCTGGAGTCGGCGTTTGCGTTCGCCTACGGCATACAGATAAGCACCGGGATCAACAGGGAGAAACTCAGACAGGCCCAGCGCCTCTTGGTCCAGACTTCGTTGGGCCTGCCGACCATCGCAGCACAGGTCGGGTACCGACATCCTTCTTATTTTGTGCTTGCCTTTCGCGAGCATGTGGGCATCAGCCCGTGGTCGTTTCGACAGTTGCCTTATGCCGAGCAGATGGCGGCAATCGAGTGTTTCAAGCTTGGATAGATGTTTGTTACGTTTTAGGTATTATCCCGCATAAAAAAACCGCCGTATATGGGCGGTTTTTTTTGTTTACGGCGTACAAATCAGCCATGTTGATATCCACCATATTTTTTGTAGCAAAAATTAAACTATTTAATTGTTGTTAATACGCCTTCTTTTTCATTCTTCACAATTTAATTTTCCCGTTTAAGCGGAAATCAAAAGTTTTCACGCAAAAATCAAAAGTCCCGAAATCCATCTGCCTCAAAGTGTCACCTGTTTTGAGTTTTAGTTACATATTGGTGAATAGCTTCTTACGTCTGCCCGGCCATATTCGCAGTTTCACAGGCCATTCCAGCACGTAAGCACGATCGATTATCGGGGAAAATTGTGAATCGGATCTATAAAACGGTGTGGAATGAGCAGACGGGTACTTATGTGGCCGTTTCGGAGCATGCACGGAGCCGCGGTAAACGTTCAGGTACCTTGGTGGGCGGCACTACGGTACAGACGTTGTCCGGCGTCGGCCGAATCCGCCTGACTCTGGGCGCAGGATTGCTCGCCATGGCCGGGTTGCTGGGAATGGGCGTACCAGCCTGGGCAGACGTCGTGATCGGCGATTCGATCTCTCCCGTTCAGGCAGACGGCAGCAGCATTATTTTCTCCAATGGCGCGGGCACTATTAAGTTCTCGAATGGCGGCACCATTACCGGTCTGAGCGACGGCGCGGTCAATGCGAGCAGTATGGATGCGGTCACCGGCAAGCAGTTGCATTCGGTCAGCCAGACGGCCCAGGCCGCGACGAATTCGGTGAACTCACTGACGGGCACCGTCAACACGCTGAGCAACACCGTCAACCAGGGCTGGAACGTCAAGGCGGGCGGTGAGGCAGGGGCCGGTCAGGCGATCAAGCCGGGCGATACGATGACCGTTGCGGGCGGCCAGAACATCGACGTCACGCGCAGCGGCAGTACGCTTACGGTAAAGACCAAAGACGACATCAGTATGAAGACGGTGACGACCACCGCCGGCGCGACCGTGGGCGGGGCGTTGACCGTTGCGGGCCAGGCCAAGCTCAATGGCGGCCTGAACATGAATGGCAAGAAGATCACCAATACGGCGGATGGCGCCATTGCGGCGGGCAGTAAGGATGCCGTGACGGGTGGCCAGCTTTATACCCTGCAGAACAGTCTCTATGCAGAGGGCAAGGGCATCAAGTATTTTCATGCCAACTCCAACAAGGCGGATTCGGTCGCATCAGGCGAAGACGCTGTTGCCATTGGTCCCGAGTCAGTTGCACAAGGCGACGCCAGTATGGCTGCCGGCGCTGGCGCGACCGTTGCCCAACAGGCGGAGGCTGGTATGGCGCTTGGGCAGGCTGCAGCAGTTGGCGACAAAGGCATTGCCGCAGTAGCCATTGGCCGGGAAGCCCAGGCCAATGGCGCCAGCAGCGTTGCGTTGGGCGATGGCGCAGAGGTTGCGTCGGAATTCGTGGCGAACTCAGTGGCGATCGGCACGAAGGCAACCGTGGCCGGTCAGTACAGCAGCAGTGCGATTGCGTTGGGCAATCAGGCGGCTGCGGGAGCGGGCGGCGCCACCGCCATCGGCAACGGCGCTTCGGCGGGCGGTAGCGACGCAATTGCGATGGGCAGTCAGGCAGCGGCCGGCTCCAGCAATGGCATCGCCATGGGCAAGGGGGCGCAAACAGCGACGTTGAACAGTATTGCCCTGGGAACCGGAGCGGGGCAGGGCACTGTTGATACGCCCATCAATCCTGGGTTTGACAAGACCTCGCACATTGCCATCGGCACACAGGCCGGGCAGCGGATTTCGGGCAACCAGAGTACCTCCATCGGCTATGGCGCAGGCTCAGACGTAACGGGCGACTACGCTGTGGCCATCGGCAACGAGGCAGGGACGCACCTGAACGGAAACCAGAACGTTTCGATTGGCTATCAGGCAAATCAGAGTGCGGTCGGCAAATCGGTTGGACATGCGGTGGCAATCGGCGGGGAGAGCGGTGCCGACAGCAATTCGGTTGCCGTCGGCGACCGGGCGCAGGCGCGGGGCGCCCAATCTACTGTGCTGGGTTCCGACGCCCAGGCCAATGATGATTGGGGCGTTGCGCTGGGTGCCAATACCAGGACCCAGGGCGATAGCGTCGCACTGGGGACGAATTCTCAGGCGGCGTCGTCCAGCGGCGTCGGGTTCTTGACCGGTTCGAATGCGGCAGGCAATCCGGTTTCCGTCGTGTCCGTAGGACGATCTGGCAGTGAGCGGCGTATCGTCAATGTTGCCGATGGCTCGGCAGGTACCGACGCGGTAAACGTCAATCAATTGACGGCTGCGCAACAAAATCTGGCGGACGTGCTGGGCAATGGCACACTGGTCGATGGCCAGGTCACTGAGTTTGAAGTGGGCGGCAAGAAATACAGCTCAGTCGCCAGCGCCCTGACCGATCTGGGCAATGGCGGAGCAGGTACCGTGATCAATGACGTCGGCGCGGTGCTGTACGACGGCGGCAGCAGCCAGAAGACCGTCAGCCTGGGCGGTGTGGGCGGCACGACCATCAAGAACGTCAAGGCGGGCAGCGATGATACCGACGCAACCAATCTGGGCCAGGTCAAATCTCTGGTCGATGAACAAAAGGTACGGTATTTCGACGTTAATTCTGTCCTGAATGCCAATAGGGAGAACAGCGGGGCAACGGGTGCAAATGCTATGGCCATTGGGCCTGCCGCTGCAGCCTCTGGCGTATCAGGGCTGGCCGCAGGCCATGAGGCGCTGTCTGTAGGAAATAGCGCTGTGGCAGTGGGCAATTCCGTCAAGGCAGGCGCCGATAACGCGACGGCAATTGGAAGTGACAGCATCGCATATCACGAAAGCACTGTTGCCATTGGCAATGCAGCGCAGAGCCGCGGTGAAAACTCCATCGTTATCGGTACGCGTGCCGAATCCGATGCCAAGGAAGGCAATGCCACTGTCAATAATGCGATCGTGATTGGCACGGATGCCGACGTGACGGCGGACAACGGCATTGCCATGGGCGAGCATTCGGTATCATCCGCCAAGCGTGGCATTGCGCAGGGTTATCAGGCGGCAGCGCGGGGCGTCGACTCCCAGGCATCGGGCTCTCACTCCCTGGCCAGCGGCGTCAATGCTGCAGCCAGCGGCACCGGCGCGCAGGCGTCCGGGACGGACAGCATCGCATCGGGTACGGATTCGCGCGCTTATGCATCCAATGGCATTGCCATGGGCAAGGGCGCAGTGTCGGGTATCGCCTCGCCCAAGCCGGGGGAAGAAAGCAAGAATACAAACACCGTCGCCATTGGCACGCGTGCCAATGCGCAGGCCAAGAGCTCGGTCGCGCTGGGGTCGGATTCGAATACGGAATCCGCCTATGGTTCTACGATTGCGCGCTATTCCAAGGTGGGCCACGACGATGCTGATACGGGTGTTGTGTCCGTGGGTAATCACGGCGGGCAGGACCGCGCCGGGAGTATCGAGCGCCGCATCACCAATCTGGCAGGCGGTATGGCGGACACGGATGCCGTGAACGTGAAGCAACTGCGTGCTGTGCGCGATACCCCCTGGACGTACGCAGGCAACAGCGGCCAGACCAACCAGACCATGGGTTCGACGGTCGCCATCGTGGGAGCCAATACCGGCGCTACCTCTGCGCAGAACGTGAAGACAGTGGTGACGGGCGGCACCCAGCGCACGAACAGCGACGGCGATGTCGTTTACGAAGGCGGAAAGATCGAGATCCAGTTTGCTGAAACGCCGCAGTTCAAGGGTGCGGACATGGGTGGCAAGAAGATCACCAGCGTGGCTGCGGGTACCGTCAGCGATACGAGCACGGATGCGGTCAACGGCAGCCAGCTCAAGCAGGTGAAAGATACGGCCGAGAAGGGCTGGAATCTGTCTACCAATAGCGGCGCTGCCAGCAACGTGGCGCCTGGCGCCAAGGTCGATCTGGCCAATACGGATGGCAACATCAAGATTGCTCAGACGGGCGGCGATGTGAAATTCAATCTGGCTGACAATGTGAACGTTGCCAACAACCTGACGGTTGGCGGCAATTCGACGGTGGCTGGTAACTCCACTGTGGGTGGCAATGCAACTGTTGGCGGCGACATGAGCGTGACTGGCGCCAGCAACCTGGCAGGCGGCGCGACCATCGGCAAGAACCTGACAGTCAACCCGAACACCAATGTGAACTTCGGCGGCAACAAGATCACCAATGTGGCGGCCGGTGA
The DNA here is from genome assembly GCA_048270225.1 of Pusillimonas sp. Taxonomy (GTDB): domain Bacteria; phylum Pseudomonadota; class Gammaproteobacteria; order Burkholderiales; family Burkholderiaceae_B; genus Allopusillimonas. Next base: position 63 of record JBLWTG010000002.1, on the reverse strand, counting down.
TGTCAGCAGCACGAGCATGGACGCAGTGAATGGTTCGCAGTTGTATGACGTGGCCAACAAGCC